>CAVXVO010000001.1:0-43431 GCA_963765295.1 uncultured Actinomycetes bacterium
AACACCCTTCGTCTACCGATTGCTGCATGCGACGGGGGCTCAGGACGTCTGGAACGCCTTCCTCGCTTCTCACAAAACAGGTGCCGTACGCTCGATCAGCATTGAATCGCTCGTGTGCCACACGAACGCCAGTCCCTGCAACGACCGCTTGCCCGGTGGGCAGCTCGCGAGGCCCGACGGAACGCACTACGACTCGGGCGCCGCGCCGATCGTGGCCCGTGCCGTGATCGACCGCGCACTCGCTGCGGCCGGGCTGACCCGCTAGGAAGGCACGGACGTGGCACACGCGCAGTGCGTGTCGTTCGACCTCGCGGGCAAGTTGCCGCGGCCCGAGCTCCACGACTCTCACCGGGCTCTCAGGCGTGCTCCCGATGATCCTGCTCGTCGCAGCTTCCCGTGACGACTCCCGCCAACCCGACCCTGCGTCGCCGCCCGGACTTCGCCGTTCCTCGCGAGGCGATTCTGGCCGCAGCAGCCGCCGCGGCGGTATCTGCTCTGCTCGTGTGGACGGCTCCGCCGGGGATCGACCTCGCAGCCCACGTTTACCAGCGGACGTTGTTCCTTCAACACGGGCTGACGTTCTGGAACAACTTCTGGTACGCCGGCCGGTACAGCTTCGTCACCTACAGCTGGCTCATTACCCGCTCGCGGCACTGCTCGGAATCAACGCGCTTGCAATCTCCACCGTCGCGGCTGCGTCACTGGCTTTCTCCGCTATCGCTTGGCGTCAGTGGGGCTCCGCCGCGCGCTGGTCGTCACGCGCGTTCTCGGTGGTCTGGGCCGGAACTGTGCTGTTGGCGATGTTCCCCTTCGGCCTGGGGGCCGCGTTTGCGCTGCTCGCTATCTGGGCGGCGCAAGCCAGGCATCTGCGACGGATGGCGCTGCTGTCGCTGCTGTCGCTGGCCGCAAGCCCGGTCGCCTTCCTCCTCCTCCTCGTCGTCCTGGCAGCGATCGCGCTCGGACGGCGCACCGAGCGACACTTCCTGGTCGGCGCCGGGCTGGTGCTCGGCACCCTGAGCCTCGGTGAGATTGTGCTCTGGCGCATGTTCCCGAGCTCGGGTCGCTACCCGTTCGCGACCGGCGAGCTGGCGGCTGCACTCGTCTTCTGCGCAATCGGCACGGCCCTCACCTGGCGAAACGAGCGTGCCCGGGCAATTCGCTACCTCTTCCCCGCCTATGCAGCGGCTTGCGCCGCGGCCTATCTCGTCCCCTCGGCGCTTGGCGAGAACATCGATCGTCTCCGGTTCCTCGCCGTTCCGCTCGCCCTGCTCGTCCTGTCTCTTCGTGACTGGCGCCCGCGTGCCGTTTCGCTGCTCGCGCTCACCCTGGCGGTTTTGTGGAACGTCACCCCATTGGCGACAAGCGTCGCGCACGCTCGATCCGATCCGACCTCGCAGGCCTCTTACTGGGCCCCGGTTATCCGTTATTTGAAGATCCACCGCTCGCCCGACTACCGCGTCGAAGCCGTCGACACCGTCGGCCATTGGGAGGCGGCCTATCTGCCGCAGGCAGGCATCCCGCTGGCACGCGGTTGGTTCCGCCAGGACGACTTCCCGGAAAACGCCGTTCTGTACGGCCGGCTCGGGGCGCGCGCATACACGGCCTGGCTACACCGGCTCGGAGTCGGCTATGTCGTACTCACCGGCGCGCCGCCCGACTACAGCGCTCGGGCCGAAGCGAAGCTGATCGCGAGCGGACGCTTGCCACTCCGCCTCGTGCTGGCGACCGCAAACATCAAGATCTACGCCGTCCACTCTCCGCAACCGCTGATCACCGGGCCAGGCGATCCCGATGTGGTCAACCTCAGCAACAACAGCATCACAGTCACCGTTCCCCGCCCCGGCACGTACCGGATCGCCATCAACGCGTCCCCCTACTGGCACGCGACGTCGGGCTGTGTGAACAAGGGCAGCGACGGCATGATCCGGCTTCGCACGACCTCGGCCGGCCGGATCCGCCTGACCTTCGCTTTCAGTACGGCCGCCGCACTCGACACGGTCACCGGACAGAGCGCCTCCACCTGCTAGAGAAATCGTTGGAATCCAATCGAGAATCGACAGGCGCGAGCCGCACCGTTCGAGGTTCGAACGCGCCGATGTTGGGTTAGCCTCATCCTGTCCGTGCGAGATCCGCTCGTTCCCGCGCACGGCAGGCGAAGCTGGTGGCCTGCCGCGGGGATCGCGGTGTCGGCGGCCGCCGCCGTCGCGCTGCGGGTGCCGTTCATGCACCTGGGGTTGAGTCCGGACGAGGGGGGCTACGCGTACATCGCCGAGCAGTGGGCGCGCGGTGCCCGGCTGTATGGGCCGTCCGGCGTGGGTGGACCGTCCGCAAGGTCTGATGCTCGCGTACCGCCTTCTGCTCTCGATTGCGCACGGGCCATGGGCGATCAGACTGGGGGCAGTCGCGTTCGGAGCCGCGATCACGCTGCTGGTCGGAGCGATCGGCTGGATGCTGAAAGGGCCGTGGACGGGGGCGGCGGCAGCCGCGATCTACGCAGTCGTGGGGGTCGGTCCACACGTGCAGGGCTTCACGTTCAACGGAGAACTCGCGGCCGCGCTGCCAGCGACCGGGGCGGTTGCCGCAGTGCTCGCGTGGCGGAGGTCCGGTGCGAGCCCGTGGCTGATCGTCGCCGGGCTGTCAGCCGCGACAGCCCTGCTGATGAAGCAATCAGGCTTCGACGGCCTGCTCGTCGCAGGAGCTGTGGTCGGAGCCGGTCCGGCGCGGAGGTGGAGGAACGTCGGAACGTTCATGGCCGCGGCGGCGGTCCCGCTCGGCCTGTCTGCGCTCCATGGTCTGAGCGTCGGTTGGAACAACTACTGGTTCGCAGTCGTCGGCTACAAGCTCTCTGCGCATTCCGGCGCAGGCTCGACCCTCGCTAGCCGGCTCGGCCCGTTGACGACGAGTTGGCTCGGCGCCAGGCGAGACCTCGAACTGGTCGTACTCGCCGCGCTCGCCGGCGTTGGCTTCTGCCTCCTGCGGAGGCCGCGGCTCTGGCTCCCTGTCGGCTGGTTGCTCGCGGCGTTCGCCGGGTTCAATGCGGCGTCGCTCTACTGGCCGCATTACTACGTTCAGTTGATCGCACCACTCGCACTCCTCGCCGGGATCGGCGCCACGAGCGTGCCGACAAGAAGTCTTGGCGTCCTCGTCGTCGCGGTCGCCGTCTGGCAAGTGCTTCCCTTCGTGGTGCGGGTGGACGGGATGTCGCGCGCGAGCCGAGTAGCGCTCGTTCCCTACTACGGCCAGTACGCAACTGATCGGCGGATCGCCGGCGCCGTGAGGGCCGACTCCGGTCCGGAGAGCCCGATCTACGCACTCGACTCGGAGGCCGATCTGTACTTCCTCGCCGACCGTCGGGCCGCTTTCCCCTACCTCTGGGCGCATCCCCTGGAGGAGATCCCGGGAGCGGTTGGTCGGTTGCGGAGGCTCCTCGACGGCAGGAACCACCCGCGTCTCGTGATCGTCTACCGAAGACCCATTGTGGTGGACCCGAGCGGGGGGTTAAGCCGCGTCCTGCGCGACGACTACCGGGTCTACGAGCGCGTGCCGTCGACAAACGTGACGATTCTTCGAAGCTCCTCGGCGTGACTGACGAGCCGAGTAGGCTGGGTAGTCGAGGCCGAGGGCGGAGCGTGGACGACGAATTCGAGTTCGAGTTTTTCCCCGAACACCCTGAGCCGGCGGGGGACGACCGACAGGATGAACCCCGGGAGACTGGACCCGATCCGCGCCTTGCCCATCGGCGCCCTCGGTCGACGCCGTCGCACGTAGTCGTCCGCCGCCGAATAGCGGCGGTGATCGTGGCAGCGCTCATCCTCCTCGTGATCCTGATCGCAGTCCTCACGACGGGGTCAGGAGGCGGAGACGGCAACAACAGCAACTACCTGGAGCAGATCACGCCGATCGCGTCCAGCTCGCAGCAAACCGGGGCCGCCCTCGCAGCCGACCTGAGTGGCAGCCAGACCGCAGCCGGCAGGAAGACCGTGATCGCGAAGCTCGACGCGCTCGTGCAGCAGGCGGCCGATCAGGTCACGCGGCTACAGGCGCTACAGGCACCAGCGACCCTGAGTTCGGACCAGGCGCAGGCGCTTGCCGCACTCGACCTCCGGCTCCGCGGGCTTCAGGGACTCCGTGACTCTCTGTCCCAGGCGCTTACCGCTCAGAACGACACCTCGTGGAATGCCGTCATCTCGGGACAGGTCGACGATCTGCTCACGAGCGACCTGATCTGGGACGGCGTGCGGACGTCGGCGGATGCTGCCCTGCAAGCACGCGGACTGGGCGCCTCTTTCCCGGCGTCCAGATTCGTGGCGGATCGGAGCTCGCTGCTGAGGTCGACGCGCAACCTCGTCGGGCCGGCAGGAATCTCGACGAGCGGCCGGGTGCTCTCGCTCGGCTCGACCGGGGCGGACGTGGCCGCCTGGCAGAACTCGCTCAACCAATGGCTGAAGGTCACCGCGCCGACCCAGACGCTACTGACGGCGGACGGAAGCTTCGGCGCGTCGACCCAGATCGCGACCGAGCAGCTGCAGACCGCACAGGGACTCACACCGGACGGCATCGTCGGGGCAAGCACGCGACTCGCCCTCCGGCGAGCGCTGACCGGCACGAAGCCCGCATCGACGACCTCGCCTTCGGGAACCACGCTCAAGCTCGGAGACACCGGTCCAACCGTCGTCAGCTGGCAGAACCAGCTGAACCAGTGGTTGAAGCTGACCTCGCCGACCCAGACGCCGCTGACCGCCGACGGAAACTTCGGGACCGCCACGCAGACTGCTACGGAGCAGCTTCAGACGGCCGCGGGACTGACGCCGACCGGCGAGGTGGACGCCGCGACACGCCGAGCGCTCAACTCGGCACTCGCAACGTCGAATCAGAACACCGGTTAGCAGCCGCCGGGGAGCCGTACGCGGCGACATCGTGCGACGGAGCGGTGACGACGACCCTCAGCGAAACGGGACGCTTACCGGCACGCACCGAGCCCGGAAGGCCCTCTACCGGCGGTAACAACGCGCGCTGTTGCACCCCTCTCTCATCCATGCCTCACGGAGCGCTGGTGCCATGTGCCGCGTGAAGGCTGACATTCGCTCGAGGCTGGATCTTCAGGTCGGGTAGATGGCCAAGAAGCGCAAGCGACCTGCTCGTATGCCGGGTGTCCGCTCACACCCGGCGGCGCCTCGGCGATCAGAGCCTCTGAAGTCGAAGCCCAAGCCTGAGCCGCGGCAGACGGCGCCGGGCACGGAGGATGCTGGGCCCGGGGAAAGTGGATCGCGTTTTGCGCCGGTTCGGAGACGGGCGGAACAGGCCAAGTTGGCGCTCGCGACTGTTGCGTTGGCGGCGTTCGTCGTCGGGTTGGTGGTGACGCGGGCGTCCTATGCGGGGCATTCGAAGCGACCGCTGCACGCGCTGGCGGCGCCGCCAGGGTTTGTCCGGATCGTGCGGCGGAATCTGCTGCAGGCCGGGATCATCGCTCCCGCCCAGGCGCCGCCGGGGGCCTCGACGTCCGTGTCGTGATCTCTCGTCGTTTCAAGGCAATGGGCTGCGAGATGGTCGTCGCGGGCCGGCGCACAGGCGAGGTGCTGGCTGCAGAGCGGCTGTTCGCGGAGTGGGAGCAGACTTTCAGCCGCTTTCGTGCCGATAGCGAACTCAGCCGAGTCAATGCCCGATCCGGCACCCCCGTGCTCGTGTCGGAGTTGTTCGCGCGGGCCGTCGAGGCCGCTTTGGCGGTCGCCGAGGAGACGGGGGGGCTTGTCGACCCCACACTCGGCCGTGCGCTGGAGGAGGCGGGGTATGTGGCCGATCTCGACGAACTGGTGGAGGATCCGGCGCCGGCAGGGCCGGGGTCGCCGGGCCGGTGGCGGTCAGTGGCCTACCGAGATCGGCTGCTCACCTTCCCGGCGCATGTCTGGCTCGACCTGAACGGTGTGGTCAAGGCACTGGCGGTCGACGCGGCGGTGGCGCTTTTGCGGCATGGGTGGTTCGTCTCGGCGGGAGGAGACCTTGCGGTTCGCTCGCCGCTTGTGGTCGAGCTACCCCTCGGAGGCAGCGTCGAGCTTCGCCGGGGGGCGTTGGCGACGAGCGGCAGCGTCAAGCGCCGCTGGCTTCGCGGCGGTGAGGTTCAGCACCATTTGATCGATCCGCGCAGCGGCCGGCCGGCTGACTCTCCGTGGCAGCAGGTCACGGTCTGCGGCGCGACCTGTCTTGCGGCCGATACGGCCGCCAAGTCGGCCTTCCTCGTCGGCGAGGCCGGGCCTGCGTGGCTCGACGCGCGTGGGCTGCCGGGGCGCTTCGTCGACCAGGAGGAGCGCGTGATCGTGAACGAGTCGTGGCGGCGCAGCATCTTGCGAACGGCCGTATGCACCTGACCTCGAGCCCTGTCGACTGGTACGCCGCCCGAGCTGCCGGCATCGTCGCCTACCTCCTCATCAGCTCGACCCTCGTGCTGGGAATCACCATGGCGGGCAAGAAGAAGTTGCACCGTTGGCCGCGGTTCGCGATCGAGGACGTCCACCGCTTCGGCGGCATCCTGGTCGGCAGCTTCGTGATCATCCACATCGTCACGATCGCGATCGACGCCTGGCTGCCCTTCTCGATCGCGTCGATCATCGTCCCCTTCACCTCCGCGTACAAACCGATCTGGGTCGGGCTCGGCATCGTCGCGGCAGAACTTCTGCTCGCCCTCGCGATTACGAACCGGCTACGAAACACCCGTGTCTCCTACCGGTTCTGGCGGCGCGCCCACTACCTCAACTTCGCCGTCTGGGTCGGAGCGACCCTTCACAGTCTCGGCAGCGGCACCGACCGCAGCACGCCGTGGCTTCTCGCGCTCGAAGCGGCGGCGATCGCTGTCGTCACATGGGCGATCATGTGGCGTCTGCTCGCACCGCGGCTGGACCGGTGGCGCCTCCGCGGCGCATCGGTCGCCGTATCGCTGGCGACGGCCGGGATTGCAGTCTTCCTCGTTGTCGGCCCGCTGCGCTTCCACCCGAAACCCTGGAACGCCGGCACCTTCAGCGACGCTCTTACCGGCCAGGTTCAGCAGCAACTCGGGGTGACCAAGGGAATCGTCTCCTTCGCCGGTCAGGGCCGCGGCGACCAACGGGTACTCGTCCGCGCCGATCTGCTGATCGCGACCAACTCGCTGCTGTCCACCTCGTTCCAGATGGAATACCTGCCGAGCGGCCAGCTTTGCACCGGAAGAGTCACCCATGCACGCGCCTTCGGCTTCATCGCGCGCTGCCATGTGCGTGACGGAACGACCCGCCTCGTCACGGCCAACTGGCGCCAGGTACCGGGGATGACGACCGTCGCCGGCCAAGTCGCCGTCGCGAAGACGCGACTCTGATCGCAGAAGATGAAGGCGATCGGCCGACAAAGCGCCAACTGATCGCCGATGGTCGTCTTCCCCGCCCTCCAGGCCATCCGAATTGGCGACAGGAACATCCAACAGTCGGAGGTGTTGCGACGACTGGATCAGGTCGTCGCTCCCGATCAGTTGCTCAACATCCTCGCGCGCATCGACCCCTACGCGACGATCGCCGGGCCTCTCCTGCCCGACCAGCCACCGACCAGCAGCGTGCTTCGCAACCCGCTCATCCGCGCCGCCGCCCCCAGCATCGTCCGGGTACTCGGCAGCGCCTGCGGGGTCGGGATCGAAGGCTCCGGCTGGGTCGCCCGCCCCGGCCTCATCGTCACCGCCGCACACGTCGTCGCCGGAGAGACGGACACGGTCGTCGAGCGGTCGGACTCGAACCTGCTGCTCGCCGCCAGCGTCGTCGTCCTCGACCCGCGCAACGAATCGCCATCCTCCGCGTCCCCGGACTCAACGCCCAGCCGCCACCGCTCGCCCCGCCACACCCGAACCAGCCAGCCGCCATCGTCGGCTACCCCGAAAACGGCCCCCTCGACTCAACCCCAGCCCGCCTCGGCGAGACGCAAACCCTGCGCGCCAACGACGCCTTCGGCCACGGCCCGGTCACTAGACAAATCACTGCTCTTGCAGGACGCATACGGCCCGGCAACTCCGGCGGCCCCGTCATCGACATCAACGGCCACGTCGAAGCAACCGTCTTCGCCTCCCGCACCGATTCAACCGGCGGCTACGCCACACCCGCCACAACCGTCGCCACAGACCTCAACCACGCACACGCACCAGTCTCCACGCAAACCTGCGCCGCCTAACCCACTTGCGGCCGACTACGCCCCAGCGAAAACGAACACCACGAACGGCCCCTTCGAGGACGACGTCACCTCGATCGGCGCAGCTCGGAAGACGCCCGCCGGGCGAGAGCACGGTCAGGAGCGCCCACCGCGCGTCGCCTGGCTCGGCTTAACGTGGAGTTCGTGGGACTCCATCGAGTCGCAGTAACCCCGGGGCGGGGTGTTCGTCAAATCAGGTGTGGGACGGCAAACGCCGAACGGGTGGACACGCGGGAACGCGGTCAGGTTGCTGACCACCTTTACGGCGACCCTGCTGGTCGCCGTCGCAGCGGTCGGAACGTCAACCGCCGCCTCGCCCCGGCTCGTCTCGACCGTCCACGGGATCGAACTCGTCGCCCACCACACGCAAGGGACGTTCAGCGGCTACACCACCGGCGACCTGTCCGGCGGCTGGATCGCCGTCGTCAACCACACACCACTCCAGCCCGACGCCACCATCACCGGCGGCACCCTCACGATCGTCACCACCCACGCCGGGTTCAAGCGACCGCTCACAGGGCGCTTCACCAGCGGCACGATCACGAACACGAACCTCGGCACCAACTGCACCAACCAAACCTTCGCCGTCATCGGCAACCTCACCCACTTCAACGGCAACCACACCGCCCGCCTCGCCGTCACGCTCACCCACTACCGGCACACCATCCTCGGCGCCTGCACCGCCTACTTCGCCACCACCACCGGCACCCTCACCCTCCTCCGATAGATGGCAGGTTAGGCTCGATTCATGCGCCCGGGCTTTCGGCTAGACGAGATTTCGCTGGAGCACGGCGTGCCGCCCTGGAAGATCGACGCGACCCGCCCGAAACCGCGGTTCAGGGGTCGGCTCGGCTGGCGACTGCGTGTCAGCGTCTACCGGGTCGGCCTACGCAAGCTCGCACTGATCGGAGTCGCCGGATGACCGTCCCCGTCGGTAGCTGCACCGGCACGGCTGTCATCCCGACCCCGACGAGCAAGGGCCGTGACAGCCGCGGCCGGATGACGGGCATCTGCCCTCTCTGCGGCGGCCGCTTCCGGCTCGGCGCCGACGGGCGACTCCCAAACCACGCCCCCGCCCCGGCACTCACGCGCTGACCATCGCACTCGCCGAGCCCACCGCGGGACCGTTTCCGCCGGTGGTGTTCGGCCACGGATAGAACGATGGCCGGCCGCGGTCGCCCGGGCGCGAGTGAAGATCTCGAGTTGTACCCTGGGTGACGATCCGTCTCCGAGACCGCAGCCTTTCACCGAGTAGTGCGACCCGATCCGCAGCACCGACAGCAGCCGCGGCATCTCCTTGAGGGGGTGCACAGGAGATCACTCGCCTCGTTTCGAGAACGTAGCGGGTCCTGATTTCTGCAAACTTGGAGTAGTGCGCCGCGTTGTCCTGACCGTCGCTCTGTCTGCCATCGTGGCCGTGTTCGCGCCGGCGGGGACGGCCAGGACGGGGACGCGGGACTTCTCCGTGGGCGGCGGGACGTTCACTGGCCTGGGTTTCGACACTTGTAGCGCACCCTCGCTTGCGGCACTCGGCGCCTGGCTCGCCTCGCCGTACCGAGCCGTCGGCATCTACGTGGGCGGCATCAATCGCGCGTGCGGGGATGGCAACCTCTCCGCCTCCTGGGTCGCCGGCGCGACTGGAGGCGGTTGGAGTCTGATTCCCGCTGTACGTTGGCTTACAAGCGCCCTGCGTCTCCGGACAGAAGCTCGCTCTGATCGATCCCGCCGCGTCCTCCGCAGAAGGAACGGCGGCCGCGAACGACGCAGTCACCCGCGCGCAACAGTTCGGGCTAGGCCCCGGCAACCCGCTCTACTTCGACATGGAGGGGTACACGACCACCGATGCAGTCTGCAGCAAGGTTGTGCAGCAGTTCGTGGGCGCCTGGGTAGCAAAGCTGCACGCGCTCGGCTACCTGGCAGGCGTCTACGGGAGCGCCGCGTCGACGATCCGCGACATGATCCCGCTGACGACGACCGGGGCGGCACCCGACCAGGTCGACATCGGTAACTGGAACGGCAATCCGAACGTGTTCGGCGACCCCTACGTGCCTGACAGCTACTGGCCCGACCACCAGCGCATCCACCAGTACCGTCCCAGCCACAACGAGACCTACGGCGGCGTCACGATCAACATCGACAACGACTCACTCGACGCAGCCGTCGCCACCACAGCCACCCCCGCTCCCGCTAGCGGACCGACCCCAGCCGGATCGACGACCTCGCCCGACGGCCTCGCCGTCGCAAGCTGGTCTACAGGCGCCCTGTCCGAGCCGGCAACCATCACACTGGCGCCATCCACGCTCGAGCGCACGCAGGCCGGTTTCGCCGCCGGAAGCTACCTCGTCCAACTCACCGCAACGCCGGCCGAGGGCGGAGCACCACTCACGAGTTTCGCCGCGAACGTCTCGCTGCGCTTCACCCAGCCAACGTCCCCCGGCACCGTGCCGGCACTCTCCTCCGACGGACATACGTGGACAGTGCTGCTGCACTTGCCACGGGCACGGCTACCCGCCGGCGCCACCGCCGGGTACACCACGGACTCGACCAGCAAGGTCACAATCCTGACCAGAGTTCCGGCGTGGTTCGGACTGCTCCGCGACGTCGGCACTCCCACCCGTCCTGCCACGCCAACCGGCCAGATCACTGGCGGAACCCTCCACCTGCACTGGGCGGCCTCACGAGACAACAGCGGCACGATCGCTGGCTACCAGATCCTCCGCAACGGAAACCGGGTGGCAAACGTCTCCGGCAACTCGACCAGCGCCAGCATCCGCCCGACCGACCCGAACGCCCAAACCGTCTTCCGCGTCATCGCTATCGACGCCGCCGCTAACGCCAGCATCCCGTCGGCCGCCCTCGTCGTCACCCGACGCAACCGCCCCGCCGACGCCCCCGCCGCAATCCCCACCTGGGCCTGGCAACTCATCAACTGGCTCCGCACCGACCGCCACAAGCCACGACCAGAAACACCTCACCCGATACCCACCTGGTTCTGGCACTGGGCAACTTGGCAACTACAGCCCTACCGAGTCATCCGCAACCACTGACCAACCCGTTCAGAACGGAAACGAGAACCCGTCCGCGTCCGGATCACCCCTCAACCTCGCCAACCGTCCCGGGAGCCGTCACGGCTCGCGAGCCGTCGGAGCTTCGACAGCGGGATTGCCTATTCCGCGCTAACAAGATCGCCATCCGCCCTTTACGTGGTCGCGAGCTCCGCCGTCTAACGCTCTGAATGGTCCGTCGTGGTCGCGACGCCCACTTGCATGTCTTAACCGCACACTCGGACCCGTTCGGGATCGTGCCTCGCCGGGCTAGCGATCGCAGTGGTTGGCGTCCTTGCCGGTCTAGTCGAGGCCGGATTGTCCGTGAGAAAGCCCACGCTGCGCGAGCCGCCCGCACGGAGCCGGCGGGTTCGACTTCTAGGCCGCGGCAGGGGCTGGGTGAGTCGCGGCGGAAGCGTCAGAGAGGACAACGGATGACCGGCGCCATTAGGTGCGAGAGGTTAGCGTTCAGATGAGTACAGTGCGAGTACGAGCCCGTCTCTGACGGGTGCAGCTTGTGTCAGTTCGTTGCAACCCAGAACGCGGTCCTAATTGCAGGCTCTTTTCGTGCGTAACAGCTTGCGACAGCTCGTTCGGCAGGCATTTCAATCCCATCCGGTTCACACTCCCTGAGCAGCGGGTTCGGCATCGCCTGTCCCCGCGATCACCTCGCCGATCTCGCCGAGAGCCTCATCGAGGAAGTCAGGCTCTGGCAGGTCGTCCGGCAAAAGGTGCACGTAGGTCGCGAGCGTGAACGCCGGAGAGTGATGCCCCAGGAACTTCTGCACCTGCACCGCGTTCCAGCCGCGGCGAAACAGGATCGTCGCAGCCGAGTGCCGCAACGTATGCAACCCAGCCCACGGCACTCCGGCCGTCTTCGCCGCCGCTTTCACAACCCTGAACACCTGCGTCCGGTCGAGATAGCCGCCGTCCCGATCGGGGAAGATCGGCGCGTCGTCGCGCCCGTCGACACCTGGCGCTTTCCGTGCGTTCCACAGGGCCTTCGTCATCGCCTCTGTCAGTGGCACGTCGCGGCGGCCGTGTCGCGTCTTCGGCGCCCCGATCTGACTGCGGCTCAAGCTCCGCCGCACCTGCAGCCGACGTCGGCCGAAGTCGATGTCTCCCCAGCGCAACGGCAGCAGCTCCGACACCCGGAGGCCAGCCTGCGCGAGCAGCGTCACGAGCAGCCGCCGCTCGACCGGGACAGCCTCGAGCAATTGCCGGAGCTCTTCCTCGGTCAGCGCCTTCACCTTCTCTGACTCCGGCTCGCCGCCGACGCCGTGGACCTGCGAGATACGCAGCCCCACCGACGGGTTTGAGCGAATCAAGCCTTCCTCAACCGCCGTCGCGAGCAGCGCCTTCACCGGGGCGAGCGCGAGCCTGACCGTGTTCGTGCTGACGAGACGGTCGCCGACCTTGCGACTGGCGACTTCGGCGGCGTACTCTTTAACATCGCGCGGCTCAATCTCCGGAAGCCGCATCCGGCCGAAGAACTTCACTGCGGCGCGCTCCGGATCGACCGGTTCGCCCGTCTCCGGGTCTAGCCCCAGTTCGCGAGCGTAGTCGGCTCGCGTGCCGTCCCGTAGGCCGCGAGACGTCCTGCCGGCGTAGCTCTTGATCCATGTCGGCGCGTACTCGCGGAAGGTCACTCGAGACAGAGCCCTGTACTCGCCGCGCTTCACGTCGGCAGTCAGCGTCGCCTTCCCGTCGCGAGCCTCGGCCAGCGTGCGGGCGAACCGCTTCCGCTGTCGGCCGCGCGGGTCGCGATATCGGACGATGTAGCGGTTGTCGCGCTTGTAGATGCCCGGCGTCGCCGTCTTCACAAGCCGACGATCCTCGGCTGAGGGCATATCGTGAGAGCGCATCGGAACCTCCATTCCGTTGCCGTGCCCCGGGGCGTTCACGCGTCGCCGGGGCGTTTGCGTGTCACGCCGACTCTACGCATCCCCGCACCTGATTTCAACTCAGCGGACGCGGTCTCAAAGCTTCTGTTCATATGCCTTTGCGTGCAGTGGGGCCACTCGGGGGCCACTCACTCAACGCTGGCGACGAGGGTGAAGAACGAGGTACGCCTCGATCTCTGCTCGTAGGATTAGCGTGCGGCTGCCTTCCTTCACGCGCGACAGCCGACGTTGACTGAGTAAATCGTCAACCCTTTGCCGTGAGCAGCGCAGATAGTCAGCCGCTTCCGCGACTGTCATGTACGGTGACGCCGCCAGTGCGTCACGGCCGTCAGCAATCCGGTCGAGAACGATCTCGGCAGCCTGTGCGGCGATCGCGTCGGCCAGTTCGGGCGGAAGAGCGAAGGAGAGGCTCGCGTGAGTCTCGCTCACACGCATCCCTCGCTGAGAAGGGATGGCAAGCTTGCGCGCGATGTCGCGACAGCAGTCACGCCGCATCCTCCGGGACGAGTCGCGCATCGAGAGTTGTGATCAGTTCGGTGACGAGGTCGCACTGGTGAGCGGGCAGCGACGAGAGCGATGCGATATCACGGGCTTTCTGCTCCTCGCGCGCTCGCGGAGGCGTGGCGAATGTCCCGGCGCCGTGAGTACTCACAACGTCGTAACTCATCCCGGCGCCGGGAGTGGTCTCAGCTACCTCGTAGGCGTGGTCCGGAGACGCTTCTCCTAGAGCCTTTCCCTCACTGAGGGTTGTGGTCTTGTCTCTAAGGTCTCTAGATGCTCGGATCGGCTCGTGTTCGGAGGCATCGGCAACCGGCGCCTGAAGGCGGTTTGAGGCCTGTTCCGTCTTCGGACCGGCAGGGCTTACGCTCGGATCGTCATGCGTGGCCGCTGTGCCGGTTCCCGCATGGTTGAGCGGCGGGGTGCTCGGACCGTGCTCGGACCGCTCCCGGCGGTTGCCGAGGAGTGTGATGAGGTACTTGTGGTGCTTCTTGCCGGGCCGGGTCGGATAGTCGATCCAGCCGGTGCTCCTGATCTTGGTCAGGCGCCGGTAGAGAGTGTCGAGCGTCAGCGGCCACGCGAGCATCTCGGCGATCTGTTCGAGGGTGAACGGGCCGATCACCCAGTTCGACTTGCGGCTCGCGAGTTCGTAGAAGCCGTCGAGAATCATCTGGTCGAAGTGGTCGATCTCGCCGCATCTCCGGGCCGCGAGCAACTTCGGGCCGCGCACGAAGCCGCCAGCGAACGGCCAATCCCTATCCCCATCGCGACGGTAGGCTCGCCTGTCGCTCGTCACGACCGCGCCCTCGCTAATGGGAACCGGTGCAGAGCGCCTCGGGGACCCGGCCGTGACTCAACTACACCACGGGCCTCCATGGCCGCCACGAGTTGCAGCACAACCTGCCGTCTTGCAGGCACCTGGCGCGCGATCTCGTTTGACGTGATACCCGGGTCGCGCTCGATCTCGACAAGGATCGCGGCTACAAGCTCCGCTTGCGTGAACGCAGGCCGTCTCATAGACGCCCCGTCACGGCGCCGTGAACGACTAGATGACGTTCTGGTTCGTCATCGGCCGAACCTGGTCGGCCGGACGAGCGACTCCGAGCCGAGCAGGCACGGCGCCGGGGAGTGCGCTTCCGTTGAGCCACGCGAACTCGTGCAGGTTGCCGACGGGCCCTCTGCCTCTCCGCGCGGTCGAGCAGGCGGAGTTGCTCGGCAACTATCCGCTTGCGAAGGATCATCTGGTGTCTCCGCATCCGCCTGCGCCGAAGTTGCCGCTGATGATTCAACTCTTCCCACGCAGCGCCATCCTCGTCACCTTGCTCTTCGGGGTATGGGTCGGTCTCGCCAAGAGGTCTCATTCGCTCCCAGACCTCGCGGTTCACGTGCTCCTCGAATGCCGCACGACGCGGCGGTGGACACGTCCCGAACTGACGCTCGATCTGGCACAACGCCTCGTTGAGCATCTCGGCGCGCGTCGTAGGCTCGCGCTTCCGCGGGTACTGGACGAGGCGTCTTTCGCCTACTGCTTCGCAGCCCATGTCCGCATCCACCAAACCGTGTGCATCGCGAGCCAGAAGCTAGCGCCATGACCGGACGAAACAGGGTGCTTCACGCCCGGAGGTCGCCTCAGCGACCTCCGGGCGGCGACTTCACGGACGGCAAGATGCCGACGCCCCGAGGCTACCGCGGTCGGCGGACGGGCGCTTCAGGCCGATTGAGCCTTGACCCACGCGTCAATCTCAATCCAAAGGCGGTCGTGCAACTCGCCCGGAAGCAGCCGCAGGACGATCTTCATCAGCCCGTCGATCACCAGCTTGTGATCTCGCTCCGACACGATCAACTGCCGGCGAACCCCGAACGTCAAAGAGTCCCCGGGATGCATCCCAACGCTGACGATCGAGCGGGCTGCGGCCAGCCGCACGCTTTCCGCGGTCGCGCCTCGCATCAATTCGACCATCGTCTCGACCGCCTCGCACAGGGCGCCTGACGCCTGGCGCGTCGCCCGTTGCACAAGGTCGGCTCTTGCGCTGGCGACTTGCCCACGAAAGCCTTCGTTCTCCATGCGCCGACGCACTGTCCGCTCTGAGACGCGAGCGGCCGACGCCGCTTCCTCGTAAGTCGCCCCGCAGGCAAGGGCGGCGACGACAAGTTCGTCGCTGATGTGACGGCCATTGGCGGACACGAGCGGTCAAAGTGTCGCCGCCGGGGCGGATCGACAGAGTCTGCTCGCGCAAGCGAGCACTCCAGGCCGGAGCGCCTACCGCCTAGAGCGCGATGTCCCTGGTTCCGCAGGATCTCACCCGCCGTCCGCTCGGGATCGACAGAATCTCTCAGGTGTCCGTGCGTGTCGACGTGAGACCCGAGTTGCTCGTTTGGGCACGTGAGCGGTCGACTCGCGACCAGGCGGAACTCGAGGCGAGGTTTCCCAAGCTGTGGGAGTGGGAGCAAGGAAGGCTCGCGCCGACCTGCGATCGCTCAGCGCGCTTGTGTGGCCCCCTGAGTGGCCCCAAGATCCTCAGCATATACCCGCACACAACCGTCTCATTCCAACGATCTTTCTGTTTGCAGGGATTTCGAGTGCCGGGGGAGGGAGTCGAACCCTCATGCCCCCAGAGGGGACACCTGATTTTAAGTCAGGCGCGTTTGACCGATTTCGCCACCCCGGCGCGAGCTCAGATTAGATCTGATGCGCGGCGAAGTCGTAGCTCGTCGGGATCTTCGCTGGCGGCGTGCCGACGACGATGGCGATCTCCTGGTGGTTCTCGAGCACGAGCTTCGCCGGGTTCCCGATCTGCCTGACCCCGTTCACGTACCACTCGAGGTTGTCGCAGCCGCCCTTGAAGCTTCCGAGACACTTCGTCGTCAGACGCACGCCCCACGCGCCGAAGAACTGGCCGAGCTGGTAGCGCAGGGTCTGCGCCGACTCGACGTGGATGATCCCGAGACCGTTGTGTGTGTGCAGCTCGGTGATGAACGCGGGCTGGCCCGTGCTCGGATTGAGACCGAAGCCGATCTCCTGCGGCACGTTGACGTGCTTCCCGTTCACGAAGATGTCCAGGTGCTGGTGGATGTGGAACGCGAGCTGCTCCTGTGACAGCGAGTTGAGCCCGATACTCGAGAGCCGGAGGCTCAGCGACGAGGCGCCGTTCGACCACGGGGGCTTGCCGGTCTGGAGCCCCGGCAGATCCGACCAGACGATCGGCGTCTTCAGGGCATACGGCGTCTTGCTGGAGGTCGCGCTCGACGAGCTGCGCGTGAGGGCGATCCCGAGCGCGACGGCGACGATGACGATCGCAACGACCGCTGCCGCGGTCGGCCAGAAATACTTGTAGCGCTTGCCGGCCGTCCCCGACGCCGGCGGCCTCCGGGACGAGCCCGCCCGTTTCTGCGGCGCCTGAACCTGGCGAGTGCCCGGGCCGGGCGGCTTCGGTGTACGCGCTTTCTTGGCCACGGGCACGCCACGTTACCAGGCTGCTACGGGCACCTCTCCGGCGAGGAAGCTCTCGACACGCGACCGCTCGGTCACGATCGGGCAGGGCGGCAGCGCCTCGAGGAACGTCCGCCCGTACGGACGGGTCCGCACGCGCGGATCGAGGATCGCGACCACCCCGCGGTCGCGATGCGTACGAATCAGGCGGCCGAAGCCCTGGCGCAGCTGGAGCACCGCCGCGGGGAGCGAGTAGTCGCCGAACCAGTCTCCACCTTCGGCCGTGAGGCGCTCGCAGCGGGCCTCCACGAGCGGGTCGCCGGGAGCCGGGAACGGCAGCTTGTCGATCACGAGCAGCGTCAGCGACTCCCCGGGAACGTCGACGCCCTGCCAGAAGGTCGCCGTCGCCACGAGCACGGAGTCGACTTCACGGCCGAAGCGCTCGAGCAGGCGCTCGCGCGGTGCGTCGCCCTGGACGAGCACCTCGTGCGGCAGGCGCCCGCGCAGCCGTCCGGCGATCGCGTCGAGCGCGCGGTAGGAACTCGTGAGGACGAGCGCGCGGCCGCGCGAGAGCGCGCAGAGAGCGGCGGCCTCCTCGGCCACGAGCTCGAGGGCACCGTCGGAGCGCGGATCCGGGAGGCCGTCGGGGAGGTAGAGGAGTGCCTGCTCCTCGAACCGGAACGGGGAACCGACTCGCAGCTCGGACGCCCCGCGGAGGCCGAGTCGGTCGCGCACGAAGGCGAAGTCGTCGCCGGTGCCGAGCGTCGCCGAGACGAGGATCGCGGTCGGACCGTCGTCCCAGAGGCGCTCACGCAGCGGCCGCGACACGTCCACCGGCGCCCAGGCGACGGCGTCCGGCTCCGCCCACACGACCCGTTCGAGCTCGCCGGGGTCGAGGCACGACTCGGCGTCCGCGACGGCGCCGAGCGACCGGGCGGCGAGCGTGTCCAACTCGTCGTTCACCCCCGAGAGCGCGGACGCCAGCTCGGCGAGCCGCTCGGAGAGCGTCCGGAGCACGGTCACGGGCGGCTGCCGCAGCCGCACACGGCCCGTGCCGGGACAGACCGCATCGAGGAGCGCGTCCCCGGCGCGTTCGACCCGGTCGAGCGCGCGCGCCGGTGCTGGCACGTTCGCCTCGCGGCAGGCGCGGTCGACGTCGCGCGCGAGCCGGTGGAGGCCCGCGCCCGAGACACGCCCGCCGAGCCATGTCGCGGCGGTCTCCTCGAGACGGTGCGCTTCGTCGAACACGACCGCGTCGTGCTCGGGCAGCACTCCTGCTCCATCCCGCTTCTCGCGCAGCCCGAGGTCGGCGAAGTAGAGCGCGTGGTTCACGATCACGAGGTCGGCATGCGAGGCGCGCTCGCGGGCAGCCTCGGAGAAGCACGTCCCGACGTGCGGACAGGTTCGTCCGAGGCAGCGGTCTGAGCCGACCGCCAGCTCGGACCACAAGGCGGGCGACGGCTCGACCTCGAGCTCGGCGCGATCGCCCGTCTCCGTCGCGTCGATCCAGCTTCGCATCGCGTCGAACGCGCGGCCGTCCTCCGGCCGCGCGAACAGCGAGCCGCCGAGGAGCGCGAACCCCTGCAGGCGGTTCCGGCAGAGGTAGTTCTGCCTGCCCTTGAGCACCGCGACGTTCACGGCGCGGCCGAGCACAGCCGCGGCGATCGGCACGTCCTTCGTCAGCAACTGCTCCTGGAGCGCCTTCGTCGCCGTCGCGACCACCACACGCCGCCCGGATGCGAGCGCCGGCACGAGGTAGGCGAGGCTCTTCCCCGTCCCCGTGCCGGCCTCGGCGAGCAGATGCGTCCGGTCTGCGAGCGCCGTGGAGACGGCGTCGGCGAGCTCCGCCTGCTCCTCGCGGGCCTCGTACCGATCGAGCACCTGGGCGAGCGAGCCGCCCGCCCCGAAGACCTGACGCATGGCCTCGAGCTTAGGGATCGCGACGGCCGTGGGACGAAAATCCGCTCCGAGCGGCTTTTTCCGCTTCGTCACCACTTGACGCCAGGGCCGTCACCGTCGTATTGTCCTCGCGTCAGATCCGGTCGGCTTTCGGGCCAGCCGGATCTGGCGTTTTTATTGGGTTTTTTCGCCGAACCCGCTCCCTTTCCAGCTGCCGTCGTCCGACGACCCCTCTACCGTTTGTCGGCTCATGGTCGCCGTCGGTTTCATCGTCGGGCTCCTCGTCGGCTCGCTGGCCGTGTGGCTCGTCATGCGCGCGCGCATGACCGCCGCGCGCGATGCGCAGGCCGAGTTGAAGACGATGTTCAGGGCGCTCTCGTCCGAGGCGCTCAAGAGCAACAACGAGGAGTTCCTCCAGCTGGCGACGACGAAGCTCGAGGGCTTCCAGCGCGGCGCGCGCGACGATCTCGACCAGCGGCAGAAGGCGGTCGAGCAGCTCGTCGCGCCGCTGAAGGAGTCGCTGGAGAAGGTCGACACGCAGGTGCGGTCGCTCGAGGCCTCGCGCCGCCAGGCCTACGGCGCCCTGTCGACCCAGGTCGTGGCGCTCACCGAGAGCCAGGACAAGCTGCGCACCGAGACGGCGGGACTCGTCAAGGCGCTGCGCTCGCCGAACGCGCGCGGCCGCTGGGGCGAGATGCAGCTTCGCCGTGCGCTGGAGATGGCCGGCATGCTCGCCCACTGCGACTTCGTCGAGCAGCCGACCGTCTCGTCAGATGACGGGCTGCTCCGGCCGGATGTCGTCGTCCGCCTGCCGGGCGGCAAGAACATCGTCGTCGACGCGAAGGTGCCGCTCGAAGCCCTGCTCGACGCGCTCGAGACCGAGGACGAGACGGTGCGCGACGCGCGCTACCAGGACTTCCTCCGCCATGTCCGCGACCACATGGGCAAGCTGAGCCTCAAGGCGTACTGGCGGCAGTTCACGCCCTCGCCCGAGTTCGTGGTCATGTTCCTGCCGTCCGAGAGCTTCTACCGCTACGCGGTGGAGCAGGATGCGTCGCTGCTCGAGCTCGGCCCCAGCCAGCGCGTCATCCTCGCCAGCCCGACCACGCTCATCGCCGTGCTGTTCGCCGTCGCCGCCGGCTGGCGCGAGGAGACGCTCGCCGAGAGCGCACGCCAGGTCAGCGAGCTCGGGCGCGAGCTGTACGACCGCCTGGCCACGATGGGCGCTCACGTATCGCGGCTCGGCAACCGCCTCGACAAGGCGGTCGAGGCTTACAACGAGACCGTCGGCTCCCTCGAGGCGCGGGTCCTCCCGTCGGCGCGGCGGTTCCCCGAGCTCGGCGTCCCTGCGAAAGAGCAGATCGAGCCGGTGGTGCCCGTCGAGCGCATGGTCAAGCCGCTCACCGCGCCGGAGCTCGTGCCGCTCCTCGATCTCGACGAACTCGGCGCCGACGCCGCCTAGCAGGAGGGTTTGGCGGACGCCGGCTGCGGCCCGGCGTACGATGAAGGCATGACCGATGCGTCGACGCTCGAGCTGCTCGCCTGGTTGTCGAGCCGACCGCGAAGCTACGCCGAGACGATGGATGCGTGGCGCACGTACTGCCCGCGGCTGAGCGTCTGGGAGAACGCCGTTCTCGCCGGGCTCGTGCGCGTCGCCGAGCGCCGCGTCGAGCTCACTCCGTCCGGCGAGGCGGCGCTCGGATGCAGGAAGCGAGAGGCGACGCCGGTCGTTTGATCAGGTGAGATCGTTTTCCCGCGGTTTGCGGGTATGACCCAGTTGGAGGACACGTGACGACGAACGACGTACGCGAGCTGATCGTCATCGGAGGCGGCCCGGCCGGCTACACGGCCGCCCTCTACGCAGCCCGCGCGAACCTGAGCCCGCTCGTGATCGAAGGCGTCCAGTGGGGCGGCCAGCTGATGATCACGAGCGACGTCGAGAACTATCCCGGCTACCCGGACGGCGTCCTCGGGCCGGCGATGATGCAGGAGTTCCGCACCCAGGCCGAGCGCTTCGGCGCCGAGTTCCTGACCGACGACGTGACGCGCGTCGACTTCTCCGAGCGGCCGTTCCGCGTCTACGTCGGCGACGAGGAGCATCGCGCCTGGACCGTGATCGTGGCGACAGGCGCCAACGCGCGGCAGCTCGGGCCTCGAGACCGAGGTCGCGCTGCAGGGACGCGGCGTCTCCTACTGCGCGGTCTGCGACGCGGCGTTCTTCCGGGACAAGACCGTCGTCGTCGTCGGCGGCGGCGACTCGGCGATGGAGGAGGCCACCTTCCTGGCGAAGTTCGCGACCAAGGTGATCGTCGTCCACCGGCGCGAGGAGTTCCGCGCCTCGCCGATCATGGTCGACCGCGCGCGGCAGAACGAGAAGATCGAATGGGAGTTGAACGCCGCCGTCGAGCGCGTGCTCGGCGACGACGTCGGCCACGTCACCGGTGTCGTCCTACGGAACGTCCACACCGGCGACACGCGGGAGATCGCCGCGGACGGGCTGTTCGTCGCCGTCGGCCACGACCCGACGACAAAGCTCTTCCTCGACTGGCTCGACCACGACACGGGCGGCTATCTGGTCACGATGCCGGGCTCGACGCGGACGAACATCGAGGGCGTCTTCGCGGCCGGCGACGTGCAGGACCACGTCTACCGGCAGGCGGTGACGGCGGCGGGCTCGGGCTGTATGGCGGCGCTCGACGCCGAGCGGTTCCTGGCCGCTGAGCACCATCGGGACCAGAGAGTGGCCGTCTAGAACCGACGCGTGGCCCCGGCGCGGCGGGCCGCCGGGGACACGGCTACGATCGACCACCGTGCCGTACTTCATCTGCCCGAACTGCAAGAGCCGCTCGATCGACCACGACCGGCGCGAGAGCCTCACCGATCCGACCGCGGTCGGCTGCCACAGTGCGGCTTCGGCTTCCTGTTCGAGCTGATGGACGACTACTACGCCGCGCCCGCCACCGGCATGGTCGTCTGCGACGCGGACGGGCGGATCCTCGCCGCGGGCCGCGGCGTGTTCGAGCTGACGGGCTTCCAGGAGAAGGAGCTGATGGGCCGCGAGGTCGTCGACGCACTGCACCTGGAGGGCTTCCAGAACGACCAGGACCCGGTCGCGCTCTCGCTCGAATGGGGCGTCCGCCGCCTCGGCGAGCAGTGCGAGCTGACGTCGGCGACCGGCCTGCAGAAGGGCGTGACCGCCGACATCTTCCCGGCGTACGACGACGACGGCGGCCTGCTCGTCGCGTTGACCCCGCGCTAGCCGGGTAACCGTCCGTTACCCGGCTCGACGCGTCTCGACGGGCAGAGGTCGGTGAGCACGCAGTCCTCGCAGCGCGGGGCACGGGCGATGCAGACGCGGCGGCCGTGCCAGATCAGGAGGTGCGGGAAGACCCCCCACTCCGCGCGCGGGACGAGCCGGATCAGGTCGCGTTCGATCTTCACCGGGTCCTCCTGGCGCGAGAGGCCGAGCCGCTGCGACAGCCGGCGCACGTGGGTGTCGACGACGATCCCCTGCGGGTCGCCGAGCTCGGCGGCGACGACGTTCGCCGTCTTCCGCGCTACGCCCGGCAGGCGGACGAGCTCCTCGAGGCGGCGCGGAACCCGGCCGTCGTACTCCTCGATCAGCATCCGCATCGTGCCGCGGATCGCCTTCGCCTTCTGACGGAAGAAGCCCGTCTGGTAGATGTCGAGCTCGAGCTCCTCGACCGGGACGGCGAGGTAGTCCTCGGGACTCCGGTACTTCACGAACAGCCGCTCGGTGACCTTGTTCACGTTCACGTCGGTCGTCTGTGCGGACAGCATCACGGCGACGAGCAGCTCGAGCTCGGAGCGCGACCGGAGCGCGATCGTGGCGTCCGGGTGCGCCCGCTTCAGCCGTTTGACGATCGGGCCGATCCGCCCGCGCTTCGGCCCGACGCGCCGCCGGGCCTCTCCGACGAAGCTGCGCGGCACGGTTTCTAGGCCGAGCCCGGAGCGGCGGCGAGCTCGGGCACCGGCCGCGGGCCGCGGCCGGGAAGACGGGGGCCTGCGCAGACGACGTCGAGCGCGGGGCAGCCCGAGCAGGCGAACTCGCTCGGACGCGGCTCGAAGACGCCCGACCGGACACGCGCGATCGTCGCCGACAGCTCCTCCTCGAGCGCCGGCGCGTCGTCGCTCGTGAAGCTCTCCGACACGGGCTCGTCAGGCCGCTCGAGGAAGGCATAGGCGATCTCGACCTCCTCTGCGCCGGCGCGGAGGCACGCGAGCGCGTAGACGAGGCGCTGCACGCGGTACTCGTGCTCCACGACCTCGGCCGGGGTCAGCTCGCCGAGCGCGTTCGTCTTGTAGTCGACGACCAGCGAGCGGCCGGCAGCCGAGTGGTAGAGGTCGAGGAACCCGTGGAAGAGCACGCCGTCGTGCTCGAACGCGAACGAGCGCTCGGCCTTCACGCCGACGAGGCCGGCGACGCGCGCGGCGAGCTCGGAGTCGCAGTAGGCCTCGACGAGCGCCCGGATGCGCTCGATCTCGTCGTCCGTCGCAGCCGGGTACCACGTCCGTGCGATCTCGACGTCGGGCATCCCCGGGCGGGCCGGGTCGACATGCTCCAGGAGCCGATGAACGGCGTCGCCGAGCTCGGTCGCGAGCAGGCCGCCGTCGCCGCCGCCGGGCGCCGCGGCAGGCCGGCGCTCGCGCATGCCCGCGACCCGCTCGGCGAAGAAGCGGTACGAGCAGCGCTCGTAGAGCGCAATCGCGCTGTAGGAGAGGCTGCGCACGTCGTAGAGCGGCGGCGCGGGGAGCGGCTCGAGCGCCGGCAACACCGGGGCGGCGGGAATCGCGCCGTCGCCCTCCGCCTCGAAGAGCGAGAGCTGGGCGGGCTCCGCCGGAGCCTCCGGCTCGACCGGCGCGGGGTCGGCGACGAGAGCCGGGTCGTGCCGCTCGACCCGGAGCACGAGGCGTGCGTCGCCGCGCTCCAGCTCGACCGGCGCCTCGGCCGCGCGCGCGAGATCGTCCCCCGGGTCGACGCGGCGCAGCACCCAGCCGATGGGCGTCTCGTCCGCCTGGTCCGGATCGAGCGCGCCGGAGACGATCAGCCGGTCGATGGCGCGCGTCATGGCGACGTAGTAGAGACGCAGCCGCTCGGCGCGGTCCTCGACCTCGCGGGCCGCGCGCACCTCGTCGTAGGCGAACGCTCCACGCCGCTTGCTCGTGTACGGGTCGGCGACCTTGAACCCGAAGCGGCCGTCGGAGAGTGCCAGGATCTCGTCAGCGGCGGGCGCCGGCCTGTCGCGACCCGCGTCGGCGACGATCACGACCTTGAACTCGAGGCCCTTGGCGGCGTGAATCGTCAGCAGCCGCACCGCGCCGGTCCCCTCCTCCTCGGCGACGGCCTCGAGCTCGCGCGCGCCGACCGCTTCCTGCTGGTGGACGAAGCGGACGAAGCCCTCGCTGTCGCGCCCTCGCAATTCCTCGTACGAGCGCGCCAATCGCGCGAGCTTGCGCAGGTTGGCGTAGCGCCGCTTGCCGTCCCACTGCGCCAGAACGGCCAGGTCGTAGTCGTGCTCGGCGACGATCCGCTCGCACAGGCGCTCGAGCGACAGGCGCTCCGACGCGGCCAGGAGCCGGTCGTAGCGCTGACGGAACGCGCGCAGGAGCCGTTCGTCCTCTCCGGCCAGACCGGGCGGCAGCTCGCGCTCGACGCCGGTGAAGAGCGGACGCCGCGGCGCCGCCTTGCGGATCAGCACGAGCGCGTCGTTCGACACTCCGACGAGCGGCGACGCGAGCACGGTCAGAAGCGCCCGGTCGTCATAGCGGTTCTGCAGCAGACGCAGGTAGGCGAGGACGTCGACGACCTGCTGCTGCCCGAAGTAGCCGCGACCGGTCGCACGGTAGGTCGGCAGCCCGGCGCGCCGGAGCTCCTCCTCGTACCACTCGGCGTCCGTGCCGGCCGCGAACAGCAGCACGATCTCGCCTGCCTCGGCCGCGCCCGTGTCGACGAGCTCGCGCACGCGACGTGCGATGTTCCGCGCCTCGCCGCGACGCCAGTGCTCACCGGTGTCGGCGTAGCTCGCCTTGTCGGTGACCAGCAGCTCCACCGGATGCCCGAACACGGGGTCCGGGAACTCGCCCGAAGCGGCGAGCGGCTGGAACTCGTGGCCGAACTCGTCGCCGAAGAGGAAGTTGACCGCGGCAAGCACCTCCGGTCTCGACCGGTAGTTCCGCGTCAACGCGAGCCCGCCGCCCGCGCGCTCGCGGCGGTCGCGGAACACGGCGACGTCGGCGTGGCGGAACCCGTAGATCGACTGGAACTCGTCCCCGACGAAGAACAGCTCACGCTCGCCGGGCCCCTCCGTGAGCAGATCGACGAGGTCGCACTGGAGGCGGTTCGTGTCCTGGAACTCGTCGACCATCAGCGAGCGGAAGCGGAGCTGCTCCTGCTCGCGGATCCCGGGATGGTTTGCGAGCAGGTCGCGCGCCGTGAGCTGGAGATCCTCGAAGTCGAGCGCCGACTCGCGCTCTTTCGACGCGGAGTACGCCGCGTGGAAGCGCTCCAGGAGCTCCTGCAGGAGCTCGCGGTCACCCGCCGCGATCGTGTCGAGCGCGGCCTGCTCGACCCGCTTTCGTGCCTCCTCGTAGCTCGCCGCGCGCTCGCCGCGGCTGCGGAACGCGGCCAGGTCGAGCAGGCGGTCCGGCAGGGGCCGGCCCTCGAGGAGAGCACCGAGCGCTCCCGCGTTCTCGCGCTGGGTCGGCGTCGCCCTCACGTCGTCGACAAGGCAGCGCGGCGGCCTCGCGCAACTCGCCGACGCGCTCCTCGAGCGGGGCAGCCTCGCCGAGCTCGAGGACGAGCGGACGGCCGGCGGCGCGGAGCGTCTCGTAGATTCCGATCAGCATCCCGCGCAGACGCCCGCCGCCGTAGGCCACGAGGAGCCGCAGCCGCTCGGGCTCGCCGTTCGCGCAGAACTCGGCCAGCGCCTCGTCGAACGCCTCGCCGCGCAGCACCGCCGCCTGCGCCTCGTCCAGCTCCCGGAAGCGCGGGTCGAGCCCGGCCGCGAACGGGTACCCACGCAGCAGCCGGTGGCAGAAGCCGTGGATCGTCGAGATCCACGCACCGTCGAGCTCCCGCGCCGCGTCCGGCCGGCCACGCGCGATCAGCGCCTCCCGGATCCTCGAGCGCAGCTCGCCCGCGGCCTTCCGGGTGTACGTGATGACGAGAATCGAGCCGACGTCGAGGCCGTCGTCGCACACCGCGCGCGCAAAGCGCTCGACGAGCACGGCGGTCTTCCCCGTGCCGGCGCCGGCCGAGACGAACACCTCGCCGCGCGCCTCGATCGCGTCGCGCTGCTCCGGATTCGGCTCCCAGCTCATGCGCGGCGGATCCTGCAGACGGTCCAGAGGTCGCACCACGACGGGCACTCGTCGCCGCGCGGGTCGTGGCGGACGTCGCCCTCCTGGATGCGGACGGCGAACTCGCGCGCCTTCGTCCGCGCCGCCTCGACACGGGCCCAGAACGTCTCGTCGTCGACGTAGTCCTTCTCCGCCAGTCCGGCGGACGGCGGCAGCCCGTCGTCGCGCGCGTCCTCGCGCAGGAGGCCCCGCATCTTGCGCGCACCGGCGAGGGGCCGGTACAGCCCGCCGAGCGGCTCGATCCCGACCAGGTCGCGGAGGACGAGCATGTAGAGCGGGATCTGCAGGCGGAGCTCCTTCTCGATCTCCGCCGCCGAGTGCGCCGCCTTGCCCGACTTGTAGTCGATCACGATCCCGCGCGCGCTGAACGGGTCGACGTCGATGCGGTCGATCTTCCCGGAGAGGGTGATGCCGTCGAGGTCGAGCCCGCGTTGGAGTTCCTGCGGCGAGCGCTCCGAGCCGAACGAGACCTCGAAGCGCCGCGGCACGAGTGGCAGCGGCGTCTCGGCCTCGGCGCGAACGAACGCCTCGAGGTCGCGCCAGAGTGTCTGGTCGAGCTCGCGCCGCTGCAGGTCGGTCATGTCCATCCGGACACCGCCGAGCGCGTCGTCCAGACACGAGCGCATGAATCGCACCGCGTCCTCGACCAACTCCGGCTCGACGCGGTCGCAGCCGACCTGCTTCGGCAGCCCGGCAAAGAACCTGTGCAGGGCCGTGTGGGCGACGCTGCCCTTCAGCTTCGCGTCGACCTCGGCGTCGATCGAGCGCGGGTCGAGGTAACGCTCGACGAACCACGCCGACGAGCAGTCGGCGAAGCGCTCGAGCTCGGTGACGGCGAAGGAGTCGCGTGCGCGGAGCGACTCGAGCACGAGCGGGTGCGTGAGTCGCGTGTGCCGCGAGAAGGCGCTCCGCGCGCGGTCGAGGCGCCGGTCCCAGCCGTTCGCGCGGGCGAGCGCCGACGCCTCGCCGGGGTCGGTCGCGTCCAGCCGCGCGAGCGCACGGAGCCGCTCGCGATCGGTCTTCGCCTCCGACAGAGGCCGGGTCAGCGCCGACAGCGGGCGACGAAACGTCCAGCGGGCGACGTCGTCGGGGTCGAACACGGCGCGAACGTCCTCCCAGAACGGGCTCGCCTCGCGTGGCACCCCCTCGTCGCCGGCCGCCTCGCGGACGAGGTAGAGGCGTCGCGACGCCCGGGCGCAGGCGGTGTAGAAGAGGTAGCGGTCGCGCTCGACGGCTCCCGCCCGTACGAGCCGGCCGCCGAGCCTGCGCCTGGCCGCCTCGTCGAGGAACGGCGACTCGCGCTCGCGCCGCGGCAGGCCGCCCTCCTCGAGCCCGAGGACGAAGACGACGTCGAAGCGGCGCGTCCGCGCTCGCGCCAGGTCGAGCACGGCGACACGGCCGGACTCGCCCGGCCCGCGCGCCCGCCACGGTCGCGTCCTCGAGCGCCGCGACGACCGTCTCCACGGACAGCTCGCCGCCGCCCCGGCACCAGCCGTCGAGCTCGTCGAGCAGGCGATGAACGGCCTCGTACGCACGCAGGTCGCGGCGCGCCTCCTCGGTGGCGGCTGGACGGTGCGGCGTGTGCGCAGCCGCCGACATCGCCCGCGCCTGCTCGCGAACCGCCTCGACGGGATCCGACTCTGTCCGTAGCGACTCGACCGCGCGGAGCGCACCCGGCCGCAGCTTCTCGACCTCCTCCGCGACGCGCTCTGCGCCGCTGATCCCGCGCCCGCGAAGCCGGCCCTCGGCGAAGTCCACCTGATGGCGAGGCAGGCCCGAGTACGGAGACCGCAGGTATGCGAACAGTGCCGACCGGTCGGCGCCGAGCCACGCGAAGCGGAGCAGCGAGCAGAGTGCGGCCCCGAACGTGGTGCGGGGCAGCCGCGTCGGTGCCTCCAGCGCGTAGGGGATCCCCGCGGCGCCGAACGCGGTGTCGAGTGGCCCGGAAAAGCGGTCGACGCTGGGGCAGACGACGGCGATCCGCTCGGGAGCCGTGCCGCCGCGGACGAGCTCGAGCAGTTCGTCCGCGACGAGCTCGAGCGCGGCGCGCGTGCCGGCACCCTCGAGGAAGCGAACCGCGCCTCCGATCTCGACCGGTGCCGGAGGAGCGTCGGAGAAGAGGGCTCGCTCGAGGTGGGCGAGTGCCGGGTGGGCGACGTCGCCGAAGCGCGCGGGCAGCTCCTCGACTCGGCCGTCGGCCAGACGGGCCAGGTCCTCGGCGGTCGCCTGTACGGCGTCGAAAGCGGGCCGGCCGGGCTCGTAGGGAAGCGAGACCGTCACGTCCGTACGACCCGCGAGTGCCTCCAGCAGCCGCCATTCGGCTCCGGTCAGATCCTCGAAGCCGTACGCGAACACCGGCCGGCCGTGCCAGGCGTCGAGCTCGGACGCGATCCGCTCGGCGGCACGCGCCCGCAGCAGGTCGCGATCCCAGAGCCCGGCACGGTCGAGCTCGGCCCGGTAAGCCGCGTACAGCCGGCCGAGATCGCCGTCGACCGCCTCGGGCTCGAGCAGCCCCGACTGCAGCTCGCCGAGCGCCGCGAGCAGCACCGGGACGAAGCCGCTCCGCTTTGCCGAGGCGCCGAGGCCGTTGAGGGAGACCGACGCGAGCGCGCGACTGCGCGACGAGGACCCGCTGAGCCTCGGAGGCCGACGGGCCGCGCCTCGACGTCCTCCCGCGCGATCTCCTCGAAGAGGTCGTCGAACGTGCCGATCCTGCCGCCGAGCAGCGCGCCGGCGCTGCCGAGAAGCTCGCGCTCGACCCGGTCGACGTCCGCCCGGTTTGGCACGATCAGGACAGGTTCGCGATCGATGTCAGCCAGGTAGCGATCGAGCAGAAGGGCGACTTTCCCGGCGTTCGCGGGCCCCGCGAGCAGCGTCAGCGGCATCGCCGCCAGTCTACGGACGGGGTGGGACGATTCCCGGCGCGCGCTCTCGCGGATGCGAGGAAAGAGCGCGAAAAAGAACGAGCGGGCGGAGATCCGCCCGCTCGTTCGCCTGCCTCTTGAGCTTCGCCCTAACTAGGAAGCGGACTTCGGCCGTCGGCCGCGACGGGCGACGGCGGAGCCGGGCATCCCGCCCGCGCAACCGTCACAGAGATCCGCCTGCTTGGAGCCGCGACGCGCATCGGTGTAATTGACGCGCATCACTGCGCCCTTCCCTTCACCGACTTCGGTGCCGCAACTGTCGCACACCAAAACGGTCTTTCGTGCCACCAGCAGTCCTCCTTGTTTGGTTCGCCGCAGACCGATTAGGTTATCAATAGGCTAACAAAAAGAGAGCAGTGAATCGAGTCGCTCATTCCGCGGCGGTATGCGCTCCTGCTACTTCGATTCGACCCGCACGTACAATCGCGCTCGATGGATCAGAACACGATTGTCGTCCTCGAAGGTGACGAGACCGGGCCAGGAGCTCCTGGAGGAGGCGCTGCGCGTGCTCGCGGCGGACGTCATCGGGCTCGAGCTCGATTTCCCACGCTTCGACCTGTCGCTCGAGCATCGGCGCGCGACGCAGAACTCGGTCGTCTACGAGGCGGCCGCCGCCGTCCGCGAGCACGGGCTCGGCCTGAAGGCGGCCACGATCACGCCGGAGGAGGCAGGGCGACGTCGGCACGCCCAACCGGATCCTGCGCGAGGAGATCGGCGGTCGCGTCATCGTCCGTACGGGCCGGAGGATTCCGGGCATCGTGCCGCTCGGCGGCGTGCACGCGCCGATCTCGGTCGTGCGGATGGCGGTCGGCGACGCGTACGGCGCGAAGGAGTGGCGCGAGGGCGACGGTGAGGACGAGGCTGCGTTCCGCACCGAACGAATCGAACGGCGAATCTGCCATGCCGGTCGCCGAGTTCGCGTTCAGGCTCGCCGAGCGCACCGGCGCGCGCGTGTTCGGCGGCCCGAAGTACACCGTCAGCCCGGTCTACGAGGGCATGCTCAAGGAGGAGATGGACGCCGCCGCAGCGCGCCACCCCGAGGTGATCTACCAGCCGCAACTGATCGACGCGACTTTCGCACTGCTCCTGTCCTCGAGCGGCGATCCGCTCGTGATTCCCGCGCTCAACCGGGACGGCGACATTCTCTCCGACCTCGTTCTGCCGCTGTTCGGATCGATCGCCGGATCGGAGTCGCTGATCGTCGGCTTCGGCGACGACTACGTGCCGACGGTCGTCCTCGCCGAGGCCGCGCACGGCACGGCGCCGTCGCTCTACGGCAAGAACGTGGCCAATCCGATGGCCATGATCCTCGCCGCGGCGGTGCTGCTCTCGTATCTCGCCGGAGGCGAGGGGGCCTCGCGTGCGATCCGGGAGTCGTGTCTCGAGGCGGTCGCCGATGGCACACGCACGGCCGACCTCGGCGGCCACTCGTCGACGAGCGAGTTCACGGACGAGGTCATCCGTCGCGTCCGTCAGAAGCTCGAGATCTGGTCGGCGCTCTAGCGCCGAAGCGAATCAGCCTGCCGCAGCGTGCTCGAGGTCGGCGGTCGCGTCCTCGAGCGAGCCGTCGCGCCACGCCTCGACGAAGACGCGGACGATCTCGGGGTCGAACTGCGTCCCCGCGCAGCGTTCGAGTTCGGCCACGGCGAGTTGCCCTGTCATCGCCCGCCGGTACGAGCGGTCGGTGGTCATCGCGTCGAACGCGTCGACGACGGCGAGCACGCGTGCCTCGGCCGGGATCGCCTCGCCCTCGATGCCGACCGGATAGCCGGTGCCGTCCCAGCGCTCGTGGTGGTAGAGAACGGCGGGACACCGCGAGGTGCAGCTCTCTCACGCGGCGACCATGCGCGCGCCCTCCTCCGGATGGCGGCGCATCTCCGCGAGCTCGTCCTCGTCGAGCGGCCCGGGCTTGCGCAGGATCCGTCTCCGGCACGCGCAGCTTGCCGACGTCGTGGAGCACCGCGGCCGTCCGCAGCACGTCGACGTCGACCTCGTCCCAGCCGAGCCTCTCGGCGACCATCTCGGCCATGACGCCGACGCGCGCGGCGTGCCCGGAGGAGTGCGGATCCCTCGCCTCGATCGCTCGCGACAGGGCCAGCAGGGGGTAGCCGACCTTCGCATCGAGCCGCCAAACAGAGTCGTCATCGCCCGCAACAGTTCTCGATCGCGCCGTCTGCTCCTTCCCCCGTCGCTCGTCCGACCCGCTGGCATAGAGTTGCCGCGGCATGCGGATCGGCGTTCCGAAGGAGACGGCGCCCGGCGAGCAGCGCGTGGCCCTCGTTCCCGAGGTCGTTTCGAGGCTCACCGGCTCCGGCTTCGACGATCCTCGTCGAGAAGGGCGCCGGCTCGGCGGCGTCCTTCCCGGACGCGGCGTATCTCGGAGGCGGGTGCGAGCCTCGTCGACGGCGTCCTCGGGCCAGGCCGAGGGAATCGTCAAGGTGCAGAAGCCGAGCGCCGAAGAGGCCGGGCGCCTGCGCCAGGGAGACGTGCTGATCGGCTTCCTGCAGCCGCTCACCGACCACGGAGGGCATCGAACGGCTCGCGAACGCCGGCGTCGTCGCGTTCGCGATGGAGTCGATCCCACGCATCACGCGCGCGCAGCCGATGGACGCGCTCTCCTCGCAGGCGACCGTGTCGGGCTACAAGGGCGCGCTGCTCGCGGCCGACCGGCTGCCGAGGTTCTTCCCGATGCTGACGACCGCGGCCGGCACCGTGCCGCCCGCGAAGGTGCTCGTGCTCGGCGCCGGCGTCGCCGGGCTGCAGGCGATCGCCACTGCGCGCCGCCTCGGCGCCGTCGTCTCCGGCTTCGACGTCCGCCCGGTCGTCAAGGAGCAGGTCGAGTCGCTCGGCGCGAGCTTCCTCGATCTCGGCATCCGCGGCGAGGAGACGAGCCGGCGGTTACGCGACCGAGCTGACGCCCGAGCAGCAGGCGCAGCAGCAGGCCGGGCTCGAGAAGCGGCTGCCCGACTTCGACGTCGTGATCACGACCGCCGCGATCCCCGGCCGGCCGGCGCCGAAGCTGATCCCCGCGACGCGCCGTCCGCGCGATGCGACCGGGCTCCGTGATCGTCGACCTCGCCGCCGAGACACGGCGGCAACTGCGAGCTGACGAAGCCCGGCGAGGAGACCGTCGAGAGGCGGCGTCACGATCGTCGGCCTCACGAACCTGCCGAGCACGATGCCCGCCCACGCCAGCCAGCTCTACGCGCGAAACGTCGCCGCGCTGCTCACCCACCTCGCGCCGGACGGCACCCTCGCGCTCGACTTCTCGGACGAGATCACGGCCGGCGCCTGCGTGACCAGAAAGGACGATGCGGCGTGACCACCTCTTTCATCATCGAGCTGACGATCCTGATCCTGGCCGCGTTCCTCGGCCTCGAGGTGATCTCGAAGGTGCCGACGCTGCTGCACACGCCGCTGATGTCGGGCACGAACGCGATCCACGGCATCGTCCTCGTCGGCGCGATCATCGTCGCCGGCATCCCCGGCCAGCCGACCTGGCTCCACGTCGATCTCGCTGCTCGCGGTCGCGCTCGGCACGGCCAACGTCGTCGGCGGGTTCGTCGTCACCGACCGGATGCTGCAGATGTTCAGGAAGCGCAAGCCGGACGCCGCGCCGAGCCCGCCAGGCGGAGAAGCCCGAGTGACGCTCGCCCTCCCGCTCGCGAGCCTGAGCCGCGGCGACTGGATCTCGCTCGCCTACATCGTCGCGATCGTCTGCTTCATCGTCGCGCTCCGCTTCCTGTCCAACCCGGCGCGAGCTCGTAGACGGCAACCTGATCGGCGCCTTCGGGATGGCCGTGGCGATCCTGGCCACGTTCTTCCAGCCCGGACTGAAGAACATCGCGGCGATCGTGATCGTGATGGCTGATCACGGCGCCGGTCGGGGCCTACGCGGCCCGCGCCGTGAAGATGACCGCGATGCCGCAGATGGTGGCGCTGTTCAACGGCGTCGGCGGCGGCGCGGCGGCGCTGATCGCGTTCGCGGACTTCCACCAACTCGGCTCCGCTCGCCGGATCGGCTGCCGCTGAACGGCTCGGTCGCGATCGTGCTCTCGGCGATGATCGGCTCGATCTCGTTCGCGGGCAGCATGATCGCGTTCGCGAAGCTGCAGGAGCTGATCGGCGGCCGGCCGATCCAGTATCCGGGCCAGCAGTTCGGCAACCTGGCGCTGCTGCGGCAGTCCTGTCGGGCTCGGGATCGCGATCATCGCCGGCTACGAGCACCAGTGGGTGCTCGGCCTGATCATCCTCGGCTCGCTCGCCTTCGGCGTCCTGTTCGTGCTGCCGATCGGCGGCGCGGACATGCCGGTCGTGATCTCGCTCCTGAACGCCTTCACCGGCGTCGCCGGCGTCGGCGACCGGCTTCGTCCTGCACCAGAACGTGCTGATCGTGGCCGGCATGCTCGTCGGCGCCTCGGGCACGCTGCTGACGCTGATGATGGCGCGGTCGATGGGCCGCTCGGTCGCGCAACGTGCTCTTCGGCGCGTTCGGGACGCTGCAGGTGACCGGCGAGGCGATCGAGGCCTCGGGCGGCTCGGTGCGGCCGACGACGCCGGAGGACGTCGCCGTGATGCTCGCGTACGCGCACCGCGTGATCATCGTCCCGGGCTACGGGCTCGCGGTCGCGCAGGCGCAGCACGCCGTCCGCGAGCTGGCGACCGAGCTCGAGAAGAGGAACGTCGAGGTCATCTACGCGATCCATCCCGTCGCGGGCCGCATGCCCGGGCACATGAACGTCCTGCTCGCCGAGGCCAACGTGCCGTACGACCAGCTCAAGGAGATGGACGAGGTCAACCCGTCCTTCGACCAGACCGACGTCGCGCTCGTGATCGGCGCCAACGACGTCACGAACCCGGCGGCGCGCAACGATCCCGGGAGCCCGATCTACGGCATGCCGATCCTCAACGTCGACCACGCGCACAACGTCGTCGTGCTCAAGCGGAGCATGAACCCGGGCTTCGCGGGGATCGACAACCCGCTGTTCGTCGACCCGAAGACGGTCATGCTCTTCGGGGACGCCAAGTCGTCGGTCGAGAAGCTGGTCGCCGCCGTCAAGACCGTCTGAGGGCCCGTGGTCCCGCTCTTCACGACGGAGCGACGTCTACGAGGCGGTCTCGCCCGAGCGGGCGGTCGACGCCGTCCGCGACGCGTTCGTCGCCTACGCGAAGGGCGAGTGGACGATGCCGCCGAAGGTCTACGTCCCCGCGTACCCGGCCGGCGACTTCCGGGCCATGCCCGCGCACGGGGGCGGCTTCGCGCTCCTCAAGTGGATCAGCTCGTTTCCGGGGAACCCCTCGCGCGGCCTGCCGACGGTGATGGGGACGGTGCTGCTCTCCGACGCTTCCTGCGGACGGCTGCTCGCGCTGCTCGACGCGGCCTCGCTGACCGCGCTGCGAACGGGCGCGGCAGCGGTGCTCGCCGCCGAGACGCTCGGACGGGAGGATGCGACGAGCGTGACGGTCGTCGGTGCAGGCGTGAACGGCAAGGCGGTGGCGCGGACGTTTCTCGCGCGCGGGCGGAAGGTCGCGATCCACGACGTCGACCGCGCACGCGCCGAGGCGGCCGCGGGCGAGCTGGGCGCCGACGTCGTCGACTCGCAGGACGACGCGCTCGCGGCCGACGTCGTCGCCACCGTCACGCCGGGCAAGAACGTGCTCTTCCGCGAGGGCTCGCTCCGGCCCGGGCAGCACGTGAGCCTGATGGGTGCGGACGGGCCGGACAAGAGCGAGATCGCGCCTGCCGAGCTGGCCCGCGTGTCGGTCTTCTGCGACGACTGGGGCCAGGCGAGCCATGCCGGCGACCTCGCGCACGCGGTCCACGCGGGCCTCGTCGCGCGCGAGCAGGTCACGGAGATCGGCAGCGTCCTCTCGGGCGAGGCACCGGGCCGCCGCTCCGCCGACGAGGTAACGGTGTTCGACTCGACCGGTCTCGCGATCCAGGACCTCGCGATCGCCCTCGCCGCCTACGAGGTCGCGCACGAGCTCGACCTGCCGCAGGTCGAGCTCTGACGCGTCAGCTTCGCCGATAGACCCGACTCGTGGATTCGGGCACGAAGCCGACGCCGAGATAGAGGTTCCTCGCCGCCGGGTTCTCGTCCATGTAGCTCACCTTGAGCCTCGTGCAGCCGCGGGCGACGAGCCGCTCGAGCCCTGCCGTCAGCAGGTGTCGCGCGAGCCCGAGCCGCTGATATGAGTCTTCGACCCGCATCGGCTCGAGCAGGCCGACTCGCGTCACCGGGTCCGGCCAGAACAGGGCGTAGCCGGCGACGTCGCCGTTCGGCGCCTCGACGAGCAGGTCGAGCTCGGGATCGTAGAGCGAGCACCCGGCCAGCCGTTCGGCGACGTGCTCGCCGTTCCGTCCGATCATGTGATGCGGACGGTCTGCGGCGCCGGCGCGAGACCGGAGGCGGAAGCCCGGCGGAAGCGGCGAGACCTCCGGCCGGAGCGCGGCGGGGAGCCAGGTCGTCGTGTCGGCGTCGCCCGTCGCGGTGAATCCCGCCTCCGCGAGGGCAGCCGTCAGCCGCAGGTCGTCGTCTCGCGCCCGCACCTCGACGGTCTCGAGCTCGAGGGAGGCGATCCGTTCGAGGCCGCGCCGCCAGACGTCCTCGAACAGGACGTCGGCGTGTCCTGAAACGATGACGACCTCGCCCTCCCACGCCTTGCCCCAGTCGGCGAGCACCAGCGCAGCGACCGGTTCGCCGTCGTCGTCGAGCCAGAAGAGCTGGCCGCAGCGATCCGAAACGCGAGGCCGGCGCCACCACCATTGGAAGTCCGCAGCCTCCCAGAGCCCCCCGGTGGCGTCAGCAAGGCGGCACCGCTGCAGCAGGGCCGTGACCAGGTCGAGGTAGTCGTCGGTGCGGAGCTCTACTCGCACCCTGGCATCCCGGCGAAGTCCGGCTTCCCCGGCTGCCACCTCGGGAACGGCGCGTACGCCTCGGCCGGGGACGCGGTTTCGGTCTCGACACCGGCACCGTGATGCAGCGCGAGCTCCGAGCGCGGGTAGACGATCCGCTTCTCGCCCCCGCGGCCGCCGGTCATGAAGATCAGGCACGGACCATCGCCCGCGCCGACGAAGCCGTGCTCGGTGTCCGCCGGGCAGTGCACGAAGTCCCAGGCACGCAGCCGCCGTTCCTCGCCCTCGATCAACAGCAGGCACTCCCCTGCGAGCACGAGGAAGTCCTCCTGGTTCGACTCCCGGTGGTAGCGGCCTCCGGACATGCCCGGCTCGAGCACTGCGAGCGTGAAGCCGAGCTCGGGGAAGTCGACCCCGCCGCCCTCGAAGATGCAGCACGCGCCCAGCACGTCGTTCGTGACCCACGACGCGTCGCGCACGCTGACGACGAACCAGCCGTCGGTCGCGGGCGCGAGGCCGCCGCCCGTGTCCTCGAGGCGCGCCTCGTCGACCACTACAGGAGGCGGGCCGGGTCGAACAGGTCGATGTCCGGTGCGTCGCGGCCGAGGATCGCGTTCGCGACGAGCTCGCCGCACATGAAGCCGAGCACCATGCCGTGCCCGGAGTAGCCGCCTGCGACCCAGAGTCCGTCCTCGCCCGGGACGCGCCCCACGACCGGCATCAGGTCGGGCACGAAGCCGAACAGGCCCGACCAGCGGTGCGTGACGACGACGGGCCAGCCGACCAGGTCGGAGACGAAGCTGTCGAGCGCGGACTGGATCTCCGCCGTCGTCTCCTCGCTGGTCGTGAACTCGGTCGCGAGCGACGTGTCGCGAAAGCCGCCCGCCAGGATCCGGCCGTCGTCGCGCTGCTGCCAGTAGTCGAAGCCGTGGCGGCTGTAGTGCGGCCGGTCGAACAGGCGCTCCGGGATCGGCTCGCTGGCCACCATCTGCGCCCGCGTCGGGATGATCGACCCCTCGAGCGGACCGAGCAGGCCGCTCGGATAGCCGTCGGTCGCGACGACGACCTGTCTCGCGTCGAGGTCGTCGACCGACGTCACCCGGCTACCCACGCGAATGTCCGCGCCCGCGTCGGCGGCGAGCGCGGCCAGCCGTCGCGTCCACCGGGCCGGCTGCAGCGCGGCGTCGACCGGATGGAAGATCGCGGCCACGAAGGTGGTATCGAGGGGGTGGTCGAGCTGTTCGCGCCACTCGACCGCGAACCCGTCCTCGCGCAACAGCTCGTACTCGGCGCGGAGGCCCTCGCGCTCTTCCTCGTCGGCCGCGAGCCGCAGGCTCCCGGTCCGGGCGAGCGCGTCGCCGGCCAGCGCCTCCATCCGGTCGAGCGCCTGCTCGGTGGCACGCCAGTAGCCGGCGGCGCGCTCGCGCCCGATCGCCTCGCAGCTGACGTCGTACGCCGCCGCCCCGCCGCGCAGCGCGAACCCGCCGTTTCGGCCGCTCGCGCCCCAGGCCACCTGCCGCTCGTCGTGGAGCCGCACCCTGAGGCCCGCCTCCGCGAGCACGCGTGCGCAGGCGCAGCCCGTGACGCCGCCACCGACGACCGCGACGTCCACGGGCCCGTCCAGGCGCCGCTCGGGCCGCTCGTCGAACGGCTCCTCGAGCCAGTACGGCGAGGTCACGCGGTCCGCTCGTAGAGCTCGACGAGCGCGCCCTTCGGATCCTCGTCGATGTAGCCGCCGTGCGACATGCAGAGCAGGTCGATCTCGACGTCGAGCTCGAGCAGCTTCCCGAGGCTCTGCCGCGAGATGCCCCGGGCGAGATCGGGGTCGTCCTGGCAGAGGCGCAGCGGGCTCGTCGAGTTCCACCGCGTGACGAGATCGCCGATGAAGAGGATCGACGGCTCGCCAGGCCGGTAGAGCGCGTAGTGGTCGATCTCCGGACCGGGCGTGCGGATCGCCTTGAAGTCCGCGGGCAGCCGCGTTCCCTCGACGTAGTGCTGGTCGGGCTCGCCGAGGAGGTTCCACGAGGGACGCGGGGCGACGATGCGGGCTCCGTGCTCGAACCGGTAGCGCCACGAGGCGCGCTGGTGGCAGCCCCGCGTGAGCAGCGCGAACGAGACGGCCGGGAAGCGGTCGGCCGCGGCGTAGGTCAGCGGCAGCGGGTCGATGAAGATCACGCCCGACCGCGTGTAGACGGAGTACGAGTCGCTCTGGGCGCCGTCGATGCGGTCGTCGAGGACCCACCAGTGCTCGGTCATCGGCGCGATCCGCATCGAGATCCTCGCCCGCTCGGACGGCTCGGTCACGGAGAACATCCTAGGGGCCGTGTGAGCCGAAAGAAACCGTCACTTTCGGACACGACTGCGGCGAGCTCCAGCTCGGTCAGCGCCGCGGCGAGGTCGCCCGGATCGAGGTCGAGCGCCCGCGCAAGCGCGTCCGCCGGCGACGGCTCGACCTCGAGACGAGCCGCGACCCGCGCCGCCGTCTCGCTCAGCTCGGGGAGCTCCGCGGGCGCCTCCGGCTCGATCCCGAAGGCCTCGAGCACGTCCGCGACAGCCGTGAGCGGGGTCGCACCGCTCCGCAGCAGGCGGTTCGAGCCCGCCGACAGCGACGACGTGATCTCGCCCGGGACGGCGAACACCTCGCGGCCCTCCTCGAGCGCGAGATCGGCCGTGATCAGCGCGCCGCTCCGCTCGCGCGCCTCGACGACGACGGTCGCCTGGGCGAGGCCGGCGACGATGCGGTTGCGGGCCGGGAAAGCGCCACGGCGCCGGCTCGACGCCCGGCGCGTACTCGGACACGACCAGGCCACGCTCGCCGATCCGGGTCGCGAGCTCGGCGTGCGCGGCGGGATAGTCGCGGTCGATGCCGCAGCCGAGGACGGCGACGGTGAGACCGCCCGCGTCGAGGGCGCCGCGGTGCGCGTGCCCGTCGACACCGCGGGCGAGGCCGCTGATCACGACGAGGCCCGCGGCGGCGAGCTCGCGGCCGAGCATCCGGGCGACGTCGGCGCCGTACGACGAGCAGGAGCGGGCGCCGACGATCGCCACGGCCGGACGGTCGAGCAGCTCGAGCTCGCCGCGGCCGCGCACGAACAGGCCCGCCGGCGCGTCGAAGATCGCGCCGAGGGCCGGCGGGAAGCTGGCCGACGAGCGCGGCAGCCAGCGCAGGCCGCGCTGCGTCAGTCCGGCCAGGTAGGCGCGCTCGTCGAACTCGCGCCGGAAGCGCGCGAAGCGCTCGCTCCGCGGCGCGGAGACGAGGTGCGAGTCCGTGTGCGCCGCGAACGCGGCGAGGGCCAGCTCGCTCACGCGGACCGGAGCTCCGTCGGCGTGCGGTAGGAGAGCGCCTCCGAGACGTGCTCCGCGCGGACGTCGTCCGCCCCGGCCAGCGCCGCGATCGTCTGCGCCGTTCGCGCCACACGGGCCCGGCCGCGGCCCGAGAGCGGCAGCCGCTCGACGGCGCGCGTCAGCAGCTCGTCGGCCTCGTCGTTCCGCCGCGGCGACCTTCGCGCGCAGCCGCTCGCGCGCCGCGCAGACGCGCTCCCGCACGGGCGCGGACGCTTCCGACGGGCCCGCCGCCAGCTCCACGCCGCGCGGCCGCGGCACGGTGACGACGAGGTCGAAGCGGTCGAGCAGCGCCCGCGAGAGCTTGTCGCGGAACGCGGCGAGCCGCTGCGGCGAGCAGGAGCACTCGGCCGACGGATCGCCGCGCGCGCCGCAGGGGCAGAGGTTCATCGTCGCCACGAGCTGGAAGCGCGCCGGGTAGAGCGCCTGGCCGGCGGCGCGCGCGACGCTGACGACGCCGTCCTCGAGCGGCTGGCGCAGCGACTCGAGCGCCGGCCGCATGAACTCCGGCAGCTCGTCGAGGAGCAGGACGCCCCGGTGGGCGAGGCTCGCCTCGCCGGGCCGCGGCCCCGGCCCGCCGCCGACGATCGCCGCCGTCGAGGCCGAGTGGTGCGGCGCGCGGAACGGCGGCTCGGCGATCAGCGGCCGGCCCGGGAGCACCAGCCCGGCGACGGAGTGGATTCGCGTCACCTCGAGCGCCTCGTCCGGCGCGAGTGGCGGCAGGACCCCGGGGAGCCGGCGCGCGAGCATCGTCTTGCCCGTCCCCGGCGGGCCGGCGAGGAGCAGGTTGTGCGCGCCGGCCGCGGCGATCTCGAGCGCGCGCCGCGCACGCTCCTGGCCGCGCACGTCCGCGAGGTCGGGTTGCGGGCGCCGCGACGGCTCCGTTCGCCGGCGGCGAGTACGGCGGCGGCTCACCCTCGCCGCGCAGGTAGGCGACCGCCTCGGCCAGGTGGCGCAGCGGCACGGCGTCGACCCCGGCGAGCTCGGCCTCGGGCGTCGACTCGGCCGCGCAGAGCAGTCGCGTGAACCCGGCCCGGCGGGCGCCCTCGGCCGCCGCGAGCACGCCGCCGACCGGACGCACACGCCCGTCGAGCGCGAGCTCACCGAGCGCCGCATGGCCGGCGAGCGCAGTGGCGGGGATCTGCCGCGACGCCGCCAGGATCGCGAGCGCGATCGGCAGGTCGAAGCCGGAGCCCTCCTTGCGCAGGCCCGCCGGCGCGAGGTTGACGGTGATGCGCCGGACGGGCCACTCGAGCTCGGCCGAGGCGATGCCGACGCGGACGCGCTCCTTCGCCTCCTGGCAGGCCCGGTCGGCCAGGCCGACGATCGCGAAGCCGGGAACGCCGAGCTGGAGATGCGCCTCGACCTCGACGCGACGCGCCTCGAGGCCGACGAGCGCGTGCGTGACCGTCCGCGCGAGCACGGTTCGACCGTAGCCCGCGATGTGTGACGTGTCTGTGCCGGAGTGTGCGTTATTCGGGCACGGTGACGAGCACGTCCTCGAAGTACTCGCCCGCCCGTCGGCCGGTGCGGCGGTTCACGTGCCGGCGCAGCCGACCGTGGAGCCGCAGGCCCGCGCGCTCGAGGATGTCCGGGTAGAGGTCGCGCCGGTCGTTGACGACGATCAGCACCGGCGCGCCCGGGTGGAGCGCGGCAGCGGCCCGTCGCAGGGTGGCGGCGATCCCGTCGGTGTAGGCGGCGAGCGCCGCCTTGCTCGTCCCCGACGCGGCCGCACCGATCTCGTGCTCGCGCCGGTCGTCGAGCCCGAGCAGCTCGTACGCGTAGCGGTGCTGCTCGTGGTAGTCGATCAGCCCCGGATACGGCGGCGAGGTGATCACGGCGTCGAAGCGCCCGTCCCAGTCGAGCTCGCGCGAGTCGCCGTGCCGGACGAGCGCCTCGCGCCCGCGGCCGCGCACGCGCGCGAACGCCTTGATCCGCGCCAGCGTGTCGAGCGCGTACCGGCGCAGGAAGTGCGACGCGTGGTCGACCGGCGTGCAGGTGCGCCGGTGCTTGTGGCACCAGTACGGCTCGAGCTGCGGCGTGCGCGGGAAGTCGAGGTCGAAGTGGGTGGTCAGCCGGGCCGAGCGCGCGGCGCGCGCGAGCACGACGCGCATCACGTCGGCGTGCTCGTACTCGTCGACGAGCGCCCGCCAGGCGAGGAGCTCGGCGGCCGCCCGCGGCGCGAACCACTGTCCGACGTAGCCAGGTCCGCGGGGACAGTCCCTCGGACATGTCCGGAAGGGACTCGAGCCGGCGGACGGCGTCGCGGAGCTCCTTCTCGAGGACGAACTCGTTGTACCGCGCGGTCTTGACGCGCATGAGCAGGCAGTTGAACGCGGCCAGGTCGGCGCCGGCCGCGTCGTGGCCGGACTCGAGCGCCTGGACGAGCGTCGTGCCCGAGCCGGCGAACGGGTCGAGCACGCGGCCGCCGGGCGCGACGTAGCGCCCGAGCAGCACCTCGACGAGCTGCGGGATGAACTTGCCGAGGTACGGGTGGAGCCGGTGGACGTGCTTCGTCCGCTCGCGCTCGGGCAGCTCCCGCTCCGACCACGAGAGATCGAGGTCGAGCGTCGCGTAGAGAGCGTGCTGCGTCTGCGCCACCGACCGATGTTCGGCGGCGCAGACGCGACTCCTGGCTAGAGCGCTAGCCGTAGTGGATGCCCTGCGCGGCGTCGTACTCGCGCAGGCGGCGGATCCGCTCGGCGAGCGGCGGGTGCGTCGAGAACATGTTCGCGACGCCCTGGCCGCTGAACGGATGGACGATGTAGAGCGACGCCGTCGCCGGGTTGACCTGCAGCGGCGCCGCCTGCACACCCTTCTCGAGCGTCTCGAGCGCATCCGCGAGCGGCTTGCCCGTGCCGAGCAGGCGGGCGCCGGTCGCGTCGGCGAGGAACTCCCGCTGCCGCGACACCGCGAGCTGGAGCAGCGCGGCCGCGATCGGCGCGATGATGATCGTCGCGAGCGCGCCGATCAGCCCGAGCGGGCTGTCCTCCTCGTCCGAGAGGCCGCCGAAGAGGAACGAGAACTGGAGGATGTTGGCGATCGCCGCGATCGCCGCCGCGATCATCGCCGCGATCGACGTGACGAGGATGTCGTGGTTCTTCACGTGCGACATCTCGTGGGCGAGCACGCCGCGGATCTGATCCTCGGGCAGATAGCGCATCAAGCCATCGGTGACTGCGACCGCGGCGTGCTTCGCGTTTCGCCCGGTGGCGAACGCGTTCGGCTGCTCGGAGGGAATCGTGTAGACGCGCGGCATCGGCAGGTTCGCGCGCTCGGAGAGGTCGCGGAGGATCTTGTACAGCTGCGGCGCCTCTTGCTCGGTCACCGGCTTCGCGCGGCTCGCGGCGAGCGCGATCTTGTCCGAGAACCAGTAGCCGACCACGTTCATGACCACGGCGAAGATGACGAAGATGTAGATGAACTTGCCGCCGAGAAGCGCGCCGATGCCGATCAGCAGCGCGGTCAGGCCGGCGACCAGGACCCACGTACGCAGCTGCGTCGTGAATCTCGCCTGGGTGGTGCTCATGTGTGGGACTCCTTTCGACTGAACGTCGGAAATCAACGAACAGCCGAAGGTTTCTCCCGCCTGAGGGCCGACGCACCCGGGCCACGACGGCCTGCCGTTCTGACGAGTGACGTCCGTTCGGGGATAGTGCCCCTCGGCACGTCAAGAATACCGAGGAGGCCGGTCAGGCGAACGCGTCGCGCACGCGCTCGAGCTTTCCGTCGCGCACGGCGACGACGTCAAAGGTCGCCTGGAGGCGGGCGAGCTCGGGGTGCTGCGCGAGCCACGCTTCGGCCGCACGCCGCAGCCGGCGCTGCTTCTCGGCGCCGACCATCTCCAGCGGGTCGCCGTGCGTCGGTCCGCCCTTCGACTTGACCTCGCAGAACACGAGCCGGCCCCCACGGCGAGCAATCAGGTCGATCTCGTTCCCGCCCGCCCAGACGTTCGTGC
>CAVXVO010000002.1:0-164888 GCA_963765295.1 uncultured Actinomycetes bacterium
GGCGGGCGTGTCGCGGTCGGCGGCCTACGAGCAGCGCCGCCGCCGGAGCGCCTCGGCTGAAGGTGTTTCTGCCCGGCGTCGTCCTGGCCCGGTCGGGGCGATGCCCGACGCGGAGCTTTTGGCCGAGATCCGCCGCGAATCTCGAGTCGTCCCCGTTCGTCGGCGAGGGCCATCGCAAGGTGTGGGCGCGGCTGCGCCGCAAGCGTGACGTGCGCACGAGCCGCAAGCGAGTGCTGAGGTTGACCAGGGAAGCCGGTCTGCTCGCTCCGACCCGCAGGTACGCAAGCGCTCCCAGCGGCTGCACGAGGGGACGATCACGGTCTCGCTGCCCGACACGCTCTGGGCGACCGACGCGACCGAGGCGTGGACACGCCTGGAGGGCCGCTGCGCGGTGTTCGTGATCGTCGACCACGGCTCCAACGAGGTCTGGTACGACGCCGCCCGACGGATGGACCGGTTCGCGGCCGCTGATCTGCTCCGCGAGGTCTGCAGCGAACGGTTCGGATCCGTGGATCGGGCCGTCGCCTCCGGGCTGGCGCTCCGCTACGACGGCGGCTCCTGCTTCCGAAGCGACCACTACCAGACCGAGATCGACCACCTCGGCATCGCCCGCTCTCCCGCCTTCCACTACGAGCCCGAGACGAACGGCTGCGCCGAGAAAGCACTCCAGACGCTCAAGGAACAGCTGCTCTGGATCGAGCGCTTCAACACGCTCGACGAGCTACGAACCGGCCGTCCGCGCCTTCGGGCGAACCTACAACCAGCACTGGCTGATCGAGCTGGACGACAAGAACCAAAGCTCGGCAGGCTAGACAGCGAGCACCTACCGACGATGCGCACGGGTTACGAGCTGCGCGAAAGGGGGTGGGCCGCCCCCGAGGGGGCAGCCCGTGGCCGATGCTGTTTAGCCGTTCAGACTGACGGGGATGGAGAACAGGCGGCGTGTGGAGATGCCTCCGAGCAGGTTCTCGCCTGACTTGCGGGCGCGGACGAACATCGCGAGCAGTTGCTGCTTTCCGCTGACCGGGAAGCCGGACAGGGTGTGGAAGCTGAGCTCGGCGAAGCCGTTCGAGCCGGTTGCCTGCTCGCCTGGGCTCGACAGCTGGTTGTAGGGCGTGGCCGTCACGTAGACGAGGGCGCCCTGTACAGAGCGGCCGCCGCAGGCCGACACGTGGTAGCGCACGATGATCTGCTGCGACCCAGCGTGGACGATGGACGGGCTCGACTGCTGCGCGTCGATCAGCAGCCGGGCAGGCGACTTCAGGTTTGCCACCTGGATGGTGCCCGTGCCGGTCGGGCAACCGGTCGCCGACGGGGGCGGCGGAGGAGCGACGGCGGAGGTGATCACTGCGGTCGGCACCGATGAGGCGAAGGCACTGCCATTCTTGTTCGTGGCCTGCACCTTGAACCTGATCGTGTTCCCGACATCGACAGATTTCAGTAGGTAGCCGTTCTTGTTGTTGGCGCCGCTGATGTTCGAGCAGTTGTCGCCGTTCTTGTCGCAACGCACCCAGAAGTCGTTGTAATCGGTCACGTTGCCGGTCCAACTGCCCCGGTTTCCGACCAGCGTCTTGCCCTCCTGCGGTGTACCCGAGATCGTCGGCGAGGACGTGTTCTTCGGCGCCGACGGAGACGCCACGACATCGGTTGCAGGCGACGCAGCGTTCGTGCTCCCGTCGGCATTCGTGGCGGTAACGCGCACGCGGATCGTGCGGCCGACGTCCGCGCTTCGAAGCGTGTAGCTGTTCGTCGTCGCACCCGAGATCGTGGTGCAGTTGGAGGCGTCACCCTTCCCCCCGTTGGGCGGACAGCGACGCCACTGGAAAGCGAAGCTGGTCGGGTTGTTCCGCCAGGTGCCGGTCGTGGCGGTCAGCGTCTCACCCTGAATCGGGTCGCCGGAGATCCGCGGCTCCTGCTTGTTCACGGGTGCTGCTGCCGACTGCGCCGACCCCAACGTCGGCACGAGCAAAGCCACCGCGACTGCCGACAGGGCCACTAGCGACCCGCCGAGCCACAGAACTGGTCTCGACCGGACGCGTCTGAATGTGTGAGACATCTTTACCCCTTCGTTCGAGTTGTCCGTGAATAAGCGGAGCGCGAGTCAGTGCCCTCGACCCGGACGCCGGTCTCACGCGAATCCGGCCGACGCGAGACACCCATCCAGACCCCTTCCCTCGGAACCGGCCCGCTCAAACCATCGACGCCGAGTCGGCGGGCAACTGCGCCACGATTGTCCCGGCAGATGACGGAGAGCAGGACGACGACGAAGACGACGCCGTAGATGCGCTTGGCTCCCTCGACGCTTTCGAGCACGGCGAACGCGGCTAAGAGGATCGGTACGGCTCCCTTGAGAGGCGGGAGTGGATGGGCTGCTTCTTCCCGTCCTGTCCGACTGTCCACTCGTAGAACCCGTCGCCGACGACGAGGCAGCGGTGTGTTGTGACAAGCAGCGACCCGGAACGCGGGCTTATCCGCGAGTGTTTCAGCTCGGGCGTTGGATCATCTTGAACGCGATTCGCTCATGCTTCGCCCAGCGCGGGAGGCAGGCACCAGCGAGCGAGAACCCCTTTCCGTTCGCTCTCACGCTTTCGGACGATCAGCGCCTGCTGGGTCGCGCCAGGTTCGCGACCCAGCACAGCGCCAACACGCGCTCAACCAGCTCGCGACGAGCCCTGAACCTCGGCCGCGACGGCCTGCTAGACGATTGATTCCGTTAGTGGTCGTAGGCGGTGAGGTGGCGGCCGGGGTTGTCGGTGTGCCAGTTGTGGAGGATGACGGCGGTGAGGGCGAGTAGGCGTCGGGCGATGCGGCTGATCAGGCCGTTGAGGGTGCGGCCGCCGTGGCGTTCGAGCGAGAGTTGGTCTTTGAGGGTGTCGAAGCAGGACTCGATCCATTGGCGGATGCCGCCGAGTGAGCCGAAGCGGGGCTTCTCGTTTTTGCGGTCGGGGCGGAGCAGTTTGGCGCCGAGCGAGGCGACGAGCTGTTCGAACTCGGCGCCGGCGAAGCCTTTGTCGGCGATCACGGTTTTGCCCTGCTCGAAGGACGCGCTCGAGCAGTTCGGCAGCGACAACGCGCTCGGGCGCGTTGGCGGGGGCGAGCTCGAACCCGACCGGGAGCCCGTCGGGGGCGCAGAGGAGGTAGAGGCGGAAGCCCCAGAACCAGCGGCTGTGGGAGCGGCAGTAGCCGTAGCCGCCCAGGCCGGCCAGCGCGGAGCGTCGCACGGTCTCGCGGGAGGCCGCGCACGGCACCGGGGTCGAGTCGAGCAGCCTGCAGCCGGTCGCAGAACGACGGTGACAGCCTGGCGAGCAGCGTGATCGCCTCCAGCAGTTGCGGCGCCAACGCCCGCAGCCGCTTGTTGAAGCCCGACTGGCCGGGGATGTAGGGAAACAAATGACCGAGACGCTGCCGCGCGAGCCGCAGGAAGCGCCGCTCGTTCGGGCAATCGAGCAGCACCTGCGCGACCGCCAGACAGATCAACTCACTATCCGAGATCCGCGGCCGCCGCCCACGGCGCCGTCTGCACGGCAGGAGATCATCAACCAGCACGTAAACAGCGGTCAGAGAGGCGTCGAGGTCGGCGTACATCGCGATCCTCCTATGGTCGACGTTGTTCAGCAACGCCGACTTCGGCGCTCGACCGCGCCGGGCCCCAACGACCTATTTAGGAATCAATCGTCTAGCCGTTCCCAGAGAGCATCGCGACCAGGATGCCCGAGTGATCGGGTGACGAACCAGGTGGTAGGGGCCGCTGGTCACCAGCTCTGGCTCGTCCTTCTGCGTCATCAAGGCCCCAGTCGCGCCCGATGTGCACGCCGGCCCAGAAGCCCAACCCTAGACCGAAGAGGACGAGCCCGATGCCAGCACGCCACGGATCGGTGTTAAGTCCGTGGCCTCGAAATACTCCCAAGCGAATCAAGACGATCACGACGACAGCGATCACCGCCCTAATACGGAGTTCGCGGGACCAAGGAACGCGGCCCCTCTTCATAGAAAAGGCCGCCACGAGCCAGTACAGCCAGCAGCCAGTTGGTGGCACTCTGCCGCGACCGCTGGGATTTGTGTTCGGGCGAAACGTTCACCACGGCGGCTCGGTCACGTCCCGTCAAGTGGTGTATGAGTGCTGAGCGCGTCATCCTCGCCTGACGGTTAGGCGGCTGTCGCGATCGCGATCACCTCCTCGGGCTCGTCGACGGGTGGGGTGAGCGCCTTGGCGATCGATTCGGCGCTCATGTAGCGGCGGGCGATTGCCCATTCGTCGTGTTGCTCGGCGAGGACGGCGCCGACCCAGGCGGATGATCGCGGCCCGGTTGGGGAAGATGCCGACGACGTCGGTGCGGCGGCGGATCTCTTTGTTGAGCCGCTCGAGCGAGTTGTTCGACCAGAGCTGGCGCCAGTGCTCTTTCGGGAAGCAGGTGAAGGCGAGCAGCTCCGGCCCGGCCTGCTCCAGCAGCGCTGCCGCCTCGGGGAAGCGGTCACCGAGTTGGATGAGGACGCGGGTGTGCTGCTCGCGCACCGTGTCCGCGTCCGGCTGGGCGAAGACCGAGCGCACCATCGTCGCCACGAACGACTGCGCGCTCTTCGGCACGCGGGTGAGCAGATTGCGCATGAAATGGGTGCGGCAGCGCTGCCACGAGGCGCCGGGCAGCGTCGAGGCGATCGCGTCGACGAGGCCGGGATGAGCGTCGCTGGTCACGAGCTTGACGCCGGCGAGGCCGCGGGCAACGAGCGAGCGCAGGAACGCGAGCCAGGCCGCCCCGTCCTCGCTCGTGACCACGTCGAGCCCCAACGACTCACGGCAGCCGTCCCGGTTGACGGCGACGGCGTGGACGACGCAGGCGTTGACCGTCCGGCCGCCCTCGCGGCACTTGACGACCAGCGCGTCGAGCGTCAGGTAGGGGTAGGGCGCCCCATCGAGCGGCCGTGAGCGGAAGTCCTCGACGATCACGTCCAGGCTCTTCGCCAAGCGCGAGACCTGGCTCTTGCTCATCCGCTCGACCCCGAGCTGTCGAACGAGCTTCTCCACCCGCCGAGTCGAGACGCCGGCCAGATAGGCATCGGCGACGACCGAGACGAACGCTTGCTCGGTCCGGCGCCTGGGCTCGAGCAGCCAGTCGGGAAAGTACGAGCCCTCCCTCAGTCTCGGGATCGCGAGCTCGATCGTGCCCACCCTCGTGTCCCAGCTGCGATCCCGGTAGCCGTTACGGCGGTTGACCCGCTCCGGGGAGCGCTCACCGCACTCGGCACCGCAAAGCGTGTCTGCCTCCGCGCTCATCAGCGCCTCGCAGAACTCCTGCACCATCGCCCGCAACAGATCAGGGCTCGCCTGCTCAAGCTGCTTGCGCAACCAACTGGAAACATCCATCGTGCTCTGACCACCGTGCTTCCTCCTCGCTGAGTCTCTGACAAGACCTCGCGAGGATGGCGCGGTGGTCAGCTATCACCCGCCCGCGGCAGCCGCTCCGCGCTCGCCTACGGCTCGCGCTCCACGGCCCCCGCGGAAGACCACCTCACCTGCTCGTACACCACGAGCGGGGACGCTACTGGCGGCTCCATGTCGAGCGACGCGTCGGGCTCGAACATGGCTCTACGCCTTGCACCGTCGGGTGAGGGCACGGACGGACGGGCTTACGGTGTGTCTCGCAGAACGGCGAGGCGCGCGATCTGTGTCGAGCGAGGCACGGCGGGACCCGGCTCCGGACGGCTCGGCTCCGCTGAGGCTTCGGCGCGTCTTCTCCGCTTGGCGGTGGCCGCCACGCCGCCAAGCCGCCACATGCGCAGCCCGATCCCGTACCACGAGACGAACCGCGGCATGTTAAGCCCGCCACATACGCCGCCAAGCAGGGTCTAGCCTCGCTTGAGCCTGTCGTCTTTTGCGGAAAGTGCGACGGGGCATGAGCCTCGCTCGAAACCGCGACCGCCCCATCAAACCTTGCGTTAAAGCAAGTACCTTCCGAGGATCCGGTAGCCGCGCAGCCGGTAGTGCCACACAGCCTGCTCCTCGGCCCCGTTCCTCACACGGCGTAGCAGAGCGCCTGGAACGAGCGGCGGTGCACGTTCGAGGGCCCGTGCAGGCGCACGCGGGACGAGTGCTCCGGCGTGATGTAGCCGACGTGCGACGCGAAGCCGTAGGCGGGATAGAGGCTGTCCATGCGGTGCATCAGCCGGTCGCGGACGACCTTCGCCACGATCGACGCGGCGGCGATCGCGGCGCTGCGCTCGTCACCGTCGACGACGGCCGTGTGCTCGGGGGCCGCCGGGCCGAGCCGGAACCCGTCGACGAGGCAGACCTCGCCAGGCGGAGTCAAGGCGTGGAGCACGGCACGCAGCCCGCGGAGATTGCAGACGTGCAGGCCGTCGCGGTCGATCCTCGCCGAAGAGAAGGCCTGGACGCTGATCCGCTCGGCGCAGCCGACGACGGCCTGGAACAGCTCCTCGCGCTGCGGACCGGTGAGCTGCTTCGAGTCGTTCAGCAGCGCGAGCGGACGCACCCTGGAGCCGCGGAGCGCCTCGTAGTCGAGCAGCACGCCGGCGACGAGGAGCGGTCCGGCGAGGGAGCCGCGCCCTGCCTCGTCGGCGCCGACGACGTAGCGCGCGCCGATTCGCCGGTCGAAGCTAAGAAGTCTCTTGCCCGTCCGCCTCGGCGGCGACGGGCTCCGGGTCGGACGCGGCTTCGGGCTCGGGCTGCTCTTCGGACTCGGGCTCGAGTTGCGCGCCGACGCGGCCCTCGACTGCTTCGACTTCCTCCTCGGGAGCTTCTTCGGAAGCTTCCTCGAGGGTGTCGGCGGCATCTGCCGAGGATAGCTTGCCCCCGTACTGCTTGGCCCTCACGCGCGCCTTCTTACCCACTTTCTCCCGCAAGTAGTAGAGCTTGGCGCGATTCACGTCACCGATCTGGACGACCTCGATCTTCTCGATCTTCGGCGAGTGGAGCGGGAACGAGCGCTCGACGCCGACGCCGAAGGACTGCTTGCGGACGGTGAAGGTCTCGCGAGAGCCGGCACCCTGGCGCTTGATCACGACGCCCTCGAAGACCTGGACGCGGGAGCGCGTGCCCTCGATGACGCGGAAATGCACGCGAACGGTGTCTCCCGCCTTGAACCTCGGCAGGCCCTTGCGCAGCTGGCGCTTCTCGATCGTCTCGATAGCAGTCATGGCGACAGAGCGTTCCTCACGAAAGAAGAGCCCCGCAGCGGGGCCGACCGACAATGCTAGCGAAACCGCGCAGCCGCCCCGGCGGCTAGCTAGCGGAACCCGATTCTGTTCGGCGGCCAGTAGACGAAGAAGACCGTCGCCGATCAGGTTTCCGCGCGGCACCGAGCCCCACTGGCGCGAGTCGCAGGACTGCGAGGCGGTTGTCCCCCATGAAGAAGTACTGGCCCTTCGGGACCGTCCACTTCCCCGTTTGGGTGTCGCGGTGGCCCTTCTGGATGTACGTCTCCTTCAGGCGCTTGCCGTCGATGTAGACGTAGCCGGCCTTCTCGGACACGGTCTCGCCGGGGAGCCCGATCAGCCGCTTGACGAACGTGCCGCCCTCGCCGCACTTCTCCGCCGCCTCGGGTGGTGTCTTGAAGACGATGATGTCGCCGCGCGACGGGCTGCTGAAGTCGAGGCAGATGCGGCAGGCGAGCACGCGGTCGGAGAAGTGCGCCTCGCAGCCCGGCCCTGGTCGAGCGCAGTGCAGGGTCGGCTCCATCGACGACGAGGGGATCCGGTACGGGTTGACGATCCACTGCTTGAGCGCGAGCACGATCACGATCGCGCCGATGATCGTGACGGCCCAGTCGATCGCGATCCGCCACGGTCGCGGAAGCCTCCGCGTCATCCGGTCGACCGGGTTCCACGACTTGCGCGGCTTGCCTGTCGGCGTATAGGCCGACTCCTCGCCGGCGCGCGCGCGGTCGTAGGCGGCGCGGCGCACTGGGTCGGACAGCAGGCGGTACGCGGCGTCGACGCGATGGAGCCGCTCTTCCCGGCCGGGGTCGCTGCCGAGCCAGAGGTCCGGATACTGCGCGAAGCGGTCGTAGGCGGCGCGGACGTCGTCGGGCGACGCGTCCGACGAGAGTCCGAGGATCTCGTACGGATCTGGAGAGGCGACGGACTCCGCCGTCGAAGCGAGTACGGGAGACGAGCCGTCGTCACCGGAGGGCGGCCACTCGGGGGGGCGCTGCCCGGGGTCGCTCAAAGCGTGCTCCGAAGCCGGCTCTGGTCGCGGCGCCACTCGTCGATCCGGGCGTGGTGGCCGGACAGGAGCACATCCGGCACGTGCCAGCCGCGGAACTCGGCCGGCCGCGTGTAGTGCGGATACTCGAGCCCGCCGTCGAGTTCGGTCGAGAAGCTCTCGATGCGCGGCGACTCCTCGCTGCCGGTCGCGCCCGGGAGGAGCCGGGCGACGGCGTCGACCACGACCATCGCCGCCAGCTCGCCGCCGGAGAGGACATAGGGGCCGATCGAGATCGCGTCCGAGCACAGGTGTACGAGAATCCGCTCGTCGAAGCCCTCGTAGCGGGCAGAGAGCAGCGTCAGCCGCTCCTCGGCGGCGAGCTCCTCGACGACCTGCTGGTCGAGCGGCCTGCCTTGCGGGGTGAGCGCGACGACGCGATGACCGGGCACGCCGCCGTACACGGCATCGAGCGCCGCGGCGGCAACGTCGACTCGCAGCAGCATCCCTGCGCCGCCGCCGTACGGCTCGTCGTCGACCTGCCCGGCACGGAGCGGGCTGAAGTCACGGTAGTTCAGGAGCCGCAGCTCGAGCTCGTCGCCGAGCACCGACGCGAGCGGTCGCTGCTCCGTCAGCCATGCGAAGGCGTGGGGAACCAGGGTGAAGACGTCGAGCTGCAGGGGCATCTAGTGAGGGTAGTCGGGTTCGGCGAAACCGCGCGCAACAACGATTGTGCCTGCCGCGAGGTCGACGTTGCGGATGCAGTCCTCGTGCATCGGCAGCAAGAGGCCCGTGTCGAGCTCGAGCACGTCGTTGGCGACCCCCGGCTCGACGGCATCGACGCGGCCGAGCGGCCGGCCGCCTTCCTCTTCGACGGCGAGGCCGACGAGCTGGAACACGTAGTACGAGCCGTCCTCCGCGGGCGGGAGCTCGGAGACGGGGACGGTCAGCTCGGCGCCGCGCTCGACCCGGCGCTCGAGCCGGATCACCGGTCTCCCGCGGGCGTGCTTCGACGCGACGACCTTCGCCGGCTCGCCGTCGACCACGAGCGTCGCGCCGACCGCGAAGCGCGCGAGATCCGTGCTCGCGTGCTCGACGAAGAACGAGCCGTCCAGCCCGTGCGGCTTGCCGACGCGGCCGACCCGGACGAAGCCGTCGCCCCGCGAGGCGCTACTCGGCAATCTCGAGCAGCACGCGGCGGTCGGACCGGGCCCCGGCCGCCCGGGCGAGGGTGCGCAGCGCCTGCACCATCCGCCCGCGGCGCCCGATCACCTTCCCCCGGTCCGAGTCGGCGACGTGGAGCCGGAGCAGCAGATCACCGTCCGCGTCGACCTCCTCGACCCGCACCGCGTCCGGCTCCTCGACGATCTTCTTCGCCAGGAAGCAGACGAGGTCGGCAGGAGCAGACACGCGCCTCAGCCGATGTTCTTGGCCTTGAGCAGGCGCGAGACGGGCTGCGAGGGCTGGACGCCCTTCGAGAGCCAGTCCTTCACCTTGGCCTCGTCGAACTCGATCAGCGACGGCTCGTGCTGCGGGTTGTAGCGGCCGACGATGTCGATGAACTTGCCGTCGCGCGGCGAGCGCGAGTCGGCGACGACGACACGGTAGATCGGGTTCTTCTTCGATCCGACCCGCGTCAACCTCATGCGTACTGCCATTCCTCTCCTCTCGGTGCTGTTCTAGCGCTTCCCGGCGACGGGGAGCGAGGGCATCTTGCCCTTGGTCATCTGCTTCATCATCTTCTGCATCTGCTTGCGGGCGGCGAGCAACTGATTGACCTGCTGGACCGTCGTCCCGCTGCCCCTCGCGATCCGTTGCCGCCGCGAGCCGTCGATGACGTGCGGCAGGCGGCGCTCGCGCGGCGTCATCGACAGGATCATCGCCTCGACGCGTCCCAGCTCCCGCTCGTCGACGTCGACGTCCCTGAGCTGGTTGCCCATGCCCGGGATCATGGACATCAGGCTCTTGAAGGAGCCCATCCTGCGCATCATGCGGTAGCTCGTCAGGAAGTCCTCGAAGTTGAGCTCGCCGGCCATCATGCGAGCCTCCATCTCCTTCTGCTCGTCCTCGGTGGCGGCCGCCTCGGCCTTCTCGATCAAGGTCAGCACGTCGCCCATGCCCAGGATCCGCGACGCCATGCGGTCGGGATGGAAGACCTCGAGCTGGTCGAGCTTCTCGCCGACGGACGCGAACTTGATCGGCTTGCCCGTCACGGCCCTGACGGAGAGCGCGGCACCGCCGCGGGCATCGCCGTCGAGCTTCGTCAGCAGCACGCCGTCGAAGGCGACGCGCTCGTGGAACGCGAGCGCCACGTCGACCGCCTGCTGCCCGGTCATCGCGTCGAGGACGAGCAGCACGTTGTGCGGCTTCACCTCGCGGTGGATCCGCTCGAGCTCGTCCATCAGCTCCTCGTCGATCTGCAACCGGCCCGCGGTGTCGACGATCACGACGTCGTTCCCCTGCGAGCGCGCCTGCTCGAGGCCGCGCGTCGCCGCCCGGACAGCGTCCTCACGCTCGGAGCTCGCGACCGGGATCTGGATCTGCTTGCCGAGCTGCTCGAGCTGCGTGATCGCGGCCGGCCGCTGCAGGTCGGCGGCGACGAGGAGCGGGCTCTTCTTCTCCTTGCGCAGCATCAGCGCGAGCTTGGCGGCGGCCGTCGTCTTGCCCGAGCCCTGCAGGCCGGCGAGCAGGATCACGGTCGGCGGACGGCCGGTGAACGCGAGTCGCGAGTCGGCGGAGCCCATGATCCGGGTCAGCTCCTCGTGGACGATCTTCACGACCTCCTGCCCCGGCGTCAGGCTCTTCGTCACCTCCTGGCCGAGCGCGCGCTCCTTGACGGCAGCGATGAACTCCTTGACGACGGCGAGGTTGACGTCGGCTTCGAGCAGCGCGAGCCGGATCTCGCGCAGGGTTTTCGAGACCGTCTCCTCGTCCAGCTTTCCGCGCGAGCGCAGGCCGCCGAGGATCGACTGCAGCTTGTCGCCGAGGGCGTCGAACATCGCCGGACAGTGTACGGAGGTCTATTCCGCGTCCGAGCCGACCAGAGCGCGGGCGAAGTCGGCCGGATCGAACGGTTGCAGGTCCTCGAGCGTCTCCCCCACGCCGATCAGCTTCACCGGCAGGCCGAGCTCGACTGCGACCGACAGGACGATCCCACCCTTGGCGGTGCCGTCGAGCTTCGTCAGCGCGACCCCGCTGACCTCGACGGCCTGACCGAAGAGACGTGCCTGCTGGAGGCCGTTCTGCCCGGTCGTGGCGTCGAGGACGAGCAGGGTCTCGTGCGGCGCGCCCTCGAGCCGGTTCGAGATCACGCGCCGGATCTTGCGCAGCTCCTCCATCAGGTTCGTCTGCGTGTGGAGGCGCCCGGCCGTATCGACGAGCACGACGTCACGTCCACGGCTCGTCGCGGCCTCGATCGCGTCGTAGGCGACCGCGGCGGGATCGGCACCCTTCGTGGAACCGACGAAGTCCGCACCCGCCCGCTGCGACCAGATCTCGAGCTGCTCGTCCGCGGCCGCCCTGAACGTGTCCGCGGCGGCGACGAGGACCGAATGACCGTGCGCGGAAAGCCGGTAGGCGAGCTTGCCGATCGTGGTCGTCTTGCCGGTGCCGTTGACGCCGACGACGAGCAGGACGCTCGGCCGCTCGCTGACAGCGAGCGTGCCGGGTTCGCCCAGCAGGTCGGCGATCTCCTCGACGAGCGCCTGCTCGAGGTCGTCGACGTCCCGGCGCTTGCGCAGCCGCTCGACGAGCTCCTCCGTCGCGGCCATGCCCACGTCGGCGGAGATCAACGCCTCCTCGAGCGCCTCCCAGGACTCGTCGTCGCGGGGATCGAATCGCCCGAGCGGGAGCCGGATGACGTTGCGAGTGCGGCCGAGCGAGCTCCGCAACCGGCCGAGGAACCGGCGGCGCTCCTCCGGCTGCTCGTCCACTCCGTGCTCGTCCCCGAGGAACTCTGACCAGCTTCGCGCCATCCGGGCGCGCAGGATAGTCGGGCGCGGGGCCGCCCGGCGCGGTGCGCGGAATCGTCACAGTTGCGTGTCACATGCGTGCGGACTTCCGCGCTACGCTCAAAGCCGGGGGGCCAGGGCCGAAGGCCCCGGGGGGAGAGCAACGGAGCGCGGCCGCGCGCGCGGCTCAGGCCGCGGCTTCGGTTTCCTCGCGCGGCAGTCGGCGCGAGACGACCTGCGAGACGCCGTCGCCGCTCATCGTGACGCCGTAGAGGATGTCCGCCGCCTCCATCGTCCGCTTCTGATGCGTCACGACGATGAACTGCGCGCGCTCGGCGAATTGCCGAAGCAGCGAGACGAAGCGGCCGATGTTCGTGTCGTCGAGCGCCGCTTCGACCTCGTCGAGAAGGTAGAAGGCGCACGGCCGCGCCAGGAAGAGCGCGAACAGGAACGAGATCGCCCCGATCGCCTTCTCTCCCCCTGAGAGCAGCGACAGCCGGGTGATCCGCTTGCCGGCGGGGCGCAGCTCGACCTCGATGCCCGGCTCGGACTCGCCGTCCTCACCCTCGCCCTCCGTCAGGCGCAGGCGCCCCTCGCCGCCCGGGAACAGCGTCCCGGCGACCTCTGCGAAGTTCCGTTCTACGGCGGCAAAGGTTTCCTCGAAACGCCGCTCGACCGTCTCCGTCAGCTCGCGCCGGAGCTTGTCGAGCTCGGCCAGAGAGCGCTCGAGGTCGGAGCGCTGCGTGCGCAGCTCCTCGAGGTGCTCCTTCTCACGCTCGTACTCCTCCTTCGCGAACGGGTTGACGCCGCCGAGGAGCTCGCGGCGGCGCTCGAGCCGCTCGAGCTTCGCCGCCAGCTCGTCGCGCGGTCCCTCGGCCGGCTCCGCGTTCGCCTCGGCGAGACGGCGCTGTGCCTCCGCCGCCTCGGCTTCGAGCCGCGCCAGCTCGACGTCGATCGCGGCTGCGCGCTCGCCCGCGCCCGCCGCTTCGTGCCGAAGCTCGGCTTCGACTGCTCCGAGCCGGCGCAGCTCGACTGCGAGCTCTCCGGCGCGTGAGGACTCGCTGCGCGTTTCGGCCTCGAGGGGAGCCTCGTGGCGTCGTCCGGCATCGACACACCGACCGAGCTCCGCCTCGAGCCGCTCCGCGAGCCCGATCAGCCGCGGGTCAGTGTGACGCAGGCGCGGCTCGGCCGCTGCTGCCCGCGCGCCGAGGTCGCGAGCCTGTGCCTGCAACAGCCGGAACTGGGCCTCGAGCTCGAGCTGAATCGCCTCCGCCGCCTCGCCGACGAACCACAGCTCGCCGCGCTCCGGGTGGTAGCCGATGCCCTCCCGCGTGACCGCCGGGACGGAGGACAGGAGCAGATCCTCGAGCGGGACGACCGCCAGCTCCGCGACGAGCTCCTGCGGATCGCGGCCGACGAGCACGACGAGGTTCCCGAGCCCGGCCGAGCGGGCGTGCTCGACCAGCTCGAGCCCGCGCTCCGGCGTCGCCGCGAGCACGGCGGCCGCCCGATGGCCGAGCGCTGCGGCAACGGCCCGCTCGGCGCCCGGCTCGACGTCGAGCTCGCCGAGCGCCAGCCGCTCACCGTTCTCGGAGAGGGCCCTGGCGGCCGGCGGCAGCCCTTCGCGCTCGTCGAGCGCACGCCGCAGCGCCGCAGCCCGTGCCTCGGCAACGCGCGCCTGCCCGAGAAGCTGATCGCCGTGGTGCTCGACGACCGGCTCGCGCAGGCGCGCCACGAGCTCGCCCGCCGCCTCACGCCGGAGCTCGATTCGCTCTCGGCCGCTGCGCAGCCGGTAGAGAACCGCAACCGCACCTTCGCGGCCCCCGGCGACGGCGGCCAGCTCCTCCTCCGCCCGCTCGCGTTCGCCGAGCAGCGTCTGGAGCCGCTCCTCCAAACGCCGGCGCTCCTCGACGACGACCCGACCACGCCGTTCAGCGTCGACGGTCCGCCCGCCGAGCTCGGAGAGCTCGATGGTGGCGATCCCTGCGCGGAACCCCGCGATCTCCCGGGCGAGCTTCTCGGCGCGCTCGGCGGCCGTGGCCTGGAGCGCGAGCGGCCGCAGCCGCTTCGCGACCTCCGTCTCCAGATCGCGCGCTCTCTCGACCTGCTGCGCAACGCGGGCGAGCTTCAGCTCGGCACGATGCCGGCGCCGCTTGAACCGGCCGAGCCCAGCGGCGTCCTCGACGAGCGCACGCCGATCGGCCGCGCTCGACGTGAGAATCGCCTCGACCTTCCCCTGGCTGACGATCGAGCCCGCCCCGGGGCCGAGGCCGGCGTCGGCGAGCAGTTCGACGACGTCGATCCGCCGCACCTGGGCGCCGTTCACGAGGTACTGGCCCTCGCCTCCTCGATGCAGCCGGCGCACGATCGACACTTCCGAGAAGTCCAGCCCCGGCAGGGCCTGGTCGGCGTTGTCGAACAGCAACTCCACCTCGCAGAACTCGGCCGGCGTGCGTCCAGCAGCGCCGCCGAAGAGCACGTCGTCCGGCTTCTCCGCCCGCAGCTCGCTCGGCGCCATGCTCCCGGACGCCCACACGAGCGCATCGGCGATGTTGGACTTGCCGGAGCCGTTCGGACCGACGACGACGGCCACCCCCGGCTCGAGCCGGACCTCGACCTGGTCGGGGAACGACTTGAACCCCCGCATGCGGACTGACTTCAGGTACACGCCGGCGCAACGCTAACGATGAGCGCGGATGACCCGGCTGCGGCTACGCCTCGGCGTCGTCGGCAGGCAGCGACTCGAGCGCCTGGAGCGCGGCCTCCTGCTCTGCCTCCTTCTTCGTCGAGCCCGTGCCGACGCCGCGCTGCTCGCCGTCGACGAGCGCCGCGCACGTGAAGCGCCGGTCGTGCGCGGGCCCGTGCATCTCGACCACCGTGTAGACGACCTGCTTGCGGATACGGGCCAGCTCCTCCTGCAGCTCGGTCTTGTAGTCGACCGAATGCGTGGCCGCGTACTCCATCTGCCCATGGAAGGCGTCGACGATCGACCCCTCGACCGCCTCGAAGCCGTGCTCGAGGAAGATCGCGGCCAGCGCCGCTTCGAGGAGAGCCGCCAGGACGTTGCGGTTCTCCGCCAGGCGGGCCAGCTCGTCCGGCTGCGTCGTTGCTCCGCGCTCGAGCAGCTGGGCACCGAGCTCGAGCTGATCCGCGACGAGCGCGCACGCCCGCCGCGAGACGACGTGCGAGCGGATCTTCGCCAGCCGTCCCTCGCTGAGATCGGGATAGCGGTCGTAGAGATGGCGCGCGACGGCCAGCTCGAGCACGCTGTCCCCGAGGAACTCCAGCCGCTCGTACGAGGACGCGCGATTGGGTGCCCACGAAGAGTGGGTGAAGACGTGCTCGAGCCGGTCCGGCGGCAGCGTTCTGATCAGCTCGGCGAGCCGCCGAACGTCGCCTGCATGGGTGTCGCTGCTACTGGTGGGTCGAGACGTAGTCGACGGCCTGTCCGACAGTCGTGATCTTCTGGGCGTCCTCGTCAGAGATCTTGATCCCGAACTGGTCCTCGAGCTCCATGATCAGCTCGACGAGATCGAGCGAGTCGGCGTCGAGATCCTCCTGGAAGGACGCCTCCTCGGTGATCTCGGTCTCGTCGACGCCCAACTGCTCGACCAGCACGTCCTTGACTCGCTCGAAGACTTCCTCGCGCGAAGCTGCCATGTCACCTCTCTTGCGGGTTGGATTCGGAAAGCGCGCGGATGCTAACACGGTCCTTCGCCGGCTCCTCGGTCTCCTTGGCCATTCGCTCTTCGAGCCGCGTTACGACGCCGTGCTCGATCCCCCGCGCTGCGTACCTGATCGCGTTCGCGATCGCCGCCTGGGACGAGTTCCCATGCGCGATCACGGACAGGCCGCGGAGGCCCAAAAGGTAGGCGCCGCCGTAGCTGTCCGGGTCGAGATGCGCGCGCAGCCGTGCGGCCGCGGGCTTGATCAGGATGCCCCCGACCTTGCCGCGCGGAGTGGCGACGATCTCGGTTCGCAGCCAGTCGAGCGTCGTCCTGATCGTGCCCTCGAGCAGCTTCAGCACGACGTTTCCCGTGAATCCGTCGCAGACGATCACGTCGGCCGCGTGGGCGAGGACCCAGCGGCTCTCGACGTTGCCCTGGAAATTGAGGTCGCTCGCCTGGAGCAACTCGTGGGCCTCGAGTGTGAGCTGGTTGCCCTTCTCCGGCTCCTCGCCGATCGACAGCAGTCCGACGGTCGGCCGCGCGATGTCGAGGATCTCCTGGGCGAAGATCGATCCCATCACCGCGAACTGGAGCAGGTGCTCGGCGCGGCAATCCGCGTTCGCACCCGCGTCGATCAGCACGGACGGTCCCTTCGGCGTGGGGACGATCAGCGCGATTGCCGGGCGCAGCACGCCGCGCAGCCGCCGCACGTAGACGAGTCCAGCCGCGAGCATGGCGCCGGTGTTCCCGGCCGACACCACCGCCTGGGCATGTCCCTCGTGGATGGCCCGGCAGGCCGCGACGAGCGAGCTGTCCGGCTTGCCGCGGACGGCGTCGGCCGGCTTCTCGTCCATGGCGATCGTCTGCGTCGTCACGACGAGCTCGAGCCCCTGGGTGTCGAGACCGGCGGGGCCGAACAGCACCGGCTCGATGCCTGGGGAGCGCGCCGCGACGGCGCCCGCGACGATCTGCTCGGGCCCGTGGTCTCCGCCCAGCGCATCGACCGCCACCCGAATCGGGCCCACGGCGGGAGAGTCTACGACTCTAGGGGGCTGACGTGCGAAGAGGCTCGACTTCGCGCCCGCGATAGGTCTTGCAGTTCGGGCACATCTCGTGCGAGCGCTTCGGCTGATGGCAATGCGGGCAGACGCTCAGGCGCGGCGCCTGGAGGCGGTGCGTCGCGCGACGCTTGTCGCGACGGGCCTTGGACGTTTTCCGCTTCGGGACTGCCATGCGGCCGCGCAGTATAGCGGCGGGGTAGTGTTCGGCCTCGGATGGGCTACAGCGTCGTCAACGTCGAGGAGATCGAGGGCGCGGGGCCCGGCGGCGCCGTTCGCTTCGTGCGACGGGAACTCGGCCTCGAGGCGTTCGGGGTCAACTGGTTCGAGTTGCCTCCCGAGATCGAGGGCCTCGAGCACGACGAGACCTCGACGGACCAGGAGGAGGTCAACGTCGTCGTCCGCGGCTCGGGGCACTGGCGCGTGGACGGCGAGGAGGTGCCTGTCCGCGAGGGCTCGTTCATCCGCTTCGACCCGGGCACGACGCGCTGCGCCGTTGCCGGCCCCGACGGGATGACCTTCATCGGAATCGGCGCCCGCCGCGGCAGCTACGAGCCCCACGGCCCGTTCTAGCCGCTAGAGCGCGATCGTCCGCGTCGCGCCGAAGCGCTCCAGGAAGCGCCGGTCGTGCGTGACCAGCACGACCGTTCCGTCGTAGCCCTGGAGCGCGGTCTCGAGCTGCTCGACGGCCTCGAGGTCGAGGTGGTTCGTCGGTTCGTCGAGGACGAGCAGATTGACGCGGCGGGCCTGCAGCTCGGCGAGCTGCGCGCGCGTCCGCTCGCCCGGTGAGAGCGACACGCCTGTGCGGCCGACGTGCTCCGCGCCCAGACCGAACTTCGCGAGCAGCGTCCGCGCCTGCTCTGCCCGCAGCCCGGCGCGATCGCGGAACTGCTCGAGCAGCGGCTCGCCGCTCGCGTAGACGCCGCGGCCCTGCTCGAGTGTGCCGACGACGGTGCGCCGTCCGATCGACCGCGAGCCCTCGACAGGCTGCAGCGTGCCGAGCAGCAGGCCGAGGAGAGTGGACTTGCCGCTTCCGTTCCGGCCCGAGACGACGACGCGGTCGCCGGGCCCGAGCTCGAGGTCGATCGGGCCGAGCCTGAAGTCGCCCCGCTCGGCGACGGCCCGGTGGAGCGAAGCGACGCGATCACCGGGCCGGCCGCCCGATTCGAGCACGAGGTGGAGTTCCCAGGGCTCGAACGGCTTCTCGGGCCGGTCGGCCCGGTCGAGCGCACGCTCGGCCTGGCGCACCTTGCCCCGGAGCGCGTTCGTGCCGCGGCGGTCGGCGCCGCCGGTCTTCTCTCCGAGCCCGGCGCCGCCGCGGGCCTCGACGCGCCGCTGCACGAGCAGCGCCTCGATCTCGCGCCGCCGCTCCTCGGCGTGCTCGAAGCTCGCATAGGCCGCAGCGCGAGCCGAGTCCCGTGCCGCCTCGTACTCGCTGAAGCCGCCCGCCCACTCGCGAGCGCGCCGCGAGCCCGGCTCGATCTCGACGATCCGCGTGACGGTCCGGTCGAGGAACTCGCGGTCGTGAGAGACGACGACGAGTCCGCCCTCGCGCGCCGCGAGGAAGCACTCGAGCCGCTCGAGCCCGTCGAAGTCGAGATCGTTCGTCGGCTCGTCGAGAAGCAGCACGTCGAAGCGGGCGAGCAGGATCACCGCGAGCGCCACACGCGCCGCCTCGCCGCCCGAGAGCGCCGTCGTCGGCCGGTCGAGCGAAACCGAGAGGCCGAGCTCGGCCGCCACCGCACCGGCCCGCGTGTCGAGATCACCGCCGCCGAGCGACACGAAGCGATCGAGCGCGCTCGCATACCGGTCGTCCGCGTCCTCGCCGGCGGCCAGCGCGGCCGCCGCCTGCTCGAGCTCGCGCTCGGCCGCGGCGACGCCGGTCCGGCGCGCGAGCGACTCGAGCAGCGTCTCGCCCGGACGCCGCTCGTGCTCCTGAGGCAGGTAGCCCGCGGTCAGCGTGGCGGGCGTTCGCGTGACGCGGCCGGCGTCGGGCTCGTCCAGCCCGGCGAGGAGCCTGAGGAGGGTCGACTTGCCGACTCCGTTCGGACCGACGACGCCCAGCCGCCGCTCGGGCGTGACCGAGAGCGTGACGCCGTCGAGAACTGTGGTGGCGCCGTGGTGCTTCGAGACGCCGTCGAGTGAGATACGCACGGCCGAGACCTCCGAGAACGCGGGCACGCCGCTGGGCGCGCAACGGTGTAATGGATGGCTCGGTCAGTCCGTCATCGTGCGGCGCCGGAGCGCCGGAAAGCCATGCTACAGGCGTTCCTTGAGCTCGGCCAGCGCAGCCCAGCGAGGATCCTCGTCGCTTGCCTCGTGACCGTGCGGCTCGGCGTTCAGGTCGACGCCGCAGACCGGGCAGAGGCCGGCGCAGTCGGGGCGGCAGAGGATCTTGTCCGGCAGCGCCAGGACGAGCCCGTCCCGTGCCCAGGCCGACAGGTCGAGGCGGTTGTTCGTGACGTACGCCGTCATCAGCTCCTCGGCGCCGCCGGGACTCTCCGCCTGGTACTCGCGGAGCGACAGGCGCTCGTCGAGAACGGCGTCGCCGAGGCAGCGGAAGCACGGCCCGTGCAGGCGGACGTGGAATCGCAACTCGTACACCGTGCCGGTCGACGCCCGCGTCACCGTCAGCTCCGCCGGCACGTTCTCCGGCACGACGAGATAGCGCTGGCCCCCCAGCTCGATCGGCGCGATTTCGACTTCCTGCTCGTCACGGAGCGATTCGCCGGACCGCAGCCGGTACTTCCTCAGATCCAGCGTGGTCACGCGCTCAGCGTAGCTACCGACCGCGGACCGGAACCGGCGCCGGCTCGGTCGCCGTCTCGCCTCTCGGCGGCGTCACGATCAGCGCGACGGCGGCCAGGATCACGACGCCCGCCACCACCGTGCGCGGGCTGACCGACTCGTTCTCGACCGCCCAGCCGAGGAAGACCGCGACGAGCGGGTTCACGTACGCGTAGGTCGAGACGAGCGACGTCCTCGTCTTGCGGAGAAGCCACGAGTAGCACGTGAACGCGAGCCAGGATCCGAACACGATCAGGTACAGCAACGCCAGGATCGAGGACGTCGACACGTCGTGGACGTCCGTGACCTCGCCTGTCGCCGCGGCGACGATCGCGAGCAGCACGCCGCCGGTCAGCATCTGCATGCTGGCACTGACGAACGGCCGCCGCGGGAGCGGCGCGCGACGCGAGTAGAGCGAGCCCGAGGCCCAGCCGGCGCCGGCGACGAGCAGCGCGATCGCCCCCGCGACGTCGATGTGGCTCGGCCCGGTCGGCCACGCGAGCAGGGCGACACCGGCGAAGCCGAGGGCGAGCCCGATCACCGCTGTGCGGCTGAGACGCTGCCCGCAGGCGAAGCGGTCGAAGAGCGCCATCCACAGCGGCACGGCCGCGATGATCAGCGAGGCGACGCCCGTGCTGACGCGCTTCTCGGCCCAGGCGACGCCCGCGTTCCCGACCAGGAACAGCGCCGCACCGACGACGGTCGCGGCTGCCCATTCTCGGCGGCCCGGGCGATCGCCCTTCGTGTCGCCGCGCCGGATCGACCAGGCGTAGAGCAGGCCGCCCGCAATCGAGAAGCGCAGCGACGACATCACGAACACGGGGAGCGTCCGGCTCGCGATCAGGATGAAGAGGTAGGTCGAGCCCCAGACGACGTAGACGACCGCGAGCGCGGCCCAGATGCGAGCGGGCCCCGCCGGGCCGGTCACGAGCCGTCTACAGATAGTTCCGCCACGAGCCGCGCTTGTCCCGGTACGGCAGGTCGCGAGACCCGGCAAACGGGGCGAGCACGATCAGCGCAAGCGGCAGAAGGAGCCAGATAGCTGTCATAACGTTCGACACCATGCCAGTCCAAGCTTGATTAGCACAAGTCGTGTTAGTGTTGGATTCCATTATGCAAACTGATGCATGGATGGGACTCGAGCTGCGTCACCTGATCGCGCTCAAGGCCGTCGCCGAGGAAGGCTCGTTCGGCCGGGCGGCGTCGCGGCTCGGCTATACGCAATCGGCGATCAGCCAGCAGATCGCCGTGCTCGAGCGCATCGTCGGCCAGCGCCTCGTCGAACGGCCGGGTGGCCCGAAGCCGATCTCGCTCACCGAGGCGGGCGAGCTCCTGCTCACGCATGCCGACGGCATCACGGCCCGTCTGAGTGCCGCCCAGGCCGACATGAGCGCCCTCGGCGCCGGCGACGCCGGCCCGCTGCGGATCGGCACGTACCAGAGCGTCGGCGCGCGCGTCCTCCCCACGCTTCTCCACCACTTCCGCGACGACTGGCCGAAGATCGACGTGACGCTCGTCGAGTCGGCCGACGACCGCGAGCTGCTCGGCCTGATCGAGAGCGGTGAGGTCGATCTCAGCTTCGTCGTCTTCCCGCTGCGCCCGGGACCATTCGAGTCGATCGAGCTGATGCGCGATCCCTACGTGCTGCTCGTGCCGCTGGGCTCCCCGATCGCGCAGCGCGATCGGGCGCCGACGCTCCGCGAGATCGTCGAGCTGCCGCTGATCGGCTACCGCTCGTGCCGCACGACCGAGCAGGTCGAGGAGCGCCTTCGTGTCGCCGGGCGCGAGCCGCACGTCGTCTTCCGCTCGGACGACAACTACACGGTGCAGGGCATGGTCGCCGCCGGGATCGGCGTCGCGCTCGTGCCGCTCCTGACCGTCGACCCGAGCGACGACCGGATCGGCGTCGTCGACCTCGGCGACCGCGTCCCGGCGCGACTGATCGGCATCGCCTGGCACCGCGACCGGCTGCGGACGCCGGCGGCGAGCGCGTTCGTCGAGGCCGCGGAACAGCTCTGCAAGCGGCTCGAGAACGAGTCGCAAGCCGCCTGAGCAAACCGGAATACCGGGTTTCGCGAACTCGTTGAAAACGATTGTGCGATCACTCAACGACATCCGAACAGAGATCGAAGCGCTGACCGAGCGGCGCGCGCAGCTCCTGCGCGTGCTGAGCGAGCAGCACGATGCGGCTCTCACCGCCGAGCACGCGAGCCTCGAGGACGAGATCGCGAAGCTGTGGGAAGAGCACCGGATCGAGCGAGCTCGTATCCGTTTCGGTGAACGTGACGAGATCATCCAGCGCGCCCGCCACGAAGAGCGGCTGGAGCGCGCAGCCTAGATAGGGGTCCACCCCCCCGAGCGCCCTTCAAGGCCGCCCCATCTCTCTAAGATGGGACGGCCGGGGGCGTTAGCTCAGCTGGGAGAGCGCCGGCTTTGCAAGCCGGAGGTCACCGGTTCGATCCCGGTACGCTCCACCTCAGAAGGCGCTGGAAACAGCGCCTTTTCCCTTCCGTAAGGAAGCCGGCACCGTAGGAGCCAGGTTGGCTTGGAGCGCTTTTTGGAGCGCTTCCACGCGCCGGACGCGTTTAGAGCCGGGCTCTGTAGGCCGCATCGGGCACGCGGCTCAGCGGCTTTCATCCTCGGCTCCCAGCTTCCTGGCCCCCTCCGTTAGCGTCGACGCCGATCGCCCACGCGACTTGCCGCCAACCCTCGGCGTTCAAGTCCGAGACCGGGAAGCTCGACAGTTCCCCGTGCTCCCGGATTGCCCGGCGAAGTGTCCGATGCGTTTCGACACCCGAGAGCGTCCGGCGTTCGAGAAGCTCGGCCGCGAGGGAGTCGACGAGGTACCACAGGACGTCGATCAGCTCCTGCGCCCGTGCCCCCAGGAAGTCAAGGTACGCGGTCGCAACCGCTGGAGCTGACCAGAGCCGAAACGCCAGGTTGACTGCCTGGTGATCGTCGCTGGATGCTCCGACATGATTCCGTCTGCCCTTGAACCTCGCCTCGGCAATCGGGCCGGCCAGTGTCGCGATGATCGCGTCTTCTGCTGCCTGCCGCTCACGGCGCGTGTCTAGCTCGCCTGAGCGTTCGACCGATCGAGGCAGCGCCCGGCCGCTCACGTGTCCTAGTGAGCCGTCCCGCGGGACAATCGTCACGCGGTCAACGCGCCGGCCGAGGTAGAAGCACGCGACCGCGTGGCCTGCCTCGTGATACGCGACTGTGGCGAGCTTCGGAGGGTGCGGTGCCACCGCTCCATTCCACCAGCCGGGGTCGCCGAGTGTCCGTCCGAGATGTCCTTCCCTGGGTCGGGGGCGGCCGTGGGGGCGGCGCATAGAAACCGACCGGTTAGTATGTGTTGGCAAGGTGGGCAACGAGGATAGGGTCATCGGGTACGTGCGCGTCTCGACCGAGGAGCAGGGCTCGAGCGGGGCGGGGCTTGACGCGCAGCGGGCCGCGATCGGGGCGGAGTGCGAACACCGGGGCTGGGCGCTCGTCCGGGTCGAGGAGGACGTCCTGAGCGCCCGGACGATGAACCGGCCGGGGCTTCGGAGTGCCCTGGAATCGTGCCGTTCCGGGGAGGTGGACGGGATCGTCGTCGCGAGGCTCGACCGGCTGAGCCGCTCGATCGTCGACTTCGGGAACCTGCTCGAGGAGGCACGACGGCGCGGCTTCAACGTCGTCGCTCTCGACCTCGGGCTCGACCTCTCGACGCCGCAGGGCGAACTCGTCGGCAACGTGATCGCCTCCGTGGCGCAGTGGGAGCGGCGGATCATCGGGCAGCGGACCAAGGAGGCCCTCGCCGTGAAGAAGGCCCAGGGCGTCAAGATCGGACGGCCTGCGACGCTTCCTGCCGGGGTGGAAAGGCGCATCCGACGCCTTCGCGCTCGCGGGAAGACGTCGCAGGGATCGCCGATCTCCTGAACCGCGATGCCGTCCCCACCGCGCACGGAGGCAGGCAGTGGTACCCGGCGACCGTCCGAGCCGTCGACCAGCGGTCGCGACCCCGGACTGGCAGAACCTCTTCGCGAGGCTCTTTTAATCGCCTGACCCGTGGAGATGCAGACGGCGTCGGGCGTGATGGACGCCCGTACGCAGCCGATCACGGAGAGGACCTCGGCTGACGCGCCTCTTCCTGGCTGGGCCTGCTCGTTGGGGCGCTCAGTTTTGACGCGCTCGGGCTCGGCCGTTTGTCCGCCGAGCCGGTGCACATGTTTATCCGCCGCTCTTCAGTTCGGAGACATTAAGGAAGGCAAGGATCTCCGCAACGACTTGCGGCGCACGGTTGCCGAAGGCGAACGTGATGTGGTTGCCCGGCACCTCGATAAGCCGGCCGTGTCGAAGGCGCACGAGCGTTCGCTGGGCGCCGGCCTCGTCCATGATCGGTCCCGATCCAGGCGGCCCAAAGCCGTCGATCGTCCGAACGAGCAGTGTCGGGCACTCGATGCTCGCCGCGATTGCATGCCAGTCGGGTCCGAACGTGCCCTCGACCGCCAGCTGGATCTGTGCCGGACGGCACTGTGGCCGGAAGGTCCCGTCAGGCAACTCCTCGAGTTCGGCGCGATAGAACGCGGCAATGTCTTCGTCCCATCCTCCGTCGGCGAAGTAGGGAAGCGCGCGAACGAACTCGACATAGGCATCGCTGGACGGATACACCTGATCGAGGCGGGCAAGAGACGGCCCGATCTGGTCGAGCACCGCAGGATCGACCTCGGCGGGAACGTCGAGGACTATCGCCCGCTCAACCCCGCAGATGACGATCAGCGGGAGCGCCTCGGCCCAGTGCGTGCTCTCATCGGGGGTAGAGTCCGGGTCGGGGAATGGCAGTCACGTTTTCGCTATCGGGGCAGATCGTCGAGCTTGAGGAGGCCGACGTTCGCTGGCTCATCGGCCAGGCTCAGCCGAACAGTGCGGTGGTCGCAGAGCTGGAGAAGGCGATCGAGGCGGGGGAATGCACGCCCGGCGAACCCACGCGTGACGCCATGTCGGAAATCCTGGGCAGGGTGCCCGCACCCCCGGATCTGTCGATCGGCATCCCGGCTCTCAGGGTCGTACTCGACATCCAAGCGAAGGCGCGGCCGGGGAACTAGCCGCCGTGGGCATGTCCGAACCCCGGACATGCTGGTTTGCGCCGCGCGGCCTGGCGGAAGCTGTCACGCCGCCGCGTGCCGGTCTGGGCGGTCTTCGGCGTCGGGACCGCCCTTAGCCCGACTCGAAACCGCTCAACTGTCCCCTTTAGTCCCCATCTGCGCACCGTTCACGCGCAAGAGGTCGCTGGTTCGCCTCAGCTCGACTTGGGCCAGAACGAAAGCGACTGGTGCAATCATTGGTGCACTCCGCCGCCGAATCGTCCTTTTCCCCCTGCAAACGAGCGGTTTGCGCGCCGGTTCCTAAACCGCGGGCGCAAGTTCGATTCTTGCCGGGGGCATCCCGCTGGTGGCGCCAGAAAGCCCCTTTCAGCAGGGGCTTTCGTCTTCTCTGAGCGCCCCGTCCCATTCCCGCCAAGACCCGCCAATACCCGTGAAGTTGGGCGCGTCTGGGCTTCTCGCCGTGATCCGCCTCGCCTACACGCTGCTCGCCGGCATCCCGCTGTCGCTCATGTGCATGACGATCGGGTGCCTGCTCTGCCTGACGGTGATCGGCCTTCCCCCTGGCCTTGTGTGCTTTGGGCTTGGGTTCAGGGTGCTGACGATCGCCTCGCCGCGGCGTACGGTCGTCTACGTGCGGCGCTGATCCGGGGCTCCCGTTTTCCGTAATTGGGACAGATCAGCGTCTAGTCAGCAAATCCGGCGCTGCTTCTAGTCACGTGCTGTTATCGCGCGCAACTCCTTAATGCGTAGTCGCGCTCGCTCGGCCATGACCACATTGCCTTTGCGCTCGTAGAGCGCAAGCGCGTCTACGAGCGCCAGTTCGGCCTCGTCGGGCTTCTCGGCGAGCAGGAGCACCTCAGCGAAGTCGGCATACACGTCGGCCTTCGGGTCGAGTATGCCGGTCTGCTCGCTGATCGCGACTGCTTGGCGCGCGATGCGCTCAGCCTCGGCGTGCTCGCCGCGGCGCGCGAGCACTTTCGCCTTGACCTGCCGCCAGAGCATCTCGTTGTAAACATCGTCGCTGGTGCCGAGTTCCACACAGCGGCTGGCCCAGGCCTCGGCATCCTCCAGCCGGTCGAGCGCGTAGTACGCCTGCGCGAGCCTCACGGCCGCACTCGACAGGAAGCCCTTCTCCCCTAGCTCTTCGTACAGCTTGCACCCTTCTTCCCCGAACTCAGCGGCTGCGGCGGGATCGCCCGCCAACAGCTCGACGTCGAAGGAACCGCGGCACGTCGCAGTCGCGAGCAGTCTCGCCCCGCCGCGATCGGCCAGTTCCGCACGGACCTGTGCGAGGAGCGTCCGCGCCTCGTCGAAGCGGCCGATCATCGCCAACGCCCGGCCCCGGTACATGCGGAGCGGGATGTCTCGACCGCCTCGTTCCTCTTGCTCATCGAGCCACGCGAGCAGCTCCGATACCGGCGTCGTGCCGAAGTATCGACCCAGCGCGCGCTCCTCCAAGACCTGGTACGGCAGGCCTGCTTGACGAGCATGGGCGGCGGCCCGCTCGAACGCTTCCAGCGTCGCGTCGGGCTGGGCGCGGAAGTTCTGCACCTCCCCGAGCGCGACGTATCCGAGGTACAGGGCGAGATCGTCGCGTGCGGCCTCGAACACCGGCAGCGCCTGCTCGAGGAGCGCGGCCAGCGGCTCGGTCGAAACCGCCGGCCCGAGGAGGAGGCGGATCAAGCCCACCTTGATCCGCCCGCAGAGCGCACCCACCTCATCGCCGGCAACCGAGGCACGCTCGATGAGGGCATCCGCCCGCTGTAGAGCGTCGTCGCTCCTACCTGTCTGGAGCAGCGCGTCGATGAGGTCGGTCTCGACGCCCACATCGATCTCGATCGCAGCCACGACCGCGACGGCCCGCTCGAACAGGCGCACGGCGGCGCCGTAGTCTTGTCGGACAGACGCTCGGCGGCCGGCGGCGGCCAGACGCTGCCGCGCCGCATCGGCCAGCTCGTCGTCACGGGATATCCCGAGCTCAGCCCGGTACTTGCAGGCCTGCTCGAGGTGGTAGCCGAGGATCTCGTCCAGCTCGACGAGCTCGGCGCCGTGCACCTCGAGCCAGGCGGCGAAGCGCTCGTGCAGCTCGGCCCGGGTGGCTTTCGGCAGCGCGTCGTAGGCGGCGTCGCGGATCAGCAGGTGGCGGAAGCGGAAGCCGTCCTCGCCCGCGAAGCTGCGGCCGGTCGGGTCGGATCAGCTCCTTGCGCACGAGCGCCGCCAGCCGCGGCGTCACCTGGGCTCTCCTCCGGTGCCAGTGCCTGCACGGCGCCGCGGTGGAAGACCTCGCCCTCGACCGCGCCGCGCTCGAGCACCGCTCGCTCGGCCGGCTCGAGCTGGTCGAGCCGCGCCGCGAGCAGCGCCTGCAGCGTCGGCCGGCACTTCGACCTCGCCGTCGGCCTCCTGGCCATCGCGAGCATCTCCTCGATGAAGAGCGGGTTGCCGCCCGCGGCGCGCGCGATCTTCTCGCGCAGCTGCTCCGGAACACGCTCGGCCGATCAGCTCCTCGACGTCGTCGCTGGCGAGCGGCTCGAGCCGGAGCGTGACCGGCCAGGCGGGGCGGCGGTCGAGCGAGCTCCGGCCGCGCCATGCAGAGCAGCAGGATGCGGCGCCCGCTCGAGAGGAGCGCGACGTGCTCGATCAGGTCGAGGAACGTCTCCTCGCCCCACTGAATGTCGTCGAAGACGACGACGAGCGGCGCAGCGCCTCCTCGAGCAGCTTGCGGAACGCCCAGGCGATCTCCTCCGCCGACGTTCGACGCCTCGCTCTCGCCCAGCAGCGAGCGGATCGCCGCGGCGGCGGCCGGATCGGTCGGCAGCAGCGTCGAGCTGCTTGATCACCTCGACCACCGGCCAGTAGGTGATCCCCTCCCCGTACGGCAGACAGCGGCCACGCACGACCGCGCGCCTCGATCGAGGCCAGCGACTCGGCCGCGAGCCGCGACTTCCCGACGCCGGCATCACCGACGACCGTGACCAGCTCACAGCGCTGCTCCGGCTCGCACGCGTCCCCACGCCTCGCGGAGCAGCCCGAGCTCGCGCTCGCGGCCGACGAACAGCGCGTCGTGCCGCCGCTCCGGCGCGTCGCCGACGCGCGAGCAGCCGAAACGCGCGGCACCGGCTCGGCCTTGCCCTTCAGCACGAGCGGCTCGACCGGCTCGACCTCGACCGCACCCTCGACGAGCGCATGCGTCGCCGCTCCGATCAGCACCTCGCCCGGCTGCCGCCGCCTGCTCCAACCGCGCCGCCACGTTCACCGCATCGCCGGTCGCGAGCCGCTCCTCGGTCCCGGTGACCACCTCGCCGGTGTTCACGCCGATCCGGCCCTCGATCCCCAGCTCCGGCAGCGCATCCCGCATCTCGACCGCCGCCCGGCACGCCCGCAGCGCGTCGTCCTCGTGCACGACCGGCACACCGAACACCGCCATCACCGCGTCGCCGATGAACTTCTCCACCGTGCCGCCGTGCGACTCGACGATCCCGCTGCATCCGCTCGAAGTAGCGGCCGAGCAGCGCCCGCAGCGCCTCCGGGTCAGTCGACTCGCCGAGCGCGGTCGAGCCGACCACGTCGCAGAACAGCACCGTCACGACCTTCCGGTGCTCGACCGACCCGCTGCCGAGCGCGACACCACACGCTTCACAGAACCTTGCGGCGTCGCCGTTCTCGTGACCGCAGCTGGTGCAGGGCGGCACGAGGGGGAGTCTAGGGCCTAACCGTTAGAGGGCTGCCGGGTTTCGCGAGGTCGGCTCCGCACCCGAAACCTTAGAGGTGAGGAGTGCGACGCACCTCACTGATTCTCGACGATCAAGACGAGAGAGTTCTTCCTCTCCTGCGTTCGCCCGGGCTCCAGCGAAGCCGAAACCAAGAGCGTGCACGTGCGCCGGATCCATAGTGGTCAGCGATCTCTTGATCCTCCATGACCGCGCGATGCTCCTTGTGCCGCTTGATTCTCGCGGCAGTCTGTTCGCCCGGATCCGATGCTACGGCGAAGCCTTTGTCCCACCGCTGACTGGCACGTTCCTGCGTGCTGTAAGGAGGCATTGCCTAGCAGTCCCGGCTCGTGACTTTCCGCATAATCTGGCTCCTAACTGTACACGAGCAGGCTCGTCGGTGCCGTCGCGGATCGGCGTGGCCTGTACCGCGTTCCCGAGACGCTCGTCAGGATCCGCCTTCATCATGCCAGGGAAGATCAGGCCGCGAATGGACGTCTTGGGAGAACATGACTGAGCTCGTTGAGCGCCCCGGGGCGGGCGACGGTGATGGGACGGTCGAGGGCGGCGTCGAGCGGGTCTTTCTGATTACGGACGTTCGCGGCTATTCGAGCTTTACGAACGAGCGCGGCGATGTCGAGGCGGCGCGTCTTGCTTCCCGTTTTGCCGAGCTGGTGGGTGACGCTGTTACGGCGCGCGGCGGACGTGTGGTCGAAGTTCGGGGCGACGAGGTGTTCGCGATCTTCGAGTCGGCGGCGCAGGCGGTGCGAGCGGCGACGGAGCTTGCAGCCGTGTGTGCAGACGAAGCGGCTGTTGAGGATGGCCTGCCCCTGTTTCCGGGCATCGGTATCGACGTCGGGGAGGGCGTTCCCGTCGACGGTGGCTTTCGCGGTGCCGCGCTAAACATGGCCGCCCGCTTGTGTTCAAAGGCCGGCGGTGGGCAGGTGCTCGTGACGACGAGGCTGGCCGAGCGTGCCGGACTGATACCAGGTGTTGAGTTCCAGGCTGCTGGGGTTGCTGAGTTGAAGGGTTTCGATGGGCGGGTCGAGCTCGTCGAGGCGGTGGCCGAGCAGCAGCCGCGGCTGTTCGCGGCGGACGGGGGCTCTGTTCCGCTGCCTCTCGAGCTCGAGCCCGACTCGACGCTGGTCGGTCGCGAGAACGAGCTTGCCTGGTTGCGCGGAACGTGGCGGCAGGTCGCTCGTGGCCGCGGCCGCGTGCTCGTGATCGCTGGCCCGTCAGGGATAGGGAAGACGCGGCTTGCTGCGGAGATGGCAGCCTTCGCTCGTTCGCACGGTGCGGCAGTAGCGTACGCCGGCGCTGGGGGCACCGCAGCGGCGGCAGCCGGCGCGCGGCTCCGTGACGCGCTCGAGAGCCCAGCGCCTTCGCTGCTCGTTCTCGACGACTTCGACGCCACAGCCGAGGCGCTTGCACCCCAGCTTGTCGCCGCCCTCCCGGAGATCGAGAACAGTCCGACTCTGGTCCTCTGTCTCCTGCACAACGTGGATCTTGGCCCCTCGGTGCAGGAGCTGTTGAGCGCGATCGACAGCTGGGGGGACGGGCTGCGGCGACTCCGGCCATTGGACTGGGAGGCGATCCAGGGCGTCGCAAAGCTCTACGCGAAGGACAGTGTCGACAGCGTGCCGCTGGAGTCGATCGCTCGCGCGTCGGGTGGAGTGCCAGCGCAGGTGCATGAGTTGATGAGCGAGTGGGCGCAGCAGGAGGCGAAGAGGCGGTTAGCTGCCGCGGCGGAGTTCCTAGCTGCGGAGCGTCGGCACCGCAGCGCTGATCTCGCGTTCGCGAACAACGCGATCGGGCTCAAGCTCGGGAGGCTCTACTCGGGCGAGGCTAGCGTCGACCTCGATCCTGGCGAGGCTCCGTACAAGGGGCTGGCGTCGTTCGAGGAGTCCGATGCGGGATTGTTCTTTGGGCGTGAGCAGCTCGTCGGCGAGCTCGCCGCGCGTACGGTCGGTTCAGGCCTTCTCGCGGTCGTAGGTGCGTCGGGTAGTGGGAAGTCGTCTGTGATCGCGGCGGGCTTGTTGCCGTCGCTTCGTGCGGGGCTGCTTCCCGGCAGCGAGCGCTGGCGGTCGGCAGCGATCCGGCCCGGCGAGCATCCGCTCAGGGAGCTCCTGACGGCAGCGGCGACCGAAAACTGCGGCGAGCGGCTCGTCATGGCGATCGACCAATTCGAGGAGGCATTCACACTTTGCAATGACGAGCGCGAGCGCGCAGCCTTCATCGACCGGCTCGTTGGGCTCGCAGAGGATCCGGACCACTACGTGGTCGTCCTCGGCCTCCGCGGAGACTTCTACGGCCATTGTGGCGGCTACCCCGATCTGGCACGACTCGTCGCCGCCAATCAAGTGCTGGTCGGGCCGATGGGGGCGGACGAGCTCCGGCGGGCGATCGAGTTGCCCGCGCGCCGAGCCGGTGTGCGTGTGGAGTCGGCGTTGACGGACGCGCTGGTGGAGGAGATCGCCGACGAGCCGGGCGGCTTGCCGCTTCTGTCGACGGCGCTCGTCGAGCTCTGGCATGAGCGGGACGACGGCTGGCTGCGGTTCTCGACGTATCAGCGACTGGGCGGTGTTCGCGGCGCGGTCGCGCGACTTGCGGAGAGCTCGTACGAAAACCTCACGGACGATCAGCGCGAGGCCGCCCGCCGGCTGTTCCTACGGCTCGTCGCCAGCGGAGAAGAAGGCGTTCTGACACGTCGTCGCGTGCGGCTGCAGGAGCTCGATCTCGACCACGATCCAGCGCTGGCCGGCGTGGTCGAGCGTCTCACCGGCGACCGCCTACTGACCGCGCACGAGTCGAGCGTCGAGGTCGCCCACGAAGCACTACTCCGCGAGTGGCCGCGCTTCCACGACTGGCTGGCCGAAGACGCGCAAGGCCGGGAGTTGCGCGAGCACCTGACCCAGAGCGCAAAGCGATGGGACACGGCCGGCCGGGACCCGGCTGAGCTCTACCGCGGTGCGCGACTCACAGCCACGATCGACTGGGCGGCTGGCCGGGAGCGAGAGCTCAACCAGCTCGAGCACGAGTTCCTGACCGCCAGCCGCAAACACGCAGACCGCGAGGCGGACCGGCAGCGACGCCAGAACCGGCGCCTACGCGGCCTCCTCGTCGGCGCGGCGATCCTGCTCGTGGCAGCGGTCGTCGGAGGCGTGATCGCGCTCCAACAGAGCAACTCGGCACAGCATCAGGCGACCGTCGCGCTCGGCCGCCAGCTCGGCGCCGAAGCCGTCTCACAACCGCGGATCGACCTGTCGATGCTGCTCGCCCGCGAGTCGTTGAACCTCGACCGCTCGCCCCAAACCGAGGGCACCCTGCTGGCCACGCTGCTGCGCAGCCCAGCCGCGATCGGCACGTTCGCGATACCGATCTCAGGCGGCCGTCCGCAGGAAGTCAAGGTCTCGCCCGACGGCCGCTCGATCGCGGCGATCACAAACTGCTGCGGCATGCACATCTACGACACAAGGACGCACCAACTACTGCGCACCATCCCGCTCGCCAACGCCGACTACGCCTACGTGCCGACGACTGGAGATCTCTTCGCGGCGGCTCCAGGCTCCAACCTCTCGTACTTCCTGGTCGACCCGCGCAACGGGCGGACCTTGCGCACCTTCACGTTCAGCAAGCTCTGGCAGAACACCCCGGCAGCAAACGAACCGGCCGCTGTCACGCGGGACGGTCGTTACGCCTTCGCACCCTGGTCGATCGCGAAGCAGGACGGAAGCAACGGTTCCGGCTACATCGAGGCATGGCGCCTTGATCGGGGTGGGAAGTCGAAGCTCGTGCCAACCGGCATCGTCGGCCTGATCGTCGCCGCCCAGACCTTGCCGGGCGACCGGCTGATGGTCGCCCAGAGCGGCCGAATTACGACCTGGGACGCTCGTACGCTGAAGCGGCTCTCATCCGTGCCTGGCCCCCGATTCGCAGGCCAGTTCGCCCCCGCCGCACTCAGTCCGAACGGAAGAACGCTCGCCTACGGCATCGGCAACAGCGTGCGCTTCTACGACATCGCGAGCGGCAAGACAACCCCGGGTGAGGGAGCACACTCCGCCCAGGTCAACCGGATGGCCTTCTCGCCCGACTCGCGCGTCGCCGTCAGCACGGGCGACGACGGTCTCGCCATCGCCTGGGACCCGCAGACCGGCACGGTCCTCCAGCGCCTGACCGGGCATGCAAACACGAGGGTGTTCGCCGCGGACTTCAGTCCCGACAGCAAGACGCTGTACACGCCAGGCATCGACGGCGCGATCCTTCAGTACGACCTCGGCACCGATCGCCGCTTCGGCAGCCCGTTCAGCGTTGGCGTCGGCCTACCTCGCGGGGGCACCATCGTCGTGCCGCCGCTTCTCGCCGTGTCGCCCGACGGGAGGACGCTCGCGGCCAGCGTCGAGCAGTCGGCCGTGAGCTTCTTCTCGACCTCGACGCTGCGCCCGGTCGCCAGGATCTCGCTTGCGCTTGCGCGGACCATCTACCAGGGAGCCTGGGCCGGTAACGGCCGATTCGCCGTGGGCGCCGACCGGGGACTTCTCCAGGTCTGGTCGGTCGGTCCGAGGCCCAGGCCGGTAGCGGTTCTGCGCGGGCTCTCAAAAAAGGGCCAGGTGCAATCGGTCGCCTCAGGCGGGAGCGGCCACCTGATCGCTGCGGTCGACGCCTACAACGGCCCGTTGGATCCAACAACCCACCAGCCGAGAGAGGAGGGAGAGCTTGCTCTCTGGCGCGACGGAAAGCTCGTCGGCGGCCGCACGCTCGACCTTCACACGAACGGACGCTGGGTCGCGATCTCGCCGGACGGCAACACTGCGGCCGTGACGCCCGACGATGGCCGAGTGCTGATCGTCGACACACAAACCGGACAGGTCGAGCGCACGATCAGGCCGCCCGCGAACCCAGGGAACATGGTCGGCGTGGTCGCCTTCTCGCCGGACGGCACACTTGCGACCGGCACCTGGCTCGGCACGGTGAACCTCTGGAACCCAGCCACTGGGAAGATGATCGGCCATACGACAGTCGTCGCCGACGGGCCGGTCGCAGGGCTGGCATTCGCACCCGACGGCAAGACGTTCGCAACCGCCGGTTACGGAGGCGCGACACGAATCTGGCAGACAGCAACGCTGCAGCAGTTCGGCACCGATTTCCCGAGCTCGAAAGGCCTGTGGGGGAACGTCGCCTACACGCCGAACGGCCGGTCATTCTTCTACGCCTACGGCGACGGCAGCGCCTACCGTTTCCCGATCACCGTCCAGACGTGGGAACAACACGCGTGCAACGTCGCCGGACGGAACTTCACGACCGAGGAATGGAACCGCTTCGTCGGTAGCCGCTCGTACACGACGATCTGCCGCTAACAACGGAACATCTCCTGTCCCTGTGGGAGCTCTGAGAACCAAAGCCTCCTCCGAGTGGCGATCGAACGAGTCCGCAAGTTCCTCGTCGGAGAGCCTGGCCCAGCAGTCGTCGTAGACTCGTTCGGTGGCGGCTTGTCCTGCCTGTGGCAAGGAGAATCCGGACGGGTTCCAGTTCTGCGGGTTCTGCGCGGCACCGCTGACCGACGGGGGTCGTGAGCAGCGGAAGGTCGTGACGGTCGTGTTCTGCGACGTGACGGGGTCGACGGCGCTCGGCGAGTCGACGGATCCGGAAGCGTTGCGGGCGTTGCTGGCTCGGTACTTCGAGCGGATGCGGGGGATCGTTGAGTCGCATGGCGGGACGGTGGAGAAGTTCATCGGTGACGCTGTGATGGCGGTGTTTGGTGTCCCGGTGGCGCACGAGGACGACGCGCTCAGAGCTTGCCGCGCAGCCGTCGAAATGCGGGACGCGCTGCCCGACCTGGGCGTGCAGGCCAGAATCGGCGTCAACACTGGTCTCGTCGTGACGGGCACGGAAGAGCGGTTGGCGACTGGGGATGCTGTGAATGTGGCCGCCCGGCTTGAGCAGGCGGCGCAACCTGGCGAGATCCTGATCGGGGAGGACACACGAGTGCTCGTCGGTGTCGCCGTCGATGTGGTGCCCGCAGAGTCGTCGGTGTTGAAGGGCAAGCGCGACCCGGTGGCCGCGTTTCGGCTGGTCGAGGCCCGTGCGGCGCCGGAACGGCGGCACGAGACCGTGTTCGTCGGCCGCGAACGCGAGTTGGCGCTTCTCCGTGACGCGTGGGGTCGGGCTGTGAGCGAGCAGCACTGCGAGCTGGTGACGGTGGTCGGTGATGCGGGTCTGGGCAAGTCCCGGTTAGCGGCAGAGTTGCTCGCTTCGGTCGAGGCGCGGGTCGTGCGCGGACGCTGCCTCCCTTACGGGGTCGGGATCACTTTCTGGCCGGTCGTCGAGGTAGTGAAGCAGCTCGATGCGTTCCCGTCGGATCCGGCCGCGGCCGCCGCGATCCGCTCGCTGTTAGGCGAGTCGGATCTCCGCGACATGAGCCCACGGTATTCGTCTACCTCCGCCGCGAGCGTCGAACTCGTCACCGGCTACTCGAACTAGCCGCAGGGCGACCCGGGGTCGCACTCCGTCGGCTCGAAGGCCGCGATCACGTAGGCCGGCAGCCCGCAGGGGCGCGTCGAGATGGTGCAGGGCTCCCGGATCCTCCTCGACGAGGGCACGGTCGAGGGTGGGAACACCCCGGCGAGGAGGCCCCGACCCTGCCTGCGGCCCAGGCAAGGTGAGGGGGGAGGGTGCCCGACCCCCATCGCACGCGGAAACGGCTTGAACAGGGGCTTGGAGCGTTGCTGGGGGGTCCCCGAGCCTGCCACGGGCGGTAGCAGGGGCCCGTCGCGAGGCCGTGATCCTGGGCGTCCCCGAAGAGAAGCTGTCGTCGTGGGACGCGCCGCGCCAGAGGCGAGCCAAGACTCGGACAGGCTCCCAGTGACATCCTGGGGACGATGACCGACAAGCGCCCCATCGATCTCCACGGTCTCGACCGCTTCGACAAGGTCGTGCGGCTCGCCTGGTCGTCCTCCGTACCCAGCGCGGACACGGGAAGTTGCTGAGCGCCGTTTCCGGGCGTAACCGCTGGCTCGGCCTCGTCGCGCTGACGCTCGGCGTGGCGATGATCATCGTCGACGCGACGATCGTCAACGTCGCGATCCCGTCGATCATCCGCGACCTCGGGATCGGGATCACCCAGGCGGAGTGGGCGAACGCGATCTACTCGCTCGTCTTCGCGGCGCTCCTGATCAGTGTCGGCCGCGTCGGCGACGTCACCGGCCGCCGCCGGGTGTTCGTCGTGCGGCCTGCTCGTCTTCCTCGGCGCGAGCCTGATCACCGCGCTCGCCCCCACCGGAACCGTCCTCCTGTTCGGCCGCTTCCTCCAGGGGGTCGGCGGCGCGCTGATCCTTCCGTCGACGCTCTCGATCGTGAACGCGACCTTCCGCGGACGCGAGCGGGCGATCGCGTTCGGGATCTGGGGCTCAGTGATCGGCGGCATGGCGGCGCTCGGCCCGCTCCTCGGCGGCTGGTTCGTCACCAACCTAAGCTGGCGCTGGGCCTTCTACATCAACCTCCCGCTCGGCCCTGCTCGCGCTCGCCGGCACCTTCCTGTTCGTCGGCGAGAGCCGCGATCCCGACGCCCGTCCCGGATTCGACCTGCCCGGGTCGTGCTCTCGACCGTCGGCTTCCTCGGCATCGTCTTCGGACTGATCGAGGGCCAGACGTACGGCTGGTGGACCGCGAAGCAGGACTTCCTCGGCCTCTCCCCGGCGGGGTCTCGATCATCCCGTTCGCGTTCGCGGTCGGCGTCGCCGCGCTCGCGGCCTTCGTCGTCGTCGAGCGGCCCGGGCCCGGTCGGGACGCACCGTCCTCGTCGACTTCACGCTCTTCCGGATCCCGAGCTTCCGCTACGGCAACGTCGCCGTCCTGATCGTCGGGCTCGGCGAGCTCGGCCTCGTCTTCGTGATCCCGCTGTTCCTGCAGACCGTGCTCGGCCTGTCCGCGTTCGACACCGGCCTCATCCTCGCGGCGCTCGCCGCGGGCGCGTTCGTCGCCGGCGGCTTCGCCGCCCCGCTGACCCGCCGCATCGGTCCGCACCGTGTCGTGCAGCTCGGGCTCGCGATCGAGGTCGTCGGCATCGTCGCCGTCGGCCTCACCTTCTCCGCCGACCGGCCCGGCTGGCAGTTCTGCCCGCAGCTCTTCGTCTACGGCATCGGCGTCGGCTTCGCGACGGCGCAGCTGACGAGCGTGATCCTCGCCGACGTCCCGCCCGCCCAGTCCGGAGAGGGATCCGGCATCCAGAGCACATCCCGGCAGGTCGGCTCCGCACTCGGCATCGCCATCCTCGGAACCGCGCTCACGACCGGCCTCGCCACCGGCACCCGCCGACCGGCTCGAGGCGATCCCGTCGATCCCGCCCGACGCAGCGCGCGGCGATCGTCGGCCGCCGTCGAGCGAAGCGGCGGCGCCGTCCTGCCCGTCTTCCGCCGCATCGCCCACACTCCAGCCAGCGGTCGCACCGGTCGAAGAGGCGTTCGTCGCCAGCGCACGACGAGCCGCGTTCATCGCCGCCGCCTTCGTCCTCGTCGGACTCCTCGCCTCGCTCCGCCTCCCCCGCTCGCGCGACGGGCCCTAGAGGCACAGGGACATGGCCGTCGAGCGCCGAAAGCACCCCGGCGAGGAGCCCCTCGACCTGCCACCAGTGGGAGCAGGTGGAGGGGGAGGGTACCGGGCGACCCATCGCACGCGGAAACGGCTTGAACAGGGGCGTGGAGGGTTGCTGAGGGGTCCTCGAGCCTGGCGTCGGTGCAAGCAGGGAAGGGGGGGTTGGCAAGGGCCGTCGCGAGGCGGTGATCATGGGCGTCCCGAGAGAGAAGCCGCCGTCGCCGGGACCCGACCTGATCCGCTCCACCGCGGACGCGATCCGGGAGACGGGGCGCCCGTGGACGGCGCTCGCTCCGGCGCCGTCCGCAGGCCGCTGATCGTTGCGACGACCCTCCGGCGCTCAGTCCGGTATGCCCGTTCGCAAGAGTTCGAGCCGCGGACGCACCTGGGCGACCATGGCGAGGTTCTGCTTGCGCTCGTAGCGGTCGAGCGCCTGCTCGAGCGCGTCGGCTGCCTCGACGGGCGGCCGGCGGCTTCGAGGACTTCGGCGAGGTCGCAGAGCGCGTCGCCCTGGCAGTTCAGCGCGTCCGTCCGCTCGCCGATCTCGACCGCCTCGCGCGCGAGCCGCTCCGCCTCGGCGTGGTCGCTGCGGTATGCGTGGACGAGTGCCTGTACCTGCCGCCAGAGCATCTGGGTGATGGAGTCGTCGGGTGTTCCGAGTTCGCGGCCCTGCCTGGCGAGTCGCGCGGCCTCGTCGTACTGCCCGAGCGCGCATAGTTCCCGGCCGAGCAGGGGCGCGAATGAACTTAGCTGAGCTCGGTTGTCGTGCTCCTCGAGTTCGTCGCATTTCCGCCGGAGATGCCGAGCGGCGGTCTCGTGGTCACCGGCGAGCCTCGCGAGCGTCGCCATCGTCTCTTCACCGGACACGGTGCCGAACTCGTGGGCCTGTGCGCAGGCGTCGATGGCGATCTGCGAGGCTTCGTCGAAGTGGCCGAGCATGGCCAGCAGTTCGGCGCGGTCCGCCAGCAGTACGGGCGACGGAGCCTCCGCGAGAAGCTCGTCGACCCGTCGCAGGGCCTCGCCGACCGGCCGAGGACCCAAGATGAGCATCGCAGCAACTCCCCATCCGTAGACGGTCCGTGGCCGCCGGGATAGCCGGATCTGATGGAGCGCTTCCTCGAGTGCGTCCGCCGCGTCGCCGAAGCGGCCGCGCATGTTCGCGACCATGAAGCCCAGTGCCCACCAGATGTGTTCGAGCCCGGCGTGATCTCCAGCCCGCTCGAGCAGTGGCAGCGCCGCACGCGCCTGCGACTCCAGCTCGTCCGTGCTTTCAGCACCGGCGGTGAAGCGATAGTTCGAAGCAACGACGCGTGCGAGCGCCTCGCCGGGGTCGTTTCCAGCGGCGTGGGCTCGCGCAGCGGCGGCGTCGGCGATCTCGACAGCCCGAAGCGTGTCCCCGACGCCGAGGGCGAGGGCGTCCGCCAGGTCGACCTCGAGGTGGACGTCGAGTCGGGTCGGCCGGGCGAGTTCGAGCGCGCGCTCGAGCAGCGGAGCGGCGGAGCGGTAGTCGGCACGCCAGAGCGTTCGCCGGCCGGCAGCGGCGAGCCTGTCGCTGGCGCGCTCGGCTAGCTGACTATCGGGTCTGCCCAGCTCCCGCTTGTAGCGCGCGGTCTGCTCGAGGTGGTAGCCGAGGATCTCCTCGAACTCGCTGCTGCGAGCGCCGAGTGCTTGTTCGAGCCAGGCCGCAAACTGCTCGTGCAGTTGCGCGCGGAGTTCTTTCGGCATCGACTGGTAGACGGCGTCGCGGACGAGAACGTGGGCGAACTGGTAGCCGTCGTCGCCTGGGAACTCGGAGCGGCCAGAGCGGATCAGGTTGCGGCGGATCGCGCTCAGGAGACTGGGGCCGACCTCGGCCTGTCCGCTGTCTGGAAGCAGGGCGGTGACCGGACGGCGGTGGAAGCTGACGCCCTCGACCGCGGCCCGTTCGAGCAGGTCGCGCTCGGGAACGGTGAGCCGGTCGAGGCGGGCGGCGAGCAGCGCCTTGATCGTCGCCGGCAGCGGCAGCTCCTGGTCGGTCTCGCCTTCCTCTGCTTGCATGGCGAGCAGTTGTTCGAGGAACAGCGGGTTGCCGGCGCCGGTTCGTGTTATCCGCGTCCGCATCGCCTCGGAGACGCGATCGCCACCTGTCAGCCCCCCGACCAGCAGCTCTCCCTCCGCCTCTGACAAGGCTCCGAGCGGGAGTAGCTGCGCGTTCGGGCGCGGTAGCGCCCAGGATGGTTGTTGCTCGAGCAGTTCGTCGCGCGCGGCGGCCAGCAGCAGGATCGGTGATCCGGTCGAGAACCCGGCCAGGTACTCGACGAGCTGCAGGAAGGTCGGCTCGGCCCAGTGCAGGTCCTCGAACACGACGACGAGCGGCCGCTCGCGGGTGAGCGCCTCGAACAGGCGGCGCACCGCCCACTGTGTCTCCTCAACCGACCCCAGACTGTCCGACGCGCCGACCGCACCCAGAACGAGATCGCTGGCCAAGTCGCCCCGCTCGTCGGAGGCGAGGTAGCCGGCCAGCATTGCTCCCGGATCGTCGGGTGCGAGCCCGCGCACGATCTCGGCGAGCGGCCAGTACGTGATCCCCTCCCCGTAGGGGAGACAGTGACCGGTAAGAACGCGCGCCTGGTCATCGACCGAGAGCGCGAACTCGCTGAGCAGCCGCGTCTTGCCGATCCCCGGCTCGCCGACCACCGTGACCAGCCGGCAGCTCGGCCCGGCGACCGCCTCGTCGAAGGCCTCCCGAAGCAGCGCCAACTCAGAGTCCCTGCCGACGAACACGGTCTCCGGGTGCCTGCTGATCGGCTTGGCGTCGGCAGCAACCGCCGCGAGCCGGAACGCCTCGACCGGCTCCGACTTGCCGTGCAGATCGAGCGGCTCCAGCGGCTCGGCCTCAATCGCCCCGGCCAGCAACTGATGGGTGAGGGGGCCGATCAGGATCTCACCCGACCCGGCCGCCTGCTCCAGCCGGGCGGCGACGTTCACCGCGTCGCCGGACGCGAACGATGCGCCCGGTCCGAGATCACCCGCCACCACCTCACCTGTGTTGACGCCTATACGCACGCCGATCCGAACGCCGCTCTCCTGCTCCAACCCGTCGTTCAGGCGTTCCAGCGATTCGCGCATCTCGGCCGCTGCTCTGACCGCCCGCAACGCGTCATCCTCATGCACCAGCGGCACCCCGAACACCGCCACAACCGCGTCGCCGATGAACTTCTCCACCAGGCCACCGTGCCGCTCCAACACCAACCGCATCTCGCTGTAGTAGCGGCCGAGCACGTGCCGGAGCGCCTCCGGATCGAGCCGCTCACCGAGCGCCGTCGAGCCGGTCACGTCGCAGAACACGACCGTCACCGTCTTCCGCAGCTCATGCCCAGACGCCGCCGCCCCCAACGGCGCACCGCAACCCCTGCAGAACCGATCCTGCACCTCCACGCCCATCCCGCAACGCGGACACAGAAGAGACGTGGATGCGACACCTACGGACACGACGAGCAAGGCCCCTTTCCGAGCCGCCCCGCAAGCCTCCGCCCAACCCGCACTGCCGACATCAGCGAAGCCGCTGACCCCGACTGCCACGATCTACCTAGAAGGCCCTAATAGCGCCGAATCCGCGCCAGCGCTTGTCCCAAGCTCGGGCCACTGCCGCCTAGCCTCCCGGTCATGACTCGTGTTCCCGCCGCCCGGACCTCGCCGGAACCTTCCGTGTAGCAGCGGTCGAGCACAGCCACCAACCACGCCCACTGACTAAGAGCCCTGCACTCCCCCTCCCGGGTTCAGGGCTCACCCGTACCTGGCGCAGGCTCATCGGGTGCGGATCGACAAGTGGTTGTGGGCTGCTCGTTCCGGCCGCCGACCGATTGCCCTGCGAGCATCCACGTCGGCTGACACCGCTGGCCCCTCTCCCCAGATCGCGCCGCGGCAGCAGCCCCTGAAACAAACGTCTGACCCCGTGCAGGCCACCGGGTCAGACGCATGCCGAAAGCACCTGAGGGGGGTGAAGTCCCAGGTCCTTTCGGCCGCACGGAGGACACACACTGAAGCGAGCACGCTGGTTCTGCTTCCACGGCTCGCGTTCGCCGCGAGCACTTCCCCGATCCCTCGCCCTGCAAACCAGCGTTCGTCCTGGAAACCGCCCAACAGGCTCCGCCCCCAAGCGGGTACCGGACGGAGCCTGGCTGTTGTCCATGCCCCTTCGTGCCGCGAGTCCCAGACCCCCACGGCCGCGGAGGAGGAGGCCACGGACCATACGACATTGTTGAGAGCGATACAAGGTGCGGGGAACCTGCCGCCCCTCGCTCCACCGGCCGGCTACAAAAGGCCGGAACCCGGCCGGCTGCCTGCGCAGAGACAGGGTGCAGGCCCACTCTGCGCCCGTGGATTGCTGGCGCCAACCGGATCCGGCCAGCGCGAGCATACGACGCCTCGATCAGGCAAGCGAATAGCCGATCCAAACGGACAAGGCGCACAAAGCCGCCAACGCGACCCAGAAGATGACCACCCAGCGCATCAGAACCGGCCAGCCTAATGACGGGGGCCGACCAGTCGGTCGAATAGCCGCACCTCCGCCCGCGCCGTCCCTACAAGGCCGAGCCCGGCAGACCGGGGTCGATTTCCCTGGGCAGTCGAAGGCAGCAAGTCGGGCTCGACGCAACTAGGGAACGTCGAGCCCGACTCGCCCACAGTGGCGGCGTCCACGCAACGGTTCAGCGAAGTGCGGCTCTCCCGCCTTCCGAAAAGGGAGGGCACCCCCACAGGCACCCTCACCCCGTCGTGTCCCCAAGACGGGCAGCCGGTTCACAATCTTCCGGCCCAACCTGGAAGTAACTTCTTCAGCTCAAACCCACAGAGCCACAGCGACCGCCGCAGCCACCGGACACAACCCCAGTCCGATCGCCAGCAATCGCCTCACCCCCGCCTACTCCGCGTCGGCCGCTTCAGGCTCTATGACGTCGTCGTCGGTCGCCGGACTCTCTTCCGGGCGGGCTGCCCCGACGGCCTTCACGCCTGTCGCCTGCAGGCCCTTCTGCCCCGGCTCCGTCTCGAACTGCACCTTGGCGCCCTCATCCAGCGACTTGTAGCCCGAACCCTCGATCTGGGAGAAATGCACGAACACGTCATCGCCGCCGCCATCCGGAGTGATGAAGCCGTACCCCTTCTCGCTGCTAAACCACTTGACAGTGCCAGTCGCCACGGAACCCCTCTCTCAGAAACACGAGCGGCCTGCCCGCCCGAGCGTGCCGAGCCTACCAACGCGACTCAGAGAGCGCCCAGCGCCCGCCAGACAGCCTCGACACCCGCCCCGTCCGGCAACGCTGCGAGCAACTCGACCGCCTGCCATTCCGGGCCAAGACATGACCGGCGGGGATGCTCGCGAGGCGGCCCGAGGAGCTTCACTTCGTCCACGCCGAACTGGACCCTGATGCAGTCCGCGGAGCCGGCTTTGGCGAAGCCGGCTCCTACACGGTCGAGTTCGGCACGGAGAGGCGAGCGGGTCGTTCCCGCGAGGACGCGGGAGTAAACCAGCCGCAGACGGGACTTCTTCCTTCTGCACGACCGTCATACACGGAAAGCCCGCGTCGAACTCCTCCAACAACAGAAGCCGGCGCGGGCGATACCCCACGTACCCCGCCGAGTGATTCCTGAACGTCGATGTGCGCGAGTTGCCACCTCCAGTCCGAACCCGGCAGGCTGCCCGCACGTAGAGGCGGGCGGCAGCTACTTCGGGCGTCTGCGCTCGAGTCGTGAACCTGCTACAACCAACGGGTCCGGAAAACACTGTCCGGTTCGAAGGGGGACTGAGTATGCGGTTGCAGTTTCGTTTTTTGATTGGTTTGTGTGTGCTTGTGGGGGTGTCGGTGTGGTCGGCGTCGGCGCTTGCTGATCCGACGGTGGGGCCGCCGATCTGTCCGGGTGCTGAGACGGCGGTTTCGGGGACGTACGGCAACTTGACGATCACGGGGAACGAGTACGTGCCCAGCGGTGAGCTGCTGACAGTGAGGAACGATTTGTCGATCGCGCCGGGGGCGTGTCTGGACGCGTTCACGATGGGCACTGTCATTGTGGCGCGCAACCTGAACGTCTACCCGGGGGCGATCCTGGCGCTTGGTTGCACGATCAACGCGATCGGCCCGGACGGCTCGCCCTGCACGGGGACGACGAACGACGTGGTCGTCGGCAACATCCTGGCGACCCAGCCGCTGACGATGTACCTGGATGGGGACACGATCCGTGGCAGCATCAAGTCGCTGGGTGGCGGGCCTGGCCCGACGTTCAGTCCGTACATCAACTTCCCGATCAAAGACAACGTGATCTACGGGAACGTGAGCGTGTCCAACTGGCAGGGAGCCTGGTTCGGCTTCATCCGCAACGTCACCTATGGCAGTGTCTCGATCAAGGGGAACGTGGGTGTCGCGATCGGCGATCTTGGCACTCTCGACTCGAACGAGGTCGCGACCAACCTCATCTTCGGCAACCTGAGCTGCTTCGGGAACAGCCCGGCCGCGCAACTCGGCGACACGGGGGGAACCCTGAACACCGTCTTCGGGGCCAAACTCGGAGAGTGCGCAGGACTCTGACCACTCCCTGAGCAGTCAGCGAGGGGCCTCGCCCACGGGACTTGCTCCCAGGCCCGGGCCCCTCGTGATTGCTCTTAGGGCACTTTTCAAGACGACTCCTTAGCCCCTTCCCGGGCTTGCGCAGGCATGGGCTGTTGGGGACAATCGGCTGGACTGAGGATGAGCGTCGCGGTCTTGGACTTGAGTTATTCGCAGCGGTTCGACCGCGTCCAGGTTGTGCTGCGGGTCGTGATTATCTGGCTGGCGGCGTTGATCGGGATCCCGTTTTGGTTGATCCTCTACTTGGGCTTCCCCGTGCTGGCAGCGGTGCTGATCTCGCAGAAGGACGGGGCCTGCTACCTGACGGAGGACGGTCCGCGTGTCACCGGCTGGCTGCGCGCCGTCATGGCGGTGATCGCCTACCTGTGGATCCTGACTGACCGGCTGCCCGGCTCGAGCGAGCCTTCCGTGCGGTTTGAGGTCGAGCCGTCCGGGACACCAACCGCTGGTTCAGCGCTGCTGCGGATCCTGACTGCGATCCCGAGCGCGTTCGTGCTCGCCCTGCTCATGTTCGTCTCCACGATCGTCTGGGTGATCGCCGCCATCTGGGTCCTGATTGACGAGACCTACCCGGAGTCTCTGTTTGGTTTCCAGCGCGGAGTGGTGCGCTGGACTGCACGGCTGCTCGCCTACCTCGCCTCATTGGTCGAGAGCTACCCGCCGTTCAGCCTAGACACCGGCGCGAGCGACTAAAGACACCGCCGACAGATATCAGCGTGGTCGAGCGGGCGCGGCGCTGTGGTTGGGGATGCGCGAGTCGGCACCCAACCGGAAGCGACCACCGCAGACCGGGCAGACGCCCGTTTCGCGGGCGGCGCTGTCTCGGCTGATGCTTGACGGTGCGGGATGGCTGCCGGTTCCGGTGCAGCTGCCTTCAGGGACGCCCACGCAGGTGAGGCTATCGATCGACAGTGCGTCCTCAGTCGGTCAGGAGCGGTGCAACATCTTGTCGAGCGCCGCCTGGCTCTTGGCGCCGACTCAGTCTGTTTTGCCTGTTCGCAGGCGTTCGAGCCGCGGGCGGACCTGGGCAGACATGGCGAGGTTCTGCTTCCGCCCGCTCGCGCGCCCGCCTGACAGCCACGGCCGAGCCCGCGCGACCGGCTCGCGGCCCGTCGCTACAGCGACGAGGAACTGGTCGCGGCGCTGCAAGCGGCGGCGAGTGAGGAGGGCCGCCCGCCGTCGTGCGCCGGCTACCGACGGTGGACGCGGAGCCATCCGGGCAGGCCGAGCGCGGCGACCCTTCGGCTGCGATTCGGGTCCTGGTCTGCTGCCCTCGACGCGGCTTTCCCCGAGTTGCTAGGCGTCCTCATCTAGGCCCTCTGGCCGAGGCGCCCCGCTACCTGCTCCAGATGATCCAGGGGTCGCGGATCTTCCTCGGGGCAGATGCCGTCGAGGGCTGGGAGCACCCCGGCGCGGAGCCTCTCCGACCTACCTACGGCGCAGGCAGGAAGAGGGGGAGGGTGCTCGCGACCCTTGGCTTAGCCGTACCGAACTGTGGAGAGGGGGCGAACCGGGTTCGGCCGGTCGCCCCTCTCAAGGGTCGTGACCGCTCCTGGCTAGGACAGGTCGTCGAGCGAGGGCGGCGGACCGAGGATCTCGGCGCCGTAGCCGGCGAACAGGCGGACCATCTCGGGCATCGGCGGCATGACCGCCTCGGTCGGGGGCTCGGCGCTCGTGACGGGGACGCCGAGGGAGACGAAGAGCTGCTCGGAGCCTGCGGGGCTGATCGTCACGAGCATGCGGGCGCGCTCGGAGCGGACGATGTAGGCGTGGGGGATGCCGCGCGGGCGCGAAGCAGTAGTCGCCGTGCCGCGAGGTCGATCCGCTCGTCGCCGACGAGCACGGTGACCTCGCCGTCGAGGACGTAGAACGTCTCGTCCTCGTTGTGGTGGACGTGGAGCGGCGGCCCGCTGCCGCGCGGGTCGTCGACCTCGAACTGCGCGAACGCGTTGCCGGTCTCGTCGGCGCCTGCCTTGACGGTGATTCGGCCGGTCTTCCACCAGACGTCGGCGAGGCCCTCGCCGGCGGCGAGGCGGTAGGGCTTGGTGGCGGTTTCCGTGGACATGGCGCTCCTTTCGGTCGGGAATCGGTGTCCCCGTGACCGTAGAAGCGCCGGCCGCGCGCGTCTCCTAGGAGTTCGCTACGCCGTTCCTTAGTTTGCGCTTACCCGCCGGCAGGGGGCTGGTGAGCAGCGCGCATCGGCCCCGTCGTCGGCACCTCGACGAGCGTCAGCGGCGCCGAGACACCGAGCGAGAGCCGGCCGCGGTCGACCCGGTCGAGCGTGATCCCGCACTCGAGCGCCGCGAGGCGCTTGCGCAGGACGAGCAGTCGCGCCTCGAGGTTGTCGTTGCCCGCCGGCAGCCCGAGGCGCTCGTCGAGCCGCAGCTCCCGGTTGGTGAACGAGGTGCGCCCGTCCGCTGCGTGCTCGCGCAGGAGCTTCCACAGGATCCGGCCCGGCACGCCCTTGACCACGTAGGCGTCGTCGACGAAGACGCTGTCGTCTGCCTGGTAGTAGGCGACCGCGAGCGGCTCCCCCTGCGGCGCCGTCGCCGGCGCGGACTCGTCCGGGTCGCTCTCGCCCCGATCCCCCTCCAGCACCGCGAGCGCGGCGGCGAGCTGCCCGCCGAGGATCCGAAGCAGACGCTCCTTGCCCGGGCCGAAGTCGCCCTGCCGCTCGCTCTCGAGGTAGAGCACCCCGGTCAGCTCGCCGCGGGCGAGCAGCGGAACGGCCGCGGCGCTCTGCACGCGCTCGAGGCCCGGCAGCTCGATCTCGACCGCCGGACGGCTCGGCGCCGCTTCGACGGATGCTGTCCTGCACGGCCGCGTTCATCGCCCGGCTGCGCGCAAGGTTCGGGACGCAGACGACCCGGCGCCGCTCCGCCGCAACCCCGACGAGGCCGACACCGACCGGCACCTCGGCTCCCACGCCGGAGGGGACGTAGCCGTTGCTCGAGACCGCGAACAGCCGGTCGCCGCGCTCGTCCGCGGTGAGCAGAATCGAGTAGGCGAAGCCGAACAGGTCATCGAGCGTCTCCAGCCCCACGCGCGCCGCGTCCGCGTAGTCGACACAGAGCGCGAGCCGGCGCATGAACTCGTCGAGCAGCGGCAGCGCGTCCCGCTCGGCGCCACGGCTCCTGCACCGGCGCGGCGGTCTCGCCGAACGGATCGCAGCGAAGCACACGGTGGATGTCGACGCCGCGCAGCCGGAAGACATCGCTCATGCCCATCTGCGAGGCGACCGCGGCCAGATTCGCCTCGACCTCGTCGAAGATCGGCCCCTCGCTCTCGGTGTGCAGGTAGCGCAGGTCGAGCGCGAACTGGTCGCCGCTCCCGGGATCGACCACGATCACCTGCGCCTGCGGGTTCGCGTCCAGGTTCGCGCGGGTCTTGTTGAAGAACTGGCGGGTCAACGCCACCCGCTCGAAGTCGACGTAGCGGACGATCGAGATGATCGTCGCGTTCGGGACGCCTTCCGCCGAGCAGGTCACGAGCCAGGAAGGGATCACGCCCTGCAGGCAGGGACGGATCGACTCGAGCGGAACCGAGAGCTCGCTCACAGACGGCGGCCTGCCGTCGGCCCCGGCGTCTGGTCGAACACCTCATCGATCGAGAACTGCAACCGCAACCAGGCCCGTGCGCACGAACATGCGCCGGGAAAGCTCTGCGGGGCACCGATCCGCTCGGCCTCCGCGACAAACGACCGGACATGCCGCTCCACCCGCTCCAGATCGGCCGCCTCCGGCTCACCCACCGCCGCCGGCGACGCCCTTCACCTGCACCGCCCGCGCGATCGTCGGCGGGCTGAACCCGACCGCGACCGCCCCGTTCCGCTCCAGATTCGCCCGCATCCGCGAACCCTCCGGCGCCGACACGCACAACCTCAACGACCGGCCGTCCGCCGACACCTCCGGCCCCCACCCGCGTGCGAACTCCGGCCTCAGGTCATCGTCACGCGTGGCGACCCCCACGGCAACCCCGCCGTGGATGAACTCGACCACAGCCGGATCGAGCACAGGCGCCAACTCCGACCGGTCCACGCAAGAGAACCTACACCCGCGCGCGGCCCGCCTCTCGACTCGGGAACTCGGCGCCAAACGAAGGGCCGACGCTACTTGCGTCCGACGAGCACCTGCTGCTCTCCTTTTAGTCTTCGGCAGCCGCCTCGATCGAGGCCGTCGCGAGCGGCCGAATCCGCGCCTGGGCTTGTCCCGGGCTTGGGATGCCGCCGCCTAGCCTCGCGGTCATGACTCGTGTTCCCGCCGCCCAGAACTCGCCGGAACCGTCCGTGCAGCAGCGGTCGAGCACAGCCACCAACCAAGCCCACTGAAACAGCGAGCCCCGCGCGCTCTCCCTCTCGGGTGCGGGGCTCACCCTTGCCTGCCCGTTGGCTGACCGGGTGCACTCTCTAGCGATCGGCCGGGCAGGCTCGCCGGTTCGCCTCCTGGGCGGCTGTGGACTCACGCATCGATCTGCCGAAGCAGGCCGGTGTCGACGTCGTAGACGAACCCGCGCACCCGGTCGCGGTGGAGCAGGAACGGCGAGTGGCGCACACGGGCGATCGACTGGCGCACGTCGGCGTCGACGTCCGTGAACGACTCGATCGCGAACGACGGGGCCATGCCGGTGGCCTCTTGCAGTTCGGCGCGGAACCCGTCGTCGGTGATCAGCTGTAGGCCACAGTCGGTGTGATGGATCAACGTGACCTCCTCGGTACCCAGCCGCCGCTGCGAGATCGCGAGCGACCGAATCACGTCATCGGTGATCACGCCGCCGGCGTTACGAAGGATGTGTGCCTGGCCGTCCTCGAGGCCGAGCGCAGCGAAGACGTCGAGCCGCGAGTCCATGCACGTGACGATCGCGAGCCGGAGCGTCGGGCGCACGTCCAGGCGCCCGTGGTCGTAGCGGGCGACGAACGCGCGGTTGTTCGCGAGCAGATCGTCGATCACACCCACGGCGTCATCCCGACACACGGTTCGGATCGCCTCGCACGGCGTAGCCAAAAGACGATGAGACAAGCCGGGCAGGGCCGATGAACGTCCTCACCGTTGCCCGAGCCGCTCCCTCGCTATCAAGCGACACGCCAAGGCCAGCCCCGAGACCAGCGCTAGAAGCCCCGACCCGTCTCACCCAAGAGCGATCCTAGACCCATTTCCCAGACAGCCAATTCGGGATTGGGCCGCCCTCCCGCCTTTGCGCCTGCCCGGGCGGCGTCCGTCGATACGCGGGCGCACGGTCGATCGTCTGTTCTGTCCGACTCGGCGGCGGGTCTACCAGACGCGGTAAGCGGTGGTGCTCGTCGCCGATCCCCCGGACCCTGGCCGATATATCGGCACCCTTCTGGGAACGCAGGTCAATGCCGGCTGGGGGATCTGGCGCGTCAGCCATCAGCCGGTAAGCCTACGGATGACGTACGCCTGATTACCGATACCACGCAGGTCTTGGAACGAACATGGAACGCAGCGGTGGCGACCAACGGCGAAGCCGGCCCTCGCCTCGAGCAGCAGATCTGGCTTGATCACGCCGATCGGACAACCGCGGCGACCAACGGCTAACGGTGGCGCTCAATTTGCAAGCCGGAGGTCACCGGTTCGATCCCGGTACGCTCCACCATCGAAAGGCCCTGGAACAGGGCCTTTCTCTTTCCGTTCCGATTGCCTGGAAAGGGGGAACTGGAAGCGAGACCCTCCTTCGAGGTGGATACAGGCCGCTCGCGGAGTGACCGCCGCTTCCCGTGGGGTGCCCGGCTCTTGCCAGTCTCGTCCGGAGTTTTCCACGGGCGCGATCAGTACCGCCCCCGATGCCCCTGGCCTGCCGATTGGCGAACTTGATCGCAACCATACATCCGTGCTCTCCGCGTAACGCGGAGCCGGAAGACGCATCTCCCTATCGGGCTCGGGGTGCGCTGGAGGTCACGAGAAGGAGGGTGTGAGTATGTCCACAAACTTGAAGGGGGTAGGCGTGGGCGCGATTGCCCTCGCAGCGGCAATCGTGGCCGTCGCGCTCGGCGTGTCGGGAGCCGGCGCCGGGCAGCAGTCGGCGTTCGCTCTCCCGCGCGCTCAGACCCTCTACATGAGCGGGAACCAGTGGTCGCCGAATACCGACCTCAACCCCGCGAAGAACTGGGACTACGTCACAGGCCTCGTCGGTTTCGCCTACGAGACGCCGTTTCGCTACGACGCGATGACGGACTCTTTCATCCCGTGGCTCGCGACCGGCGGCAAGTGGACGTCCGCCCAGACGTACGTCATGACGATTCGCCCGAACGTGAAGTGGAGTGACGGCGTTGCCATGACGGCGAAGGATGTGGCCTACAGCTTCAACATCCTGAAGTACGCCACCCATCCGCAGCATCCGCTGTGGCAGGACACCGGGCTGAAGAGCGTGACGCCGGTGAAGAGCACCGTCGTCTTCAAGTTCTCGACCAAGCCCGCAATCCAGGAGTTCGACTTCTACCGCTTCAACGTTGCGGTGGTGCCGCAGCACATCTTCATGGGCTACAGCGCCGCGGATATCACGACCGGGAACCTCGAGGACACGAGCAAGCTCGTCGGCACCGGCCCCTACCTGTACAACGCGGGTGTCGGGGCTGCGTCACAGACGGTTTCGTGGGTGAGGAACCCGAACTGGTGGGCCACCAAGGCGCTCCACCTGAAGGTGACCCCCAAGTACATCGTCGACATCAAGAACGGGACGAACGCGGCCGCGCTCTCGAATCTCCTGGCCGGGAACATCGACCTGTTCAACAACTTCGCACCGAAAACGGCGATCCAGGGCAGGTTCACGACCTACTTCGCCAAGGCGCCGTACCACCTCGGCGCGAACACCACCTGGCTGTTCCCGAACACGACGAGGAAGCCGCTGAACGACAAGCAGTTCCGGAAGGCTCTGGCCGACTCGATCAACATGGGCCAGATCATCGACAAGTCCTACCAGGGCCTCGTCAACAAGGCGAGCCCGACCGGGCTGCTGCCGATCTGGGCGAAGTGGATCGACAAGAGCGTCGTCAAGACGTACGGCTTCTCGTACAACGAGACCAAGGCCAAGGCGCTCCTCGCGGCCGCCGGCTACAAGGACGTGAACGGCGACGGCTACGTCGAGAACAAGGACGGCTCGAAGATCGACCTGTCCCTCGTCGTGCCGAACGGATGGTCAGACTGGATGACCGCTATCCAGGTGATCGCCGACAGCGCGAAGAAGGTCGGGATCAAGATCACCCCGAGCTATCCCGAGTACGGCACGATGACCGACGATCGGGGCCACGGACGGTACGACCTGCTGCTCGGCAACGACCGGCAGTGGAGCAACACGCCGTGGACCTACTACCAGTACCTCTACCAGCTGCCGATCCTGGACAATCAGGCGACCGCGAACTACGAGCGGTACACGAACCAGGCGGCGTGGGCGCTGACCCAGCAGCTGAACAGGACTCCCTCGACGAACGTCAAGGCCTACCAGGCCGTGATGTCCAAGCTGCAAAAGCTGTTCCTGCAGGATCTGCCCGCGATTCCGCTCTGGTACAACGGCATGTGGTCGATGGTCAACACCCAGTACTGGACGAATTGGCCGTCCAACAAGGGTGGCCATTACACGCCGGTTTCCTGGCGGAACTACTGGCAGATGACGAGCATCGACATGCTCACGCATCTGCGGTCGACCGCTGTCAACCAGTAGCGGATTAGCACCGTGACGAAGAGACACTCCTTCCGGTCGCAAGCCGGAAGGAGTGTCTCCCCTATCGGCCGTGAGACCGGACCGGAGCCTCGATGACGCGCTATCTCGGACGCAAGCTGCTGATCTACCTGCTCACGTTCTGGGTCGCGGTGACGATCGACTGGGCGATCCCGCGCTTCATGCCGGGCGATCCCGTCGAGCGGCTCATCTCGCGAATGCAGGCGCAGCCGGGCTCGGAGCATGCGCTGACGGGCTACTACACCCAGGCGTTCGGATTCGATGTCCCGATCTGGAAGCAGTACCTGAACTTCTGGGCCGCCCTCTTCCAGGGCGACCTCGGCCGGAGCATCGCCAACTTCCCCACGTCGGCCTGGGATCTGATCTGGGGCGCGCTTCCCTACACCCTGGCGCTGCTCGTGCCGGCAATCGTGCTCAGCTTCTGGGCCGGCAACAAGGTCGGCGCGATGGCTGCGCGCCGGAAGGGCCTCGACAACTCGGTGCTTCCGGCCAGCTACGTGCTCACGGCGACGCCGCAGATGTGGCTCGGCATCGTGCTCATCTGGGTCTTCGCCTCGACGTTCGCCATCTTCCCGGTCTCCGGCGCATACAGCCTCGACCTGCAGCCCGAGTGGTCTTGGAGTTCGTCGGCAGCTTCCTCTACCACTGGATCCTGCCCTTCTCCGCGCTCTTCCTCGTTGCCTTCGGCGGCTGGGCGATCGGGATGCGGAACATGATCATCTACGAGCTCGAGAGCGACTACTCGAGCTACCTCGCCGCGCTGGGAGCGCCGACCAAGCTCGTCCGGAAGTACGCGTACCGGAATGCGCTTCTTCCCCAGATCACGGGCCTCGCCCTCGCGCTCGGTGCAGTGGTCTCGGGAGCGATCGTCGTCGAGATCGTCTTCTCGTATCCGGGCCTCGGGACGCTGACGCTCAACGCGATCCAGAACCGTGACTACTTCCTGATCCAGGGGATCTTCCTGTTCCTGATCGTCGCGATTCTGATCGCGAACCTGATCATCGACATCGCCTACGTCTTCATCGACCCGCGGACGCGAATCGGCATGCAGGGTGGCGCCTGATGGCCGTTCGTTCCAGGCCCAGCGCCGCGGTCCCGGAAGTGCCTGTGCCCGCGACGGTCGGCGCCCCTGCGGACACGGTCGCGGCCGAGCCGGTTGCGACCCGTCCGCCCCGCTCCGAGTTCGTCCACTTCGCCTTCCACAACTGGAAGTTCGTCACGGGGCTCGGCGTCGTCCTCTTCTTCCTTCTCCTCGCCCTCTTCGGCCCCTATCTCACCTCACACCCGCCGCTCGCGTTCACGGGGCCCACTGACGCGCACCCGTCTGCCGACTACTGGTTCGGCACGACGTCGTTCGGGCAGGACGTGTTCTCGCAGTTCGTGCAAGGCCTGCGGGCGGCGTTCCTGGTCGGTGTCGTCGGTGGAGGACTCGCGTGGCTCCTGGGCTCCGTCGTCGGCTTCACGGCCGGCTACCGCGGTGGGTGGATCGACGATGTCCTCAACATGCTCACCAACATCGTCCTCGTCATCCCGACGCTGGCGATCCTGATCATCGTCGCCGCGTACATGGACGTGCACAGCTACGTGACAGAGGCGCTCCTCATCGGCCTGACCTCGTGGCCGTGGGCCGCGCGGGCGGTACGGGCGCAGACCTTCTCGCTGAAGACGAGGGAGTTCGTGGACGTCGCGCGGCTCACCGGCCGCGGCACCCGGCAGATCATCGCGACGGAGATCGCCCCGAACATGAGCTCGTACCTGTTCATGATGTTCATCCTGCTGTTCGGGGGCGCGATCCTGATCGGCGCGTCGCTCGACTTCCTCGGCCTCGGCCCGGCGACGTCGGTGTCGCTCGGGCTGATGATGAACAGCTCGTTCCTCGCCAGCGCTCTGCTGCTCGGATCCTGGTGGTGGTTCCTGCCGCCGGGGATCGGGATCATCGCCATCGTCGGCGGCCTGTACGTCATGAACGTCGGCCTCGACGAGATCTTCAACCCGAAGCTGAGGGAGCTGTAGACGTGGGCGTCCGCGTCGACGATCTGGCCGTCTACTACCAGTCGCTACGGGGTGACGTGAAGGCCGTCGACGGCGTGACCTTCGACATCGCCGACGGCGAGATCATGGGGCTTGCCGGGGAGTCGGGTTGCGGGAAGTCGACGCTCGGCAAGAGCCTGATCCGCCTCGACGCGCGCATGCGCTACATCCGCGGGAGCGTGACGCTCGACGGGCACGAGCTCCCGATCTGGGACGACCGGCGGATGGACCAGTACCGGTTCAAGGACGTCTCGATCATCCCGCAGTACGCGCAGAGCGCGCTCAACCCGACCCGCCGCATCGGCAGGATGGTCACCGAGCTCCTAGCCTCGCGAGGCGCCCACCTCGACACCGTGCTGCCGGAGCTCAGGAGACGCCTCGACCTCGTCGGGCTTCCGCCTGACGTGCTCGACCGCTTCCCGATCGAGCTTTCGGGTGGCATGAAACAACGGGTGGTGATGGTGATCTCGTCGCTCCTCGACCCGTCGCTGCTCATCGCCGACGAGGTCACGTCGGCCCTCGACGTGTCGACGCAGCGCGCCGTCTCCGAGCTCCTGGTGGAGTTCAGGGACAGGGGGTTCGTGAAGAGCATGATCGTGATCACCCACGATCTCTCGATCCTCTACCAGATCGCCGACACCGTGCTCGTCATGTATGCGGGCAAGCTCGTCGAGAAGGCTCCGGCCGAGGAGATCGTCGACTCCTCCAAGCACCCGTACACCGACCTCCTCCTGTCGACGCTGCCCGAGGTGGGAGTCAGGTTCGCCGAGAAGCGGCTGCACGGCATCCCGGGCCGGCCTCCGTCCCTGCTCCAACCTCCGACGGGCTGCCGGTTCAGAATGCGCTGTCCGCTCGCGTTCCCGCGCTGCGGCGAGGACCCGCCCTTCGTCGAGGTCGGCCCCGGACGCTCTGCCGCGTGCTGGAAGGTGACTCCCGACGCGGAAACGGCCGCTGCTCCGACGGCGATCGCCCCGGCGCGCGTGACTCCGGAGCAGGTGGCGCCGTGCTGAAGCTCGACACCTGCTGCAAGACGTACCAGATCGGCGCCTTCGGCGGCTCCGAGCTGCTCGCGGTCAGCAACGTCAGCTTCGAGGTCGCGCCGGGCGAGGTCGTGGCCCTGATCGGCGAGAGCGGCAGCGGGAAGTCGACGATCGGGAGGATGATCCTTCGGCTCCTGCGAGTCGACCACGGGCTGATCTCCTTCGACGGCGTCGACATCGCCACTCTGAGCAGACGCCAGCTGAAGGGCTACTACCGGCAGGTCCAGGGTGTCTTCCAGGACCCGTTCAGCTCCTACAACCCGATCTTCAAGGTCGGACCGCGTGTTCACGATGGTCCGCGGGGCCTACTTTCCCGGACTGAGCGACGCCGAGTGGGCGGACAAGCTCGACGCCGCGCTCGAGGCCGTGAGCCTCAATCCCGGCGACGTGCTCGGCAAGTACCCCCACCAGCTGAGCGGAGGCCAGCTCCAGCGCCTTCTGATCGCCCGCGCACTCCTCCTCGACATCAAGCTGCTGGTCGCGGACGAGATCATCAGCATGCTCGACGCCTCGACCCGTATCGACGTGCTGAACCTCCTCGGCGACCTGAAGGCCCGCGGGCTCGGGATTCTCTTCATCACGCACGACCTCTCGCTGGGCAACTACATCAGCGACAAGACGATCATCCTGCGACGGGGGAACATCGTCGAGCTCGGGCCCACTCAGCTCGTCTTCGGCGACCCGCGCCACCCCTACACGAAGACCCTGCTCGCCGCGGTGCCGCAGCTCCACCGCAAGTGGAAGGGGATCGAGCGGGAGAACGGCTCGGCCGCCGCCGCTGACGCAGGCCGGCTCGTCGAAGTCGTGTCGGGGCACTTCGTCGCGGAGCCGTCGCACGACGACGGCGGCGGTGCGCGCTCGTGACAGACATCCCGTGGGAGGAGCGGCCGCCCGGCGCGTCGGATGTGCTGTGGCGCTCGGGCCGCAACCCGATCGTCGCCCGCGACCGGATCCCGCGCGCGAACAGCATCTTCAACTCGGCCGTCGTGCCCTTCCGGGACGGGTACGCCGGCGTGTTCCGCGTCGACGACGTCTGCCGGACGATGAACATCCATGCCGGAAGAAGCCCCGACGGAGTCGATTGGCAGATCAAGCCCGATCCGATCTCGTTCGAGCCGAACGACCGGCGCGTCGCCGAGATCCAAGGGCAATTCGAGCACGCCTACGACCCACGGGTGACCCGGCTCGAGGATCGCTACTACCTGACCTGGTGCAACGGTTACCACGGTCCGACGATCGGCCTCGCGTACACCCGCGACTTCGAGACGTTCCACCAGCTCGACAACGCCTTCCTGCCGTTCAACCGCAACGGCGTGCTCTTCCCGCGCAGGATCGGCGACGTCTATGCCATGTTGAGCCGCCCGAGCGACGGCGGTCACACGCCCTTCGGCGACATCTTCTACTCCGAGAGCCCCGACCTCGTGCACTGGGGCAGGCACCGCCACGTGATGGGGCCGATCCCACTCACCTGGCAGGCAACCAAGATCGGCGCCGGCCCGACCCCGATCGAGACCGACGAGGGCTGGCTCGTCGTCTACCACGGAGTGCTGACCTCGTGCAACGGCTTCGTCTACTCGACGGGTGCTGCGCTGCTCGACCTCGACGAGCCGTGGAACGTGGTCGCCCGCGGTCGCGACTACCTGTTGTCGCCGCGAGAAGGCTACGAGCGGGTGGGCGACGTGCCGAACGTCGTCTTTCCCTGCGCCGCCCTCGTCGACCGCGACCGTGACCGCCTCACGATCTACTACGGCGGCGCGGATACGGTCGTCTGTCTCGCCCACGGCCACCTCTCCGACGTCCTCAACTTCGTGCGCTCCTGACAGCCTGCTGAGCGGCGGCGCTGTCGGTGCGTAGTTTCGGGCAGCGGGCTCAGGGGTACCGCTGATGCGCGGACTTGCGCGTCGTGCTGAGACTCGACCACGAAAGGAGGCCGCATGGGATCTGCGATCCGTAGGCACAAGGTCTTCGTCGTCGGCTCCGTGGCAGCGGTCGGTGGGGCAGTGCTCCTCTGGCAGAAGCGACGAGGACACGAGAGTCACATCGCCACGACTACGACCGACTAGTAGGCCCGCGCCGGATCTCTGCTGCGAAGCCAGGAATGGTGCGACGAGGCGGGGCCTCGAGCGGAGCCCCGCCTCGAATCAGCCGGGCGGCGGCTAGCGTCCGGTGATCATCCGTCCAGGGCCTGCCGGAGCAGGAACGTCGCGTCGTAGCCGCCGCGGTGGACGAATCCGTTGATGAACAGCGTCGGCGTCGAGGCGCTGCAGGTCGCCGGCGAGCTCACACCGCGAGGGGTCTTTCACCCTGCCGCTTGTCCCATCCGTGGAAGCGCGAGAGGTCGCCGGCGTCCCAGGCTTCGCGGAGTCCCGGGGTGCTCAGGTCCCAGTCCGGGCGAATCTCGCTCGTCGCGGCGCGCAGGTCGCGCCAGAGGTCGACGACCGACGGGCGCCCCCAGAACCAGTAGCCGTTGTAGATGCTGTGGATCACGAGCCCCGGCTTGAGCACGAGGGTGTGCGGGATCATCGGGTCGTTCTCCGGGTCGGTGTACTCCTGGATGTCGAGGTCCTTCTGGACGATGCGTCCCGGGTCGGAGAGGAAGGGCCACTGGGCGCCGACCGAGGCTCGGAACTCCTGGAGCGTGTGGTGTTCGTCGGTCGCGATCGTGGCGATCTGCGTGTACGCCACGGCGATCCTCGGGTAGAACGCGGCGAGCTCGAGGTGCTGCTGGTGCTCTTTCGGGCAATAGTGACCGCGCGCGAGCGTGAGGATCAGCGGGTCGTCGCCCTGCAGCTCGCTGAGGCGTCGCGGAACGTTCGTGTGATCGGGCAGCTCGTAGTCGGGAAAGGTGCCTCCGGGGACGATGTCAGAGCGCATTGCTGGTCTCCTTTCATCCGGCGACGAGCCGGGGCGACGGCTGTTTCGGTGGTCATGACTCCGCCGAGGCCGCGATCTCACCGCGCAGGGCCTTCAGCGCGTCGACGTAGATCTCGGAGAAGGTCGGAAACGGCTGGATGGTGTCGCGGAGCACGTCGAGCGGCACGCGGGCGCGGATCGCAAGCGTGGCCTGCTGCATCCATTCGCCCGCCGCGGGGCCGAGTGCGTAGGCCCCGGTCAGGCGTTCGCCGTCGCTGAGCAACGTCAGGAAGCCGTTCGATTCCGCGTAGGCACGCGTGTAGGTGGCGGTCTTCGCCACCGCCGACAGCTGCGCTGTCCCGGCAAAGCGCGCTTCGGTCGCGCCCGCGGACGCCGCCTCGGGGTCCGTGAAGACCACCCGCGGCACGGCCTCGTAGTCCGCCTCCCGCGGCTCGCCGAGGATATTCGCCGCGACGACCTCGCCCTGGTACTTCCCGACATGGGTCAGCTGCCAGATGCCGGTCACGTCGCCGATCGCCCACACGCGGTCAGCCGCACGCAGATGGGCGTCCACCGGAATCCCGCGGTCGCCCGCCTCGACGCCGACCGTCTCCAGGCCGAGCTCCGCGACGCGGGGGCGTCGACCCGTGGCGACGAGAAGCCGGTCGCCGCGCAGCTCGCTGCCGTCGTCGATCGCCAGGACGTAGTCGTCGCCGTCGCGCCGGGCGGCCGTCGCGTGAACGCCGAAAGCGAGCTCCACGCCGTCTCGGCGTAACACCTCTCCGAGCGCCTCGCCGAGCGGCGCCGGCTCGCGCGACAGCACGTGCTCGCCGCTCTCGACGAGCGCCACCTCCCCGCCGAGGCGGCGAACGGCCTGCGCCATCTCGACCCCGACCGGGCCGCCGCCGAGCACGAGCAGCCGGCGCGGGACCGCCTTCATGCCCGTCACCTCACGGTTCGTCCAGATCCCGTCCAGCTCGCGCAGGCCGGAAACGGGCGGAACGAACGGGTCGGCACCGGCCGCGACGACGACGTGCTCGGTCGTGTACCGCGTCCCGTCGACCTCGACCACGCCGGTCCCGGCGAGGCGGCCGTGACCGCGCAGCAGATCGACTCCGTGATCCGCGAGCCAACGCTCCTGGCCCGCATCCGAGTAGTCGGAGACCATGAAGTCGCGCCAGGCGAGCGCCCGTGCCACGTCGACCTGCGCGCTGGCAGCCGCATCGTTCGCGGCGTGCGCTGCTTCCCCCGGACGCAGCAATGTCTTGGACGGGATGCACGCCCAGTACGAGCACTCGCCGCCGACGAGCTCGCGCTCGACGAGCGCCACGCGGAGGCCGCCTTCGGCGAGAGCTCCGACGCAGTGCTCGCCCGGCGAGCCGCCGCCGATCACGATCACGTCGTAGTCGCTCACGCCCCGCTCCCGGCGCCGGCCGAGCCGGCGCCGACGCTCATTGTGAGCTCCGTCGAGCCGACGCTCATGACGGCAGCTCCTCGCCCGCCTGCTCCGCCGCCATGTATGCGGCGTACCAGTCGGGCCAGTTCGCATCTGCCTCGCCGGTCCGCTTCTCGTGCTCGCCGTGGGCTGCCGCCGCACGTCGAAGCGCGCTCGCGAGGTCTTCCGTGGATGCGAATGCCGTCTCAGCGGCGTCGATCCGGCCTGGCAGCCGGGTCGTGACCTCCTGCAGCAGCCAGCCGTTGCCGTCCGGATCGTCGAACGTGGCGAAGGAGAGGTAGCTGCCCTCGTCGGGCGCGGGCCCGCTGAGGCGACCGCTCGTGCCGTCGGGCTGGAACTGAGCACCCGGCGTCCCGGGGTGGAACACGTCGCTGATCTCGACACCGAGCGCGGCGAGCTCGTCGCGTGCAGCCTCGATGTCGGAGACGATCAGGTAGAGACCCCGGGCCGAGCCGGGCGCGGCCGACGTGATGTTCGTGCCGAACTGGACCGAGCACCCCGAACCGGGCGGCGTGAACTGGACGACCCGGAAGCCGTTATCGAATGGGAAGTCGGCGTCGAGCCTCCACCCGAGGCTTCCGTAGAACTCCTTCGCGCGGTCGACATCCGAGACGGGGATGACCACCACCTCGAGCTTCAGGTCGGAGGTGCTCGCTCCTGGCGCGCGCCCTGCGCTCTCGCCGGCGACTGGAGTGGTGCTCATGTCTACCTCCTTCGTCGGTGCCTGTCGCTGCTGAACCTTACGTGGTTCGAATCGCCAGCAATCTTCCAAAGTCGTGAACGCACGACACCGTGGTGGCCGTTCCCCTCTACCGCCTCGAAAGGCGTGGAAACCGTGATGGCAGGCCCGGCCGGTCGTCTTCTCGAGGGCCACGGAAGGCCGTCGGTACAGGGCTTTTCCCTACGCTATCGAACAGGTTGGAGTCGGGCGTGAGCCGGACACGTTCTCCCTGGGAGCAGCGAACGATGACGAGGATTCTCTTCGGCCTCGAGGCCGGCAGCGCACTCGGCGAGTACCGGATCGAGCGCCTGCTCGGCAGCGGTGAGACCGGCAGCGTCTTTCTCGCGGAACACGTCGAACTGCGCCGGCGGGTGGCTCTGAAGCTGCTCGACCCGGAATTGGCCGGCTCGGACGGCCTCCGGGCCCGATTCCTCGGAGACTGCGAGATCGCCGCCACCCTCGACCATCCGAACGTCCTGCCGGTCTACGACGCGGGCGAAGTCGACGGCGTGCTCTACGTCGCGATGCGGTACGTCGAAGGAAGCGATCTCCGAGCCATGCTGGGCGACGGCGCGCTCTCGACGCCACAGGCCGCAGCGATCGTCGAGCAGGTTGCCGGCGGTCTGCACGCGGCCCACTGCTGCGGCCTCGTCCACCGCGACGTCAAGCCGGCGAACATTCGCGTCGAGGCAGGCACACACGGGGTCTTCGTGTCCGACTTCGGCCTCGGCACGAGCCCACCGCGGCCCGGGGTCACGATCGACTACTGCGCGCCCGAGCGGATCGAGGGGAAGCGCCTCGACGGCCGCGCGGACGTCTACTCGCTCGGGTGCGTGCTGTTTCACTGCGTGACGGGCTGCCCGCCCGTCGCGGGCAGCCCGCGCGCCGGCGACCTGCCTGCTCCACTCGATCGCGTCGTCGCGTCAGCGCTCGCGCGAGATCCGGCGGATCGGTACTCGACGACGGTGGAACTCGCCGAGGCGTCTCGTGCGGCCGTGGCATCGCAGCCTGCGAGGACGCCGGTGGTCGCGAGGGTTCCACCCGCTGAGGAGCCTGAGCCGCCAGCTGCCGCACAGCCGCCGCAACGTCGTCGCCGCCGAAACGCGATCATCGCCGGCGCGGCACTCCTGCTCGCTGCCGGCGCCATCGCGGGAGCCCTTGCCATCTCGCCGGGAGGGAGCCAAGAACCTCGAATCCGGGCCGCCACCGCACCGCCGATCCTGCCGCACGTGACGGCGCCGATACGCGCCACGCCGACTTCGGTGCAGCAGGTGCTGACGCAGGTCGCCGCGATGGTCCGGCAGCGCCGCCAACCGCATCTGTTCTCTACGACCACGTGGCCCATTCGGGCGGCCAGGGAATCCGGTACCGGTACACCCCGAGCCACTGGTGCGGAGGACCGCTGCCGAAGACCGATCCGTGCTGGCGAGACGTCGTACCCGGCCTGGGCGCCGCGGAGGGACAACGGCTGCGTGTCTACTGCTTCGTCACCGGCGCGAACGTCCGGGGCGATACCTGGTGGGCGAGGGTGAAGGTGAAGCCGGACGAGTACGTCCCGGCGACGTATCTGCAAGCCGGCCACACCGGGAACGCAGCGGCCAGCGCGGGGTGCTAGCTCCGCTAGAGTCGCCTCGGTGAGCGAGCACGCGCGCACTCTCGACCTTCACGACGGCGAGACCGCCGGACTCGCAATCGTGGCCGGAGGGCTGCTGGCGCTCGTTCTCGGCTGGATCCTCGGCTCCCGGTCGCTGCGCGTGATCGGCTACGTCGCCGGCGCCGCCGGTAGCAGCCTCTACGCCCGCGCGAAGATCGCCGAGCGCGGCGAGAAGATCGACGCAGCCGAGGACCACATCCGCGCGGAACTCGACGACCTCGACCCGCTGGCGCAGGCGCAGGTCATCGCCAAGCTCGCCCAGCCCGAGCAGCCCTAGCTAGGCGTTCGTAGGTTGTGGCGGCTCGCGGTGGCCGCAGAGGTCGCAGACCCACTGGTTGTAGCTGATAGCGCGCTCCCAGCCTCCGATCCCGCCTGCGTGCACCACCCGTCGACGGTCGATCCGGACCTCGTGGATGCGCATCGGGTGTCCCCGGGGGCAGCGCGGATCCGTCTGGTCTAGAGGGCGATCTTGACTGCGAGTGTTGGCGGGCATCCGCGTGCGATCAGGGTCCGGGTGAAGTGCAGATCGACGTCGCAGTTCGCGAGGAGCACCGCCTGGATCTCGTCGAAGCCGAGCGCGGAGAACTGGTCGAAGCGCCACGTGACGACCGGGTCGTCCTCCTCCTCGATTCCCGTGGAGCCGGCGCCTGCGTGGTGGTGAGCCTGCACACAAGGTGAAACGGCTGCTTCGACGTTCGGTTGTTGAGCACGCGTAAGTTCTCTGTTCAGGAGCGTTAACGACGAGGCGGACCGGGGCGATGGCCCGGACCGGCGAGCTAGGTCGTCGCCGGTGCGCGGCCGAGGCGGGCGCGGGCCGCCGCCAGGAACCAGCGCACCTCGCTGCCGCGCGGGAACAGGTCGGACGGCCTGCCGCCGAGCGCACGGACGAAGAGCACCATCATCGCGAGGCCGCCCGCCGTGTAGGAGACGGTCGAGGCGATCGATGCGCCGACGTCGGCGTGCGACGGGATCAGGAGCACGTCGGTGACCGCGGTGACGGCGAACGCGACGAGGATGCCGGCCGTCTCGAGCAGCGGCTTGTTCTGCGACGTGAGAGCGGAGCCGAGCTGCTTGATCGCCGCGATTCCGAAGGCGCCGAGCGCGAGGATGCGCAGGTCGCGGATCGAGCCGTGGAAGTCGCTGCCGAAGATCGTGACGCAGAGGAACGGCGCGGCCGCGATCAGGACGACGGCCGAGATCAAAGTCAGCAGCGCGCCGGCACGGAACCCGACCGCTGCCTGGCGCGAAGCCTCGCCCCGGTCGGCGCGGACGAGGTCGGGCCGCTGCACGGTCGCGAGCGCGTTCGGGAGGAAGAACAGCACCTCCGCCCACGCGACGGCGACGCTGTAGAGCCCGAGCGACCTCGTGCCCGAGATTGCCCCGAGCAGCCACTGGTCGAGCCGGTAGTTGCCGACCATGCCGATCTGGCCCGCGTGCGTCTTGATCCCGAAGCCGACCATGCGCCGCGAGAGCCGCCAGTCGGCCTTGCCGAAGCTGCCCATGCCGAGGTGGATGTACCAGATCAGCAACACGAGCCCGAGGGTCTGGCCGGCCGACCATGCGATCACGGCGCCGCGGACGCTCAGATGGCCGGTCGCCGCCAGGACGATGTTCGTCGCCGCGTTCCCGATCGGGCCGAGCAGGATGACGATGTTCGCAACCGCGAAGCGGTATTCGACCAGCACGAGCATGTAGAGGTAGTAGGCGAGGATCAGGATCGGGACGGTGCCGAGCGCAATCCAGCGCGTCACCGGGTCGACGTCGCCGCCGACGGCCGGGAACACGCTGATCAGCACCCCGACGACGACCAGCGAGATGCCGCCGAGGAGGAGCGACAGCACCACCGAGGTGCCGGCGAGCGTCGGCAGCAGGCGGCGGTCGCGACCGCCGAAGTTCATGACGGCCGACTGGACGCCGAGGTTCGAGAGCTGGGAGACGAGCATCGCCATCGTCAGCACGAACGCGACCTGCCCGCGGCCCTCGGGCCCGAGCGCTCGCGAGACGATCAGGACGTTGACGAGCCCGAGCACGGCACCAGCCACGTTCGACCCGTACGTCGCGAGCACGTTGACGACCGGCGAGCGGCGCCGTCCGGGAGGCCGCGCAGCGGCCTGCGCATCAGTGGACGCGGGCGGCCCGGCAGCGGCCTGCTCGCGGGTCCGCGCTGACGGCACGCTTGCGCGGGGGTCTCGACCCATGCTCTCATCTTCGGCCCGGTCCGGGACTTCCTCAACCCCTCCCTCGAACGAGTGATTGCAGATCCTTTCCTGCGCACCTATATGGAATGCATCTGCTCGGGGAGGGCAGTCGATCCGGAGGTGGCAAGCGTGACGCGATAGCGGCTCGGAACGGCTCGCCCGGGGCGATTCAGTGACCCGCGTCTACGCCGCGGTGACGGGCGATCTCTTCCACTACGGCCACGTCCGCTTCCTCGATCGCGCGCGCAAGCTCGGCCACGTTCTCGTCGCCGGCGTCCACTCCGACCAGACGCTCGCGGCCTACGAGCGACAGCCGGTGATGACGATGAGCGAGCGGATCCAGGTGATCGCCGCCTGCCGCTTCGTCGACGAGGTGATCCCGGACGCGCCGCTCGCCGTGACCCGCGAGTGGATCGACGAGCATCGCCTCGAGATCGTGGCCCACGGCGACGATCTCGACGACGCGACGCTGGGACTGATGTACGGCATCCCGCGCGACCTCGGGATCCTCCGGGCCGTTCCCTGCGCAACCGGGATCTCGACCAGCGAGATCATGGAGCGCGTCCGGCGCCGGAACTTCGCGGTCGTCCGCTCGTGAGCGCGACCGGCGCCGAGCCCCTCAGCCGCCGAGGGCGCTGCAGGTCTTGTCCTGCTTGAAGGCGTCCTCGAGCGCCTTGCTGTCGTACTTGGCCAGGCTCGAGAGCGCCAGCTGAGCCTGGTTCCCGGCAGCGGTGATCGTATTTCCGATGCCGATCGCACCGTTCGCGAACGCCGTGCGTCTGTTCGTGGGCAGGGCCCGTGCCGCCTTCTGACCGTTCACGAACGCTGTCCTGATCTGGCCGATGCCCTTGAGCAACGTGCTCTGGAGCTTCGAGCCGTTCGGGACGGCCGGCGCCCCGACGACGCGGAGCTTGTGGATCAGCGTGTCGGTCGATCCCACGACGCGCCCCAGAAACCCGGTGAGCTGTGTCTTGGCGTCGCGGAGGTTCACCGCCCCGCCCTTCTTGAGCTTGGCGATCGTGACCTTCAGCTTGGCGGTCTCCGACTTGACCGTGTGCTGCCAGGTGACGAGGGAGCCGCAGAAGACGGAGACCCACTTCTTCGCAGGCGCGTTCTGCGTCGCGCCTGCCGCGACACCGCTCAGGACGAGGGCGACCACCAGGCTCGCGGTGACGGCCACCGACTTGGTCGTCGATCTCAAAGGGATTCCTTTCCGTTCGAGGACTGGGCCGGGCGAGAGCCCCGCTCCAGCTTAGCCTCGGCAGCGGCGACTTCCGCTTCCCGATCGCGCTTCGCGGCCCGCAGGAAGATCCAGCCGACGATCCCGAGCGCGACGAATCCGACGACGATGCCCGCAGCGGCGATCACCGCGACCGCGGTCTCCTGGGACACGGCGAAGACGACCCCGGTCAGCGTACGACCGCGTCCCCGCGGCGCCTGACCGCGCTGTCGAGGATCGCACCGATTACCCCGTCGGCGTCGAGACCGGCCAGCGCCGCAGCCGCGTAGATCCCCGCGTCCTCCTCGAGCGACGGCAACGGGTTGACCTCGAGGAACCAGAGCTTCCCGTCCTCCGCGAGCCGGAAGTCCGCACGCGCGACGTCGCGGACGGAGAACGCTCCGAAGATCGTGGTCGCAGCCCGGGCGAGCTCGTCGGCCTGTTCGAGCTCGAGCCGTGCAGGCGCACGTACCTGGACGTCCTCCGGTCGCTCGTTCTTGAGCTCGTAGCCGTAGATCGACACCGTGGGGTCGGCGAACTCGTACTCGACCGCGGCCAGCACGCCAACCGGCTCGAGGAAGGCGACGCTGATGTCTCGTCCGGCGACGAAGTCCTCGACGAGCACGCCGGCGGGGAAGCGGTGGAGCGCGCGCTCCACCGTTTCCGCCACGAGCTGCGCATCGCTGACCACCGCGCTCGCGTCGATCCCCTTGGAGCTGCCCTCGAAGTTCGGCTTCACGATCACGGGCCCGTCCCACCGATGTCCGGCGATCTCTTCGGGAGCGAGCACGAGCCGGGCGGCCGGAGTCGCGACACTTGCACCCCGTGCGACGAGCTTGGACAGATGCTTGTCGAGCGTCACGGCACAGGTCCAGGCATCGGAGCCCGTGTAGAGAAGCCCGAGCTCCTCGTAGAGCGCCGGAAAGAACGCCTCGCGATACCGTCCCGCTCGTCCCTCCGCGGTGTTGAACACGAGCGCGGGGGCGGCGAGTCGCAGCCGCTCGACGAGGTCGGCAACAGGCAGGCCCGCGTCGACCAGCTGGACCTCGTGCCCGAGCCGCTCCAGCGCGCCCGCGATGAACGCCACCGTCTCGGGCGTGTCGAACTCGGCCTCGGACTCGTCCCGCCCGCGGCAGAGGTTGAAGGTGAACGCCGTTCGCACCGTGTGACCGTAGCGCCCGTCGCGCCGGCCCGGAGGCGGCGGCCGTGCGATTCTCAGCGCGTCGTGCGGGCCCCGAGGCGAAATTTGACCGAATCGTGGGCGGCGCTTGCCGCCGTTCTCGGGCGCCGCGATCTCCGACTCCTCAACCTCGCGCTCGCCGGGTCCTGCGTAGGCCACTGGTCCTACGTCGTGGCCGTCTCCGTCTACGCCTACCACGCGGGGGGCGCGCGCGCGGTCGCGGTCGTCTGGCTCATACGGATGATCCCCGCCGCCGTCTGCTCCCCGTTCGCGTCCGTACTCGGCGACCGCTACTCGCGTGTGCGAGTGCTGGTCACGACGGATCTCGTCCGGGCGAGCCTGATGCTCGCTGCGGCGGCAGCGGTCTGGTCGGACGCGCCGCCGACCCTCGTGTTCGTACTCGCAGCTGCAGTCAGTCTCGCCGCCACACCGACCGCGCCGGCGTTCGCCGGGCTGATGCCGGAACTCGCGACGACGCCCGCGGAACTGACGGCCGCAAACGTGACGGCGCAGACCATCGAGAGCGTCGGCTTCTTCGCCGGCCCGGCACTCGGCGGTCTCCTGGTGGCCTTCACCGACGTCGGGGCAGCGATCACGGTCACGGCCGTGCTCGTGCTCTTGTCGGCCGCCCTCACGAGCCGCATCCGTCCACCCGTGCGCCCGGCGAGAGCGGCAACCGCGCCAGCCGAGAGCGTCGTGTCCGAGCTCACAGGGGGCGTGCGCGCCATCAGGAGCGACGAGCGGCTACCGCCGCTGATCGGCCTCCTGACTGCGACGACGCTCGTCGACGGTGCTCTCGAGGTGTTCATCGTCGTCGTCTCGCTCCAGCTCGTCGGACTCGGGAACGCCGGCGTCGGGTACCTGAACGCCGCCTTCGGCATCGGCGCGCTCGTCGGCGCGCTTGCGTCCGTGCTCCTCGTCGGCGTCCGCCGCCTGAGCATCCCTTTTGTCGCAGGCGTGCTTCTGTGGGGGATCCCGATCGCGCTCCTGGCCGCGACGACGGAACCTGCGGTCGCGCTCGTGCTGCTCGGCGTGGTCGGCGTCGGCAACACGTTCTTCGACGTGGCCGGTACGACGCTCGTCCAGCGCGCCGTCCCGGCCGCCGCCCTGTCGCGTGTCTTCGGGGTCATGCAGTCGTTGTGGCTCGCGGCGATCGGGGTCGGCGCGGCGATCGTGCCGGTGCTCATCTCTGCATTCGGACTGCGCGCGGCGCTCGTGGCGACGGGGCTATTCCTCCCGGCACTCGTGGCAGTGGTGGGCCGCCGCCTCGTCCGGATCGACGCCAGCGCCTCGGCCCCCGACCGCACGACGCTTGCACTCATCCGGGGCGTGTCGCTCTTCGCGCCCCTGGCGCCGCTCACGCTCGAGCGCCTCGCGCTGCGCGTGCTGCCGGAGAGCTTCGCGGCCGGCGACGAGATCATCGGAGAAGGGGATCCGGGCGACCGTTGCTACGTGATCGCCGAGGGACGAGTCGACGTTTCGACAGGAGGGCGATTCGTCGCATCGCTCGGCCCGGGCGACTACTTCGGCGAGATCGCGTTGCTCAGAGACGTCCCGAGGACAGCGACGGTCGAGGCCCGCGAGCACGTGCGTGCGCTCGCGCTCGAGCGGGCGGATTTCCTGGAGGCGCTGTCGGGCTCGGGCGCCGCGGTCCAGATCGCGGATGCGGAAATCGGAGCCCGGCTCGCCGGCCTGCACCAGGTGCGGCGGAAGGGTCGGGTCGGCGTCTAGTCTCCGGGCGTGCGCTCGCGGATCATGGGACTGGCGGGCGTCGCGGTCGCAACCGCCGCCCTGCACGTGTGTTCGGTAGCAGCGGCCGGGGGCGCTTCGGCGTGCTCGACCTCGCTTGCGACGAGCGCGGTGGCGAGCGCGAAGCCGCGCATCCCGAGCCCTGAGCAGGGCTCCCCGCCGCAACTCGTCCGGCCGGCCGAGGTCGACGAGGTGATCTGCTTCGACTTCACCCGAGACGGCCGCACCGACCTCGCCGCCACGGTTGCGAGCGGAGGCTCGGCCGGCGACATCGGTTGGTTTGTCCTCGTTCGGGCCAAGAGTGGATGGCGGCAGGCACTCGCTCGTGGGCCGTCGTACAAGGTCGGTCTGTTCCGGGTCGGCCGTGATCTCGCCGACTCGCAGCCCGTCTACCGGAGCAAGGACCCAAACTGCTGCCCGACGGGCGGCTTCGACCACAGCCGCTGGCGCTGGAATGGTCACCGCTTCGTCCTCGTGCGCTCCTGGCACACCGGGGGCTACCGGCCGTAGAGCGGGATTCTCATCCCAGCACACGGCGGCACGGACGTCTGTGCCGATTCCGTGCCGAATTTCAGACGTGCAAGGGGATCGACTGCTTGAAGCGGAAGACGTTGCCCGGGTCGTAGCGGCGCTTGATCGAGACGAGCCGGGCCAGGTTGGAGCCGTAGTAGGCCTGCGGGCGGCCGGCGAGGTCGGGGTCGATGTAGTTGACGTACGACTGACCGGAGACATACGGGCGCATGGCCGCGGAGAAGGCACGGAGCCACGCGAGGTTGGCGGCCGCCTGCGAAGGAGCGTTCCAGTACGCGAGGTACTGCAGCGAGCAGAGCATGTCGCGGTGGACGAACGCCGTCGCCGCCTTCGGCACGCGGTTGAGCGCGCCGCCGTACGAGTCGAGGAGAAGCGAGCCGCTTCCCGGCGCCCGCTCGATCGCCGACACGATCGCCGCGGCGGCCGCGGGCGGCAGCGGACTGCGGACGTAGTCGCACTTGGCCGCGAAGGTCGCGCGGGTGAGCTTCCCGAACGGCTCCAGGTGGCATTCCGAGACGGGCCCGCAACCGGCCCAGTACTGCACCGCGGTCAGGTAGGGCCGCGGCTTCACGCTCAGGGTCGCGGGCGGAACCGCCGAGACCAGTGGTCCGAGCAGCGTCTGGAGACGGGCCGGGGAGCCGATCAGCTGGCCCGAGGCGCGAACGGTCGGCGACCCACCGCCCGAGCCGAGGTTGCAGACCGAGAACAGCTCGTCGGGCGCGTGCGGCGCCCACTTCAGCCAGGCGGCGATCACGGCCTTCGCCTGCGCCCAGTGCCACGAGGCCGTGAAGGTCGAGACGGTCGAGATCGCGGTCGTCCGGAAGCGGTACTCGGTTGCGATCCCGAAGTTCCCGCCGCCGCCGCCGCGGCTCGCCCAGTAGAGGTCGGCGTTCTCCGTCGCCGAGCACGTGCGCGCCTGCCCGTCGGCGGTGACGAGCGTCAGCCCCAACAGGTTGTCGCTCGTCGTCCCCAGCTTCCGCGAGAGGAAGCCGACGCCGCCGCCGAGCACCTGGCCGCCGATCCCGACGGTCGCACACGACCCGGCCGGGACCGTGACGCCGTGAGCCGCGAGCCCCGCGTAGACGTCGATGAGCTTCGCCCCCGCCCCGACCGTCGCCTGTCGGCCCGGGCGCACCGAAACGGCGGCCATCCTCGACACGTCGACGATCACGCCGCCGGGCACGGACGAGTAGCCGCCGTAGCTGTGCCCGCCGCCGCGTGGAGCGATCCTGATGCCGTGCGTGCGCGACCAGGCGATCGTTCGCTGGACGTCGTGGACGCTCTGGCAGTAGGCGACGGCGAGCGGGCGGTACGCGTCGAAACGCGTGTTGTAGAGCTCGTGCGCCCGCCCGAAGCCGGGGCTCGTGCGGGCGACGACCGTTCCGTCGATCTGGCGCTGGAGTTCGTCGAGCGGCGACGGCAGGCTCGCGTCGGCACGGGTCGTCCGCGAGCCTCGCTGGAGCAGCGCGACGGCGCCTGCCTGTCGGAGGAAGGCGGCACGGTCGAGCCCGTCCACGAAGCCGAGGTTACTGGAAGCCGAAGGTGCGCTTGAGGCGCGAGAAGAAGCTGCCGCTCAGGCGCTCGTCGGCCGCGGTCGCCCAGGCGGGCTCGGCGTCCACCGGCTGCGGATCGGCCTCCGACCCGGCGGGCGCCGCATCGGGAGCGGGTGCGTGTGCCTCGGCGGTTGCGGCGGCGAGTTGCCGTTGAAGGCCTTCGACCTCGTCGGCGAGCATGAGGATCGCCTTCGCGGCCGCACGCGTCTCCTCGTTCGACGATCGCTCCTCGAGGCGCTGCGCCCAGGTCCGGAGCTCGGTGATCTGCGCGATTTCCACGCGTGCAGTATCGACCGTTCCGCGCCCAGACTCAAATCGTTCCCCGAAATGCGCCGCGGCGCCTTCCGGCGCCGCAGGAGCACGAGCATGTTCCGCCCGAAGGCGCGAAGGGGGTCAGTCCCCCCAGTCGAAGTCGCGCGAGCGGCCCCACATGCCGTCGTCTTCCGAAACCGGAACCGAAGCTGGTGCGGCGGCGGCCTCTGTCCAGGCCTGCAGCGCCTCTTCCGGCTCGACGGTCTCGACCAGCTCGGCCTCGACCGCCAGAGGATCCAACGCCGGCTCGGTGCCGTCGATCGTCTCTTCCAGCCGGGCCTGCTCCTCCGTCTTGAACAGCGGGTGGTTCTGGAACGGATCGTCGTGCGCGTAGCGCGAGATCGGCAGGTCTCCTTCGAGCTCGGCGTTCCGTCGCTTCAGCTCGAGGTGCTCTTCGATGATCTTCGAAAAAATCGAGGGTGTCTCCACCGGCATCCGTACCTCCTGGGCGGTTTGAAGCCCGTCGATTGTAACGGATCGATGAAGTTTCGTTTCGAGAGGTGGTGCTCCTTCCACGCGCCGGCTAGCGCGCGTCGAGTGCCGAGAGGGCAACTTCGGCCTCGGCGAGGAGCGTCGTGGCGCCCATCCTCGAGCAATCCTCGCCGGCGAGCCGCAGCTCGGCGGACGCCCATTCGTCCTCCCCCACCTTCGCCAGCGCCCCTCCCAGTGTGATCCGCGCCCGCGCCAGCTCGAGGGCGCTCGCGAGCCGTCCGTGGAGCTCGAGTGCCTCGGATGCTCGGAGGCGGACGGTTTCCGCGTCGCCCGTCGCCGCCGCGACACAGGCGGCGGCGGTCGAGGCGACGGCACGGGCGGCAGGATCATCCTCAGGAACGAGCTTCATCGCCGCCGTGGCCGCGGCCCCGGCCTCGGCCACGCGGCCCACCGACACGAGCAACTCGGCCAGATCCGAGGTCAGGTCGGACACGAGCCAGCCGCCCGAGGGCTCGGCCAGCTCGAGCGCTGCCAGCAGGCGGCGCTCGGCCTCGTCGGCATCGCCGCGCGACCTGGCGTATCTCGCGAGGGAGCGCAGGTTCTGGATGCGGAAGTAGCTGTCCCCGGTTCGCTCGAACCACTCCTGAGCCTCGAGGGCGAGTCGCTCCGCCTCCTCGGCCCGGCCACGGTGGTACGTCGTCAATGCGCGCATGAAGGTCGCCCGGGTCTCGTCGCGCCGGCTGCCGAGCTCGGAGCCGATCTCGGCGCTGCGTGCGAGGGCGGCCTCGGCCTGCTCGAGGTCGCCGACCGCGTACAGCTGGAAGCCGAGACGTAGCTCGCCCTCGGCGAGCAGCGGCCGATCGTCCAGGGTGGCCGCGAGCTCGAGCGCCTGCGCGAGCTGCTCGACGGCGACGTCGAGCTCGCCGTGGAAGTCGCGGTTCGCCTGGGCGAGCTCGAACAACGTCTGCACCTGCAGCCTCGTGTCTCCGGTCTCCTCCGCGATCGCCTTCGCGTCTGCCAGCGGCAGCAGCGCGCCGGCGCCCCGCCCCTGCTTCTGCAGCGCGTTGCCGAGGCCGACGAGAGCGGCGCCGCGCAGGTCGGCGCGGCCGAACGACGCGGCCTCGGACGCGACCGCGTCGAATCGCTCGGTCGCCTCCTCCAGCCTGCCGAGTGCGGCGAGCAGACGCGCCAGGCGCAGGCGGAGCTCGATCGCCGTTTCGGGCTGCTCCTCCGAGACGAGCTCGAGCGCACGCTCGTACAGCCGCTCGGCCTCCCTCAGCCCCTCTCGCCGCTCGGCCTTCTCCGCAGCGGCCCGCAGCATCGCCGCGGCGGCAGCGACCGGCGCGGGGACCGGGCTGCGCTCGAGCTCCCAGGCGAGACGACACGCCTGCTCGAGATGGTGAGCGCCGATCTCGACCAGCTCGTCGCGCTCCTGCCGTTCCGAGATCCACTCCGCACACCGGACGTGGAGCTCGACGCGGAGCCCCTTCGGAAGCCGGTCGTAGGCGACCTCGCGGATCAACGCGTGTCTGAACGCGAACTCGCGCTCGCCGCGAACCGTCGACGGTTGCCGCTCCTCGGCGACGTCCAGCCCGGCCAGCGCCTCGAGTGCGCGCTCGACGTCCTCGACGACGCCGTTCAGGCTCGCGACGGCTCCCGGCCAGAACGAGCTTCCGACGACGGCGGCCCGGAGAGCGAGATGCCGCTCGAGGTCGGGCAACCGGTCGAGACGCGCCCCGATCATCGAGCGAAGGCTCGGCGGGGCGGGGAGCGAGCCTGTGGACAGCAGCCCCTCTCTCGTCAGCATGTGCGCGCTCTCCTCGAGGAAGAGCGGGTTCCCGGCTGCGGCCTCGAGCACCGACTGAAGACCGGCGGGCTCGACGCCGCCGAGAAGCTCGGTGACGAGCGTCTCGCTCTCGGCCGAGGTGAGCGGCGGCAGCGACATGACCAGGCGCCGGTCTCCGCGGGCGACGAGGGTCGGCTGCGTGTCGGCCGCCTCCGGCCTGGCCGAGCCGAGGATGAGCAGCGGACGGTCGGCCGCCTCGAGAAACCGGATCAGCTCGACGAGCGCCGGGTCGGCCCAGTGCAGGTCTTCGAACGTCAGGACGATCGGAGCGTCGGCCACAAGCTCGAGCGCGCGCCTGATTCCCCAGTGGAGCTCGCCCTGCGTGATCCCTTCCGTCACCGCCTCCGGCCCCGAGCCGAGCACGGCGTCGAGCGAGGCGTTGATCGTGCGCAGGCCGTCCGTCTCGAGCGGCGCATCGGCGACTGCCGCGGCGGCCCCCGTCGCGGCCAGCAACTCGGCGACCGGAGCGTACGCGCCGACCTTCCCGTAGGCCAGACACCGGCCCCAGAAGATAGGTGCGCCCGTGCGCTCCGCGAAGGCTGCGAGCAGTCGCGTCTTCCCGGTGCCGGGCTCCGCGAGCAGGACGACCGTGGCCGGCCGGCCGTCGTCCCGGACTCGCCGCCACTGGTGCTCGAGCACGGCCAGCTCGCGCGCTCGCCCGACGAACGGCGCATCCGAGTGGCGGCGCGCGGACGACTCCCTGAGCCGCACCGCCTCCCAGACCTCGACCGGCGCGGACTTGCCGCGCGCGGCGAGCGCGTCGTGCGGCACGTAGTCGACCGCGTGGCGCGTCGCCTCGTACGTGGGCAGGCCGACGAGGATCGCGCTCGGGGCGGCGGCCGACTGGGTTCGCGCGGCGGTGTTCATCACGTCGCCCATCGCGACCGTCTCGCCCGCGGAGGCAAGGGCGCCGGTCCTGACGAGAGCCTCGCCGGTGGCGACGCCGATGCGCACCTCGAGCGCCAGCCAGGCGTCGCCGGCGTTCAGCTCGCCGATCGCGTCACGGATCGCGAACGCCGCCCGCAACGCCCGCTCGGGATCGTCCTCGTGGGCGATCGGGGCCCCGAAGAGCCCCACGACGGCATCGCCGATGAACTTCTCTACCGTGCCGCCGAACCGTTCGAGCTCGGCCCTCAGGCGGCTGTAGTAGACACGCAGCCTGGCGCTGACGTCCTCCGGGTCGTGCCGCTCTGCGTGCGCCGTCGAGCCGACGAGGTCGACGAAGACCGCCGTGACGAGCTTGCGCTCCTCGGTTCCCGCCGAGGCTGCGGGCGCGCTCTCGAAGGCCAGCCCGCAGGCGAGGCAGAAACGCGCGCGCTCCGGATTCTCCTCGGCGCACCGAGGACAGCGCGTCATCGACGCGTCAGCAGCACCTCGGGGTCTCCTCGGCCTCGCCCGGCTGCAGCGGCACGACCGGCAGGATCGGCGCGCCGATCTCGCCCGACGGGTAGGCAGTCGTGTCCAGCTGGACGAACGTCCGGCCGTGCGTGATCAGAAAGCCGACGTCCGGGTCGACCGGGACCAACCCGGCGAGGTGGTCGTGGGTTGTCACCTTCAGGACGACGCTGCCCTCCCGCTTGAGTCCCCCCTTGAAGAACACCGGATAGCACGGGCTGCAGAGGACGGCGTAGACGGCGCCATTCGCCCGCGAGCGAACGACCAGGCGGATCGCCGTTCCGGAAAGGCTCCTGTAGTCCAATGTGTACGCGAGCTTCCCCGTCGAGCGGTTGTAGCTCCCGTCGAACGCACCGTAGAGGCCGGCCTCGACCTGTGGATGGGCGCCGACGCCGGGCCTGAGCGTGAGGTCCGCAGTGACCCCCGTGACGACCGGCGACCGCGCTCCCGCTCCGGCGACGAGAGTGGACAGGACGGTGACCGCTAGCGCGAGCGCGGCGATCCACTTCGTCTTCATTTCGACACCTCCGACGGCGACGTGGCCTACGCGCGGAAGCGTAACCCGTCTCGGCCCTACGGCAAAACGGGCGCGACGCCGAGCGCGTCGCGGACGATCCGGTCCTGCTCGGCCAGGTGTGCGGTCGGATAGCCCTCGCTCGGGCTCGCGCGCCAGGAGCGGCCGACGTAGCGGAGGTGGACGCGCCGCACGGCGCCCTCGGCGAGCGCGTCCTCGAGCCGGTGGCGAATCGAGCGGTAGGCGCCCATGTTCAGCGGCTCCTCCTGCGCCCAGACGAGCTCCGCGAGCTCCGGATAGGAGGCGATCAGCGCCGTCACCTGCCGCGTCGGGAACGGGTAGAGCTGCTCCAGCCGGGCGATCGCGACACCGGCGGGCCGCTCGTCGTGGCCCGCCAGGTCGTAGTAGACCTTCCCCGAGCAGAGGACGAGCCGGCGCACGGCCGCCTTGTCGGCGTTCGCGTCGTCGATCACGGGCGCGAACGAGCCCGAGTCGAGCTCGGCGAGCGTCGCAGAGGCGTCCTTCAGTCGCAGCAGACCCTTGGGCGTCATCAGCACGAGCGGCCTCGGCGTCGCATCCAGCGCCTGGCGGCGCAGCAGGTGGAAGTACTGCGCCGAGGTCGAGACGTTGGCAACGCGGATGTTGTCCTGCGCGGCCGACTGCAGGAACCGCTCGAGGCGCGCGCTCGAGTGCTCGGGCCCGTTCCCCTCGTATCCGTGCGGGAGCAGGAGCACGAGGCGCGACGTCTGCCGCCACTTCGACAGGCCGGAGACCAGGAACTGGTCGACGATCACCTGGGCGCCGTTCACGAAGTCGCCGAACTGCGCCTCCCAGAGGACGAGCGCCTCAGGGGCCGCGACGGAGTAGCCGTACTCGAAGCCGAGCGCGGCGAACTCGGAGAGCGGCGAGTTGTGCAGCTCGAAGGCGGCGGCCGCCTCGGCGAGGTGCTGGATCGGCGCGTAGCGCTCGCCCGTGTTCGGGTCGTGGAAGACGAGGTGCCGCTGCGAGAACGTCCCGCGCTCCGTGTCCTGGCCGGTCAGGCGGATCGGGATGCCGTCGACGAGCAGGCTGGCGAACGCGAGGCCCTCGGCGTGGCCCCAGTCGATGCCGCCCCCGTTGGAGCCGGCAGAGCCGAGCGCCTGGACACGCCTGTCGAGCTGCCGCGCGAGCTTCGGGTTGACCGTGAACCCGTCCGGGGTCGAGACGAGTTCGGCGTCGAGCGCGCGGATCCGGTCGGCAGCGACGGCGGTGAAGACCTCGGCAGGCCGCGCCCGCAGCGTCGGCGGCTCCGCCACGACCGGCTCGGCGAGTGCCGCCTTCAGCCGCTCGTGCGCCGCCCGCAGCTCTTCGAACGGGCGGTCGAACATCTCCTGTGCCTCCGTCGGCCGAGAGGACGCCCTCGGCGACGAGCTCCTCCGCGTACTGCTCCCGGGCCGTCGGCTGCTCGGCGATCCGGGCCGAGGGCAGCGGCTGCGTGTAGGCCGGCTCGTCCTGCTCGTTGTGGCCGAAGCGACGGTAGCCGACGAGGTCGACGACGATGTCGTGGCCGAAGCGGCCCCGGTAGGCGAGGGCGAGGCGGACGGCGGCGATCGCGGCCTCCGGATCGTCGGCGTTGACGTGCACGATCGGCGCGTCGAAGCCCTTCGCCAGGTCGGACGAGTAGCGGGTCGAGCGGCCCTCGCTCGGATCGGTGGTGAAGCCGACCTGGTTGTTCGTGATCAGGTGCAGCGTCCCGCCCGTCGAGTAGCCGGGGAGGCCTTCGAGGTTGAGCGTCTCCGCGACGACGCCCTGGCCCGCGAACGATGCGTCGCCGTGGATCAGGACCGGCAGGGCGACGGACGGGTCGTGGATGCCCTCGCCGGACGATCGGTCGGTCTGCTTGGCACGCGCGAAGCCCTCGACCACGGGGTCGACCGCCTCGAGATGGCTCGGGTTGGACGCGAGCGTGACGGCGATCTCGCCGGTCGCCGTCGGGTGCATGCCCTCGGCGCCGAGGTGGTACTTCACGTCGCCCGTGCCGCCCTCGGGATTGCCGACGACGGCGGCGATCGTCCGCTCGCCTTCGAACTCGCGCAGGATCTCCTCGTAGGGCTGGCCGACCGTGTGCGCGAGCACGTTCAGCCGCCCGCGGTGCGCCATACCGATCACGACCTCGTGCGCACCGCCCGACGCGGCCAGCTCGATGGTCTCGTCCAGCATGGGCACGAGCACGTCGAGCCCTTCGGCGGAGAACTGCTTCTGCCCGAGGAAGGCGCGACGGAGGTACTGCTCGAACGCCTCGGCGCGCGACAGCCGCTCGAGCAGCGCGCGCTTCTCGTCGGCGCGGAGCGGCTGCCGGTAGCGACCCGACTCGATCACCCGCCGCAGCCACGTGCGCTCCTCGTGGTCGGAGATGTGCTCGACCTCGTACGCGATCGTGCCGCAGTAGGTCTCGACGAGGTGCGGCAGCGCCTCGGCGAGCGTCTCTCCGGGGACGTTGAGGCCGAGGACCGAGGCCGGGATGCGCGCCTGCAGCTCGAGGGTCAGCGGCGGCTCGGAGCGGTCGGGCTCGAGCGAGGGATCGCCGACGGGCTCGGTTCCGAGGGGGTCGAGCCGCGCCGCGAGGTGACCGAGCGAGCGGTAGGCGCCGACGAGCTCGGTCGCGGCCGCGACGGCGCGCAGGAACTCCGCGTCGATCTGTGTCGGCGTCGCGGCAGCCGGCGTCACGGTGGGCGCCGGTGCGGGCTCGGCGGCCGGCGGAGCCGGGTGCCCGTTCTCGCCGGCGCGCAGCGTCTCGAGCAGTCGGGCGAGGCCGGGGTGCGTGGCGACGAGCTCGCTCGAGCCGCTCTCGAACAGGCGCCGCCACTCCTCCGGCACCGCCTCCGGGTTCTCGAGATAGTCCTCGAGGAGGGCCTTCGCGTAACCCGCGTTCAGCTCGTCGACGTCGTGCATCGCAGAGTCTTTCTAGCACCGGGCCGCGGGCTCCTGCGCCCCGGCGGCGGCTCGGCCACGTAGGCCTGGCCAGCTAGAGCCCTGCTACCAGAGCGCGTGGCCGGTGACGATCGCGATCACCATGCCGGCGATGAAGCAGGTTCCCGACACGAGCACGGCCGCGAAGCACAGCGTGCGGTGACGTGAGCTCATGCCGCTCGCGACGAGCGCGAGCAGGGCGGAGGCGACCGAGAGCGGCACGGGGTGGTACGCGAGTGCGACCAGGCTGACGAAGAGCGAGGCGGCGGCGAAGAACCCGGCGAGCGCCTCGACCGTGTTGCGACGCGCTTCGGCGACGGGGTCGTAGGGAGCCGGCTCGTACTGGTTGTCGACCGAGCTCACTGATTGTCCCCTTTCCAACCTTCTGCGAGCCAGCTCGCGGGGAGCGGTGCACGACGGTAGGTGCGCTGCGGCGAGCCGTGCGGGCCTCGGCGCGGCGCGGCCGGACGCCGCTGCCGGCGCAGGAAGCGCCAGCCCGGTTGCGGCTCGGGTCCGAGCCGGGCTGGTCACGAGCGAGGGCTCGAGCGGCTCCGGAGGTGCGGGCTCGGCGCGAACCGCCCACCAGACGACGGCGCACAGGTAGATCATCGGGATCTTGAGGATCAGCAACAGAAAGATGACCTCCCAGACCATCGGTGCAGTGTAGATCACGGGGGGAACGTCGACCACAGGGGCAACGGGCGAAGCCCGGGGTTCGCGGCGTCTCGCGACTCGTGCCGAGCGTCTAGGCGGGCGGCCCGAAGCCGCCGCCGCCGGGCGTCTCGACCCGGAGGACGTCGCCTGCGCGGAGCTGTCGCGTCGCCTTCGGCGGGAGCTCCACGCCGTTCAGCAGGGTGCGGCCGGGCGCGCCTGCCGCGCCACCGGCGGCGCCCGGCCGGGCCGCGCGTGCGGCGCTCGGCGAGCAGCGGACAGCCGGCAGTCCTCGAGCACGCGCAACTCGCGGACGACGCCGTCGCCGCCGCGGTGTCGCCCGGCGCCGCCCGAGCCCTCGCGCAGCTCGTAGCGCTCGACGCGGAGCGGATAGGAGAGCTCGAGCGCCTCGACCGGCGTGTTCAGCGTGTTCGACATCGCGACGTGGACGGCGCGTCGGCCCGTCGGACGCCGGACACGCGCCCTGCCCGCCGGCGATCGTCTCGTAGTACGTGAACCGCCGGTTGCCGAAGGTGACGTTGTTCATCGTTCCCTGCCCCTGCGCCGGGACGGTGATCGCCTGCCCGAACGCAGCGAAGACGACGTCGACGATCCGGCTCGACGTCTCGGTGTTCCCGGCGACGACGGCCGCCGGCGGCCGCGCGTTGACGAGCGAGCCCGCGGGGGCGAGCACGGTCACCGGCGCGTAGGCCCCGCCGGACGAGGGCAGGTCCGGCGCGGTCAGGCAGCGGACGACGAAGTAGCAGGCTGAACGCGTGACGGCCGGGCGGACAGTTCAGGTTCCCGTCGTGCTGCGCCGAGGTGCCGGCGAAGTCGATCTCGACCTCGTCGCCGGCGATCGTCGACCGCCGCTCGGATCTCGAGCGAGCCCTCGAGCGGCTCCAGCACGTCCGAGGCCTCGTACCGCCCGTCCGGGCAGCGCGAGCAGCGCGGCGCGGACGACGCGATCCGAGTAGCGGTAGAGCTCGTCCATCGCCGCCACGACCGTCTCCTCGCTCCGGCGCTCGACGAGCTCCTCGAGCCGCCGCTCGGCGAGGCGGTGTGCCGCGATCTGCGCCCGGAGGTCGCCGCGCCGCTCGTCCGGGTTGCGCATGTTCGCGAGCAGCAGCGTCAGCACCTCGTCGTCGAGTCGCACGGGCGGGACGATCACGCCCTCCTGGTAGAGCTCGCGCGACTCGGCCGGCAGGCTCGCGGGCTCCATCCCGCCGACGTCCGCGTGATGAGCGCGCGAGACTGCGAAGCCGCACGGGACACGGGAGACGATCGTGATGTCCGGGAGGTGCGTGCCCCCGGTGTACGGGTCGTTGAGGACGTAGAGCTCGCCGGGCTTCGGGTCGCGGGCCTGTACGGCCGCGACCGCCTCGGGCATGGCTCCGAGGTGCACCGGGATGTGCTCGGCCTGGACGATCATGCGACCGCGCTCGTCGAACAGCGCGGTCGAGCAGTCGCGGCGTTCCTTGATGTTGGCCGAGAAGGCCGAGCGGACGAGGACGGCGCCCATCTCCTCCGCCACCGCACGCAACGCCGAACCGATCACCTGGAGCTGAATTTCCACTCTCTTCACACCCTCGTGATCCGGAGCGTGCTACTTGTTCGATCTCCGCTGGTCCCGTCCCGAACCCCCACCCACCCGGGGCCGATCCAGCAGGTTGCGCCGTCCAGTTCGAGCAGGGCCGGACCGGACACCTCGAGCGGCTCCGCCGGCGGGAGCTCGAGCTGCGGGCCTGGGCGGACGTCCGCTGTCCGCACGGCGACGAGCTCGATCGCGCGCGATCGCGATCCGCGTAGCCGTAGCGCTCCTCGTGCGCGCGGTGGAAGCGCTCGGCCAGGTCGTCGCCGAGCGGCGACCGTCAGCTCGAACGACTGGCCGCGATAGCGGAGATCGGCCTCGCCCTCGCCGGGCAGCTCGCCGGCCTCGTCGAGCGGGCAGACGAAGGAGCGCACACGGTCGCGCCGCTCCTCGCTCGCCACCAGGCCGAGCGCCGACAGCACGCCCGCCGCGGCCGGGACGAGCACCGTCGTGATCCCGAGCTCCTCGGCGAGCGCGCACGCGTGCAGCGGGCCGGCGCCGCCGAACGCGACGAGCGCGAAGTCCCGCGGATCGTGGCCGCGCTCGACGGAGACGACCCGGAGCGCACGCAGCATCTCGGCGTTCACGATCTCGACCACGTCGGCCGGATCGAAGCCTTCGAGCGCCCGCTCCGCCGCCTCGCGGTCGAGCTCGACGCCGCCGGCGAGCCGCCCCGGCAGGCGACCGAGCAGGAGGTTCGCGTCCGTGACCGTCGGCCGCTCGCCGCCGCGGCCGTAGCAGGCGGGCCCCGGCGTCGCACCGGCGCTCTCGGGCCGACGCGCACGGCACCGCCCGCGTCGCGCCAGACGATCGAGCCGCCGCCCGCGCCGACCGTGTGGATGTCGACCATCGGCAGCTTGATCGGCAACCCGCCCACCGACCGCTCGAGCGTCCGCTCGGCACGGCCGCCGGAGATCAGGCACACGTCGGTCGAGGTCCCGCCCATGTCGAACGAGATCGCGTTCTCGACGCCTGCCAGCTCGGCGACTCGCGCCGCGCCGACGACGCCGCCGGCCGGACCCGAGACGAGCACGAGCGCCGCGTGCTCCGCCGCCTCGCTCGATCGTCGCCACGCCGCCGGAGGAGCGCATCACGAGCGGCTCCGGCAGGCCCGCGTCGCGGCAGCGGTCCGCGAGCGAGCGGAAGTAGCGGGCGCAGACCGGGCCGAGGTAGGCGTCCGCGGCGGTCGTCGAGGCGCGCTCGTACTCCCGGAACTCGGGCGCGACCTCGTGCGAGGCGACGACGTGCACGCCCGGCAGGCACCGCCGTAACTCGTCGGCGACCGCCTGCTCGTGGGACGCGTCACGAAACGAGAAGAGCAGGCAGACCGCGACCGCCTCGACGTCCCCGACGTCCGGCAGCGTCGACAGGTCGAGCGGCGACGAGCACGCCGTCCGGGCCGATCCGCTCCCGCACGCCGTGGCAACGCTCGAGCGGGACGAGCGGCGCCGGCTGCTCGTCGCACAGCCGGTAGAGGTGCGCGCGCGTCTGCCGACGCAGGTGGAGCAGGTGCTCGAAGCCCTCGGTGGCGACGAACGCCGTCCGGGCACCTTTCCGCTCGAGGAGCGCGTTGGTCGCGATCGTCGTGCCGTGCGAGAACCGCTCGACGTCGGTCGCTCCGACCGCCTGCGCTGCCGCGACCACCGACTCCTCCTGGCGCTCCCGCGGTCGGCACCTTCGCCGTGACGAAGCGCGCCGTCCCGGAGCAGGACGGCGTCCGTGAACGTGCCGCCGACGTCGATGCCGAGAATCGCCACGGCCCGACTCTAAAGCCGGGAAGCGCGTGAGGCCGGGACCCCCGACCCGGCCTCACGCAAGGCGCGTCAGTGTTGCGTACTAGGCGACGCGCACTGAGACGAGGCGCCGCGTGGAGACGCCGGCGAGGAGGTTCTCACCGGACTTTCGAGCCCGCACGAAGATCACGACGAGGTTCCCGTGCCTGAGCTGGAACGTCGGCAGGACCTGGAACGAGATCTGCGCCCAGCCGGTTGCGTCGGTCGTCACCTCCGGCTCCGAGGAGAGCCGGTCGAACGGGACGCCGAGACCCTGCACGGTCGCGCCGCTCACGCAGTAGCCCTTCGTGCTGACCACGTGGAAGCGGGCGACGAGCGGCACCGACCGCGAGTGGATCTGGGTCGGCGTGTACGTGATCTTGTCGATCACAAGCCGCTCGGGGAGCGAGACCTTGGTGATCGACTGGCACTGGCCGGACGGCGGGCCGTTCGACGTCACGACCGACGTGGCGTTCGAGATCGCCGCCGCCGAGCCGCTGTTGTTCGACGCCGTCACGAGCACGCGGAGCGTGTGTCCGACGTCGTCCGCGCCGACCGCGTACGTCTGCGCCGTGACGGCGGTACTGAGGCAGTCGCCGCCCTTGCTGTCACACCGGCGCCAGCGGTAGGCGAACTGGATCGGCTGGTTGCCGCTCCAGGCACCGGCGTTGGCGGTCAGCGTCTGGTCCTGCTGCGGCGTGCCGCTGATCGAGGGCTCCGTCGTGTTCTTCGGAGCCGACGGCGGCGCCTTCTTGATCACGTCGGTCGCCTTCGACTGCGCGGTTGCGGCGCCGTCGCTGTTGACGGCCGTCACGAGGACGCGCAGCCGGTGCCCGACGTCGACCGACGTGAGGGTGTAGATGTTGTCGGTCGCCTTCGAGATGTTCGAGCAGCTCGCGCCCCCCGTGCCGCAGCGGCGCCACTGGTACGAGTAGTCGATCGGGGTCGAGCCGGACCACGTGCCCGGATCCGCCTTCAGCGTCTGGCCCTCCTGGGCCGTACCGGAGATCGTCGGGGCCGACGTGTTCGCCGGGGCGGACTTGGTGCGGGCACCCGCGGTTCTGGTCGGGCCGACGAAGACAGCGGCGACGAGCAGTGCCAGAGCGAGTCCGACACCGGTGTATCTCAGAGTGCGATTCGTTTCCAAGGAAACCAGCCTCCTATCGAAGAGGTCGCTTGCCCCTGACTGATTCCCTTCGCGTGCAGGGAAAAACGCATTTGACCGCGATCTTCACGGGATGCTTGCGAAGGTCTTACGTTCGGCCGTCGTACGCCGACTGCAGCGGCGCACCGACCCGGCCGCCGCGCGTCGAGCGCCCGGCCGCCCGCTGGACACGTGCGTAGGCCGCCGAGACCGTGGCTGCGCCCGCCATCACCTCGCCGGTCGAGCGCATCTCCGGCCCACGGTCGCCGGCGGTCGGGAAGCGGTCAGACGGGAACACGGCTTCCTTCGCCCACGCGCGGGTCGGCACGGCTCGTTCGGGCAACTCGAGGTCGGTCAAGCCGGCCCCGAGCATGAGCCGGCACGCGTGCTCGACCACCGGGATCGCCGTCGCCTTGGCGACGAACGGGACGGTGCGCGACGCGCGCGGGTTGGCCTCGAGCACGAACAGATCACCACCCTTCAGCGCCAGCTGCATGTTGAGGAGGCCGCGGACACCGAGACGGCGTGCGACCGCCCCGGCGACGTCGGCGATCTCGGCCTCGAGCGCCGGGCCGACAGAAGGCGCGGGGATGACGCACGCGGAGTCGCCGGAGTGGACGCCGGCCGCCTCGACGTGTTCGAGGATCGCCGCCACCCAGGCCGTCTCGCCGTCGCAGAGCGCGTCGACGTCGAGCTCGAGCGCACCCTCGAGGAACTCGTCGACGAGCGACGGCTCGTGGATCGTCGAGCTCCTCGGGCCCGCGCGCGACGTGCATCCGCCGCCCGCCGAGGACGTAGTGCGGCCGGACGAGCACCGGATAGCCGATCTCCGCCGCGACCGCAACGCCCTCCGCCTGCGTCTCGGCGACACCCCAGCGCGGCGCGCGGAGGCCGAGCTCCGCCAGCACTTCGCCGAAGCGGCCGCGGTCCTCGGCCGCGTCGATCGCGGGGAGCGGATCGCCGAGCAGCGGCACTCCTTCAGCGGTCAGATCGTGCGCGAGCCCGAGCGGGGTCTGGCCCCCGAGGGTCACGACCACGCCGAGCGGCCGTTCGAGCGCGCAGACGTCGAGCACGCGCTCGAGCGTGACCGGCTCGAGGTAGAGCCGGTCCGACGTGTCGTAGTCGGTCGAGACGGTCTCCGGGTTCGAGTTCACGAGAACGGCCTCGTACCCGAGCTTCCGGAACGCCTGCGCCGCGTGCACGCAGCAGTAGTCGAACTCGATCCCCTGCCCGATCCGGTTGGGGCCGGAGCCGACGATGACGATCGGGCCCTGTCCGAGGGACTGTCCCCCCGACATGGCCGGGACCGTCCGAGGCTTCGTAGGACAGGTAGTAGTACGGCGTCTGCGCCTCGAACTCGGCTGCGCAGGAGTCGACGGCGAGGCGGCCTGGAAGCGGACGTCGCGCCCGGACCTCGCGCTCGGAGACGCCGAACACGCGGGCGATCCATGCGTCGGGAAGGCCGAAGCGCTTCGCTCCGGCGACGTCGCCGGTCTCGGCGAGCTGCCGCTCCGCCTCGGCGATCGACTCGAGTTCCGCGAGGAAGTACGGATGCGCGCCCCGGAACGCGGGCAGCTCGTCCCCGGCCTCGCGTCCCTGGAGTGCCTTCAGGAACGCCTCCGGGAACGTGCGACCGAGCCCGAGCGCCTCGCCGGTCGAGCGCATCTCCGAGCCGAGCTCGCGGGACGCCGCCGGGAACTTGTCGAAGTCGAAGCGAGGCGCCTTGACGGCCACGTAGTCGAGCGCCGGCTCGAACGCGGCCGTGGTCTTGCCTGTGATGTCGTTCGGCAGCTCGTCCAGCGTGAAGCCGACGGCGAGCAGGGCGGCGAGCTTCGCGATCGGGAAGCCGGTCGCCTTCGACGCGAGCGCCGAGGAGCGCGAGACGCGCGGGTTCATCTCGATCAGCGCCAGCTCGCGCGTCGTCGGCTCGTAGGCGAACTGGACGTTCGCGCCGCCGGTCGCGACGCCGACCGCGCGTGCACACGCGAATGCCGCTTCGCGCAGGCGCTGGTACTCGCCGTCCGGCAGCGTCTGCTGCGGCGCCACCGTCCAGGAGTCGCCGGTGTGGACGCCCATCGGGTCGATGTTCTCGATCGAGCAGACGACGACGCAGTTGCCGGCCGCGTCGGACATGACCTCGAGCTCGAACTCCTGCCAGCCCTCGAGCGAGCGCTCGACGAGCACCTGTCCGGTCGGGCTGGCTGCGAGCCCGCGCTCGACCTGCCGCAGCAGCTCGTCCTGCGTCCGCGCAAGACCGCCGCCGGTGCCGCCGAGCGTGAACGCGGGCCGCACGATCGCCGGCGCCGGCGAAGCCGTCGAGCTCAGCGGCCGAGCCGACGACGACGCTCTCCGGGACGGGCAGCCCGGCCGCGCGCATCGTCTCGCGGAAGGCGAGCCGGTCCTCGGCCCGCCGGATCGCATCGACGTCGGCGCCGATCAGCTCGACGCCGAAGCGGTCGAGCACGCCCGCCTCGTGCAGCTCGACCGCGATGTTGAGCGCGGTCTGGCCGCCGAGCGTCGGCAGCAACGCGTCGGGCCGCTCGCGCTCGACGATCTCCGCGACGGTCTCGGCGTCGAGCGGCTCGAGGTAGGTCGCGTCGGCCCATTCGGGGTCGGTCATGATCGTCGCCGGGTTCGAGTTGACGAGCACGACGCGGTAGCCCTCGCGCCGCAGCACGCGGCAGGCCTGCGCGCCGGAGTAGTCGAACTCGCAGCCCTGGCCGATGCGGATCGGCCCGGAGCCGACGATCAGGATCGAGCGAAGGTCTTCGCGCTTCGGCATGCGTCGGCGATCAGGTCGAAGAAGGGCAGGGCGTCGAGCGGGCCGGGGGCGGCCTCCGGGTGGAACTGGACGCTCGCGAAGTCCTCACCGGCCAGGCCCTCGACGGTGCCGTCGTTCAGGGACAGGTGGGTGACGAGCTCGGCGTCGGCGGCCGAGACGGCGTAGCCATGGTTCTGGACGGTGACGAGCACGCGGCCCGAGCGCAGATCTCGCACGGGATGGTTGGCGCCGCGATGACCGAAATGGAGCTTGAACGTCTCGAGACCCAGCGCGAGGCCGAGCACCTGGTGGCCGAGGCAGATCCCGAACAGCGGCACACGGCCGAGCAGGCCACGGACGGCCTCGATCGGCCGGTCGAGGACGGACGGATCGCCGGGACCGTTGCCGACGAGCACGGCGCGCGGGGCCGTCTCGAGAATCGCGTCCGCGTCCCAGTCGCCGGGGACGACGCAGACCTCGAGCCCCGTCGCCGCCAGGCGACGCCAGATCGAGCGCTTGCACCCGAGGTCGACCAGCGTGACCCGCGGCCCGGCGCCGACCGCGAACGGCTCGCGGCTGCCGACGCTCCGGCCGAGCGGTCGCCCGTCGATCGGCGGCTCGGCGAGCGCCCGCGCGAGCAGCTCGTCCGGGTCGGCCTCGCCGAGCGCGCACCGCAGCACGCCCGCGTCGCGGATCCGCCGGACGAGCGCCCGCGTGTCGACGCCGTCGATCGCCACCGTCCCCTGCTCGGCGAGCCAGCCCGCGAAGGCAGGCCGCAGCGTCCGCGCGACGATGCCCTCGCACTGCACGCGCCCGGACTCGTGCCGCGCCGCGTCGACGCCGTAGTTCCCCACGAGCGGGTAGGCGAAGCAGAGCACCTGCGCCACGTAGCTCGGGTCGGTGACCGACTCCTCGTAGCCCGCCATCGCCGTCGTGAAGCACGCCTCGCCGGCGGCGACTCCCGGGGCCCCGGCGCTACGGCCGGAGAAGACCGTGCCGTCCTCGAGGACGAGATGTGCAGGTCGTATCTGCATAACTAGCTCTATTTTGGCATAATACGCACCGCATGGTCGGAACTGCCATCATCGGCTGCAGCGGCTACACGGGCCAGGAGACGCTCGACCGCGTCCTGGCGCACCCCGGTCTCGAGCTCGTGGCGCTCGGCTCGGACTCGCTCGCCGGCAGCGGCGCCTCCGCACTCGACGTGCGGCTGAACGGGTCGCTGCCGCAGTTCACGACGAACGAGGAGGCGCTCGCGAGCGGCGCCGAGCTCGTCTTCCTCTGCCTCGACCACACCGATGCCGCCGCCGTCGACCCGCCGCCCGATGCCGTCGTCGTCGACCTCTCCGGCGCCCACAGGCTGGTCGACCCGGGGGAGGCGGCCGGATGGTACGGCGTCACGCCGGGCGCGTGGAGCTACGGCCTGCCGGAGCTGTTCCCGCCGGCCGGACCGCTGATCGCGAACCCCGGCTGCTACGCCACCGCCGCTCTCCTCGCGCTCGGCCCGCTCGTCGGCGCGATCGCCCCGAACGGCGTCGTCGTCGACGCGAAGTCCGGGGTCTCAGGCGCCGGGCGCTCGCTCAAACCGGGCTCTCATGCCGGGCTCGTGCTCGAGAACTTCGCGCCCTACGCCGTCGGCGCACACCGCCACGCACCGGAGATCGCGCAGCAGCTCGGCTTCCCCGTCTGCTTCGTGCCCCACCTCCTGCCCGTACGGCGCGGGCTCCTCGCCAGCTGCTACGTCCGCTCGGACGAGGATCTGCGCGGGCTGCTCGAGAGCGCGTACGCCTCGACCCCGGTCGTGCGCGTCCTCCCGGAGGGCGTGGCACCGGAGCTCCAGCGCGTGCAGGGAACCGACACGGCCGAGATCGGCGTCTTCGCGGACACGGCGACGGGGACGGCGATCGTCATCTGCGCGCTCGACAATCTCGGCAAGGGGGCCGCCGGCCAGGCCGTCCAGAACGCCAACCTCGCGCTCGACCTCGACGAGACACTCGGGCTCCGTTTGCAGGGGGTGCTCGTGTGAGCGTAGGCTCGACGGAGCTCACCGGTGAGCGGAAGTGCCAGCTTCGCCGGCACTGGAGCGGGGCGTGAGCGTCACGGCCGCGAAGGGGTTCGTCGCCGGCGGCATCCACGCCGGCATCAGGCACGCGAAACCCGACCTCGCGATCGTGCGCTCGACAGAGCCTGCCGTCGGCGGCGCCATGTGGAGCCGGAACCGCGTGCAGGCCGCCTGCCTGCTCGTCAACCGCGAGCACGTCTCGCTGGCGGAGCCGCAGGCGATCGTGATCAACTCGGGCGTGGCCAACTCGGCCACGGGCGAACGCGGCAAGCTCGATGCGCTCGCCACTTCCGCGGAGGCGGCTCGGCTGCTCGCACTCGACTCGGAGGAGGTGCTCGTCCTCTCGACCGGCGTCATCGGCGTGACCTTGCCGATGGGGAAGCTGCTGCCGGGCCTCCGCATCGCGGCGCAGGCGCTGTCGCCGGACGGCGGGCCCGGTGCGGCCACGGCGATCATGACCACGGACACGAAGCCGAAGCAGGCCGTCGCGACCGGGACCGGGTTCACCGTCGGCGGGATGGCGAAGGGCTCCGGGATGATCCACCCCGACCTGGCGACGATGCTCGCCGTCGTCACGACCGACTACCCGCTCGCGCCCGGCGAGCCGATCGAGTTCCTGCGCCCGGCCGTCGACGAGAGCTTCAACGCCATCTCGGTCGACGGCGACTGCTCGACGAACGACGCGGTCATCCTGCTCGCGAACGGCGCCTCCGGGATCGAGCGCACCCCCGCGACGGATCTCGCGTTCGCCGCCGCGCTGCGCAAGGTCTGCCGCGACCTCGCGGAGCAGATCGTCGCGGACGGCGAGGGCGTGACCGTCCTCGCCGAGATCGCCGTCACGGGCGCGGCGGACGACCGGCAGGCGAAGGCGATCGCCCGGCGGATCGCGACGTCCGCGCTCGTCAAGACGGCACTCTTCGGGCGCGACGCGAACTGGGGACGTGTGCTGATGGCGGCCGGATCGGCCCCGTACAACGGGGGCTTCGCCGAGGTGGACGTGGACCGGATGACCCTGTCCTACAACGGCTCCGTCGTGCTCGACCGTGGCGCGCCGATGGGGATCGAGCCCGACGTGTCCGGCCCGACCTGCACGATCGACCTCGACCTCGGGATCGGCTCGGGATCCGCGTCGTACCTGACGAGCGACCTGTCCTACGACTACGTCCGCATCAATGCGGACTACCGCTCGTGACCCGCGTCGTGGTCAAGGTCGGCGGCGCCGTCGCATCGTCGGTCGCCCGGCAGATCACCGACCTTGCAACACAGTGTTGCAAGGTCGTGGTGGTGCACGGGGCCGGGCCGCAGATCTCCTCCGAGATGCGGCGGCTGGGGCTTCCGGTCGAGTTCGTCGGGGGCCGCCGGGTGACGAGCCCGGCCGGGCTCGAAGTGGTGCGGGAGTCGTTCGCGGCGGTCAACGCCGCCCTGTGCGGGGCGATCGGGCAACTCGCGGTCCCGCTCTTCGGCGACGAGATCGGCCTCGTCGCGCGGCAGATCCCGGAACTCGGGCTCGTCGGCGACCCGGCGCCCTGCCGCCCGGCGCCGATCGAGGCCGCCCTCGCCGCCGGGCTGATCCCCGTCGTCGCACCGCTCGCAACCGGCCCCCTGAACGTCAACGCCGACGAGGCGGCGTCGGCGCTCGCGATCGGGCTCGAGGCGGAAAGGATCCTCTTCCTCACGGACGTTCCCGGACTACTGCTCGAAGGCGCAGTCGTGCCGTCGATCGACGCCGGCGACGCGCAGGGACTGCTCGACGCGGGCGAGCTCGAGGGCGGGATCGTCCCCAAGCTCCAGGCCGCGGTGACGGCGGCGAAGCTCGGCGTCCGGGCCGAGATCGGCGAGACGGCGGTGCTGGCATGAGCCCAAGCAACACTGTGTTGCAAGGCCGCGAAAGCGTGCTGCCGACGTACGCGCGGCAGGACGTCACGTTCGTGTCCGGCGAGGGCTCGTGGCTCGTCGCCGACACGGGCGAGCGCTACCTCGACCTCGTCGCCGGCATCGCCGTCTGTCGCGCTCGGACACTGCCACCCGGCGCCGCTCGCTGCCGCGCACGAACAGCTCGAGCGGCTCTGGCACACGTCCAACCTGTACTGGACGGAGCCGATGGCCGGGCTCGCCGAACGGCTGTCGACGCGGTTCGGCGGCGCGCAGGCGTTCTTCTGCAACTCCGGCGCCGAGGCGGTCGAGGCGGCGATCAAGTACGCACGCAAGGCGACCGGCCGGCCCGGCCTCGTCGCGCTCGAAGGCTCCTTCCACGGCCGCACGATGGGGGCGCTGTCGGTGACCGGGCAGCCGGCGAAGCGCTCCGCCTTCGGCCCGCTCGTCCCCGGCGCCACCTTCGCGACCCTGAACGACGTCGAGTCGCTCGTCGCCGCCGCCCGGCCCGACACGGGCGCGATCCTGATCGAGCCCGTCCAGGGCGAGGGCGGCGTCCACCCGGCGACGACCGAGTTCCTCGAGGCGGCTCGCACGCTCGCAGACGAGCTCGGAGCCCTGCTCGTCTTCGACGAGGTGCAGACCGGCGCCGGGCGGACGGGCACGTTCTTCTGCTTCGAGCAGAGCGGGATCCGCCCCGACGTGGTCACGCTCGCCAAGGGGCTCGCGAACGGGCTGCCGATCGGCGCGCTGCTCGTCGCCGACGCCGCGGCCGGAGCCTTCGTCCCCGGCGACCACGCGAGCACGTTCGGCGGCAACCCGGTCGCGTGCGCGGCCGCCTGCGCCGTCGTGGACGAACTGACCGACGAACTGCTCGCCGAGGTTCGTACGAAGGAGACGCTGGCGCGCGAGGCGTTCCCCGCCCTGCGCGGCCGCGGGCTCCTGCTCGCGCTCGACGTCGACCGGCCGGCCGCCGAGGTCGTCCAGGCCGCGTTCGATCGCGGCGTCCTCGTCTGCACCGCCGGCCCGGAGACGATCCGCATCACTCCCCCGCTGACCATCGCCACCCGGCGAGCTCGAGCAGGGGCTCGCCGTCCTCCAGGAGGTGCTCGCGTGAACAAGTTCGAGAGGCAGGGAACGATCCTGCAAGCTCGTCCAGGAGCGTCCGCTCGCGACGCAGGCGGAGGTGGCCGAGGCACTGCGGGAGGCGGGCATCGAGGCCGTGCAGACGACGGTGTCCCGCGACATCGCCCAGCTCGGGCTCGTCAAGGTCCGCGCCGCCGACGGGCGGCTCGTCTACGCCCTTCCGGGCGCTGCCGACCTCGATCGGCTGTCGGAGCTGACGACGGCGCTCCGCCGCTGGACGAGCGCGATGACGGCCGCGAACGGGCTCGTCGTCGTCCGCACGCCGCGCGGCTACGCGACCCCGCTCGCGGACGCGATCGACGCCGCCGGGCTCGGGGACGTCGCCGGCACGGTGGCGGGCGAGAACACGATCTTCGTCGCGCCGCGCGAAGGCCTCACGGGCTCCGAGCTCGAGGAGCTCCTCCGCCACCACCTGGAAGGCGATACGTGATCCGCGACGGGCACGTGATCCTGTCCTCGCTCCCGGTCGGCGAGCGTGTCGGCTTCGCGTTCTCCGGCGGGCTCGACACCTGCTGCGCCCTCGCGTGGATGCGCGAGCGGGGCGCCGTGCCCTACGCATTCACCGCCGACCTGGGCCAGTACGACGAGCCCGACGTGTCGGCGATCCCGGACAAGGCCGCGCAGTACGGCGCCGAGGAGGCGTTCCTCGTGGACTGCCGCGAAGCGCTGGCGCGCGAAGGGATCGCGGCGCTTCAGTGCGGCGCCTTCCACATCCAGACGGCGGGACGGCGCTACTTCAACACGACGCCGCTCGGGCGCGCCGTCACCGGAACGTTGCTCGTGCGCGCGATGCACGAGCACGGGATCGAGATCTGGGGCGACGGCTCGACCTACAAGGGCAACGACATCCAGCGCTTCTACCGCTACGGACTGCTCGCCAACCCGCGCCTGCGGATCTACAAGCCGTGGCTCGACGACGCCTTCGTCTCCGAGCTCGGCGGGCGGCGCGAGATGAGCGAGTGGCTCGAGGCGCGCGGCCTGCCCCATGGGACGTCGGCCGAGAAGGCGTACTCGACCGACGCCAACCTGCTCGGCTCGACGCACGAGGCGAAGGACCTCGAGCATCTGTCGACGAGCATGAAGATCGTCGAGCCGATCATGGGCGTCGCGCACTGGGACGCCGCCGTCGAGATCGACCCCGAGGTCGTCGTCGTCCGCTTCGAGGAGGGGTTCCCGGTGGCGCTGAACGGGGAGTTGCTGCTCGACCCGGTGGAGCTCGTCCACCGCGCGAACGAGATCGGCGGCCGCCACGGGCTCGGCCTCTCGGACCAGATCGAGAACCGCGTGATCGAGGCGAAGAGCCGCGGCATCTACGAGGCGCCCGGCATGGCGCTCCTCCACGTCGCCTACGAGCGTCTGCTGAGCGCGATCCACAACGAGGACACGCTCGACCGCTACGCCACCGAGGGCCGCCGGCTCGGGCGGCTCCTCTACGAAGGCCGTTGGTTCGAGCCGCAGGCGCTGATGCTCCGCGACGCGCTCCAGCGCTGGGTCGCGGCCGTCGTCACCGGCGAGGTCGCGATCGAGCTGCGCCGCGGCGACGACTACACGATCCTCGACACGAGCGGCGCATCGCTCTCCTACGACCCGGAGCGTCTCTCGATGGAACGGAGCGCGACCGCGTTCACCGCCGCCGACCGCATCGGCCAGCTGGCCGTCCAGGTCAACGACATCGACGACACGCGGCGCATGCTCGGCGCGCAGCGGGCGTTGCGCCTCCACGAGCCGGCCGGGCCGCTCGACCCACTGGAGCTGGAGCCCACGCGGTGACGCTGTGGTCGGGGCGGGTCGGAGCCGGGCTCGCGCCCGAGGTGTGGTCGTTCCTGAAGGCGGACGACTGGGAACTGCTCCCCTACGACATCGCGGCAACCCGCATCCACGCCGGGCGGCTCCATGCCGCCGGCCTGCTCAACGACGAGGAGTTGGCCGACGTCTCCGAGCGGCTGGCTGCGATCACGCCCGAGGATCTCGACCCGTCGGACGAGGACGTCCACTCGGCGATCGAGCGTCTGCTCGGGCCGGCCGGGCGGAAGATCCACGCGGGCCGGTCGCGCAACGACCAGGTCGCGGCGGCGTTCAGGCTCTACGTCGAGGACGCATCCCGGGAGGCCGTGGAGTGGATCGAGCGGCTCGCCGAGGCCGTGCTCGACCGGGCCGAGGCGGACGCAGACACGCCGATGCCCGGTTACACGCACCTCCAGCGGGCGCAGCCGGTCACGGTCGGGCATCACCTGCTGGCGTGGGCCGAGATGCTCGAGCGCGACCGCGCGCGCTTCCGCTTCGCCGCCGCGCAGGCGGCCCCGTCGCCCCTCGGAGCGGGCGCGCTCGCGGGCTCGACCTTGCCGTTGCCGCCCCCGGTGGGCCAGATGCGGAACTCGCTGGACGCGGTCTCGGACCGCGACTTCGCGCTCGACTACCTCTACGCCTGTGCGGTCTGCCACTCGCACCTCTCGCGGATCGGCGAGGAGCTGTGCCTCTGGGCGACGAGCGAGTTCGGCTTCGTCCGGCTGCCGGAGGCCGCGGCGACGGGGTCGTCGATGATGCCGCAGAAGCTGAATCCCGACGTCGCCGAGCTCGCCCGGGGCAAGGCGGGGACCGCCCTCGGACGGCTCGCCGGCCTGCTCGCCGTCCTCAAGGGCCTGCCGCTCGCCTACGACCGCGACCTGCAGGAGGACAAGACGCCGGTGTTCGCCGCCCGCCGCGACCTCGTCGGCGCGCTGGCGGCACTGACCGTGCTCGTCCAGGAGCTCGAGCTCGACCGCGGCCGGCTCGCGGCCGCCACCGCCGACCCGCTGCTCCTGGCCACGGACGCCGCGGAGGCACTGGTGGCGGGCGGCGTGCCGTTCCGTGACGCACACGAGCGGGTCGCCGCCGAGGTCCGCGACGGCACCTTCGCCGCGCCGGCGGCGGGCTCGCGCCCCGCGCCGGGACCGGGCGGCGTCCACGACGCCCTGGTCGCCGCTCGTGCCCGCTGGTAGAGCCTTCTGCCACACTGGCCCGATGAAGACGACACTGATCGCGCTCGTGGCAGGTGCGGCGCTGATCGGCTCGACCGCCGCCTGGGCGTCGGGGTCGATCGCGGGCATCTACACGACGACCGTGAAGGGAAAGTCGCCGGCGAACCTGAACACCGACTGGGCGATCCGGATCGTGAAGTCCGGCGATTACCAGATCCAGAAGCGCGTGGGGAACTACGGCCGGTTGGTTGTCACCGGCCACGCGACGATCTCCGGGAGCAAGATCACGTTCCAGAAGGAGACCGGTCCGGCCGCCTGCAAGGGATCGCAGGCAGTCGGGCGCTACGGCTGGTCGGTGAAAGGCACGACGCTGACGTTCACGCGCTATGCCGACACGTGCGTCGGACGCAAGACGATCCTCGGGGGCAAGTTCACGAAGGTCGGCTAGCGACCGGCTCCAGCTCGTCCGTCCGGCTGCCGACGGGATCGACCGGCAGCCGGACGACGAACGTCGTCCCGCGGCCGACGTCGCTGTCGACGGAGACGGTCCCGCCCATCCGCTCGGTCAGCTCCTTGACGATCGCAAGCCCGAGGCCGGAGCCGATCCTGGAGCGCCCGTCCGGATTGCGGTCGTGGAGGTAGAAGCGCTCGAACGCATGCGGCACGTCTTCGGGAGCCAGGCCGACGCCGGTGTCCTCGACGACGAGCTGGCCCGTGCCGGCGCTCACGTGGACGCTGCCGCCGGTAGGCGTCGAGCGGAGTGCGTTCTCGACCAGGTTGGACACGATCTGCAGCACCCGGTCCATGTCGGCGATCGCCGGGGCGGGGGCTGATGCCTCGCAGTCGAGCTCGACGCCCGCGGCGCGCGCGTCCGACTCGTAGCGGCGGGCGACCTCGCGGGCGACCTCGCCGAGGTCGATCCGCTCGTGATGCACCACGAACTCGCGCCGGTTCATCCGCGCCAGGTCGAGGAGATCGCGGACGAGCCGCTCGAGCCGCCGGGCCTCCTCCCGAATCGTCGCCGCGGCCTCGTCGCCGGTGAAAATGCCCTCTTCCAGCCCCTCGGCGTAGCCCCTGATCGCGGCCAGAGGCGTCTTCAGCTCGTGACTGACGGAGAGCAGGAAGTTTCGCTCCGCCTCGCGTGCCCGGTTGAGCTGGGCGGCCATGTCGTTGAACGTCTGCGCCAGCATCGCCAGCTCGGCCGAGCCACCGAGCGGGACGGGCTCGGGCGAGATGCCTTCGGCGAGGCTGCGACTGGCCTGGGCCACGCGCCGTACCGGCCCTGCGATCCAGCGGGCGAGGATCGCCGAGCCGAGCGCGGCGAGTCCGGCACCGATCGCGCCTGCGATCAGGAGCGCGCGCAGGAACGGGCTCCAGCCGGCCGCCTTCAGGCTCGACGGCCGCAGCAGGAGGAAGGCGTAGCCCGGCCGGTTCTTGATGTTCGTGGCCGCCGCGTCGATGTAGCGGGTGCCGTCCTTCGTGATCGTGCCCTTGGCGGACTTCAAGGCGAGCAGCGCATCGAGCTGCGACTCCGGAAGGTAGAACGGCGGCGTCTTCAGAGGGAAGACGGCGATCTGCTCGTGCTGTTCTGCGAGGAACGAGCGCAGCCGGCTGATCCTGGCCGCGCTGAACGGGAGGATGGCGCTCTCCTCCTGGTTCTTGATCAGCTCCGTCTGGCGGTTGAGGCCGTCGATGTTGGCCGTCTCGACCGCGTTCCGCGTCAGCAGGACGCCGACGCCGAAGGCGATCCCGATCGATGCGATCACGATCAGGACGGTGGCGAGGAAGATGCGCCGCCACAGCGGCGGATACGACTTCCGCCGGACGCTCGGGCTCACGGCCCGACGGCTTTGTACCCGGCCCCGCGCACCGTGCGGATCAGCTCCGGCCGCGCGAGCTTGCGCCGCAGCTGGCCGACGTGGACGTCGACGGTACGCGTGCCGCCCGGGTAGCTGATGCCCCAGACGCGGTCGAGCAGCCGGTCGCGCGAGTGGACGACACCCGGGCTCTCGACGAAGTACGTGAGCAGATCGAACTCCTTTGCGGTCAGCTCGACCTGTTGACCGTCGACGGTGACCTCGCGCCCCTCGACGTCGATCGTGACGTCGCCGAGCGCGAGCATGTTCTCGCGCGGGGCCGGCTCGGCACGGCGAAGGATCGCCTTGACGCGGGCGAGCAGCTCGCGCGGCGAGAACGGCTTCGGCACGTAGTCGTCGGCGCCGATCTCGAGCCCGGCGACCCGGTCGGGCTCCTCGTCGCGGGCGGTGAGCATGATGATCGGGACGGCCGAGCGCGCCCGCAGACGCCGGCAGACCTCGAAGCCGTCCACGCCGGGCAGTCCGATGTCGAGGACGACGAGCCGGACCGGGTGGCGCGTGAACTCGGCGAGCGCCTCCTCCCCGGTCCGCACCCAGAGCACGCGGAAGCCGTTGCGATCGAGGTACGTGCGGACGAGCGTGCCGACCGACTCTTCGTCCTCGACGAGCATGATCATCCCGCCGGTGGCGCGGTTCGACGGGATCGTCCGCCCGCCGATCAGCATCTGCCCCGAGCCGCCGGAGCTCATCGGCCGAGCCCCAGGATGCCGGGAGCGAGGTAGACCTGTTGCGCCGGGCCGTCGTTCACCCGGACCGCGATGGCCGTCAGCCCGCGCGCGAGTGCGCTCGAGTCGACCGCCTGCCCGCCCTGCGTGACGGTGGTCGTCGACGCGACCGCGATCGCCTGCCGGGTTCCGTCGCGCTCGAGCAGCGTGATCGCCCCCGAGCGGACCGCCGTGATCCGGCCCTCGTCGATCCGGACGTCCTGCGTCCTGCCCGCGAAGGTGACGATCTCGGCCCGGACGAGCGTGGCGCCGAAGAGGCTTCTCCCGAGCGCGCGTGCCGTCGACGACGGCCGGACGAGCGTCGCCGGCCCGTTGTTGTCCGTGAGTGTCACCACGCGCGTGCCGCGCAATCCGTTCGGCAGGCCGAGCAGACGGCCGCCGACGATCTGCGTCTGCGGCCCGATGCCGATCGTCTGGCGGGTGCCGTCGCGCTCGAGCAGGTCGATCGCGCTCGGCCGGATTGCGGTGACGCGGCCTTCATCGATACGGAAATCGTGCACGGCCCGCCCGACGACGGTGAGGACCTCGGCCCGCGTGAGCGTGTTCGAGAAGTAGGTCTGCGCGAGGTCGCGGGCGGTCGCGGGCGGCGCGCCCTTCGCCGCCAGCGCACCGGCCGCGGCCGCGAACCCGCACAGCAGCGCCGCGACGGCGACGAGCGTCGTCCGGGCGCAAGCGAACGGGAGGCGGCGGCCGCTCATCCTGTCTCCATCGTCGGTTCCACGAATCAACTCTGGATATTCCCAGTGTAAGCCGAGTGTAAAACCGGCTCGGGAGCAGCGAAATTCTCTCCGGCGAGCGGGCGCTCGGGTCGCGGGCGCACGAGCTCGGCAGCGGCGACGAGCTCCGCCACCGTCTCGGCGAGGTCGATCCGGGCCTCGAGCGTGCTCAGCCGCTCGGGTGCTGCCCGTGTCTCGGCGAGGCGGCTCGCGAAGAGCGTGCAGCAGTCCTCGGCGGGAAGCTTCGACACGTCGTAGGTGCCGATGTCCTCGGCCTCCCTGACGATCTCGGCCTTGTCCCAGGCGACGAGCGGCCGCAGCACGGGCAGGTCGGCGGCGCGCTCGACGACGCTCATGTTGTGCAGCGTCTGCGAGGAGACCTGGCCGAGCGAGTCGCCCGTGACGAGAGCCTCGTCGCCCTCGCGGCGGGCGAGCTCGGACGCGACCCTCAGCATCAGCCGCCGCTGCGTCAGCACCTGCAGCCGCCCCGCCCCGGCGGCGGCGATGCGGCGCTGCGCGACGCCGAAGGGGACGACGAAGAGCCTCGAGCGACCCTGGAAGCGGTCGAGCGTGGCGACGTGGGCGTAGGACTTGTAGATCGACTCCGGACCCGTGTAGGGCCGCCCGCTGAAGTGGACGTAGTCGCAGCGCAGGCCGCGCTTCATGGCCCGGTACGCGGCGACGGGCGAGTCGATCCCGCCGGACAGGAGCACGAGCGCCCGTCCCGAGACGCCGACCGGCAGGCCCCCGCGGCCGGCGATCTTTCCCGTGAAGACGAAGATCTCCCGCTTGTCGACCTCGACGAACACCTCGAGGTCCGGGCGGGTCAGGTCGACCCCGAGCCCGAGCTCGTCCTGGACGGCGCGGCCGACGGCGGTCGCGAGCTCGCGGGAGTCGAGCCGGAAACCCTTGTCACGGCGGCGGGCACGCACCGCGAAGGTCGCGCCGGGCCGGCCCCGCAGGAGCTCGACGGCGGCGTCACACGCCGCCTCGGGCGTCTTCTCGAGCACCAGTGCCGGATGCAGCAGGCTGGCGCCGAGAAGGTCGCGCGCACGCGCCACGAGGACGTCCGAGGATGCCGGTGAGAGCACGGCGAGCGCCCCTCCGCGCTGACGCAGTTCGAGCGGCCCGAGATCCTGCAGGAGTCGAACGACGTTCCGGCGCAGCTGACCGTAGAAGAGCGACCGGTTCCGCCCTTTCAGCACGATCTCGCCGAACTTGATCAGGACGCATCCACGCACCGTCAGACACTCTAGGGTCCGGCCGGGCTACCGCGTTTGCGCGCACGCGTCGTCGGCAGTGGACATGGCCGATCTCGTGCACGGAGACTAGGCTGGCGCGGTGGCCGCGACTGACCACTATCTGCCGCAGGCCGACGAGACGCTCTCGGAGCACGTCGTCGTCGGCGCCGACGCAACCCGTACGTACGAGGCGATCGGTCGCACCGACATCTCCTCTGACCGCTTCGTCGGCCTGATGAGCGGGCTCGACGACGCACGGCTCCGCCTCAGCGGCGACGAGCCGGCGCCGAAGACGCTCGACCGGCTGCTGGCCGCTAGTGCAGGCCCGGTCGAGCTCGCAGCCGAGCCCGGTGTCCGGCGCGTGATCGGCATCGCCGGCCGCTACAGCGCCGTCGAGCGGGGCGTGGCGAGGCTCCGGGCCGACGAGTTCGACGCGTTCGACGAGCCCGGCTCGCTCAAGGCCGTGGTCGAGTTCACACTCACCCCGCAAGGCGCCGGCCGAACGCTGCTCGGCTGCGAGCTGCGCGTGCAGGCGACGGACGACGACCTGCGCTCGACGCTCGGAATGTCCTGGTTCGCGGTGCGGATCGGCGTGAGCCTCGCGATGCGGCGCCTGCTGGCGGCGATCCGGGTCGAGGCGGAGGGCTCAGGCGTGCAGCACGCTGAGCACGGCGACGCCGACGGCGATGACCACGATGCCGGCGATCTGAACCCGGCTTAGCCGCTCCCGGTAGAAGACGTAGGCGCCGATCGCGGAGAGCGCGGCGAACTGCGACGCGAGCACAGCTGCGATCGCGATGCCGTGCCTCGCACCGACCGCGTAGCAGACGAAGCCGCCGACCTCCGCCAGGCCGGTGGCGACGACGAACGGGGCTGCCGAGCGCGTCAGCCGCAGGCGGTGCGTGGCGGCGAGCGGCACCGTGATCAGCACGACGCCGACGACGCGCGCAGGCAGGATCGCCCATGCGATCGACAGCTCCTGGCTCACGCGGCCGGTGGCGTAGATGCTGATGCCGAAGGCGAGCGCCGCACCGCAGGCGAGCGCGATCGCCGCCGACGACGTCCGGCCTTCCGTCCCGCGGGCGGCTGCGGCGAGCGCGACGCCGACGACCACGACGCCGAGAGCGGCACCGACCCCCGGAGAGAGCTGCTCCCCGAGCGCGACCGCGAGCACGGCCGCGACGGCGCCCTCGGTCGAGGAGATCGGGGCGACGATCCCGATCTTCCCTCTCCGCACGGCCGCGTACACGAGCGCGAGGCCGGCGACGTTCCCGAAGCCGGAGGCGGCAAGCCAACCGAGCGAGCTCCCGTGCGGCGCGTCGCCGCCCGCCGCGAGCACGGCGGGAACGGTCGGCACGAGCCCGACGAGCATCACCCAGCCGAGCGTCGGGAAGGCGCCGATCGTACGGCTCGCGCGGGTCGAGCAGAGCGTCGTCGCCGCCCAGGCGAAGGCGGCGCCGAGACCGCCGACGATCGCAATCACGTTCGGCTAGCTATCGGCCGGAGCCGTCACGAGTGGATCACGAGCTCGGAGTGGCCGCCGAACTCCTTGCGCATGGCCGAGAGCAGCTTGTCGGCGAACTGGGCCTCGCCGCGGGACGAGAATCGTTCGTACAGCGCGCTCGAGAGCACCGGGACGGGCACGCCTTCCTCGATCGCCGCCAGCACCGTCCAGCGGCCCTCGCCGGAGTCCGACACGAAGCCGCCGAAGTCGTCGAGCTTGGGCGACTCGGAGAGGGCGTGAGCGGTCAGGTCGAGGAGCCAGGAGGCGATCACGGAGCCGCGGCGCCAGACCTCGGCCACGTCGGGAATGGGCAGGTCGTAGCGGTAGTACTCGGGATTGCGAAGCGGCGTCACCTCGGCGCTCGCGTCCGACTCCTGCGTGGTGCCGGCGTCCGCCTGGTAGAGCACGTTCAGCCCCTCGGCGTACGCGGCCATGATCCCGTACTCGATGCCGTTGTGCACCATCTTCACGAAGTGCCCGGAACCACTCGGGCCGCAGTGGAGGTAGCCCTGCTCGGCCGGGGACGGGTCGCCGGTCTTGCCCTCCGTTCGCGGCGCGGAGTCGACTCCGGGCGCCAGCGAGGCGAAGATCGGGTCGAGCCTCTGCACGGGCTCGTCGTCGCCGCCGATCATCAGGCAGAAGCCCCGCTCGAGCCCGTGGATGCCGCCGGAGGTGCCGACGTCGACGAGGTGAACGCCCCGCTTTGCGAGGGAGACGGCCCGGTCGACGTCGTCGCGGTAGTAGCTGTTGCCGCCGTCGACGATCGTGTCGCCGGGCTCGAGGTGCTCCATCAGCTCGTCGACGATGCGGCCGACGAGCGCGGCCGGCACCATGATCCACGCCGCGCGCGGCTGCTCGAGCTTGGCGACGAGCTCCGCGAGCGAGGCGGCGCCGGTGGCGCCCTCCGACTCGAGCTGGGAGACGGCGTCGGGATTGACGTCGAAGACGACGCAGTCGTGGCCGTCCTTCATCAGCCGCCTGACCATGTTCGCGCCCATCCGCCCCAGTCCGATCATTGCGAGCTGCATTCACGCCTCCCGTCTATCGTTCGTTGCTCGTAAGGTAGTCGGGCCGCAGCCCCGAACGATTCAGAGGAGGACTCACTGCCGTGAGCGCGCGCGACGATTCCGAGCTCGAGCTTCATCGCCGGCTGGGAGCCGAGCTCTTCAATCGGGTCTGGGACCTGCTCGGCCTCGAGGCACGCACGCCCGACCAGGACGCCGAGTTGATCCACACGGCGCACGCCTCCCGCTACCACTGGAGCCAGGTCGAGCACGGGCCGCGCAGCGCGCGCGGCGAGTGGCTGTGCTCGTGGGTCTACTCGGAGCTCGGGCGCCCGGAGCCCGCCCTCTACCACGCTCATCGCTGCGAGGCGATCTGCCGCGAGTTCCACGACGAGCTCGAGGACTTCGACCTGCCCGCCATGCACGAGGCGTTCGCCCGCGCCCAGCTCGTCGCAGGCAATCGCGAGGAGGCGATGCACCGTCTCGAGCTCGCCACCGACCTCTGCGAGCGGATCGCCGATCCGGAGGACCGCGAGATCATCCAGGCGCAGATCGACAGCATCGCGCACGCCGCCACGTGAGCGATTCGGAGCTCCACGGCGTCGGCGTGCTCCTCGTGCGCGACGGGAAGGTGCTGCTCGGACGGCGCCGCTCGCCGCACGGACGCGACACCTGGTCGCCGCCGGGAGGCAAGCTCGAGCCCGGCGAGACGGACGAGGAAGCGGCGCGCCGCGAGCTCGTCGAGGAAACGGGGCTGGCCGGCGCCGTCCCGCGGGTCGTCGCGGAGACGCGCGACACGTTCCCGAGCGGCGACTGCTGGCTGACACGCTGGGTGCTGATGGAGTGGGTCAGCGGTGAGCCGCAGGTGCTCGAGCCCGAGGAGCAGGACAGCTGGGGCTGGTACGCGTGGGAGCGGCTCCCGGGGCCGCTCTTCCTACCGATGGCGTCGCTCGTTGCGAGCGGGTTCGACCCCTCGAAGTAGCACCTGTTTGATTTCCGTACCTAGGTACGGGTCTATAGTCAGCGGCGTGAGAGTCGGCGAGGTCGCGGAACGCGCAGGAGTGAACGTCGAGACGCTGCGCTACTACGAGCGGCGGGGACTGTTGCCGGCGCCGGATCGCACGCCGAGCGGTCACCGCCGCTACGACGAGGAGACGGTGCGCTTCCTCGGAGCGATCAAGGAGGCACAGGCCGTCGGCTTCACGCTGGCAGAGATCGCCGAGTACCTGCGTGCGGCGCGTCGCTCGACTGCGCCGTCGGAGGCGCTGCGGGTGCGAATGGCGGCGAAGATCGACCAGATCGACGCGCGGATCGCGGCGCTGCGGCGCATGCGCGACGAACTCGCACGCGTCGTCGGCTGCGCCTGCACGTCGCTCGACCACTGCACCTGCGGCGCCGCGTACCTCGCCCGCCGCGGCGGCGCGCCGACGTCGCGGCCGTCGCTCCTCCACGTCACCAACGGCGAAAGCGCCGGCAATACGCTGCGGCAGACCACGCTCGGCGGTGCCGTGCTGTCCTGGCAGGACGCGCTCCACGAGGGGCCGGTGCCGGCGCTGCCACGGCGCGAGCTGCTGCGCACTCGCGCCCGCTTCCTCTCCGACTGCGGCTGGGGCCGCGAGCAGGCGCTGCTCTCCTCGTTCGAGCGGCGCGACCGGCATCTGCTCGAGGCGCTCCGCGACGACCTCCAGGTGGTGCTCTGGTTCGAGCACGACCTCTACGACCAGCTCCAGCTCCTCGACGTGCTCGCGCTCGCCCACACCGAGGGAGCCGCGCCCGAGCTGATCGTCGTCGGCTCCTTCCCCGGCCGGCCGTCCTTCGCCGGTCTGGGCGAGCTGACAGCGAGCGAGCTCGAGACACTCTGGCCCTCCCGCAGCCTCGCGACACCGGCCGCGCGGGAAGCGGCCGCGAGCGCCTGGGCCGCCCTCGAGGCGCCGGAGCCCACCGCACTGGCCGAGTGGGCGACGCGTGACACCATGGAGCTGCCGTTCCTCGCCCCCGCGCTGAGGCGGCTGCTCGAGGAGCTGCCCGCGCCGGCGGACGGGCTCTCGGGGACGGAACGACGCGCACTCCACGCGGTCGCCGACGGCGCGCACTCACCTCCCGCCGCTTTCGTCGCAGCCCAACGACTCGAGGAGGCGCCCTTCCTCGGCGACGCCTGGTTCTACCGAACCCTCTCAGCACTCGGACAGGGAGAGACCAGGCTCCTCGAGACCGGCGACGGGACAGCGCTTCCCCCGCCGCCTCCACTCAGCGACAGCCAGCACTTCGCACGCCTCCGGCTGCGGGTGACGGCAAACGGAGAGCAGACGCTCCGGGGCGCCGCCGACCGGGTCGAACTCCTCGACCTCGACCGCTGGATCGGCGGCACCCACGTCACGCCCGACAGCATCTGGCGCTGGGACGCGACCGAGCTGAAGCTCGTTCGACCATCTCGACGCTAGGCAGCGGGGTCTCAGCGCACCGGCGGTACCGGATGGTTCGAGAGGAACATCTCGCCCGGGTCGTAGGCAGCCCTGACCCGCCGCAGCCGGCGGTAGGTCTCGGCCGCGTACAGACGGGCCGGGTCGACGCGCTCCTCGGCGAAGTTGAGGTACGTCCGCTCCGACTCCCACGGCGCGAGCGCAGCCTTCGTCCGGCCGACGGCCTCGCCGACGGCCGCGCCCATCTCCGGCGTCATCGCCATGCCGACCGCGTAGACCGCGTAGCCTGCGTCGATCGACCCGACCGCGCCGTGCGCCGCCGAGGGCTCGGCGAGCGCCCCACCCAGGTGGCGCACCTCGAGCGACAGGAGCGGCGCCACGCCGGTCGCGACGACCGCGTCGACGGCCTCGGCAGGGAAGTCGTCGAGGAACATCCCGTCGCCGACGCCCGGCACCGGCTTGGGCGGATCCATGTGCAGGTGCGGCAGCGCCGTCGGCGGCGCCGCTGCGAACGTGTCCATCGCCGGGCCGAGCTCGCGGAGCGGGGCGACCAGCTCCGCGCCCTCGCTCTCCGGGCCGGTGAACACGGCCTCGACGAGGACGAAGCTGTTGCCGCGCAGGGGCTCGGGGACGTCCGGGATCGGCGGGAAGTGCAGGATCCGGCCGAGTGACGTGACGGTGCCGGGCACGGTCTCGATCCACTCGCGCCAGGCGTGCAGCACCTCGCTCGCCCGCTCGACCGGCCAGAACATCGCGCCGGCGTAGAGGTCGGGCGTCTCGTACAAAGCGATCTCGAGCGCGGTGACGACCCCGAAGTTGCCACCGCCGCCGCGCACGGCCCAGAAGAGATCCGGCTCGTTGTCGCGGTCGGCCCTGACGACACGTCCGTCGGCCGTGACGATCTCGACCGCGAGGACGCTGTTGGCCGACAGGCCGCGGCTGCGGGCAAGCCAGCCCATGCCGCCGCCGAGCGAGTAGCCGGCGACGCCGACGTCGGGCGAGGAGCCGTGCAGGACGACGAAGCCCTGCTCGGCCGCAGGCTCGACGACGTCGGCCCAGACCGCACCGCCCTCGACGCGTGCGCGGCGAGCCTCGGCGTCGATCTCGACGTGACGCATCCGCTCGGTCTTGACGAGGATCGCGTCCTCGAGCGACGCGAGCGCGGAAGCACCGTGACCCGTGCTCTGCGGGGCGATGCGCAGCCCGTGCACGCGGGCGAACTCGACGATCGCGACGACGTCCTCGGCCGACTCGACGAGCGCGACCGCGAACGGCCGCTGGTCGAGTGCGAGGTTCCAGGCCAGCCGGGCGGTGTCCCAGTTCGGCTCGCCCGGCAGGACGATCTCTCCGGCCACGCGTGTGCGGAGCGCGCGGATGTCGGCGCTGCTCGGTGCCTGGTTGTCGATGCTCAGAACGGACATGGCGACTCCTTTCGATTGCTTGGCCAGGTTGTAATCCCGCGAGGCGCACTGCACCGTGCGGCCTCCATGCGTCCCGGGGTGCGGCTGTCCACACTCCTTACCGGGCTGTCGTAGGATCCGACCGGTGAGGGGAGGCAGGCCGATCCGCCGCGCGCTCGTCGCGCTCGCTCTCGTGGCCGGGCTCGTCGCGGCGCTGTCCGTCGGGGTCGCTGCCCGCAGCGCCGACTCGACGAAGGTCGTGCGCTGGAACCGGATCGGCGACGCCGGCTTGAACACGAGCCGCAGCGCCGTCGTCGCCCACTACGGCGCGTTCTCGGGCAGCCTCAGCGTGACCAAGGCAGTCGAGGGCGGCGAGCTCGACGTCACGGTGATCCGCAGCCGGGTCGTGAACCTGTCGGAGGACAGCCCGCGCTATTCGACGCCGGACCGCATCAAGGTCGGCATCAAGACCCCGAGCACGAAGACGTGGAAGGGGTTCACGTTCAACTCGAACTTCCAGTCGTGGGAACTGCCGTTCTGCTACGGCGGCATCAACGGCCGGGTCAACCTGGACACCGAGAACCGCATCATCCGCCGGATCATGATCGGCTTCTACTCGGGCGTCTGCCCGGGGCTGAAGCCGAAGCAGCCGCTGACCGCCGCCGACAAGGCCGCGATCACCGCGGTGATCAAGAAGGTGTCGAAGCCTGCGACGGTGAAGGCGAGCAGCTACAAGGTGGCGATCGACTCGAAGGAGTGGGCCTCGGCGCTGATCACGGGCAAGGATCCGCAAGGCCACCCGATCCAGCCTGCAGTCGCCGTCTTCCACCACGGCTCGACCTGGACGCTCGTCGACGTCGGCACCGACGCCGTCGGCTGCGAGCAGGTGCCGATCAAGCCGCTGACGCAGATCGGCAGCGACTGCCCGGGCTGAGCCCGGGCGCAGCGTCAGGACGAGATCGTCGCCAGCACTACCGGGACGTTGAGCCCGAAGACCGGCGATCCGCTCGAGCGGAAGCTCGCCGTCGCCACGCCGCGCCACGTGGCGGACAGATAAACCGAGTACGAGACGGTCACGCTGATCGTGTCGCCGGCCTCGACGGTGGCCAGGTTCGGGTTGTCCAGCTGGAACGTCTCGCTCTCCGCCCCGACTGCGAACAGCCTGCTCTGGCCGCCGATCCCGCCCTCGACGTCCTGCTCCAGGATCTTCAGCGAGGGCCCGGTCGGGATGTCGTCGTTGCCGACGGTGACGTTCATGAACAGCTCGACCGCGACGTACACGCCCCCGGGGAAGAAGTAGTCGCCGGGCGCACCGACGAAGATCGTCCCGAGCGGCGCGTAGAAGGCGCTGACGGAGAGCCGCCCGCTCTGGTCGGCAGTCGTCTCGAAGACGTGGGAGGTGACGATCTCGGCGCCCGCGATCGGCTGCTGGTAGCCGGCCTGGCTGAACGTCGGCGCCGCATTCGCGATCGCCGACGCCTTGAAACGGATCAGGCTCTTGCCGGCCGTCGGGAAGGGCGAGTCGGGCTGAGGCCCGTCGAAGCCGAAGCTGCCCGTGTTGAAGACGAACGGGAAGGTCGCGAACCCGGCAGGGCCGCTCGCCTTCCACATGCACGTCTGGGAGAGCGTCGGGCTGGGCGCGGCCGCGGCAAGACGCTTGCTTCGGATCGCCTTCTTGAACGCGGCGCGCCGCCGCTCCTCCTGGCGCGCGAGCAGCTTGACGGCGGCCGCCTCCTGCTCCTTCATCTGGCGCTGGATGAGCTCCCAGTCGGCCTCGGCGATCGCCGCCAGGGCATCGGCCGGTAGTCCGAGCCCTTTGGTCGCCTTCCGCGTCTCGCGTGCGGCGATTGCGATCCGGCGTGCCCGGTCGCGTTGCTCGCGAAGGCGGTACTCGGCGAGTCGACGGCGCTGCTCGAGAAACCCGCGGAGATGCTTCGGCACGTCCCGACTCGCCGGCGCAGGTCCGCCCTTGCCCGCCACAGTCGGGATCTTCACATATGGCGGGCGGCGCGGTAGCGCCGGATCAGCGCGTTCGTCGACGAGTCGTGGCCGAGCTCCGGCTCGGCGTCGGCCTCCAGCTCCCCGGCGACCTTCGTCGCCAGCACCTTGCCGAGCTCGACGCCCCACTGGTCGAAGGAGTCGATCTCCCAGATCGTCCCCTGCGTGAACACCGAGTGCTCGTAGAGCGCGACGAGCCGGCCGAGCGCGTGCGGCGTCAGGCGCTCGAGGACGAACGTGTTCGTCGGCCGGTTGCCCTCGAAGGCGCGGTAGGGCTCGCCCGGGGGTGCCTCCTTACCGAACGCAAGCGCCTCCGTCTGCGCGAAGACGTTCGCGACCAGCAGGTCGTGGTGGCGGCCGAGCGGGTTCAGGGTCTGCTCGAAGACGAGGAAGTCGCACGGGATCACGTGCGTGCCCTGGTGGATGAGCTGGTAGAAGCTGTGCTGGCCGTTCGTGCCCGGCTCGCCCCAGAACACGGGCCCTGTCGCGTAGTCGACGCGCTCGCCCGTCACCGTGACCGACTTCCCGTTCGACTCCATCGTCAGCTGCTGGAGGTAGGCGGGGAAGCGCTTCAGGTACTGCTCGTACGGCAGCACGGCCTGGGTTTCGGCGTCGAAGAAGTCGGCGTACCAGACCGTCAGCAGGCCCATCAGCACGGGCAGGTTCTGCGCGAACGGAGCCGTGCGGAAGTGCTCGTCGACAGCGTGGAAGCCGGCGAGCAGGTCGCGGAAGGCGTCGGGTCCGATCGCGAGCATCGTCGACAGGCCGATCGCGGAGTCCAGCGAGTAGCGGCCTCCGACCCAGTCCCAGAAGCCGAACATGTTGGCCGTGTCGATGCCGAACTTCGCCACCTCGGCCGCGTTCGTCGACACGGCGACGAAGTGCTTCGCGACGGCCGCCTCATCGCCGAGCGCCGCGAGCGCCCAGTCGCGGGCCGTGGACGCATTCGTCATCGTCTCGAGCGTCGTGAACGTCTTCGAGGAGACGACGAACAGCGTCTCCGCGGGGTCGAGGTCGCGGGTCGCCTCGGCGAAGTCGGTGCCGTCGACGTTGGAGACGAAGCGGAAGGCCAGGTCGCGCCGCGAGTAGAAGCGGAGCGCCTCGTACGCCATCACCGGGCCGAGGTCGGAGCCGCCGATGCCGATGTTGACGACGTTGCGGATCGGCTTGCCCGTATGGCCCGTCCACGCCCCGCTCCGCACGTGGTCGCAGAACGCGGCCATACGGTCGAGCACCTCGAGCACCTCCGGCCGCGCGTACGGCGAGCCGGCGGGCGCGCGCAGCGCGACGTGGAGGACCGCGCGGTCCTCAGTGACGTTGATGTGCTCGCCCGCGAACATGGCGTCGATCCGCTCGCGGAGTCCGCAGTCCTCGGCCAGGCGTACGAGCAGCTCGATCGTCGCGTCCGCGATCCGGTTCTTCGAGTAGTCGAAGTAGACGCCTTCGGCCTCGACGGCGAGCCGCTCGCCACGGCGCGGGTCGGCGGCGAAGAGGTCGCGCAGGTGCTCGCGCCCGATCGTACGGTGGTGCTTCTCGAGTGCCTGCCAGGCGGGACGTTCGCGCAACGGCGGCCGGCTCACACTTCGCATCGTACGCTGCACGGCGTGAAGAATCCGCTGCTGATCGTGGCCGACCGGCTTCGCCACGCCTACTGGTTCGTCGCCCGGCCGACCTCGGTCGGCGTGCTCGCGCTGGTCGTCGACGACGCCGGCCGGGTACTGCTCGTCGAGCTCACCTACCGCCGCGGCTGGTACCTCCCCGGGGGCGGCGTCCGCGGGCAGGAGCCGCTCGAGGACGCGCTCCGGCGGGAGCTGCGCGAGGAGGTCGGCATCGAGCCGACGGGCCCGCCGCGCCTCCACGGCGTCTACTCGAACTTCGCCGAGGGCAAGTCCGACTACATCGTCGTCTTCGTCGTCGAGGAGTGGGAGCGCCGGCCGGCGCGCAGCCTGGAGATCGAGGACAGCCGCTTCTTCGCGGCGGACGAGCTGCCCGAGGACGTCTCCGAGCCGGCGCGCAGGCGGGTCGCCGAGTACGCCGCCGGCACGACCGCTACGTCCGGTCAGTGGTGAAGGTCAGGTGGCCGCGGGCGCGCGGCGCCGGCTCATTCGCCGGAGCTTCGGCAGCCCCGCGAAGGCCGGGATCACGGGCAGCCAGAGGTTCATGACCCGGTAGACGAGCACCGCGAGCACGGCGGGGGCGAGCGCGATCCCGACCCAGCTGAGCGACAGCGGCAGCAGCGCGTCCACGATCCCTGCGCCTCCGAGCGGGAGCGTCCGCCGGGTCAGCGCGTACCCGGTCGCGTAGCCGATGACGAGCAGCGCGACCGGCGGCGGCTGCTGGAAGAACACGTGGAGCGCCGCCCACAGGCACGCGATGTCGCCGACCCAGTAGAGGGCGATGCCGACGAAGGCGAGGCCGGACGGGACCGGGCGCGTCACCAGGCAGCGGACGAGGCTCAGCGCCTCGAACGCGTAGTCGATGTGGCGCCGCCAGCCGGACCCGAGGTCGAACCGCTTGCGGAAGTAGAGCAGCGCCGCGGCGGCCGCGAAGCCGACGGGCACGCCGACGATCCACGGCAGCGTGAGCGCCGTGTCGAGGTCAGGGTGTGCGTTGATGACGATGTACAGCGCCGCCGCCATCGCCGCCGGCGCGAGGACGACGTACTCCAGGACGCCGAGGCCGAGGACCCGCTGGCGCGCCTCGCCCGCGGGCACGCCGGCGCTCTTCAGCACCGCCTCGTCGAGCGAGAAGCCGCCCGCGGCCACGAAGACGCCGAACCCGGACGCGACCGCGGCGGCCGTTCCGGAGAGCTCGAGCTCCGCCGTTCCGTCGTCCGCCCGCGTGACCTCGCGATAGGCGACGACGTACCCGAGGTAGCTCACGATCTCGGCACCGAGCGCGACCGGCACCCAGATCCAGTGGACGTGGAGGAGCCGGTGGAAGACCGTGAGCGGCCCCGCCGACCAGGCGACTCCGAACAGCGCCCCGTAGGCGAGCACCGCGGCGAGGGTCAGCGCGGCAGCGACACGATGCTTCTTGTACAGGTAGTCGAACGCCACGGCTCACATCACCTTACCCGGGGTCGCGGCGCGGAAAACGGCTCTACATGAGGACTGGCGGACCCTTAACCTGGCGAATTCGTCATCGCGGCACCCCGGCGAGCGCTTCGAGCGCACCGACCTCGCTGTCGAGCCAGCCGAAGACGTCGTGGCTGTCGATGCGCCGCGCGAGCCGGTCGATCCGGTAGCGACGGTCGTCCTCCTCGAGTTCGAGCGCCAGCTCGATCGCCCCCGAGAGCCCCTCGACGTCGAAGGGGTTGCAGGGCAGCGCCTCGCGGAGCTCCTCGGCCGCTCCGGCGAACTCGCTGAGCAGCAGGACGCCCGCGCCGCCGACCGCATCCTGGGCAATCACGAACTCCTTGCTGACGAGGTTCATCCCGTCGCGGAGCGGCGTCACGAGGCAGACATCGGCGACCCCGTAGTAGGACAGCAGCCGCATCGGCGTGATGCCGCGGTACAGGTAGTGGACAGGCACGTCCTGGCCGGGCGACGTGAAGCGGCCGTTGATGCGACCGACCACCTGCTCGACCTCGGCGCGCAACTCCCGGTACTCGCGGATGTCGCCCCGGCTCGGCACGGCGATCTGAAGCACGGCGAGCCGGCTGCGCAGGTCGTGGCGGCGCTCCAGCAACAGCTCGATCGCTCGCAGGCGCTCGACGATTCCCTTCGTGTAGTCGAGCCGGTCGACCCCGACGAGCACACGGCGGTTCGCGAACTGCGTGCGGAGACGGGCGATCGCCCTGGTGGTCTGCCCGCTGCGCGCACGTGCGCGCAGACCCTCGGCGTCGATCGAGATCGGGTGCGTCGTCGTCAGAACTGCGCGACCGTCGGGGAGCCGCAGCCGCGCGCCGTCCGCGATCACGTCGTCCCTGAGGCGCAGGCACGTGCGCACGAAGTTCTGGCGGAACTCGTCGGTCTGGAAGCCGATCGCGTCGGCACCGAGCATCCCGTCCATCAGATGGTGCCGCCAGGGCAGCCGAGCATAGAGCTCCGGCGCCGGGAACGGGATGTGCAGGAAGAAGCCGATCGGCCGGGCTGCTCCTGCCCGCCGCATGATCGCCGGCACGCAGGCGAGCTGGTAGTCGTGCACCCAGAGGAGAGAATCGGGCGTGGTCGCCTCGAGCGCCCGCGCGGCGAATCGCTCGTTTGCACGGGTGTAGTCCTGCCACCAGCGTCGGCCGATGACGACGCGGTCGGCGAGCCCGTGAAAGAGCGGCCAGAGTGTTCGGTTGGAGAAGCCGTGGTAGTAGCCCTCGACCTCCGACTTGCGGAGTGACACGGGGACGAGCCTGGTGGCCAGGCCGGGGAGCGTGGGCGGGGTCCCCGGCGTGGCGCCGTCCCATCCGATCCACGCGCCGGGCCGGGATTCGAGCACGGGGCGAAGTGCAGTCACGAGCCCGCCGTCCGCGGTCCGCCAGCCGCTGCGCGTCTTCACGACCGGGAGCCGGTTCGCGACCGTCACGATCGGCGACGGCGGCCGCCCGCCGGTCACCTCGCGCTCGGGCTCCAACGGCTCGGCGAGCCCAGCGTCCGCGGGCCGGGGCATCCGACCGGGACGGGGGCTCATCATCCCGATCGCTTTCGTCACCGCCAGTCCCTGTTTCCGTTCCCCGGCGCGTCGAAACTCCCGGCCGTGTTTCGGAAACCTGGGCACGGGCGATAGAACCAGGCAATGTCCCTGCCGGCGTCAGAACTGCCCGGGCTCGCCACCGCGACGTGTGCCCTCGCGGCGATGATCGTCCTCGGCGTGTCCAGAGGGATGCTGGAGCGCTCGTCGCTCCGCGTGTGTCCCTCGTGTGGACGGTACGTCCGCGTCGGCGGCCGACGCTGCAGCTGCAAATAGCCGGCGCTACCGACCGTTGCTCGAGACCGGGTGAAGCCGCCGGCGCAGGCGGACCTCGGTGCCGTCGTCCTGCGTCGAGACCTGGACGTCGTCCATCAGCGCCTCCATCAGCTTGAGCCCGTAGCCACCGCTGTCCCGCGCCGGATCGGGCTCGCGCCAGCGACCGAAGTCGCGGACGACGACGGAGATCTCGCCGTCGGAGCGCGTGCCGGTCAGCTCGAATTCGGCGGCCACGGGATCGACCGCGTGCACGATCGCGTTGGCGCACGCCTCAGAGCATGCGACGAGGATGTCGTTCGCCTCCTCCTCCTCGACCCCGCCCACGCCGAGCCAGGTCCGCAGCTCGCGACGCATCTCTGCGAGCGACGAAGGGTCGGAGGCGAGCCGCAGCGCCAGGCTCGGCGCCGGCAGCCAGCGGATCGCGACCAGCGCGACGTCGTCCTGCCGCGTGTCGACGGCGAGCTGCTCGCCGACGTAGTCGAGCATCCCGTCGAGCGACTCGGGCCCGGTCTCGACGGCCTCGCACAGCCGGCTCATCCCGTCGTTCAGCGTCATCGTGCGGCTTTCGACGAGCCCGTCCGTGTACAGGAGCAGCAGGTCGCCGGGCTGGAGCTCGACGGAGGCCTGCCGGCCGCGGGTGTCGAGACCGATGCCGATCGGGGTCGTGCGCCCGCCCTCGAGGAACACGGCCGGCCAGCCGGGCCGTAGGTGGAGCGGCGGAGGATGGCCCGCGCTCGCGTACCGGCACATGCCGCGCTCGGTGTCGATGACCATGTAGGCGACGGTCGCGAACGGGGCGCCGACGGTGCGCGCCAGCTCGGCGAGGCGACTCAGCACGGAGCTCGGCTTGAGCCCGTCGAGCGCGTACACGCGGAGGGCGTTCCGGAGCTGGGCCATCGCGGCGGCGGCGACCACGCCCTTGCCGACGACGTCGCCGACGACCACGCCGACGCGGTTCCTGCCGAGCTCGATCACGTCGTACCAGTCGCCGCCGACCTCGAGCTCGTTCCGGCCCGGGAGATAGCGGACGGCGACGTCGAGCCGGTCGATCTCGGGCAGCTGCCCGGGCAGCACGCTCTGCTGGAGCGTGACCGCGATCTCGTGCTCGCGCTCGTACATCATCATCCGCTCGAAGGCGAGGCCGGCGCGGTCGGCGGCGAGCACGAGCAGCTCGAGGTCGTCCTCGGTGAACGCGTCGACGGTCAGGCTGCTGACGTGCATGACGCCGAGCACACGCCCCTTGACCGTCAGCGGCACGCCGATCAGCGAGCCGCCCGACTCGCGCAGGTAGTCGCTGACGACGTCCACCTGCGTCAGGTCGCCGACGATCCGCGGCTCGCCTGTGACCGCGATCCGCCCGGCGATGCCGTGGCCCAGCGGTACGCGCACGGTCCGCTCGACCTCGGCGCCGACGCCTTCCGCAGCGCGGATCTGGAGGACGCCCGACTCCTCGTCCAGCGTCAGGACCACCGCCCGATCGGCATGGAGGATGGTGCGGAGGTGCGTGAGCAACTCGCGCAGGAAGTCGTCGACGGACTCCGCCGACAGGCCCGCCTCGACGATCGTCTGCAGGTGGTCGAGCCGAAGGCTCGCGTCCTCGGCCCGCCGCCGCGCCTCCTGCTCACGCTCGTAGAGCCGCGCGCGTTCGAGCGCCTGCCCGCACTGCTGCAGCAAGACGTCGATCAGCGCGCGATCCTCCTGGCCGAGCTCGCGCGGCCGGTCGAAGCTCACGGTCAGGAGGCCGAGCGGCCGCCCGCGGCCGACGAGCGGCACGAAGCCGACCGCCTCGAGCCCTTCGCGCACCTGTGCGTGGTCCGGAAAGCGCCTGGCCAGCTCGTCGGCCGACTCGAACCAGAGCACCTTCGACGAGCGGATCGCCTGGACGGCCGGTACCTCCTGGTCGGTCGAGAGCCGCCCGTAGCGGCCGAGCAGCTCGGCGAGGTGGCCGGTGGCCGTCGCGAGCTCGAGCGCCGACTCGTCCTCGGTCAGAAGCTGGGTCGCGGCCGCGTCCGCGCCGAAGGCCGCGCCGCCCTCGACCGCGATCGCGCGCGCGACCTCGTCGGTCGTCACCGCCTGCGCGAGCGCGGCCGTGATGCGGTGCAGATGGCCGAGCCGCTCGGACGCACGCTCGGCGGAGGCGCGGGCCTGGCGCTCGCGGTCGTAGTCGTATGCGTTCGTGAGCGCCAGCGCAGCGCGACTCGCGAACTCGCGGGCGAGATCGAGGTCGCGCTCGGAGAAGGCCCGGTCGCCGGTCGTCGCCAGCGTGAGCACGCCGGTCGCCACGCCGTGCGCGACGAGCGGCAGCGCGTGCCAGGCGCGCATGCCGAGCGACTCGAGCGTACGGAGCTGGGTCTCGTCGACCGCCAGGGCGTCCAGGAGCCGTGCGTCGAGCCGCTGGATCGCGACCGGCTTGCGCGTCCGCACGGCCTGGGCGAGCGCCCCGTCCGGCTCGGCATCCATGTCGATCCGAACGCCGCGCAGCTCGCGCATGAGCTCCGTCTTCGCCGGGTCGACGTTCACCGACGCCGCGCGGCGCAGGTAGTGCCCGTCCTCGAGGAGGAAGAAGCTCACGGCGTCGGCGAGGCGCGGAACGGTCAGTGAGAGCAGGGCGTCGAGCAGCTCCTCGACTTCGAGCGTCCCCGCGAGGGTCTGCGAGACCTCGCTCAGGAACTGGAGCTCGCCGCGGTGCTGCTCGGCGGCCGAACGGGCCTCGCGCTCACGCTCGTAGAGCTGGGCGCGCTCGAGCGACTGGCTGCACTGGCCGACGAAGGACGAGATCAGCGCCTTCTGCCCGGCGCTGAAGGCCCTTGGTCCGTCGAAGCGGAGGGCCAGGAAGCCGAAGGCGCGCTCGGCGGACGTGAGCGGAACCGAGGCGAGCGCCTCGCCGCCCGTCGCCTGGACCGCCTCGGCGAACTCGGGGAAGCGGTCGGAGGCGACCTCCACCGACTCGACCCACGTCGGCTCGCCCAGGCGCACGGACTCGGATACCGCCAGGCCCGCGTTCAACGGGATGCGCCGGTACTTCTGGGCGAAGTCGTCGCGGTAGCCGCTCGCCGCCAGCAGGCGCAGCTCCTCCCCGTCCTCGTCCAGCACGCTGACCCAGCCTGCGCGGGCACCGAGCACGTCGCGGCTCTCGTCGACGATGATCTGCGCCACCTCCTCCGGGGAGACGGCGGCCGACAGCCGCGCGGTCAGCGACTGCAGCCGCTCCATGCGGAGCGCCGCCGCCTCGGCGTCCTCGCGCGCCTCCTGCTCGTCGCGGTGCAGGCGCGCGTTGTCGATCATCAGCGCGGCGAGCTGTGCCACCTCCTCGACGAAGGCGAGGTCGTCCTCGTCGTAGCGACGGGGCGTCTCGGCCGCGATCAGCGTCAGCGCACCGATCGTGTGGCCGCGGGCCCGCAGCGGCACGACGATCGCCGAGCAGGGGCCGAGCCGCCGGTAGAGATCGAGCTCCTCGCTGCTCCGGGTCGCCTCCTCGAGCAGCTGCGCGGAGATCTCCGGATACAGCTGCGACCTGCCGCTCGCGAGTACGGCGGCGGCACCGTACGGGTCGCCGGCCGTGACAGGGAAGCGGCGTCGAAGATCGCGGGCCAGCTTGCCCTTCGTCGGATCACTGTGCTGCGTGACGACGGTGCGGATGATCTCGTCGTCCTCGACCACGTCGATCCAGCACCAGTCGCCGAGCGCAGGGACGGCCAGCCGCCCGAGCTCGGAGAGCATCCCCTCGTAGTCGGGCATGACCGCGAGCGAACGCGTCAGCCCGCCGAGGAAGCGCTCCCGCTCCTCGCTCCGGCGGCGGGCGGTCACGTCCCGCGTCAGGCCCGAGACGCGCGAGCCGCGCCGGCCGCGCACGCCGCGCGGGACGCTGCCCTGGAGCTGGATCCAGCGCCAGCCCTTCGCCGTCAGCGACGTCCGGACCTCGACCTCGAAGCTGGACTTCGCCGCCACGGCGTCTGTCACCGCCGCCCGGAACTGGTCGCGATCGTCCGGATGAATTCGCTCGACGAGCTGGTCGAAGGTCTCGACCCGTCGCAACCGTCCCAGCCCGTAGCGGCCGCGGCTGTCGTCCGACCAGCGCACGCGATCGCGCTCGACGTCCCACTCCCACGTGCCCATTCCGGCCTGGTCGAGCGCGTCGCTGAGCTTCTGCGCGCCCGCCGAGAGCGCCCGCGCGCGCCGCTCGCGCGACACGATCCAGGCGACGAGCGCCACGCCGAGCCCCAGCACGATCAGCGAGATGCTCTGCGACGCCTCGACGTTGAACCCGTCGGGCCGGTTGAGGAAGAAGTAGATGAACGCGGGGAACGCGAGCAGGCCGGCGAGAAGGCCTGCCTCGAAGCCGGCGATGCTCGCGGCCGCGGCCGCGAAGACGACGTAGACGACCTGGGCGCCCGGCTTCGTCTGGAGGTCGAGCGCAAGCCCGATCCCGGTTGCGATCCCGGCGGCGACGAACGCCGTGCAGACGCCGAGGACGAGTCGGTTGGGGTGGAGTCGGCGGTCTCGGATGGAGGGCATCGGCGTCGAGACTCTCGCGGGCAGTGTAGACACGTGGTTCGCACGCGGCCAGTTCCCGGCAGTCGCGTGATCACCTTCATGTGCAGGGGAAACGTCCGGGCGGACCTCGATCGGCTCGATCTCGTCCCGGCGCCGTGGCGACTGGGTCTCCATGCAGATCCCGATCCCCGCCGGCGGCCGGGCCGAAACCGCGATTCGGCTTCAGAGCTCGCGGCTGGCAAGCCGGCAGTAGAGCGAGAGGGAGGCGGCCTACCTCCCTCTCGCGGAGAGACGGACGGCCGGGACCTACGTCAGGGAGGGCAATGGATACCAACGATGGCGGTCGCCGCCCCTCCGGCGAACCCGCCGGCCCTGGCTCGTTCGCGTCGCGCCGTTCCTACCCGACCCGGCTCGGGCCTAAACGCGCCTGCGAGCCTCGCGCTCGAAGCGGGCCTCCGCGCGGACGCGGCTGAGGATGCGCTCGCGCGAGCCGGCGCGGACGCACGCCCGCCGGGAGCGGGACTCCGCCCACAGCCGTTTGATCCGCTCCGAGAGCGCCTTCACGTCCGCGGCGATCTTGGGGTCGGCGCGGACGGACTGCTCGTGCCAGAGCTCAGCTCGGCGGCTCATCGCGGCCTCGAGCTCGACCTCGACGTCCGACAGCCGCTCGGCCGCGGCGACCCGCCGCGCCGCGTCGCGCAGCTGCTCGGGACGCGGTCGTGTCTGGATGGATGCCACGACGCTTCGCTACCCCGATCCCTCCCTGTCCAAACCGGTAGCGCCGACAACGCCGACAGGATTGGGAAGGGCCAAAACGCGGTACTTCCGGGACGAACAGGTGCCCGCCGCTATCGTCCGCCCCGTGTCCGACCCCGCCTCCGGCGAAGCGACTCGTGTCGTGCTCACCCTCCCGGGAGAGCGTCACTCGATCGGCATCGCGCGCCTGTTCGTCGGCGGGCTGTCGGCGCGGCTCGGCCTCGGCTACGAGACGATGGACGACCTCCAGCTCGCGCTCGAGAGCGTGCTGCTCAAAGCAGAGCTGACCGCGGTGATCACGATCGAGGCGACGATCGACGGCGACGCGGTGTCCCTGTCGGTCGGGCCGCTCGCGCGCGACCCGCTCCAGCCGGACACGGCCGGGCCGGACGAACTCGATCTGGGCCACCTGCTCCCGGCGCTCGTCGCCCGGGCCGAGTCGAGCACGCAGGACGACGGGTGCTGGCTTCGGCTCGACGTGCTCGTCCCGGCAGGCAGCGGAGCAACCTGAGCCCAGGGCCTGCGGTGAGCCTCAGTCCAAGCCAACTCGAGGAGAACGAGCTCCTCCGTGCTTACCACGAGCGGGGGGACGAGAGCGCCCGCGACCGGCTCGTCGAGGCGAACCTGCCGCTCGCACGGGCGATCGCGCGACGCTACGCGGGCCGCGGCGAGCCGCTCGAGGATCTCGTTCAGGTCGCCTCGATCGGGCTGATCAAGGCGATCGACCGGTTCGACCTCGACCGCGGCGTCTACTTCCGCACCTACGCCGTGCCGACGATCGTCGGCGAGATCAAGCGCCATTTCCGCGACCGCGCCTGGGCCGTCCACGTGCCGCGCCGGCTCAAGGAGCTGAACCAGATGCTCTCGAGCCTGATCCAGGACCTGAGCGCGGAACTCGGGCGGTCACCCACGATCGCCGAGCTGGCCGAGGCCGCCGGCGTCGAGTCGGAAGAGGTCGTCGAGGCGCTCGAGTCGAGCCGCGCGTACACCGCCGAGTCGCTGATGGCACCTGCTGAGGAAGGTTCCGACCTCGACCGGATGCAGACGCTGGGGGTCGTCGAGGAGGCGTTCGAGCGCACCGAGGACCGTCACCTGCTGGCGACCGGCCTCCAGGCCCTCGATCCGCGCGAGCGCCGGATCATCCAGCTCCGCTTCCGTGACGGGCTGACCCAGACCCAGATCGCCAACGACCTCGGTATCTCGCAGATGCACGTCTCCCGCCTGATCAGGCGTGCGCTCGAGACGATGAGGGAAGAGCTCGAACGAGGAGGCGTCCATGCAGAAGAGCGGTGACGGCACCTATGTGGCATCGCTGGTCATCCCGGCCGAGCCGAGATGGCTGGCGCTCTCCCGGCTCGTGCTCTCGGGCCTCTGCCAGCTCGGGCACGTCGACGAGGAGACGCTCGCAGACCTGAAGCTGGCAGTCACGGAGGCGTGCTCGAACTCGGTGCGCCACGCCTACGGCGAGAACGGCAGCGGGTCGATCGAGGTGCGATTCGAGCTCGGTGCGGACTCGTTTGCGGTCGAGGTCGCCGACGCCGGCCGGGGCTTCCGGTTCGATCGCGTCCCCGAGTTGCCCGCGCGGCCCGACGAAGAGCTCCGCGAGGACGAGATGGGGCTCGCGATCATCCACGCCCTCGTCGACGGGGTCGAGATCGGCGCCGGCCCCGAAGGCCGGGGCACGAGCCTCCGCCTCCGGAAGGACCTGGTCTCCGCCCCAGCCAGCTAAGGGAGCCGGCTAGGCCGGCGCCGAAGACGCCAGGTCGGCGAACGCCTCACCGCGCGTGTCGACGATGGCGAAGACCCGGTCGAGCAGCGTGATCTCGAAGATTCGCCGGACGTTCGGGTCGGGACAGACGAGCACGACCGTTCCGCCCTCGGGCCGGACGCGCTTGACGACGCTGAGCAGCACGCCGAGCGTGGTCGAGTCGATGAACGTCGTCTCGGACATGTCGATCACGAAGCGTGTCGCGCCCTCGTCGACGAGCCGGTGCAGCTCCCGCTTGAGCTCCGGCGCCGTGTACAGGTCGACCTCGCCGCCCAGGCAGACGACGTAACCGCCGCCGTCGAGCCTCTCGCTCGACAGGCTGAAGCTCACGGAAGTCGGAAGGGGTCGACGACCATCGCGGAGAGGGAAGTACCCCACGAGCGGCGGAGCCTAAACCTGGGCTAGAAGATCGCTTCGACGAGCCAGCAGAGCGCCCGGCCACGAGCGCCGCCGCGGGGATGGTCAGGAGCCAGGCGAAGACGATGTTGCCGGCGACGCCCCCGCGCACGGCCGACAGCCGCTTCGTCGACCCGGAGCCGAGCACGCCGCCGAGATCACCTACGCCCACGCCGAGCCGGTCAGCTCTGCGAACTGCTCAGGTCCACGCGCGTATCTGCGCGCGAGAGATCAGCCCGGCAGATCCGCTGCTGCCAGGTGCTCGAGCGCGTCGTCGCGCGTTTCGAAGATGGTGAACACGCGGTCGAGGAGCGTGATCTCGAAGATCTTGCGGACGTTGTGCTCGCTGCAGACGACGAGCAGCTCGCCGCCTCCCGGCCGGAGACGCTTGCTCACGTTGAGGAGCACCCGCAGCATCGTCGAGTCGATGAACGTCACCTCCGAAAGGTCGACGACGATCGACCGCTTGCCCTCGTCGGCGAGACGCAGCAGCTCCCGCTCGACGCTCGCCGCCGCGTACAGGTCGGCATCGCCGCTGACCGTGACGACGCAACCCGCATCCCGCTCGATGTCCAGATTCACGCCCATGGGGTCCTCCTCGTCCACCGGCTTACCGTAACCGCCTGTAGCCGCCGGTGCTGGCTGTGCCTTTCCGCGATCGAGGCCGGACTAAACCTCGCGACGGGGCGGCACGACGAGCCCGAGTGCATAGGATTTGCTGCGGCGCCGCGCTGACGCGTCGCCGAAAGGGAGGTCGACATCGAACCGGAACCGTTCTCGATTACGAGGAGCACGCACGGCGAGACCGAGGTCGTCACACTCGTGGGCGAGCTCGACATGGCGAACGCCGACGCGGTGGCCGAGACGCTCGACGAGCTCGCCGCGGAGTGGCAGCGCGGTCGTCGTCGACCTCGCGAACCTGTCCTTCATCGACTCGAGCGGCATCCATGCCCTGCTCCGCCCGAGACCGTACGACGGCTCGTTCGAGCTGGTGTGCCCGGCCGGGAACGTCAGGCGCGTGCTCGAGGTGACGAAGCTGGAGCACGTCCTGCCCGTCCACGACACGCTCGACGACGCCCTCGCCGCCACCGCATGACGGGAAGATCAAAGCTCAAGCTCGGCGTCCTCGCCTGGAACCAGTACACGGACTGGCCGTCGCTGCGGGACGTCGGCGTGCTCGCCGACGACCTCGGCTACGACTCGCTGTGGACATGGGACCACCTGTATCCGATCGTCGGCGACCCGCGACGGTCCCATGTTCGAGGGCTACCTGACGCTGGCGGCCTGGGCGGCGCTGACGAAGCGGGTCACGCTGGGGCTGATGGTCGGCGCCAACACCTTCCGCAACCCGGCCCTCGTCGCCAAGATGGCCACGACACTCGACCACATCTCGGGCGGTCGCGCCTATCTCGGCATCGGCGGCGCCTGGTTCGAGACCGAGCACACGGCGTTCGGATTCCCGTTCGGCAAGAGCCCCGGCGAGCGGCTCGACTGGTTCGACGAGGCGGTCGAGCTGATGCGCGGCATGCTCCACGACGAGGAGACGAGCGCGCGCGGCCGCTTCTACCAGGCGAGCCGCGTTCGCAACGTCCCGCCGCCGATTCAGCGACGGCTCCCGATCCTGATCGGCGGCTCCGGCGAGCGGAAGACGCTCGCGACCGTCGCCCGCTACGCCGACGCCTGGAACACGGGCGGCGGCCTCGAGCGCGTCCTGCACAAGGACGCAGGTGCTCCGTCGCTGGTGCGAGGAAGTCGGGCCGCGACCAGTCGGAGATCGAGCGGACGCTGCAGGGCGGGTCACCCGTCATCCGGGACACGGTCGAGGAGGCGGAGCGAGCGGCGCAGGCAATCGCCGAGCACAACGGCCTGCCCGACTTCCGCGGCCCGGCCGGGACGGCGGAGACGATCGCCGAGGCTCTCGTCCCCCAGATCGAGCTCGGCTTCCACCACGTGTACTTCGACATGCCGGCTCCCTACGACCGCGAGACGCTCGAGCGCCTCGTCGGCGAGGTCAAGCCGTTGCTCGAACGGGCGATCGCCGCCTAGAGGACCGCCCTAGAAGACGTTGTAGGGCCGGTCGTGCAGCGCCTCGGGGAGGGCTGCAAAGAGCAGGAAGAGGAGCGTCAACGCGCCGACCAGCATCATCGTGACGCGCGCCCTGCTCCGCCCGCCGCGTCCGGACGTATCGACCGGCCGCGGAGCCGCGCTCCGCGCCTCGACCGGCCTGCGCGCGCGAAACGCGATGTCGTTTGCGAACAAGCGTGCGTTCAGCCGCACGAGGCGGCCGGCGATGCACCGGATCTCGACGTCGTCGAACGCAGCGAGCAGGCGCGACACGGCGGACGGGCCGAGCAGGTGCAGGAGCGTCGGATCGCTCTCGGGCTGGCGGCCGATCAGGAATCGGAGCCGCGTCTTCAGGCGGAAGCAGTTCGGGACCGAGCCGACGAGCAGCCCGCCCGGCCGGAGCACTCGCCGCGCCTCGTCGAGCACTCGCTCGGGGAGACGCAGGTGCTCGAGCACCTCGGCGACGACGACGACGTCGAAGGACGCGTCCGCGAACGGCAGCGGGTCGTCGAGGTCGGCCCACGTTGTCGCAAGGCCGCGCTTCTCCGCGCGCGCGAGCGCGGTCCGGTCGACGTCCACGCCGACGATCGAGTTGCCGTCGAGGTACGCCGACGAGAGCGCTCCGTCCCGGCAGCCGAGGTCGAGGATGCGCAGCCCGGGCCCGCCGATCCACTCGCGGAAGATCGGGATGCGATCGGGCGCGCAGAAGACGAACCCGTCGTCCCGGCTCGCCTCGTGATGGCGCCGATAGGCGCGCTCGATCGTCTCGCGTCTCCCCAAGACCCGACCGAGTGTAGAAAAAGCCTGCAATGTTGCGGGTAAAGCTCCGGCTAAGGAGCTGTTACGACGCTGACTGGCCCCCGTCGACGATCAGCGTCGTACCCGTGACGTAATCGGATGCCCCGGAGGCGAGAAAGACGACGGCGCCCTTGAGGTCGTCCGGCGCCGCCGTACCGTCCGAGCGGGATGCGGCTCCAGCAGACGCTCGCCGGCTGCGTCGAGTGTGCTTCCGGAGAGATCGGTGGGGAACCAGCCTGGTGCGATCGCGTTGACGTTGATTCCGTGCGGCGCCCATTTCACGGCCAGGTCGATCGTCAGCGCGACGAGCCCGCCCTTGCTCGCGTTGTACGGGATCGCATTCATCGCCGCCTGCGGCGCACCGCGGAAGGCGGCGACGGAGGCGACGTTGACGATCTTGCCTCCCTCGCCCTGCTCGATCAGGACCCGCCCGACGCTCTGCGCGAACAGGAAGGCGCCCGTCAGGTTGACGTCGATCACCTTCTGCCAGCCCTCGAGCGGCACGTCCTCCGGCGGCGCGCCCCACGACGTGCCCGCGTTGTTGACGAGGATGTCGACGCGGCCGAGCTCGTCGACGGTGCGGCCCACGACCGCGTCGATCGCCGCCGGATCACGGAGGTCGCAGCCGAGGCCGATCGCGCGGACGCCCAGCTCCACCAGCTCGCCCGCCGCCTGCTCGCAGCGATCCGCCCGGCGTGCGCAGAGGACGAGGTCGGCGCCCGCCTCGGCCAGCGCCTCGGCCATCTGCCGCCCGAGTCCGCTGCCGCCGCCGGTGACGATCGCGACCTTGCCGGTCAGGTCGAAGAGCTCCTGCACCTTCATCGGCAGGCCGCCACGGCCGCGATCGGCAGGTCATGCTCGTCGGCCCACCGCTCCCACTCCTCCGGCGTCCGGCTCCTGAAGGTCTCCTCGGTCGGCTCGCCGCCGAGCTCGGCCGAGAGCCGCTCGCGGAAATGCGGCTCGAGCGCTGCGACGCCGATCCAGCCGCCGCCCGCCTCGTACAGCCCGTAGAACGGCGAGCCGCCGCCGAGCGGGCCGCCCGGAACGGTCAGGCCGTGCTCCCAGGGGAGCGCGAAGAAGGCCGCGCTGTCCGCGAGCGCGATCTCCGCGTAGCGCGTCTCCGCCGCGCGCTCGCGGGCGTGGAGGAGCGCTACGGCCGCCGTCGCGGCGCGCTCCGCCCCGCCGAGGTCGGCGACGAGCGCCTGCGGCAGCCCGGGCGGCGACACGAGCCCGTGCGCCGCGACGTAGGTCAGGTCGTGCCCCGGCCGTTCCTGGCCGGGGGCCGGGTGGCCCACGATCGCAACGTGGACGAGGTGCGGGTGCCGTGCCTCCACCTCGTCGCGCGCCAGGCCCATGCGTGCGAGCGCCGAGGGGCGGCTCGACGTGAGCAGGACGTCGGCGTCGGCAAGCAACTCGTGCAGCCGCCCGCGCCCTGCCTCGTCCTTCAGGTCGAGCCGAAGCACAGCCTGCCCGTCGGCCAGCCGCGCGTACAGCTCGGGGCTCACCGCCTCCAGTGGGTCGCCGGACGGCGGCTCGACCTTCGTCACCGACGCACCGAGCTCCGCGAGCCGCGCCGCAGCAGCGGGCCCCGGCAGGTTGATCGCGACGCAGACGAGGCGAACGCCGGTGAGCGGAGCCGCGTAGGTCACGGCTGGATCATCCCAGACAGGCGACGCGAGACGCACTTCTTCGTCCCGGGCCGGCTTCGTGCTCGGAACCGCCCTACCAACGCCGGCAGGCCGGCGCCTCGCTCATTCCTCTGCGGCTCCCAGAGCATCCTCGGTGCCCGCCATCGCAATCCCGCGAGCGATCAACTCGTCGACCTTCAGCCAGTCGTTCGCGAGCTCGACGCCCTGGGCCCGCGCGATCGCCGCCTGGAGCGGCTTCGCCCAGATGTGCTCCACCAGGGCGAGCGCGGCCGTCGTGTTCCGCGGCACCGAATCGGTGAGGAGGAGGCGGTTCTCCTCTCCGAAGGCGTGGCCGTCCGCCAACTCGGCGGCTCCGGAGATCGCACCCACGGCGATTCCTTCGGCACCGCCGGAACCCCACCCCATCAGCGCGCCGATCAGAGCGCCGAAGCTCGACGCCTCCTCCCAGTCCAGGTCGCTCGCGGTGAGAGTGGCGACGGCACCGGCCGAGTCCTTGCGTACCACCAGAAGGTCGATCAGGCGAATCACCTCCGCGTTCTTCAGGCGCTCGAGCTCAGGGAGGATCTCGCCCTTGAACTTGTTGCCGTCGAAGACGAACGACCAGATCTGGACCGGCCCGAACTGCGTCAGCCGGTCGAGCACGTCTTCCAGCGTCAAGTCCTCTTTCGGAGGCATGTCCACGTCGTGAGCCTACCGTCGTCTCGACGTTCGCCCTCACCCGGATCGGTTGAGATCAGCTCGTCAGCGGAGGAATGCCCTTGGCGATCAGGTCGACGCCGAAGACGAGGAAGAGGACGACCATGACCGCGGCGTTGTGGACGGCGAGCCAGGACTTCATCTCGTCCAGCTCCGCCTTGGCGTGCTCGCCGCCGACCAGGTAGTAGACGACCGGGACGGCAATCTCGCCCGCTGCGAGAACAGCATCAGGATCACCGCGATGACCGCCATGGCGCTGATCGCCACGCCGATCGCGAACGTCAAGACCTCGGCGACTCCCTGGCCCATGCGTCCTCCCGTCAGCTTCCCGTCGCGGCGGCGACCACGTGGACCGTGCCGGGTGAGGTGCCCGGGTTGCCGACGATCGCTCAGACCCGGTCGACGGGCGCATCCAGCGATCTGACGATTCTGAAGTTGTTCATGGATTCGGGGCGGGCAGCACGGTGCGTGCCGCCCGCCCCGAGGTCCTTCTCTCTAGTTCCTATGCGCCGACCCCGTGCGCGACGGCGTGCAGGCTCTCGTGCTCGTGCAGGGCCACATCGTCGTCGTGCGTCGTCGGCTTGGGCTTCAGGTCGAAGACGACCTCCTTCACGGTGCCGGTGAAGACGTACGGCGCCTTGTCCTCGTAGGCCAGATCGACGACGAGGCCGTTGTCACGACTCACGTCCATGCCGGCATACGACGTGGCCATCATCGGCACGGTCTTGTCGATCCGGCCGCCGCCGACCTGCTCGCCGTTCGCCCAGAGCGTGACGTTGCCCCCGCTGCCCGGCTTGGGCTCGTCGGCCTCGAACAGCATCTTGACGCTGACGTCGCCGGTCGGAATCGGCGTCTCCGAGACCTGCTTGTAGGCCTCCACACCGAGGAACGAATACGTGTGGTTGAGCAGGCCCTTCTCGTCGACCCAGAGCGAGAATCCGCCGATGAAGTCGGCGTTCGCGACGATCACGCCCTCGGCCCCGCCCTCGGGCACCTCGAGCTCCGCCTCGATCGCGTACGAGCGGCCCGCGATGCGAGGCACGAGACCCTTCTGGATGTTCTGCACATCGCCCGCGAACGTGAATCGCGTCACAGTCGGGAGCGGCGGCAGGATGCCGTAGAAGACGGCGATCGAGCCGAGCAGGGGCAAAGCCCGGTTGCGTTCCGCCTCGTGCCAGAACAGCTCCTTCAGCTCGGCCAGCTTGTCGGGGTTCTCCGCCGCCAGGTCCTTCGCCTGGGAGAAGTCGTCCGGCAGGTAGTAGAGCTCCCACCCGTCTTCGTTCGGGTCCCAGCCGGAGCCCGGCCCGAATTGCGCGAGCGTCTCCGGTGAGAGATCCCACGGCGCCTTGTCGAGCCTTGCGCAGGCCCACCAGCCGTCCTTGTAGATCGCCCTGGCACCGATCACCTCGAAGTACTGCACGGTGTGCCGCTCGTCGGCCGTGGGGTCGTCGAAGGTGTAGAGGAAGCTCGTGCCGTCCATCGGCTCCTGCTCGATCCCGTCGACCGCCTTCGGCTGAGGAATCCCGGCCGCTTCGAGAATCGTCGGCCCGATGTCGATGCAGTGTGTGAACTGTGAGCGGAGAGCACCGCCCGTCTCGACCTTGCCGGGCCACGCAACCACCATCGGATTGCGCGTTCCGCCCAGGTGGCTCGCCATCTGCTTGCCCCACTGGAACGGAGTGTTGCCTGCCCACGCCCAGGCGGCGGCGATGTGAGGAGCCGTGTGGTCCCCGCCCCACCCCTCGATACCGCCGTACTTGTCGATCAGCTCGAGTTGCTGGGCGGGGTCGAGCACCACGCCGTTCAGGAACGTCATCTCGTTGAACGAGCCGGTTGTCGTCCCTTCGAGGCTGGCGCCGTTGTCGCCCCAGATGTAGATGACGAGCGTGTTCTCGAGCTCGCCTCCTTCGTCCAGCGCGTCGAGGAGCCGGCCGACGTTCCAGTCCGCGTTCTCCTGGAACCCGGCGTAGACCTCCATCTGGCGCGTGTAGAGCTTCTTCGAGGCATCGTCGAGCGATTCCCACGCGGGGAAGAGATCTGGCCGCTCGGTCAGAACCGCGTCCTGCGGGATCACGCCGAGCTTCTTCTGTCGCTCGAAGATCTCCTCCCGGAGCGTGTCCCAGCCCTGGTCGAACTTGCCCGTGTACCTGTCCGCCCACTCCTTGGAGACGTGGTGCGGCGCGTGCGCGCAGCCCGTGGAGTAGTAGAGGAACCACGGAGTCTCGCTGTCCTGCGCACGGACTGCGTGCACCCACTCGACGGCCTTGTCGGTGAGGTCGTCCGGGAAGTAGTACGGCTTGCCGTCGGAGCCCTCGGGCACGCCGATGTTCGTGTTGTCCTGCGTGACGAGCGGATCCCACTGGCCCGCTGCGCCGCTGAGGAAGCCCCAGAAGTGGTCGAAGCCCCAGGCCTGCGGCCAGTGGCTGAACGGCCCCGCGGCACCCTGCTCGCGGTCCGGCGTCAGATGCCATTTGCCGAAGCCGCCGGTCACGTAGCCGTTCTCCTTCAACACGCGCGGGAACGGCGCGCAGCTCCTCGGTACGGCGCCCGTGTAACCCGGGAACGGCCCCGGGAACTCGGCGACCGAGCCCATGCCGACGCGGTGCTGGTTGCGCCCCGTCAGCATCGCCGCCCGGGTGGGCGAGCAAAGCGCAGTCACATGGAACCGGTTGTATGTGATCCCCTGCTTCTGGACCCGGGTCAGGTTCGGCGTCGAGATCGGACCACCGAAGGTGTCCGGCTGTCCGAAGCCGGCGTCGTCGATGATGACGAGCAGCACGTTCGGCGCTCCCTCCGGCGGTTTCGGCCCGGGGACGATCGTCCAGTCGGCGACCGACTCGTCGAGCGTTCGTCCGATCGTCCCGCCGAAGCTCCGGTCCGGAAGCGGGAGCACCGTGCGGTCGGGGACGAACTTCCCCATCGCCTCCGCCAGGCCGTCCTTCAGAGCCTTGACCCCTTTCTCGTCGGTCTCCACGATCGACTTCGCGGGGGAGCCGGGAAGCGCCTGCTCGACCGCGAGCCGCTGCTCGTCGTCGAAGAGGGCGATGATGCCGGCCGACCCGGGCGGGAGGTTCTCGCCGATCTTGTCGTGGATCTCGTTCTCCAGACGGTGGTCGACGAACTTGCCGACGAGGCCGCCTGCGGCCGCACCGACGGCGACGGTCGCGAGCAGCGGCGGAGCGAACAGGCCGACCGCGACGCCGACGCCGCCGCCCCAGCCCGCGCCCTTGCGGCCGCGGTGATCGCCGGTCTGCTGCACCGAGACCGTGCCGTCCTTCGCGTGCGTGACGAGGATCACACCCTCGATCGTCACCTTCTTGTCGTCGACGAGCCCGACGAGCCGTTCGAAGTCCTCGGTCGCGGTGTCGATGTCCTGGTATCCCGCGACCAAGACGTCTGTTGTCTTGGCCATCGATCATCCCTCCTTCGCAGTCTTGTCCACGCACAGCAGATCGCGGCAGAGCCGATTCGGCATCGCCCTGAACGGATGAGCTAGAGGAGCCGGACGAGCCCGCCGACCACGAAGAAGACGCCGAACACGGCCGACGTGAGGAACGTGATCCGCCGCTGGTTCCCTGCGAGCTTGTCCTTCGTGGTCGCCACCGCCTCGTCGGCCCGTTCCCCGGCGACGAGATACAGGGCGACAGGGACCCAGACGAGCACGCTCGCCACCGCGACGTAGAGCGCGCCGAGACCGACCATCTCGGGCCGACTGACCGCGGCGAGCGCGATCGCCGAGGCGGCGACCACGGTGATCACGAGCCGCTTCACGCCGACGCCGAGCGTGACGCCGAACGAGAACGCCGTGCGCGGGGTGACCCGCTCGAGCCTCTCGAGCACGCGCGCCGTCCGCGACGGACCGGCGACCGACGGCGGCTTGGCCGGCCGTCGAGCCCGCTGGGCGGCGACGAGGAGCAGCACGCCGACAGCGAGCTCGAGCGACGCCGAGCCCGTGCCCGAGCCGGGGACCGTGACCGCCCCGACGACGAGCACGAGAGCCAGCGCGATCGACTGGCCCAGGAGGAATCCGACGGCGAAGGCGCTCCCGTTCGCGCGGGCGCGGCGCGTGCCGAGGACGGCCAGCGTCGCGACGAGCGTGCCCGGGCTCGCGGCAGCGAGCAACCCGTAGAGCAATACCTGGAGAGCGTCGCTCATGCCTGTCCCGGCGGAGGTGCCGACAGCAGGATCGACCCCCGCGCGTCATCTCGCTTCACCCAAAGCGCACGATGCGGGGCTCTCCGGCCGGTGGGAGGTTCGAGCGAAACGAGATCAGGGAGGGGAATGAATGTCGACACAGACGTATGACGAGAACGGCTCCGGCTGGCTCGGGTTCGCGGGCGTCGTGCTGCTCGCGGTCGGGTTCTTCCGGATCATCTCCGCCATCGCCTACTTCGCCGACAGTCGCAAGCTCGACGACCTGACGAACGGTCTGTTCAGCAGCCACACGTGGGCGTGGGGGCTGTGGGATCTCCTGATCGCCGCTGTGGCGATCATGGCCGGCCTGTCGATCTTCGTGGGCGGCAGCTTCGGCCGTGTCGTCGGCTACATCTGGGCGGTCCTGGTGATCGTCCAGGGGTTCACGATCATCAACATCGCGCCCTGGTACGGCGCCGCGTCGATCGCGGTCGCCGCGCTCGTCGTCTACGCGCTCGCGTCGACGCCGAAGGGGGCGCAGGCGACATGACGCGAAAGACGTGGATCATCGCCCTGGTCGCCGGCGGCGTCGGGCTGGCGATCCTGATCGGCGTCCTCGGGACCAGGAACGAGCCGAGCAACAGCACGACCAAGGCTCAGGCGGTCACGGCGTTGTGCAGCAGCCTGAGCACCCTGGAGTCGTCCGTGAAGACGCTGACTGGCATCGACACGAGCACGGCCACGAAGGACGAGGTCACGACCGACGCGAGCGCGGTCAAGAGCGCCTGGACGCAGGTGCAGAGCGCCGCTCAGGGCGTGCAGAACGCCGGCGGCGGCGCGCTCGAGAGCGCCTGGAACAGCTTCACGTCGGCCGTCAAGAACATCCCGAACGCCGACTCGGTGAGTGCCGCGGTGACGAGCGTCACCCAGGCGGGCGATCAGCTCGTCTCGGCGGCGAAGTCCACCGCGGCGTCGGTGAACTGCTCCTGAGACCAGCCTCGGCGCGGAGCCCAGGACGTTGATTCCGGGGCTTCGCGCCGAAGGCGTTCGACCGCCTCACCCGAACGGAACGACGCCGCGCACGCCGCGATCGTCGAGCATCGTCAACATGCACGACGGCTCCAGCACGAGCGAGGCCGGTCCCGCGCCGGAGAGGCCGAGTCGCGTCACCCGCGCGAAGACGTGGGGTGGCTATGCCTGGTTCATGAGCTTCGGCACGTTGCTCCCGCTGCCGATCTTCCTCGCCGGCTACGCCACGCACGTGACGATCGTCGGCGCTCCGATCGCGCGCCAGTTCTACCGCTTCGGCATCTTCTTCTCCACCCTCGGTCAGACCCCGCCCGGCGAGGACAAGCTGAAGGAGCGGACGGGCGGCGAGGGCAAGAAGCCGTTCGTGGAACGGGTCAAGGAGCACTCGCCCGCGGGATGGGTCGAACGTCGTGGGAAGCCCGTCGCCATGCCGCTCCGGGTCGTCTGGTTCGTGCTCGTCGGCTGGTGGCTGGGTCTGATCTGGGTCGTCATCGCCTGGAGCGTCCTGCTGCTCCCGTATCCGTTCATCGGCATGATCCGGGACCTCCTCTCCGACGTGCCGAGCGTGATGACGCTCGCGATGCCCGATTAGAGGGCTAGGCGTCCAGCTCGACCAGCTCGCGGAGGACGTGGTAGGCGCTCGCCTGTGCCTCCTGGATGCGCGGGATGTGTTCGGATCGCGTGACGACGACGTGGTCGGCGAGCCGCTCGGCCGCGATCCGGCCGCCGTCGTAGCCGACGAGCGCGATCGTGGCCAGCCCGCGCCGCCGCGCCCCGGCGAGCGCTGCGACGATGTTCGCGGAGCTGCCGCTCGTCGAGATCGCGAGCGCCACGTCGCCCGGAAGGCCGTACGCGATGAGCTGGCGCTGGAAGAGCACCTCCGGCCCGATGTCGTTGGCCAGCGCCGTGAGGATCGCCGCGTCCCCCGTCAGGTCGAGCGCAGCCCGCGGGCACCAGCCCTGCGGCGGCGCGCGGAAGTCGGCGACGACGTCCATCGCGTCGGTGGCAGAGCCGCCGTTCCCGAATGCGAGCAGCTTGCCGCCGTCGTCGAAGGACCGCCGTAGCGTTCTCGCTGCGGCGAGGAGCTCGTCGCGCCCCTCGGTCAGCGTCTCCCTTCGCAGGGCTCCGATCTCGTTCGCCTTCGCCAGCACCGAACGGCGAGTGTCGTCCACCAGCGGCTCGAGCGCCGCGTCCTGCCGGTCGAGGAACGGGTAGAGGAATCCGGACGCCCCCGCCCCGGCGGTCGAGCCCTGGACGTGGTCGAAGAAGACGTGGACGAGCTCCCAGAGCAGGTGGTAGGCCGTTTCGGCGAGCTCCTGCCGGACGAATGGATCGTCCTCGTCGGGCTCGAACGGCTCGCCCGCGACGGTCAGCGGCTCGAAGGAGACGACGATGTCCTCCGGCCGCACGAGCAGGTCGAGCTCGTCCGGACCGACGGCGATCGCCGGAAGCGCCCGCTTGCCGACGATCACGGGATGGACGAACTCGACCGCGACATGACGCGCGTCAGACCATGCCTGGGGCGAGCCGCCAAGGGCCAGCAGGCGGCCGCCGGCCGCGAACCGCTCGGCCAGCAGCGGGCAGAGGCTCGCGATCCGGTCGGCCTCCGCCTCGAAGAACCGCTCGTTCGCCGCCGTCCGCCGCTCGAGGAGGCTCTCGACCGAGGCGGTCGCCGTCACGCGTGCGCGAGCTCCCGCCCGGCCGCGCGCTCGAGCCACGTGCGCCAGGCCTCGACGCCTTCGCCGGTGCGTGCGCTCATCAGCAGGCACACGACACCCGGGTGCACCGCGTCGACGTTGCCGAGGAAGCGGTCGAGGTCGAAGTCGAGGTGGGGCAGCAGGTCGATCTTGTTCACGAGCACGAGGTCGCAGGCGCGGAACATCAGCGGGTACTTCAGCGGCTTGTCCTCGCCCTCGGTGACCGACGAGACCATGACGCGGTAGTCCTCGCCGACCCTGAACTCCGCCGGGCAGACGAGGTTGCCGACGTTCTCGATCACGAGCAGGTCGATCAGGTCGAGCGGCAGCTCCGGGATGGCCGAACGGACCATGTTCGCGTCGAGATGGCACTCGCCGCCGAAGCCGGGGTCGGTCTGGACCTGGACGACCGGGACGTGCTTGCTCGCGATCCGGTCGGCATCGAGCGGTCCCGCGGACGTCACCTTCCAGCACGCCGACACGAACGCCGTCCAGGCGCGAGACGACCTGCTCGAGCAGAGACGTCTTGCCCGAGCCGGGCGAGCCCATGAGGTTGACGACCGTGACGGCATGGCGGTCGAAATCCGCCCGGTTCGCCTGGGCGATCGTGTCGTTCGCGTCGAGAACGCCCTCGAGCACCTTCACGTGCGTGCGATGCATGCTTCCTCCTCGATCTCGATCGACTCGACCTCGAGCTCGTCGCCGCCCAGCACCTCGACCTCGGCCGCCCCGCATGCAGGGCAGCGGAACGGCGGTTCGACGAGCTCCCAGCTGTGCTCGCAGGCAGAGCAGGCAAGCCGGACCGGCACGAGTTCGAGGTCGAGCCGCGCCCCCTCGCAGACCGTTCCGCGTGCGACGAGTTCGAAGGAGAACGCGAGCGAGTCCGGCACGACCTGGCGCAGGCGACCGACCCGCAGCGTGACGACCACGACGCGCCGGCCGGCGGCGTGCCTCTCCACGGTGGCCACGGCCGCCCTCGCGAGCGACAGCTCGTGCACTACTCCGCCTCGAGCCCGGTCGTCATGCGCGGCTCCTTCATCGCGTTCAGCAGATTCGCGGGAGAGGATCGCCCACCAGCATGTCCATCACCCGGCGGCCGCCGAAGCCCGTCTCGACGAGCACCATCCCGGTCGGCTCGGACTTCACCTCGCCGATCTCGGCCGCCTGCTCGCAGCCGGGAGCGGTGCGCAGCGCCGCGAGCGCGTCGCCGGCAGCCTCCGGGGCGACGAAGGCCACGAGCACGCCCTCGTTCGCCACGTACATCGGGTCGATGCCGAGGATCTCGCACGCCCCGGCGACGGCCGGCGGCAGCGGAACGCGGGACTCGTGCACGAGCATCCCGACACCCGACGCGCGGGCGAGCTCGTTGAGCACGGAGGCGACGCCGCCGCGTGTCGCGTCCCGGATCGTCCGCAGCGACGGGCCGGCCGCGCCGAGCAGCGCGTCCACGGCCGGCCACAGCGAGCGGGTGTCCGACTCGATCGGCGCGTCGAGCTCGAACTCGCCGCGCGCGAGCATGATCGCCGTCCCGTGCGCGCCGATCGGCCCGGAGACGAGGATCCGGTCGCCCGGCTCGAGCGACGACGGCGAGAGGATCGCCCGCTCGTCGATCTGCCCGATCCCGGTCGTCGTCACGTACATCGAGTCGCAGTGGCCGCGCTCGACGACCTTCGTGTCGCCCGCGACGACCGCGACTCCCGCCGCCTCGGCGGCCCGGGCGATCGCCTCCACCTCGGCACGCAGGTCGCCGGCGGCGAGGCCCTCCTCGAGGATGAGCGAGACGGTGAGCGCGAGCGGCCTCGCCCCCGCGACCGCGAGGTCGTTGACCGTGCCGTTCACGGCCAGGTCGCCGATCGAACCCCCGGGAAAGCGGATCGGCTTGACGACGAAGCTGTCCGTCGTCACCGCCAGGTCGCCCACGCGCGGCCGAATCTGCGAGCTCGCCGATGCCGAAAGCCGGGGCGAGCAGCCCCTCGATCAGCGTCAGCGTCGCCTTCCCGCCGGCCCCGTGCGCCATCGTGATCTGCTCGTCGCGAAACCTCGCCGGCTTCGCTGCGCACGCGCTCGATCAGGTCGAGGGCGTGCTGCTCGCGATCCTCGAGCGTGCCCATCAGACCGTCGCCCGCTCGCGGGCGAGGCGCCCGAAGTTGTAGTAGGCGGCACAGGCTCCTTCGGACGACACCATGCAGGTGCCGATCGGCCGCTCGGGCGTGCACGCCGTCCCGAACACCTTGCATTCCCACGGCTTGATCACACCTTTCAGCACCTCGCCGCACTGGCACGCCTTGGGGTCGGCCACGCGGACGCCCGGCACCTCGTAACGGATCTCCGCGTCGAACTCGCGGTACGCCTCGGACAGCTTCAGGCCGCTGTGGGAGATGAAGCCGAGGCCGCGCCACTCGAAGTGCGGCCGCAGCTCGAACACCTCCTCGAGGACGCGCAGCGCCTGCGGGTTGCCGTCGTAGGGGACGACGCGCGTGTACTGGTTCTCCACCTCCGCGCGGCCCTCGGCCAGCTGGCGCAGCACCATGTGGATCGACTGGAGCACGTCGAGCGGCTCGAAGCCCGAGATGACGATCGGCTTGCCGTAGTCGGCCGGGATGAACTCGAACGGACGTGCGCCGACCACGGTCGCGACGTGACCCGGGCCGACGAAGCCGTCGAGGCGCAGGTCGGGCGACTCGAGCAGGGCGCGCAGTGGGGGCACGATCGTGACGTGGTTGCAGAAGCAGAAGAAGTTCCGCACGCCCTCGGCTCTGGCGCGCATCAGCGTCAGCGCGGTCGACGGCGCCGTCGTCTCGAACCCGATCGCGAAGAAGACGACGTCCCGGTCCGGGTTCTCCCTCGCCAGCCGGAGCGCGTCGAGCGGGGAGTACACCATCCGCACGTCGGCCCCCTCGGCCTTCGCCTCGAGCAGCGTGCCGTGGCCGCCGGGGACACGCATCATGTCGCCGAAGCAGGTGAAGATCACCCGCTCCTGCCGGGCGACGGCGATGCCGTCGTCCACGCGTCCCATCGGGATCACGCAGACCGGGACAGCCGGGCCCGTGGACGAGCTCGACGTTCGCGGGCAGCAGATCGTCGACGCCGTACTTGTAGATCGTGTGGGTATGGCCGCCGCAGACCTCCATCACCTTGTAGTGGCGACCCGGCTCGACGGTGGCGAGGATCTCGCCCGCCAGCACCCGCCCGAGCTCTGCGTCCCGGTACTCGTCGACGTACCTCACGCGAGCCTCGCGAGCGCGACCCCGGCGTGGACGAGCAGCTCGTCCCCCGGCGCGACGTCGCCGACGAGGTCGGTCATCACCTCGACGTCGCCCTCGCAGAGCGCGGTGTTGCCCGGACGCACCTCCGTGACCCGCATCGGCACGCCCTCGTCCGAGCACGTGATGCAGTGGGCGTCGTGGCAGTCGGCGGTCACTCGATGACGCTCGCCTCGAGGTCTGCCAGCTCCTGCTCGTAGGCGTCGCCCATCTCCCGCAGCAGCCGAAGCGTGGCGTGCGCCTCCTCCTCGTCGACCTTGGAGAGCGCGAACCCGACGTGGATCAGCACCCAGTCACCCGGCTTCGCGCCGCCGTCGTCGCCGTCGAGGAGGCCGATGTTCACCTTCCGCTGGACGCCGGCGACGTCGACCCGAGCCAGGCGGTTCGTCTCGTCGACGAGCTCGATCACCTGCCCCGGAATCGCCAAGCACACTGTCGTGCTCCCATCGTCGGATCCGCTTGCCGCCTCAGTGTCGTCGATCGTGACCAGCCGTGGCATCCGGGAACTCCCGGTGGGGAGAGCGGAGATCCCGAACCAGTGCGGTAACCCTAACCCCGATCGGAGGACGCGAAGGCCGCCCGAAAACGCGCCGTCGTGCAGCATCCCACGGGTGCAGAGCCTCGAACGCCGCCGCTTCCGCGTTCACGGAGTCGTTCAGGGCGTCGGATTCCGCCCCTTCGTCTACGGCGTGGCACAGCCGCCTCGCGCTCGGCGGCTTCGTCCTCAACGACGGCGAGGGAGTCGTCGTGGAGGCCGAGGGCGACCCCGGCGCGCTCGACGCCTTCGCCTCGGCGCTGCGGGATGAAGCGCCGCCGCTCGCGCGCGTCGACGCCGTGACGGCGGAGACGGTTCCGACCCGGAACGAGCGCGGGTTCCGGATCGAGACGAGCGAAGCGGCCGCGGGCGCCGCTCCGATTCCCGCCGACGTCGCCACCTGCGACGACTGCCTGCGGGAGCTCTTCGACCCGGCCGACCGGCGCCACCGCTACCCGTTCGTCAACTGCACGCAGTGCGGGCCGCGGTTCACGATCGTCCGTCGCACGCCCTACGACCGCCCGAACACGACGATGGCCGGGTTTCCGATGTGCGCCGACTGCCGAGGCGAGTACGAAGATCCCGCCGACCGCCGCTTCCACGCCGAGCCGATCGCCTGCCCCGTGTGCGGGCCGCAGCTCTCCATGCCGCTCGAGGAGGCGGTCGCGCTGCTGCGGGACGGCGCCGTGGTCGCGGTCAAGGGGCTCGGGGGCTACCACCTCGCCTGCGATGCGGCGAACGAGGAGGCGGTGGCCCGGCTCCGGGCACGCAAGCACCGGGAGGAGAAGCCCTTCGCGGTCATGACCGCCGACCCGGAACCACTCGCCGACCTGGACGAGCGGGAGCTCGAACTGCTGCGCTCGCGCGAGCGGCCGGTCGTGCTCGTTCGCCGACGCGCGGACGCGGCGCTCGCCGCCTCCGTCGCTCCCGGCACGCCGTGGCTCGGGCTGATGCTCCCGTACACGCCGCTCCACCACCTGCTGCTCGACGGCTGCGGGCGGCCGCTCGTGATGACGAGCGGCAACCGCTCGGACGAGCCGATCGCCTTCGAGGACGGCGAGGCACGCGAGCGCCTGGCCGGCATCGCCGATGCCTTCCTCGCACACGACCGGCCGATCCACCGCCGCTGCGAGGACTCGGTCGTCCGGGCCGAGTTCCCGGTGCGCCGCTCGCGCGGCTTCGTGCCCGGCGCACTGCCGCTCCCGGTCGCAGCGCCGCGTTCGATCGTCGCCACCGGGGCGGAGCTCAAGAGCACGTTCTGCGTCGCGCGCGGGCGCGAGGCGTTCCTCTCGGCGCACCTCGGCGACCTCGACTCGGAGCTTGCCTACCGCGCGTTCGTCGAGCGACCTCGAGCTCTACCTGCGCATGCTCGCGATCGACGGGCCGGTGATCGCGCACGATCTCCATCCGGAGTACCTGGCGACCAAGTGGGCCCTGGAGCAGGACGCGGAGCTCGTCGGTGTCCAGCACCACCACGCCCACGCAGCGGCCTGTCTCGCCGAGCACGGTCAGCTCGGGCCCGCGCTCGCGCTCGTCTTCGACGGGACGGGCTACGGCACCGACGGGACGCTGTGGGGAGGCGAGCTCCTGCGCTGCGACCTGCGCGAGTTCGAACGGGTCGCCCACCTCGAGCCGGTCCCCCTGCCGGGTGGAGAGGCGGCGATCCGTGAGCCCTGGCGAACCGCGGCCGTCCACCTCGAGCTCGCGCGCCGACCGGTCCCGTTCGAGCGCTGGCCCGAGGTGCGCCAGAGCCTGAAGGTGAACGCGCCGCCGTCCTCCGGCATGGGCCGCCTGTTCGACGCCGTCGCAGCCGTGCTCGGCATCCGCGAGCGCGTGACGTACGAGGGCCAGGCCGCGATCGAACTGGAGCAGCTCGCCGACGGCACGGAGGCCGAGCCGTACGAGTGGCGCTTCGGCGACGGACCCGCCCTCGTCGGGGCGGCCTACGACGACCTCGAGGCAGGTCGCCCCCGTGAGGAGATCGCGGCCGCCTTCCACGAGACCGTGGCCGCGGCGAGTGCGACGGCCTGCGCCGAGGCGGCCGAGCCGCGCACCGTCGTCCTGAGCGGCGGCAGCTTCCAGAACCTGCGCCTCCTGTCCTCGACGCGGCGCCGGCTCGAGAGCCTCGGCTTCCGGGTGCTGAGCCACCGCCTCGTCCCACCGAACGACGGCGGGATCAGCTACGGCCAGGCGGCGGTTGCTGCGGCGAGGCTCGAGGCCACCGTGTCGTGACGCGACCGCCGTTCGAGGATCCTCGCCCGGGCGAGGAGCGGCCCCGGCTCGGCGTGTCGCCGGCCGGGGCTCGTCCTCGGGCTACCTAGCCGGGGAGGTCGTCGCCGGCGCCGGCGCAATAGCCCGCGCCGCCCGCGGCGTCGTTCGACCACAGGCTCTGGACGGGGTACAGCTTGCCGTCGTTGCCGGTGATGTTGTTCAGGCCGCCGGGAACGGTCGAGGGGGGCGCGATGCCCTCCAGATAGCCGACCCAGGCGCACTTGTCGCCGTTCTCGTAGGCGGAGTAGTCGTACCAGCCGCCGAGGTTGACGCCGTTGATCACGTCCTCGGCACCGGGATCGGTGACCGTCTCCTGGATCTCGTGCCCCATGACGATCGTGAAGCCGTCGAGACGCCCGGCGAAGTAGTCCGTGTTCACCGAGTTCTGACCGCAGCTCGTGCCCGAGTTGAGCACGTAGGGCATGTTCGTGAACGAGATCCCCGGCTGGACGCCCGGGTAGTACTGCGGCTGCGTGTAGTCGTGCCAGGCGCAGTAGCCGGCACCGCTGTTGAAGCCGGCCTCGTTGTACTTCTGCGGCTGCGCGATCACGAACTGGCTGTTCAACAGATCGGTGGCACCGAAGTGCGCGACCGCCCGCTGCGCCTCCTGCGCCAGCTCGAGTCCCGAGACGTTGTCGTGGATCGGATTCGTGTTGTCGTACCAGACGCCCGCGAGCTGGTTCGTCGGGTTGTCGATGTGCTGGTTCCAGCCGTTGATCGTCTGGTAGTACTGCGTCTGGGATCCTGACCAGGCCGTGCCGCCGAAGGCCTTGACGAAGCTCGTCATCCGCGCGGCGGCCCCGTCCGGGTCGTAGCTGGGCATGCCGGGCGTCACGTGGTCGAACGCGCCCGCCTGGCCCCAGCCCCAGAACACGAGATAGATCTTCGGCTCCACCTGGACATGGCCGCCGAAGTAGGCCATGTTCACCGGCGCAGGAGCGCCGGCAGGCGGAGGCGCCACCGGAGCGCAGCAGATCGCCGGCGGTTGCAGCAGCGGGTTACTCATGTTGTGCACGTTCGGCATGTACAGCGGGTGGTGCGCCGACGAGCCGTCGGCTCCGGCCGTGCCCGTTGCGGCGAGGAACGCGACCGCGAGCAGGCTCGCCGTCACGCAGACAGTCTTGATGATTCGCTTGGTCATCTGAAAGCCTCCTCTCGGTCGCTACTTGGTGACGTTGAAGGTGCGGGTAGTGATGCTGGACGTTTCGAAGCCCTGGATCCCCTCGACATACAGCGTGTGCTTGCCGAGGGTCTGCGGCGTCGGAACGGCCGTGTACCAGCTGGCGTACGACGAGTCGCTCGTGGTCTTCGTCGGCGAGGCGAACGTCGGATCGTCGACGGACAGGAGCACGGACCGGTTGAGGCTGGCCGTCCAGGCGGGGATGCTCACCCACGACTTGCCGGAGTTGCCGACGAAGCCGCTGAACGCGTAAGGCCCGCTGAAGTGCACCCGCAGGTCGATGCCGCTCAGGTCGGCCCTGTCGAGCTGCGTGTTGGGCGTGATGTGGAAGCTGATCGGATAGTCCGCCGCCGCCGGGGTGATCAGGATCGACTCCGAGTCGGAGCCCAGCGGGACGCCCTGGCCGTTCACGAGCGCCTCCATAGAGATGTCGGCGGTGACCTGGCCGACGCCTGCGCCGAGGCCGTTCACGAGACCGAAGTCCTCGAGGTCGAGGGTGCCGGTGATCGCCTGGCTGCCGTCGAGGGTGACCGGCAACCCGTCGGAGGCCGGGTAGTCCACGAACGCGTTCGCGTCCGCGTTGCCGCCCAACCCCACGATCGTCACCGTGAGGCCGCAGCCGTCCCCGGCATCCGTGCCGTTGACGGTGCTCAGATGCGGGTTGTCGCTCGTCGTGCCGCAGCCGTCGCGACGGAGGTAGTAGCTCGCCGTCGTCTGGGCGGGCGTCGCGAAGCTCGATTTGCCGGCAGCGACGAAGTACTGGTCCCTGGCGCGGGAGATGTTCTGCCCCGGCTTCGGATTGGTGATCGTCACGGCCGGCGAGGTGTCGGCGATCGCGACACCGACCGCCACGAAGAGCGCCAGTGCGGCCGGAACCAGCACGGCCAGCGCCTTGGCTCTGCTCACTGAGAACTCCTTTCATCGGGCACCTCTCGAGGAGGCGCCGAAGGTCGTTTCCAGCGACTAGAGACCCCGCGGACGGAGATAACTTGCACATCTCTCCGTCGTTTTGTTCGCAACCTCGCGGCGAACCTCGCTCCTGTTCCGTAGTTGGGCCCCTGGCGGATCGGTGCGCTCCCCGATGGCGCACTCTCAGCCGGCGAGCGATGCTCCGTGCGGCTCGTGTCAGGACGCTCTGAGCGAGCTGCTGTGCCGATGGGCTCGCACGGCATTCTGGTCTGAAAGGAGTGTGTGAGCGATGAAGAAGGCCCTGATCATCCTCGGAGCCGTTGCGGGTGTCGCGCTCCTGGCACGTCGCGCCGCCCGGATGTGCGGAGGCTGCAACTTCGAGCAGTTGCTCGAGCGGATGCCCGACGATGCCCCGCCGAAGTGGATGTTCCGCAACATCAGCGCAATCCGCGAGAACACCGACCGCATCCTGGAGAAGATCGAGAGTGACCCCGTATCCGCAGCGGACGACCGAACCCGGACTGCGGCCTAGCGGAAGACGCCGCTCACTGCTCGACGTCCTCGGCGAAGGCACCTCCTCGACCTGCCCAAACATCATCCAACCCTCCGCTCGCGCCAGCAGTCGGGAGAGATGCCGTCGTCGACGAGGTCGCTACGATCGAGATGATGTCGGAGCCGATCGATGTACTTCGCGCGCTCTCGGCCGCCGCAGCGCCGCCCGACCCTGCGCTCGACGCCTACCTCGACAAGGTGCGAAACCGCGCTTACACCGTGACCGACGCCGACGTCGACGGGCTCAAGGCGGCAGGGTTTTCCGAGGACGAGCTCTTCGAGCAGACGGTCGCGGCGGCGATCGGGGAAGGCTTGCGACGCCTCGACGCTGCGCGGGACGCGATCGGATGAGGCTCGCGGTCGTCGACCACGGGCACGCGCCGTCCGAGGCCGCCATGCTCGACACGATCCGCGAGCGGAGCAGCAGCGAGCCGCTCGGAGTCGTGAAGACACTGCTCTATCGGCCGGAGTTGTTCGGGTGGCCCTTCTCGGAGGCGCTCGACCGCGTGATGCGCGGCCCCTCCGACTGGAGTCCCGGCGAACGGGAGCTCTTCGCGGGGTTCACGTCGCTGCTCAACCAGTGCCCGTTCTGAACGGGCTCGCACGGCGCAGTTGCGTCGTACGCGCTCGGTGAGGAGGTCTGGCAGGCGGTCGCCGCCGACTGGCGAACCGCACCGGTACGGCCGGAGCTCGCCGCGACGCTCGTCTTCCTCGAGAAGCTGACGCTGCGCCCGGACGATTTGGCGCCGGCGGATGCCGATGCGGTGCGGGCGGCGGGCGTGTCCAATCGGGCGCTACGCGACGCGGCCACCGTCTGTGCGCTGTTCAACATGATCACCCGCCTCGCCGACTCGCTCGGCTGGGACGTGCCGGACTGGGACCGCCTCCAGGCACGGGCACCCGCGATGCTCGAAGGCGGCTACGCGCTCAACGCCATCCGGCAACGCTGACGACCCTATGGCGCGATTGCACACCCTGACGTTTCTCACCCCGAAGACGGCGAGCTTGCCGCCACGGAGATCGGGGCCGTGATCGACACGAGCACGGCAGTCCTCGAACTCGCCGACCGGCCGATGCGAGCCCGCGACATCCACAGCGCTGCAGAAGAGATCCATGATCTCCCAGAGCCGTCTCGCGGTCAGTCGCCTGTCGCGCCGGGCGTGAGGGGCTGCCAGGCGACGGAGAAGCCGGTTCCGGCCGGCGAGGACGGGATCGCGCTTGCCGATGCTCCACCGGTAACGAAGCGGCCGAATCCCTGCCCGTTTGAGCCATCGAGGTTGATCACAACCGGCGTCCATGACGGGTCTGTGATCAGGCCCGAGTGACCCGACGCCGTGGCCGCCGCCTTGAGGAAGTTGACGGAGCCGAAGTTCGCGAGCGGCAACGTCGCGCAGCGGCCCGAGCCATCGCAGGAGGACGGCGCCTCCGCGATCCACTCCGCAGAGGTCGTGTCCGGCGCCGCCATCTTCAGCTTCTTGTTGACCGCCGTGTGGCGGGTGAGGTTCCGCAGCCGCAACGAGACCGTCTTGCCGCTGATCGTGACCGCAGCGGAGACCGTGTCGCCCGGTCTGACGGGCAGCTTCAGTGAGACCGGGGCGGCCGGCAGGATCTCGTACCAGGCCGAGTAGACCGGGGTGCCCGACGCCGCGCAGTCCGAGCTCGTCCCGATCTGTTCCAGTGACGTCGAGTTCTGAGTTGCGCCTCCGAGACCGACCCAGAACGCCGAATAGGAGGGCGTCCCCGCGGTGCAGCTAACCGCAGGCTGCACCCACGTCCCAAACACGTTCGAGAACGATGTCGATGTCACGCCAGCGGTCACTGCGTAGCCGGCCCAGTTCGAACTGGTCTGCGCATCGTGTCTCACGATCGCAGAACGAGCCACGGCGTAACGAAGCGGCGAACGGCCGGCGGCCGCCGAAGCGGTTGTAGCCAGCAAGCCGGAAAGCGTCACCAAGCCAGCCAGAAGAACGGCCCCAGACGCAACGCGCAAGAAACGACGTCCTTGCATATGAAGAAGTCCTTTCAGGTCGAGCCGGCACGACGAGATCGCCCCAGCCGGCAAAGGGAGAGCACGACATCCATCAAAGCAGCCGCAGCTGCGAAGGCACAAAGAGACAAGCAATGACTCGGTGAACGCGGCTCGATGCCTAGCCGCCCGCGGGTGCCCCGAAGCCCGAGGAGGTCGAGAGACCCTTCTGCGTGGCGCGGACGACCGTCGCCGCCACGACGCTGCCCTTCTTGGAGCCGATCACGACGACCGAATCCCCGAGCTGGAGCCCTTTCGTCGTGCCGGCGGCGGTGCGCGTCACCGTCGTGCTCTTGCCGATCGTCACCTTGACGAGTCCGCCCGTCGAGGTCGTGACCCAGACGACGTGGTTGCCGACGAGTGTCACGGTGCCGCTCGTCCCCTGCCCCGTGTTCGCTCCAGAGCCGCCGAAGCCGGGGAAGTTGCCCCGGCCGCCGAAGTTCGCGAAGTTGCCTGCGCCGGCGAACGGCGACGCCGCCGCCGATGCGTTGCTCGACGATCCGTAGTGCTTCTGCAGGAGCGAGCCGGCCCAGATGCCGACCCCGGCGAGGAGCAGCGCGAGCAGGATCGCGGTCGGCAGGCGGAGACGCAGCGAACTGCGGCGCGTCTTCGTCGGCCACTCGTCGCCCTCGACCTCGGGTACGAGCACGGCAGTGTCAGCCTGGTCGATCGGTGTGTCGGTCATCACTCGTACCTCAGGGCGTCGATCGGGCGCAGCGAGGCTGCGCGGTTGGCTGGGTAGAAGCCGAAGAAGACGCCGACGGCGACGGCGATCCCGAACGAGAGCACGATCGAGTACGGCGCGATCACCGGATCGACTCCCGAGATCTTGAATCGAGTGCCGATGATCCCCACGAGGATGCCTGCGACGGCGCCGATCAGCGAGAGCAGGACGGCCTCGAGCAGGAACTGGACGAGGATCGCCGACTTCGGCGCGCCGATCGCCTTGCGGATTCCGATCTCACGCGTCCGCTCGGTGACCGTCACCAGCATGATGTTCATCACCCCGATCCCGCCCACGAGCAGCGAGATGGCGGCTACGGCGGCCAGCAGCACGGTGAGCGTCCGCGACGTGCTCGTCGCAGTCTGCAGCAGGGACTGCTGGTTGAGCACGCGGAACGGGAGGGCAGAGACGGTCGTGTCGTTGTTCGCGGCGAGCACGCTCTCGACCTCGCTCTGAGCCAGGTTCAGCGTCGAGGCCGACTTCCCCTGAACGATGAGCTGCGAGAACGACTGCGCGTAGCCGGTGAGCACGTCCTGGACGGCGGTGTAAGGCGCGATCACCACGGAGTCCTGGTCCTGGAAGCCGCTCGATCCCTTCGCGGCGAGAACGCCGATCACCTTGAAGTTCGCCGAGCCGATCTGGATCGTCTGGCCGATCGGGTTCGCGCCCGACTGGAAGAGGTTGCTGACGACGGTCTGGCCGAGCAGCACAACTCGCTGGTGCTGGGATACGTCCTGTGCGGTGATCGGAGAGCCGGCCTCGACCTGGTAGTTCTCGGCGTCGAGGTACGACGGCGTCGACCCGGTCACAGTGCTGCTGTATGTCGCGCCGTCGAAGGTCGCTGTCTGAGTCGTGGAGACGACGGGCGACACGGAGGCGACGTCCGGCGCCTTGTTCGCATCTTGCAGGGAGCGGACGTCCGCGATCGTCAGCGACGAGGAGCGCGTTTGCGTGCCGGTCGTCGATGTGCCGCCGCCGAAGCGGCCGGTGTTGAAGACGGTGAGCGTGTTCGTGCCGAGCCGGTTGATCTGCTTCTCGACGGCGCGTGACGAGCCGGTGCCGACGGCGACGAGGATCACGACCGCCGCGACACCGATCGCCACCCCGAGCACGGTCAGGGCGGAGCGCAGCTTGTTCGACGTGATGCCGAGCAGCGCGATCCGGAACGTGTCACGCCCGCCCATCAGGCGGCCCTGCGGTCCTCGACGACCGCCCCGTCGCGCAGCCGAACGATCCGCTGTGCGCATGCGGCGACGTCGGGCTCGTGAGTGATGACGACGATGGTGCGGCCCTCACCGTGTACTGCCCGGAAGGTCTCGAGCACCTCCGCCGCGGAGGCGGAGTCGAGGTTGCCGGTCGGTTCGTCGGCGAGGATCAGAGCAGGGTTCGTCACCAGCGCCCGCGCCACGGCGACGCGTTGCTGCTGCCCGCCTGACAGCTCATTCGGCAGGTGGCGCACCCGCTCGCCGAGCCCGACCCGCTCCAGCGCCTCGAGCGCGCGGGCGCGGCGCTCGCTGCCTCGCACGCCGGCGTAGAGCAGCGGGAGTTCGACGTTGGCGAGCGCGGTCGTGCGAGGTATCAGATTGAAGCTCTGGAACACGAACCCGATCTTCTTGCGGCGCACCTGGGAGAGATCGCCCTCGTCCAGGTCGCGGACGTCGACGCCGTCCAGCCAGAAGTGGCCGCGGGTCGGGACGTCGAGACAGCCGATGATGTGCACCAGGGTCGACTTCCCGGACCCGGAGGCGCCCATGATCGCCACGAACTCGCCCCGCTCCACGGTCAGCGACACGCCACGCAGCGCGTGCACCGCGAAGTCGCCGGCACCGTACGTCTTCACGACCCGGCGCAGGTCGATCACCGCGTGGACCGGACGGAGCGACGTGACCGTGGTCATCCGCCCGGAGGGCCGCCGAAGCCGCCTCCAGGGCCGCCGAAGCCGCCGCCGAAGGTCCGGTTCCCACCCGTCGAGGTCGAGGACGACGCCGCGCCCACCGTCACGGTCGGCTCGACGACGACCTGGCCCTCGCGAAGACCGCTGACGATCTGCGTCGTCGAGGCGCCAACGAGACCGGTCGTGACGGTCACGACGCGTTTTTTGCCGTTGTCCAGGACGGTGACGGTCGAGACCGGGCCGGTCGTCGTGATCGCCGCGCTGGGAACGAGCAAGACGTTCGCGGCGCGGCTGACGTAGACCGTCACCTCCGCGGTCATCCCGCTCTTCACGGTCGCCGGCGGGTTCTGCAGGGCGATCGTGACGTCGTAGGTGACGACGTTGGAGACGACGGTCGACGTGGGTGAAACGGCGGTCACCTTGCCCGACATGTCGACGTTCGAGAGCGCTGAAAGCGTGACCGAGGCGGTCTGGCCGACCTTGATCTTGACCGCGTCCGCCTCCGGGAACCCTGCAACGACCTGAAGCTTCTTCATGTTCTCGATCGTCACCAGGGACGACGAAGACGCGCTCGTCGACGAGGACGATCCGTTGGTGCCGTTCGAGTTGCCGCCGCCTCCGCCGCCTCCGCCACCCGTGCTACTCGAAGAGGACGACGAAGAAGAGGCGCTCGAGTTCGACGCGGAACTGCTCCCCACCGTGTCACCGACGGCGCCGTTCACCGCGGTGACGGTGCCCGGGATCGGCGCTAGCAACCTCGTCGCCTTGAGCGCCTTCACCGCGTTCGCAACGGCGATCGCGTCCTGTGCCACCTGCACCCGGTCCTGCTGCACGGTCGTGGGATCGACGGCCGACGTGATCGCCGACTCGGCCGAGGTGACGCTCTGCTGCTGTTGTTGCACCGTGAGCCGCTGAGCGGCCAACGCGCGTTCAGCCGCCGTCACCGAAGCCTGGTCGGCGCTACATGCGGTGGCAGCGGTCGTGAACGTCAGCGCGGCTCCGTAGCGCGTGCCATGCGAGTTGCGCGCCACGAGCCGGTACGCGTATGTGGTGTCCTGCTTCAGGCCGCTGACGACGCGACTCACGCTGACGGCGCTCGTGCCGCTCACGGTCGCGGCCGCGGTCTGCTGGCCGTAGCCGGCGGAGGTTCCGTACTGGAACCAGTAGCTCGTCGACGTGCCGCCCGGCGTGACAGTGCCAGTCAGCGTCGCCGTGGTCGGCATCGAAGCGCTCGCCGATCCCGTCACGACCGTCGGCGCTGTCGTGGCCGCGACCGCCTGGGTCGTGCGGGCGGTCGTGCTCGAGCCGCTGCTTGGAGCGGAGCCGCCGGTCGAGCCGGAGTTCGCGGAGCTCGCCGCCGCGTTCGACGAGCCGGACGACGGCGCAATGCAGTTCAGTCGCTTGTCCGCCGCGAGCTGAGCCTGCGCCGCGGCGAGGGTAGCCTCGTCGTCGCTTTGCGTCTGCTCCGCGGACTGGAGCTGGAGACGGGCAGAGGCGAGCGACGACTGGTTCTGCGACCGCTGCGACGCCGTGCCGCCGGCCTCCGCGTTCGCGAGATTCGACCGTGCCGTTGCCAGCGTCGCGCGGGCAGAGGCGAGGTTCGTCGCGGCGTCGGTGGCGTCGATCGTGGCCAGCACCTGGCCCTTCACGACCTTGTCGCCGACGGCGACTCGCACAGACGTCAGCGTGCCGCTCGTCGTGAACCCGACCGACGCCGGGTCGGCCGAAGAAATGTTTCCGGAGCCGGCGACGCTCGACTCGACCGTGCCCCGCGTTACCGTCGCCGTGCGCTGAGTGCCGGACGCCGACGAGCTTCCCGTGCCGACGATCGAGACGGCGGCAAAGCCCGCCACCACGAGCACGAGCACTACCAGGAAGCCGTAGAAGAGCGCCGTCCTCCGCGGCACCTCGCGAAGACGCTCGACCACGCTACGCGCCCGGAGTCGTCGTGGAGGGCGGAGCCTGGCCCCTGCCCGGGAATGACGGCCGCAGCGCGGCGCACGCGCTCAAAGCCTTCCGCACCTTGGCGCTCGTAGCCCCCGAGGTCGACGGGCGGAACCCCTGGGAGATCTTGACGCCGTGCAGCTTCAGGCAGTTTCGGTACGCGGCGAACGCCTGACTATTCTGAGGGTTGCCGCCGCCGAAGCCGGAGCCGCCGTTCCGAGCCCCCGCGGGCAGGTCCTTCGCGCACGCCTTCTGCGCCGCCTGGAACTTCGCGCGCTGCGCCGAAGACAGGCCGCCGCCGAACCCACCGGCGGGCGGTCCACCCTGCCCGGTCGGCCCCTGCGGCGGGGTGCCCTGCGGCGGCGCGCCGTTGCCGTTGCGGGGAAAGCTCGGGAAGTCGACACCATGCGCCTTCAAGCACGACTGGTACTTGGCGAACGCGGTCGCGCGGTTCGTGGAGCCCTGCCCCGTCGACGGAGTCGTCGTGGACGGAGTCGTGGCCGTCGACGGATCCGTGTTCGCGGACGCGTTCGACGACGCACCACCGCCACACCCGGCTGCCAGGACTGCCAGGAGGCCGACGAGGGCCAGTCCGCCGACGGCTCGGAGAGCGTTCGCCTTCACGAACCCCAGCCTTCTGGCCGCGATTATGAAAAGTATGTGACGGGGTTATGGATCACTTAATAGTTTCCTGAGAATCGGGATCGGGCGCTCTGGTCAGGCGCGTTCGCTGAGCGCGTTCCGGGGCTGCGCTCGTCTCTGACCCCACTCGGGCGGACGGGGGTGGCGCATCTTCCGCCGGGCTAGCTCTTTTCCCGTCAAACGGCGCGGAGCACGCTCAGCCGTCGAAGGACTCGACCGTCATGCCGGCAACGTCGGGTTCGCAAGCGAAGACGTCGCCTCCGGTCCCGTCGAGCGCAGCGGCGGTGGTGATCGCAAGGCTCTTCAGGTCGGCACCGAAGGAGGCGCAGCTTGGTTGTTCCGACTTTGCCTGGAAATCAAAGGTATGGAAGATAACGGGGCACTTTCGAACCCTCAAGCCGGGGTTGAGTTCCGCCGTTTGGTCGACCTCTGTTCTCGACTGGCGGAGGAAGCGGCTGACAATCCTCGACGGCCGGGCAATGTGCCGCCGAGGGTTAGTCCGGTTCTGAAGATGGTGTCGCTGGTGCTCGAGCGTGCGGAGGGGCCGCTGCGGGCGCGTGAGGTTCATGCTGCCGCTCAAGAGCTTGCCGGACGCCTTTGCGTTGGGCGTCGGTCAGGCAGGCTCTGTCTGCCGGTGTGCGCGGGGAGTCGCCGCGCTTTCAGCGTGTGCGGCACGGTGTATATCAGCGAGCGCGACCGGTCAGCCGCGGATCGGATCAGGTGCCCCGTACTGAACAGTCGGCTGGAGGGACCGTTCCTGCAGGAGGCCTTTGCCGATCCAAAGAGATTGTAACACAATGCACAAAATCGTGCAAGCCCCGGAGCAAGGACGTCCACGCCTCTGTTGAGGAGTTGCTCGGGCGCGGAGCGCGTTGCGCCGCGACTGCGGCTTTCCCCGCGCTGTCGTGAACATGAGGACATCGGCATGAACGAGCCGCAGGTCACGCGACGTCTGTCGTGAGCGGTGCTGCCGGAGCTCACGCGCGAGCGCGGGCAGGAGCGGCACCGTCGCCTCGCTCGCCCGCGCCTTGGTCGGGACGCTCGCGCCGCCGCGAGCCCGAGCAGCACGTTGGGGGTCTTTCCGCGCCTAACTCCACCCATCCGATCCTCCTTCGACCAAGGAGGACTAACGAGGCGCGGGTTGCCAGGCAGCTTGCAGCGTTTCTTGCGCACCGAAGCCGATCTCGGTCGGAAGCGTCAAATCGGTGTTGACAACGACGAGATCGGACTTGTTGGTAGATGCCGGTACGACGAGATGCAGACCGTCTGGTGACCAAGACGGTTCGGTGAGGAAGTCAGACCGTATGTCGATTCCGGTTGCGAGCAGCGCCCTCTCGTCTCCACCCCCACCGAGATTACCGAGACTCCGAACGATCCCGATCCGCCAGGCTGACTAACGAACGCGAGCTGCGTCGAGTCCGGTGAGTAGACACCGCCGAACGGCGATGGCTTGGTGGTGAGGAGCTTCAGCGTTCCCGTCTTGAGGTCCTTCTCGATTAGCCGGGGGTAGGAGCCGTTGAGAGTCCAAGTAACCGCATGTAGGCGAGCTTGGTTCCGTCGGGTGAGTAGGTCGGCGACCAGACATCGGCGGCCGAGGCGTTGATTGGCTGGGATCCGGATCCGTCGGCTGCGTAGATGGCCCGCTGCCAGGCGATCTGCTTTTCGTCTGCCGACCAGCTTGGTGCGGAGCGCGGCGCGAGAACCGGGTCGAATCCGAGCTGGGTCGTGAGTGAGCCGTCGTCTTCCATCGCCATCAGGGCTGAGCCTTGGCTGCCGCGCGATGTTGCGGGCGAAGACGATCCGAAGACCGTCCGGCGACCAGGCGGGCTGGGAGTCGCGGACTCCGCTCTTCCGGGGGGTCAGTTGCCGGAGGTTCGCACCGGAGGCGTCCATCTTCCAGATCGTTGATCGCTGCCCGTCTGATCTGGTGAACGCGATCGACGACCCGTCCGGCGACCACGCCGGATCAAAATTGTCCAGATCGCTGTGCGTCAGGGCCTTCACGCCGCTTCCGTCCGGGCGGATCGTGAAGAGACCAAGCGGTGAGTAGGTCTGCGTCAGCCCGAAAGCAAGCGTGTTCGGGCCAAGCCACCAGGCACGCACGATCACACCTTGCGGCTCCACCATTGTGAGAGCACGGACATGCCCGCTCGACACCGTGAGGACTGCGAGCTGTTTTGAGAACTGCCGCAGCGCGAGCTTCTACTCGTCGGCCGACCATGCGAGCGGCACCGCCTCAGGAATCCGACGCTCCACGTGTCCGCTTGCGACATCGACGAGCGACAAGCTGCCCGTTGCGACAGCCAAGGTCCGGCGTCGGGGACCAAAGCGGTGGCACGATCGGCGACTCAGTCGGCACGAGCCTGTGCACCGCGCCCGTTCTGACATTGAGGATCGAGAGCTGGCCTGTGGCGTCTACGAAAGCGATCCGTCGGCGTCGTGCGACCAGGACGGCGAGTTGCCGTGGGCGACGAGTCGCGAGGGGCCGCCGGAGACCCGCACGACGTGGACGCCGGTGGGACTGTCGCCAACGAGGTCGCCGACATAGAGAAGCGTCCGTCCGTCGGGGGAAAACTCTGGCTTGAGTCCGCCTTGCGCGACGATTCGCTCCGAGCCTCCTTTCGCTCCGACGACGGCGATCTGGGTGCTGACCCCGGTGTCCTCCAGCGTGACTGCGATCGCACGACCGTCGGGAGACCAGGATGGGTTTGCTCCACAGCCGCCGTGTTGGTAAGCGCTCGGATTCCCGTTCCGTCAGGGTGCATGACGAACAGTTCCACCCGGCTGCCGTGCTGTCCGACGAATGCGATCAGCTTCCGATCCGGAGAGGGCACGGCATCGCGAAAGACCGGCAATCGCCGGCTGCCGGGCCATAACACTCGCTTCCCGCCGCTCGCGTTGATCGTGTAGAGCTGGACGCGGCCGAGGTTCAGTGACGGCGTCGTCGCCGAGAACACGATGATCCCTTCCCCCCGAGGAGAGGAGGCCGCGCGACTAGCCAGCGCTGACGCAGTCAGGACGACAAGGAGAAGGACGGCGCTCCGCCTCACGATCAACACGCTGACGACCAGGGCTTAAACGAACTGTTAAGCGGCTCTCAGAAATCGTCATTTCCCGATCGTGGCGGAGCGACCTCACACGACGCTCACGCCACGCTCATCACACTCGCCGCAATGGCGCTGGCGGCACGCGCGTCGCAGCCGCCAAGTAAAGCCTCGTTCACGGCCAAGAGAGATCCCTTGGGACCCCGGCGACCGGCCTGACATTTCTCCCGACTGGCCGATTCGTGTTCAAGAGTCTGCGAACATGCGTTCGTGACCTTTACGGATGCGCTCCTTCTTTCTTCGAGCTGGCGGAGAAGGAGACGAGCGCTTCAAGCTGCGGCAGCGCGATGGCACGCCCGGTTCGTGCTCCAGGCAGGACTGCCGCTTCGGAGTCCGGATGGTCATGCAGATGCTGTCGGGCGTCAACGGCGCGAACAGGCTTGTTCTCAGGCGTCGCCTTCTGGAACGAGTCGAACGTGAGGGTTTTAGCAGCGGGAGATCGGTAGTGCGGCCTAGCAGCCGCGCGGAGTCTCGCACCCTCGGGGCGTCGTTGAGTCTCTCTTCAGATCGCGACTAGTGATGCGATGAGGAACCCCAGAATCGTCAGCGCCCAACCAGACCCGAACACAGGAATCGGTCGGCGATCGCGACTGCTGCTGTGCCCGAATCGATGCTCGTCCCGCGAAGAGCGGTGTCGATGTCCGGTTGGGCGGCGTCCAACTCCGCCTGCACGTCGGATGAGATATCGAAGGGAATCGGAATTCCACGCATCCAATAGGGAAGGGCGGAAAGAACTCGGCCTGTTTCGTCGCCGGCTTCGCGAGCTGCGCAGGGAACGCGGCATCCCGGAACCGGTCGAGGTGCGGAGCTAAACCTGTTTCTGCCTTGCCGAGCCGCTCGCAGCGGGCATCCTCAAGCATGTTGTAGATCGCGATATAGCAATCTCTTTGGAGTCCTACGCTCCGTTGGGTAGCTCGCCCATACGTGAAACCCCCACCGTCGTCATAGAAGACATGAAGCGTTTCGTGCAGGGCCTGTAGCGCGGCAAGGTCAGCGGTCTCAGGAGCTGACCGACCCGCGATCGTCGGCCTTTCGAGGTGAATGACCCCAGTGTGTCGATCCCAGCTCGAGGGGGATCCAGGCGGGAGCCACATCACCGACTTCAGCGGACGGCCACAGACTTGAGCCAGGAACGTCTCGATCGCTTGGCAGTGAAGCACCCCGCCCACGTAGTCAGGATCACGCGTAGCGCGCGCAGTGCTATCTGCGATCAGCGCATCGAGTGGGTTGACGACGGATGCCAGCACGAGTTCTCGGGTTGTCCGCTCTTCCAAGCAGCGAGCCGTTGATGGAGGTGTCGGTCCCGGCCGCAGTTTCGCAGCGAACCTAATTGATCTGGTGCTCGGCGGTCACACCGGGCTACTACCGACTGACCACGGAGTCGCAACCTTCCTGCGGCGTAGCGTGAGTTGCATCAGCGCCGCCGCACCGGCGAAACATCCAGATGCTGCGCTACTCACGCGCTGCTCAGGTTCGGGATCGACGCCGAGGCGCAGCGGGGCGCAGAGCTCGTTCCGGCGAGGACATCGGGAGTCCATCCGCAGGCGGGCGTATGGTCCGGTCCCTTTTGACTGCGACTCGGGATCTGACGCTCACGCTGGACGCTCTCGTCCGCTCCGTCTCGCTGCGCCGGTCCGAGCCGCACGGCCTGCTCCTCGGTGCCGGCGCGTCGATCACCTCCGGGATCCCGTCAGCGGAGAACTGCATCTGGGAGTGGAAGCGGCAGATCTTCATCACGAAGAACGTCGGCCTCGAGCCCCAGTTCCGCGACACGTCCCTGCCGTCGGTGCGCGAACGCATCCAGCAGTGGCTTGACAAGGAAGGGCCCTACCCGGCCGCCGGCTCCGCCGAGGAGTACGGCTTCTACGTCGAGCAGTGCTACCCGATCCCGGACGATCGGCGCGCGTACTTCGAACGCCTGCGCACGGGCGTCGAGCCATTCGTCGGCTACCGCGGACTCGCCCTGCTCGCGAAGCACGACGTGCTGAAAGAGGTGTGGACGACGAACTTCGACTCGCTCGGCGCGCAGGCTGCGACTGCCGCCGGCGTCGCGGTCGTCGAGGCCGGGCTCGATTCCGCGCACCGGATCCGCCGGCCCTCCGCCGGCGAGCTTCTGCATGTGGCGCTGCACGGCGACTACCGCTACGACGCGCTGAAGAACACGGACGAGGAGACGCGCAAGCAGGACGCGAGCCTGCGCGCGGCGCTCGTCGAGCACTGCCGCGACACAAGCGTGATCGTCTCCGGCTACAGCGGCCGCGACGCCTCCGTGATGGACGCGCTTCGCTCGGCGTATGCAGAAACCGGCACGGGCCGCTTGTACTGGTGTGGGTTCGACGAGGAGATCCCGGCGCACGTCCAGGAGCTTCTCGCAATCGCGGTGGGCGTCGGACGCGAGGCGTTCTACGTCGCCTCGCGCGGCTTCGACGACCTGATCGTGCGTGTCGCGCTCGCGACCCTGACCGACGAGGCGCAGGAGACAGGCGAAGCAGCTGTACGCGCTCGCCCACGACGACGCCGAGCCGGAGGAGTTCACGGTCGAGCTCGGCAAGGTCGTCGACGTGATCAAGAGCAACGCCTTCCCGATCGAGCCGCCCTCCGAGCTCCTGTCGTTCGAGCCGAAGTCCTTCGGCGAGCGCCCGTGGCGGGAACTGCGTGAGAAGACGCGCGGCAAGAACGTCGTCGCGGTTCCGCAGAACGGCCGCGTGCTCGCACTCGGCACGGTCGACGACGTCAAGCAGCTGTTCGCCGGCGAGATGAAAGGCGAGATCGAGCGCGTCCCGATCATCGCGAAGGATCTCGCCCGTGACGACGGCGCCGTGATCTCGCTGCTGTTGAGCGCGCTCGCGCGCACGCTCGCCGCGAAGCACGACCTCGAGACCGACGGTGAAAAGGTGCTGTGGTCGAAGGAGGTGAGCCAGCGCACGCGGGTTGGCGGGACGCCGTACTTGATCCACGACGCGGTGCTGCTGTTCCTGCGCCGCTACGCCGGCAAGCAGTTCCTCGTCCTGAAGCCGACGATCAAGACGTTCACCGAGCAGGGCGAACCGGCGGACCGCGACGTCGACCGTGAGCTGAAGCGGCAGATCCTCGGCAAGCAGTGGAACAGCAAGTTCAACGAGGCGCTGAACCGCTGGCGCGCGAAGCTCCTCGCGAAGGACGCGCTGCGGGTCGAGTTCCCGCCCGACACGGGCTCGACGTTCAAGTTCAACCTGGCGAACGTGCCGGCGTTCGCCAAGCTCGGCAGCACGACCGGCGCCCAGCCGATCACCCTGCCGTCAGCGGTCGCCCGCAACTCGCTGTACGAGGGACTTCACCTTGGCGAGCCAAACCTGCTGTTCGCGGCGAAGACAGGCGACAGCTTGTCCGCGACCCGCATCCGATGCGCGGTCTCGCTGAACAACCGCCCGTTCGACTTCGGCCTCACCGCACGCGGGCTCGCCCCGACGGTGCGGGTGGGCGTTATCGCGCCGGCGCCCGAGGCGCCGAAGCTCGAGACGTATCTGGCGCGGCTGAACCAGTCCGCGCAGCCCACCAGCAAGCAGGAGTACCTGCTGCCCTACCCCGGCTTCGCGCAGACGTTCGGCTTGCCGCTCGATCTGCCACATCGCGGACACAACGGCTGGGTCGACCTGCCGGAGACGTTCCTGGAGCAGTCGACCGAGCAGGGCGCCGCGACGCTCGGCGAGCTGATCCGGAAGGCGATCGACCAGCTCGACGCGACGACCAAGCCGGACGTCGTGATCGTGTTCGTCCCGGCGCGCTGGAAGCAGTGGGAGAAGTACACGGGCTTCGACCTGCACGACTTCATCAAGGCGTACTGCGTGCAGAAGGGGATCGCGACGCAGTTCCTGCGCGAGGAGACGCTGACGAAGCAGTACCAGGGCGAGATCGTCTGGTGGCTCGCGCTCGAGCTGTACGTGAAGAGCATGCGCACGCCGTGGATCCTCGACCGCGCCGACGCAGACACCGCCTACGTCGGTCTCGGCTTCAGCCCGGTCGCCGGCAGCTCGCGCGACAAACAGATCGTCCTCGGCTGCAGCCACCTGTACAGCTCGACCGGCGAAGGCATGCGCTACCGGCTCAGCAAGCTCGACGACCCGGTGATCCGGAACAAGAACCCGTACATGCGGCGCGAGGACGCGCGGCGGATCGCGGAGAACTCCCGACAGCTGTTCTACGAGTGGCGCAACAAGCTGCCGGCGCGCGTCGTCTTCCAGAAGCGCACCCCGTTCATGCCGGAGGAGCGCGCCGGCCTGCTCGAGGGGCTGCAGGGCGTCGACGACGTCGAGATGCTCGAGATCACCGTCGAGCCCGCGCTGCGCTACATCGCCTCGCGCATGAAGCAGGGCACGCTGCAGGACGACCCGTTCCCGGTGCGCCGCGGCGCCGCCGTCGTGCTCGACAAGCGCCGCGCGCTGATCTGGGTGCACGGCGCCGCGGCCGGGCTCGGCGGCAAGACCTACTACCAGGGCAAGAGCCGCATCCCGGCGCCGCTGATGATCACCCGGCACCACGGCAGCGCGCCGTTCCGGACCGTCGCCGACGAGATCCTCGGCCTGTCGAAGATGGACTGGAACACGTTCGACCTGTACAGCAAGCACCCGGCGACGATCGAGTCGTCGAACGCGATCGCCCGGATCGGCGTGCTGCTCGAACGGTTCGGCCCGGTCTCGTACGACTACCGGCTGTTCATCTAGGGGTGACTGACGCAGGCCCTAGATCCACCCACGCTTGCGGCCCTGGTCTAGCAAGGCCACCTGAGGTTCTTCGAGGAGATTCATGTGGTGTCCCCGAATTTCGAGTACCTCAATACCCCCGATGGCGACCTTTCCCCAGCCGCACCATGAGTCGTAATGCATCCTCGCGTGGCTCTCACTGCCACGGACGACGACCATCTTTCCGGGGTAGGGTTGGATCTGGTAGTGGTTCATCGCGTTGAGCGAGGATCGAAGCTGTCGGATTCGCAAATTCGCCTTCGCCTTTCCTCCCTTCTTGATCAGCGAGCCCGCCGCAATTCGGCGAATGAAGAGGGGAACTCGGTGGCTGCCGCGAATCTTGTAGGAGACGCCGTCGATCAAGTATCGAGGACGATCTCGCAGCTCAAGCTGCGACAGGCACGTCAAGTGCCAGCGAATCAAGTCGGTCAGGCTCACCTTGACTTCAGGTCCGGCGTGGTCCACCACGAACAGGAGGGGTACGCTTTCTTGCTGGGCGATGAGTCTCTGCGCCATCTCCAGCGCAACGAGGGCCCCGAACGAGTGTCCGCCCAGAAGATAGGGACCACGGGGCTGCTGGAATCGGATGGCCTCAAGGTAATGTTCAGCGACATCTTCGATTCGAGATTCCAGATCCTGGGCAGCGCGGAGACCCTGGGATTGCAGTCCCCAGACCGGCTGGTCGTCGCCCAGGTAATTCGCGAGCCGGCGGTAGGAAATGACATTCCCTCCCCCTCCATGAACCAGAAAAAGGGGGATCCGAGAGCCGTCGGGTTTGAGCGGAACGAGCGAGGACCAGGATGGACTCCAACCGTCCTGGGTCAGGAGGTTGCTCAGGGCAGCGATCGTGGGTGCTCGCAGGAGCAGGGCGAGGGGGAGAGATCTGCCGATGAGGCTCTCCATGGCGCAAAGAGCCGGGCGGCCAGAAGCGAATGCCCCCCCAGATCGAAGAAATTGCTGTCCCTGCGAATCGGTCGGATACCCAGGACGTCCTCCCAGAGCCGGATCAACTGCCTCTCCAGTTCGCTTCGCGGCAGCGGGGAGACGGGAGTCGTGTACTCTTTGGGAATGGTCTGAGATTCCCGAGCCGGAGCTTCCATTCCCGGCAAATGGGCGGACCCCGATGTACCGGAGATTGGTGAGCAGAAACCTGGGAGTTGCTCGAGGCAAACTTCCGGTGCCTCGATCATCCTCCGAACGAGTCTCTGGTAACGCTCCATGAGCTCTTCGATTCGAGGCGTGCTGAACCGGTCGGTCCGGTAGTCAACGAGGCCCTTGAGCTCGTCGTCTTTCTCCTCGAGAAACACCGAGAGAGGGAAATCGGCCGCACCCGAGTGAACATCGTCGTAGGTTGATTTGATCTCGGGAAGCTTGAGCGCAAGAGCACCGATACTCTGAAGCGAAAACAGGCACCGTGTGAGCGGAATCAGAGCCAGAGCGGGCAGTTCGGCGATCTGCTGGAAGGGCACATCCTGGTGATCGAAGGCCTCTCTGACCGCGAGGTTCACCCGTGCAAGAACCTGTCGGAGTGTGGGGTTGCCGTTCAAGTCCAGGCGGATGGGAAGAATGTTATTGAAGTAACCGATGACGTCTCGCGTCTGGCCCCGGTGACGTCCCGAGACGGGCAAGCAAACGACCACGTCCTTCTGACCGGAGTGCTGATGGAGAAGCAGGGCGAAGGCGGCCAGCAAAACCACATAGGGAGTCACGCCCTCGCGGACCCCGAACGGCGCGATCTGTCCCGCGAGATCAGGGCTGACCCGAATGGCACGAGGATAACGCAAGTTCATGCCGGCTCTGGGCTTGTGGGGGACGACCCGTCGTCAGTTAGTATTTTGACTTGTCATATGGAATCATGCCGCGTTCTAATCAGCCGCTTCGCCCTCCGCCGCGGCATGTTCAGGAGTGGGTGCGGCTTGGGGCGTCGCTTCACCGCTCGCGGCTCGTAGCGGTCTGGACGTTCGAGCAGCCGCTTCTCGCCAATCAGTTCCAGCAAGCGTGGGAGATCCGCTTTAATCCAGGTCGGATCATACAAATGATTCTGCTCGAACTGACGCACACTGTGTGCGGCTCCCATGAAGCTCAGCGTCCGAGGGTTGAGTTCTTGTTCCTGAGCAGCCTCGGCCATCAGCCCACGGATCAGGTTATATGCTAAGAAGTGCATGGCGATCTCCTTACGCACCATCTCCGGAGTTGTGGTCCTCAGCATCTCCATATGCAAATGGGTCTTCAGCGTCCGCAGATCCAGCTCTGCATGCCACCGCTGCCGGAACAGGTTCCCAAGCTCCTTGGCCCGATATTCTCTGTGATCCAGCAACGTCGTGACGACGACCATGGCACGGACTCGCTTCGTCTTGTCTTGGACCCGGACGCGAAATTCCCGGACCGTGAGCTCGGCCGGCATCGCCTCGTATTCGGCGGGGCTCATCCAATCGGGACGCTGCTCCGGCTTGAGCCATGTGACAATATGATCATTTGGTCCCAATCGGCGTCCGCGGCGAAAATCCGCCGTACGACGCTGATGCAGTCGCACCACCACATCGACGCCGCGAGCCCGCAGAGCCGCGATCAACCAGTAGGAACAGAAAAATCGGTCGGCGAGGGCAATGTCGCCGGGTTGGAACTCGCCGATGACCGCCCGGAGCAAGGCCAGTTCGCTGGTCTCTTTGCCCTTGTAGGGCCGTACGGCGGCCTGCAGCACCGTCCCTACCGCCAGGCTGAAGATCACAAGGATGGCGCGATCGGGAACCCGACGCCGGGCGCCTGGCTACTCTGCTGGGGATAAGCCTCCTGGTTCTCCGTGGTGTCCGGCATGAGGACAGTCGACCCATCGGGGATTTTGACTGAACGTCCGTGAAAGAGCCAGCACTGCTTCGCCTTTTGAAGGGTCGCGTGTCCGGTCCGCTGAACCAAGCCCCAGGTGAGTGGCTCGGGAGGTGCTTCCGGGCTTCACAGTACTCGAAGTGTCGGCCGACACCTTGGGCAAGCCTTGATCGTAGCGGTATTTTTGGAACCGATCGACGGCCTCGTCGCAGCATTGCTCGGCGGAGAGGACCTGAGAGAGAAAGATGACCAGGGTAATCCAAGGCGTGTAAATCCGGTCTCGCCACTGATGACCTATGAAACGGCAAGCGGCCTCGACCATGGGGCACGAGAGAAGGCTGAGAAATGGCAACCCAGATTCTTGATCGAGTTGATCGAGGACCGAAGCGAATTGGAGGCAAGAGGAAGAAGCGGTAGAGTTGATCATAGCGCCCTCCTTGGCCTGGTAAGGGTGTCAACACAGAAGCACCAGATTACCACCCAAGGGGGTCGCCCTCATCCCGAGTTGGGCGACTCGCGACTGTCAGGAATTTCCGAAGTCGACGTGGTCGAATCGCCACATATAGATTCTTATGTCAAGACCAGCTAAACCCAATGAACGAAGGCCTTTACGTTATCCTCGTGCCATTCAGGGCTGACCCTGAATTGAAAGCGCAGGCCCGCGGACATGGAAGCCGAGGACGGCTGCCGATCGGCCGGCAGAATCAGTTCCCTGACCGGCCCGTCGAATGACGCCTTCCAGAATTCAATCTGCGTCTCCAGGTTGCCCTTGGCGAACCAGTCCTCTTGCCACCGGCCGAAGTCCGTGTACCGGGGCGCGAGCGTCGTGTTCAGGGGTCTTTTTTCAGCCGTGAGTGCCGTGTACAGCATCCCGAGCTCCTGGATGAGGATCCCGAGAGACCAGCGGTCGGTGATGATGTGGTGAGTCGTGATCAAGAAAGCATGTTCATCTCCGGACCGACTGAGGAGCCGGAACCGTGCCAGCGGCCCCTGGCTCAGGTCGAATGGAGTCGAGGCATCTCCTCTGGCCTGTTCCTCGACATGCCGTATCCAGTCAGCCTGGGAGCCGCTTCGTTCCCCGGACTGGATGAGAGGGATCAGACCGTCGGGCCGGATCACCTGCACGGGCTTCCCGCATTCAACCGCGATCGTGGTTCGCAAACTTTCATGGCGTTTCACGATCTCGCGAAGCGCCTGCTCGAACGCAACGACGTCCAGGGGGCCCCGGAGCTGGTAGGCCAGGGAGATGTTATGGACCGGGTTACGATCCTCGAGCGACTGGAGCTCCCAGAGACGGCGCTGCCCGGCCGTCAACGGCACTCGAGGTTCCGGGCGCAGTTTCTCCTTCAAGAGCCGTTCCAGCAGGGCCCTTTTCTCGACCGGAGAGAGATTGGGATGATCGTGACTCACCGACAGGCGACCTCGGCATCAGGTTGGACCAGCGGCCTCACGCGCCGGAAGTGGTCGATTCCGCAACGCGGCTGACCTCTCCGGTCCGGGACGAGGCGTTCATGTGCTCAAGTAGTAGCGAATCCAGCTCTTCCTCGGACATGCCGTCAAGCTGAGCCAGAATGGCTCTCGCGTCCGGTTCTCTCCTGGATATGGCCTCCTTCCAGGCCGTCACCGACTCCTGCCCGGTTGACAGCGTAGCCACCTTCGCCACCAGGTACTCGGCGAGGGCCCTGACGTTCGGATGGTCCCAGGCGAGCGTCGGCGAGAGGCGTGATTCGATGATCCCTTCCAGATCACCCACAAGCATCATCGCGTGCATTGAATCCATGCCGTAGCTCAAGAAGGCGCGGTCCGGGTCAATCTCGGTGGCCTCCAGGTTCAATTCCGAGGCCATCCAGTGTGCCAGCCAACCCTGCACTGAGTCGGAAGACCGGAGATCGATCTGGTTCATGAAGCGGCTCCCTGAGAATCGGAGAGGACATCTCTATGCATTGGTCTGATCGACACGTTCCGGGTGTGTACTGGTTCCCGCCTCGGCAAGTTTCCGGCGCAACGCCTGCTCAAGGAGGTCACGCTTCGCCTGGGCAGAGAGCCGTTTGAGCGATTCGGAATCGTCGGATTTGCTCGAGGAAGTGCCGGCATGGTTGTCGGAGGGGACCGCGATCGAGGGATCGCCGAGCTGCGGATCCAGAACGGTTCCGGGCTCCTCCTCAGGCACGTGGCGCAACAAGGGATCGAGTGCTTGTTCCTCGCCCGGAAGATCCTGCTCGATATCGCCGATGGCCCCTGAGTAACCGGAGATGAGCGATGAGATCTCGCTCGCCGTTTGGGCGACCGGATGAGGACCCCTCGAGGCAGCCAAGGTCGCCCTTCGCAGCAATTCTTCATAACGACTGCTCGCCCAGTCCGCGACCCTGGCCCCCTGAATCCCCGGTTGCTTCCTTGCGGAGCTACGAACAGCCGCGAGCAAGAGACCTTCTGACACGATTCCGCCGACCAGGAAGCAGGCCCAGGATAGAGCGGCGGATCGCTCCGAGAAAGTGCGCATTCGAGCCGGTACAGCGAGCCTGAATCTCCCGGCAGTCGTCGTTCAGCCGGGCTGCCAGATCGGGGAAAGCCATCTCCTCGGCGACGAACCTTTGCACGACGTCGGTCTGGATCGCACTGCGTCCGAGATACCAGTTCAGCGTCTCGTTCGGTCCCTCACCGACGGTGAGCACTCTCGCGTCGCGGAGCATCTGAGGCGCGATGTTGTTCTCCATGTAGCCTCGACCACCCAGCAATTGCATCAGATCACCGGCGGCCCAGACCGCGGCTTCCGAGGTCGAGATCTTGACGGCCATGGCGATCTCGCCGGGGACGGCCTTGCCCGCATCCAATGAGCTCGGCGATCTGATGGAGCAGCGCCTTCGGTTGCCGTGATGAGCCCCATCAGCTCTCCCAGCCTGGCGAGGGTGATGGGGTTATCCAGCAGTCGGCCGGTGGCGATGGTCCGGCGGGCCGCGTACCGCACCATCAGCTGGGCACACCGTTTCATCGCGCCCAGGCCCACGGCGGCGGTACAGATGCGGCCTGCGGTCAGAGCGTCGTCGGCGACCTCCATCCCCTTGCCAGGTTCGCCGAGCAATTCCTTCGGACCAACGGGGACGTCTCGCAGGTAGATCGAGTTCTGCATGCTTCCCCGCAGCCCCGTCGTCAGGGCTTCCGGGCCGATCCTCAATCCCGGACGTCCCCTGGCGAACGGCGAAGCCGGTCAATCCGCCGAGTCTGCCATCGGATTGGACCAGCCGGACGAACACGCTGACGACACCGGCCCAGGAAGCGGCATTCCAGCGTTTGACGCCAGTCAGTCTGCCACCGGCCGTCCGGTCGGGGCTGCGGCCAGGCTTTGCATCCCGCCCAGGTTCGACCCGGCCCCGGGCTCGCTCAGCGCGAAAGCGGCGAGCTCTCGTCCGGAGGCAAGCAGCGGCAAGCAGTTCGTCGCGCAACTCCGGCTTCGCATGGAACTGGATCGGACGGATGCCATTGGTGTTATGCAGGAAGACGACCGCGGCCAGATTCAGGTCGATCGCGGCGATCTGCTCGAGAACTCGAAGCGAGTCGCTGCAGCGGAGCTCCAGTCCGCCGTGAGACCTGGGCACCTGCAGGCCCAGGATTCCGCGGTTGCCGAGGTCGAGAATGACGTACGGGGGATGCACCGACGCTCGTCCATCAAGCGAGAGTTGATCCGCTCCGTCGCGTAGGAACGGAGCCAGCCGATCAGGTCGTCGGCCTTTTGGCGGCTCGATTCACCCGGCCTGAGCCGAGCTGGATCGGGCCAGCGTCCATTCGCCGCGGCCGGAAGTTTCGACGATGCGGACTCACAGGCCGTTTCTGAACTCGTCGAGCCACGAGGGGAGCAGATCGAGCTTGCCGGTCGCCGCCACCCAGCTGCCCAGCACTTGCGGTCCGCCGTGCAGGTAAAATGTCCTGCAAGCCTGGCGCTGCATCTTGGCGCTCGCCGTCTTGGGTATGCTGCCCCGGCTCAGCAACACGATCGCGAAGACGTCCAGCTCGTGCTCCTCGGCGACGTTCTGACGAATCGCCCGAATGACCTCGCCTCGCTTCAAGCTCCGGGACGTGTTCGCGCTCGACTTCCTGGGCGACGACCAGCTTCTCCTCGCCGTCCACGAGCACCGAGAAGCGGCGCCATTCTCGGGTCTCAGCGCCGGGTGGGACGCCTGGACGGTCCACTCGATGTCCTGGGGATGGTGGTTCGTGCCGCGGATGATCACGAGGTCCTTGAGTCGTCCGGCGATGAAGAGCTCGTCGTGCTTGAGGAAGCCAAGGTCTCCGGTCCGGAGGAAGGGCCCCTCGGCGGTGTCGACCGTATGCGCCCCGAAGGTCTCCTCCGTCTCGGCGGGGCGTTCCCAGTAGCCTGCTGCGACCGCCGGATCCGCGACCCAGATCTCACCGACCTCGTCCGCCGCGCACCGGGTCCGGGTGTCGGGACGGACGATCGCCAGGTTGGTGGTGTCGAAAACCCGGCCGCAGCCGACAACCCATCGGGTGCCCGCTCCATCCTCGTCGGCTTCCACGATCTGGTTGTTCTCGAGTGCCTGAGCCTTGACCTCCAGGAGACGGGGTTCCTCCGTGCAACGGCTCGCCGAGACGAGGAGGGTTGCCTCGGCCAGCCCGTACGCCGGACAGAATGCCTGCCACTGGAATCCCGCCGGGCTGAAAGGCATCATGGAATGCCCTCAGAACCTTGGGGTTGATCGGCTCGGCCGCGTTTCCAGCATTCCTCCACGAGCGGAGATCGAATTCTTTGCGCTGATCGAGCGGGATCCGCCGGACGCAGAGATCGTACGCGAAGCTGGGAGCCTGGCTGTGGGTTCCCTGGTAGCGAGTGATTGCCCTCAGCCACGAAGCGGGCCTCTTGACGAAGGCGAATGGTGACATCACGTAGCAGGGTGTCCGGTTGAAAAGCGGCTCCAGGAGGCCTTCCACGAGCCCGTAGTCATGAAAGTATGGCATCCAGGTCACCGTGACCGAATCGGCCCCGTAGCCGCTCAGCCTCTGCAAGTTCGCGAGCTGAAAACATAGATGCTTGTGGCAGATCATGACCCCTTTGGGCGTGGATGTAGAGCCGGAAGTGTACTGCAGATAGGCTAGGCTTGAGTCGTCGATCCCTGGTTCTCGCCAGTTCCGAGCTGCCTCGGCGGCGATCTGATCGGCTTCGACCCAGCGGATCGACTCGCGGTCGAAGATGGGAGGATTGGACGCCTCGATCAGTGCCCGGATCTTCGAGGTGGTGATCACCAGCGACGCCCGCGCGTCCGCCGCGATCGAGCGTAATCGAGGCCCCGTTCGCTTGAGCCGACTCGCTTCAGGCGAGGGGGCGGGGATGGCGACAACGGCAGCGTAGAGACATCCGAGCAACCCGGCGAGAAAGTCAAGGCCAGCCGGAAAGAGGAGCAGAGCCCGGTCCCCGGCCGCGGCCGTTGACTGCAGAGTAGCGGCGATGGCCCGGGGGCGAGCATCGAGCTCGCCGTAGGTCAGGTGCTCGCTCTCCTGCTCGCCGTCCTCCAGATAAGCGAAGGCCAGCCGATCGCCGTGACGATTCGCGTGACGGCAAAGAATATCAACGAGTGTCTCTTCTTTGTTGCTCATTCGGATTCAGTCAAGGCAAAGCCCGTAATTCCCGTCGTTGCTCGAGCTCTCGAGATTCAGCCGCCCGGTTTCTGGCCCTGGCGATCAACTTCATGGACTCGGCAGGCGCCAGCAGCGTCCCGTGGCGTACGGGGCCGACCAGACCCTCGTGCGCGGGTTGGAGGGTCCAGTTCTTGAGAATTGTGGCCAGCGCCAGCTTGATTTCGAGGGGAGCGAGCGTGGCACCGATGCAGACCCGTGACCCGCCACCGAATGGGAAGTATTCGTGGAGCGAGGAAGTGCGCCAGGAATCGTTCCGGTCGAAAGCGATCAGGCTCCGGGTAAATGTCCTCCCGATGGTGAACGAGATACGTGCACGGAAGCAGGGTGATTTCAGGATCGAAGGTACAGCCTGCGATCTCAACCCTCGTCGTCAACTTGCGACCTGTCGGAGTCGTCACGACCGGGTACATCCTCAAGACCTCCTGGCAAACAGCAGAAAGGTAGGGAAGTTCCGCGGTCCGTGAGGAGTCGTCGGAGGCATCTCCGCGGGAATCCCAAGGTCTGTGGGTGGAATAGTTGCTCGGACACCAGAAGACTCTGATCCCTCCCACAGAGTGCTGTGCTATCCGACGCCTAACTTGATGAGGAAAGCGGCGAAGCTGATCGTCGGGGAAGCCCGATGGATCAGATTGATCCCGTCCACCTCCTCATTGTCCTGACGCTGCCTTGACCATCGCCATGATGCCGGCCTTGATCGCCTCGGGGTAAGTCGGGCCCTGGAAGGTGACCGCTGATGCGGCAATGGCCTCGGTGGGGCTTTGTGAGAGCCACCCGACTCTGCCAGGTGCCCGGGACACAAAAACAGTTCTGACTAGCAGACCGAGATGTGAAGGAGGAGAATCTATTAGGCGACTCGGCAGATGCAAGCCCCGGAAGGTGGAGGAGTAGTTCAATCAATCCTTAACCAAACACTCAGACCCTAGGCCCAGAGAGGATTCATGGTGCTGATCAGTTGTCCAGAGTGCGCGAGCAATGTTTCCGACAGGGCTTCCAAGTGTCCTCAATGCGGCCGCCCGCTCGACCTAGAGTGTGCCAAGTGCGGAAGCCGCAACGTTCGAGACGTACAGGAGGAAGTAAAGGCGAAGCAACGGCGCGGCGGGGGTGCTGGGGTCAAAGCTAGCCGGTCTCCTCGGGGGTAGCCGTTTCAGGCGCTCTAACCCGGCCACAGGTACAATTGAAGGATTCTGGTATGTCTGATCAGCCCCAACTTTCAGAGTCTGCGCTGAAGACTCTCAAGAAACATTGCTCGGATTATGAGCCCGGGATAAGCGGGGGTGGGGGTTTGAAGTCGTTTCCCGGCTACACCGACGATGATATCCGGGCCGCTTATAAGGAGTTGGAGTGCGCTGACCGTTGTGGCCTTCTGGAAGTTATGCCACAGGTGCCGTCAGGCCGGCGTCAGACTATGTGCTCACACCCGATGGTAAACGGCGGTGTGCTGAGTTCGACGGCGGTGACCCCAACGACTGTCTCTTGAGACCCCAAGCCGAACATCCAGAGTGTGCTCAAGGGGCCGGGGCAGCCCAATTTCCTCGGTACTGTTCCCGCTATCTACGGGCTGCTTTGACCATGGCCAGGATGCCGGCCTTCAGGGCCTCGGGCAGGTCGGGCCATGCCTCGATGACGGCGGCCAGGCCCGGGGTCATCCCCAATCGCCACTACATCGCAATAGCGGGTAGCATTTTGGGTAGCAGTTGAGGGACGGATCGGGGCGGAAGCCGTCGGTTGACGTGTCGACGGGGTCGGCTCTGACAATGGTTGTCGAGGCTTTCCCCTTGTGAATTGCGTGGTTTTGCTGCAAGTTGACGGCTCTGGACGGGGAAATGCGAGAGGAGGGATTTGAACCCTCACCCCTTGCGGGACAGGATCCTAAGTCCCGCGTCTGCCAGTTCCGCCACTCTCGCTGGGGATCGACTGGGCCTGTCCTACGGGCCCGGTCGGCGTTCATCGTATCAGACGTAGGGCCCTTGCCAAGAGGTTCGAATCGCCATGAATCGACGATTTCTCGAAGGATGCGGCTCCGGTCTTGCCGGACTTCTGGCGGCCTCAGGAAATCCGGAGGTAAGATCGGCCCCTGGAGGATCGCCTCGCGAAGTGGAGGCAGACCTGGTCATCGTTGGCGGGGGGGTTGGGGCTGCGCCGCGGCCCTCGCTGCGCTGGAGCAGGGGCTAGGGTCGTTCTCACCGAGCCGACCGACTGGATCGGCGGCCAGCTCACCTCGCAAGCCGTCCCACCGGATGAGCATCCGTGGATCGAGCAGTTCGGTCGCAACGCGAGTTACCAGGCCCTCCGCAAGGGAATCCGGGACTACTATCGCCGCCATTACCCGCTCACCGCCGAGGCCCAGGCCGACCCCTTTCTGAATCCCGGCCGGGGTGGGTCTCCCGTCTCTGTCACGAGCCGCGAGTCGCGCTTGCGGTTCTCACCGCAATGCTGGCCCCCCACGCGTCTGCGGGACGGCTCCTGCTCCTGCAAGACACGTACTTGAGTCAGGTAGGCTTAACAAGACAC
>CAVXVO010000003.1:0-235120 GCA_963765295.1 uncultured Actinomycetes bacterium
AAGCCGACGCGCGGATTCGAACCGCGGACCCCTTCATTACGAGTGAAGTGCTCTACCAGCTGAGCTACGTCGGCGCGGCTCCTACTTTAGCCGCTTCCTGAGCGAACTCCCGTGCGTCGCCTGCCGTTGCCGCACTCGTGCCGCACTCGCTTCACGTCGCATCCCGGCGGCATGCGGTCAGCCTCGTCGTGTGCCTTGAAACGCGAGGGTGCCGCTGTAGGGCTTGCAGCCGTGGGCTAGCGAGAAGCTATCCGGTGTGCCGACCATCGTCACGGTCCCGGCGATCCGAGTTGCCTTCAGGAGAGTGCCGACCCTGGTTGAACGCACAACCCGGAGCATGACCTTCGTCTGCTGGCGGTAGGCATAGGGGATATCCGCGCTGAAGCAATTCGATTTGACGACGAATGATCCCGTGTAGGCGTTGGCCGAGTAACGCAAGAGTTGTTGTGCCCAAAGCAGGCCGCCGGGCCATTGCTGCGGACATGTTCCTGAGACGCACGCAGTAGGCGTCGCCGACACCGCGACCGAGCACGGGCCGCTACTGCACCGTGGTTGGAAGTACCAGAGCAGGCCGGTCAAGCGCGTGCCGGCCGCAGCGCCGAAGTTCTTGTTGGCCTTGACCGTGAAAGCCATCGTGAAGCTGTCACCAAGATTGGGCGACGCAGCCCGGTTGGCGCTTGCCGAGCCTGCCACGAAGGCCGCCGCAACGGCGATCGCGATTACGCCACAGATACGCATCTCAAACCACCTTCCCGAAAGGGACTCCGATCCTACGGCGGGCACCTGTCGCTTGTCCAGGCCGGATTCCACGCGAGTGCGTGGTCGTCAGCGGCCAGTTCTGACGGTGAAGCGGATCGTGCCGCGGATCCCCGGGTCGTAGCGGACCTCGACCCGGAACGGCGCGCGCGGGACCGGCACGGCGATCGTGCCGGAGCGGAGCTCGACGTCCTTCGTCGCCGTGACGCGTCCCATCGCCGGGCCGGGGCCGTTCGAGGTCAACGTGCCGACCCGGACGTGCACGCCGACGGGATCCGAGCCCGCGGGTCGGGCGATCGCGATCCGTACCGTGCGCGCGCCCCGGGGCCAGCGGTCGTACGCGGCGTAGGCGGAGCTCTCGCCGTCCCGGAAGACGCCTTCGGTCGCCGAGACGAGCCGGATCGGCGACGCGACGCGGTCGTAGAGCACGAGCGCGCTCGAGGCTCCGCGGCGACGGCCCGCGACCTCGAAGCGCGGGTCGACGAGCAGCGCCGGCGCGGCCGGCACGCCCGAGACGACCCCGGTCGCCCAGTCGAGCGTGCCCGTGCCCTGGGCGAGCGGCAGCGGCTCCGGAGAGCCGAGGCTGTCCACGGTCCGAGCGCTCCGGTTCCAGAACTGCGTCTCCCACCACGGCGCGAACACCGGGAAGATCTCCTGCCGCACTGTCTCCGGCATGAAGTTCGAGGTGTTGAGGAGCGTGACGTCGGCGCTTTTCCCGACCGCCGCGTCCACCCAGGAGCGGTCCGCGGGCAGCATCGCCGTCGCCGCGACGGCGCGCGCCTGCTCGTCGGCGACCCGGGCCGCGAACGCCGCCGAGACGACGACGAACACGCCGACGAAGACGAGCGCGACCGCGCGACGGCGTGCGAGCGCCGCGGCCACGAGGGGCAGGTCGATCACGGCCACGATCAGCAGCGCCCGCAGGCCGCCGCCGAAGCCGATCACGTTGCCGATCCGCCGGAACACCTCCATCCCGAGCGCGTTGCCCGGAAGCGACGGGGCCGTCAGCAGCGAGTGGAGCGGCATGAAGGCGACGCAGAGCGCGAGCACGCCCACCGTCACCGCGACGACCCGCAGCCGGCGGGCTCTGTCCAGCTCGGAGCCCACTTCGACCCAGAGCACGAGCCCGAGCAGGAGCAGCGGCTCGACGTAGAAGAGGTAGCGCTCCTTGAGCCCGAACGGCTCCCAGTGCCCCGACAGGCCTCCGACGACGAGGAACCAGCCGAGCGACGCCCAGGTGACGGCGAGGAACGCACGCTCGGCCGGCCGCCGTGCCGTCGCGCGTGGCAGCGTCAGGAGCACGAGGGCCACGAGCGGGATCGCGCCGGTCGCGAGATCGAGCTCGGCCAGGCTCCTCACGATCCATGTGAGCACGCCGCCGACGCTGTACCCGGCCGACGTCTCGGGGAAGGTCTGCAGCGCGTCCTGGAGGCGCGACGGCTGCACCGCGTCGAGCACGGCGAGCGCGACGATCACGCCGATCGTGGGGACGAGCACACCCGCGAGCCGGCGGACGCTCGCGCGGGCCAGGAGCACCGCGGTCGGCACGATCGCGACGAGCACGAGCAGCTCGAACCGCGCCGCCGCTGCGACCGCGATCGCCGCGAGCAGCCCCACCTGGCGCAGCGGGGTCGGCTCCTCGAGGCAGAGCACGAGCAGGAGCGCGGCGGCGAGGAACGCGGGATAGGCGAGGTTCTCCTGCATCAACGCGCCGGTGAGCGCGAGGTCGGGGACGAGGATCGCGAGCACCGCCGCCACGGCCGCGCCGACGGGTGAGACGAGCCGGCGGCCGAGGAGGTAGACGGGCACGGCGGCGGCCGAGACTAGGACGACGTTGATCGCCTTCGCGACGGCGTACGTCGCGCCCATCGACGAGAGCAGCCAGGCCGGCGCGATGACGAGCGGATACGCGTACGTGATGTTCACGTGCCGCCCGCGGATCTCGAACAGCGATCCGTTCGCCAGGTTCTTCGCCAGCTCGGAGTGGACGAGCTCGTCGCTGAAGAGCCACGGCATCGCGATCCGACTCGCGAGCCAGCCCCGGAATGCGGCGACGACGGCCACACCCACGACGAGGATCCACCAGTGCGCCCGCACCGGTGAAGCCTAAGCGGCTGCCCGGCTCGCTCTACGATGCCCGGGTGCGCACCGAGCCGCTCGGCGATTCCGACATCCTCGTCTCCCGGGTCGGTCTCGGGTGCAACAACTTCGGTGGGCGGATCGACCTCGATCGGACGCGCGAGGTCGTGGACGCGGCGCTCGACGCGGGCATCACGTTCTTCGACACGGCCGACATCTACGGCAACCGCGGCGGGAGCGAGACCTTCCTCGGCGAGGTGCTGGCCGGACGTCGCGACCGGGTCGTCCTGGCGACGAAGTTCGGGAACGACATGGGCGAGGGGCCGAACGGCTCCGCTGAGTACGTCGCCGGCGCGATTCGCGCCTCGCTCGAGCGCCTGCGGACCGACCGCGTCGACCTCTATCTACTACCACCGTCCCGACGGTGTGACGCCGATTGCCGAGACGCTCGGAGCGATGCAGGGGCTGGTCGGCGAAGGGCTCGTCCGTGCGATCGGCTGCTCGAACTTCAGCGCCGCACAGCTGGCGGAGGCGGACGAGTTCGCACGCACGAGCGGCGGCGCGCGCTTCGTCGCCGTGCAGAACGAGTACAGCCTCCTGGAGCGCGAGGCCGAGGACGAGGTGCTGCCGCTCGCCCGCAGCCTCGGCGTCGGCTTCGTCCCGTACTTCCCGCTCGCGAGCGGGCTGCTGACGGGGAAGTACCGGCGCGGGACGCCGCGGCCGGAGGGGACACGCCTCGAGCGAAGGGACATCGAATCGGCCACGTTCGACCGGCTCGAGGCGCTGGAGGCATTCGCGCGGGAGCGGGGCCGGTCGCTGCTCGACCTGGCAATCGCAGCGCTCGCCTCGCAACCCGGGATCCCGTCTGTGATCGCCGGTGCAACGAGCGCCGAGCAGGTGCGCGCGAACGCCGCGGCGGCCGGCTGGGAGCTCTCGGCGGCCGACCTCGCCGCGCTGGCCCGGCCGGCCTAGCCCGGTGCTCGTATGCTGCGGCCCTCGGCGAGGGTCACGGCCGCACCGACGAGCGCGAGGTGCGTGAACGCCTGCGGGAAGTTCCCGAGCTGACGCCGCGCGACGGGGTCGTACTCCTCGGCCAGCAGGCCGACGTCGTTGCGGAGGTCGAGCAGCCGCTCGAACAGCTCGCGCGCCTCGTCGTCGGCTCCCTGGAGCGCGAGCACGGAGACGAGCCAGAACGAGCACGGGAGGAAGACGCCCTCGCCGGGCGGCAATCCATCGACCGCCGCGGCTTCTTCCGGCAGGTAGCGCAGGAGGAGCCCGTCGAACGACAGCTCGCGCCGGATCGCGGCGACGGTCGAGACGAGGCGCGGGTCGTCGGCCGGAAGGAAGCCGACGAGCGGCATGAGCAAAACGGCGGCGTCGAGCCGGTCGGAGTCGTACGACTGCGCGAACGCCTGCTTCTCCTCGCACCACGCCCGCGCGCACACCTCCGCGTGGATCTCGTCGCGCAGCGCCCGCCAGCGATCCACCGGCCCCTGGCGGCCGAACTCCTCGTGGGAGCGAACGGCGCGGTCGAACGCGACCCACGCCATCACCTTCGAGTGCGTGAAATGCCGCTCGGGCCCGCGCACCTCCCAGATGCCCGAGTCCTCGCGGCGCCACCCTGTCTCGAGCCACTCGAGCAGCTTCAGCGAGAGCGACCAGACGTTGTCGTCGGCCCGGCCGCCGTGCGCGCGCGTCTGGTATAGCGCGTCGAGCACCTCGCCGTAGACGTCGAGCTGGAGTTGCTCGGACGCCGCGTTGCCGATCCGGACCGGGAGCGACGCCTCGTAGCCGGCGAGCCAGTCGAGCTCGCGCTCCTCGAGCCGCCGTTCGCCGGCGATGCCGTACATGATCTGCACGTCGTCCGGGCTCCCTGCGACGGCGCGCAGCAGCCACTGGCGCCACGTCAGCGGCCTCGTCCCGGTACCCCGAGTTGAGCATCGCGAGCAGCGTCAGCGTCGCGTCGCGGAGCCAGCAGAAGCGGTAGTCCCAGTTGCGCACGCCGCCGATCTGCTCGGGGAGCGAGCGTCGTCGGCGCTGCGACGATGCCGCCGGTCGGCCCGTAGGTGAGCGCCTTCAGGACGAGCAGCGACTGGTGGATCTCGTCGTGGTAGACGCCCCGCGTGGCCGCACGTCGACGCCCACTCGTGCCAGTAGTCCTCGGCGTCTTCGAGCGCCTGCTCCGGGTCGATCTCGTCCGGCAGGTCGCGGTGCGAGGGGAACCACGTGAGGACGAAGGGGACTCGGTCGCCCGGCCGGAGGACGAACTCAGAGACCGTGGTCATGTTCTCGCCGCGTATCTCGACGGGCGTCCGGAAGCAGAGTGCGTCGGGGCCCGCGACCGCGACGCGCGCGTGGTCGACGCGGCGCACCCAGGGCACGATCGAGCCGTAGTCGAAGCGGATCACGAGCTCCGAGCGCATCGGCACCTCGCCGGAGAGCCCCTCGACGATGCGGACGATGTCGGGGGATTCGCCCCGCGGCGGCATGAAGTCGATCGCCCGCACGGAGCCGCCAGCGGTCTCGAAGACCGACTCGAGGACGAGCGTGTCGTGGCGGTAGCGTCGCACGCACGCTGCGGATGTCGTCCTGCGGCGCGAGCAGCCAACGGCCGTTGTCCGGCGTGCCGAGGAGCGCGGCGAAGCATGCACCCGAGTCGAAGCGCGGGAAGCAGCACCAGTCGATCGACCCGTCGCGACCGACGAGCGCTGCGGTCTGCAGGTCGCCGATCAGCGCGTAGTCCTCGATCCTCATGTCCCTGGCCGCCTTTCGCTCCCGGCCGGCGGAGCCGGCCCCCGCGAACCTCTGGCGTCGCTGACGGCACGGTGCTCTGCGGGCCCGTGTTCCCAACACTGCGCCCTCCGGCCCTGCACCGTCGGCGACGCCCCAGGAACACGAGGAGACCTCATCGCGCGCGGAGGGCGTCGAGCGCGGCGCGGGCCTTGTCGACTCGCTCGGCCGCCTGCTCGGCGTCGTGCTGTATCTGCTGCCAGCGCTTGTGCGCCTGACGCTCCTCGGCGAGTGCCGCGCGGTGCTCGTCCTCGGCCTCGCGCAGCCGTGCCCGCGCCTCGGCGAGTGCCTTCTTGTTGTCGGCGGCGCTCTCGGCGCGCCGTGCGCGGCTCTTGCCACGGGCGGGCTTCGCGTGCGCGGCGAGCGTTCCGAATCCGGCCGGCTCGAGCTCCTTCGCCAGCTGGCCCTGGCGCACGGCCTCGGCCGCGCCGTCGTCGACCGCCGCCGCCTCGAGCGTCTGGCGGATGCGGCCGGTCACGGCTTCGGACGCCTTGCCGCCCAGCTCCTCGCGCGCCGCCCCGACCAGCGTCTCGAGCGCGCGCCGCTGGCGGGCGATCGCCTCACGCAGGTCGGCTCCGCCGCCGAGCTGTGCGTCGCGTGCGGCGGCCGCCGCCTCGAGGAACTCGTCCAGGTCGGCGTGTCGCCTCCGCGTCAGCTGGTTGACGGCCCAGGCGGCGACGCTCGGCTTCGCCAGCGCCTTGACCGCGTCCGCCTCCGCGCGCAGGTCGCGGTCGCGGAGCTCCTTCGCCGCGGCGTTCCGCGCCGTCGTGAACTCGTCGAGCGGCAGCCCGTAGAGGAGCTCGGCGGCTGCAGCGACCGGATCGGCCATGGCCGCTCAGCCTAGACAACGGCCGTGCTGACGCGACCGCTGCGGACAGGTCAGACCGAGACGGGAACCGGCCCGACGAGCTCCTGCCGGAGCTGGACGAAGAGGGCCTCGAGCGCGAGCTTCGGCTGCAGGTTGAGCTCCTCGTAGCGCCGCCATGTCTCACGTACGCGCTCGACCGCCCGCTCGGCGCCTGCGAGCCGCTCGGGCGAGGCGTCCTCGGTTAGCGAGGCCAGGTGGTCGAAGTGCACGACGACGTTCTCGGCCCCGACGGCGACGCAGATCAGGTCGCGATACCAGGCCGCCAGCTCCTCGAGCGCCTCGAGCACCCCTTCTCGCTGCGCGCCGAGCTCGGCCCGGCGGCGGCGGAGCTCCGCTTCGCGCTCCGTCAGGTCGAGCCACTCGAGCTTCTCGTCGGCCTGCTCCCTCGCCTCCTTGGCTCCGGCGTCGACCAGGTCCAGCACCCGCCCGGCCGCGATCGACGCCGAGAACGCCGGATCCGAGTAGACCGAGCGCGCGACGCCGAGCAGCTCGTCGCGCCGCGCCGCCGCGTCGGCGTCGAGCAGCCGCTCCGCGCGGTCGAGCCTGCCGCCGGCCACGCGCGCCACCGCGGTCGCGCGGTCGGCCGGGATGCCGGGAGCCCAGGCGTTGACGACCGCGCGCACCGCCCGCTCCGACAGCCGCGAGAACGGGACGAGCTGACAGCGCGAGCGGATCGTGTCGGGGAGCGGGCCGAGCTCGTCGGCGAGCAGCACGATCACCGCGTACTCCGGCGGCTCCTCGAGATCCTTGAGCAGCGCGTCTGCCGCCTCGGTGTTCAGGAGGTGCGCCGAGACGACCAGGTAGACGCGGTACGACGCCTCGAACGGGCGCATGTGCAGGTCGCGCCGCAGCGTGCGGATCTCGTCGATGCGGATCTGGTCGCCGAGCGGCTCGAGCACGTACAGGTCGGGGTGCGCGCGCCGCTCGACCCGTCCGCGGTCGCCGAGGAGCGCTCCGGCAAACGCGATCGCGGCCTTCCGCTTGCCGACGCCGGCCGGCCCGAAGAAGAGGTAGGCGTGCGCCGGCCCCTCGTCGAGTCCCGCCTGCAGGAGGCGCTTCGCTTCGGCTTGCTCGACGATCTCATCGAACACGGGCTGCGAGCTCCTCCCTGATCTGCGCCGCGAGCTCTTCCCGTGGCCGCGCCCCGTCGAGCAGCACGATCCGCTCCGGGAAGCGGTCGGCGACTGCGCGGTAGCCCTCGTCCACGGCGGCACGGAATGCGGCGCCCTCGCGCTCGATCCGGTCGGGCCTGCGCCCGAGCCGGGCGGCCGAGGTCGCCTCGTCGACGAGCAGCACGAACGTCCGGTCGGGGAGCAGGTCGGCGACCGCCGCGTTCAGCTCGAGCACGCGCTCGATCCCGAGGCCGCGCGCCACGCCCTGGTAGGCGAGCGACGAGTCGAGGTAGCGGTCGCTGACGACGATCGCGCCGCGGGCGAGCGCCGGGCGGATGACTCGCTCCGCGAGTTCCGCGCGCGCCGCGGCGAACAGGCTCGCCTCCGCCCAGGCCGTCATCTCCGGCCCGTCCAGCAGGAGCTCGCGGACGCGCTCGCCGAACGGCGTGCCGCCCGGCTCCCGCGTCGCGACCACCTCCCGGCCGCCCCCGGCGAGGTGCGCGGCGGCGAGCGCGGCCTGGGTCGACTTGCCGGAGCCGTCGACTCCTTCAAACGTCACGAACATGCGGCGCCTACGATACGGCCCGATGCGGGCGATCGTGACCGGCGGCGCGGGATTCATCGGCTCGCATGTGGCGGAGGCGCTCGTCGCGCGCGACGACGACGTCCACGTGCTCGACGACCTCTCGGCGGGCAAGCCCGAGAACGTGCCGGAGGGCGCCCGGCTGCACGTCGCCGACATCCGCGACCCTGGCGACGTCTTCGACGCCGTGCAGCCCGAGGTCGTCTTCCACCTCGCCGCCCAGGCGTCCGTGAGCGTCTCCGTCGCGAAGCCGACGCTCGACGCCGACGTGAACGTGCTCGGCACGGTCGCGATCCTCGCCGCGGCGCTCGCCCACGGCGCGCAGGTCGTGTTCTCGTCGACCGGCGGCGCCATCTACGGGGAGTGCGCGAGTCCGGCGACGGAGGAGTGGGAGCGGCGACCGCTGTCCCCGTACGGCACGTCCAAGCTGGCCGGCGAGGAGTACCTCGCCGCGTGGAATCGGCTCCACGGGACGAGGCACGTCGCCCTGCGCTACGGCAACGTCTACGGGCCGCGGCAGGACCCGCACGGCGAGGCGGGCGTGGTCGCGATCTTCCTGCGCTCGGTCGCGGACGGGCGGCAGCCGACGATCTTCGGCGACGGCTCGCAGGAGCGCGACTACGTGTACGTCGGGGACGTGGCCCGCGCGACACTCGCGGCGACGTCGCTCGGCGGCGGCGTTCTCAACGTCGCGACCGGAGAGCCGACGTCCGTTCTCCAGCTGGTCGACGCGATGCGCCGCGCCACCGGACGCGAGATCGACCCCGAGCACGGCCCGGAACGCCTCGGCGACCTCCAGCGCTCGGTGCTCGACCCGAGCCTCGCCGCACGCGAGCTCGGCTGGCATGCCGAGGTCTCGCTCGAGGACGGCCTCCGCGCCGCCTGGCAGTTCTTCTCAGCCGCCGGGTAGCTCGTTCCCTGTCAGCGCGCGGGCGGCTGTCGCAGGGCGTTGCCGCGGGGAGAAGCCCGGGCCCGCGACAACTTTCTTCTCAGCCGCCCGGTAGCTCGTTCCCTGTCAGCGGGCGGGCGGCTGTCGCAGGGCGTTGCCGCGGGGAGAAGCCCGGGCCCGCGACAACTTTCTTCTCAGCCGCCCGGTAGCTCGCGGCCACGTCGCCGGCAGGAAACGCCGGCGCCGAGGGCGAACATCGACCGGCGATGGATCACTACGCGCCGACGCACGACCTCACGCAGCCGTGGCGGACGCGGACGATCGTCGTGTCGACGATCGCTGCGGTCGAGCTGATCGCGCTCGTCGCGGTCGGCGTCGTCCTGCTCGGCAAGGGGTGGTTCCAGACCGAGCGGGCGAGCGCCGTCCGCAGCGCGACGACGCATCACGCCGCCGCGCAGCCCCCGGCGCCGCCGAAGACGCACACAAAGACGCACCCGACTGCACCCGCCCGCCCGCTGCTCCCGCGTGCCCATACCAGTGTGCTCGTCCTGAACGGCAACGGCCAGACCGGCGCCGCGGGCGCCGAGGCCACCGTCCTTCGCGAGCACGGCTACCCGGCCCCGGCCGTCGCGAACGCGAAGCGCACCGACTACGCGGCCAGCATGGTCATGTTCCGCCCCGGCTACGACCGCGAGGCCCGGCGCCTCGCCCGCGACCTGCAGATCCCGGTCGTGACCGGCCTCGACGGCGTGCTGCCGAGCCAGCTCCACGGCGCCCGGCTCCTCGTCATCGTCGGCAAGTAGGCGTTCCGCGCTTCTCGACCGCCGCCCGCGCCTGGTCGAGCGGGCCGCCCGGGATGCCCGTCGGCCCGAACGGATCGAGCGTGTAGGCGTGGTTCAGGGCGCGGTAGGCGTCGGCGACGTCGCCGAAGCAGAGCTCGTACCGGCCGAGCGCCACCCACGTGTCCGGGTTCTCCGGCTGGAGGCCCGTCGCCCGCCGGTACTCGCGGACGGCACCGGACACGTCCGGAAGCGCTGCATACGCCTCGGCCAGCGCCCAGACGGGCTGGACGGACAGCGGATTGAGCGAGCCGGCGTCGCGCGCGTCGCCTGCCCCCGTCCGTAGCTTGCCCGCGACGATCGCCGCGGTCGCGTCGTCGACGCGATTCGAGGCGAGCCACGGCGCTGCGAGCGAGTAGGCGGCGGCGAGCAAGCAGGCCGCGACGCCGGCCGCGACGAGTGGGCGCATCCGCAGGCGCACCGCACGCGCCTCGCCGCCGACGCCGATCAGCAGCCCTCCGAGCAGGAACACGGGCGCGGAAACGGCCACGAAGTCCCAGTCGATGTCGGCCAGCGCGTGGAGGAGAAAGGCCGGGATCGCGATCGCGAGCGCCGCCGCCGCCGCGCGCTCCTCCCCGCGCAGGCGCATCACCGCCCGCCCGATCGCGACGAGCGCGGCCGCGACCGCGCCGAGCCCGAGCAGGAAGCCGACGATGCCCGTCTCCGCCAGCGCCTGCAGCGCGATGTTGTGCGGTTCGGTCGTCACCGTGCTGCCGTGACGCACGCGCAGCCGCGCGTAGACGAACGACGCCGCGCCTTTCCCGCCGGCCGGCTTCTCCTCGAAGACCTTCCACGCCTCCTGCCACCACTCCCAGCGGTTGTTCGAGCTGAGCGTCCCGAGCCGGGACGAGTTCGAGACCTCGCCGCCGCCGCGGAACTCCCGCAGCCATGCATTCGGGCCGCCGCTCGCAGCCGACACGGCGATCACGCCGCAGACCGCGACGGCGCCGATCGCGATCCCGATCCGCCGCGCCCAGAGCCGCCGCGCGTCCGGGTCGGCGAAACGCCGGTCGAGGCCGTCCGCCCACAGCGCGGCCGCGACGACGCCGAGGCCGACGAGCAGCACGACGAGCCCGAACCAGGCGCCGTCCGACCGGCGCGCCGCGAGCGACTGTCCGTCGTCGACGAGGCCGGCGCGGGTCGAGGCCCAGCCGGCCACGGCCGCGGCGGGCACGACCGAGACGAGCAGCGCGCCGAGGCTCTCGAGCCGCGCGGGGACGAGCGCGAGCCAGAGCAGGACGGCGACGGCAGCGACGAGGATGCCCGCGCGCGAGACCGTGAGCACGAGCGCGATGGCGGCCAGGTAGAGCAGCACGGCTCCGGCCGCGCGCAATTCACGCCGCCACGAGCGTCGCGTCGCGATCCACAGGCCGAGCGGAAGCGCCAGAGCGCAGGCGAGCGCGAGCGCGTTCCAGTAGCCGATCGGGTTCCGCAGCCGTGCCACGCGCGCGCCGTCCGGGAACAGCGAGGGGAAGACCTTGCCGAGGAGCGCCCACCCGACGACGCCGAAGAGCAGCATGGCGAACCCCGCCGCCACCACGCGCGCCGGCGCCCGCACGCTCGCCGCGACCGCCAGCCCAACGAGCGCGAAGCCGACGTAGACGGCGCCCCGGTTCAGGTACGCCCACGAGAGGTCGGGCGCGATCGACCAGATCATCGTCACGCCGTTCCAGCAGACGAACGCCGCCAGGAGGCCGAACGCGGCCAGGCCGGCCGGACCCGGCACCGCGACCGGCACGAGCCCGGCGAGCCCCGCCGCGAGGAAGCCGAACCCGATCGCGACCGCGAAGATGCCGATCCAGAAGAGCCGGCTGTCGCTCAGGCTCCCCCCGAAGAAGAGGGACGCGGTCACGAGCGCCGCGGCGGCCGTAAGCGGAAGGAAGCCGGCGGCCGTGCGCACGAACTGGCACGGTAGCGCCCCGTGGCGCTGGTTTACGGCGGCGCGGCACTGGCTAACAAAAACCTGACGTCACGATCACGGGCGGCACACGGCTGTGGCCGACACTGGCGGTACGGTTCGCGGGCGGGGCCGGCTGAGGCTATGCGTAGACTCGTTGAGGAGAACATCGACCATTCCGAACCGCATCTCTTGAAGCGCCCCTCTTTCAGACTCGCCGTCCTTCTCCTCGTCGTTGCTGCCGCCTTCGCGGCCACGGCGTCCGGAGCCGCCGCCAAGTCCTCGTGCGGCAAGAAGGTGATCGACGACTGGTACGGGAGCAAGACCGGGCAGTTGAGCCACCGCTATCCGCTCCATTGCTACAGCGACGCGCTGGCGATCATCAAGGGCCGTAGCGATCTCGACGTCTACTCGAACGCGCGCCAGGACATCCTCTTCGCGCTCCAGCAGGCGATCGCGCTCGGCAGCAACAAGGGCGGCGGCCCGCCTGACGTGACGTCCAGCATCTACACCGCCGACGCCCTTCCCAGCTGGCACGGCGGCCCCGATGCGACGAACGGCGGCCATGCGCCGTCCTCCGTCGTCGTCGTGACGCCCAGTCTGCACGGCCAGCCCAGCGGCCCGATCGTCGACACCTTTCACGGATCGAGCGCGTCGTCGGTTCCGCTCCCGGCGATCGTGCTCGGCGGGATCGCAGTGCTCCTCCTCGCGCTCGGCGCGGCCGCCTACGTCGCCCGCCGCCGCCAGCTCCGCCGCCAGACGCTCCGCCCGCAGGCCGAGTCCGGCCCGCCGAGCGTCTAGGCCGCAGCGCGTCTCGCCGCGCCCGGCTCGTCGAGCAACGCCAGGTAGCGGTGCACGAGCTGCACTGCCATCGCGCCCTCGCCGACCGCCGAGGCGACGCGCTTGACCGAGCCGAGCCGGGCATCTCCCGCGAAGAAGAAACCGGGCTGGCTCGACTCGAGGAAGAACGGGTCGCGGTCGAGCTTCCAGTGGGGACCGAGGTCGGGGCCGGTGACCACGAACCCCTGCGGATCCCGCCGGATCCCGTACGGGCAGCTCGCCGTCGAGGGCGTGCCGCCGATGAGGATGAAGAGCGCGTCCGCCGGCAGCTCGCGCTCCTCGCCGCCCGACTCGACCACGATCCGCTCGAGCTTGCCCTCGCCGCTCGCCCGCACGATGCGGGTGTCGGTCAGGACGTTGATCTCCGGACGGCCGGAGCAGCGGTCGACGAGGTACTGTGACATCTGCTCCTCGAGCGTCTCGCCACGCACGAGGAGCGTTACTTTTCGGGCGTGGGCAGCCAGGTGCAGGGCAGCCTGGCCGGCCGAGTTGGCTCCGCCGACGACGAAGACGTCGCCGCCGCGGTGATAGAGCGCGTCGCTCGGCGACGCACCGTAGTAGACGCCCACGCCGAGGAAGTCGTCGACGCCCTCGGCGTCGAGCCGGCGGTAGTCGAACCCGGTGGCGCCGATCGCGGAGCGGGCGCGGATCACCGAGCCGTTGACGAGGTCGAAGAGAAGCTCGCCGCTCCCTCCGATCCCGCCGTCGCCGAGGTCCGATCCGAGCACGATCTCCGCGCCGAAGCGCACCGCCTGGTCGTGGGCGGCGTCGGCGAGCTCCTGGCCGCTCAGGCCGTTCGGGAAGCCGGGATAGTTCTCGATCCGCGCGCTGGTTCCCGCCTGGCCGCCGGGGGCGTGCTGCTCGACGACCACGGTGCTCAGGCCCTCGGAGGCGGCGTAGAGCGCGGCTGTCAGCCCCGCCGGCCCGGCGCCGATGACGGCGACGTCGTAGAGGTCGAGCGACGGACGGGTGTGCAGCCCGGCACGCTCGGCCAGCTCCGACCGCGTCCGCCTGAACGCGAGCTCCTCGTCCTCGTCGGCGAACGGCTCGAGCCGGCTCCCGTCCGGGAACAGGAACACGGGCAGGCGCACGCCGTCGACGTCCTCGGGTGCGCCCAGGAAGCGGGCCAGCGGGTCGTGCTCGACGTCGATCCAGTCGTGGGCGACGCCGTTTCGGTCCAGGAAGTCGCGGTAGTCCTGGGCGTGCGAGGACCAGCGGTACCCGACGACGTAGATGCCTCGGCCATTCATGGTGCGGAGCCTGCACCGTCGCGGCCGAACGGGCAGTGTTGCCACCTGGCGAGACGGGGTGCGGCCAGCCGTACCCCTCGGTCGATTTCCCTGGAAAACACCGATTTTCGGGGTCTCACCCGGCCGGTAGAATGGATCTGTCCGACCGTGCCTCTACGGTCCATTTCCCTTTTGCGACGTAAGAGCCCGGGAGGCAGAGGAATATGGCGACCGTAGAGCACACCGAGATCACCGACACCGACCTCACGAACACCGTCACGGACGGCGCCAAGGCCCTTGGCGTCAAGCGTTTCTTCACGATTCCGGGGCGTGATCCGTTCGACGAGATCGAGTGGGAGATCCGCGACGCCTTCATCCCGGGCAAGGAAAAGGCCGCGTTCGACCAGAAGTCGGTCGAGTTCCCGAAGTTCTGGTCGCAGACGGCCACGAACATCGTCGCGCAGAAGTACTTCCGCGGACAGCTGGGCACGCCGGAGCGCGAGACGAGCGTCAAGCAGATGATCGGCCGCGTCGTCACCACGATCGGCGGCTGGGGCCGAGACGGCGGCTACTTCGCGACCGACGACGAGGCCGACACCTTCGAGGCCGAGCTGAAGGCGATCCTCGTCAACCAGCTCGCGAGCTTCAACTCCCCGGTCTGGTTCAACGTCGGCTTCGAGGAGAAGCCGCAGTGCTCAGCGTGCTTCATCCTCTCGATCGACGACTCGATGGACTCGATCCTCGACTGGATCCGCCGCGAGGGCGTCATCTTCCGCGGCGGCTCGGGCTCGGGCGCCAACCTCTCCAAGCTGCGCTCGTCGAAGGAGCAGCTGTCGAAGGGCGGCTACGCCTCCGGCCCCGTGTCGTTCATGCGCGGCGCCGACGCGTCCGCCGGCACGATCAAGTCCGGCGGCAAGACCCGGCGCGCGGCCAAGATGGTCATCCTCGACGTCGACCACCCGGACATCGAGGAGTTCATCTGGTGCAAGGCGCGCGAGGAGCAGAAGGCGCGCGTGCTCGAGGCGGCCGGCTACGACATGTCGCTCGACTCCGCCGACTGGAGCTCGATCCAGTACCAGAACGCGAACAACTCGGTGCGCGTCACCGACGCGTTCATGGAGGCCGCCGAGGCCGGCGGCGACTGGAACCTCACCGCCCGCACCGACGGCACCGTCGTCGACACGGCGAGCGCCCGCGACCTGCTGCGCCAGATGGCCGACGCGGCCTGGCAGTGCGCCGACCCGGGCATGCAGTACGACACGACGATCAACGAGTGGCACACGTGCCCGAACTCGGGCCGGATCAACGCGTCCAACCCGTGCTCCGAGTACATGCACCTCGACGACTCGGCCTGCAACCTCGCCTCGCTCAACCTGATGAAGTTCCGCCGCGAGGACGGCGAGCTCAACGTCGAGATGCTCGAGCACGCCGTCGACGTGATGTTCCTCGCGCAGGAGATCGCCGTCGGCTACTCGTCCTACCCGACGCCCGAGATCGAGAGGAACGCGAAGGCCTACCGCGAGCTCGGCCTCGGCTACGCCAACCTCGGCGCGCTGCTGATGGCGCGCGGGCTGCCGTACGACTCCGACGACGGCCGCGCCTACGCCGCCGCGATCACCGCGCTGATGACGGGCCGCGCCTACCGCAAGTCGGCCGAGATGGCCGGCCGCATGGGCCCGTACGCCGGTCACCAGAAGAACCGCGCCGCTCACTACGGCGTCATCTCCCAGCACCGCGCGGCGGTCGGCAACATCGAGCACACCGAGTCGGTGCCGAGCGACCTGCTGAACGCGGCGCGCCGCGCCTGGGACGAGGCGCTCGACCTCGGCGAGGTCAACGGCTACCGCAACTCGCAGGCGACCGTGCTCGCGCCCACCGGCACGATCAGCTTCATGATGGACTGCGACACGACGGGGGTCGAGCCCGACTTCTCGCTCGTCAAGTCGAAGAAGCTGGTCGGCGGCGGCGAGCTGACGATCGTCAACCGCTCCGTGCCGATGGCGATGGAGAAGCTCGGCTACGCACCCGAGGAGGTCGAGCAGATCGTCGCCTTCGTCGACGAGCGCAACACCGTCATCGGCGCGCCGTTCGTGAAGGCCGAGCACTACCCGGTGTTCGACTGCGCTGTCGGCGAGCGCGCGATCCACTACTCCGGCCACGTGAAGATGATGGGCGCCGTCCAGCCGTTCATCTCCGGCGCGATCTCGAAGACCGTGAACGTGCCCGAGGAGACGACCGTCGACGAGGTGATGCGCATCTACATCGACGCCTGGAAGCTCGGCGTCAAGGCGATCGCCATCTACCGCGACAACTGCAAGGTCGCGCAGCCGCTGTCCGGCAAGTCGGGCGGCTCGGCCGCGGCGAGCCCGATGTTCGCCGGCGTCGTCGCGCCGCAGCCGCAGCGCCGCCGCCTGCCGGACGACCGCGTCGAGGTCGGCCGCAAGTTCAAGGTCGGCGACTACGAGGGCTACATCCACGTCGGCCTGTTCGAGGACGGCACCCCCGGCGACATCTTCGTGGACATCGCCAAGGAGGGCACGACCCTCGCCGGCCTGATGAACTCGTTCATGATCTCGGTCTCGCTCGGCATCCAGTACGGCGTGCCGCTCGAGGTCTACGTCTCGAAGTTCTCGCACATGCGGTTCGAGCCGAGCGGTCTCACGAACGACGCCGACATCCGCGTCGCCAAGTCGATCGTCGACTACATCTTCCGCTGGATGGGCAAGAAGTTCCTCACCGCCGACCAGCAGGAGGAGGCGGGGATCCTCTCACCGGAGGTGCGCGCCCGGATTGCCGAGCGCTATGCGAACGGCGACACGACGGCCGAGCCGTACGAGCCCGAGCCCGCCCCACGCGGCCAGACGGCCCTGTTCAACACGTGGGAGGACGCAGTCGAGTGCGCCAAGTGCGGCGGCCGGATGGTCCGCACGGGCAGCTGCTACACGTGCCGGGACTGCGGGACGAACACGGGCTGTAGCTAAGACGTCGGAGTGAAAGAAAGCCGCCTCGTGAGTGCGGCAGGTACCTCAGCGTCGATGTGGCTTGAGACGTTAGAGGGCCGGCAGCTTGTTGCTGACGGCTTCTGGTGCGGCTCAGCGACGAGCGGCGAGGAGATGGTGGCGATCGCCTCCGCTATTGGAACTGCCGTTTCGTCTCGGCCATCGGCACCCGTTTTGCAGCGCTTGACGCCCGTCGCGCCCGAAAACGCACCCGCGCAATCGTTGTCCGCCGACCACGGGCTCGCCTCGTTTCCCTTTCACACGGATGGTGCCCACCACCGCCGTCCGCCGCACTGGGTGCTAATGCGCTGCGTCGATCCCGGGCCGGAGAATCGACCAACGCTTCTTGCAGACACTTCGGAACTGTCGCTTCAGGCGCGTCAGTGGCGTGACCTCGAACGCGCTGTATGGTGGGTGCACTCAGGCGGTCGAGCCTTTCTAACGTCAGTCGTTCGCGAACAGGACAGACGACGAGTGGTCCGATACGACCGCGGCTGTATGCGCCCCGCGGTTGGAGCTTGCGCGGGTATCGCCGACTTCTTTGAGAGTGCGATCGAGAAAGCTCTCCAGCATCGACTTAATTGGCGGCAAGGTGATCTTGTGATCTTCGACAACTGGCGGATGCTCCATGCGCGTGCAGCCGCCGACGGACACGACGCAGGGATCCGAGTGCTCGAAAGGGTCCTTGTCCAATGACCGGGACCGTGTGGGAGGCAGACGACCTTTGGGAGAAGACGAAGCTTTACGTTGCCCGCGCCGCGAGCGAGGAGCAGGAAGGCGCTCTCTTTCCGTTCTGGTCGATTCTGGCGCTCGAACTCCTCGCGAGGACGGTCGTGGCCTCAGTCCATCCGGCGCTGCTCGCCGACCCGCGAGTCGACGGCCCGCATTTGCTGTACGCGTTTGGCTACGGCAAGCCGGATAGGCCACGTTCCGTACCGGCGGCCACTGTCTTCCGACGATGTGCGGTCATTGTGGACGACTTCACAGCGGGTGACGCGGTGGGGGCCATGGCCTTGGTCGAACTTCGAAACGAAGAGCTTCATTCCAGCGGAACCCCGTTCGCTGGCCTTAAGACGGGGGTCTGGCTTTCCGACTACTACCGCCTCTGCCAGATCCTCCTTCGTGCGCTGAGTAAAGAACTAGCCGACTTGTTCGGCGACGAAGAAGCATCGGCGGCGGCAACGATGATCGCTGCGGCCGCCGAAACACTTGAAAGTGAGGTCCAGCAGTACATTGCCGACGTTCGCCGGGAGTTCGAGGAGCTAGCTCCCGAAGAGCAACAGCGACGGACTGCACACGCGCTCCGGGTAACTCTAGAACGCGTCTCGCGAACCGTTGGACCGGCTGAACTCGGCGTGATCGTTGACTGCCCAGCGTGCGGGAGCAATGCGTGGATGGGTGGGGAGTTCGTTCGGGCAGGCGAGCCGCAAGCAGGAGAAGAGTTCATCGTCCAGGAGATCGTGAAGATTCCTACCGCGCTTGAGTGCGCCGCGTGTGGGCTGGTGCTCAGCGGACACGGCCGCATGCACGCAATTGGTCTCGGAGGGTTCTTCACGAGTCAGTTGAGCGAAGATCCGGCGAGCTTCTACAACATCGAGTTCGACATCAGCCAAATCGACCTGTCGCAGCTTTACGAAGAGGAGTACGGGAACGAGTAAGCAGGACTCCTTGGGCCAAACAGCCCGCGAAGCACCGGATCGGTAGCACTCGGCTGCCGTCTCGGATTCCCGCTTTCGATGCTGATCACGCCCAGGGCAACGTGTCCCAGTAGTCCGGCCGCCCGGGCCGCGGGCGGTCGAACCTCGCGTACGCCTCGTCCGGGTTCGGCGTGTCCTCCTCCGCGCTCGCGTCGTACTTCGCCGCCAGCTCGGACTTCGGGTAGAGCAGCGTCTCCGTCTCGCGGCGCGCGCCGACTGCCAGCACGATCGCCGGGCCGTCGCCCGCGCCGACGATCACGTGCTGGGTGCCGGCCGGGCAGTGGAAGAAGTCCCATGCCCTGAGCGGCCGCTCCTCCTCGTTCACGAGCAGCACCGCCTCGCCGGCCAGCATCAGGAAGTCCTCCTGCGCGCTCTCCTCGTGGTACAGGCAGAGCGGCTCGCCCGGCTGCACGACGCTGATGTTGATCCCGAGCTCCGGGAAGTGCGCCCCCTCACGGTTCTCGAAGACGCAGCCGGAGCCGAACGCGTGATGCGTCACCCACTTCGTGTCGCGCACGTTCACGACGAACCAGCCCGCGCCGTCCGGCTCGAGCCCGCCGGGGACTTCCTTCAAGGACGCTTCCTCGACCACGGTTCTCCCCCTCTCGCTGGTTGAGACTCAGTAGCTGAAGACGGTCGTGTCGTCGCCCGCCCACTCCCACATCGGCGTCGCGCCGGCGACCTTGGCGTTCGGCACCTTCTCGTCGTCGTTAAGCCCTCGCGCGGCGACACAGATCGGGCAGAGCCAGAGCTCGCCGCCTCCGTCCGCGAACTGCTGGAACAGCCGCTCGAGCGGCGGGCAGCCGTCGCACGCCTCGCCCTTCGCCTCACCGGGCAACCCGAGCCGAACCGCGTCCTTCGTCGCCCAGACCACGACCGACTTGCCCTGGTCGAGCGCGGCCGTCGCCACGAGGAACGCGACCGTAACCCGTTCCGGGTCTTCCAGACCGGTTGCGAGGTTGACGAGCACCTTGGCGGGCATGGCCTCTCCTTTCGACGAACATCGGACGAACGGGACCGTATAGCGTCACGCGATGGACGATCTCGGCCTCTCGCGGGACGCGTTGATTGGTTTGTACCGCTCCATGCTCGTCACGCGCCGATTGGAGGAGGCCGGGCACACGCTCTACAAGCAGGGGAAGATCCCCGGCTCCTTCTACACCGGGCGCGGGAACGAGGCTGCCTCGGTCGGCGTCGCCGCCGCGCTGGCGCCCGAGGACGTCGGCGCGCCGCTGCACCGCAACGTCGGCGTCCACGTCCACCGCGGTACCGAGCCGTGGCGGATCCTCGCCAACTACCTCGGCCGCGTCGACGGGCCGTCCCGCGGACGGGACGGGAACATCCACCTCGGCGACCTCGACCGGGGGCAGATCACGATCGTCAGCCATCTGCCGGCGATGCTGCCCGTCGTCGTCGGCTGCGCGCTCGCCTTCCGCATCCGCGGCGACGCTCGCGTGGCAGTCGGCTGGTTCGGCGAGGGCGCGTCGGCGAGGAGCGACACGCACGAGGCGATGAACCTCGCCGGCGTCCAGAAGCTCCCCGTCGTGTTCGTCTGCGACAACAACCAGTGGGCGTATTCGACGCCCACGCACCTCGAGTACGCATGCGAGCGGCTCGCCGACCGCGCCCAGAGGTACGGCTTCGAGGGGGTCACGGTCGACGGCACCGACGTGCTCGCCGTCTACCGCGAGGCGAAGCAGGCCGTAGAGAAGGCACGCGCCGGCGGTGGCCCGACGCTGATCGAGTCCGTCACGCTGCGCATGGAGGGGCACGCCGTCCACGACGACGCCTTCTACGTGCCCGACGAGATGCTGTCGGCCTGGGCGAAGCGCGACCCCGTCGAGCAGTACCGCGCCTGGCTCGCCGAGCACACCGGGTTCACGGACGACGAGAACGAGCAGCTCCTCGGCGAGGTGACGGCGATGCTGCGAGGCGCCCTGAGCCGGGCCGAGGCCTCGCCGCTTCCCGACCCCACGACGCTCACCGACGGCGTCTACGCCACGTAGCCCGGTGCACGAGCTCACAAGAGCGCAGGCCCGGCGCATCGCGGTGCGCGCGCAGCTGCTCGACGCGCCCCGGCCGACCGACCTCGTCGCGGTCGTGCACCGGCTGACGCTGCTGCAGATCGACCCGACCGCCGCCGTCGCTCCCAGCGCGGACCTCGTCGCCTGGAGCCGCCTCGGCTCGGCGTACCAGCCCGCGCACCTCAAGCAGGCTCTGGAGCAGGACCGAACGCTCTTCGAGCACAACGCGCTCGTGCGGCCGATGAGCGACCTGGGCCTGATCCTCGCGGACGCGCCCGAGTGGCCGCGCTACGAGAGCGTCCGCGTCTGGCTGCGCGAGAACGACCGCTTCCGGCGCGACGTCGTCGACCTGCTCGGCAGCGCGGGGCCGATGACGTCGCGCGACATTCCGGACACGTGCGCGGTGCCGTGGGCCTCGACGGGGTGGACGAACAACCGCAACGTCACCCAGATGCTGGAGTTCCTGATGATGCGCTGCGAGGTCGCGATCGCCGGGCGCGTCGGGCGGGAGCGGCTCTGGGACATCCCCGAGCGCGTGTATCCGGCCGACGTCGCCGTCCCGACGGTCGCGGAGGCCGAGAGGATCAAGAACGAGCGGCGGCTCGCCGCGCTCGGCATCGCCCGGCGGAAGATGCGCGCGATGCCGATCGAGCCGGTCCACGTCGGCGAGGCGGGCGAGCGGGCCGTCGTCGAGGGCGTCAAGGGCGAGTGGCGCGTCGATCCGGCCCTGCTCGACGAGGCATTCGAGGGGCGGACCGCGCTGCTGTCGCCGTTCGACCGACTCGTCTACGACCGCGACCGGGCCCTGGAGCTGTTCGACTTCGAGTACACGCTCGAGATGTACAAGCCCGCGGCGAAACGCCGCTGGGGCTACTTCGCCCTGCCGGTTCTCCACCACGACCGGCTGGCCGGGAAGGTCGATGCCATCGCCGATCGCAAGACCTCCGTGCTGCGCGTGAACGCGATCCACGAGGACGTGAGGTTCACCCGCGTGATCGCCAAGGCAGTGCAGACCGAGCTGGACGACCTCGCCTCCTGGCTCGGGCTGGACGCGGTCGAGCGCGTCTAGCCGCCGCCCAGCCTCGCGTCCTCGAAGTCCAGCTCGCGCCGCACCCGCCGCTCGACAGCGTCGCTGATCTCACCCGAGCGGCGCAGCTCGACCAGCGCGGCGCGCTCGGCGTCCAGCAGTTCCCGGCGCAGGTGTCGCGACGCGCGGACATGCTTCTCGAGCTTCTGGTCCTTCTCGCCGTCTCGGCGGGCGGAGTACTGGGCGAGCCGCAGCGCGAAGGTGTCGCGCAACCGCTCGACGACGCCGGGATCGACCCACGGCTCCGCGTGCAGCTCCTCGAGACGGTTGAGCCCGGCCTCGGCCGCCCGCACCCACGCGAGCGCCTCCTCCTCCTGCTCGCGCGGGTCGGTCGGGAGATCGACCGCGCGCACGAGCGCCGGCAGCGTCAGCCCCTGCACGACGAGCGTGACCACGATCACGATGAAGGCGATGAAGATGATCAGGTTGCGCTGCGGGAACGGTGAGCCACCGTCGGTCGTGAGCGGCAATGCGAGCGCGGCGGCCAGCGTGACCGCGCCTCGCATGCCCGACCACGTCAGCACCGCCAGCACGCTGTTCGTCGGCATCCGCGCGGGGTCGCGGATGACCGGGATGATTCGCCATTGCAGCGTCGCCGCCGTCCACGACCAGGCGGCGCGCGTCGCGATCACGGTCAGGCTGACGACTCCGGCCCAGAGGGCGAGGTCGCCGGTGGAGCGGTTCGAGATCCCCTCGACGATCGGCCGGAGCTCGAGCCCGACGAGCGTGAACAGCGTCGCGTTGAGGACGAAGGTGACGATCCCCCAGAACGCGTCGCCCTGCAGCCGCGTCCTCGCGTTCGTCAGCTCGGGCGTGTACCAGCCCATGTACAGGCCGACCGTGACGGCCGCGAGCACGGCCGAGACGTCCAGCGCCTCTGCGGGCAGGTAGGCGAAGTACCCGGACAGGAGCGCGATCGCGATCTCGGTCGGCGAATGGTCGATCCGGCGGCGGACCTGGCGGATGACGAAGCCGACCGCGAGACCGACCGCGATCCCGCCGATGACCGAGACGAAGAACTTCCACGTCGCGTGGCCGAGCGAGAACGCGCCCGTGACCACCGCGACGACCGCGAACCGGTAGAGGACGAGCGCCGTCGAGTCGTTCAGCAGCCCCTCGCCCTCGATCACCGCCACGATGCTGCGCGGCAGGCCGATCCGTTCGGCGATCGCCGTGGCGGCGAGCGGGTCGGTGGGGGCGACGATCGCCCCCAGCACGAACGCCGTCGACCAGGACATGCCCGGGATCAGGGCGTGCGCGACCGTTCCGACCGCGAGCATCGTCGCGATCACGAGGCCGAGCGAGAGCGACGCGATCGGCCGGAAGTTTCGACGCAGCTCGCGGACCGAGGTGTAGAACGCCGTCGAGTAGAGCAGCGGAGGCAGGATCCCGATCAGGACGATCTTGGGGTCGAGCTCCGGGTGGGGAAGCCCCGGGATCAGCGCCAGCAGGATGCCGGCGAGGACGAGCAGGATCGGATACGCGATGCGCAGGACCTGCGCCAGGACGAGCGACCCGGCCGCCACGACGAGCAGGGCGAGCAGGACGAGTGCGTCGTGCGAGCTGATCGGCACGGCCGTACTTTCGCAAGCGCCGACCCCGCCGCGCAGGGCGGTGGCCCTTGCGAAGAGCGGCCTACGGCGCCGGCGTCAGCCCGTGATGCTTCATCACCGCGCCGATGGTCGCGAGATCGGGCGGACCGCCGGCGGCGGCGTCGACGACGGCAGCGATGTCGCGGAAGTAGTCCGGGCCGAGGATCCCCGGGCTGATGATCGCGAGTGTCCTTGCGTCGGCGTCGTGCGTGTTGTCGAAGCGGTGGACGGCTCCGCGGGGAATGACGAGGACGTCGCCCGAGCCGAGCTCGGTCTGCGTTCCCTCGACCGTCATCGTCAGCGTGCCCTCGAGCCCGTAGAGCGTCTCCTCGTAGGCGTCGTGGCTGTGCGCGACGGGCACCTTGGCCCCGACCGGCACGTCGAACTCGAACATCGCCACCGACCCGCCCGAATCCTCGCCCTCGACCAGGAACCGGATCGCCAGCTGCCCGATCCGGATCTCCTCACGTGTGCTCGTCGACATCGAGACTCCTCTCTCGCGCTTCGTAGTGGTAAAGTGACTTGACCATATATGGTCGGTGACAGTTCGTCAAGTGGTTTTACCAACTCCCCGTCCCCGGACTCTCCGTTCGGGCCGCCGCTGATCGGGGCGCTCCTGCGCGCGCCCCTCGAGGCCGTTCGGCGCCGGATGCTCGATCGGCTGCACGAGCACGGGTTCACCGACCTCGAACCGGCACACCTCATCGTCCTGCAGTACCCCGGCCCCCAGGGCACCAGGCCCTCCGAGCTGGCAGCGAGGCTCCGGATCAGCAAGCAGGCGCTCAACTACCAGCTCGGCCAGCTCGAACGGCTCGGCTACCTCGAGCGTCGGCCCGACTCCGACGACCTGCGCTCCAAGCGCATCGTCCTCACCCCGCGCGCCGAGGCCGCAGTGCCCGTGATCCGGGACGCGGTCTCCGAGGTCGAGAGCGACTGGGGGCGACAGCTCGGCGCGGAGCGCTTCGGCCAGCTCCGGGAACTCCTGACCGAGCTGAACGGGCTGATCCGCCAGCCCGGCCCGTAAGCTGCGGGCCGTGCGCGACAACCGCTCGATCCCGTCGGCCACCGTCGTTCCCGTCCTCATCTACCCGGACGTGCGGGAGGCGGTCGCGTGGCTGAGCGCCGCGTTCGGGTTCGTCGAGCGCCTGCAGATCGGCGAGAGCCACCGCTCGCAGATGAACGTCGGCGACGGCGGGGCGGTGATCATCGGCGACGTGCGTCGTGACCGGGTGCCGCCGCGGCCCGGCGAGACGACGCACGCCGTGCGGGTGCGTGTCGAGGACGTGGACAGCCACCTGGCCCGCGCCCGCGAGCACGGCGCGGAGATCCGCATGGAGCCGGTCGACTTCGAGTACGGCGAGCGGGAGTACCAGGCCGCCGACCCGTGGGGGCACGAGTGGACATTCGCCCAGACGCTCGACGACGTCCACCCCGAGTCCTGGGGCGGCACGCTGCTCGTGTCGTGATGCCGCGAGATCAGGGAGGGTGTTGCGTGTGAACGTCTCGGCGCGATTCGACGTGGAAGGGTTCGGCGTCGTCGTCACCGGCGGTGCCAGCGGGCTCGGGCTCGCCTACGGCGAGGTGCTCGCGGCACACGGCGCGCGGGTGACGCTGATCGACGTCGACGGCGAGGGGCTCGAGGCGCAGGCGGCGCGGCTCCGTGCAGAAGGCCTCGACGTGCGCGCCGCGGTCGCCGACGTGACCGATCACGCGGCTCTCGACAGCGCGATCGACGGGGCGGCGGAGGAGTACGGCCGCCTCGACGTCGCGTTCGCGAACGCCGGCATCGACTCCGGCCCCGGGTTCGTCGGCGGCTGGGCAGGCAGCGAGCGGCCCCGCGTGGAGGAAGGCGCGCTCGAGCGCTACACCGACGAGCGCTGGAACCGGGTGATCGACATCAACCTGAACGGGATCTTCGCCACCGCGCGCGCGGCGGCCCGCCACATGCGCCCGCGGGGCTACGGCCGGATCATCGTCACGACGTCGCTGGCGGCGACGAAGGTCGAGCCCGTGATCGGCTCCGCGTACATGGCGGCGAAGGCCGGGGCACGGCACTTCATGCACTCCCTGGCGCTCGAGCTCGCGGCCTACGGCATCACCGCCAACGCGATCGCGCCCGGGTTCTTCGTCACGAACATCGGCGGCGGCCATGCGCACGACCCCGACCTCCAGGCGGCCGTCGCCAGGGACATCCCGATGCACCGTGTCGGACGACCCGACGACATCAAGGCCCTCGCACTCTTTCTCGCGTCCCCGGCCTCGGAGTACATCACCGGGCAGGAGATCGTGATCGACGGCGGCTGGGGTCTCGGCGTCGCGGACTGACGTATGCCGGCGACCGATTCCCGCGAACTGCTGGCCGCGTTCGACAGCCAACTGCGCGCGTACGTGCCCGACCGCCTGCCGGCCGGGGAGATCGTCGAACGGGACGGGCCGCTCGTGCGCTTCTCGGGCGGCCCCGGCCGTGGCTGGGTGCTCTACCGCGACCTGGGCGGGATCGAGGGCGCGCCGCTCGACGAGCTGATCGCGCGCCAGATCCAGTTCTTCGCCGAGCTCGGCCAGCGGTTCGAGTGGAAGTACCACGGTCACGACCTCCCGGCCGATCTCCCCGAGCGGCTGCTCGCGGCCGGCTTCGTGGCCGAGGACGCCGAAACCGTCGTGATCGCGCCCGTGGCGGACATCGCGGGCGACCCCGTCCGGCCGGAGGGCGTGTCGCTTCGGGAGGTGACGAGCCGCGCCGACCTCGAGCTGATCGACGGACTGGAGGCGGCGGTCTGGGGGGAGGACGAGGACGACGCCGGCTACGCGGACTTCCTCGAAGCGGAGCTCGCGGTCGACCCGGACGGGCTCACGGTCGTCGTCGCGGAGGCAGGCGAGACCGTGGTCTGCGCCGCCTGGGTGCGATTCGTCCACGGCACCGAGTTCGCGACCTTCTTCGGCGGCGCGACGCTCGAGGAGTGGCGCGGCCGCGGGATCTACCGCGCCACCGTCGCCTACCGCGCGAACCTGGCCGCGCAGCGCGGCTTCCGCTATCTCGAGACGGACGCGTCCGACGACAGCCGCCCGATCCTCGAACGGCTCGGGTTCGTCCCGGTGACGACGACGACCCCCTACATCTGGTCGCCGCCCGCCGCCCCCTAGCCCGACGGCACCAGGCCGAGCTGCTGCATCATCCCCAGCGCGTCGGTGGCGCCCCAGTGCTCGTGTGCAAGGCCGTCGTCGCCGAAGCGAACGATGTCGATGCCCTGGATGCTGAAGCTCTTGCCGGTCGGCGGGATCCCCATGAACTCGCCGTCGTGGGTGCCGGTGATGGTCACCCTGCCGACGACCTTGTCACCGTCGACGAGGATGTCCTCCACGTTCCAGTGGATGTCGGAGAAGGCCGCGAAGAACATCGCGAAGAACTGCTTGACCCCCTCCTTCGTCGGGGCGAGACCCGGTGACACCTCGTGCTCGACCATGTCCTCGGCCAGGAGGTCGCCGAACGACTCGACGTCGTGGGCGTTGAACAGGTCGTAGGCACGGCGCATCGTCGCAGCGTGATCCATCACTTCCTCCTTCGAGCGGGTGGCGGCCGCGATCATGACATGCTGAGCCGTCCATGGTGACCCCGGACGAGATCGAGTCGGTACCGCTGTTCTCGGCCCTGGCGGCCGTCGAGCGCGAGCGGCTGTCGCGGGTCTCGGCGGACATCCACCTCGTCGCCGGCGAGTACATCGTCAACGAAGGCGACGAGCGGGCGCTGTTCGCGGTGCTCGACGGCCACATCGAGGTCGTCAAGATCCTCGACGGTGTCGACCGGATTCTCGGGCACCGGCATACGAGCGACATCTTCGGCGAGGTGCCGATCACGCTCGGGATGCCGTTTCCTGCGGGGTACCGCGCGGTCGAGCCGTCCCGCGTCATGCGGGTCGAGGTCGAGGACTACTACGCGGCGGTGGCGGCGACGCCGGATCTCGCGGTCAAGGTGGGCGAGATCGCGCGCGGGCGCATCGGAGGCCTCCAGAACATCGTCGCCGAGCCGTCGCCGCCGCGTGCGGTCGTCGTCGGCGCGCAATACGACAAGTCGTGCTCCGAGCTGCGGCACTTCCTCGACCGCAACGAGGTCAGCTTCGAGTGGCAACGGACCGAAGGAGCCGCCGACGGAGATCCGCTTCGCCGGCGGGACGACGATCGTCGAGCCGTCGCTACGGGCGGTCGCCGACGGGCTCGGACTGCAGACGCAGCCCTCGGACACGGAGTACGACACGGTCGTGATCGGCGGCGGGCCGGCCGGCCTGGCAGCGGCTGTCTACGGCGCCTCGGAAGGGCTGCGAACGATCGTCATCGAGCGGCAGGCCCCCGGCGGCCAGGCCGGCACGTCCTCGAGGATCGAGAACTACCTCGGCTTCCCGTCCGGCGTCTCCGGCGACGAGCTCGGCCGCCGCGCCCATCAGCAGGCGAAACGGCTCGGCGCCGAGATCCTGGTCACGCGCGCCATCACCGGCATCGACGCCGCCACGAAGACCGTCAGCCTGGACGGGGGCGACGAGCTGCACACCCGCACGATCGTCGTCGCGACCGGGGTCACGTGGCGTCACCTCCTGATCGAGGACTTCGAGCGCCTCGTCGGCAAGGGCCTCTACTACGGCGCCGTGCGCAGCGAGGCCCCGTCCACCCACGGCCTCGACGTGCACATCGTCGGCGCGGGCAACTCGGCGGGGCAGGCTGCGCTCTTCTTCGCCAACCACGCGAACAGCGTGACCGTCCTTTGCCGGTCGGGCTCGCTCGCGAAGAGCATGTCCCATTACCTCGTCGACCAGCTCGCGACCAAGGACAACATCCACGTCGCACTGAACAGCGAGGTGGCGGCGGTGCACGGCGATGCCTGTCTGGACGCGATCGACGTCCTCGACCGCTCGACCGGCGCGACGACCCGCCACGCGTCGGGCGGGGTCTTCATCTTCATCGGCGCCGACGCCGACACGGGCTGGCTGTGCGACGAGATCGCGCTCGACGAGCGGGGCTACATCCTGACCGGCCCCGACGTCCGGGCGACCGGACGCTGGACGCTCGACCGTGACCCGTTCCTCCTCGAGACGAGCGTCGAGGGCATCTTCGCCTGCGGGGACGTGCGCTCCAGCCCGATCAAGCGCGTCGCGGCGGCGGTCGGCGACGGCAGCATGGCCATCGCCTTCGTCCACCAGTACCTCAAGGATCCCTGAACCGGTCGGCCAGCACCTCGGCCAGCCAGCGTCGGGCCTCGAGGACGAGCACCGGGTTGGTTTCCATCGTGTAGTAGCCGAGTGCGATCAGGGCCTGGGAGAGCGCCAGGCCGCGGGCCCGGGCCCAGGTTGCGTCGTCCACCGCGAGCGCAGTCCGGAACCGGTCGCGTGCGTCGGCGGCCAGGAGCTTCCACGCGACCATCACGTCGTACGCGGGATCGCCGACGCCGAGGCAGCCGAAGTCGAGGACGGCGCTCAGCCGGCCCTTCGCGGCGAGCATGTTTCGCGAGTCGAGGTCGCCGTGGATCCAGGTCGGCGGGCTGTCCCACTCCGGCGCCGCGAGTGCTTCGTCCCACGCGGCACTCGCAGCATCTGCGTCGACTGCGCTCCCGAGTGAGGCGATCGCGGCGCGGGTCGGATCGTCGCGTGTCGCGAGCGCCAAGCCGCGGAACGCGTTGTGCCGGCCGGGCCCGGGCCCACCGGTCGTGTCGATCCGCTGCAATGCGGACACGAACCCGGCCAGGTCCAGCGCGGCCTGGCCCGGATCGGCGAGGCGCTCCGGGGTCGCGCTCTCACCCTCGAGCCACCGGCACACCGCCCAGCGCCACGGATAGCCCTCGCCCGGCTCTCCTCTCGCGAGCGGCACGGGAACGGAAAGCGGCAGGAGGGGCGCGAGCCGCGGCAGCCACTCGCACTCCTTCTCCAGCGCCTCGGTGGCCCGCTCGATGCGGGGGAGCCGCACGGAGATGCCGTCGCCGACCCGGTAGATCGCATTGTCCGTCCCGGCGGGGAGGACGCGCTCGATCGGCAGGCCCGCCCACTGCGGGAACTGCGCCGCGAGCAGCCGCCGCACGAGCGACGCGTCGGTCTCGACCTCGTCCGCGTGCATCCTGGCCGCGGTCTCGGGCGCGTGGATCCGGTACACGACGCTCGGCCTGCCGGCTCCGTCCGCTCTCGTCCCGATCTCGATCGCGCCGAGCTTCTCGACGGCACGTCGCGAGCGCATGTTGCCGGGTGCGATCAGGAAGACGACGTTCGCCACCCACCGGAAGGCGTGGCCCAGCATCAGCTCCTTCAGCTCTCGGTTGTAGACGCCGCCCCAGTACGGCCTGGCCAGGAACGTCCACCCGACCTCGACCTCGCTCCGCCCGGCGTCGTAGCCGTGGAAGCGCGACATACCGATCGCCTCGCCGGTGCGGACGTCGAGCACGACCAGCCCGCCGCCCGAGGCGAGTTGCTCGCCGAAGAACGCCCGGAAGACGTCCGGTTCGTGGCGGTCCGGCTGGGGATGCTGCTCCCAGATCAGCGGATCCGACGCGGCGGCGTGGAGAGCCTCGAAGTCGCTTGCCCGCAGGGGTCGCAGCTCGAGCAGCGCTCCTCTCAGCGTCGGCTGAGGGTCGAAGGACGGCTCCTCAGGCGCGAGCTGCACGCGCGCAAGTGTGACCGAGGTCACACACGGACTGTCGCGCCTGCGACCGAGGCAAGCAAGAAACCCGCCGCGCTCCCGTCCTGTGGGCATGAAGCAGTCCACACCCGAAAGGAGCAACGAAATGTTCCGGCCCAATCGCAATCGATTCAAGAAGGCGCTCGTTGCAGGTCTCGGTCTCGCGGCACTCGTCGCCCCGTCCTCGGCACTGGCCGGCGGCTCGGGCTCGAGCCACAACATGTCCGGCTCCGCCTACCAGGCGCTGCTCGACAAGAGCCAGGCGCTGAACAGCCGCTACGGCAACGCGGTCACGGCGCTCAGCTCGCAGCAGTTCATCGAGCTCTACAAGGACGGCGGCTCCAAGCTGTCGCCCGAGGCGCTCAACCAGATCGTCGTTCTCGGCCAGGCCATGAATTCCCGCTACGGCGGCGGCACCAGCAACATGTCCGCGTCGGCCTACAAGGCGCTCGTCGCGAAGAGCCAGGCTCTCAACGCTCGCTACAGCAGCGTCGTCTACGGCGCTCCGGACGGCTGGACTCCCTACGTCGAGTCGTTGACGCAGGCGAGCCAGAGCCCGGTGATCGACGGCCGCTCGCAGGACACGAAGGACTCGGCGCAGGCGGTGCAGGCGCAGAACATGGCTCAGATCGACGGCCGCTCGCAGGACATCAGGACGACCGAGGCGGGGCTGCAGCTGAGCCGGAGCTCCACTCCGGTCGACGGCCGCTCGCCCGACACGGTCGACGCATCCGTCCAGGCGCAAAGCCCGGTCGTCACGGTCACCCTCACCCCGGGCTTCCAGTGGGGCGACTTCGGGATCGGCACGGCCGCCGCACTCGGCGCCGTCGCTCTCCTCTTCTTCTCCTTGCGGCGCCTGTCCGGCCGCCAGGGCCGCAAGCCGGTCGCCACCGCCTAAGCCTTCCTCCTCCTGGCACAAGGTGGCCGGAACAAGGGAGGGGCCCCGCAGCAACGGGGCCCCTCCTCTTTGTGTGCGTATGGTCCCTGCGTGAGCGCAACCGACCCGCGGGAGCTCGATCGCGTCGTCGTCGAGGAGTGCTGGCCCGGCCTCGACGGGCTCGACCGGCGCGAGCAGCTGGTCGCGGCCGGGTACGTCCACCACAGCGTCGTCGGAGACGTCCCGTTCGAAGGGCTCCGCAAGGGGCTCGAGTGGGTGGAGACGGTGTTCACGGACAGGAGCTACCGGGTCGAGCACACCGTCGTCGAGGGGGACATGGTGGCCGCCTACGTCTCGTGGTCGGGAACGCGACAGGCCGACGGCACCCGGGCCGAGGGCCGCGGCACCTACCACTGCCGCGTCGCCGGCGGGCTCGTCGTCGAGGACTGGGACGTGTTCTTCCCGATCAGCTAGTCGCCGGGCTGCGGCCGTGCCGCTCGGACGCGCCGCCTGAGCAGATGCGCGAGGTAGACGACGATCAGGACGTTGAGCGCCAGTCCGCCCGCCTTCCAGATGGTCGGGTTCCGGACGAGCTCGTAGATCTCCAACGGGATCAGCAGCGCGGTCGCGGTCACCGTCAGGTACTCCGCCCAGAGCTGGTCGAGCCAGAGGCCGGTTCCCTCGACCAGCTCGAGCACGCCGTAGCCGAGGGCGGCCACGGCGACGATGCGAACCTGCGAGGCATGGAGATGGTGGAGATAGGCGACGACGCGGTGCAGAAGCGGGCGCCTCGGGTCGAGCTCGACGTCGCGCATGATCCGGTCGGCGGTTCGACCCAGGTCGCTGCCGAGATGGGAGGCCAGGTAGATCCCCGCGGCGAGGAGGATCAGCCCGCGCACGATCCGTTCGAGGGCGATCAGCCGGAGCACGCGCCGACTGCGCGGGGGATCGGCGGCCCTGCTCATCGCAGGAGCCTACGCCCGGCCGGATCGAACGATTGGCGCGGTCGAGCTGAGGCCGCGCGACTAGGCTGCGGGCCGTGGATGCAGACGCCGTCGAGATCCGGGTTCTCGGCTGCCTGATCGAGAAGCAGCGCGCGACGCCCGACGTCTACCCACTGTCGCTGAATGCGCTCCGGCTCGCCTGCAACCAGTCCACGAACCGCGATCCCGTGGTCGAGTACGACGAGGCGACGATCAGGCAGGCGCTCGAGCGGCTCGACCGCAGGCGCTGGACGCGGCTCGCGAGCGGCGCCGGCAGCCGCGCGGCCAAGTATCGCCACCTACTGGACGAGACGTTCGCCTTAGACGGCGCCGAGATCTCGCTGCTCGCCGTGCTGATGCTTCGCGGTCCGCAGACTCCGGGGGAGCTCAAGCAGCGGTCCGAACGCCTGCACCGGTTCGACTCCCCGGCCGACGTCGAGGCGACGCTGCAACAGCTGGCCGGGCGCGAGCTCGTCCGGAAGCTAGGCCGGCGCCCCGGTCAGAAGGAAGATCGCTGGGAGCAGCTCCTCGGCGCGCACGACGAGGCGGGGGAGACGCCCGCGGCGACGCCCGTCCGCGAGCCGCTGGAAGAACGGGTGGCCGCCCTCGAGCGCCGGGTGGCCGAGATCCTCGATCGGCTCGGCCTGACGGGTTAGGTGCCGACGCCGGCGACGAGCACGTACTTCACGTCCAGGTACTCGTCGATCCCGACCGAGCCGCCCTCGCGGCCGTAGCCCGACTCCTTGACCCCGCCGAAGGGGGCGTTGGCGGCGCTGATGATGCCTGCGTTCGCGCCGACGATGCCATAGTCGAGCTTCTCGGCGACGCGCAGGAGGCGAGCGTAGTCGCGGGTGTGGAAGTAGGCGCAGAGCCCGTAGACCGAGTCGTTGGCGAGGCGTATCGCCTCCTCCTCCGTCTCGAAGCGCGAGATGCCGGCGACCGGGCCGAACGTCTCCTCGGAGCAGATGAGCATGTCCGGCGTGACGCCCTCGAGCACCGTCGGCGCGAAGAACGAGCCGCGCGCGAACTCGCCGTCGGTGAGCCGCTCGCCGCCCACGAGGAGGTGCGCGCCCTTCGCCACGGCGTCCTGGACGTGCTCCTCGGCCTTGTCCACGCCGGCCTCGTTGATCAGCGGGCCGATCGTGACGCCGGGAGCGTCGCCGGGGCCGACCACCATCCGCGTCACCTTCTCGGCCACGCGCGCGACGAAGTCGTCGTAGACGCCGCTCTGGACATAGGTGCGGTTGGCGCAGACGCAGGTCTGGCCGGCGTTCCGGAACTTCGAGGCAATCAGGCCGTCGACGGCTTCGTCGAGGTCGGCGTCGTCGAAGATCAGGTAGGGCGCGTGGCCGCCGAGCTCGAGCGACAGCCGCTTGACCTGGTTCGCGGAGAGCCGGATCAGCTCCTTGCCGACCTCGGTCGAGCCCGTGAACGAGACCTTGCGGACGCGCGGGTCGGAGAAGATCGTCTCGGCGACCATCCCGGACGAGCGCGAGGTGACGAGGTTGACGACGCCCGGGGGCGCCCCCGCGTCCTCGATCGCGCGCAGCACGAGCGCAGCGGTGAGCGGCGTCGCGCTGGCGGGCTTGACGACGCTGGTGCAGCCGGCGGCCATCGCGGGGCCGAGCTTGCGGGTCATCATCGCGGCCGGGAAGTTCCACGGCGTGATCGCGGCGACGACGCCGACCGGCTGGCGCAGCACGAGGACGCGGTTCGCCGGGTTGTTCGCGAGCGCGACCTGGCCGTAGATGCGCTCGGCCTCTCCGCCGAACCATTCGAAGAAGCTGGCCGCGTACTCGACCTCGCCCGCCGCCTCGGCGAGCGGCTTGCCCTGCTCGGCGGTCATGACTGCGGCGATCTCGTCCTTGCGCTCGCGGATGACGTCGGCCGCGCGGCGGAGGATGCGGGCGCGCTCGATCGCGGCCAGCGACTTCCAGCCGTCGAGCGCACCTGCGGCGGCGTCGATCGCGGCCTGCACGTCCTCCTGCGCGCCGTCGGGCATGCTGCCGACGATCTCGCCCGTCGCCGGGTTGGTCACGTCGAAGCGCTCCTCCGACGCGGCCGCGACCCACTCTCCGCCGATCAGAAGCTGCTCGTCCTTGCCGGTCACGACTGCCATCGCTCGCATCTCCCCGCTGGTCGTTTTCTCGACCCCGAGGCTAGCGAATCGCGTTTAGTCTGAAGGCGATGGCGATCGAGCAGCGGAGCGAGACGGAGCGGATCCTCGAGGAGCGGTCGCGCTACGTCGCACGCGGAGTTGCCGCCGCTCCGGTCGTGGTCGCCCGGGCCGAGGGCGCGCGGATCTGGGACGTGGACGACAAGAGCTACGTCGACTTCGCCGGCGGGATCGGCTGCCAGAACACGGGTCACGGCTTTCCGGCGGCGGTCGCTGCGATCCACGAGCAGGTCGACCGCTACCTGCACCAGTGTTTCATGGTCGGCACGTACGAGCCGTACATCGAGGTCTGCCGCCGGCTCGCAGAGCTGTCTCCGTGCGGCGAGGGCGAGCAGCGCAGTGTGCTCGTCAACTCGGGCGCCGAGGCCGTCGAGAACGCGGTCAAGATCGCTCGCGTCGCCACCGGCCGGCCCGCCGTCGTCGTCTTCGACTACGCCTTCCACGGCCGGACGCTGCTGACGATGACGATGACGAGCAAGGTCGCGCCGTACAAGCTCGGCTTCGGCCCGTTCGCGCCCGAGGTCTACCGCGCGCCGGCGCCCTATCCGTATCGCGGCGTCGACACCGACGCGGCGATCGGTGCGCTCGAGCACCTGTTCAAGGGCGAGGTCGATCCCGGCTCGGTCGCGTGCGTCGTCCTCGAGACCGTCCAGGGCGAGGGCGGCTTCATGCCGATGCCGGCCGACTTCCTCGAACGGCTCGCCGCGCTCTGCGGGGAGCACGGGATCCTCTTCGTCGCCGACGAGATCCAGTCGGGAGTCGGCCGTACCGGGCCTGTCTGGGCGATCGAGCACTCGGGCGTTGCGCCCGACCTCGTCGTCTCCGGCAAGTCGCTCGGCGGCGGGCTGCCGCTCGCGGGCGTGACCGGGAAGGCCGAGATCGTCGACGCGGTGCCGCCGGGTGGGCTCGGCGGCACGTTCGGCGGGAACCCGGTCGCCTGCGCGGCTGCACTCGCCGTGCTCGACGAGGTGGCGACGCCGGAGTTCCGCGCGCGGGCGGAGGCGCTCGGGACGGAGATCCGGGCCAGGCTCGACGCGATCGCCGCGCGCGTGCCGCAGGTCGGTGAGGTGCGCGGGCTCGGGCCGATGCTGGCGATGGAGCTCGTGACCGACCCTTACAGCAAGCAGCCGGCCGCCGACCTGGCGAAGCGCACGACCGAGATCGCGCGCGAGCGGGGCCTGATGCTGCTCGCCTGCGGGCTCTACTCCAACGTGATCCGCGTGCTCGTGCCGGTCCTCGCCGGCGAGGCAGACGTCGAGGAAGGGCTCGGCCTGCTCGACGAGTCGCTCACGGCCGCGACCGCCTGAGCCGCGGAACCAACCGGGCCGATCCGGTGTAGGAGCGCCGTGATCAGGACACTCCTAGCGACCGCCGTCGCCCTCGCCTCGCTCGCACTCGCGGGCGGAACCCCCGCAGCGCCCATCTCCACCCCGTGCAAGGTCACGCTGCCGAACGGCCGCACGCCGCCGGGCGAGAAGAAGAGCAACCTCTGGCACGGGAACGGCAAGCTGTTCGTCGTCCTCTGGCCGAAGGGCACCGTCTTCGCGACGAAGGACCAGCTCGAGCCGAACGGTGCGATCGACATGAAGTTCCCGTGGTGGCGCGTCGCGCACGGGGCGCTGAGGATCACCGGCCGCCGGCTGGACGCGGGGGCTAGGCCCGCCGGGAGCATCGTTCCGGACGGCTACGGGGCCTGGGGGTTCCAGTCGAGCGCCGTCGTCTTCCCGACCGCGGGCTGCTGGAGCGTGACGGGTAGGGCCGGCAAGGCCACGCTGACGTTCGTCACCCGCGTCGTCGCGCCGACGCCGAAGCGTTAGCGCGGGCTGCGTGCCGGGCGACGCGCGCCCGGTTCGCGCACGCGTCGGAGCAGTACTCGCGCCGCCTGCCGGCGACGAAGAAGTGGACGCACCGCGGGTTGCCGCAGCGGTGGACGCGCCCCGTCGCGAGCAGCTCGACGGCGGTTCGCGCGGCCTCGGCGGCGGCATCCTCGGGAGCGAGAGCCGGGCCCGACGCGTACCAGGTCAGGCGGGGCGCCCGGGCGAGGCCGTTCACGAGCTCGACCGCGGCCGCCGGAGGCGCCGCGCCTGCCGCGGCGGCGTCGAACATGTCCCGGATCGCATCGCGGAGCGGATGCAGCCCGAGCGCGGGGTCGAGGGTGTCGGCGATCCCGCTGCCGTCGCGCACGAGCGAGTTCGCCAGCTCGAGCGCGTTCACGGCAGGAGCTCGACCGGCTCGCCGACCGCGATCCGGCCCGGAACCTCGACCCGGCAGTCGAGCGCGGTGCGCCCGTCGAAGTCGTCGACGATCCGCTGCAGGACGCTTCGATCCTGCTCGATCGTGTCGGGGTCGAAGGTCGTCATCACACAGCGCGGCCTGAGCCTGACGACCTCGATCACGGCATCGCCGATGCGCAGCCGATGCCCGGGCCACTCGCGCTCGGCGAGCCCCTCGACGTCAGCTAGGACGATGTTGGGACGCAGCCGGCGCCCGTCGATGCCGATCGCGGCGATCGCTCCGTCGGTGGCGATCGAGAGCGGCAGCACGTCGAAGCGGTCGAGCCCTTCGTAGCGGTAGAGGTCGACGTCGGCGCCCGTGGCGTCCCGTACGGCGCGCAGCGAGGCCGGGTCGCGCCAGGAGCGCCCGTCGATCAGCGGATCGCCGTCCGGCCCGAGCGTGCCGGCGAGGGACAGAAGGCGCGGGCGGATCCGTGAGGTGACGATGCGCCCGTCCGGCGCGCGCACGTGCACGACCCTGTCGCCGGGGATGCCGCCGGCCAAGATCTCGGTCTCGTCGAGCCGCTCGCCGCGCAGCGACTTCACGGGGTAGCGCCAGATCTCGGCAACGCGCACGACACGTACTAACGGTCAGACCATTAGTAACTATTCCTCAGACGACCGCGTAGAGCTCCCACTCGCCGACGTCCTTCAGCTCGCGGCGGCCGCGGTCGTCGAAGCTCAGGCCCGAGCCGGCGACGAGGTCCCTCACCGTCCGGGACACGAGCACCTCGCCGCCCCCGGCGACACCGCAGACGCGAGCTCCGATCGACAGCGCGACGCCTGCGACCTTGCCCTCGTGGAGCTCGCACTCGCCGGTGTGGATGCCGGCGCGAAGCTCGAGGCCGAGCTGTTGGACCGATTCGAGGATCGCCTGCGCGCAGCGGATGGCGCGCGCGGGGCCGTCGAAGGTCGCGAAGAAGCCGTCGCCCGCGGTGTCGCGCTCCTCGCCCCGGAACCGTGAGAGCTCGCGACGGACGGCGGCGTTGTGCCGGGCGAGTAGGTCACGCCAGGCGCGGTCGCCGAGCTCGGCTGCGCGCGCCGTCGAGCCGACGACGTCCGTGAACAGCAGCGTGGTGAGCACGCTGTCCGGCACGGTCGGCGCAGCCTCGCCGGCGACGAGCCGCTCGAGCTCGTCGCCGATCTCCGGCGAGAGGAACATGCCCCAGTAGTCCGTTCCCGACACGCGCATCGACCGCGCGCCGGGAATCTCCGCCGCGACGGCCAGAGACGCGTCGAGCCCGTACGGCGAGTTCCGGTACAGCACCAGCGTCGGCACGCGGACCGCGGCGTAGACGTCCCCGAGATCGGTCTCGTCGAAGGCCCGGTTCAGCTCGTAGGCCATCGCCGGGCTCGCCCCCGTGCGGATCTCGTTGGCGAACCAACCGCGGCCTTCCTCGGTCGCGGCCAGCGTCGGGCAGATGTCCGCGAGGAGCTCGTCGCACCATTGCTGCGTGCCCCAGCCCTCGCGCAGCCGGCGCAGCTCCTCCTCGCTCTCGATCGTGCCGTGGTCGCGGTGTGACGGATGGAAGAGCGCGAGCGCGATCGTGCTCTCCGGATAGGTCGCCGCGAAGAGCGTCGCCATCAGGCAGCCCTCATGGGATCCGAAGATCAGCGCGCGCTCGGACTCGACCGCGTCCATCACCGCGTGCACGTCCTCCATCCGCGTCTCGAGCGTCGGGAACGACGCGCCGCGGTCGGAGAGGCCGGTGCCGCGCTTGTCGAACAGGATCAACCGGAACGACTGCGCAAGCCGCTCGTAGAACGGCCGCCAGTAGGGCGTCTCCCAGGAGAACACGAGATTCGAGCCGTAGTCGGGGACGAGGACGAGATCGATCTCGCCGTCGCCGACGACCTGGTAGGCGATCGCGACGCCGCCGCTCTGTGCATAGCGAATGTCGAGCTCCACGGACTAAGCCTCACAAATAGCGTCACCAGACGCCCGGGACGAGTCGGGCTCGGTCGCGCGCGTAGCGCTCGTACGGCTCGCCGAGCGCGCGCTCGAGCTCGGTCTCCTCGACGTGGATCCGCGGGAGGTGGCCGGCGAGGGCGATTGCCGTGCCGACCACGGCGCCGATCCAGCTTCCCCACGCGAGCCCGAAGCCGAACACGATCAGCAGATCGCCGGTGTAGGCGGGGTGCCGGACCCAGCGGTACGGGCCCCGCTCGTGGACGGTCTGGCCGGCCTCGATCGTCACCTCTCGGCGGAAGTAGCGGCCGAGGCTCCAGACCGCCCAGACCCGCAGGGCGATGCCGGCCGCGAGGATGCCGAGCCCGATCGCGTACGTGGTCCACGTGTTCGCGCCTGCACGGAGAGCAGGGACGTCGCTCGCGATCAGCGTCGAGATCAAGATCCCGGCGACCATCGCCAGCACGAGCACCTGCTTCGTGCCGCGGTCGAGTGAGGTGCCACCGCGCCGCCATCCGAACGCCTCGCGGACGCTCCGGCGGCGGTAGTACGTGGCCGCTGCCTCGAGGATCATGCCGGTGGCAAGCGTTGCGAAGAGTGCCGTTCGCGCGCCGTGGTGGACGTCGACGAGGAGCACGGCTTCGTGACGTTACTGCGGTAACGTCGGGCGCGCATGACCGTGCTCGCTCTGACCGGGATCGTGGTCGCGGCGATCCTGTACCACCTCGGAACGCGGAGGCTCGAGGGCGGGCGGTCACGCCGGGAACGGCCCTGGCGCGCGCAGTCGTTCTACGCGGGGCTCGTCGCGCTCGCCGTGGCGATCGCGCCGCCGGTCGACGGCCTCGCCGATCGTCTCTTCTGGTGGCACATGGTCCAGCACGCGCTGCTGCAGATGGTGGCGCCGCCGCTGATCGTGCTCGGCGCGCCGTGGCTCGCGCTCTGGCGGCCGCTGTCGCTCGGCGGGCGCCGGCGGACGAGTCGCTGGCTCCTGCACTCGCGCGGCGCCGCGCCGCTGCGAGCCGTAGCCCGCGTGCTGACCGTGCCGGCGGTCGCCTGGGTGCTGTTCGTGGGGACGATCTGGCTGTCGCACCTGCCGGCGGTGTTCGACTACGCCGCCGCGCACACGCTCCTCCACGAAGGCGAGCACCTCCTCTTCTTCGCGCTCGGGCTCCTTTTCTGGTCGCGCGTGCTCGACTCGCCTCCGTTCCATGCCCGCGTCACGCACTGGCGGCGCGTCGCGTTCCTCGCGGCGGCCGGCGTGGCCGAGACCGTGCTCGCGGTGCTCATCCTCGCGGCGCACGGCCCGCTCTACACCGCCTACGAGGGCATCGTGCCGCGACCGGAGCACCTGACCCTGATCGCCGACCAGCAGCTCGGCGGGGCGATCATGCTCGAGCCCGCCTCGATTCCGCTCGTCCTCGCGCTCCTCTGGTCGATCGGCACCCTGCTCGCCTCGAAGGCCCGGCGGGCGCGCGAGTCCGCGGCCTGATCCGCGGACGGGTGGTGGTGGGGCGTCTCGACACCCCACCACCACATGCCTGCTCAGCGGTCTCTAGCCGACCGAGAGCGCGTTGAAGTCCGGCTCCGCGAAGTACGAGGAGTAGACGTAGTTGTGCACCTTCGACGACACGAAGAACACGCCGTTGATGATCGAGTACGGAACCCACGGCGCGTAGTCCTTCATGATCGTGTAGTCGAGCTTCTGGTACGCGAGCGTCCGAGCGTTGCCCGAGAGCCCGGCCGCGCTGTCCATCAGGCTGTTCAGCTTCGAGCTGTTCAGGTACGCGTAGTCGACGTTGTTCGCGTCCTGGATCGACCGGCCGTCGAGGTTGACGTTGATGTAGTCGAACGGGTCGAAGTAGTCCGCGCACCAGCCGGCGCGTCCCAGGTCGTAGTCGACGCCCTTCGTGCCGAGCGTCTTGTAGTAGATCGAGCCCGGAACCGGACGATCCTTCGTCTTCATGCCGATCCTGGACAGGTTGAACGACGGCCACCTGCGAGATGTTCACGGCCAGTCGAGCTGGTCGAGTGGAAGACCACGGCCGTCTGGCCCGCCAGCGCCGGGTCGATCTTCTTCGCCACCGTCGGGTTGGCCCCGCGGAAGGCGTAGAGGTTGTACGGCTTGTAGCCCGGCACACCCGGAACCAGGATCTGGTCCGAGCGCTTCGCGCCGAGGAAGCCGTAGAGCCTCGTCATCGCCGGGCGGTCGAGCGCCCAGTTGACCGCCTTGCGTGCGGCGAGCGTGTTGAACGGAGGCCGCGACGTGTTCAGCGCCCAGTAGATGACGCACGACGAGCCGCCGACGAAGAACCGCGACTTGTTGACGTTGTACTGCTGCGCCAGCGACGCGTTCGCAGTCGGCGGCGGCCCGGCGGCATCGACGTCGACCTGGCCGGCCTTGACCTGCAGCAGCGTCTGGTCCTGGTCCGTGTTCATCGTCCAGGCGATCTTGTCCGGGTTGGCCGGGCCTGGAGCCCTTGTAGTACGGGTTCCGCGCCTCGACCAGGGACCGGCCGACTTCGCGCGACTGGATGTAGTACGGCCCCGCGGACGGGTACGAGCCAGTGACGCCCGAGGTCGTGTACGGCATGTCGGGCTTGACCGCGCCGAACCACTGCATGCCGAGATACGACGTGAACGTCGGGTTCGGCTTCGTCAGACGGAACGTCAGCGTCAGGCCCTTGGCGGTGATGCCGCGAGATCGACTGGGCCTTCCCGCTCAGGAATGCCTGCCCACCGACGATCACGCTCTGGAACTGGTCGTTGACGCCCACGGGCGAGCCCATCTTCGGGCTCAGGTTCCGCTCCCACGCCCGCTGGTACGCAGCGGCCGTGACCGGCGAGCCGTCCGAGAACTTCAGGCCCGGGCGGATGTGGAACGTGTACGTCTTCCCGTCCTTGGACACGGTCGGGAACGACGTCGCCGCCTCGGGGTACAGGACGCTGCCGGCCTGGCCGCTCTTCTCCGGGAAGTTCACGAGCAGCATCTGGGTCGTGTAGAGCATCGACCACGACAGCGTGTCGTAGGCGAGCCCGGGGTCGGAGAACTCGAAGTCGTTGTTCGAGGCGTTCACGCGCAGCGTGCCGCCCTTGAGCGCGTGCTTCGAGGCGGGCTTGGCAGCCGGCTTCGAGGCCGAGCTCGCCGTCCCGGCGAAGATCGCCGCGACGATCATGACGAGGCCGAGCCCGGCGAACGCCGCCGAGAGCATCGTCTTCCTAGGCATAGGACTCCTTTCCTTCCGAACGCTTCAGGAAAACCGGCGGAGGCGTGGGGGAGGGCCCCACACCTCCGCCCACGAACGGTTCAGTTGCAAGGAGGAGCGACAGGGCAAGCACAGGCCCGGCGAATGGAGCCTGCGTTCACGGTCTGTCCTGCTCGTTCGCAACGCCGCTGACGCTAGGCCGGGACCCGCGCTGCGTCTTGTACGCAGCGAGCAGGCTCTGGTATCCGGCCTCTAGCGATGAGCGGCCCGATACCGGGCCGGCGTCATGCCGAAGCGCTGCTTGAAGGCGCGCGTGAAGTGACTCTGGTCGACGAAGCCGGCCTCGTTCGCCAGGCTCGCGAGCGGGACGTCGGTGCGTGCGAGCCGGCCGGCCGCCCACTCGAGCCGGAGCCGGCGGACGCACGCGCCGAGGCTCTCCCGGTAGTGGGCCCTGAAGCAGCGGGCGAGGTGCGACGGGTGCACGCCCACGCTGGCGGCGACCTCGGTCACCGTCGGCGTCTCACGGAAGCGCTCGTGCAGGAGCTCGTACGCCTCCTGGATCCAACGCCCGGGACGTGGGAGCGCAGGCCCGCGCCTCGCGACCGCGGTCAGCTCGAGCGCGAGCCCCTCGAGCGCGAGCGGCGTGAAGGCGTCGTCGACCTCCAGTTCGCGCTCGACGCGCAGCGCGACGAGCATGGCGCCCCAGTCCCTGAAGCCGGAGACGGAGTCGACGCCGTTGTCCGACTCGACCGTGACGATCGCCGTGCCCTGGCGGCCGAAGCTGTCCCGGTGCGGCTCCTCCGCCGGCATCGAGATCACCGTTCCGACGTCGGCGTCCATCGCCAGGCCGTGGAAGCGCTTGTCGACGACGCCGTCCACGACGACGGCCAGGCACGCGCGCGGGTGCGAGTGCCAGCCGAACCGCTCGCCGCCCGAGAACACGACCTGACTGACGTCGAACGCGCCGGCGTGCACCCGCCGGCGGGCGCTCGTGCCGGTGTCGATCGGGACCGAAGTCACGTGCTCCCTGAGACGCGCGTGCGGGTCGCTTGTTGGCTAGGCTCGGTCGATCGGCTCGAAGGCGCTCTACGATCGGATCGGCCGGACCTACGGGGCGATTCGTCAGGCCGACCCGAGGCTCGCCGAGCCCATCTGGGAGGCACTCGGCGACGCGCGGACCGTCGTCAACGTCGGCGCCGGCACCGGCTCGTACGAGCCGACCGACCGTGATGTGACCGCGGTCGAACCCTCCCGGGTGATGATCGCGCAGCGCGCTCCGGACGCTTCCCCGGCTGTTGAGGGCAGCGCCGAGGAGCTTCCGTTCGCCGACGACTCGTTCGACGCGTCAATGGCGGTGATCACGCTCCACCACTGGGCCGACGTCGAGGCGGGCCTCGGGGAGATGGTGCGGGTCGCGCGGCGCAGGGTCGTGGTCGTCACGTTCGACCCCCGGGTCTGGGCGGACCAGTGGATCGTCCGCGACTACCTCCCCGAGATCATGGGCTCGCCGGCCCGGAAGTCCCCCTCGCTCCAACAGGTGCTCGACGCGCTCCCCGCGGCGACGGCGCAGCCGTTGCTCGCCCCGCGCGACTGCACCGACCGCATGTTCGCCACTCTCTGGGCCAGGCCGGAGGAGTATCTCGACCCCCGGATTCGCGCTGCGACCTCGGTCTGGCACCAGCTCCCGGAAGCGGTCTCGACGCGTGCGCTCGAACAGCTCCGCCGCGATCTCGACTCAGGCGCGTGGGACGCGCGGCACGGCCAGCTCCGGACGACTCCCGAGTGGGACGTCGGCCTGCGCCTGATCCGGGCCGAGCTGGCCTAGCTCGCAGCCGTGTCCTCGAGGAAGCCCGTGATCGCCGGCGACAGCTCCGCGATCCGCGCCGGGTCGAGGCTGTAGACGACGTAGTAACCCTCCCGGCGGGGCACGACGAGGCCGGCCTCGGCGAGCCGGCGCAGGCTCTTCGAGAGGCCTGCCGTCGACAGCCCGACGAGCGGGCCGAGCTCCTGCGTCGTCCGCGGCCGCTCGGCGATCAGCTTCAGGATCCGCAGGCGGGTGTCGTCGCCGAGCGCGCGCAGGATGCGCAGGAGCTCGGCCGGCGGCACGCGCGGCGCCGTCTCGCGTGCAAGGAACGGCGCTGCCTAGACGAGCGCGGTCGGCCAGGGCGGGTCGCAGTTGACACGCAGGTGCGGCCAGACGAAGACGCTCGGGCAGAGGAGGAGCGGGCGCGTCTCCGAGACGACGACGTCGTGCTCGTGCGGCAGGTCGATCAGCAGCTCCTCCCGCGTCGCGTCCGCCCGGCAGCGCGGGGGCAGCCGCCCGAGCACGGCCCAGATGCCGGCGGCGGCGAGCGTCCGGCCGGCCTCGGCGACGCTCGCGGCGAGGAGCGGCTCGATCCGCTCCCACTCAGCCTCGAACGCCGCCTGCCAGTAGTCGCCGAGCAGGGCGGCGAATTGCCGTCCGAGCTCGACGGGATCGTCGAGGAGGAGCGCGGCGAGCTCGCGCGACGCCTCACCGTCGGCCGCCGCGCGCCGGAGCATCGTCTCCCGGACACCCGACTCGTCGAAGACGCCCTGGCCGTGGCGCCCGCCGTGGTCGTAGAGCGGCCGGCCGAGCTCCTCGAGCAGGAGCTCCGCCCCGAGCGCCTCGATCCGCGCGAGCTCCTCGTCGAAGCTCTCCGCCGGGCCGAGCGGGCTCGGCACGAGGAAGTCCGGAAGGTGGCGCCGGTAGAGGAACGAGAAGGCGTCGATCCGCCGCTTGAGGCCGGAGTCGAGCGCCCGCATCCGACGCACCCAGTCGTGCTGCAGCGCATGGTGCTTCGGCCCGGCGAGGACATGGAGGCTGAGGACGCACTCGAGCAGCGGCGAGCAGGCGAACGCGACGTGCTCGGCGGGGTGGGTCGGCAGCTTGATCCGGATCAAGGCTTCGATCTTCTCTTCGGAAGAACAGTTGACTGGATGATGACGCGCCCGCGATCCTCGGTGCATGACGAATCGACGCCTCGTCCTCGCCGCCGCAGCCCTCCTGTCGGCATTCCTCGCCACGAGCGCCTCGGCCCGGCCCGTCGCGGCCAACCCGACCCTGGTCGGCAAGGTCGGCCTTCACGACGCCTACACGATCACGCTCACGTTCGCGAACGGCCGCAAGGTCAGGAGCCTCGCGGCCGGCACGTACAGGCTGGTCGTCCACGACTACTCGAAGGTCCACAACTTCGCGCTCGGCTCGCAGACACAGAACAAACGCCTGCTGACGACCGGGATCCCGTGGGTCGGGACGAGGACGTACACGCTCCACCTCGTCCCGGGGTCGTACGCGTTCGCCTGCTCCGCACACTTCCGGACGATGAACGGGACGTTCGTCGTCACGCCCAAGAGCTAGCAGGGCTTGGCCCGGGGCTCCCACGCCTCGCTAAAGTGCGGGCGTGTGGCTGTTCCTGATCCCGGTCTTCGTTCTCGTCGCGGTCGTGGTCGTGCTGGGGCTCTTCGCCCTGCTCGGGCGGATCAAGGGCGGGCGCTACCTGCGGCCGATCATCCAGTTCCTGATGAAGGTGCCGATCCTCGGCAAGGGGCTGAAGAAGATGTCGGAGGCGGCGCTCGAGCGATCCGACCCCGAGCTCGCGAGCGCGGTCAAGAAGCTCGAGCGGGCCGGTGCAGGGCGTGACCCGCGCCGGGCGCAGCAGGCGATGTCGCAGCTCTCGGCAGCGGAGCGGAAGGCCGTGATGGACGCCACGATGCAGACCGAGCAGGCGCCCGTCGCGATGAATCGCGCGCAGCGGCGCAAGCTCGAGCAGCAGCGCAAGCGAAGCTGACGCCCCGCGCGTGTCCGAGTCCGACGACTGGAATCGCGGCGTGATCGACGAGTTCCGCGCGAACGGCGGGAAGGTCGCGCAGTTCGAAGGCCGCCCACTGCTCCTGCTCCACCACCGGGGAGCGAAGAGCGGCACCGACCGGGTCAACCCGCTCGTGTACCTGCCGGTCGGCGACGCGTTCGCCGTCTTCGGCTCGAAGGCAGGCGCCGACGCTCATCCCGCCTGGTACCACAACCTCGTCGCCCACCCGGACACCGTCGTCGAGGTGGGCACGGAGACGATTCCCGTGCGCGCCCGCGTGGCCGAGGGCGAGGAGCGCGAGCGGATCTGGGAGGAGCAGAAGCGCGCGAACCCGAACTTCGCCGACTACGAGCAGAAGACGGCGCGCACGATTCCGGTCGTGCTCCTCGAGCGCGCCGCTTCCTGAGCGACCACTCCGGTCGTCTTCGCGTGGTAGACAGTGGGACAGTGGGGCTGTCCACGCTGCACATGCCGCGGCGCAAGCGGATCGCGCTGATCGCGCACGACAATCGCAAACCGGATCTGCTGGCGTGGGCCCGGTACAACAGGACCACGCTCGGCCACCACCAACTGTTCGCCACCGGCACGACGGGTGCCCTGCTCGCGTCCGAGCTCGGGCTCGACGTGACGAGGTTCCTCAGCGGGCCGCTCGGCGGCGATCAACAGGTGGGAGCGGGTATCGCCGAGGAGCGGATCGACTTCGTGATCTTCTTCTGGGACCCGCTCGAGCCGCACCCGCACGACGTCGACGTGAAGGCCCTCCTGCGGATCGCCGTCGTCTACAACGTTCCGATCGCCTGCAATCGGGCCTCGGCGGACTTCATGCTCTCGAGCCCGCTGATGGAAGAGGAGTACGACCGTCTGATTCCCGGCGGTCCCGAGCCGCCGGACGAAACCGCCGGGCCGTCGCCGTCGTAGGAGTCTGACGAGAAAACGACTCGTAAGGGGGTCCGTGTGAAGTCCCGTTTCCTGAACAGCCGTCTCGTCGCCGTCGCCGCAGTGCTCGTCGTGCTGGCCGTGACCGCGACGGCGATCGCCGCCACCAGCACACCGAGCCAGGTCAAGACCCGGAAGACGAGCATCGGCACGATCCTCGTCGACAGCAAGGGCAAGTCGCTCTACCTGTTCCAGAAGGACAAGGGCACGAAGAGCTCCTGCTACGGCAGCTGTGCGGCGAACTGGCCGCCGTACCTGACGACCGGGAAGCCGACGGCCGGCGCCGGCGCCGGCGCGTCCAAGCTCGGCACGATCAAGCGGACGAACGGAACGCTCCAGGTTACGTACAACAAGCACCCGCTGTACTGGTTCAAGTTCGACAAGGCCGCCGGCTCCACGAAGGGCCAGGACGTCCACGCCTTCGGCGGTGACTGGTACGCAGTCACGGCCAAGGGCGCCGCGGTCAAGCCCTCTGCCCCGACGGGCGGTGGCGGCTACGGCGGCGGCTATGGCGGCGGCGCGACCGGCGCGACCGGCTCGTCCGGCGGCGGCGGTTACACGCCCTAGATACCGCTCCTTTCGCATCGTCCAATACGTCCGGAGGCCGCCGCAGGGCGGCCTCCGGACGTTCTCGGGCCTGTGGCTCAGGTCGTGGCTAGCCGTTGGCCGCCTCGGCCGCGTAGAGCTCGAGCAGCCCGTTCCAGCCCTCGGGGCTGTCGATTGCGTCATGGACGGCCTGTGCCCGCTCACCGTGGATCTCGAGACCGCGGTGGACGAGTTCGACGCGGGTCGCGTCCGGGCCTTCGGCGACGAACTGCACCTCCAGTTCGGTCGCCTTCGCCGGGTCGGGGTCGTATTTCCAGTCGGCGTCGAGGTGCCACGCGAGCAGGACGCGCGCCGGCGGCTCCCACTCGAGCACGCGGCCCCAGTCGCACTCCGCTCCGTCGGGAGCCCGCTCGAACCAGCGCCCGCCGGCCTGCGGCTCGATGACCACGGCCTCCGGCGCCGTCTCGCCGATGTGGTGGCTGTCCCGCATCCACCACTCGGACATGCCGGTCGTGAACACGTCGAACGCCCGCTGCTGCGGCGCGGCGACCGTGATCGTCTTGTGGACGGCGAGATCCGTCACGCCTTGCACCATCATTCCTCCTTCGGGTCCTGCTCCGCCGCTGCCTTGAACGCGGCGAGAGCCTGTGTCCAGAACTGGTCGACGTAGGCGCGGAGCGCGCCGACGCCGTCCGGGTCGAGCTGGTAGAGCCTCCGCGTCCCGTCCGGGCGGTCGAAGACGAGGCCTGCGTCCTTCAGCACGCGCAGGTGCTGGGACACCGCGGGTCGAGTCACCGGCAGTTCGGCGGCGAGCTCTCCTACCGAGCACGGCCCGCGTGCCAGTCGCTCGAAGATCGCCCGCCGCGTCGCGTCGCCGAGGACGCCGATACCGTTCTCTCGGTAAGCATGCACTAACCGTAAGTATAAACTTACGAATGCCGCGACGTCAAGCTGCCCGCTGCGCTTGCGGCGGGAGACGGTCGCGCGTGCCGCTCAGGAGGGATCGAGGTACGCGCAGCGGCGAGGGTCGCCGGGAAGCGGCGACGGGCCGAGCCTGGCGACGCGGTGCTCGGTACCGGCGATCGCGAGCCGCGTCCCCGGTGCGGGCGCGTCTCCCTCGGCGGTGTGCAGGCTGTAGCCGCTCGGCGTCCACGCGAAGACGAGATGGGTCGAGGCCGGCGCACGCTCTGGCTCCGGTTCCTGCACGGGCTCGCGCTCGGGTGGCGGAACGTGCCCGTTGGTCTGCGCGACCGCGTGCTCGAGGCGCTCGACCTGCGCCGCCTTCGCGGCGGCGGCGAGCTCGAGTTGCACGATCGCGGCGCGCGTGCGCTCGATCTCGGCCTCGTGCTCGGAGTCGCGGAAGAGGCGCCGCTCGAGGCGGTCGCGATGCGTGGGGCCGTTGGCCCGATCGGGCCAGTGAGGCCAGTCGGCTCGTCTCCGGTCGTCCATGGTCGAGGTTGGCGCGATCATTTGCGCCGGCCGTCACGTTCGTGAGCGGCGCCGGAAAACCTGCTCCTGCGAGCCCCTAGCTGCTCCCGTGCCGCTCGAGAAATGCGACGACGCGCGCCCAGGCGTCGTCGGACGCGGTCGCGAAGTCCTCCTGCCGCCGGTCGAAGAAGCTGTGCGGCGCGCCGTCGTAGGTGACCAGCTCGTGCTCGACGCCCGCCGCCTCGAGCGCCTGCTCGAACTCCTGGTTGTCCTCGGCGGTGATGTTCCGGTCGTCGCCCGCCTGCAGCGCGAGGATCGGGCACGCCATCTCGCCTGCGCGCTGCGCGGGGCCGAGCTTCCCGTCCTGTCCCTGTCCGGGCCGGCCGTAGAAGCCGACCGCACCCGCGAGCCCGTGGCCGCCGGCGGCCGACAGCCACGACTGGCGCCCGCCCATACAGAAACCGACCGTGACGACGGAGTCGACGCCGGCGCGCATCCGCAGCCACTCGACGGCGGCCGCGACGTCGGCCTGGATCCCCTCGCCCGTTGTCGCCTGCACGTGCGGCATGTAGTCGAAGTCCGCGTCGCGCTTACCGACGCCGGCCGTGCGCCCGAAGTAGTCGAACGCGATCGCCGCATAGCCGCGCTCGGCGAAGCGGAGCGCGAGCTCCTCGTAGAAGCGGTAGAGGCCGCGGACGTCGGGCAGGATCACGACGCCGGTCGAGGCCGTCTCGTCGGGAAGCGCAGCGAAGGCGGCAAAGCGGTTGCCGTCCCGCGCCTCGAGCACGAGTTCGTCGTGCGAGAGCGCCGCACCCGAGATGACGGGGATCGGCGGGAACGAGTCGTCGTCGAAGCACACGGTTGGCGCTTTCTACCAGCGGTCCCAGTGCACCATCGTGTCGAGCGGCTTGCGCGGCGCGGCCCGGAAGTCGGTGCCGATCGTGTAGGCGACGGGGAGCAGCGCCGCCTGCATGATCTCGTCGTACGGAAGGCCGAGGATGTCCGCCGCCTCGCGCTCGAAGAAGAGGTGGAAGCTCGTCCAGCACGAGCCGAGTCCGCGCGACCGGGCGGCGAGCATGAAGCTCCACGCGGCGGGGACGATCGTGCTCCAGCGTCCCGACTGCAGCGGACCCGGTTGGCCGTCGGTGCGGCCCTCGATGCAAGGGATCACGTGGACGGGCACCTCGTGGATGTGGTCGACGAGGTGGAGGACGGATTCGAGCAGCCGCCGGCGCGCCGGCGGCAGGTCCGTCATCGCGGCCGGGTCGATCCGTCCCAGGTACTTGCGGCCGCCCTCGCGCCAGAGCTCGCCGAGCGCCGCGCGCTGCGCCGCGTCCGTCACGACGACGAAATGCCAGTCCTCGCGGTAGCTCGCGGTCGGAGCCTGCTGGGCGAGCAGAAGACACTCCTCGAGCACTTCGCGCTCGACCGGACGGGTGAGGTCGAGCCGGCGGCGGACGCACCGGGTCGTCGAGAGCAGCTCGTCGATCGAGAGATCGAGGATCAACTACGCTCCGGCGGCATCACCGCACAATACGGAAAGGGGAGAGACATGGCCGTGGTCAAGATCATCGAGCTGGTCGGAAGCTCGACGACGAGCTCCGACGACGCCGTCCGTCAGGCGCTCGCGGAGGCCCGCAAGACGCTCCGCAACATCAAGGCGGTCGACGTCGTCTCGACCGGGCTTCGCGGCGACGGCCTCGACGAGTGGCGTGCCCACGTGCGGGTCGCCTTCCTCGTCGAGAGCGTCGACTAGAGACCTGAACTGTCGTCAGGACAGCGGGGCGAGCTCCGCGTCACGGGACACGAGCGCCGCGTAGCGGCCGCCGAGCTCGAGCAGCTCCTCGTGAGTACCCCGCTCGACGATCCGGCCGGCGTCGAGGACGACGATCTGCTCGGCGTCGCGGACGGTCGAGAGCCGGTGCGCGATCGCGATCGTCGTCCGCCCTTCCGCCAGCCGGTCGAGCGCGGCCTGGACGGCCCGCTCGGTCTGTGTGTCGAGCGAGCTCGTCGCCTCGTCGAGGATCAGCACGGGCGGGTTGCGGAGGATCGTGCGGGCGATCGCGATCCGCTGCTTCTCGCCGCCCGAGAACCGGTAGCCGCGCTCGCCGACGACGGTCTCGTAGCCCTCGGGGAGCGAGGCGACGAGGTCGTGGATCCGGGCGGCGCGGGCCGCCTCCTCGATCTCCTCGTCGGTCGCCTGCGGCCGCGCGAAGCGGAGGTTCTCGCGGACCGTGTCGTGGAAGAGATACGTCTCCTGCGAGACGACGCCTACCGTCGCGGCGAGCGAGGCAAAGGTCACGTCGCGGATGTCGTAGCCGTCGATCGTCACGGCGCCGCGCTCCACGTCGTAGAGACGCGCGACGAGATACCCCATCGTCGTCTTCCCGGCCCCGGTCTCACCGACGATCGCGAGCGTCGTCCCCGTCGGCACCGTGACGGAGACGTCTTCGAGTGTCCACGGCGCGTCGGGCGAATAGCGGAACCAGGCACCGTCGAAGACGACGTCGCCGCGGCAGGAGCCGAGCTCGACCGCGTCCGGCTTCTCGGCGATGTCGACCGGCAGGTCGAGGTACTCGAAGACGCGGTCGAAGAGTGCGAGCGAGGTCTGGACGTCGACGCCGACCGACAGGAGCTGCCCGATCGGGAAGAACAGCCGCACCTGCAGCGTGGTGAAGGCGACGAGCGTGCCGATCGTGATCGCCCCGCCGCCGTGCGCATAGCTCCAGCCGCCGAACCAGTAGACCAGGGCCGGCATGACGGCGAAGGTCGTCTGGATCAGCGCCATCACCCAGCGGCCGGCCATGCGCGAGGCGACCTCGAGCCGGGCCAGCTCCGCCGACTGTCGCGAGAACCGGTCGCTCAGCTCCTCGGAGCGGCCCATCGTTCGGCCGAGCAGGATGCCCGACACGGACAGCGACTCCTCGACGAGCGTCGAGATGTCCGCGAGCGTCCGCTGCTGCGTGGTCGTGATCGCCCGGCGCTGGCGGCCAACTCGGCGCGTCAGGAAGACGAAGAACGGCAGCAGCCCGAGCGAGAAGACGGCGAGGCGCCAGTCGAGCAGGAACATGGCGACGACGGTCGCGATCACCGTCGTCAGGTTCGAGACGATCGAGGTCGCGGTCGACGTGACCACGGTCTCGACGCCGCCGATGTCGTTCGCGATCCGCGACTGGATCTCGCCGGTGCGCGTGCGCGTGAAGAAGGCGAGCGACAGTCGCTGGAGGTGCCGGTAGACGGCCGAGCGCAGGTCGTGCATCACCTGCTGGCCGACGAGGTTCGACATGTAGGTCTGGACGACGCCGAGCGCCCCCGTCGCGATCGAGATGCCGATCATCCCGGCGACGAGGGCGCTCAGGAGCGCGATGTTCTTGTCCGGGATCGCGGTGTCGAGGACGGCGCGGAGCAGGAACGGCGAGACGATGCCGAGGAGCGACGAGACGCAGATCAGTCCGAGGACGACGCCGAGCCTGAGCCGGTAGCCCTTGAACAGGCCGGCGATGCGACGAAGGTTGGCGCGGCGCACCTCCGGGTCGGCCGGGCGCTCGGGCGGCTCGCCGGCGTCGAACGACCACCGGCTCCTGCCTCTCCCGTTGCCCCGTGCCGCCATGCCTCGTATCGAAGCACGCGGCCGCGTGGTGGGCGAACGCGCTAGAGGAGGCGGGCGACCTGCACGACGGCGAGCATCGACTTGCGAACGGTGCCGTCGGGGCGAGCCTCGATGCGTCGGCGGATCCGATCGAACAGCTCCCGGCGCTGCTCTTCCGGCAGAAGCAGGTGGGGCGAGTAGGTGTTGATCAGGGCCAGGTGCTCGTCGGCCGTGTCGACGACCTCCCATCCGCGGCGGCGAACTGTCACCGGGCCGAAGAGACCGCTCGCGTCGATCTCGCCCTCGAGGTAGACGATCTCCCCGGGCGGCGGCGGCGGCTCGTCGCCGGCCATCCCCACCGCGCGGTAGTCGTCCTGGACATCGAAGTAGAACGGGTCGGCGTCCGGCGGCATCACGTGATGGATGCTCGCGATCGCCAGGACACCCCCCGGAGGAAGCAGCGCGGCCGCGATCCCGTACCGGCGCTCCGGGTCGACCCAGTGGAACGCCATGAAGGCGACCACGCCGTCGTACGGGGCGGCATCGGGCACCCAGTACTCGACGTCTGCGTTGACGACGCGCACGTTCGGATGGCCGGCCAGCTCGCGTCGCGCCGCCTCCGCGAGTCGGGACCCGAGCTCGACGCAGGTGACGTCGAGCCCGCGCTCGGCCAGCGCCGCCGTCGCCTGGCCCGTCCCGCAGCCGATCTCGACGATCCGCGATCCGGGCCCGAAGCCGGCGAGCTCGACCACGTCGTCGATCACGACCTCCGGGTAGCGCGGACGTCCACGCGCGTAGAGGTCGGCCACCTCGTCGAAGGTGGCTCGCTTCCGCAGGCGATCCTCGTGGGTCATTGTGTGCCGCCCATCCTTGCCTTTAGAGTCCGCACATGGCGATCGAGCAGCTACGGATGAGCTGGGACGAGCTGGGCTCGGGATCGAAGGCGCTCGCCGAGCGGGTGGTCGCCGACGGCTTCCGCCCGGACTTCATCCTCGGCATCTCACGCGGCGGGCTCCTCGTCGCGGGCGCGCTCGCGTATGCGCTCGGCGTCAAGAACACGTTCACGATGAGCGTCGAGTTCTACACCGGCGTCGACGAGCGGCTCGATCTGCCGATGATCCTCCCGCCGGTGCCGCATCTCGTCGACCTCCACGAGGCGCGCGTGCTGATCGCCGACGACGTCGCCGACACGGGCCAGACGCTCGTCCTCGTCAAGGACTTCCTCGTCGGCAAGGTGGACGAGGTGAAGATCGCGGTGCTCTACGAGAAGCCGCGCTCGGTCGTCCAGTGCGAATACGTCTGGGAGCGCACCGACCGCTGGATCGTCTTCCCCTGGAGCGCCGACGACCCGCTCGAGACGCCGCTCCCGGCCGGCTCGGCCTCTGCCTCCGGCTGACGACGCGCCGCGAGGTACGCGTCGAGGACGTAGAGCACGAGCATCCACATCGCGAGGCGGCCGAACACGCCGACGAGCAGGACGTGCCGCTCGCGGCCGAGTGCGTCCGCGTTCCAGATGAAGATCCCCATCGGGACCGTGGACGCGAGCACGAGGGCCGGTACCAGCCAGGCGCGGCGGGCGTAGCCCTGGATCGCGGCCAGTGCCGCGACGGCCGCGACGATGCACATCCAGCCGACGACGAGCCAGCCGGTCTGCGGATAGAGGAAGCTGCGGACGAACTCCGGCAGCGTGTTCGAGTAACCGCGGGGCTTGAACGAGTCGAGCCCGTCGGCGGGTGTCGTCGCCGGCGCGACGATGCGGTCGAGGTTCCGCAGCGGCTCACCGAGCGACGCGTCCGGATGCGTCGCCAGCCAGGTGAGGTAGACGTTGTTGCCGCGTGTGCTCGCCCAGTGCCGGAACGAGGCCAGCTCGGGTACCTCGTAGAAGTGGCGCGGCGGGTAGCGATTGTTGATCAGCAGCGAGTACATGTTCGGCAGCAGCGGCATGCCGCGTGCCCGGAAGTAGCGGAGCGTCGCGCGGTCGGGAAGCACGCGGATCGCGACGTTCTCCGCCGTCCCGATCTCGTTCCCGCGATGGTCGACTGCCGCGGTGCTGCCGGCGAAGACGACCACGGCGCCGCCTGCGAGGGCGAGGCCGAGCGGGAGCAGGCGCCGGTTACGCCACACGAGGGCAACGGCGACCGGGACGAGCATGAGGAGCTCGAAGACGCTGTTCTGGTCGCGGGCGATCGCGCCGTACGCGGCGATCCCGAGCACGAGCGCCGCCGTCCACCAGTTCGGCCTGGTGAGGACGAGTATCAGGGCGGCCAGGAAGAACACCGTCACGGAAATGGCGATCGACTCCGTCAGCAGCACGCCGTCCCACTGCGCGACGAGCGGCGTGAGGCCGAAGGCGAGGACGACGGCGAACCCGACGACCCGGAAGCGGCGGCCGCGCAGGGTCGTGGCCACGACGGCCGCGAGCACGAGCCAGGCCGCAACCGAGACGAGCCACTGCGCGATCGGAGCCGCGGTCCCCGTCGATCCCGGGAGGATCTTCCAGAAGAGCGGCACGCCGGGCGTCTTCAGCGCCTGCCCGGCCCAGAAGTGGCCGTTCAGGACGGGCATCGACGTCATCTGCTCGTAGACCCGCGTGTCGGGGTAGACGGTGCCCGACCGGCCGAAGACATCCCAGTACGACCAGACGCGCAGGCCGACGAAGGCGAGCGCGACGAGGCCGTACGGGACCCAGGCTCCGCCGGCCGATCGCCTCGCATCGACTCTCACCGGCCTGATTGTCGCCGACGCGCACGCAGGCGCCCCTTCTAACCTCCACGCGATGGAGCGGCTCCGTTCGCTCGCAGGCTCCCTCTGGGTGCGTGCCCTCGTCAGCGCCGGCCTGCTCGCCGCGGTGGCGGTCACGGTCGACTGGAGCGCGGCCCGGGACACGCTGGCCAGGGGGAGCTGGGGCTATTTCGCCGGCGCCGTCGCCGTGCTCTTCGCCTCCTTCCTGGTCGCAGGCCTCCGCTGGCGCCTGTTCCTGGATGCCGCTGCCGTCGTCACGACGACGTATCTCGCGATCAGGGCCTACCTGATCGGCGCGTTCACGAACAACTTCCTTCCGGGCCAGGCGGGTGGCGACGTGACGCGGGCCTGGGTCGTCTCTCGACCGGGGACGCGGATGACGGCGATCACGACGGTGGTGATCGACCGCGCCACGGCGCTCGCCTGTCTCGTCCTCGTCGCCTGGATCGCGCTCGCCGTGGACCCCGGGCCGGTGGCCGGGACGCTGATCGCCGCGCTCGGCGCAGCCACCGCCGCGCTCGCCGTCGTCCTGGTCGTGGTTGCGCTGCTCGTGCGGGGCGGGACAGGTCTCGGCCGGCGGCTCCCGAAGCGGGCTCAGGGCTGGCTCGCCGAGGCCAGGAGCGCCGTCCGCGCCTGCGTGCGCCCGGCGGTGCTCGCGAGGACGGCCGCGCTCGGCATCGCGTTCGAGGGGCTCGTCATCCTCGCTCTCTGGCTCGTGGCGCGCGCGATCGACCTCGACGTCTCCTACTCCGTGCTCGCGGTCGTGCTGCCGCCGGTGCTGATCGTCTCCGCGCTCCCGATCTCGATCGCGGGCTACGGCGTGCGCGAGGCGAGCTTCGTCGTTCTGCTCGGAGACGTCGGGATCGGATCGACCGACGCGACGCTGCTGTCGCTGATCGGCGGCGTCGCGTTCGCGCTCGCGAGCCTCCCGGGCGGCCTGCTGCTCCTCCAGCGCGCGCCTGTGCAGCCGGGCGAGTCGGTCAGTCGCCCCGGCGCCTCAGGCCCATGATCGAGAGCAGGAACGACGTGAAGAAGATCTGCGTCCCGACGATCACGAGTGTGGCCGCGACCACCGACAGCCGCTCCTCCGCCAGCGGCCCGAACCCTTCGGCGACCCACCGGCCGACGACGATACCGCCGGTGGCCAGCCCCGCGCAGAAGACGAGTGTCCCGAGCGCCAGACCGTGCTCGAGCGTCAGCCGGCGCTGAAATCCCTCCAGGAACGGGTCGTGGTCGCCGAGCTGGTAGACGGCGTAGGTGCGGGCACAGAGGCCGAAGCCGATCAGCTGCGTGCCGACGACGACGAGCAGGGAGGCGCCGATCAGCGTGTGCACGAACACCCCGTGACCGGACACGGTCACGTTCGCGAGCACGAGCAGCATCAGCACCGCACCGACAACGAGCAGCACGACGCCGGGCACGAGGAAGAGAAAGGTCGGGTTGTAGACGAGGATCAGCCGCAGGTGCCGCCAGCCGTCGCGGAAGCGGGAGAGCTTCGACTCGCCCGCGCGCGGGTGCAGCGCGATCGGGAGCTCGCGGATGACGAGGTGCTCCCGGACGGCACGGATGATCATCTCCGAGGCGAGCTCCATACCGCCGCTCTGGAGGTCGAGCCGGGCGAGGGCGTCGCGGCGGATTGCGCGCAGGCCGCAGTGGACGTCGCTGATCGGCGTCCGGAAGAGCATGTTCAGGAGGCCCGACAGGAGCGCGTTCCCGGCCCGGTTCAGCCAGTGCATCGAACCGGGCTGGAGCCCCTCGAGCCGGTTCCCGACGACGAGATCGGCGCCGTGCTGGAGTTCGGCCACGAACGCCGGGATCTCGGTGGCGTCATACGTGAGGTCGGCGTCGATCATCACGACGTAGTCGCCGCGCGCAGCCGCGAAGCCCGCGAGATAGGCGTTGCCGTAACCCCGTTTCGGCTCGACGACGACCGTTGCACCTGCCGCCGCCGCGAGCGCCCCGCTGCCGTCGTCCGAGCCGTTGTCGACGACGATCACCTCCGACGCGAGGCCGCTCCCGGCGAGCACCGTCCGGGCGCGCGTGACGCACTCGTCGATCGAGGTGGCCTCGTTCAGGCAGGGGATGACGACCGACACGGACGGCGCGGGCTCAGACACGCGGCCGTCGAGGGTGCGCCTTCACCCCGAGTCGCGACTTGATCCGTTCGGGCAGCAGCCTGTGATGGATCCCGAGCTCCATCCCGGCGAGCTTCGAGAGCTCGTAGACGACCGCGTACGGAATCTCGGCCGCGCGTCCTTCCTCCCAGAGCCAGCGGAGCTCGCCGACGGCGTACCGGTAGGCGGAGGAACCGAGCGCCCGCCTCGCCGCTCGCCCGCCGCTCAGGTAGGTCTGCTCGGCGCCCAGGCCGGAGTCGAAGAAGCGGTTGAACGCCGTACGGATCGTGTACGCGTGGGAATGGAGCACGGCGGCGCGAGGCTCGTAGACGATCGATCTGCCGGTCAGGAGCGCCCGGCGCGCGAAGTCCTGGTCCTCCGCCCAGCGGAGGTCCTCCGTGAACGGGAACTCCTCGAGCGCCGAGCGGTGGTAGGCGGCGTTGACGTTCGAGAGGAGCGTCGTCCGGAGCGTGAGCTCGTCGGGGGCCGCGGCGCGCTGGACGCGAGGCTCGGGGCCGTAGAGGAAGTCGAGGAAGTACTGCTCGGACGGGGACGCGTCGGGCCGGGCCACCTGCCGACCGTATGCCGCGGCGGCGTCGGGCCTCGATCGCAGCGCGTCGACGAGCGACCCGAGCCAGCGCTCGTCGGCCGGCTCGGCGTCGTCCGTGAGATAGACCGCGACGTCGCCTCGCCCGAGGCGCCAGAGCAGGTTGCGCGTGCCGCCGTGCGAGAACGTGTCCGGCGGGATCTCGTGGACGGTCACGCCGAGCCTGCCCATCGCCTCGGGGCTGCCGTCCGTCGAGCCCGAGTCGACGGCGACGAGCTCGAACTCCTCGTCGATCGCCTGGCGCTGCACGGCCTCGATGACCCGCAGCACCGTCGTGCCGCCGTCCTTGACCGGGATCAGGACCGAGATCACGGCCCGGCGTAGTCGAACGTCGACGCGTACGCGCAGACGCCGCGGTACTCGAACTCGAGCGGCTCCTCCTGGTCGACCCTCAGCACCTCGACCGTCAACTCTTCCCCGGCGCGGTCGTGTCCCGGGATCACGCAGGTGACCGCCGGCTGCTCCGCCACCGGCGCGGCCACCCGCACCTCGACCCGGTCACGCACCCGGAACCACTGGCGGCGCGGCGTGTGGTCGATCTCGATCGCCGCCGGGGCGACGCCGAGCAGGTGCGACTCCTTCCAGATCCACGGTGCGTGTTCGCGGATCGAGCCGTCGCGGCGGCCGAGGAAGATGTCCTCGAGCGCTTCCCGCTGAGCCGGGTCGGCGCGTTCGTCGAGGTACAGGAAATAGGTCCACGGCGAGCCGGGCTCGTCGTCGGAGTAGCGAAGGACGAGCACGACGCCGAGCCCGTCGAGGCCGACCTCGCCGGCGCGGCCGTCGTCGACCAGCCAGGAGAGGGCACCCATGCAGATCCCGTGTGTCGAGCGGCCGCCCGCGGCGCCGCCGATGCGCCGGCAGGGACAGATCGCATCGCAGTTGCACGACTCGAAATACGAGCCCCGAACGTGCCATTCCGCCCCCTGGTCCACGGGTCGGAGGCTACGCTGAAACGTGCTCCAGCGGCGGCTGCTTTCGATCTGCATGGTCACGAGCATGGTGAGCCTGGCGGTCATCGCCTTGTACCGGCTGGCAGCGCACAGCAGCGACCTCGATTTCCTGCTCTGGAACCTGGCGCTGGCGTGGATCCCGTTCGTGGCGGCGCTCGCGCTCGACGACGTGCGCTCGACGCCGCTCGGCCTCCAGTTGCCGCTGCTCGTCCTCTGGTTCGCGTTCTTCCCGAACGCGCCCTACCTCGTCACCGACCTGGTCCACATCGACCCGGCGAACACGACGACGATCGGAATCCTCGGCGACGCGGCGCTCGTGTCGGTCGCCCCCGTCGGTCTCGCACTCGGCTTCTCGTCGCTCATGCTCGTCGAGCGGGCGGTGCGTGAGCGGTTCGGCGGCCGGACCGCGCTCGCCGTCGCGGTGCTGTCGCTCGCGGCCGCGTCGCTCGGGATCTACCTCGGCCGCGTCGTGCGCCTGAACAGCTGGGATCTGCTCACTCGCCCACGTGTCGTCGGCAGCGTCCTGCACCAGCTCGTGCGCAACCCGTTCGCGCACCCGCTCGCGGTCGTAGCGACGATCGCCCTCGCGGCCACGCTCTCCGTGCTGTACCTGCGCTTCCGCCGGGTCGCCGTCTAGCCGCCCGGCTCGTCCTCGCAGTCGACGTTCACGTAGCCGGAGCGGAACGGATGGCGCTCGCCCGACTCCGGGTCGAACGTGTGGCGCCATACGCAGCCGGTGTCGTTCGTCAGCAGGTGGATCGAGACGGACGGCTCCGGCGAGGTCGTGCGGACGCGGTGGATGTCGTCGCGCGGCGGGATCAGCGCGTAGAAGTCGCCCGGCTCGAGGGCGCGCCGGTCGACCAGCGCCAGCCCGCCGTCGGCCTCCGCGAACACCTCCTCGTCCTGCGTGCCGCGGTACAGGCCGACGAGCCCCCAGGCGAGATGGTCGTGCACCGGGGTCGCCGATCCGGATGGGACGACGAGCGAGAAGAGCGACAGCGACCCGTCGCCCGCGCGGTAGAGGAGCCACTGACCGATTCCGCCGCCCATGCCGCTCTCGGGCACCGGCGCCTGGTACTCGGGCGGCAGCCAGCCGTCGTCCGCGAGCAGCTCGGCGAAGCGCGGCCGGATCGCGTCGCACGCCGCCTCCGGCGAGGAAGCGCCCGCGATCGCCTGCCGAACTGCGTCGAGGAAGCCGAGCACGAGGGGTGTGTCGAGGACGAGTTCGTCGGCCATTGCACCGCGTAGTCTGCCCCGTCGCCATAATTCTTGTCTCGAAGACGACTCCGGAGGTTTCAGTGGCTGAGCAAGACGACGTGGTAGCAAGCACTTCCGCCGAGGCATCCGGCGAGAACATCCTGTCGATCATCACCGCCGACTCGGGCTGGCGCGCGATCTACGGCGGCGGTTCCGCTGCCGACGAGAGCGGCCTCAGCCGCGTCGTTGCCTGGGCGCTCGTCGAAGACGACACGGGCGAGCGGCGGGTCGTCGGCCTCGTGGTCGATCCGCAGAACCGCTCCAGCATCGTCACGGCGACGGGCACGGAGTCGGCAGCGGCCGGCACGTTGACGGGGTACGGCTACAAGGAGCGCTAGAGCGGCTCCGACTGAGGGTGACCCGCCGGCACCTGCTCGCTCTCGTCCTCCCGGCGGTGCTCGCGACGGCGGCGCCGGCCCCCGGACCGCATGCGCACGCCCGCCCAGCCTGTTCGGCCAGAATGCGCCCGTGCTCACAGACGGCGTCATCCGGCTCGTGACGATCTCCGGAAACCACCTCGGCGGCCTCGCCGCGCTCTTGCAGGATCCCGACGTCGTCCGCAACACACGCGTCCCCGAGCCGTGGGAGGAAGGCTTCGAGCACCGCTGGCTCGAGGCGTACGAGAACGGGCAGCGCGACGGCACGCGCGACGGCTTCGCGATCGAGGACGCCGAGACCGGCGCCTTCCTCGGCATCGCGGGGCTGGTCGCGATCGAGCGCGACGCGAAGCAGGCCGAGATCGGCTACATCGTCGTCCGCGAGGCGCGCGGCCGGGGCATCGCGACTCGGGCCCTCCGACTCGTCACGGATTACGCCCTCGGCGAGGTCGGCCTCGAGCGCGTGCAGCTCATGATCGGCACCGGCAACGAGCCCTCACTTCGCGTCGCCGAGCGGTGCGGCTACCACCGCGAGGGCGTGTTCCGGTCGCTCTATCTGAAGCCGGGTCGCCGGGCAGACCTCGTCATCTACTCGCGTCTGCCCGGCGACGAAGCGGTCGCCTAGCCCTTCGCCTCCGCGAAGCGGCGGGCGACCTCGGCCCAGTTGACGACGTTCCACCAGGCGGCGAGGTAGTCGGGGCGCCGGTTCTGGTAGTTGAGGTAGTAGGCGTGCTCCCAGACGTCGATGCCGAGGAGCGGCGTCTTGCCGTCCATGATCGGGCTGTCCTGGTTCGGGGTGGACATCACCGCCAGGCCGGTGCCGTCCCAGACGAGCCAGCTCCAGCCGCTCCCGAAGCGCTTCACGCCGCCGTCGTTCACGGCCGCCTTCAGCTCCTCGACGCTGCCGAACGTGTCCGCGATCGCAGCCGCGAGGTCGCCTTCCGGCTCGCCGCCGCCGTCCGGGCTCATGATCGTCCAGAAGAGCGAGTGGTTGGCATGCCCGCCCGCGTTGTTGCGGACTGCGGTGCGGATGCCCTCGGGCAAGAGCTCGACGTTTGAGATGACGGCCTCGACCGGACGGTCCGCCCACTCGTTGCCCTCGAGCGCCTTGTTCGCGTTGTCCACATAGGCCTGGTGGTGCTTGTCGTGGTGGATCTCCATCGTCCGCGCGTCGATGTGGGGCTCCAGCGCGTCGAAGTCGTAGGGAAGGGGAGGTAGCTCGAACGCCATGCGTGGCTCCTTTCGGTGTATCGCCGATCATAGAATCCCGGGCTTGTCCTCCCGCGTCCACGTTCCTCCGGTCGTGCTCGGCTGCGGCAACTTCGGCGGCATCGGATCGGCGCCCGCGTTCTTCGGGCAGGGCGAGTCGAAGGAGCAGGCCTTCGCCCTCATGGAGGCGGCGTGGGAGCTCGGCCTGCACTGGTTCGACACCGCGGACGCATACGGCGGGGGGCGCAGCGAGGCGTGGATCGGGGAGTGGATCGCGGCCACCGGCAACCGCCCACAGATCACGACGAAGACGTTCAACCCGATGCACGAGGGCGACGATTGCGGCCTCGCGCCGGGGCGGGTGCGGCGGCAGCTCGACTCGAGCCTGGAGCGGCTCGGCATCGACCACATCGACCTCTACCTCGCCCACGAGCCCGACCCCGCGACGCCGATCCACGAGACGCTCGGCGCGTTCGCCGAGTTCGCCGCCGCGGGGCTGGTCGAGGCGTACGGCGTCAGCAACTACGGTGCGGACGAGCTGCGCGAGGCGCTCGGCGCCGGAACGCCCGTGCTCGTCCAGAACTCGTTCTCCCTGCTCGACCGGGCGGACGAGGAGACCGTGATCCCGCTCTGCGCCGAGCACGCACTCGCCTACCAGGTGTTCGGGCCGCTCGCCGGCGGCTGGCTGACCGGGAAGTACCGGCACGGCGCGGCGCTGCCCGAAGGCTCGCGCATGACGCTGCGCCCCGAGCCGTACACGCGGTTCGACAGCGAGCACGTCTACCGGTCGCTCGACGCGCTCGAGGCGTTCGCCGCCGCGCGCGGTGTAAGCATGGCCGGCCTCGCGCTCGGCTGGCTCCTGGCACATCCGGGCGTGGCCTCGATCGTCGTCGGCCCGCGGACACCGGCCCATCTCGAGCCGGTCCGCGAAGCGCTCGCGCTCGAGTTGACCCCGGACGAGCGCGAGGAAGTAGGCTCGCTGTTCTCATGACGCCGCTGCTCGTGCTCTCCGAGGAAGACGTTGTCGAGCTCCTCGACATGCAGGGATGCATCGGGGCGATGGAGGAGGCGCTGCTGGCGCTCGAACGCGGCGAGGTGACGTTCCCGCTGCGACCGATGGTCCGGGCGCCGGGCGAGAACCACCTGCTCGGGATGATGCCGGCGTACCGGGGCGGCGAGCGGCCGCTCTACTCGCTCAAGACCGTCGCGGTCATGCCGGACAACCCGGCGAAGGGCCTCGACGCGCACCAGGGGACGGTGACCCTGTTCGACGGCGTGAGCGGGCAGACGCTCGCGCTGATGAACGCCTCGCCGGTGACGGCTATCCGCACGGCCGCGGTGACCGCCGTCGCGACGCGACGCCTGGCCCGCGAGGACGCGGCGGTTCTGGCCGTCGTCGGCGCAGGCGTACAGGCCCGCTCTCACCTCGAGGCGCTCGCCGGATTCGACGAGGTGCGGATCGCGAGCCGTTCGCGCGACCACGCGGAGGTGCTGGCGGCGGAGTTCGGCGCGTCGGTGTCGGAGGACATCGAGACGGCTCTCGACGGCGCGGACGTCGTCGTCTTCACGACCAGCTCGCCGGAGCCGATCCTCCGCCGCGAGTGGCTGAAGGACGGCGCGCACGTGAACGCGTGTCGGCATGGGCCGCGAGCTGGACGACGAGACGCTGCAAGCAGGAACGCTCTTCGTCGACCGGCGCGAGTCCGCCGAGGTCGAGGGGAAGATCGACCCGGCGTGGATCCACGCTGAGCTGGGCGAGCTGCTCGACGGCTCGGCGGCCGGGCGATCGTCGGCGGACGAACTGACGGTGTTCCGCTCGCTCGGCATCGCCGTCGAGGACCTGTTCGCGGCGGAGTACGTCGTCCGTCGCGCCGGCGAGACCGGCCGCGGGACGACGATCGAGTTTTGATCCAGCTCGACGAGATCCGGCGCGCGCGAGAGACGATCGCCGGCGCGGCGATCCGGACGCCGCTCGTCCGGCTGCCAGTCGCCGAGGCACCGTGCGAGATCTGGCTCAAGCTCGAGAACCTGCAGCCGATCGGCTCGTTCAAGATCCGCGGCGCGACGAACGCGATCCGACAGGCGACGCCGGAGGAGCTGGCGAACGGCGTCGTCACGGCGAGCGCGGGCAACATGGCGCAGGGCCTCGCCTGGGCGGCGCGCGAGGCGGGCGTCCCGGCGACGATCGTCGTGCCGGACCACGCGCCGCAGACGAAGATCGACGCGATCGAGCGGCTCGGCGGGAAGGTGATCAAGGTGCCGCACGCGCGCTGGTGGCAGACGATGGAGGAGCACCGGCACGAGGGCGTCGACGGCCTTTTCGTCCACCCCGTCGAGGACGAGGCGGTCATGGCCGGAAACGGCACGATCGGGCTCGAGGTGCTCGAGGACCTGCCCGACGTGGACGCGGTCGTGATCCCCTACGGCGGCGGCGGGCTGACGGCGGGAATCACGAGTGCGGTCAAGGCGCTCCGGCCCGAGACGAAGGTGTTCACGGTCGAGCCGGAGACGGGCGCGCCGTTCGCCGCCTCGGTCGCCGCCGGGTCGCCGCAGCCGGTGGAGTACACGCCGTCGTTCGTCGACGGCGCCGGCGCACCGCTCGTCCTGCCGAAGATGTGGGGCATCGACTCCGTGCTCGTGGACGGCGCGCTCACGGCCTCGCTCGACGAGACGGCCGCGGCGGTGCGGCTGCTCGCCGAGCGCGTGCGCGTGATCGCGGAAGGCGCGGGCGCGCTTGCACTCGCGGCTGCGTTCGCCGGCCGCGCCGGTTCGGGGAAGATCGTGTGCATCGTGTCCGGCGGCAACATCGACTCGTCCCGGCTGGCCGCGATCCTCGGCGGGGAGACGCCGTCGTGACGGGGTACGCGCGGACCGCCGGCGAGGGCATCGACGAGCGCCTGAAACTGAGCCTCGTCGACGTCGACGGCCGGCGTCGCGGCGCCGGTGGTGACGACCAGGAGATCCTCTACGTGCTCTCGGGCTCGGGGACGCTCCGCATCGGCGGCGACGAGCACCAGCTCGAGCCGGACGCGGGCGTGCTGATCCTCCCGGGTGAGGCGTACGAGCTCGACGGCAACCTGCGGCTGGTCTCGGTCGTCGCGCCGGTCGAAGGAGAGATCGAGCGCGAGCGCGTCGTCTCGCGCTTCGCCGACCGGGAGGAGGAGCGCGCGGACGCGAAGCGGACGTTTCGCATCCTGCACCAGGGCGAGCTGACGCAGTTCATCGGCATCGTCGAGCCCTGCCGGGCGCCAGACCACAGCCATCCCTACGACGAGGTCGGCTACATCGTCGAGGGCCACGGCGTCGCGCACATCGGAGGCGACGAGGTGCCGCTCCGGGCCGGCTCGTGCTTCTACCTGCCGCCCGGCTGCGTCCACTGCATCGAGAACACGGGCCCGGGCGTGATGCGGATCATGGGCGTCTTCCATCCCGCCGGCAGCCCGAAGCAGCGCAGCTACGACGCCGCCGAAGGCTGAAGCCGCCGCACGCGGGCTCGTTCCTCGTGGAGGGCTACGGCAACGAGATATGAGCAAGAATGCGCCCGTGGACAACGTCGCCATCGCACGCTCGTCGTACGAGGCCTTCGGCCGCCACGATCTCGACGGCGCGCTGGCGATGATGGACGAGGACATCGAGTGGCACCAGGCACAGGGGCTTCCCCACGGCGGCGTCTACAAGGGGCTCGCGAACGTCCGCGCCGCGATCTTCGACCCGCTCGACGAGGAGTGGTGGGAGGACTTCGACGCGACGCCGGACGAGTTCATGAGCGGCGGCGACCACGTCGTCGTCCTCGGCCGCTACACGGGCCGCGGCAAGAAGACCGGCGCACCGCTCGACATTCCCTTCGCTCACGTTTGGCACTTCCGCGACGGTCGCGCCGTGCGCTTTCACCAGTTCACGGACACCCGCGGCTGGGTCGAGGCACTCGGGCTCATCTGAGCCGCCCCGGCTCGCGTCGTCGGTTCGAATTGACGCGGCGCGGGCCGAACGGGACAATTGCGAGTTGAACCGGTACGTCGTCACCGGGGGTAAGCACCCGCAGCGGCATGGCGACGAGCCGGGAGCAACTATCCCCGTCGACGACTCGTCTCACGTGGGGAGCAAGAAGCAAACAGCAAGGAGGAGGAGGGCATGAAGAAACTACAGGCGATCCTGGGCGTGATTTTCGTCCTCGGGGTTGCAGCGGCGGCGGCCTCCGTCGCGATCGCGAACACCGGCAAGACCGCGCAGATCGCGGCCGGTCCGTCGTGCAAGGTCGCCACCATCGGAGTCACGGGGCCGTTCACCGGCCCTGCGGCGTCGGCCGGCATCGACCAGCGGAACTGGGCCGATCTGTTCATCACGTACTGGAACACGGGCAAGCCGATCCCGGGTGTCCCGGCCGGGACGAAGCGCGTCAAGCTGGTGGCGATCCACGCCGACACGCAGCTGAACCCGCAGGTCGCGGCAACCGTCGCGGTGCAGCTGCGCTCGAACCCGGCAGTCGTGCTCGTCAACGGGTTCTCCGGTAGCCAGGAGAACGTCGCCGGCGGTCCGATCCTGCGACGCGGCGGGCTCGGCTTCGTTTCGGGCTCTGCCACCCGCGCGAGCCTGACCGATCCGACGACGCCCGACGGCCACGTGCTGTCGGCGGGCTACTTCCACCGGGTCGTGCCGAACGACAACTTCCAGGGCAGTGTCGACGTTGCGTTCATGCTGAAGAAGCTCGGCATCGGATCGGGCGACAAGGTCATGACGGTCGACCAGGCCGAGGCCTACTCGGTGCCGCTCATCACGCTGATGAGCAGCCTGCTGACGAAGGCAGGCGTCAGCGTCGACCGCGAGTCCCAGCCTGCGAGCCAGACCGACTTCACGTCGCTGGCGCAGAAGGCAGTGGCCGAGAAGGCGAAGGCCGTGGCGTTGGCCGGGCAGGTGGCCTCGAACGCGCAGCTGTTCCTGCAGCAGCTGAAGGCGGACGGGTTCACCGGCAAGTTCATCTCGACCGACGGCACCTTCGACTCGACGAAGTTCACGGTGCCGGGCGCGTACATCTCGTCGTTCTCGCTCGACATCCACAACGTCAAGTCGGCGGCGAAGATCGTCGCGGCCTACAAGGCGCGGTTCAACCAGGACACGATCTCGTTCGGCGTGCCGACGTGGGTGGCCGTGGAGACGATGGCTCTGGCGATCTCGAAGGGTTGCGCCGACGGCAAGATCACGCGTGCCGAGGCGCGGCGTGACCTCGACAAGGTCAGCGTCAAGACCTCGATCATCGGCCGGCCGATCGCGTTCACGAAGAACGGGGACGTGAAGGGCGGCATCAACTTCTCGATCTTCCAGATCGGAAGCGACGGCAAGTACAACACCGTCCAGGGCGGCTAACCCGGACGACAGCGGACCGACGTGCGGCCCATCGAGACGGTGGGCCGCACGTCTTTCTGAGAGGCTCTGAGGGTCGTGCACGCACTGCAGCTCCTCGGCTACTTCCAGGACTACCAGCTCACCTGGAGCTATTTCCTCAACCAGCTCGTGGCGGGAGTGACGCTGGGGAGCCTCTACGGCCTGATGGCGATCGGCTACTCGATGGTCTACGGCGTCCTCAAGCTCCTGAACTTCGCCCACGGCGAGGTGTTCATGATCGGGGCGTACATCGGCTACTTCGTCCTCGTCGCGCTCGGCGGCTCGATCGCCCCCGGGGTTCCCGTCGCGGTGTTGATCTTCCTCATGCTCGCTGCGGCCATGTTGGGGGCCGGCCTGCTCGGGGTGGCCGTCGAGCGGTTCGCCTACCGGCCGCTACGCAAGGCACGGGCGCCCCGAATCGCGCCGCTGATCAGCGCGCTCGGCGTCTCCTTCGTCCTGCAGCAGCTGGCGTCGATCTTCTTCGGGACCGCGTACAAGCAGTACAACCCGTTCGGCCTCTCCGGGGGCACATTGACGACGCCGTTCCACGTCGGCTCGCTCGAGATGAGCTGGATGCAGGTGTTCGTGATCCTGATGTCGGCGTTCCTGATGTTCGTTCTCTGGCAACTCGTGACGCGCACGCAGATCGGCCGGGCGATGCGCGCCGCCTCGTTCGACCTCGAGGCCGCCTCGATGATGGGCATCGACGTCGACAAGGTCGTCGTCTTCACGTTCTTCGTCGGCTCGGCGCTCGGCGGGGCGGGCGGCGTGATGAACGGGCTCTACCTCTCGAACACGTTCCCGCTCGTCGGCTTCACCGTCGGGCTGATCGCATTCACGGCGGCTGTCGTCGGCGGCATCGGGAGCATTCCCGGCGCGATGGTCGGCGGGCTCGTCATCGGCCTACTGAAGGCGTTTGCGATCGGCTACTGGTCGTCTGCGTACCAGGACGTGATCGTGTTCTGCATCCTCATCCTCGTCCTGCTGATCAGGCCGTCCGGCATCCTCGGGGTGCCGGCGCCGCAGAAGGTGTGACGTGACCGGACCCGACGAACCCAGAACCGACCAGCCCAGACCGGCCGGAGCCGCGACCGACCCGCAGATCGGGGCCGACGAGTGGGTCTCGCGCTCGACCGAGCGCATTCTCGGCCGCGGTGGGCTGCTCGGCCACGCAGAGCAGCAGTGGCGGCGGCTACCGCCAGCCGTCCGCTTCCTCGGGGTGTTCGGCCTGATCGCGCTGATCCCGGTCCTGACCCACGACGACTACCTGATCCGGATCGGCACCGTGACGCTCGTCTTTGCGCTGCTCTCGCTCGGGCTCAACGTCTCGGTCGGGTTCGCAGGCTTGCTCGACCTCGGGTACATCGCCTACTACGGCTTCGGCGCGTACGGGTACGCGATGCTCGCGTCCTCGAAGTTCGGCGTGCACTGGCAGGCCTGGGAGGCGATCCCGGTCGTCGTCGGCGCTGCGATCCTGCTCGGCTTTCTTCTGGCGTTGCCCTCGCGTCGCCTGTCCGGCGACTACCTGGCGATCGTGACGCTGTTCTTCGGCCAGATCTTCTACACGCTCGTCACGCAGGGCTATCGGATCTCCCTCCTCGGCCTGAACAAGGACCTCGGCCTGAAGAGCGCCAACTGGGACGTCACCGGCGGCCCGAACGGGATCGCCAACGTGGACGGCTTCAACGCGTTCGGCGTCACCGCCCTCACCGACCACGCGTACTTCTACATCACGCTGATCGCCGTCGTGCTCGTCTACGCGGGGCTCCACTTCGCCAACCAGTCCCGCACCGGACGCGCGTGGCGCGCCCTCAACGACGACTCCCTCGCAGCGCAGGTGATGAGCATGCGGATCAACTGGCTGAAGATGCTCGCGATCGGCGTCGGCGCGGGCGTCGGCGCGCTCGCCGGCACGATCAACGGGGCGCTGCTCCAGGGCGCGTTCCCGGACGACTACAACACATTCGTGCTGATCACGATCTACGCGGTCGTGATCCTCGGCGGCGCCGGCAGCCTCGCGGGCGGGATCCTGGGCGCGTTCGTCGTCACCGTCGGGCTGGAGGCACTGCGTCCGGGGACGGAGTTCGCCGACTGGACGTCGAACGGGCGCGGGCTCTTCTACGTGACGATCCTGATCGTCATGCTCGTCGCGCTGAGACCCTGGCGGCGGCTGCTGGTCGTGCTAGGAGGGGCGCTCGCCTTCGGCGTCGCCTTGCACGCGATCGTCGGCGCCGCGTGGCCGCGCGGCGTGCACGGCGGAATCCTGAACAGCGCGAACACGTTCAGCGACGGCGGCTCGATCGGCTGGGCGATCCGTCACTGGCTCGTGCTGCCGGCCAACACGTATCAGGTGGGCCTGTACACCACCTTCAACTATCTCGTCGTCCTGCTGATCGCGATGATCCTCGGCCTGACGCTGCTCCAGGGCTGGAAGCGCGATCTGCTGCTGATCCCGACGCTCTGGCTCGCCGGGCTCGTCTACGAGGCGCGGCTGATCGAGGAGGGCTCGGGGGCGACGCGCTTCCTGCTCCTCGGCGCCGGGCTGATCGTGATCATGGCGAAGCGACCGCAGGGCCTCCTCGGCAAGCCGAGGGTGGAGATCGTATGACCCCGCTGCTCGAGCTCCGTAGCGTGAGCATGGCGTTCGGCGGCCTGCAGGTGATCACCGAACTCGACCTGCACGTCGACGAGGGCGAGATCGTCAGCGTGATCGGGCCGAACGGAGCCGGCAAGACGACGCTGTTCAACCTGATCACCGGCATCTACCGCCCCGTCTCGGGGGACATCCTCTTCGAAGGCGAGAGCATCGTCGGGCTCGCCCCCTACGAGATCACGAACCGTGGCATCGCACGCACGTTCCAGACCCTCCGGCTGTTCCTGAACATGACGGTGAAGGAGAACGTGATGGCCGCGGCCTACGGCCACACGCACGCGACGATCGCCGAGTCGATGCTGCGCCTACCCCGGGCGCGCCGCGAGGAGAAGGCGATCCACGCGCTCGCCGAGGAGAAGCTCTCCTTCTTCGGCGAGCGGCTGATGGGCTACCGCTGGGACCAGCCGGCGTACTCGCTCTCGTACGCCAACCGGCGGCGGCTCGAGATCGCGCGCGCGATGGCGGCCAACCCGCGCCTGCTCCTGCTGGACGAGCCGGCTGCGGGGATGAACCCGGTCGAGACGCACGAGATCACGGAGCTGATCGCCAAGCTCCGCAAGGAAGGCGGCTACACCATCTTCGTCATCGAGCACGACATGCACGTCGTCGAGGGCATTTCCGACCGCGTCGTCGCTCTCGACCACGGGGTCAAGATCGCCGAAGGGTCGTTCGAGTCGGTGGCAACGAGCGAGAAGGTCGTCGAGGCCTACCTCGGTCTTCGCACGACGGAGACGAAGTGACCGACAACGGCGCGCCTCTCCTCGAGCTCGACTGCGTGGACACGTACTACGGCCCGATCCACATCCTGCAGGGGCTGTCGCTCGTCGTCCGGCCCGGCGAGTTCGTCTGCCTGCTCGGCGGCAACGCGTCCGGCAAGTCGACGACGCTGAAGACGGTGCTCGGGATCGTGCAGCCTCGGTCGGGTGCGGTGCGCTTCGCGGGCGAGGACGTGACGAACCGGACGACGAGCTACCGGATCGCGAAGGGCATGGCGATCGTGCCCGAGAACCGGCGCCTGTTCGGTCCGATGACCGTCCTCGAGAACCTGCAGATGGGGGCGTACCTGACGGGCGGCGGCACGAAGGAGGACTTCGACCGCGTCTACACGCTCTTCCCGCTCCTGCACGAGCGACGAGGCCAGCTCGCGGGGACGCTCTCCGGCGGCGAGCAGCAGATGGTGGCAATGGCCCGGGCGCTCATGTCGCGGCCGAAGCTGATGCTGATGGACGAGCCGTCGATGGGCCTGGCGCCGATCCTCGTCGAGCGCAGCTTCGAGATCATCAGCCAGGTGCACGACGCCGGCGTCGCCGTGCTCGTCGTCGAGCAGAACGCGAACGTGTCGCTCTCGATCGCCGACCGCGGCTACGTCCTCTCCACGGGCCGCCTCGTCCTCGAGGGCAAGGCCTCGGACCTGCTCGCCGACGAGAACCTGCGCAAGGCATACCTCGGCCGCTAGGACTGGGAAACCAGCAGAGACCGAGCCCGGCGCCTTTGACTTGGAGCGCGTCCGGACGGCGCACCGGCGAGCGTTTCCACTTGCCGTGGATCCCGCCGCAGTGAGATAGTCGGTACCACTTCGATCGAGGAGGTTGGCATGGCAGGTGTCGAGAAACGCGACTTCGAGTCGCCGGACGAGACTCGCACGCCCGACAAGACGCGCGTGGACGTCGTGCACCTGGGCGGCACGACGGCTGCTCGCCTCACGATGGAGTCCGGCTGGCGATGGTCCGAGTGCGTGAAGCCGGTTGCGGGAACCGATAGCTGTCAGCACCGTCACCTCGGTGTCGTACACGCGGGGCGGATGCGCGTGACGCACGACGACGGCACGGTGCTCGAGATCGGCCCTGGCGACGCGTACGTGATCGAGCCTGGCCACGATGCGGAGATCCTCGGCGACGAGCAGTTCGTCGGCTTCGAGTTCCAGCCGCAAGCGGCGGAGGAATACGCGCGGCAGTAGGCGCGGCGCCGACACCACACACCCGGCGTCTACGCTTCGCGGCATGGTGATCGAGACCAGCCGTGTCGGGGCCGCGATCCGCGGCGAGTTCCCGATCTTCGCGCACACGACGTACCTCAACTCCTGCTCGCAGGGTGCGCTGTCGCTGCGCGTGCGGCGCGCGTACGAGGAGTACCTGGACGGCTGGGACGAGAACGGCGCCGAGTGGGGCCACTGGGTCGAGCGCGCCGAGGCTGCGCGGGCCGCGTTCGCGCGCCTGCTGCACGGCGGGCCGTCCGAGGTCGCGGTCACGACGTCGGTGACGCAGGGCGTGAGCGCGATCGTCAGCGCCCTCGACCTCGCTGCGAGGCCACGGATCGTCATCTCCGAGTACGAGTTCCCCACGGTGGGGCAGATCGCACACGCCCAGGAGCTGCGCGGTGCCGAGGTCGTCCACGTGCGCCCCGAGGCCGACGGCTCGATCCCGCCCGAGCGCTTCGCCGAGGCCATCGACGAACGCACGGCGCTCGTCTGCTGCACCACGATCTCCTACCGCACGGGCCACCGGCACGACGTCGCCGAGATCGCGCGGCTCGCCCACGACGCAGGCGCGCTCTGCCTGGCCGACTCGTACCAGGCGATCGGGGCGATCGACTTCGACGCCCGCGCGCTCGGCGTCGACTTCGTCACCGGCGGCACGGTCAAGTACCTCCTCGCCTCGGCCGGGCTGGGCTTCCTCTACGTGCGCGGCGAACTGCTGCCGGGGCTACTGCCGACGCAGACGGGCTGGTTCGCCGACGAGGACATCTTCCGGATGGACATCTCGGACTACTCGCCTGCTGCCGACGCGCGCCGCTTCGACGCCGGGACGCCGCCGGTGCCGAACATCTACGGCGGGCTCGCGGGGATGTCGATCGTGGAGGAGGCGGGCACGAGAGCGATCGAGGAGCACATCACCAGCCTTGCCGACCGGCTGATCACCGGACTGGACGAGCTCGGAGCCGTCGTCGTCACGCCACGCGAGTCCGAGCGCCGCGGCCCGCTCGTCGCGGTCAAGTCGAGCGACGTCCGCACGCTGGTCGACACGCTCGCCGCGGCGCGCATCGTCTGCTCAGAGCGCGACTCGAACCTGCGCATCGCGCTCCACCTCTACAACGTCGACGAGGACGTCGACACGATTCTCACGGCGCTGACGCGCCACCGGCACCTGCTGGCGGGGTAGGCGCCGTGATCCCGTTCGACTCCGGCCGGTGGGACTGGGGCGGCGCCGAGCCGACGCCTGCTCGGCACCGCGGCCGCGACTGCGTGCGCCTGGAGAGCCCGCTCGCGACCGTTGCTGGACTCGAGCCCGTCGACGGCACGATCGAGCTCGAGCTGGCCGTCGGCCCGGAGCGCGCGTTTCCGGGCGTCGTCTGGAGGGTGCAGGGAGGGAGCTACGAGTCGTTCTTCGTGCGCCCGCACCAGGTCGGCAAACCCGACGCGATCCAGTACACGCCCGCGTTCAACGGCATCTCCGCCTGGCAGCTGTACCACGGCACCGGGTTCTGGTCCCCGATCTCGTTCCCGCTCGACGAGTGGTTCCGGATCCGCGTCGTCTTCGCCGAGGCTCGAGCCGATATGTACGTCGCGGACATGGACGAGCCCGCGTTGCAGGTTCGCGAGCTGAAGCTTCCGGTCGGCCCCGGTCGGATCGGCGTCGCGGCCGCCGGCGCGTCGGTTTACGTCGCCGGCTTCTCCTACGACCCCGGGGGAACGCTGACGCCGGAGCCTCCGCCGCTCCCTGCCGTCGAGGGCATCGTCCCGGCCTGGCGGGTGTCCGACGCGTTCCCGGAGGCGGGGGTCGCCGGCGAGGCGCTCGACCCTGCTCTGCTTGCCGCGCGAACATGGACGCCTCTCTGGGCAGATCCATCGGGCCTCGCCGACCTCGCCCGCGTGAACGGGATCCACGGCGACCGCAACACGGCCCTCGCCCGCACGCTGATCCGTTCCGACCGCGCCCGGAGCGTGCGCGTGGACTTCGGCTTCAGCGACCGCGCCGTCGTCTACCTCGGCGGCCGCGCGCTGTACCGTGGGAACGCGGGCTACCGCACGCGCGACTACCGCTTCCTTGGCAGCATCGGTTACTGGGACGCGGTCTATCTGCCGCTCGAGGAGGGCGACAACGAGCTCGTCGTCGCCGTCTCGGAGGACTTCGGCGGCTGGGGTGTCCAGGCCCGCTTCCCGGACGCGGCCGGGCTCACGTTCAGCTGAAGACCCAGCGGACAGCCGTCCGGGGGTTCGCTCACATGAGACGGGGCGCGCCCATTGCGCGCCCCGTCTCGATGCTTGCTTCAGCTACGGAACGACGATGTCGAACGCCACGTTGTTGGAGAGCGCGTTGTCGCCGCCCGCCGTGAACGTGTACGTCCTGACCTCGAACTGCGCCGGGTCGGGGCAGCTGTTCCCGAGAGGATGCTCCCGCCAGTACGCGGACAGGTTGCTGCCGCTGGACTCGCCCCACTCGACGGTCACCACGGGGGTCGATCCGGCCTCCGTCACGCCGGCTGAGGGCGTGAGACAGTAGATGCCCGTACCGTTGTTGATCACCGCGCTGAAGCCATGGGTGCGCGCCGGATCCAACGTCGGCGAGGAACCGGGAAGCACGTACGCAGCCGCGCGTACACTCGGCCCGACGGGACCCGTCGGGCCGGTCGGCCCGGTCGCCCCGGACGGCCCGGCCGCGCTCCAGCTGAGTGCGTTCTCGATCGGCTTGCAAGGAACTCCCGTGTCCACGACGCGCAGCGCACCCTGACTCGGGTTGCCGGCCTTCGCGTAGCAGCCGTGGATGACGCCGTTGGCGTCGGGAATGCTCGCCTGCACTGCGGACGCGATGCCGAAGACGGCCCCTCCGACCGCGAGCGCGAGGACGATACGCGACCCCCGGCCCAATCCTTTGATGTACCTCATTCGTTACCTCCGAACCTGTGTTGACCCCTTGCCTGTGCGATGGAGTATGAACCACACGGCCGACGTCCGCCAGGGTCGGAATGCGCCACTCGCGGCGGGGTGCGGGTTAGACTCGTTCGGATGCTGCTGCGGGAGGTCGAATACGCGCGCCCGGAGACGGTCGACGAGGCCGTGCGGCTGCTCTCCTCGCGGGAGGACGCCCGTGCGCTCGCGGGTGGCCAGAGCCTCGTGAACGTGATGAAGACTCGTGTCGCGGCGCCCGAGCTGGTCGTCGACCTCAATCGCATCGAGGAGCTGCGCGGCATCTCGAACGCCGACGACGGGTCGCTCGTCCTCGGCGCCATGGTCACGTACGACGAGCTGATCCGATCGGACGCGGTGCGCTCTGCCCGGCCGATCCTGGCCGAGGTTGCGCTCACGATCGCCGACGTGCAGGTCCGGAACCGGGGCACGGTCGGCGGCAACCTCTGCGTCAACGACCCGACGAACCACCTGCCGCCGCTGATGGCGACGACCGGCGCGACGATGACCATCCGCGCGCTCGAGGCCGAACGGACGGTGACCTCCGACGAGTTCTTCCAGGGCGTCTACCTGACGGCCGTCACGCCGGGCGAGATGCTGACCCGGGTGACGGTGCCCGCGCTCGCGCCCGGAGAGGGCGACGGCTGGGCTTCGGTCACGCTCGGCAAGGAAGGCACCGGCATCGTCAACGTGGCCGCCACCGTCCGCGACGGACAGGCGCGCATGGCGATCGGCTGCGTCTCGGCCGTCCCCGTGGTCGTCGATGCCGAGGCCGACGAGGTCGCGGTGCGCAAGGCGGTGGCGGATGCCGAGCTCGACCCGCCGGGCGACGTCCACGCGTCCGCCGACTTCCGTCGCCACCTGGCGCAGGTACTCGCGTGGCGCGCGGTCGCGCAGGCGCTCGAGGGGGCAGGAGTCTGATGACAGAGCCGGTCGCCGAGCAGACGATCCGCGTCACGATCAACGGGGAGGTCTACGAGCAGGAGGTCGAGGCGCGCAAGCTCCTCGTCCACTTCATCCGCGACGTGCTCGACCTGACCGGCACGCACGTCGGCTGCGACACCGGCAACTGCGGCGCGTGCACCGTGCTCCTCGACGGCAAGACGCTCAAGTCCTGCATGCTGCTCGCGATCCAGGCCGACGGCGCGACGATCACGACCGTCGAGGGCCTGGCCGGCGCGGATGGCGAGCTGACGGCGCTCCAGCGGGCGTTCTCGACATCGCACGCGCTCCAGTGCGGCTACTGCACGCCGGGGATGCTGCTCTCGGCGACCTACCTCCTCGAGCAGAACCCGCATCCGACGGAAGAGGAGATCCGCCGCGGCATCCAGGGCAACATCTGCCGCTGCACGGGCTACGTGAACATCGTCGAGGCGATCAAGAGCGTCGCCGAAGGACAGGTCTGACTTTGCAACACAGTGTTGCGAGGAACGAGACGGGGACGGTTGCCGAGCAGGCGACCGAGCTCCAGATCGGCTACGCCGGCACGTCGATCCCGCGCAAGGAGGACAGGCGGCTCGTCCAGGGCGAGGGCGTGTTCGCGGACGACGTCAAGCGGCACGGGATGGGCTACGTCCACTTCGTCCGCTCGCCGTACGCGCACGCGAAGATCGTCTCCGTCGACGTGTCGCAGGCCGAGTCGATGGAGGGCGTCTACGGGACGCTGACGCCGGACGAGGTCGCGACGCTCACAGATCCCTTCTTCGAGCTGACGACGCCGCCCGGGAGCCAGATCAAGGACTACGCGCTCGCCGTCGGCAGCGTACGCCACGTGGGCGAGCCGGTCGTCGCGGTCGTGGCGCGCACGCGCGACGTCGCGCGCGACGCTGCCGACCTGGTCGAGGTCGAGTACGAGCCGCTCCCGGTGCTCGTCGACGCGCGCCGGGCGCAGGACGACGGTGCGCCCGTCCTCCACGACGACGCGGGCACGAACGTCGTCTGGTCGGGCACCTTCGATTGGGGCGACGTCGACGGTGCGCTCAAGGCCGCCGACCGCGTGATCAAGATCTCCGAGCTCCACTTCGACCGCTTCTCGTCGACGCCACTCGAGTGCTCTGCAGCCCTCGTCGAGTACGACCGCGGCACGGAGCAGTTCACGATCCACTCGAACCACCAGATGCCGGGCGTGGCGGCGATCTGGATGGGCCCGGCAATGCGCGTGCCGCTCGACCGGCTCCGCTTCGTCTCCCAGGACATCGGCGGCGGCTTCGGCAACAAGATCACGACGCACACCTACCTGACCGCCTGCTGCCTGCTCGCGCGCAAGCTGCGCCGGCCGGTCCAGTGGACGGAGTGGCGCACCGACCAGCACTCGGCGAACGCGCACGGCAACGAGCGCTGGTTCCACGACGTCGAGGTCGCCGTGATGAACGACGGGACGATGCTCGGCTTCAAGGTCAAGGCGCTCGACGACTGCGGCGCGTTCCCGCGCTACGAGCCGCTCGGCTGCATCATCTGGGCGCAGGTCACGCCCGGCCTGTACCGCTGGCGCAACATCCGCGTCGACTTCACGCAGGTCGTGACCAACAAGTCGCCGGTGGCGCCGAATCGCGGCTACTCGCGGATGCAGCAGCTGTGGCTGACCGAGCGGATCGTCGACCTCGTCGCGCACGAGCTCGGGCTCGACCCGGTCGAGGTGCGCAAGAAGAACTACGTCCGCACGGACGAGATGCCGTACACGACGCCGAACGGGTGCGTCTACGACTCCGGCGACTACGCCCGCTGCCTCGACATCGCGCTCGAGCTCGTCGACTACGAGGGGCGGAAGACGAGCCGCGGCTCCCACGACGGCAAGCTCGTCGGCATCGGGATCGGCTCGACGCTCGACTCCGGCACGAACAACTTCGGCCAGTCGACGCTGCTCAACCCGGAGCTCCAGTTCTCGGGCAACAACGAGGTCGCGACCATCCGACTCGACACCTTCGGCGAGATCGTCGTGACGCTCGGCACCGTTCCGCAAGGGCAGGGCCACGAGACGACCGCGTCGATGGTCGTCGCCGACATCCTCGGCTGCTCGCCCGACGACGTCCACGTCCGCCCCGGCCACGACAGCTACTGGAACTCCCACGCCGGCTTCTCGGGCACGTACGCGAGCCAGTTCGCCGTCACCGGCCTCGAGGCCGTCAAGGGCGCGACCGAGAAGCTCGCGCTCGAGATCCGCCGGCTGGCCGCGGCGGTGTTCGGCGCCGGCCCGGACGACATCGTGCTCGAGGGCAAGATGGCGCAGCTCAAGGGCAACCCCGAGGCGGCGCTCCCGTTCATGGCCTGCGGCGCGATCGTGAACGCGAACAACGCCGTCCTCCCGCCGGACGCGCGCGACATCACGCTCAACTGCCGCTACGTCTACGTGCCGCCGTTCGAGCTGCCGGACAAGGAGACGAACTACGGCAACCTGACGCTGACGTACGCGACGCAGATCCACGTCTGCGTGGTCGAGATCGACCGGGACACGGGGGTCGTCGAGATCGTCGACTACGCGGCGGTGGACGACTGCGGCGTCCGCATCCACCCGCAGATCGTCGAGGGCCAGGTCCACGGCGCGACGGCGCACGGTCTCGGCGCCGCGCTGCACGAGACCTTTGCCTACGACGAGGACGGCCAGCTGATGACGGCCAACTTCTACGAGTACCACGTGCCGCATGCTCTCGACATGCCGCCGATCCGAACCGGCTACATTGAGAGTCCGTCACCGTTCTCCTCGCTGGGCACGAAGGGGATGGGCGAGGGCGGCGGTGCGGCCATCCATGCGGTCTGCGCGGCAATCCAGGACGCGCTGCGCAGCGCTGGGATCCCCGGGGTCGTATCCGACAGCCACAACCCGGCAGAACGGGTGTGGCGCTTGATGACGAATCCCGAGGAGAGCAGGGCTCTCGTGGAGGTGGTGAGTACGTGAAGGTCGAAGGAGTCAAGGAGTTCGACGCTCCGGCGCAGACCGTCTGGGATGTCCTGATGGATCCGACGCGGATCTCCCAGCTGCTTCCCGGAGTCGAGAACTTCGAGGTGCAGGACGACAAGCACTGGTCGGCCAGCGTCAAGGTGCCGCTCGGCATGGGCGGTCTGAAGCTCAAGTTCAAGTTCGAGAAGGCCGACGAGCGCCCGATCGAGTACGCGAAGCTGAACGCCAAGGGCCAGGGCGTCGGCGCGATCGTCGGAATGGACACGGAGTTCTATTTGACGCCGGTCGAAGGCGATCGCACGAGCATGAGATGGGTCGCCGACATCCATGTCGCCGGGCCGATCGGCAGCATGGGCCAGCGTGTCTTCCAGCCGATCGTCAACCAGCAGGTCGGAAACGTGCTGAACGCGCTCGAGGGCCAGGTCGACCAGGCGAAGGTGACTGCGTGATCCGCCGTCTCGCGCTCGGCGCCGTTCTCGCTGTCGCCGCACTCGGCCTGCTCGCCGGCACCTCGTCGGCGCGCGTGGAGGGCAAGTGCATCCCGGACAAGGAAGCCGGCGTGACGGTGGAGAATCACGTCGCGATCATCTCGTACTGCGGTCACGCCAAGGTGACGCTCAAAACCGGCGGCAAGACCACGCGCTACGCGGGCGGCATGGGCATGTGCCTCAAGCAGCCTGGGACGCTGAACGTCGGCTGGGGCAGATCCACGCAGTTCGGCCACACGCCACGCCACGAGGCATTGCTCCTCGTGATCCCTGCCGTCCGCGACGGCACGTTCAAGCAGGCGGTGTTGACGGTCCAGCACAAGGGCAAGAACCCCCTGGTGGCGGGCAACGTCAAGGCGGTCGTGGCCGGGAAGCGCACCAGGGGCACGTTCAGCGGAAAGTTCGCGGCGACCGGCGCGACGTTCACCGGCTCCTTCACCTGTAAGTAGGACCGCGCATGGCTCCCGCGCCATCGTTCCGCGTGGGAGTCATGCAGCTGACCATGGAGCCGCTCGAGGAGATCCTCGAGCACGCCCGCGTCATGGACGAGGCGGGGTTCGACACGATCTGGCTCGCCGAGGCGTATCCGTGGTGGCGCAAGCACTCGATGGAGGCGCGGTCGTCGACGGCGCTCTCGCCGCTCGTAGCCCGGGAGACGGACCGGCTCGCGGTCGGCTGGGGAATCATCTCGCCGTACACGCGCCACCCGATCCAGATCGCGATGGAGGCCCGCGTCACGCAGGAGGCGGCGGGCCCGGGCCGGTTCTACCTCGGGCTCGGCGTGTCGAAGATCTTCATGCGGCACGCTGGGCTGGGCGACGACGCGAAGCCCGTGGCCGCGATGCGCGAGGCGGCGCAGATCATCCGCGGCGTGCTCTCGGGCGAGGCGCTCGACGTCGAGGGCAAGGTGTTCTCCGCACACGTGCCCGCGCTCGCGGACGACGCGGACACGCCGCGCTGGGACGTGCCGCTCTACTTCGCCGGCACGGGTCCGATGATGCTGAAAGCGGCGGCACAGGCCGGAGACGGGCTGCTGACCGCCTCGATCACGACGCCGGCGTTCGTCCGCCATGTGCGCGAGCAGGTGACCGCGGCCGGCCGCGATCCCGACTCGCTCGACCTCGGCTGCACGATCGTCGCTTCGATCGACGAGGAACGCGACAAGGGCCGCGACGGCGCCCGCGAGATCGCGGCGATGTACCTCGCCAACAAGGTGCAGAACATCCAGGCTGCCGCCGACACGCTGCTCGAGTGTGCCGGCCTGACGCGCGAGGAGATCGTGCCGATCGCCGAGGCGATGGAGCGCGGCGGGCGGCTGGCGGCGAAGGCAGCGGTCACGGACGAGATCCTCGACAAGTGCAAGCCGATCGCCGGCACGCCCGAGGACTGCATCGCGGCGATCGGGGAGTACCGCGCAGCGGGGTGCACCCACGTGATGCTCGAGCTCTGGGGCGACGACCGGCCCGGGCAGCTCAGGATGTTCGGCGAGCACGTGCTGCCGCACGTCCGCTGAGCCACGTCCGGCTCGGCCGACTGTGGACGGTCTGCGCGGCCTTCGTTCCAGGGACTGTCCCCCTGACATGGCCCGGGAGGACGTGTCGGTTATCCTTCGCCGAGGCGCTGACGGAGAGGAGTAGCGCGGATCTCCGGAGCCGAGAGAGCCGCCGGGAGCTGTGAAGGCGGTCTCCGGACCCGCGTGAAGACACTCCCGAGCCGGGCACGACCCAATGAGGCCACCTGCGGTGGCGAAGAGCGGTGGCACCGTGGGGACGCCTCCCCGCCCGCTCGGTCAAGGCGGAGACCGAGATGCGATGAGGAGGCTGAGATGGAACGGACGCTCACGAGCGATCTGCGCGCGCGGGTCGGACGGCCGGCACGGCCAGGCGAGCGCGTGCGGCTGTGCGGCTGGCTCCACCACCAGCGCCGCCTTGCGCGGCTGACCTTCGTCCTCCTCCGCGACCGCGCCGGACTGGTGCAGATCGTGGTCGAGGACCCGGCCGCGATCGACGCCGTCGCGCGACTCCTGCCGGAAACCGTGCTCGAGGTCGAGGCGACGGTGGCCGCGAGCGAACAGGCTCCGGGCGGCGTCGAGCTCCGTGAGCCCCGGTTCACCCTGCTCGTCGAGCCGGCAGACACACCGCCGGTGGAGCTCCGCCGCCCCGTGCTCAAGGAGCAGCTCCCGACGCTGCTCGACCACGCGCCGTTGGCGCTCCGCCATCCACGGCTCCGAGCCGCCTTCGAGATCGCCGCCGCCTCGGTCGCGGGCTACCGCGCCACGCTCGACCGGCTCGGCTTCGTCGAGATCCAGACACCGAAGCTCGTCGCCTCCGCGACCGAGGGCGGCTCGAACGTGTTCGAGGTCGACTACTTCGGCCGCCCGGCGTACCTCGCGCAGAGCCCGCAGTTCTTCAAGCAGATGCTCGTCGGCGTGTTCGAGCGCGTATACGAGGTGGGGCCCGTCTTCCGCGCCGAGCCGCACGACACCTCGCGGCACCTCGCGGAGTACGTCTCGCTCGACGCCGAGCTCGGGTTCATCGGCGACCACTTCGACGTCATGCGCGTCCTGCGCGATGCGATCGCCGGCATGGTCGAGGGCGTGCGCGAGCGTGCCGCGGGCGCAGTCGAGCTGCTCGGCGTCGAGTTGCCCGCGGTGCCGGCGGAGATCCCGTGGGTGCACTTCGCAGACACGGGCGTGAACGACGTCGACCTCAGCCCGGCCGACGAGCGGCGCCTCTGCGAGGAGCACGGCACCGAGTTCCTGTTCGTGACGGGCTATCCGATGACCAAGCGGCCGTTCTACACGCACCCCGAGCCGGGCCGGCCCGAATACTCGAACTCGTTCGACCTCCTCTTCCGCGGGCTCGAGCTCGTCACCGGCGGCCAGCGGCTGCACCGGTACGAGGACTATCTCGCGGCGCTCGCGGCACGCGGCCTGTCACCCGAGCCCTACGAGGGCTACCTGCAGGCGTTCCGGTACGGCATGCCGCCGGAGGGCGGGTTCGCAATCGGGCTCGAGCGCTGGGTCGCCCGGCTCACCGGCGCGCAGAACATCCGCGAGACGACGCTGTTCCCGCGCGACCTGAACCGGCTCACGCCGTGACGACGCCGTCCGGGAACGGGGACAGCTTCTCGCAGCCCTCGGCCGTGACGAGGAAGTTGTCCTCGAGGCGCAGGCCGCCGCCGCCCTCCCAGTAGATCCCGGGCTCGATCGCGAGCACCATTCCCTCGCGCATGACGCCGCCACCCGCCTGGTGGGCGTACGGCGGCTCGTGGGCGCGCGTGCCGACGCCGTGGCAGATCGGGTGCGAGGGCTGACCGGGATAGCCCGCGGCGGCGATTCCCTCTCGTACCGTGCGGTCGAGGCCGGCCAGCTCGGCCCCGTCCCGGAGGTACGAAACAGCGCCGTCGTACACCGCGTGCAATGCCTCGAGCAGCTCGGCGTAACGCGGCTCGAGCCGGCCGACGCAGAGGTTCTTCGTGTGATCGGCCCAGTAGCCGTCGCAACAGACCCAGATCTCGAACAGCGTCGGCTGCCCCTCGACGACCGGCCGCGAGCCCGTAGCGGTGAACGTCCTGATCCCCGGCCCCGCCCAGACGAGCGTGAAGCCGCGCGCGAGCTCGACCTGGCCCCGGTAGCCGGTGCCGACGCCGTGGACGTAGCCCTCCCAGATCGCGGCCGCCTCAGCCTCCGTCATCCCCGGCCGGATCAGTTCGCGCATGTGATCCATCGCCTCGGCTGCGAGCTCGTTCGCGAGGCGGATCCGCTCGATCTCCTGCGCGGTCTTGATCGCCCGAGCTTCCGCGAGGAGCGGCGTCGCATCGTCGACATTCGTGCCGAACGCGTGGAAGAAGTCGTGCGTGTACGTCGTCGGCTCGCCGACCATGATGTCGGCGGCCTGCGTGCCGAGGGACAGTTCGAGGCCGATCCGCTCGTAGCCGCGCTCGCGTACGACAGCCTGAGTGGCCTCGATCGCCCGGACGAGCGGCGGCCGCGGGTCCGCGGCGTCGTAGCCTCCGAAGAGACGCAGGTCGCCTGCCCAGGAACGTTCCGCCTCCTCGGCCTGCGGCTCGAGCACGACGAGCGTCGCGTCTCCCTCCCGCGGGAAGACGGCCAGGTCGTAGCCCTTCATGCCCCAGTAGTCGGTGAGGTAGAGGACGTTGTCGGGCGCGCGGACGACGAGGGCGTCGAGCTCGCGCTCGGCCATCAGCGCGCGGACACGGTCGAGCTTCGCGTCGTCGCGCGGCCGGGTCACGAGCCGCGCGCGGCCTGGATGGCGTGCCAGACGTTCTCGCCGTTCGCGGGCATGTCCACGTGCCGCACCCCGAGCGGGGAGAGGGCGTCGACGACGGCGTTGTGCACGGCGGGCGTGGCGCCGATCGTCCCCGACTCGCCGATTCCCTTGGCGCCGAGCTCGTTCATCGGCGTCGGCGTCTCCATCGGCACGAGCTCGAACGACGGCAGCTCGGCGGCGCTCGGAAACGGGTAGGCGAGGAGATTGCCGCTGAGCGGGTTGCCGTCCTCGTCGTAGAGGAACTCCTCGTAGAGCGCCTGGCCGATGCCGCTGCCGATGCCGCCGTGGCGCTGGCCCTCCGCGATCACGGGGCTGATGATCCGGCCCGCGTCGTCGACGGCGACGAGCCGCTCGAGCTCGACACCGCCCGTCTCGGTGTCGACCCGGACGACCGCGACGTGCGCGCCGAACGGGAACGTGCCGGCGTCCGGCTTGAAGTCCCGCTCCACCTCGAGCTCGCCGAGCCGGTCGCTCTCGACGAGCCGTGCGGCGAGCTCGGACCAGGTGAGCGACGGCTCAGGCGTGCCGGTGACGTGGAAGCGGCCGCCGTCCAGGTCGAGCACGACGTCGGCCGGGTTCGCCTCCAGCTCCTCGGCGACGAGCTGCTTCGCCTTCTCGACCACTCCGGCCGAGGCCTGGGCGGCCGCGGTGCCGCCGATCTGCAGCGACTTGGAGCCGTACGTGCCGCCGCCGCGCGCGACGACGTCGGTGTCGCCCGCGACCACGGTGACGGCGTCGAGGTCGAGCCCGAGCTTGTCGGCGACGATCTGTGCGTACGACGTCTCGTGGCCCTGCCCGTGCGCGAACGAGCCGGTGCGGAGGATCGCGCCGCCCTCGGGCGTGATCTCGACTGCGCCGAACTCGGGCTCGGCACCGCCGTTCGTCACCTCGACGTACACCGACAGGCCGATGCCGAGCTGCCTGGGGTCGCCGTTCTGGCGCAGCCGCGCCTGCTCGGCGCGAAGGTCGTCGTAGCCGGCGGCCTCGAGCGCGCGCTCGAGCGCAGGGGCGTAGTCGCCCGAGTCGTACGTGACCCCGGAGGCGGTCGTGAACGGGAACGAGTCCGCGCCGATGAAGTTGCGGCGCCTGACCTCGGCCGGGTCGAGCCCGATCTCGGACGCGAAGGTGTCGACCGCCCGCTCGATCGCCTGCGCGGCCTCGGGGCGGCCGGCTCCGCGGAACGCGGTCGTGAACGCCGTGTTGGTGACGACCGAGTTCGACTCGTACGCGAGCTTCGGGATCGCGTACACGCCCGACTGCATCCACTGCGTCAGCGCCGGCAGGAACGCGCCGACGCTCGGATACGCGCCGGCCTCGTGCAGCACGTCGAGCCTGTACGCCTCGATCTTCCCGTCGCGGCCGCCGCCGATCGTGAAATCCATGATCTGACCGCGTGCGTGGCCGATCGCGAGCATGCTCTCGCTCCGCGTCTCCGTCCAGCGCACGGCGCTCCCGGTCTCGCGGGCCAGCCAGCCGACGAGGATGTCCTCGGTGGAGAGCGTCTTGGCGCCGAACCCGCCGCCGACGTCGCGCGCGATCACTCGCACCTCCGACGGCTCGAGTCCGAGCGCGCGGGCGAGCCCGTCGCGGTCCGAGTGCGGCGTCTGGGTCGCGAGCCAGACGTTGAGGCGGCCGTCCTCGTCGACGACCGCGGACGACGAGCGCGGCTCGAGCGGCGCCGGTGCCATCCGCTGGCTGACGACGCGCCCGGTGACGACGACCTCGCAGCCCTCGAACAGGTCCTCCTCGGCTCCGACCGAGATGTGCGCGCAGACGTTCGTGCCGACCTCCGGGAAGAGCAGGGTCTCGCCGCGCAGCGCCTCGACCGGGTCGACGAGCGCCGGCAGCGGGTCGTACTCGACCAGGACGAGCTCGGCGGCGTCCATGCTCGCTGCGACGCTGTCGGCGAGCACGATCGCGACGATCTCGCCCGCGAAGCGGACGATGTCGGTCGCGACCGGGGGCCTCGCCATGCGCGTCTCGATCCCCGGGTAGAGCGGGGCGAGCGGCTCCATCCCGACGTCGGCCGCGGTGAGCACGCGCCCGTCCTCGACCATCGACGTGTCGATGCCGTCGATGCGCGCGCTCGGGAACGGCGAGCGGACGAAGGTCACGAAGAGCGCGCCCTCGAGCTGGAGGTTGTCGACGTACCCGCCCTCGCCGGTGAGGAAGCGGGGATCCTCCTTGCGCAGGACGCGCTGGCCGACGAATCCCGTCATGCGCTGACTTCTACCAGCGGACGCGCGGTGGAGGCGGTGTCCCGTGACCCTCTTCCCACGAGATCACCGGGTTGCGGAGCACGCCGATCTTCTCGATCTCCGCCTCCATGACGTCGCCGGGCTTGAGGTACAGCGAGGCCGCGTCGGGCGAGAACCCGGCCACGCCGGACACGGTTCCCGTCGACACGACGTCACCGGCCGAGTATCCGAGCGCCGAGTAGTGCGACAGGATCTCCGGGATCGTCACGGACATGCGTCCGGTGTGCGACACCTGGCGCGGCTCGCCGTTCACGCGCAGCTCCATCGCCAGGTCGTGCGGGTCGCCGATCTCGTCCGGCGTCACGATCCAGGGGCCGAGCGGGCAGAACGTGTCGATCGCCTTGCAGAACGAGAAGACGCCGGAGCGCATCTCCCGCCGCTGGATGTCCCGGGCGGTGATGTCGTTGAAGATCACGTAGCCGGCGATGTAGTCGCCCGCCTCCTCGGGGCCGAACCACTTGCCGGGCTTGCCGATGACCACCGCGAGCTCGAGCTCGTAGTCGAGCTCCTCGGTCAGGTGCTCGGGGTAGATCACCGGGTCGTCCTGGCCGATCAGCGCGTCGACGTTCTGGAAGAAGACGATCCAGGGGGCGATCTCGTGCGCCCAGCCGACCTGCTTCGACTCCTCCTCGTGCTCGCGGAAGTTGCCGGCCGTGTGGAAGAACTTCTTCGGAACGATCGGCGGCCGCAGCCGCGCACCTTCGAGCGGGACCGACTCGCCGGTCTCGTTGGCGCCGCCACGCTCGAAGTACGTGCGGAGATCGGGTACGTCGAGGACGCGGATCTCGTCGCCGTCGATCCGGCCGGGGCGGGCGTCGTCGCCGAAGGTCACGAGCCGAGCCATGCGAGCACCTCCTCCGCGTTGCGGTCGGGCGGGAAGACGGGGTAGAAGACCTTGGCGATCGCGCCGGCCTCGAAGACGAGCGTCACACGCTTGTACAGCGTCGCGCCCTCGAACTCGAAGGTCGGCAGGTCGAGCGCGGCGTCGAGCCGGCGGTCGGGGTCGGCGATCACGGGAAAGGGCATGTGCAGCCGCTCGGCGAGCTCGACCTGATCGTCGAGGCTCTGCGACGAGAGACCGGCGACGCGCGCGCCGAGAGCCGCCAGCTCGGTCGCGTGGTCGCGGAAGCCGCACGACTGCGGCGTGCAGCCGCGAGCGCCCGGGACGGCGTCCCAGCCGGTCGGGATCTCACGGCTCGGGTGACCGGTGCGCGGGTAGACGTAGAGGACGGCGCGAGCGGAGCCGAATGCGGCCAGGTCGACCGGCCCCTGCGAGGAATCGAGCGTCAGCTCGGGCACCGCGAGCCCCGTCAGATGGTCGCAGGCGCCGTCGTCGACGGGCGCCGGGAGGCCGGGCGGAAGCGAGTAGACGCTCATGCGGCTCCGCAGACCTGCGCGGCGGCGAGCGCGTAGACCTGCGCCGTCCGGACGAGTCCGTCGATGTCGAGGTTCTCGCCCTTCTCCGTGTCGAGCAGCCCGGTGGAGGTGCCGTAGTTGACGGTCGGCACGCCGTAGCGGGTCAGGGCGGAGGCGTCCGAGAACCAGCGCGTCACGTCGCGCTCGGGCCGTGCGCCGAACACGGCCTCGTGCCCGGCGTCGATCGCCGCGACGAGCGCGTGCCCCTCGTCGATCTCGGCACCCGGCGCGGTGACGTACACCTCGCCCTCGACGCCGTACTCGGGGAAGCGCTGTTGCAGGTCACGGACGAGGTCGAGCACCTGGCGGCGCGCGACGGCCATCTCCTTCGTCGGCGGCACGCGCACGTCGAGGAAGAGGTCGGTGCGGTGCGGCGTCCGCGAGACGCGCCACCCGAAGCCGCCCTGCAGTGCGCCGACGTTGACGATCGCCGACATGCCGCGGTAGCTGTTCTCGGGGTCGCCCTCCCAGCCGGGGATCCACTCGAGTACCGCGTCGAGCACCTCGCGCATACGCAGGATCGAGTTCCGGTCGCGCTTGCCCTCGGTGAACGCGGTGTGGATGAAGTTGCCGTGCGTCGAGATCCGCAGCCAGAGCGAGCCGAAGTGGCCGAGCACGACCTTGCCCTCGGTCGGCTCGCCGAGGATGCACATGTCCGCGACACCGCCGTGCGAGACGAGGTAGCGCGACCCGGCCGCGTAGCCGCGGTACTGCGCGCCCTGGGCGTCGCCCTGCTGCGTCTTCTCGATCTCGCCGCAGACGGCGGCGACCATCACGTCGCCGGCGAGCGAGACGCCCGCGTCCTGCAGCGCGCGCACCGCCTCGACGTAGCACGCGAGCGCGCCCTTCATGTTCGAGACGCCGAGCCCGTAGAGACGGCCGTCCTCCACGAACGGCGCCGGCTGGAAGCCGGGCACGTGCCGCAGCCACGGCTCGCGGCCGCTGTACGACGTGTCCATGTGCCCGTTGAACATCAGGGTCTGACCCCCGCCTGACCCGGACAGGGTGCCGAGGACGTTCGCGCGGCCGTCCTCGACCTGCTGCCACTGCACGTGCGAGACCCATCTCGGTCAGCGTCTCCGCCATCAGCTCCGCCATCGCCTGCTCGTCGCCCGTGAAGCTCGGCACGGAGATGGCGGCCTCGGCGAAGCCGACGAGCCGGTCGGAGTCGACGGCGGCGGTGATCGCGTCGGTGAGGCGGGCGTCGAGCACGGACGGAGATAATCCCACGCGTGGACGGGATCTGGACCGGGCAGCTGAACGAGCGGGCTCTCGACGGCGCTCCCGCGGCCGGCCGAGTGCGGTTCTACGACACGACGCTTCGAGACGGCGAGCAGACCGTCGGCGTCGTCCTGCCGCCCGAGCAGAAGCTCGTGATCGCGCAGGCGCTGGACGAGCTCGGCGTCGAGCGGATCGAGGCCGGCTTCCCGCGCGTGTCAGAGGACGACTGGCGCGCGGTCGAACTGATCCGCGACGCCGGCCTGCGCGCCGAGGTGTGGGGCTTCTCGCGCGCCGTGCAGGCCGACGTCGACGCGATCGTCGAGCTCGGCCTTCGCGCGACCGTGATCGAGTCGCCGCTCTCCGACCTCAAGCTCGACGCGCTCGGCGTCTCGCGCGAGAAGATGCTCGGCCGGATCACCGACGCCGTGTCGTACGCGGCGAGCCGGGGCATCCTGGTCGCGTTCTTCGGCGTCGACGGCAGCCGCGCCGACCTCGGCTTCCTCGAGCAGGCATACCGGCCGCGGTCGAGGCGGGCGCGCGCGAGGTCGTCGTCGTCGACACGCTCGGCATCGCCGCGCCCGAGGCGGCCGCGTTCCTCGTCTCGAGCATGCGCGAGTGGGTCGGGGACCGGACGTCCCGATCCACTTCCACGGCCACAACGACTTCGGGCTCGCGACGGCGGCTGCGATCGCCGCCTTCCGGGCCGGGGCAGAGTGGATCCAGGGGACGATCAACGGCATGGGCGAGCGCGCCGGAAACGCGTCGATCGGCGAGGTCGCGATGGCGCTGACGGCGCTGTACGGCGCGGAGACCGGCCTCGACCTGGGGAAGATCCGCGAGGTGTCGGCGCTCGTCCGCTCGCTCGGGGGCTACGAGCTCGAGCCGTGGAAGGCCGTCGTCGGCGAGAACCTGTTCGTGCGCGAGAGCGGCGCCGTCGCCGCACAGTTCCACGACCCGCCGTCGATCGAGCCGTTCTCCTCGACCCTCGTCGGCGCCGAGCGACGGATCGTCCTCGGCAAGAAGAGCGGCATCGACTCGATCCGGATCAAGGCCGAGGAGCTCGGCCTCGACGTCCCCGAGGAGCGGCGCCCGGCACTGCTCGAGGCGGTCAAGCGGCTCGGGACGGAGAAGCGCGGCCTCGTCACGGACGACGAGTTCCGCGCGCTCGCGCAGACGGACGGCTGAGCGGCCGCGCCGCGCTCGTTCCTTTTGCTTTCCCCCCGGGGCCTTCGGCCCTGACCCCCCGGTCTTGAGCGTAGCTTGGAAGTCGTGACGCTGGGGACACGGGTTCGTGCCGGGTGTGCAACGTTTCGTCCACATACCGGCGGGGCGCTCGCGATTTGACACTTGATCAACGGCGCGAGACGATCGGCCTGTGACGCTGCAGACGCGGCCTGCTCCCGAACGGACTCGGCATCCGACCATGGCCGAGGCGGCCCTGGCCGAGCTGCGGGACTCGATCCTCTCCGGAGAGCTCGCGCCGGGAGCTCCGCTCCGGCTCGAGGAGCTGGCCGAGCGGCTCGGCATGAGCATCTCCCCGGTGCGCGAGGCCGTGCGGCGGCTCGAGAGCCTCGGCCTTGCCGTCCACGTCCCTCACCGGGGCGCGCGCGTCAGCGAGCTCGCGCGCGACGACCTGCGCGACGCGTACGAGGTCAGGCTCGCGCTCGAGCCGCTCGCGGTTCGGCGCGCGGCCGGACAGTTCGCCGCCGAGGACGCCGCCGCGGCCCGGCGGCATCTCGCCGACTACGCGCGGGCGCGCGAGCGCAGCGAGACCGGCGATGCGCGCGCCGCCCACGCCGCGTTCCACTTCACGCTCTACCGCGCGTCGGGATCGGAGTGGCTCGTCCGGATGATCCGGCCGGCGTGGGAGAACTGCGAGCGATACCGGGCGATCTCGCTCCAGAGCCGGAGCATCGTCGAGGTCGAGCGCCAGCACGAGCGGATTCTCGAGGCGTGCGTGCGGCACGAGCCGGAGCTCGCGGCGACCGAGCTGACCCGGCATCTGGCGGTCACGGCGAACCTGGCCGCGCAGCAGATGGGCTGGGCCGAGCTGTTCGATGTCTGACTTCGGCGACATCTCGGCCGACCTCTCGCGCTTCCTGCGGCGCGGCGAGATCGAGGTGGACAGCGCCTTTGCGGCCGTCCCCGAGGCGCCGCCGGCGGTCGACGCCGAGGCGTTCAAGGCGGCGATGCGCGTGCTGGCGGCGGGGGTCGTGATGGTCACGGCGCGTCGCGACGAGCAGCTGTACGGCCTCACGATCAGCGCCTGCTGCTCGATCTCCGCCAGCCCGCCGCGCGTCCTCATCTCGCTGGCCGAGACGGCGAGCTGCCTGCCGGCGGTGCTCGAGACGCGCCGCTTCGGCCTCTCGATCCTCCGCACCGCGCAGCGGCCGCTCGCCGAGCTCGGCGCCGTGCCGGGCGGCCCGAAGGAGGTCGACGCGTTCTCCGAAAGCCGCGACGGGAGCGTGACGATGATCGCCGGGGCGCTCGCGCACCTCGACTGCGCCGTCCATCGAACCTTTCGCGTCTCCGACCACGTGCTCGTGATCGGCGACGTCGAGCACGCGGTCAGCGTCCCGGCCGACGAGCTCGAGGAGCCCGGGCCGCTCCTGTACTTCAACCGCACGTTCCACGCGCTCGGCGAGGCGATCGAGTGAGCGAGCGCTACGACGCGGTGTTCGTCGGGAGCGGGATCAACTCGCTGGCCGGGGCGGCGCTGCTGGCGCGCGCCGGCAAGCGCGTGCTCGTGCTCGAGCGCGCCGACCGCCTCGGCGGCGCGATCTGGACGGCGGAGATCACGGAGCCCGGCTTCGTGCACGAGGTGATGGCCTCCTGGCATCCGCTGTTCGTCGGCTCGGCCGCCTACGCGGAGCTGGCCGACCACCTCCACGGGCTCGGGCTCGAGTACCTGAACACCGAGCTCCCGACCGGCTGGCTCGGTCCGGACGGCGATGCCGCCTTCCTGACCACGTCCCACGAGCGCAACGTGGAGGAGCTCGAGAGCCTCGCTCCCGGCGACGGCGAGGCCTGGAGCCGCGTCGTCCAGGCGTTCATGCCGAACGCGGATCTCTCCTTCGGCGTCCTGACGACCGAGCTCTGGTCGCGGGCAGGCTCCGGGCTCGGCCTCAAGGCCTACCGGCGGCTCGGGCGGCGCGGGCTCGTCGAATTCACGGGCAACGTGCTCGTCACGGCGCGCGACTGGCTCACGGACACCTTCGCGTCGCCGCGGACGCACGGCCTGTTCGCACCCTGGGTGCTGCACACGGGGCTCGGGCCGGACGCCGCCGTCTCCGGCTTCATGACGCAGGTGATCGCGGTCGCGATCGAGCTCGGCGGGATGCCGGTTCCGAAGGGTGGCGGGGTCAAGCTCGTCGAGGCGCTCGCCGGCATCGTCCGGGGCGCAGGAGGTGCGCTGGAGACGGGCCACGACGTCGAGCGGATCCTGGTCGAAAACGGGCGGGTCACCGGCGTGCGCGTGGCGGGCGGCGCGACCGTCTCGGCCAGCTGCGTCGTCGCCAACGCGACTCCGACGCAGCTCTACGGACGCCTGCTCGACTCATCCGACGTGCCAAAGGCGGCCGTCGACGCAGGGCGCCGCTTCCGCTACGGCCGGGCCGAGATGCAGATCCACTTCGCACTCGACGAGCCGCCGCGCTTCGACGGCGACGAGCGGCTCGGGCGCACGGCGATCCTCCACCTGACGCCGGGCCTCGACGGCGTCTCGCGCGCCGTGAACGAGGCCGAGCGCGGCCTGCTGCCTGCGGAGGCCACGATCGTCCTCGGCCAGCCGCTCGCGGTCGACCCCTCACGTGCGCCGGAGGGCAGGTCGATCCTCTGGATCCAGCTCCAGGAGCTGCCCCGGCGGCCGAAGGGCGACGCGGCGGGCGAGATCGACGTGGGCGACGGCACCTGGACGGAGGCGCTCCGGGAGCGCTACGCGGACCGCATCCAGGCGCGGATCGCACGGCACGTGCCGAACCTCGAGTCGGCGCTGCTCAAGCGCGTCGTGCTCTCACCGGCCGATCTGGAGCGGGCGAACATCAACCTGGTGGGCGGCGACATCTACTCCGGCTCCTGCGCGCTCGACCAGAACCTGCTGTGGCGGCCTCGGCCGTCGCTGCCCGGGCACCGCACGCCGGTCGTCGGTCTCTACCACATCGGCGCGAGCACGCATCCGGGCCCTGGCCTCGGCGCCGGGTCGGGCACGATCGTCGCCCACGACCTGCTGCGCGAAAGCCCGGTCCGGCGGGCGAGATCGACCCTCGCTCGCAGCCTGGGAAGGAAGACGGCTCCGCTTTGACACTTGATCAAAATCCGGTCAGAGTCGGCTGACGGAAGGAAGGGAGGCGTGATGAGGTTTTCCATCTACTCGGAGATCCAGTACTGGGGTGGTAGGTCGCAGAAGCGCGCGTACGACGAGGTGATCGAGCAGGTCGTGCACGCCGACCGGCTCGGCTACGACGCGTACGGAATCATCGAGCACTTCTTCTTCCCGAAGTTCTCGATCTCCGCCAACCCGTTCGCCTTCTGGGGTGCGTGCGCGGCCCGCACGCGGAACATCAAGTTCCGGACGCTCGGCCACGTCCTCCCGTACCACAACCCGACGGTCCTGGCCTCCCAGATCGCCATGGCGAGCGTCCTGTTCGAGGGCCGGTACGAGTTCGGCGCGCTCCGCGGCCACGGCTGGGTGCCGGCCAAGGCCGGCGTGCCGATCCGCGAGACCCGCGACCGCTACGAGGAGTCGCTCGAGATCCTGTTCGAGGCGCTGAACAACGAGCGCTTCTCCTACGACGGCGCGTACTACACGATCGACGACGCCCACGTCTGGCCGCGCCCGGAGGGCAAGTTCCGCGTCTTCCTCGGCGGCACGAGCGACCGGACGTACGAGCTCGCCGCCCAGCACGGCTGGGCCGTGGTCGTGCCGCCGCTCCTTCCCTACGCCGCGCTCAAGGACCAGCTCGACCTCTACCGCGCCAAGTGCGCCGAGCACGGCACCGAGCCCGACATCGTCTGGATCCACGCCTGCTACATCGACGAGGACCGCGACACGGCCCGGCGCGAGGCCGAGCGCGGGATGCGGCAGTTCCTCGAGGGCAACGCCTCGCCGCTCACGGGCGACGACCACCTGCCGCCGGACGACGACATGAACGCCTCCGGCTACGGCTTCTACATCTCCGGGATCATGCAACAGCTCGCCGCGACGCCCTACGACGACATGATCGACGGCGACATCGTCTGGGTCGGCACCCCCGACGACGTGATCGAGCGGATCGAAGCGGTGCGCGACGTCTGCGAGGGGCTCACGGAAGTGTCGATCACGGTCAACCCCGGCGGGTTCGCGCACTGGCAGGCGATCAAGGCGCAGGAGCTGTTCGCCGACCTCGTCATGCCGCACTTCAGGTCGAAGGACCGGGAGAAGGCTTCGGTTGGCTAGACGTTTCGCGATCTGCGAGTTCTCGACGCTCAACGCGAGCTTCGAAGACGATCTGGCCGCGTACGCCGCCGCGGGCGCGGACGGGATCTCGATCTGCGAGCTGAAGCTCGTCGAGGGACGGGAGGCGGAGCAGCTCGCGGCGTTCCGCGAGAGCGGGCTCGAGGCGAGCACGGCCGTTCCGGCGGTGCCGTCGATCCTGCCGCTGCCGAAGTTCCCCGGACCGGACGAGCCCGAGGTGCGCGTCGAGGCGATCCTGGCCGGCATGCGCCGCCTGGCGCCGTTCGAGCCGAGCGCGTTCGTCTGCCCGAGCGGCCCGGCGGGCGAGCTCGACGAGGCGGACGCGCGGGCGACCGTGGCCGAGGGGCTGCAAGCCCTCGCCGACGAATCGGCGCGGCTCGGCATTCCGGTCGGGCTCGAGCCGATGTCACGCTACGAGCAGGAGGACTGGACGCTCGTGACGACGCTCGGCGACGCGGCGGCGCTCGTGGACACGTCGGGCGCCGACGTCGGGCTCGTCTTCGACACCTGGCACCTGTGGGACTCGCCGGGGCTCGAGGAGGAGATCGAGCGCTTCGGTGACCGCTTCGTCGCCGTGCAGGTCAACGACTGGCGGGAGTCGACGCGGAGCTGGTGCGACCGCGTCCTGCCGGGCGACGGCGTGATCGACCTCGCGACCGTGCTCGACGCCGTCGAGGCCACGGGTTGGGCGGGCTGCTACGACCTCGAGGTGTTCTCGGACGACGGTACGTTCGGAAACGCGTTCGAGGACTCGCTCTGGCGGCTCCCACCGCGGGAGCTCGCCGAGCGCGGGCGGGCACGATTCACCGAGTTGGAAACGTCAAGCAGCACGAAAGGGAGGGCAGCATGAGAGGTACGAAGAGGTGGGGTCTCGCGGGCGCGCTTGCGCTCGTCGTGGCCGTCGCCGTCGCGGCCGTCGGAGTGACGGCGGCGTCTGGCGCGAAATCCGCGAACAAGAAGATCATCATCGGCTTCGCAGCCGACCTCAGCGGCCAGATGGCGCCGTTCGACAACCCGGCGCTGACAGCGGCGAGACTCGAGGCGAAGAAGATCAACGGCCTCGGAGGCGTGAACGGGGCGAAGCTCGAGGTCATCAGCTGCGACACCCAGAACTCGAAGCCCGACGTCTCCAAGTCCTGTGTCGACAACGTCGTCTCGAAGGGCGCCGTCATCGGCATGGTGACCTGCGACGTCGACTTCGCCACTGCGGCAATCCAGGAGTTCCTGAGCAAGGGCTTGCTCACGATCGCACCGTGCATCGGCACCGACCAGATGGGCCCCAAGCGCTTCGGCGCGGCAGGCAAGCTCGCGTTCAGCTATGGAAACGTGGCGCAGGACGAGGGCGCGGCGATGGCCGAGTACGCCTACAACGTCAAGCACTGGAAGACGGCGATCACGGTCACCAACAACCTCCTCGTCTACTTCAAGAACATCATCCAGGCGTTCACGTCGCGCTACAAGCAGCTCGGCGGGAAGATCGTGGACACGGAGAGCTACACCTCCTTCCAGAATCAGGTGCAGGGAGCGGTCAGCCGCGTGAACGCGCACAAGGCTGACGTGATCGCGGTCTGCGACGGGTTCCCGCCCGACTGGCCGGCGTTCTTCGCCGGCATCCGGAGCCTCGGCAACAACACGCCGATCCTGAACTCCTGGGCCGGCGACGGCACCTTCTGGTATCCGAAGGGCACGACGGTGTCGAACTACTGGTACCCGACGTATGCGTCCGTGTTCGGCGACGACCCGAGCGCGGCCGTAAAGAGGCTGATCAGCCAGATGACGGCCATCCACCAGCCGCCGGCAACCGGTGGGTTCGTCACCGGCGCTGCGGCCGTGGACGGCGTCGCCGCCGCGATCAAACAGGCGCATGGTTCGACCAAGGGCAGCGTGCTGGCCGCGATCATGGAACGGTTCAGGAACCTGCCCACGATCTCGGGCAAGATCAGCTTCTCGCCGAAGCTGCACAGCGTCTTCGGCCGGGCCTACCGCTTCATGCAGGTGCAGAACTCGACGCCGAAGTTCGTCCAGCTCTACACCACGAAGAAGCTGGGCAGTCTCTAAGCGCCATTGACGGACGGCGTCTCGCGTGAGGCGAGCCGGTGGCCCGGGGGCAGTCTCCGGGCCACCGCCGTCTCGCGCGCCTTCGAGGGCATCCATGCGCTCCAAGGCGTGGACATCGAGCTGCACCGCCACGAGGTCGTCGGGCTGATCGGCCCGAACGGCGCCGGCAAGACGACGCTCGTCAACGTGATGACCGGCTTCGACTTCCCGACCTCGGGCTCGGTCGCGCTGGCCGACGAGCTGATCACGTCATGGAGCCCTCACCGTCGCGGACGGGCGGGGCTCGCCCGCACGTTCCAACACAGCCGCTCGTTCGGCTCGCTGTCGGTGCGGGAGAACGTGGAGGTGGCGGCACTCGGCTCAGGGGCGAGCGGCCGCGTGGCCCGCAGCCGGGCCGCGACCTTGCTCGAGCTGCTCGGGCTCGAGGCGTACGGCAGGCGGCCGGCCGCGACGCTGGCCCACGGCGACGAGCGCAAGCTCGGCGTTGCCCGAGCGCTTGCGACGGCGCCCAGATTCGTGCTCATGGACGAGCCTGCCGCCGGCTTGCCCGAGGCAGAGGTACCCGACTTCGCCGCCGTGGTCCGCTCGGTGCGCGACGAGTACGAGGCGGGCGTGCTGCTGATCGACCACAACATGGCGCTGATCATGGAGGTCTGCGATCGGATCCACGTGCTCGACCAGGGCCGGACGCTGGCCGAAGGGACGCCGCAGGAGATCCGCGGGAACCTCGACGTCACGGCCGCCTATCTCGGCGAAAGCGCCGTCCACGAGGGGGCGGGATGAGCACGCCGGGCGCGCTCGAGCTGGTCGACCTCTCGGTCAACTACGGATCGGTGCCCGCCGTGCGCAAGCTGGACATCACCGTGGACAAAGGAGAGATCGTCGGCCTGATCGGTCCCAACGGCGCCGGGAAGTCGACGACGCTGCACGCGATCACGGGTCTCATCCGGCCCAAGTCGGGCGACATCCTCCTCGCCGGTGCGTCGATCGTCGGTAGGAAGCCGGAGACGATCGCGCGGGCGGGCATCGCGCTCGTCCCGGAAGGCCGCAGGATCTTCGCCGAGCTGACGGTCGAGGAGAACCTGCGCCTCGGGCTCGTCGGCCGCGACGGCCGCGACGGCGTCGAGGAGGACCGCCGGTGGGTCGAGGAGCTGTTTCCGGTCGTGTCGGAGTCCCGGTCGCGGCAGGCAGGCGTGCTCTCGGGTGGACAGCAGCAGCAGCTCGCGATCGCACGAGCGCTCGTGGCAGGCCCGTCCGTCCTGCTCCTGGACGAGCCGTCGCTGGGGCTCGCCCCGACGGTCGTAGACGTCGTCTTCGACGCGCTCCTGAAGATTCGCGACCGCGGCGTGACCGTGCTGCTCGTCGAGCAGCGGGCGCAGCGCACCGTAGCTCTTGCGGACCGCACGTACGTCATGACGAACGGCGAGCTGCGCATGACCCTGACCCCGGCCGACGCCGAAGACACCGAGCGCATCGTCGCCGCGTACCTGGCCTCGTGATCCACGTCCAGAACCTCATCGACGCAGTTGGCCTTGGCGCCGTCTTCGCGCTCATCGCCGTCGGGATCGGGCTCGTGTTCGGCGTGCTCCGGCTGATCAACTTCGCCTACGGCCAGCTGATCATGGTCGCCGCCTACACGCTCGCGTTCACGGACTCCTGGCCCGACGCAGCGAGTGTCCTCGCCGCCGTGCTCGCCGCCGTCGTCGCGTCGCTCCTCATGGAGCGGATCGCGTTCCGACCGTTGCGGACGGCCGACCCCTCGACCATGCTCGTCGCCACCTTCGCGCTGGCCTTCCTGCTCGAGAACGCCGCGCTGGTCCAGTACACGTACCGCCAGCAGGGAATCGTCGGAGACCAGATCGGAACGCTGACGCAGCTCAACCAGGCTGTCACGATCGGGGCCCTCCACATCCGCTGGTGGTCGTTCGTCGCCATCGGCGCCGGGGTCGTGTCACTCGGCTTGCTGGGACTGCTTCTGAACCGGACGTCGATCGGCCTGCAGATGCGCGCGGCGTCGATGGACTTCCGAACCGCTCGGCTGCTCGGCGTCAGGGCCGACACCGTGATCATGGCCGCCGTTGCCGTCTCGGGCGTCCTGGCCGCGGTCGCGGCCGTCGTCCTCAGCATCGGCACTCCCTCGGTCACCCCCACGACCGGCCTGTACGAGACCCTCTTCGTGCTCGTCGGCGTCGTCGCCGGCGGTATCGACCGGCTCGCGTCGGCGACGCTCGGCGGCTTCACGATCGGCTTCGCCATCTCGCTCGTCGGCGCCGAGCTTCCGTCGTCCGGGGAGACGCCGTTCACGTCGAACGTCTACATGCCGTCGGTGATCTACCTCGCCGTCATCGTCGCCCTGCTGCTGAGGCCGGCCGGTCTGTTCGCTCGCGCCGACAGAGCATCCGTGGAGCGCGTATGAGCCGCCTGCGCGGGCTGGAGGAGCTGCTCGGGCCGGTCGCGCTCGTGGCCCTGCTCGCGCTCGTCTCGGCGCTCGCGGTCTCGGAGGCGAACCAGGTGCAGTACCTGACCGCGATCGTGTACGTCGCGATCGTGGCCGCGCTCTACGTGTTCGTCGGCAACTCCGGCGTCATCTCGTTCGGCCAGGTGAGCTTCGTCGCCGTCGGCGCCTTCTCCGCCGGCGTGATGACGATTCCGATCGACACGAAGCCGGGCGTGATGGCGACGCTCTTCCCCCTGCTCCGGGATCACTCGATCTCGAGCCCCTGGTCGCTCGCCCTCGCCGCCGGCCTGGGCGGCGTCTACGCATTCGCCGTCGGCATTCCGCTCATGCGCCTGTCCGGGATCGCGGCCGGCATCGCCACGCTCGCGGTGCTCGGCATCACCTACAACCTTTTCTACAACTGGAACAGCATCGGGCCAGGCGCCACTGTCGAGTCGCTGATCCCCACCACCACCGACTACTGGCAGGCGACGATCGGGGCGGTCGCGGTGATCTGCGTCGCCTTCGCCTACCAGCGCAGCCGCTTCGGCCGCCAGCTCCGGGCGGCACGCGAGGATCCGGCCGCTGCGCGCGCCGCGGGGATCGACATCCACCGGCAGCGGTTGCTCGCGTTCACGCTCTCAGGCGCCCTGTCGGGCTTCGCGGGCGGCCTGTACGTGCACCTGCTGGGCAGCATCGGCGCGAACCAGGTGTACCTGGACCTGACCTTCCTCACCCTGGCGATGCTGGTCGTCGGGGGGATCTCGAGCCTGTTCGGAGCGGTGGTCGGCGCGATCACGATCAGCCTGTTCAACATCCTGCTCGTCAACTCGCAGCTCGGAATCCACGTCCTCGGGCTGAAGATCACCGCGCCGAGCGGAACGAGTCTGGTCGGGATCGCGATCGTCATGCTCGTGATCCTGCTGCTCCGGCCTGCCGGAATGACCGGTGGCAAGGAGTTCTCGCTGCCCGGATGGATGCTCCGTGGAAAGGCGAGCAGGACTGAAGTATCGTGACCGTGATGCGCAGCCTTGCCGTCCTCATCGCGGCCGCCGCTCTGGTTGCACCCGCCCTCGGCGCCTCCGGCCGGACGGCCACGTACATCTCGTTTCGTACGCCGAGCAAGAACATCTACTGCGGCTACAGCTCGGCGCTCGCTCCGTCGCCCGCGTACCTCCGCTGCGACATCCGCAGCCACCTGCACCCGGCTCCGCCGTCGCGCAAGTGCATGGAGGGCGTCTATGGCGAGTCGGTCGGGATGACGAAGACGGGCGTCGCCCGCGTCCTCTGCATCAGCGACACGACGTACAACCCGAGCGCCCGCGTGCTCGCGTACGGCACGACGTGGTCCCGCGACGGCTTCCGCTGCACGTCGCGCTCGACGGGTCTCACCTGCACGAACTCCCGCGGCCACGCCTTCTTCCTGAGCCGCGAGAGCTGGCGCGTCCACTAGGCGCGTTTCGCGAGGCGCATCAGGTACTCCCCGAGGTTGAGCGGGTCGGCGGTCGTCCGCCGCCGGGTCGGCGGCTCGCCGGCGACGGGCTGGTAGCCGGCGAAATCCGACTCGAGCGCGCCTTCGCCGCCCGTCAGCGCCGTCAGCTGACGCTGAAGGTCCTGCACGCGGGCTGCGGGCAGCACCGTCTCGAGCCTGGCGAGCCTCCCCTGCAGCGTCGGCGCGTCGCCGGTGGCACCGAGCCGAGCCAGGGCCGACATGACCGCCCCGATCGTGTCCGTGGGGATCTCGAGGCCGACCCGGAGGATGGGCTCGCAGACCACCACCCGTGCCTGCTGGAGCGCCTGCGCGACGACGATCGGCGTCAGCTTCCGGAAGTCGGCAGGCGGGCTGAGCGGTCCCCGGGTCGCCGCCGGGCCGTCGGGAGAGCTGTAGCCACACCGGTTCATCGTCACGACGCAGTCCGTGACCTGCCAGCCGAACAGGCCCTCCTGCAGCGCCTGGCGGACGTACTGGTCCATGCTCTCGGCGAAGAACTCCAGCTTCTTGTACGCGTACAGCGGCGCCGTCCGGAAGTCGACCTCGAGCCGGAACTCGATCCCCGAGCCCTCGGGTGCGGGCTCGATGCGCAGCCCGATCGTCGCGAGAAACGGGTTCGAGTCCGCGTGGAGGATCTCGACCGCCTCTCCCGCGACGGTCGGACGCTCGACGCAGATCGTCGTCGTCTCGCTGAAGCCGACGTCGAGGCCGAAGTCGCTCAGGAGCGTCGCCTGGATGACCTCCTTCTGCACCTCGCCGTAGAGCGACACGGAGATCTCCTGACGCGTGTCGTCCTGGCGCACGTCGATCAGCGGGTCCTGCTCGGCAAGCTGCGTGAGCGCGACGCGGAGCCGTGCCCTGTCGTCGGAGCTGCCGGGAACGACCACCGTCTCGAGCGTGGGCGGCGCGAAGTGATGCCCGGTCGCGGCCGTTCGGGTCTCGCCGATCCGGTCGCCGATCCGGATCTCGCCGAGACCCCAGAGCTTTCCGATCTCTCCGGCGGAGACCGATCCGCGCTGCACGGCCGAACCGCCGTCGAAGACGGCAATCGCGGTCACCTTGTCCTCCGCCTCCAGGCCGAACGCGACGCGGTCCCGCGTCTGCACCGTCCCCGAGAACATGCGGACGTAGGCGATCTTCTCGCCGCCGGCGGCCCGCTCGATCTTGAAGACCGTGCCCGCGACGGGACCGTCCGCATCGCCGGCGGCCGCGGGCAGCAACTCCGCGATCCCGGCAGTCAGCGACTCCACGCCCGCTCCGGTGATCGCCGAGCCGAAGAACACCGGGTGCACGAGCGCGCGCTTCGTCTGCGCGGCGAGCGCCTCGCGGAGCCGGCGAGCCGACACGCCCGCCTCGTCCTCGACGTACGCAGCCAGGATCCCCTCGTCCCGCTCTGCGAGCACCTCGGCCAGCGCGGCGCGGAGGCCGGCGTCGTCCTCGCTCCAGGACGTGAAGCCGGCTTCGCGCGTCCCCAGGCCGTGCGCGGAGCCGACCGGGACGATCGCCGGCGTCAAGCGCTCCGAGATCGCCCGTAGAACGCGATCCGCGTCCGCGCCGGGACGGTCGATCTTGTTCACGAACAGGAGCGTGGGAATGCGCAGCCGCTGCAGCGCCCGCATCAGCAGGTGGGTCTGCGGCTGGACGCCCTCGACGGCGGAGATCACCAGCACCGCGCCGTCGAGCACGCTCAGCACGCGTTCCACCTCGGCGATGAAATCCGGATGGCCGGGTGTGTCGATCAGGTTGACCGAGACGTCGTCGATCGCGAACGCGACGACCGCGGCCTTGATCGTGATGCCGCGCTGCCGCTCGAGCGCGAGCGAGTCGGTCTGGGTGGTGCCGGCATCGACGCTGCCGATCTCGTCGATGACGCCGGCGGCATAGAGCAGCCGCTCGGTGAGAGTGGTCTTACCGGCGTCTACATGCGCCAGGATTCCCAAGTTGAGCGTTCGTCGCAGCAAGGTTCATACCCTCCGAGGTCATGAAGCTCTTCTCGATGGACATGAACGCTGCGCGCATCACCACTCCCTGGTCGCCGGCGCGGACGTGCTACTGCGGCGAATCATAGGGGGCCCGACGGGGCACCGGTCGCGCACACCTGTCAGGGTGGAGTCGGTATCCGACAACAGAACACCGACAGAGGAGTAGTCATGGCTGTACTCATCCGGCACCGCGCCGCGGAAATGACCCCGTCGCAGTACGACGAGATCGCACCTGCGCTCGTCGAGAAGCTGAAGACCCAGCCGGGCTTCATGTACCACGTCGCGTTCGTGGACGACGGCGTGTTCACCGTCTCCGAGATCTGGGAGACCAAGGAGCAGCACGACCGCTGGTTCGACGAGAACGTGAAGCCGAACGTCTCGGGCGTCGAGCAAGAGGTCGTCGAGGTCCACGCAGTCCACAAGCCCTGAGGCTGCGACGAGGCCGTGGCGGTCGCGCTCTCACGAGCCGCCCGTCACGGCCTTGCAGCTCCGCGACGGTGACGACTAGGCCGGCTGGTCGCGGACGAGCTCGAGCGTGGCGCAGTGCAGGCCGGCGATCGCGAACTTCTGGCTCTCCGAGAAGTCGACCTGGATCACCTCGACGCCTGCCTGCTCGAGCCCGGCGACGACCGTCGGCGAGCCCTGGTTGATCACGACCTTGCCCGGCTCGAGCGTGACGCCGTTCACGGCCAGGTCCCAGTACTCCTCGACCGGCACCTCGACGATCCGGAAGTCGCGCCGCAGGAGCTCGCGCACGAAGCCGTAGTTGACGAGGTGCGGCGAGAGCACCGCGACCCGCTCGGCGGGAACCATCAGCACCATGTCCATGTGGGACGTGCCGATCGAGCCCTGGCCGATCGAGTCGTACCAGCCCGGGCTGTGGGCGAGCACGAACTCGATCCCGAGCCCCTCGAGCACGAACTGCAGCTGCCGCAGCCCCTCCTCGTTCGCGACCACGCTCTCGTTGAAGACGAACGTCTTCGAGTCGAGCCAGCGGCCCGCGCCCGGCTCGCAGATCCCGCGCCCGTGGATGGTCAGGTAGACCGGAAGCTGCAGCGCCGCGAACGCCTTCGCCCAGATCACCTCGCGGCCGCGCTGCCACGAGCCGAGCCCGTAGCGGTGCATGATCACGCCGCCGCGGACGACGAGCCCGGCGCCGGCGAGTGTGACGAGGTTCTTGATGTACCCGTACGTGCCGATCGCGGGGACGGGCGCCTCGACGGAGTGGACGCGGACGCCGTTCGCGCGCAGGACGTCGTAGTACTCGTCGAACTGGGCCTGGAGCTTGCCGAGGTCGGCGTTCCCGGCCGCGGACGAGTAGTAGTACTGCCACTCGTCGGCGTACTCGGGGCGGATCTCGTTCTCCGTCGGCCGCGAGACGAGCACCTCGCGGAGCTTCCCGATCCCCTCGGCGCCCCAGCGCGTGCCCCAGATCTGCTCGACCTCGTCGTAGAAGTCGGTCTCGTGGAGCATGTAGTTCCGGAGCGGCTTGCCCGCCTCGAACCAGGGCGTCTGCTCGAGCAGCGCCATCTCGTCGTGGTCGGCGGCAGGTCGCGGCGACGAGTAGGAGAGGTCGATCGTCTCGCCGTCGGCCGTGACGACGCGGAAGGGAACGTCCTCGCGCGCGCTCACGACCCGGCGAGGTCGAGCGTGGCGTCGATGACGCTGAGGTAGGCCGGGAACGAGAACTCCGGGATCTGCGCGAGCGCGCTGTCCGGGAAGTGGCCCTGGTAGAGCGGGAACCAGACGTCCGGCGGGGACGGGTTCAACCCGACCGTCGTCAGCCCGGCCGCACGGTACTCCTCGATCCGGCGGCGCACGTTGTCGGGCGAGCCCGCGATCGTCAGCGCGTCCGCCATCTCGTCGGTCACGAGGGCGAGCGCACCCTTGACGTCGCCCGCGCCGACCCGCTCCTGGATCGGCGCGACGTCGTACCCGGCCGCGGCGAAGCTGGACGCGTACTCGGGCGACGAGCTCTTCGCGGTCGCGAACATCATCACCTGGCCTTTGATCTGCTCGAGCCCCGCGTCGTCGGGCGTGACGATCGTCGGGAACCCGCACGCGACGTCGAAGCCGTCCAGGCTGCGACCCGCCCGCTCGGCTCCCGCCCGCAGGTTCGGGAGCACGCTGTCCCGAAGGTATGCGGCCGAGTAGCAGTAGCCGAGGATCCCGTCCGCGAGCTCGCCGGCGAGCCGCGTCATCTGCGGGCCGATTGCCGCCATGTAGATCCGCACCGGCTGCTCCGGCGGCTGCATCTGGAGCTGGAAGCCCTGGACGGAGAAGATCTCGCCCTCGAAGGTCACGTTCTCACCGGAGAGGATCCGGCGCAGAATGGTCACGAACTCGCGCATCGCGCGCACGGGGCGCTCGTACCGCTGGCCGTGCCACCCTTCCACGTAGCCCCGCGCCTGGAGCCCGACCCCCAGGAGCAGGCGCCCGTCCGAGAGCTCGTTCAGCGTCGCCGCCTGCAGCGCCATCGTCACCGGCGAGCGGCTCCAGATGCCGACCACGCCGGTGCCGAGCTCGATGCGCGAGGTCTGTGTCGCGACCGCCGTCGCCGGGCCGAACGCGTCGCCGAAGGTGATCTCGGGGAACCAGGCAGCCCGGAAGCCGCGTTCCTCGGCCCGCTTTCCGTAGTCGAACTGGAGACGGGGCGGTAACGCTTCGACGAAGACGTCGAGATTCGGCTCGGCCACGTCGCGAGCCTAGTCGTTTTTCGAGATGATCTGCGCGCTCACCACGACGAAGGAGGAGAGATGGCGGTTGGCATGCTCATCCAGTTCCCGGGTATGACCACGGACACCTACGACTCGGTGATGGAGAACCTCGACTGGGGCAACGTCCCCGATCCCCCCGCCTTCATCTCCCACGTCGCCGGCTCTGGGCCGGACGGACTGGTCGTCTTCGACGTCTGGGAGTCGCAGCAGGACTTCGAGAACTTCGCGCACGACCGGCTCTTCGCCGCCATCGGCGCCGCGACGGGCGGCAACCCGCCCGAGGCACATCCGGTCTTCGTCCAGATCCACCGCGAAGAGCACGCAGGCGGCTAGACCAGCGCGGCCTCCGAGCCGTCGTAGATCCGGAGCGGCACGTCCGAGAACGGCGCGCCGCCGTCGGCGGTTACGAGCCACGTGTCCTGCATGTACAGGCACGTGCGCTCGTCCGAGGTGAACGCGTGCGGGTGCATCGAGACGACCATGTTCTCGCGCAGCTCGGTCTCGTTGCCCTCCCCGATCCGCGGGTGCTCGATCATCGTCATGCCGATCGAGTGGCCGGTCACGTGGCCGAGCTGGAAGCCGCGGTCGAGGAAGCCCTTCGAGACGGCCGGTGGACGTCGTGCGCGGTCGCGCCCGCCTTCATCGTCGCGCGCGCGGCCTCGGCGTACTCGTGGTACGCATCCATCGCGGCAAGCGTGTCCGTGGACGGCCGGCCCGCGCAGATCGGCCGGGAGAACTCGACCCAGTGACCGCCCGGCCCGGCGACCTCGAGCCCGTAGAGGAGCAGGTCGCCCCGCGCGACACGTGTCTCGACCGAGGGAAAGCGGAACTCCGGGTAGGCGGCCCCGTCAGGCCCGCCGATGATCATGTCCATCGTCGTCCGGTAGCAGCCCGCGGCCGTGAACACGCGCTCGGCCTCGCCCATCAGCTCGGCCTCGGTCTTGCCGACCTCGTAGGCGCGCAGGACGGCCTCGACGCCGGCCTCGTTGATGCGCATCCCCTCGCGGACCGACTCGAGCTCCGCGTCGGACTTGACCGCGCGGGCCAGGTCGAACTGCTCGTCGAAGGGGACGAGCTCGGCCGGCCCGTCCGCGAGCGCCCGGTAGTCGCGCACGGCCATCACGTAGTCGAGCCCGCTGACGCCGACGCGTCGCCAGCCGTTGCCGCGGGCCTGGTCGGCGATCCAGCCGCCGGGGTGCTCGGCGAACACCTGCTCCATCCAGGCCTCTCCGTGGTCGCCGACCCAGCGCGCCTCGCGCGGGAACACGATCGCCGGATCACCGTCGACAGGCACGACGACGTGGGCGTAGCGGTGGAGGATGCGGAAGCCCGACAGGTACCGGACAGCGCCCTCGAAGCCCGTGTACTCCGACCCCGAGACGACGACCGCATCGACTCCGGCGTCCCCGGCCGCCCGTCGCACCGCGGCGTAGCGCTGCTCGATCTCTGCCTGTGACGTCTGCGTCATGCATTGCCCCTTTCCAGTCCCTTGACGAGCGCGGTCAGCGCGCGGTTGAGCGGCGCGTCGACGCCGTATCGCTCGCCGAAGTCGACGATGGCGCCGTTCAGGAAGTCGATCTCCGTCTGTCGGCCGGCCTCGACGTCCTGCAGCATCGACGGCTTGTGGTCGTACGCGATCTCCTTGCGCGCGGCGAAGTCGAACAGCTCCTCGGGGGCCATGTCCAGCGTGATCCCCTGCGCGTCCGCGACGGCTCGGCCCTCGGCCATGACCGCCCAGGCGAGGTCGCGCGTCGGCGGCTCGGCGATGCGTCCGTGTGTGAGCCCGGTCAGCGCGGCGATCGCATTCGAGGCGGCGTTGAAGATCAGCTTGCGCCACTGTGCGCCGCGCGCGTCCGCGAGCGCATGCGTCGGCATCCCTCCGCGCGTGCACGCGTCGGCGAGCGCCTCGACCTTCTCCATCGGCGCCGGGCTCGGCTCGAAGGGCCCGATGTGCGTGTCGCCCTTCGTGTCCCAGCCGACGTGGCCCGGTTCGACGATGTGCCCGGCCGGGAAGGTCGTGCCCCGGATCACCTCCCGGACGTGCTTTGCGATCAGCTCCTCGTTGCCGGCGCCGTTCTGCACCGAGCAGACGGCGCCGTCCCGGAACGCGTGGGCCGTGTCGGCGAGGGCGCGGTCGGTGTGCATGCTCTTGACCGCGACGATCCCGAAGTCGCTGGCCGGCAGCTCGTCCGCGCGCGCCGTCGCCTGCATCCGCCCGACGAGCTCGCCGGCGCCGGAGATCCGCAGCCCGTGCTCGTTGATCGCCGCGACGTGCGCCTCGTCCAGGTCGTATGCCCAGACCTCGACATCGTCGAGCTGCGCGAGCGCCGCCGCGAACAGCGACCCGACCGCTCCGCAGCCGACGACGCAGACCCTCACCGCCACGTCCCCTCGAGCCATGTTCCAGGGACAGTCCCTGGAACAGAAGCGTCGCAACGCGTCCACAGCCGGCTCACGAGTACGCCGTCTCTCTGGCCTTGACCAGGCGGTACATGGCCTCGTGCAACGGGACGGGCACGCCCGCCTGCACCGCCTCGCGAACGAGTGCACCGGTGATGAAGTCGACCTCTGTCTGACGCTGCGAGCGGACGTCGTCGAGCATCGACGGCACGTGCGCGTAGGCGCCGGCGGCGGCCTCGGTCTCCCCGCGGTGGACAGCGTGGACATTCATCTCCCACGGATCCTCGTGGAGCTCGACGCCGGCTGCTGCGGCAACCTGCTTGCCCTCGTCCATCAGGTCGCGCACGAGCAGCCCGAGGTCGGTCGGCTCGTCCACGCGGGCGAACGCGCCGACGTGAGGAAGGTCGGTGAGCGCGGCGACCGTGTTCACCGTCGCGTTGAAGATCAGCTTCGACCACTGGGCGGGACGAAGATCCGGGAAGGCGCGTGCGCGCAGCCCGGACTCGACGAGCAGTGCCTCGATCTCCCGGGCATGCTCGAACGTGGTCGTCCCGGCGAAGGGGCCGAGCCACGTCTCGGTGTCGAGTTCGTACTCGACGTGCGCGTCCGAATGGCGGACGCCGCTCATGAACGTGACCGCGGAGACGAGCGGCCGTTCGCCGTGGGCGCGCACGATCTCCTCGGCGCCCAGCCCGTTCTGGATCGTCATCACCGTCGCCGAGGGCACACGCCCCGCGAGCCGCCCCGCCGCGTCGGCGACGTCGGTCGCCTTCGTCGCCAGGATGACGAGGTCGGCGTCAGGCAGGAGCGACTCGTCGGCGGTCGCCCGCAGCGCCGCCGTGAAGTCGCTCTTGCCAGAGATGCGAAGTCCGCTGGACGCGAGCGCGTCCGCGTGGTCGGCACGCCGGGTCAGCACCCACGTCTCCGCGACGCGCGCGAGATGGCCTGCGTACAGGCTCCCGATCACACCGCCCCCGACCACGACGACCCGCTCGATGCTCACCCGTCAAACCTAAACGGTAGGTTCGCGCCGTGGCGGCGGTCGTCCTCGCGCTGTGCTCGGCAGTGGCCTTCGGCTCGCTCGCAGTCGCGCTGACGAAGGCCCTCGGCCGCTATCCGGACGCCGAGCTCGGCGCGTTCGCGACCATCCTCGCGGCCCTGATCCCGGTCGGAATCGGCGCGCTCATACGGTTCGAGTGGAGCGGACACGTCTGGCCCTACCTGCTCGCGGGCCTGCTCGCCCCGGGCGCGTCGCAGATCCTCTATGTCGCCGCCGTCCGCGACGCGGGGCCGTCGCGCACCGCCCTCGTCGTCGGTGCGGCGCCGCTCGTGTCGGTGACGATCGCGCTCACGGCACTCGGGGAGCCGGTCAGCGCGGCGCTGATCGCCGGCGCGCTGCTTGATCGTGCTCGGCGGGGTGGCGCTGACGCGCGAGCCGGTGCGGCCGGACGCGTTCCGGTCGATCGGGCTCGCACTCGCGTTCGGCTCGGCCGCCTTCTTCGCGACGCGCGACAACGTCGTCCGCCGCCTCGCGACGCACGAGCACGTCTCGCCCGAGCTCGCCGCCGCGGCGACGATCGTCGCGGGCGGAGCGATGGTGGCCGTGTTCCTCATGGTGCGGCGCGGCCCGTCGGGCCCGGTGCGCGGCCTCCGGCCGGCGTTCGTGGCCTTCGCACCCTCCGGGGTTCTCTGGGGTCTCTCGTACGTGTTCCTCTTCGAGGCCTTCTCCCGCGGCCGGGTCTCGATCGTCAGCCCGCTCGTCGCTGTCGAGTCGCTCGTGGGCGTCGTCCTGGCGGCGCTGTTCCTCGGGCGCACAGAGCTCGTCGGCCGTCACCTCTGGCTCGGCGCGGCGCTGATCGTGACCGGCGGAGCGCTGATCGGAGCCTTCCGGTAGCGCTGCCTATGCTGCCGCGGTGATCGTCGCGCACCTCGATCTGGACGCGTTCTTCGCAGCCGTCGAGGAGCTGGAGGAGCCGTCGCTGCGCGCGAAACCGCTCGTCGTCGGGGGCGACCCGCGCGGGCGCGGCGTCGTCGCAACCGCGAACTACCCGGCGCGACGGTTCGGGATCCATTCGGCGATGAGTTGCGCGGAGGCGATCCGCCGCTGCCCGCACGCCGTTTTCGTCCGCCCCCGGCACGCCCTCTACCGCCAGTACTCACAGGCCGTGTGGGCGTCGGTGCGCGAGGTCGTGCCGACCGTCGAGCGCACCGGCCTGGACGAGGGTTATCTGGACGTCGGCGAAGTCGCACACGACTTCCTTGCGGCGCGGCGTGTGGCGAACGCAGTGCAGGCCGCTGTCCGCGGGTCGACGAGTCTCACGTGCTCGCTCGGCGTCTCCTCGTGCAAGGTCGTCGCCAAGGTGGCGAGCGACGCACGCAAGCCGGGCGGCATCACCGTCGTGCCGGCCGGCCGCGAGGCGGCGTACCTGGCGCCGTTGGCCGTTCGCAAGCTCCCGGGAGTCGGCCCGAAGGCCGAGGTCAGGCTCGCGCGCGCAGGTGTCGAGACGGTTGGGCGCCTCGCCGCGCTCGAGGACGCCGAGGTCGCCCGGCTCCTCCCCGGCAAGGTCGGCCTGATGCTCCGCGACCGTGCGCGCGGAATCGACCCACGGCCGCTCGATCTCGCCGTCGAGCGGATCTCGATCAGCCAGGAGGAGACGTTCGAGCGCGACGTCGCCGAGCGGGAGGTCCTCCACGCCGAGCTGCGCCGCATGTCGGAGGGCGTCGCCAGGTACCTGGCCGGGCGCGGCGAGTGCGCGCGAACGGTGACGACGAAGGTGCGCTACCCGGACTTCGCGATCCGCAGCCGCTCGGCGACCCTGCCCGCCGGCATCGACGACGCAGAGACGATCGGCGACCTCGCGTGCTCGTTGCTGGATCGTGCCCTGCGCGACCGCCCCGGTCCGCTGCGCCTTGTCGGTGTGGGAGTCTCGAACCTCGAGCCCTACCGGCAGTTGGCTCTCGGCTGAAGGCCATGACAACAGCAGTGTTCTCCTCGGCAAGCCATCGAATCTGCCTTAGCGCACAGGACGCCTCACCGCCAAGAGTATCGACCGCACGCCGCCCAATTGTTCGCCAGCCGCCCCGCCAGGGCTGATGGCCCTAGCTGTTCATCTCGAAAGCACGCCGGGCAGCCTCTGTGCGGGTGCGCACCGCAAGTTTCTGGCAGATCTTGCGTACGTGCACCTTGACGGTGCTCTCGCTGATGAACAGCGCTCGCGCGATCTCCTTGTTCATGAGGCCCTGCGAAACGAGGTCGAGAACCTCGCGCTCGCGTCTAGATAGGACGCTGAGTCCCCCGCTCCGTGGCGCTGCGGGCAGACGCAGGCCATACCGCTCCGCGAGTTTGTAGTCCGCTGCCCGATCGAGAATGGTCTTGAGCGAGCCATGGTTGTCTTCGCTCCTGGCCAGAAGCCGAAGGAAGTCCGGACAGGCTCGGTACGCGGTAACAAAGGCGTCGATGTTGCCCGTCTCGAGCGCCTTGTCAAAAGCCTCCTGTGCCGCCTCGCAGGTTGAGCGGCGACTCTTCAAGGCCAGCAAAGCCTTTGTCCACGGTACCAGGGCCGAGATTTCGATCCGCCGAGACATCGACTCCGCACGGTCCGCCAGGGCCCGTGCTCTCTTGGGCTGTCCTGCGACAGCAAGCGCGAATGACCACCATGCTAGGTACTCCGCATCCATGGCTCTACTTGAAAGAGGATGCTGATGCCGCTCGAAGATGCTCAGGGCGTCAGACAACCCAGCGGCGGCAAGATGCGTTCGCGCATTGAGGATCGCGATATTCATACGCAGGAAGCTGTGTTCTTGGGAAAGCGCTGCCCGGCCGCAAGCCATCAAGCCCGCCCTGCAAGCCTGAAAGGCGCGCAGGCCGAACAGTGCGAGAGTTCGCTGAAATTGTGCGTGCGGCAGCGCAAATGTCAGTCCATATAGAGAAACGATCTCGATTTCGCGCTCAGCCGAGAGGAGCGCATCGTCGTACCGACCACCAAGAGAAAGTAACGCAGAATGCACATTCAGGAAGGAGGAGTGAATCAAAGGATCTTGTGCCCGACTTGTAAGCGGGGCAATACCATCGACGGCGTTGAGGGTGCCCAGAGCGTCGCCTGCGAGAGAAGCAAGCATTAGTCGCCCGGTGGCGACGCGCAACAACTCATCCGGGGTCGTCCCAGACAGAGTCACGAGTTGGTCCAATAGTCGCTCGGCCGCCTCGGTTTTGTCCAGCAAGGTTGTTGCAGAGAAGCGCCCCCACAAGGCCTGCCGAAGGTCCGAATCGCATTGTGCCGCATCCATCGCGTGGTCGAAGTGGTCAAGAGCGGACTGGTGTCGCGAAGTCACGTGAGCGCTTACACCGGCGAGCCAATGAGCCTTCGAGCAAAGATGATGGTCATCAGCAAAGCGACGCGTTGCCTGGGTGGCGAAGGCCTCAGCTCGTCGAAAGTCTCCTCCTTTGAACGAGATCTCTGCTTCGGCAAAGTCAATGACGGGGGAGTCTAGTTGATGATCGGCAGCCAATTGGAGCCATCGGGCCAGTGTCGGTAATCTCGACTCACTTATCATTCGAGTGAGCGCCGCTTCGAAAAGGATGACCAGTAAGTTGGGATTGAAGAAGCGCTCTACAAGTCCAAAGGCATCGTCCCACTCTTCGCGATCGATCTGAACTGTTGCAAGTGCCATAACGATTAGGCCATCGGAATCGTCCTGGCTGTCGACAAACTTGGCGGCGAGGAAGGTTCGGAGCAGTGGATGGAACTCCCAGCGGCTCTTTGACCAAGAACTGAAGAAACCTAGCTCGAGCGCCTCTCGAACGACTGAAAGCGCTTGATCACCGACCAATGACTTCGCGACCTCCGGAGTCACGGCTGACGGAAGTGAGAGCCGCCGGAGCGCTTCTTGAGTCTCGGCGGAAAGCGTCTGGTAGAGCTCGTCGGCGAAGTAAGCATAGAGTTCGTCCGGAACTCCCTCGCTCGGAAGGGCGAGCTCATCTGGAAGGGTCGCGAGCCCGATCAGGGCCGGCCATCCATTGGCGAGCGCGATGAAACCACTCGCATCACTGGCTGGTTGATTCGTCATTACCCGCTGGGCCTCGTCTGTACTCATGGCAAGGAGGCTTTGACCTACTTCGCAGATCTCCCCGTAAAGAACTCGGCGAGGCGATGCCCATCTCGGCTGTGACCGGCTCGCCACAAGCAAACGAACCGGCGTGCTCCACAAGAACTCTTGCATGAAGCGCTCCGCTGGCTCCGAGTCGCACGCGAACTGATAGTCGTCGAACATGAGCCAGGCCTCCGAGGGCCAATTGCGCAGATCGTCGGCAAGAAGGTCAGCGATCGCTTCGACCTCCTCGGTTGGTGAGTTCGAAACCCGGAGCCTCTTCACCAATCGCTCGCCGACACCCGGCACGATCTCGGACGCTGACTTCGCAAGTCCGAGCGCCAGCGCGGCCACATCGGCCGTCGCTGTGCTTCCTCGATACCAGCCGTGAGGTCGGTCAGCGAGCCATTCGCGCGCGAGTGTCGTCTTGCCATATCCCGCGGGTGCGACGAGAAGGATGATCTGGGCGTTCGTCTCGTCGAGGAGGCGCGTCAGGCGAGGGCGCTTGATGATGTGGTTGTGCCCGACCTCGATTGCCTCGCCTGCCTCGAGTTTCATCGCCCACCTCAAAGCGCTTCGCGTTTGCGGCGCACCGTACCGCGTTTCCGCTGTGATTACGAGCCCCCGGTGCCGGCGCCAAAGCACTCGGCGCCGGCACCGGGAGTCGTGTCAATAGCTGCGGCCGGTTTGCGACACGACTCGCGTCGCGAGCGGGTCGTCGCCGGTTGCAGCGCGGTAGGCGGCCGGGATCTGGCGTCGCCGGGTTACGCCGAGCTTCTGGCGGAGGATGTCCGAGTGAGCCTTGGCCGTCCTCGGCGAAATGCCGAGGCGCTCGCCGATCTCCTCGTTCGAGCAGCCCTCCGCGATCAACTCGACGACCTCCCGCTGACGGGCCGTGATCGCCGGAATCGCGCTCTTCAGGGTCTCGTACATGATGGTCGCGACGCTACAAGCGCCCACCGCTCGCCGCTATTGCCCGAAAGACGTATCTTCGCTCGTTACACTCTTCGCGCGTTACACGACGCTCGTCGTCTTGGCGCCGCGCATGAAGCTCGCGTCGTGGCCTCGCGCATTCGACTCGCGAAGGCCATCCTCGTCCAGTGCGCCGATCCGCAGCAGCAGCTCGAACTCGTCGCGCAGCCGGGTCCGCATCATCTCCGGCCCGTCGGTTGCGATCGTGAACGGAACGTCATGCGCGACGAAGGCGAGGATCGTGTCGCGGAGCTCGTCCTCGCCGGCGAGCGCCTTCGTGAGCAGATTCGAGGTGGGGCAGATCTCGAGCACGATCGCGCGGGCGGCAAGCTCGCGCATGAGGTCCGGCTCGCGTGCGGCCAGGATGCCGTGTCCGATCCGGTCGGGCCGCAGTGCGTCGACGACTTCGCCGATCTCCTCGATGCCCTGGGCGCCACCTTCCTCGCCCACGTGGATCGTCACGCCCAGCCCGGCCGCGCGGGCTTCCTCGACGAGAGGAGCGAGCTCGCGGTACGAGTAGCGCTCACCACGCGGGCGGGGGCCGGCGATGTCGACGCCGACGATCCCGCGGGACGACCAGCGGATGGCCTTCTCGACGATCACCGCGTTCTGTGCGTCGGTGAACGTTCGGTCCATCATCAGGATCAGCCCGGCTCTGACCTGCGGGTACTCGAGCTCGGCGCGGTCGAGACCCCGGATCGCGGCGAGGATGATGTGGTCGAGGTCGCGCTCGCCGCCGCGGTTCCGCTTCATCGGGTTGAAGCGGAGCTCGAGCGTCGTGATGCCCTGCGATCGGTAGGCGCCCCCGATCGCGCCGTGCACCGACCGCTCGACCGCGAGCGGGCTCGACTGGATCAGCTCCGTCCAGTGGTAGATCGCGTCGAGCGCGTCGAGGTCGGGGACGCCGCGTGGGTCGGAGACGGTGACTAGCCGGTCGAACTCCCAGTAGTCCTTGACCGGAAGCGTGATGCCCTGCTCGTGCGCGAGGCTCCACATCTCGTTCGAGGCGACCGAGCCGCCGAGGTGGGTATGGAGCTCGGCGAGGCCGCCTGGAAAATCCATCGAGCGAGTCTAGCCCTGTGGACGAATCGTCACACTTTCGGCACGGCCGCGTCTCCCCTGCGTGCGAACTTCCTCGATAGAATTGGCACTAGGCGGGGGCTGGCGGGTGCCCGGACCAACACCTCTGTAAGGACCAACTACCGCGCCTGCGAGGCGACCGCGGCGGGAACGTGGGCGCGTCGGCGACTGCTGCGACCCGGTCGATGCCGAACCCGCGCACTGCGTGGAGCCGCTGAGCGCGCCCGAACACGCGGCGATCCCACTCCGGCCCGAGCGAGAAAGTATTTGACATCTATATGTAATGTACATATGTTATGAACCATGCACGGAGATCTCACGGACGCGGCTCCCGGAGCCGGCGCCGAGTCGGCCCAGGCGAGTGGGCGGTCCGCGCGCGGGTCGAGCGCTTTCACGAGCCGGCGTTGCTGCTCCTGCTCAGGGAGCAGCAACGCCACGGCTACGAGCTGATCGAGCTCCTGCCCGAGCTGGCCGGCGGCGACCGCATCGACGTCGGCAACCTCTATCGCTTCCTCCGCGCTCTCGAGTCCGACGGACTCGTCGAGTCCGAGTGGCACGGCGACCTGCCCGGCCCGGCCAAGCGCACGTACCGCCTCACCGGGGCCGGCGTGGCGCTGCTCGACCAGTGGGCAGATGCGCTCCGGCGCTCGCGCGAGGAGATCTCCGCGTTCCTCGACCGTTACGAAGGGGGTGAGTAAATGCACAAGAACAAGCACCGGCACCGGCACGCCAGGCGCTGCCACGGCTTCGGCCGCGGGCGCGTCCCGAACGCCGACCAGCTGCTCCAGCAACTGGAGGAGCACCAGCGCGACCTCGAGCAGGAGGTCGCCGACGTGGCCGATCTGATCCGCCGCCTGAAGGAAGAGCGGCCCGAGACGGCCTCCGTCTAGTCCGTGCGGGCCGCTCCTCCCGGGAGGGGCGGCCAGGCTGGACAGAAACATAGACTCCGCCACAGTGAAGGTGGGCATCGTCGTCCCGTTCTCGTGGTCCTTCTGGGGCGCCGTGAGCGAGCACGCGGAGCTGCAGGCGGCCGCGCTCCGGCGGCTCGGCGTCGAGACACGGACGATCATCGGCAACGATCCGCCCGGCTCGTTCACACGCCTCCTGCACCCGCGGCTCGGCCGGCACGACGAGCCGCCGTACGACGTGATCCCTGTTGGCCGGACGGTGATCGTGCCGGCCAACGGGTCGCTCGCCAACATCGTGCTCAGTCCCTCGGCGCCGCGCAAGATCCGCCGCGCGCTCGAGCGGGAGCGCTTCGACGTCCTCCACGTCCACGAGCCGATGACGCCCGCCGTCTGCGTGGCGGCGACGGCGCTCGCGCCTTGCCCCGTCGTGGCCACCTGGCACGCCGCGGGGCCGCTCCGCTGGAACCGGAGCGCCGTCCACTTCTGGGGCTTCCTCATGGACCGGGTCGACTACCGCATCGCCGTCTCGGAGCAGGCCCGCCGCTCGGTCGAAAGCAGCTTCCCCGGCCCCTTCGAGGTGATCCCGAACGGCGCGTTGATCCCTCCGTGGGCGGATCCGGGGAACCGCGATCACCGCATCGTGTTCGCCGGCCGGCACGATCCGCGCAAGGGGCTGCCGGCGCTTCTCTCGGCGTGGCCCGAGATCCACCGGCGCACCGGCGCGCGCCTGCGTGTCGCCGGCGCCGACCCGCTGGCCGTGCGGCTGCTGCTCGCCCGCCGTCGCGTGCCCGACGACGGCATCGACGTCCTCGGGCTCCTCTCGCAGGAGCAGCTGACCGAGGAGCTCCAGTCGGCGAAGGCGCTCGTCGCCCCCTCGCTCGGGATGGAGAGCTTCGGCATGGTGCTGGCGCGCGCGTTCGGCTGTGCGCTGCCCGTCGTGGCGTCGGACATTCCCGGCTATCGCGACGTCGTGACGCCCGAGTCCGGCCTGCTCGTGCCTCCGGGCGACGCGGAAGCGCTCGCCGACGCAGTCGTGGAGCTGCTCGAGGACGAGCCGCGGCGCCGGGCCATGGGCGCCTGCGCCCGCGACGTCGCCGAGGAGCGCTACTCGTGGGACGCGATCGCCGAGCGCCTGCTCGAGATCTACGACCACGTCGTGGACGGAAGGTGCACACGCCCGAGCTCCGCGAGGCGGTCACCGCGTGAAGGACACGCTCCTCAGGATCGGGCACAACCGGTGGGTTCGCCTCGGCGCACTGATCGCCTCGGTCGTCGGCGTCGGTCTGGCGCTCTGGCTCGCGCCCGACTGGAACGGTGTCGGCAGCGCCTTCCAGGACGTGCGAGTGGGCGTGGGTCGCCGTGGCGATTGCGTTCAACCTCGCGTCGATCGTCGCGCGGACCTCGCGCGTGGAAGCTCGTCATCGACCAGGCGCTCCCGCCGCCGAGCCCGCGCTATCGCTACGTCTTCTCGGCGTTCAGCGTCGGGATGCTCGGCAACGCGGCGCTCCCCGGGCGCATCGGCGAGCTGGCGCGCGTCGGCGTGCTCAACCGACACATGAGGCGGCGCCGCGGGATGTGGGCCACGCTCGTCGGCACCGTCGTCGCCCATCGGATCTTCGACCTGGTCCCGATCGGCCTGCTCGTCCTCTACGTGCTCGCCACGGCCAAGATCCCGGCGTGGGCGTACTCGAGCCTCGTGGCCGTCGTCTCCATCGGCGCAGCGCTCTTCATCTTCGCCCTGTTCAGCGCCCGGTCGGCCGGTCGGACGCGTCTCGAGGGGATGGGATCCGTCAGGCGCGTGATCGCGATGGCGCGCGAGGGCCTCGCCGTCATGCATCGGCCCTGGCCGGCGGCGGGCGCGATCTTCTTCCAGATGCTCGGATGGGTCTGCCAGCTGGCCGCGGTGTTCACGGCGATGCGCGCGTTCGGCATCCACGAGGGCGTGCCCGCGGCCGCACTCGTGCTGCTGGTGATGAACGTGGCGACGATCATCCCGCTCTGGCCGGGGAACGTCGGCGCCGTGCAGGTCGCGATCGCGATCCCGCTCGTCTCGTACGGCGTCGCTTACTCCGACGGCATTGCGTTCGGCTTCGGGCTGCAGGCGATCGAAGCCTCGGTCGGGATCGGCCTCGGTCTCTTCTTCCTGGCGCACGAGGGGCTGTCGTTCGCGACTCTGCGCCGCATGCCGATGACGACCGACGCCGAGAGGTCGGAGGCGGAGGAGGAGGACGAGGAGTCTCCCGACTCGCCGGCGACCGGTGAGACCCGTGCGCGCGCTCGCGTGTCCGGCTAGCCTCAAGGGCGTCCTCGACGCCGCCGCTGCGGCGGCCGCGCTCGCGACCGGGCTGCGGGCCGGAGGCGCGGAGGCGGTCGAGCTGCCGGTTGCGGACGGCGGCGAGGGGACGGCCGATGCGATTCAGCGCTCGCTCGGCGGTACCTGGCACCGGGCCGTCGTGCCGGACGCGTTCGGGCGCGCACGAACGGCGCGCTGGCTCGAGCTGCCGGACGGAACCGCGATCGTCGAGGCGGCCGAGGCGATCCCGCTCGATCCCGACCGGCTCGACCCGATGCGCGCGTCGAGCCGCGGACTCGGGGAGCTGATCGCCGCCGCCGGCTCGGCACCACGGCTGCTCGTCGGCCTGGGCGGGACGGCCACCGTCGACGGGGGCGCCGGGCTCCGCGAGGCCCTGCCGGAGCTTTCGGCGCCGACGCGCGTCGCCTGCGACACGCTCGTCCCGCTGCTCGACGCGGCGCGGCTCTACGCGCCGGCAGAAGGGTGCGACGCCGGAGCAGATCGACGAGCTCGCCGCCCGGCTCGTGGCGATGGACGAGCTCGCTGCGTTCGCCGGACTTCCCGGGGCGGGCGCCGCCGGCGGCCTCGGGGCTGCGCTCGCGTCGCTCGGCGCCGAGCTCGTTCCCGGCGCAGCTCTCGTCCTCGACCACCGCGGGCTTCGATCCGGCGGGCTTCGACCTCGTCGTCACCGGCGAGGGCCGCGTCGACCGCACGACCGCAACGGGCAAGGCGCCCGGCGAGGTCGCGCGACGCTGCCGCGAGGCGGGTGTCCGCTGCGTCGTCTTCGGCGGCGTCGTCGACGAGCCGCTCGAAGGTGTCGAGACGGTCGCGCTGTCAGGCGACCCGGCGTGCGCGCGCGACGACCTCGTCGCGTTGGGCGACCGACTCGCGCGCGAAGCCGCTGCGCCCTAGGCGTCGCGCTCGCGGAGGATGCTGGCGACGCCGCGGAGCAGGCCCCAGGCGAGCTCGGGATCGTCCTTGATCAGCGCGCGGAAGTCCCAGGCGACGAGGACGTGCGCCTTGACGTCGTCGTCGGCTGTCACGGTCGCCGTCCGCGGGCCGTCGTCGATCAGCGCCACCTCACCGAAGTAGGAGCCGGGGCCGATCGTCCTTCGCTCCTCGCCGTGGACGCTGACCTTGGCCTTCCCGGACTCGATCACGAAGAAGCCGACGCCGTGCTTGCCCTCCTCGGCGATCACGTCGCCGCTCGTGTAGTCGCGCTCCTTGAAGAGCGGGGCGAGCTTCTCCGCCTCCTTGTCCTCGAGGCCGGAAAAGAGAGTGACGTTCTTCAGGACTGCGGGGTCGAGCGCCATGCGCGGGATTCTAATCAGCAGGTGGCGGAGGTGTGAGCCGCGCCTCTTCGACACGCCGGGCGAGCTCCTCCACCTTGCCCTGCGCGGCGTCGAGCCGCTCGCGGCAGAGGCGGTAGAGCTCCTCGCCGCGCTCCCAGAGCGCGACCGCGTCGTCGAGCGGGACGTTGCCGCTCTCCAGCCGCTCGACGATCTGCTGCAGCTCCTTCTCCGCCTCCTCGAAGGTCATTCGCGACCTACCTCGCGGACCGTGCCCGAGAACCCGCCCTCGGCGAGGCGGACGTCGACGTCGTCGCCCGTGGCCAGCCCTGCGGACGAGCGCACGACCGCGCCCTCGTGCTCGACGATCGCGTACCCGCGCTCGAGCGTCGCGAGTGGGGAGAGCGCGCGCAGCTTCGCCGCCGAGCGCTCGACGGCGGCGCGGCGACGCTCGACGAGGAGCCCGGCCGCACGCTCGAGCCTCGCTCCGGCGGCCGTCACCCGCTCGCCGTGGCGCTCGAGCGAGTGCCGCGCACCGCGTCCCAGCGCGGCCCGCGCACGTTCGAGCGAGGCGAGCAGCTCGGCGAGGTCGGGCACGACGAGCCTCGCCGCGGCGGTCGGGGTCGACGCCCTCACGTCCGCGGCCAGGTCGCAGAGGGGCGTATCCTGCTCGTGCCCGACGGCGCTCACGACCGGAACCGGACAGCCGGCGACGGCGCGGACGACGCGCTCGTCGCTGAACGGCAGCAGGTCGTCGAAGCTCCCGCCCCCGCGCGCGAGGACGACGACGTCGACCTCGGGCTCGGCGCAGATCGTTCGCAGCGCCTCGACGACGGCGTCGGCGGCGCGCGGCCCCTGCACGAAGGTCTCGGCGACGACCAGGTGCGCCGGTGGGAAGCGGGACTGCACGGACGCGATCACGTCGCGCTTCGCGGCCGCGTCGTTCCCCGTCACGAGGCCGATCCGGCGCGGGAAGCGGGGGAGCGGCCGCTTGCGCTCGGGGGCGAACAGGCCCTCGGCGGCAAGCTTCTGCTTCAGCCGCTCGAGCGCCGCAAGGTGCTCGCCGAGCCCGAAGCGCTCGATCCCGAGCGCCCGCAGCCGCAATTCGCCGCGGGGCTCGAAGAGCTCCGGCCGGCCGTACACGTGCACCCGCTCGCCGTTCTGAAGCTCGAGCCGGAGGGCATCGAACTGCCCGCGCGGCATCAGCCCGGCGAGGAGCGATCCGTCCTCCGCGTCCTTGAGCGTGAAGAAGACGCTCTGCCAGCGCTCCTGGCGGCGCAGCTCGGAGATCTCGCCCTCGACCCAGACGGTCGGCAGCCGCTGCAGCCACGAGCCGACGCCTCGGTTGAACGCCGACACCGTGTAGACCTGCCGGTCGCCGTAGTCGATCGCCTCGACCTTGCTCACGAGGCAGATGGTAGGCGAGGCTAGATCAGGATCTCGGCGGCGAGCTCGGGACTGCAGCCTGCGCGCACGAGCGCGACCGCCCGGTGGAGGTCGGCGTTCGAGTGCGCGACGCGCTCCGCGAGCGGCACCGGAAAGCCGGCTTCCATCAGCACGTGCAAGCGCCAGGTCTCGACCTTGACGCGCTCGTCGTATGTCTCGACGGTCTGGGTCATCTGCATCGCCCCTTTTGCTTCGTGGTGACGTAGACGAACCCTGCCCGCCCAGGTTGGCGGTCTTAACGAAGGATTTACGGGTTGGCGCGGGCGGGAAACTACGTCCGCAGCCGCTCCGCTTCCTGCCGCATGAGCCGCTCGCCCTCCGACGAGATCGAGGCGATCGCGCGCTCGAGCTCGCGGGCGAGGCGTCTCGCGGCCTCCTCCTGAGCGGCCCGGACCGTCTTGCTGAACTCACGCGACGCGTCCTCGAGCAGCCGCGACGCCTCGTGCTCGAGCGATCGCTGCAGCCGCTCGACCTGGCGGCGCTCGACGTCGGCGAACTTGATCTCGATCCTCGTCGTCGCCTCCGCCTCCTCGCGGTCGATCCGCTTGAGCAGCTCGCGCTCGCGCACGCCGAGCCGGTCGGCCACCTCCTGCAGCGCCTGCCGCCGCTCGGCCGCCGTCTCGTCGAGGTCCGAGGTCGCGGCGTCGATCGCCTGCTTGGCCGCGCGCTGCGCCTCGTCGCGGAAGCGGAGCACCGTCGCCTTGTGTTCGCGCGCCTCGACCGCGATCTCGTCGATCTCCTGGCGCAGCCGGCGCCCGACCTCCTGGAGCGCTTCGCGCTGGCGTTCTTCGACGCCGACGATCGCCTCGCCCAGGGCGTTCTCGAGCCGCTCGAGATCCTGCGCCCACTCCGCGAGCCGCTCCTCGACCTTCTGCTGCACCCGATGCAGGCGGATCGAGTATTCCGTCGCCGCCCGCCGCTCCTTCTCCTCGAACTCCTCGCGCCGCTCCTCGGCGAGCCTGCGGGCTTCCTCGGCGAGGATGCCGCCGAGCTCCGAGCGGACGACGGCGAGCGACCGCTTCAGCTCGGCTGTTCGCTCCTGATACTCGTGCTCGATCAGCGCGTCGAGCTTGGCGCGCTCCTCCTCGAACGTCCGCTCGGAGCTCTCGTTCTTCTTGCGCATTCCGGCCATCCTAGTCACCGCGCGCGGAGGATCACGAGCGCGATCGCGAGCGCGACGACCGCTGCGGCCATCGCCTGCAGGGCGTCCTCGGCGCCGCGGACGAGCGCGGCCCGCGTCTCGTCGTCGACCTCGGGGAGCCGGCGCCGGACGGCCCGGATCGGCGTCGACAGGCGCCGTTGCGCGACGATCAGGAGCACCGCGAACACGGCGGCGAACAGCGCCTGCCAGGTCACATCCGCGGCGGCCGCGACGTAGGCCGCAAGCACCGGCGTCGCGCCCCAGGCGATCGCGAGCCACCAGTCCCCATGGAAGCGGCCGCCGAAGAGCTCGAGGTTGTACGCGCAGACCATGAACGCTCCGAACGCGACGAAGGCGAGCAGCCAGGGCGTCCACGCGACCGCGGCCACGATGCCGATCGCGACTGCGCCCAGCGAGCGAGCCGGCGGCGAGTGCCCAGAGCACGCGCGAGGGGATCTCCGTGCCGAGCGGCCGGCCCTGGAGCTCGTCGAACGCGTGCGCCGCGACCCCGAGCCCGAGGAAGAACGCGACCAGGCCGGCGCCGAGGCGAAGCGGCAGCCACTCGGGCGCGAGCGCGGCACCGATGCACACGTAGCTCAGGTTCCAGAGCGTGTACGGCCAGTGCACGAGCGTGACGTAGTCGCGCCAGCCGCCCGGCCGGAGCGCATAGTAGGCGGGCTTCACAGGCGATGCCGGGTCGAGAGGCCGGGCACGGAGCCTATGCTGGCACAGCCATGGGCCTGAAGGAGGATCTGCGCCGGATCGCCGAGGCCGCGGTCGTCTACGCCGTCCCGGGCGAGGAGTTGTCGGCAGTGATCCCGACCGAGGCGACGGGCGGTGCGCGCGTCTACCTCTGTGCGTTTGTCGCCGGCGAGGCCAAGTCGTGGCTCGCGTTCGACGCCGCCGGCGAGCCGGTGCGCGACCGGCGAGTGCTGCGCGACGCCGTCTCGATCGCGTGCATGTGCGAGATCGCCGAGGAGACCGCGGGCGGCGGCAGCCTCCCGGAGCTCCGCGCCCAGCTCGCGACGCTGCGCGAGACCGAGGCTCCGGAGGGGATCGAGGACGCCGAGCGGGCCGCCGACGCGCTCGAGCGGACGGTGGGCGGCGAGCTCCGCGTCGCGTCGCCTGCCTATCTCGACGAGATCGGGGCGGCGACGCGCCGGCTCGAGGTCGCGCTCGGCGATCAGGGCGTATCACCCTTTTCGGAGGCGATGAAGGCCGCGGGGCTAACCATCGACGGCCTGGCCGCCGATATAGAGGAGCACTACAAGCTCGAGCTCGTCTAGCCCAATTCATTGTTCACCAGGTACCGATACGCCGTCCGCTGGCCGCTCTACCGGCTACCGCGGTCCGCTGCGCATCGCCGTCGACTGGTTCGCGACGATCGGCATCGCGAGCGCGCTCGTGCTCGTCCTCGAGGCCGAGGTCGCCAAGCCGTACCGCATCCCGACCTCGTCGATGGAGCCGACCCTCCACTGCGCGGCTCCGGCGCCGGGTTGCCTCGGCCGGTCGTCCGACCGCGTGCTGGCGGCGAAGATCGTCTACGACTTCCGCAGCCCTGCGCGCGGGGACGTCGTCGTCTTCAAGGCGCCGGCGCGTGCGAAGACGCAGTGCACCGAGAGTGGCACGTTCGTGAAGCGGATCGTCGGGCTTCCCGGCGAGGTCGTGTCCGAGCGTCGCGGCGTCGTCTACGTCGACGGCAAGAGGCTCATCGAGCACTACGTCGACCCGTCCCGGCGCGACCGGACCACGAAGACGTGGCCCCGCGTGCCGGCACACCAGTACTTCGTGATGGGCGACAACCGCGCCGCCTCGTGCGACTCGCGCGAGTGGGGGACGGTCCCTCGCAGCAGCATCGTCGGCCCGGTGATCGGCCTCTACTGGCCGTTCACCCGCGCCGGCTTCCGCTAGCAGCTAGCCGGCCGCCTCCGGCGCCGTCGAGGCCGGAATCGGTGCGCCCACCTCGTCGCGTTCGCGTTCGCGGCCGGTACCCGGCTGGAACCAGCGCTGCGCGATCGCGGTCGGGACGATCGCCGAGAGGACGACGACGGCGAGCAGCAGCGAGAACTGCGTCCGGTCGATGATCCCGGCGTTCAGACCGTAGAGCGCCGTGATCGTCCCGAACGTCAGGCCGGTCGACATCAACAGCGTCGTGAAGGTCGCATGGGGAGAGGCGTACCGCCGGGCCAGGGGATACACGCCCACGAGCTTCGGGATCATCTTCCCGGCGAAGAGCAGCGCGAGGACGCCGAGATTCGCCCACAGCGCATGGGCCGACACGTTCATGCCGCCCTTCAGGAAGAAGAAGGGCGTCAGGAACGCGAAGGCCACGACCCGCATCCGCTCCTGCTCCACGCGGTGCTGGGCGTAGTGGCCGCTCATCGCGAGGCCGAGCGCGAACGCCGGCAGCACGGCCTGCGAGTTCGCCCGGTCGCCGAGCCAGGCGAGCAGGAAGAGAATCGCGAAGACGAGCTTGATCTCGGGCTCGATCACGCGGTCTCCGTAACGGCCGAAGAACCAGGGAGCGATCGTCGGGAGGCCGACGATCATCGCGACCGAGACGACGACGAACGGGATCATCCAGATCGTCGGCGTGATGAAGAGGATCGTCAGGCCGGCGACGGTGGCGATGTCCGTGACGAAGGTCGCCGACATGATCCGCTTGCCGACGAGCTCCCGGTTGAGCCCGGTCTCGACGAGGACGGCGTAGACGACGGCGAGGCTCGTGGTCGACAGCGCCAGCCCGCCGATCTCCGCCTGGCGGTGGTTCCAGCCGAGGCCGTAGTAGCAGAGCAGCCCGACCACCGCGAACGGGGCGAAGAACGAGACGAGCCCGATCGACAGCGACGCCTTCCACTCGCGGCGGAACTGCGGCACGTCGACCTCGGCGCCGGCGAGGAACGTGAGCACGATGCCCGCGAAGCTCCCGATGAAGCTGAGCCACGACGGCACGTCGAGCGAGAACGCGTTGCCGACGATGAACCCGCCCGCGAGCTCGATCAGTGCCACCGAGATGCCGATCTCGATCGACACCATCGAGGCGACGAGGATCGTTGCTGCGAGGAGTGCTGCTATTGCGATGTCGCTCATCTCTACCTCCGGCGAATCGAACGTCAGTGGTAGAGGCCATCAGCCCCGATCCGGTCGTCACAGGAGGGCGGTTAGGCGCGAGCCTCATCGCGCGTGCTGCACCCGCACTATAGCCCTGGTCGTGCCAGCTACCCTCTCTGTGTGAGCGAGGAAGGCGGTTTCAGCTTCCCGTTCGGGGGCAACCCGGACGACCTGATGCGCTCGCTGCGCGAGTTCGCCGAGCAGCAGGCGGAGTCGGTCGCCGAGGCCCAGCGCGAGCAGTTCGCGACGCTGACGCTGAACACGGCCGTCGACCTGACCGCCGCCGCGCTCAAGCGCATGCAGGTGAGCGGCGGGCCGGACGAGCAGGCGATCGCCCTCCGCGACGCGATGCGCGTGCTGTTTCCCGAAGCGGTCGCGCTCGTCAGCGCGGCGCGCCAGGGCTTCATGCGCGAACGTTAGACCGCTTCGTCCGGCTCCTCGGCCACCTTCTGTGCCACGAGCGCGAAGGCGCCCGGGACGCGGGGATCCTGGCGGCGTGTCTCGGACAGGGTGGGGAACTCCTCGAGCCGCCGGACGACGAGGTCGGTCGCCGCGATCGCGTTGACGATCTCCGACAACCGCCACAGCTTGAGCCGGCCGACGGGCTGGAAGCGCCGTCCGACGACGAGCTCGCCGCCGAAGTAGTCGTCGCGCCAGCGGAGGCTCGTCGCGTCGATGCAGGCGCCTGCGGGGTGAAGGTCGACGACGAGCAGCCGTCCGCCCGTGCGCAGCGCCGCCGCAGCGTCGCCGGCCCAGGTGTTCAGGTCGTGGAGATACGGGAGGAGGCCGGCCGCGTAGACGAGGTCGAAGCGGCGACGGCGCAGGTTGACCGGGAGCTCGTGCGGGTCCGCCTGGAGGAAGACGATGTCCGGAAAGCGCGCCCGCGCCGAGACGAGCGGCTGCTCGGAGACGTCGATCGCGGTCACCATCGCACCCATGGCGGCGAGCTCCGCACTCGTCTCGCCGGTCCCGCACTGCTCGTGCAGGACGTGCTTCCCGGTCAGGTCGGGGAGCAGCTCGTGGATCGGGCCCGGGATGCCGGGCGCCTCGGTCGACTGATCGACGCGGGCGCGCTGGAGCTTGTCCCAGGCGCGGCGATTCTCCTCGGTCGGCTCCACGTCAGTGACCGGGCACCATCAGGCGAGCAGCGAGTAGCCGCCGTCGACGACGAGCGTGTGCCCGCACACCATCTTCGCCTCGTCCGAGCAGAGGAAGCAGACCGCCTCGGCGACGTCGCGGGGGGTGACCATGCGGCCGGCGGGCGTCCGCGCGAGCGCCGAGCCGAGCATCTGCTCGCGGTTCGGGAAGTGGTCGAGCGCTCCCGTGTCGACGAGCCCGGCGGAGACCGTGTTCGCGCGGATCCCTCGTGGCGCGAGCTCGACTGCCAGATAGCGGATGATCGACTCCACTGCCGCTTTCGACGCCCCGACGAGGGCGTAGTTCTCGAGCACGCGGGCGGAGCCGAGGCTGGAGACGGCGACGATCGACGAGCCGGCCGTCATCGCCGGTGTCGCCACGCGGGCGAGCGAGATCAGGGCGCGGGCGTTCGCGGACATCGTCCAGTCGAAGTGCTTGTCCTCCGCCTCGACGGCAGGACGGATCACGCCCGTCGCTGCGTTGTGCACGAGCACGTCCAGCGAGCCGAGCTCGGCCACCTGGTCGGCGACCCGCGACGAGGCGACGTTGCCGCGGACGAGGATCGGCTCGGCGCCGAGGTCGCGGAGCTCGGCCGCCGTCTCCTCGGCGGCTCGGTCGGAGCGCATGTAGCCGATCGCCACGCGGCCGGCGCCGCGCTCGGCGAACGCGAGGGCGATCTCCCTGCCGATCCCTCTCGAGCCGCCCGTGACCAGCACGGACGCGCCGTCGAACTGCTTCATCGCCGGCGCGGCAGCGGGTCCGAGGCGGGCGCGGAGCTCGGAAGCTCGTCCCAGCCGATCCGGCGGCGCGACTCCACCGTCCCCTCCTCCGCCTTCGAGGAGGCATGGCCGAGCCGGTCGAGGAGCTCCATCTTCTCCTCGCCGTACCGCCGCGTCGGATTGTCGGCAGGAAGGGTCTCGATCAGCTCGCGGACACGCGCGCGCAGCTGATAGGCGAAGTGCGGCGTCGCCGAGCCGACGAGCCGGTCGATCTCCTCGATTGTCCCGTCGCGCACGGCGTGAAGCCTAGTCGAGAGAGGTCGATCGTTAGGGTCGGTTCGTGCGGCGCCTCGGGAGCACGACCGACCTGCTCCTGCTCACGACCGTGTGCATCTGGGCGTTCAACGTCACGGTCACCCGGTACGTCCTGCACGCACGGGTTCCGACCGCTGGCGTACTCCTCGCTGCGGTACGGCCTGGCAGCCGTGGTTGCCGCGGGACTCGCGCTCGCGCTCGAGGGCACGCTCCGCGTCCACGGACGCCGCGCGGCCGGTCTCGTCGCACTCGCGAGTTCCTTTCTGCTGCTGAACCAGATCTGCTTCGTCTACGCGCTCAAGCTGGCCACGGCGACGACGGTTTCGCTCATCCTCGGGACGACCCCGATCTTCGCCGCGGCGATCTCTTCGCTGGTCGGACTGGAGCGGGTGACGTCGCGCTTCTGGTTCGCGGCAGCGGTCTCGATGGCCGGCGTCGCGCTCGTCGCGCTCGGCTCGGGCGGCGCGCTCTCGGCCGACCTCGGCGGCGACCTGTTCGCGCTCGGGATCGCGGCGAGCTGGGCAGCCTATTCGGTGTGCGTCGCGCCGCTCATGCGCACGTATTCGCCGTACCGGATCAGCGGTCTCGTGCTGCTGCCGATGACTGCGGGACTCCTGTTGCTCAGCATCGGCCAGCTCTCCGGCCAGAGCTACGGAACCATCACGACCCTCGATTGGCTCGCGCTGGCCTTCGCCGTCGTCGGTCCGCTGATCCTCACCAACGTGCTCTGGTTCACGGCGATCGGCCGCGTCGGACCGTCGCGCGCGACGCTGTTCACCAACCTGCAGCCGTTCATCGCCGTCGTGTTCGCCGTCGCTCTTCTCTCCGAGACGCTGAGCGGCATTCAGATCGCCGGCGGCGTTCTGATCGCCGTTGGCATCGCCGTCGGCCGTGTACGGTCGGCGCGAAGTGAGCCCGTGCCGGCCCCGGCGGAATGAGCCCGGGGCAGACGGTAGGGTCGAAAAGTGAGCTCACTGCGCGAGCGTCTCGCCCGCACGCCGCCCGGATACCGCTTCTCGATCGGCCGGGTGCTCGCGATCTACGCGGGGCTGATGGTCACGCTGTTCCTCGCCGCGCTCGACCAGACGATCGTGGCGACGGCGCTCCCGAGGGTCGTTTCCGACCTCGGTGGGCTCTCGAGCTACTCGTGGGTGTTCACCGCCTACATGCTCGCGTCGACCGTGACCGTGCCGATCTACGGGAAGCTCGGCGACATCCACGGCCGCCGGCCGCTGTTCCTGATCGCGATCACGATCTTCCTCATCGGCTCGGCGCTGTGCGGCCTCGCCCAGAACATGCCGCAGCTCGTCGTTTTCCGCGGCATCCAGGGGCTCGGCGCCGGCGGCCTGATCCCGCTCGCGATCGCGACCGTCGGCAACATCGTCCCGCCACGCGACCGCGGCCGGTACCAGGGCCTGATCGGCTCGACGTTCGCCGCCGCGTCCATCATCGGGCCCGCGGTCGGCGGATTCATCGTCGACAACACGAGCTGGCGCTGGATCTTCTACGTCAACCTGCCGATCGGCGGCCTGGCGCTCGTCGTGGTCTATCTGACGATGCCGCGGCGGACGGAGAAGCGCGAGCACTCGGTCGACTGGCTCGGCGGCTCGTTGCTCGCGGCCGGGTCGTGCGCCCTCCTGCTCGGTCTCGTCTGGGGCGGCGGGCAGTACCCGTGGGGGTCGGCGCACGTGGCGGGCGCGCTGACCGCGTCCGCGATGCTGCTCGGCGCGTTCGCGTTCGTCGAGCGCCGCGTCGTCGAGCCGATTCTCCCGTTCGACCTGATGCGCTCGTCCTCGACCGTCACCGCGAGCGTGATCTCGATGGGCCTCGTCGGCTTCGCGATGTTCGGGACGATCTCGTTCGTGCCGCTGTTCGTGCAGGGCGTGATCGGCACCTCGGCGACGTCCTCCGGCGTCGTGCTGACCCCGCTCATGCTCGCCGCCGTGTTCACGAGCTTCCTGTCCGGCCAGTGGGTCTCGCGGAGCGGCCGCTACAAGCCGAACGCGCTCGTCGGTCCGGTCATCCTCGCCGTCGGCCTGCTGCTCCTCTGGCAGATGGACGTCCACACGACGAACGTCGAGGCCGCGAGGAACATGGTGGTCGTCGGCATCGGGCTCGGCCTGATGATGCAGGTGTTCGTCCTCGCGGTCCAGAACTCGGTGCCGTCGCGGCACATCGGCTCCGGGACGGCGCTGATCCAGTTCTCGCGGGCGATCGGGTCGACCCTCGGCGTGACGATCATGGGCGTGATCGTCAACCAGAACCTGCCCGACTCCGTTCGCGCCAGCCAGGCATCGCTGCACCGTTTGCCGGAGCAGGCCCGGGGCGCGCTCGCCGGCGCGCTGCAACCGGCATTCCTTGCCGCCGCGCTCATCTGCGTGGTCGTGTTCTTCCTCGTGCTGATCGGAATCAAGGAGGTGCCGCTCCGCAAGGGGTTCGACGAGCCGACGCTCGCGGCCGAGCTCGGCGAGGGCGGAGGCGGAGAGCCCGCTACGGCGTCGCGTACGTTGCGCTGAAGACGCCCGTCTTCGCAGCCCGGACGAAGACGGACAGCTTCCGCTGCCCGCAGACCGTGAAGGAGACACGCCGCGTTCCCTTCGCCAGCAACTTGCCCGTCTTCGTGTCCACGAGCGAGACCGCTGCTCCCTGCGGGGCGCGCGAGAGCTTGACGCTGAACGAGCCGTCGAGCGGCGTCGCGACCACGTGGCTCGCCGCGCGCTTGATGCTCGCGACACGTCCGCCGAAGCTCGCGACCGTCGGCGCCGTCCACGGGTCGAGCACGTCCTCCTTCAGCGCGTCGAGCGCGGCCGGCGTGGGAGCGAGGCTCGGGTCGACGATGAGCGGCGCCAGCACGGTCCAGCTGGGCCACGTCTGCTTGTCGAAGTTCAGGACCCGGTAGCTCTCGGCGAGCGCCTCGCCCGGATTGAGACGGTAGTTCGCGCCCTCGTCGCCGGGGAAGGCAGTGCCTGCCGCCGTGCGCGTGCAGACGTTCATCGCCGTGGCCCAGCGCTTCGTGCCCCAGTCGACCGCCGGCCAGGGCGGGTTGAGGCGGTTCCGCGCCAGGTTGTGGCCGAGCTCGTGGACGAGGATCGTCTCCTTCGTCGTCCCATCGGAAAGGGGGTCGCCGGGTACGACGATGGTCTCGTTGCTCGGGTCGTAACAGCCGCCCGCGTCGGCCCCGCAGATCGACTGCACCTCGTTGAACGGCGCGACGTAGACGATTGCCTTCCCGAGCTCGTCGCCGTGGTAGAGCTGAACCATGAAGTCGGCGAGGCTCTGCGTCACGGTCGGATCGACGGGGTACGCGTCGGAGACGAACAGCTGCAGCACCTCGCCGTCGCTCGCCGTCACGTTGCCGCCCCATTCGCCGGAGCGCACGGCCGCCTGCAACCGGCGTGACCCGGAGAGCACCGTGTCGTGGAACGCAGCCGGGCCGGTCGCGAGACCGGAGAGCGTGAACCGCGTCGCCCTCGCCCGCTGCACGTACCCGGAGCTCGCGGATGCCGCCGCTGCGGCGACTCCGAGGCCGATCACTCCGAACAGGAACAGGCGCCGCACGTTGCCCCAAGGTACAGCCCGTCCGGCGGTCCGGATCTGAGGAATATCTAAGATCTGATCGTGCCTGCCGACTTCATGCCGATCGACGGATGGGACCACGTCGAGCTCTGGGTCGGAAACGCGAAACAGGCCGCCTACTACTACGAGCACGCGTTCGGTTTCACGCCCGTCGCCTACGCAGGCCCCGAGACCGGCGTCCGTGACCGCGCTTCCTACGTGCTCGAGCAGGGCGACATCCGCTTCGTGCTCTCGACGGCGCTGCGGGAGGATCACGACATCGCGCGGCACGCCGTCCGGCACGGCGACGGCGTCAAGGACATCGCGCTCACCGTCCCGGACGTGATCGAGGCGTACCGTCAGTCCGTCCAGCGCGGCGCCCGTGGGGTGGTCGAGCCGCACGTCGTCGAGGACGAGTTCGGCCGCGTCGAGCTGGCCACGATCGCGACCTACGGCGAGACGGTGCACTCGTTCGTGAGCCGCGCCGACTACGCCGGTCCCTACCTCCCCGGCTACCGGGCGATCGAGTCCGATCGACGGGAAGGCGTCGGCCTGACCGCGATCGACCACTGTGTCGGGAACGTCGAGCTCGGCCGCATGAACGACTGGGTCGAGTTCTACGAGCGTTCGTTCGGGATGACCGAGATGATCCACTTCTCCGACGAGGACATCTCCACCGAGTACTCGGCGCTGATGTCGAAGGTGATGACGGACGGGCAGGGGAAGGTCAAGTTCCCGATCAACGAACCCGCCGAAGGCAAGCGGAAGAGCCAGATCGAGGAGTACCTCGAGTTCTACAGCGGCCCGGGCGTGCAGCACATCGCCATGACCACCAGCGACATCGTCCGCACGGTCGACACGCTGCAGTCGCGCGGCGTGCGCTTCCTGAACACGCCTGAGGCGTACTACGAGGACGTCTCGGACCGGGTCGGCGAGATCGACGAGGACTACGAGGACCTGCAGCGGCTCGGCATCCTCGCCGACCGCGACGACGACGGCTACCTGCTGCAGATCTTCACGAAGACCGCGCAGGACCGGCCGACGCTGTTCTTCGAGGTGATCGAGCGCCACGGCGCGCGCGGCTTCGGCGACGGCAACTTCAAGGCGCTGTTCGAGGCGATCGAGCGCGAACAGGCGCTCCGCGGAAACCTCTAGGCCCTACTCCTTTACTGGTTTCCCCCGGGGCCTTCGGCCCTGGCCCCCCGGTTTGAGCGTAGCGCGGAAATCGTCGCGCATGGCATACGCAATTGTGTCGATTCGCAGGCGCCTTGCGACCAGGCTGTCAGGGGGCAGGCCCGGCGACTGGCGCTGGCCGTAGCCTTCCGCCATGAGCCCGCAGCGGCGGATCGCGCTCGTCTCCGTCGTCGCGGCGGCCGCGCTGCTCGGGCTCAAGCTGGCAGTCGGCCTGCTCACGCACAGCCTCGGGCTGGTCTCCGAGGCGCTCCACTCGGGGACCGACCTCGTCGCCGCGCTGCTCACCTTCTTCGCCGTCGGCTACGCGGTGCGCCCGGCCGACCGGGGCCACCACTACGGGCACGGCAAGGCCGAGCACCTGTCCGCGCTCGCGGAGGCGATCATCCTGGTTGCCGCCACCGGCGTGATCATCTGGAGCGCGGTCACCCGGCTCACCGGTTCGAGTTCGGTCGAGGTCGACCCGACGTGGTACGCGTTCGTCGTCGTCGGCATCGTGATCCTGATCGACATCACCCGCGCGGTCGTCTCCTGGCGTGCCGCCAACCGGTTCTCGAGTGCGGCGCTGCAGTCGAACGCCGTCCACTTCGCGAGCGATCTCGTCGGCTCCGTCGCCGTCCTGGTCGGGCTCGCCCTCGCGCGCGCGGGGCACCCGAATGCCGACCCGGTGGCGGCCCTCGTCGTCGCGGTGATCGTGCTCCTCGCCGCGGCGCGCCTCATCCGCCGCAACATCGACGTGCTGATGGACCGGGCGCCGGCCGAGGCGACCGCGGCGGCGCGGCAGGCGATCGAGCGCAACGTGCCGGGTGTCAGCCTCCGCAGGCTGCGTCTGCGGCAGGCGGCGGGGCGGCACTTCGTCGACGTCGTGATCGCCGTCCCGCCGGGGGCAGCGGTCGCGCAGGGACACGCGTCGGCCGACGACGTGGAGGACGCTGTCCGCCGCGCTCTTCCCGAGGCCGACGTCGTCGTCCACGTCGAACCGCAAGCTGGTGCCGAGGCCGCGCTCCGGGAGCGCGTGCAGGCGGCCGCGCTCCAGGTTCCGAGCGTCCGCGAGATCCACAACGTGAACGTCATCGACGTCGGCGGGCGGACGGAGATCTCGCTCCACCTCAAGCTGCCCGGGACGCTGTCGCTCGACGACGCACACGACGCCGCCGAGCAGGTGGAGCGGGCGATCCTGGCGGCGCTCCCGGAGGTGGCCGCCGTGCGGACGCACCTCGAGCCGCTCGCAGACGTGGCCGAGGCGCACCGGCCTCCAGCCGGCGTGGTCGGGAGCGAGGAGGCCTTTGTCCTGGGCATCGTCCGCGACGAGACGGGCGGTGCCCCGCGGGAGCTTCGCTTCCTGGAGACGGACTCCGGCCTCGTCGCCTTCCTGACCCTGGCGCTGGACCCACACACGGAGCTCCAGTCGGCGCATGCGACGGCGAGCGCGATCGAGGAGCGGATCCGCCGCGAGCGGCCCGAGATCTCCGAGGTGCACGTCCACACCGAGCCTTAGCGCGGGTGCCCGCTACGGTGCCGCGGTGAAGCTGTGCATGTTCAGCCCGAAGGACCGCGAGCTCGAGCGCGGGTGGCCCGGGCGCATCGAGGGCGATCGCGTGATCCAGCTCGCGGCGCAGACGTTGCAGTCGTTCTTCACGGGCGGCGGACAGGCGCGCGAGCACGACGAGTTTCCGCTCTCCGACGTCGTCCTGCGCCCGCCCGTCCTGAACCCGCCCTCGATTCGCGACTTCTACGCGTTCGAGCAGCACGTCCGGGCCGCGCGCGCGTCGCGTGGGCTCGACATCCCGCCGGAGTGGTACGAGATCCCGGTCTTCTATTTTTCGAACGCCGCCGCCGTGTACGGGCCGGGCGACGAGATCCCCTACCCGGCGGGTACCGCGGAGCTCGACTACGAGCTCGAGCTCGCGGCCGTGATCGGCGCCGGCGGGCAGATCGCCGGCTTCACCGTGATGAACGACTGGTCGGCGCGCGACCTGCAACGCGCGGAGATGAAGGTCGGCCTCGGCCCGTCGAAGGGGAAGGACTTCGCGACCAGCCTCGGGCCTGTCGTCGTCACGACCGACGAGTTCGACGGCACCGCCGGGACGATGGTCGCGCGTGTCAACGGCGAGGAGCGCTCGCGTGGTTCCGTGGGTGACATGCACCACTCCTGGCAGGCGATCCGCGACCACGCGGCGCTGAACACCCGCCTGCTTCCCGGAGACATCCTCGGGTCGGGCACGGTCGGCACCGGGTGCATCCTCGAGCTCGGCGACGGGCGCTGGCTCGAGGAGGGCGACGTCGTCGAGCTGGAGATCGAAGGGATCGGCGTGCTGCGGAACACCGTCGGGCCGCGAGCCGCATAGGCGGCGATATCCTCCGGTCATGCCGTTCTATCAGCGTCTCGGCGACGTCCCGAGGAAACGGCATGTGCAGTTCCGCGACAACGGCCTGCTGCTGACGGAGGAGGTCTTCGGCCTCGAGGGCTTCTCCGGCAACGAGTCGATCCTCTACCACCTGCAGTCGCCGTGCCGCGTCAGCGAGATCGGCGCGTTCGAGCCGATCGTCCGCGACGAGTGGGTGCCCGAGGGGCACGCGCACCGCCACCTGCGAACCTGGGACGTGCCTCCGGCGGGCGACGAGCTCGGTGGCCGCCGGCTGCTGATGTGGAACGAGGACGTCGAGATCTCGCTCTGCCGACCAGCCGAGGCGATGCAGGGCTTCTACCGGAACGGCGAGGGCGACGAGGTCGTCTTCGTCCACGAGGGCACCGGCACGCTCGAGACGATCTTCGGCAATGTGCCCTACCGCGAGGGCGACTACGTCGTCATCCCGCGCGGGACGACCTACCGGTTCGCCCCCGAAGGGCCGCAGCGGCACCTCGTGTTCGAGTCGCCAGGGCTGATCGAGATCCCGCGCCGCTACCGCAACGACTACGGCCAGCTGCTCGAGCACGCGCCGTACTACCACCGCGACATCCACCCGCCCACCGAGCTGCAGACTCATCGCGAGAAGGGCGACTTCGTCGTCAAGGTGCGCGTCCGCGACGGCTACCAGACCTACGTGCTCGACTACCACCCGTTCGACGTGGTCGGCTGGGACGGGTACGTCTACCCGTGGACGTTCTCGATCCACGACTTCGAGCCGATCACCGGCCGGATCCACATGCCGCCGCCGTCGCACCAGACGTTCGAGGGCCACAACTTCGTCATCTGCTCGTTCTGTCCCCGGAAGCTCGACTTCGACCCGCTCGCGATCCCGATCCCGTACCACCACTCGAACGTGAACTCCGAGGAGATGATCTATTACGTCTCCGGCAACTTCTCCTCGCGGAAGGCGGTCGACGTCGGCTCGGTGACGCTGCACCCGTCGGGCATTCCGCACGGGCCGCACCCCGGGCTCGCCGAGAAGTCGATCGGCATGACCGAGACGCACGAGCTGGCGGTGATGTGCGACACGTTCCGCCCGCTGCGGCTGACGACGTTCGCCCGCGACCTCGACGACGGCACCTACGCGTACTCGTGGCTGCGACGAGCGGCGCGGCGTCGACGACCGACGAGGACCCGGCCGGAGTCACCTCGCACCTGTAGGCCGCCTGCTCCATCGGGCCCTGTCCGTTTCGGCCGCTCCAGGTGCTCCCGGCCTCCTCCCCACTGCGAGCGTAGCGAGGAACTCGTGACGCGTGTGAGACCGGACCGTGACGAAAGCGTGACGATCGATCCACAGCCGTCCCGGCCGGACGATGCCGGCGAGACCAGGCTCGTCCTGGACTGGGACGGGACCGTGACAGTCGTCGACACGCTCTGGCTCGTGCTCGGGCAGTTCGGCGACGAGGAGGTCTTCCGCCGGGCGGGCGAGCAGCTGTTTGCCGGCGAGATCAGCTATCGCGAGCTGATGGAGATCGAGTTCTCGACCGTCCGGGACGCGGACTTGAACGAGGTCAACGCCTGGCTCGCGGGGAGCGCACGCATCCGGCCCGGCTTCCACGAGTTGGCTGCGCGCCACGACCCGCTCGTCCTGTCGAGCGGCTTCGAGGAGCTGATCCGGCCGCTGCTCGCCCGGGAGGCCGTCGAGGTCGAGCTCGTCGCAAACCGGATCGACCCGCGGCCGGGCGGCTGGCGCGTGCTCTGGAACCGCGACCGCCCCTGCGAGGTCTGCGGCGACTGGTGCAAGCGCGCCGGGCTGCCGTCTCAGCCGTTCGTCTACGTCGGCGACGGCTACTCCGACCGCTGCCCGGCGCTCTCCGCCGACGCGGATCTTCGCTCGTGCCGGGCTGGCCGAGTACCTCGACGAGCGCGACGTGCCGTACGAGCCCTTCGAGGATCTGCACGACGTGCTGCGGGCACTCGAGTAACCGACCTTGCCGCTCCTTCCCGTCCCCGAGCCGTACGACTTCACGCTCTCGACGGAGCGCTTCCGCCGCTTCGGGCCCGACCTCGCGAACCTCTGGCACGAGGGCGGCCTCCATCGCGTCGTCGGCGGGCGCGAGGTCCGCATCGAGCCGGCACCGGGCGGCGTCCTCGTCGAGCCTCTCGACGACGAGATCGCAACCGTGGTCGCGACGCTGCTCGGGCTCGGGTTCGACCTGGCCGCGTTCGAGGACTTCGCGCGCGAGCTGGGCGCCGACCTCACCGCCGTCGTCGCCCGTCTGCGCGGCTACCGGCCGCCGATCTCGCCGGACGCGTTCGAGACGCTGGTCACCTCGATCACGGCGCAACAGGTCTCGCTCGCGTCGGCCTTCGCCATCCGCAGCCGGATGATCGAGCGGCTCGGCGTTCGCGGCGTTCACGCCTACGCGTTTCCGACCCGCGACCGGCTCGCGGCCGTCGACCCCGCCGAGTTGACGGCGGTCGGCTTCTCTGGCCGTAAGGCCGAGTACGTCGTCGGTCTCGCGCGCGCGGATCTCGACTACGACGAGCTCGGACGGTTGCCGGACGACGAGGTAAAGGCTCGGCTCGTCGCCGAGCGCGGCCTCGGCGAGTGGACGGCCGACTGGTACCTCGCCCGCCATCTCGCCCGCCCGCAGGCGTGGCCGGCCGGCGACCTCGGACTGCGCAAGGCGGTCGCGGCGTTCTATGGTGACGGCCCGTTGCCCTCGATCGAGGAGGTGCGCATGATCGGCGCACGTTTCGCCCCGTTCCAGAACCTGACCGCGCACTACCTCCTGGCCGACCTCTACCTCTCGGGCCCGCCGGCATGACGATCCGCAAGGCGACGAAGGCCGACCTGGACACGATCCGGGCGCACTGGGAGGCGATGGAGGAGGAGATCGGCGGCCCGGAGTGGGTGCGCGAGACGTGGGAGGAGGAACTCGTCGACGTCGAGCGGCGTCTCCGCGATTCGGCGATCTTCATCGCGGAGGACGACGACGGGTCGATCGGCCTGCCTCGGGCTCGACTTCCGGGAACCCGAAGATCGCCCACGTCCAGAGCGTCTACGTCGCCCCGCGCGCGCGGCGGCGCGGGGTCGCGGCTGCGCTCATGGCCGAGGCTGCGGCAATGGCGCGCGAGCACGGCTACACGCACATCGAGCTCGACGTCCTGGTCTCGAACCACGGCGCGATCGCGGTCTACGAGTCTCTCGGCTTTGCCGAGTACCAGAGGCGGTTCTCCATCTCGCTGGACGAGCTCGACCAGCGGGTCGGCAGGCAGCCGCGCGGGGAGTCGATGGGGCGCGTGTTCGTGCAGACGGACGACGAGACGCTGATCGAGCGGGCGGTGGCGCAGTTCGTCCCCCGCCTCGGTCGCTCGGCGCGTACCGACGTGTCGGTGCCGCGGAACGGCTGGATCGAGGTCGACGACGAGCTCTGCGGCCGCGACCCGAAGGCGCTGCGCCGACTCGGCCAGGAGCTCTCCTACCGGACGGGCGGCGTCGTGCTCACGCTCGGGATCGAGGAGGGCGAAGTCGTGCGCTACGTGCTGCTCGAGCGCGGCTCGATCGCGGACGAGTATGCGTCGCTGCCGGAGTTCTACGGGCCGCTGCCGCCGGGCGACGTGATCGCCCTCGGCGCCAACCCGACCGTCGCTCACCGGCTCACGGGCGCCGACCCGGAGCGGGTGCGGGCGATCGCGAAGACGGCCAAGTCCGTGGAGGAGCTCCCGGCGCCGCACGACCTCTACGCGCAGCTGGCGGACGTGCTGGGAGTAGGATCGGAGGCCGAATGATCACGCTGTACGACGCAGATCGCTGTCCCTATTGCGCCCGCGTGCGCATCGTGCTGGCCGAGAAGGGGATCGAGTACGAGACGGTCGCGATCGACCTGGCCGACCGGCCGGAGTGGCTCTACGAGAAGAACCCGCTCGGCAAGGTGCCGGTGCTCGAGGAGGACGCGTTCGTGCTGCCGGAGTCGGAGGTGATCATGGCGTACCTCGACGAGCGCTACCCGGAGCCGCCGCTCATGCCCGCCGATCCCGCCGATCGTGCCCTCGCCAGGCTCGCGATCCATCGCTTCGACAACGCCCTCGGCGACGCCTACTACGCCTTTCGGCGCGGCGAGGATCACGCGGGGGAGCGGCTCGGGCACTGCCTCTCGTTCTTCGAGCGGAACCTCAGCCGCCGGCCCGACCGCTACAGCCTGGCCGAGATCGCCTACGTGCCCTGGCTGATCCGGCTGCGCGACCTGTTCGGGTTCGACCTCTCGCCGTACCCGGCGCTGCTCGAGCGGATCGACGAGCTGTGCGAGCGGCCTGCGGTCGCCGCCGAGGTCGACGTCGTCGCGGCGTTGCCGCGGTGAGGATCCTCCTCCTTCACGCCTTTCCGTACGACCCGCCCATGTGGGACGCGCAGCGCCCGGTGCTGGAGGGCCACGAGACGATCGCGCCGACGATGTACGGCCGCGGCAACTCGATGGACGGCTGGGCCTCGTCGCTGCTGGACGAGGTCGACGGCTCCTTTGCCGTCGTCGGCGCGTCGATGGGCGGCGGCTGCGCGCTCGCGATGGCGCGCCAACAGCCCGATCGGGTCGAGGCGATCGTCCTCGCGGGCGCCCACGCGGGGCCGGACGCGCCCGAGCGGCGGCCGGCGCGCGAGGCGCAGCTCGAGAAGATCCGGGCCGAGGGAGCCGCCTCGGTCTGGGCCGGAGAAGGACCGGCCCCGAGCGCGGACGAGCTGATTGCGATCGTCGAGGCGCTGCGCGACCGACCCGACGACCGCGCCGTCGTCGCGTCGCTCGACGTGCCACTCCTCGTGGTCGTGGGCGACTCGGACCAGATGGTCTCGGTCGAGACCGCGCAGGGGCTCGCCGATTCGGCCTCGGACGGCTCCTGCGTCGTCGTTCCCGGGGCAGGCCACATCGTCAGCCTCGAGCAGCCCGACCCGTTCAACCGCGCACTCGGCGAGTTCCTGGGGCGGCTGGTATGACCGAGCTTCCCGCCGTCGTCGACGCCGACTGGCTCGCTGCGCAACCTCGGCGACGAGGATCTCCTGCTCGCCGACGTCCGCGGGCCGAACGCGCACACGCGCGGCCATATCGCCGGCTCGATCCCGATGATGATCGGCACGCCCGGCCAGTTCACGGACCCCGAGGTGCGCGAGGCGTTCGCCGCCGAGGCTGCGCTCCGCCTCCGGCGTCACGGCGTCACGGGCGAGGAGCGGCTCGTGCTCTACGACGCCGGTGACTGCGGCAACGCGGCCGCTGCGCTGCAGGTCGCGGAGCTGGGCGGCCACCAGCGGGTGGCCGTGCTGGCGGGCGGCCTGGCCTCGTGGCCGGGCGAGCTCGAGACCGGAGTCGTCGAGCTCGACAAGAGTCGGGCAGAGCTCACGCCCTTTCCCGACGCCGTCGCGGGGTTGTGGGATGCCGTGGCCGGGTACGAAGATCCGAGAGTGCTCATGGTCGACGTCCGGCGCGAGGACGAGTTCAGCGGCAAGGGCGGCTATCCGTGCGACCCGCGGCAGGGCCACATCCCGGGAGCGAGGAACGTCGAGGTCTCCACGCTCTTCGCGGCCCCCGGCGTGCCGAAGCCCGCAGAGGAAGTCCGCGCCCTCGTCGGCGCCGACGCGGACGGGCGGAGCCTCGTGACCTATTGCCACTCGGGCTCCCGCTCCGGCCTGGCCGTGGTCGCGCTCCGTGCTGCCGGCTACGACGCGAAGAACTACGGCGGCTCGTGGCACGAGTGGTCGCGCCACGACGAGTTGCCGCTAGAGCGTTAGAGCCCGCTCCGCCGCCCCGAGGAACGCGCCGCAGAGCGAGCGGCCGAGACGCTCCCACTCGTCGATCCGCTGCTCCGTCTCCGCAAGCAGCTGGTCGGCCGGGCCCGGCAGCTCCTCGGGCGCCTCGGCGACCCAGCGCGCGACGATCTCGCGCGTCACCTCCGGGTGGAACTGGACGCCCCAAGCGGCGTCGCCGAGCCGGAACGCCTGCGGGCAGACCGGGCTCCGCGCCAGCTCGCGCCCGCCGGCGGGAACGTCGAAGCCGTAGAAGTGCCACTGGAAGGCCGTGAACCGTCCGGGGAGCGCGCCGAGCACCGGATCACCCGCCGCCTCCGCGGTGAGCTCGACCTCGCACCACCCGATCTCCGGCTGCGCTGTCGGCGCCACTCTCGCACCCGTCGCCTTGGCGGTGAGCTGCGCTCCGAGGCAGACACCGAGGAGCGGCGTGCCGCGGTCGATCAGCCGCTCGATGAACGCGTGCTCGTCGCCGAGCCAGGGATGGTCGGCCTCCTGGTCGGCATGCATCGCGCCGCCGAAGAGCATCACGGCGCCGTACTCGTCGGCCGGGCGCGGCGGCGTCGGCTCGGTCGCGATGCTCCAGGCGTCGAGGCCGTGACCCCGCGCGGCGACGACGTCCCCGAAGGAGCCGGGAGGCGCATCCGCACCGTGGACGACGGCGAGGACGTTCACACGCCCAGCTCGAGTTGCGTATCGGAGGCGGGCTCGAGTCCACCCGTCGCAGGCTGCCCGGCCTCGTCGAGAAGGCCGCGCATGATCCGCGCGCTGCGTGGAGCAAAGTCGTCGCGGTTGTTGTTGAAGAGCGCGTAGACCTCGTCTGCCTCGCCCGCGAGCCGGCCGAGCGGCTCGACCCACTCGGCGAGCTCCTCCTCCGTGTACAGGTGGTCGAACCGGTCGGCCGAGCTCCGCGCGTTGCGGATGTTCCAGGTGCGCCAGTTGCGCCCGTGGAAGCGCACGTAGGCGAGCGGGTGCGTGACGGCGGCGATCGTCGGCACGACGTTCGTCGCGGTCGTGGGCGGCGAGTCGACCGAGACGAACGCGAGGCCGTGGCGCTCCAGGAAGCGAAGTGTGTCCGCGAGCTCGTCCTCGGTCACCCAGGAGCGGTGGCGGAACTCGATCAGCGGCACGAGCGGCTCGAGCAGGGCGCGCACGCGCGCGAGTTCGGCGAGCGCCTCGGCTGACTTCTTGACGCGCGGGTGGTACTGAAGCAGGACGCCGCGCAGCTTGCCCGACGCCTCGAGCGGCGCCAGCGCCTCGCGGAAGTCCTGGAACGCCGGCTCGAGCTCCGCCTCGCGGTGTCCCGTCATCTCGCCGCTCGCCTTGACGTGGAAGACGAAGTCGGGCGGCGTCCGCTCGGCCCAGCGCGCGGCGGTCTCCGGGGCGGGGAGGTGGTAGAACGGCGAATCGACCTCGACGACGTCGAAACGCTCGGCGTAGTGGCGCAGCCGGGCCTCGGCGCTCGACACCCCGCGCGGGTACCAGTGCTTGACGAGCCCCTCGTCGGCCCAGCTGCACGTGCCGATGCGAACCGTCGCCGCCACGTCCCGAGCCTACAATCCGCCGATGGACTCGCGGCCGGTGGGCGTGTTCGACTCGGGGATGGGCGGTCTCACCGTCCTCCACGAATGTCTCGTCACGATGCCGCACGAGGACTTCGTCTACCTCGGAGACGGCGCCCGGCTGCCCTACGGCCCGCGGCCGCTCGACGAGATCCGCCGCTTCGCGCGCGAGATCGCCGGCTATCTCGAGAGCCAGGACGTGAAGCTGATCGTCGCCGCGTGCAACTCGGCGACCTCGGCCGCGCTGCCCGAGCTGCAGGAGCGGCTGTCGGTCCCGATCGTCGGGGTGATCACGCCGGAGGCACACGCGGCGGTGCAGGCGACGCGGAATCGCCGCGTCGGGCTGCTCGCGACGCAGGCGACCGTATCCAGCGGTCGCTACGACGAGCTCGTCCGAGCGCTCGACGCCGGCGTGCGCGTCTCGGCCGTCCCCTGTCCGCGGCTCGTGCCGCTGATCGAGAGCGACGACCCCTTCGGTGAGGCGACGACCGCGGCCGTTCGCGAGTACGCGGAGCCGCTCAAGGCGACGGGCGTCGACACCGTCATCCTCGGCTGCACGCACTATCCGCTGATCCGGCCGATCTTCCAGCGCGTCTTCGGCCGCGGCGTCACGCTCGTCTTCTCCGCCGAGGAGACGGCGCGGGAGGCAGCCGAGACGCTGGCGCGGAAGGGCATCGAGAACGCAGAGGACCGCGAGGGCTCCTATCGCTTCCTGACGACCGGCGACGCCGGACAGTTCCGCGAGATGGGCGCGCGCTTCCTCCAGCTTCCGATCGGCGAGGTCGAGGTCGTGACGCTCGCCGAGCTCGAACGGGCGGCAGCATGAGCCGGGCGGACGGGCGGCGCGCGAACGAGCTCCGGCCGCTCGAGCTGACGCCGGACTTCCTCGAGCAGCCGCACGGCTGCGTGCTCTGGGAGCAGGGGAAGACGATCGTCCTCTGCACCGCGACGATCGACGACGGCGTGCCGCGCTGGATGTCCGGGAAGGGAGCGGGATGGATGACCGCCGAGTACTCCCTGCTCCCCGCGTCGACCGGTGACCGGACGGCGCGCGAGGCCCGGACGGGGCGCCAGCAGGGACGCACGGTCGAGATCCAGCGGCTGATCGGCCGCGCTCTGCGGGCCGTGTGCGATTTCCAGGCGCTCGGGGAGCGAACGCTCTGGCTCGACTGCGACGTGCTCCAGGCCGACGGCGGCACGCGCTGCGCGGCCATCTCGGGTGCGTACGTCGCCGCGCGGCGGGCGCTCGACCGTTTCGGGCTCGCGAAGGCGTTCCGGGACTCGGTCGCGGCCGTCTCGGTCGGCGTCGTCGACGGCGAGTCGCTGCTCGACCTCGACTACTCGGAGGACTCGACCGCCGACGTCGACCTGAACCTGGTGATGACGGGCGACGGCCGGCTCGTCGAGGTGCAGGCGACGGCCGAACGCGACCCGTTCAGCCGCGAGCAGCTCGACGAGCTGCTCGAGCTCGCGGCGCTCGGGATCGGGCGGATCGGCGACGAACAGGTGCGGGGCATCGAGGCGGCGCACTGACGACGCTCGTCCTCTGCTCGCGCAACGAGAACAAGCGGCGCGAGCTCGAGGCGGCGCTGCCCGGCTTCGCGGTCGAGCTCCTCGACGCCGAGGAGTACCCGGCGGAGACGGGGAGCACGTTCCTCGAGAACGCGCGCGGCAAGGCGCTGCACGGTTTCGAGACCGGGCCGGCGGGCTCGTGGTTCGTCGGCGAGGACTCCGGGCTCGAGGTGGGCGCGCTCGAGGGCGCGCCGGGCGTCGAGACTGCGCGCTGGGCGCAGGGCCGCCACGTCGAGCGGATCCTGGAGGCGCTCGCGGGCCAAGAGGATCGCCGCGCGCGCTACGTCTGCGAGCTCGTCGCGATCGCGCCGGACGGCCGCGAGCTGCGCGCGACGGGGACGCTGGAAGGACGCATCGCCGAGGAGCCTCGCGGCAGTGCAGGCTTCGGCTTCGACCCGGTCTTCGTCCCGGACGGCGAGGAGCGAACCGTGGCCGAGCTCGGGAACGAGTGGAAGGCCGCGAACTCGCACCGCGCCCTCGCGGCGAAGGCGCTGGCGCCGCAGCTCGGCTAGCGGCGGGACTCCCGGCTGCTTCCCCCGTGCCGGCTAGGCCAGGCCGGGCACGTCGTCCACCGGCACGGGCTCGGTGCGGCTGGCGCGCAACCAGTTGTACTCCGCGCCCAGCACGATCACGTTCGCCATCACGTACAGCCAGACGAGCAGGATCACCGGGCCTCCGAACGCGCGCTGCGGCGTCGAGTCCCGCGCCAGGTGCAGGTAGATCGGCAGCGCCTGGAACGTCACCTCGAGCACGACCGTCGTGATCACGGCGCCGGGCAGCACGTCGCGGAGCGTGTGCTCGACGTTCGTCAGGAAGTAGTAGACGCTGAGCAGGAAGCCGAAGACGGCGAGCGACGAGACCACGACCGGCACGGCGTACGCGACCGCCGAGTTACGCCCGACGCCGGGCGCCACCCGGTCGAGGACGCCGAAGCCGAACGAGCCGATCGCCAGTCCCGCGAACAGCAGCACGAGCAGGCCGGAGAGCAGTGCGACCGCGTGGAACTTCCCCGACAGGAACGACCGGTTCGGTCGTCCGTAGACGATGTTGAACGCCGACTCGAGGGCGCTGAACAGTGAGATCGAGGTCCAGATCAGGAAGAGCAGGCCGATGATGCCGAGCGCGGTCGCGTGCGACTCGAGCCCGTTGACGGTCGTGGCGATCGTCGACAGCGACTTGTCCGGGAAGATCAAGGAGAGCTTCTTGACGATCGTGCTCGACTCCCGGGCGTGCCCGAAGAAGCCGAGCAGCGCGAAGGTGATGAACGTCAGCGGCACGAACGAGAGCAGCGCGTAGTAGGCGATCATCGCCGCCAGGTGCGGCCCTCGGTCCGAGTTGAACTTGAAGAAGATCCGCCGGAGACCTGGCACCGGGCCATGCTAGGGTCAGCTGCCGATGGATGCGATGCAGGCGCTCAGGGAGTTGACGGAGATCTCGTCCCAGATCGAGGCCGCGTGCCTGTTCGACGCGAAGGGCACGCAGGCTGCCTCGACGCTTGCGGACGACGACGCGACGAAGCGCTTCGTCGACGCGGCGCGGGCGCTGCTCGATGCGGCAGCAAGCCTTCCGCAGGGCGCGGGCGCCGGACCGCTCGCGCAACTCGAGGCGGCGACGCTCGAGGGCAGCGTGTTCGTGGTGCTGGACGGCGACGTCGCCGCAGCGGCGGCGACCGGGCCCGAGCCGACCGTCGGCCTCGTGTTCTACGACTTGAAGAGCTGCCTGCGCGCTGCCCGCACGCCGGGCGCCGACGACGGCAAGCCGCGGCCCAAGGCGCGCAAGCGGGAAGCGAAGGCCAGTGAGAGCGCTGCGTAGGCTCTTCGGCTTCCTGATCCTCGTCGGTGTGGCGTTCGCCGGCCTCGTCGTCTACCGGCGGCGCTTCGCCTCCCGGCGCGAGCGCGTCGACCTCTACTACGAGGACGGCACGCTGATCTCGCTCGAGCAGGACGGGGCCGCGGGAGTGCTCCCGCTCGCGTCCGACGTCCTCCGCGCCGCGCGCTCCTAGCGGCGGCCCGGCATGGACGACCGCGAGCTTCTGGCGGCCCTCCGCGAGCACGCCTACCTCGAGGGCGACTTCGTGCTGCGCTCCGGGCGGCGGTCGTCGTACTACCTCGACAAGTACCGGTTCGAGACACGGCCCGACCTCCTCGGCGCGATCGCCGAGCGCATCGCCGCGAAGGTCGCCGAGGTCGAGCCCGATGCGCTGCGGCTCGCAGGCCCCGAGCTCGGGGCCGTCGCCCTCGCCGCGGCAACGTCGCTTCGCTCGGGTCTCCCGTTCCTGATCGTCCGTAAGGCCGAGAAGGACTACGGCACCGCCAACCGGCTCGAAGGCGCCTTCGAGCCCGGCGATCGAGTGTGTCTGATCGAGGACGTCGTCACCTCCGGAGGCGCCGCTGCGGCGGCCGTCGAGGCGCTCCGCGCAGCCGGTCTCGAGTGCCGAAATGCGGTCTGCGTGGTCGACCGCGAGGAGGGCGGAATCGACGCTCTGGCGCGTCTCGCGGTCAGAATGTGGCCGCTCTTCAGCGCGGCGGACGTCGCAGACGCCGGAGAACCCCTGCAAAAGCCGCATGGTTGAGCGGATCCGATGCGCCTGTTACGCTCCGATTCGTCCCTGATCTCAAGGAGGGTTGGCGCGTGACCAAGCAGGAGTTCGTCGATCGGGTGGCGGCACAAGCAGGATTGTCGAAGAGCGATGCGGGCAAGGCCGTGGAAGCATTTCTGGACACGGTCACGAGGGAGCTCACGAGCGGTGGCCAGGTGAATTTCACCGGCTTCGGCAAGTTCTCGGCACAGCGCCGCGCAGCACGCATGGGTGTGAACCCCCGCACGGGCGAGAAGGTCCAGATTCCCGCCGCGACGGTGCCCAAGTTCCAGGCCGGCAGCCAGCTCAAGGCGTCGGTCAAGGGCGGCGGCGCAGGCTAAGGCGAGCCGGCACGACGTTCTGCCGAGGGCCGCGACTTGCGGCCCTCGGCCTTTCGGACACGGCGCTCCGTGATCGGGCCGCGCTAGGCTGTGCGGTCGGTGCTACGGGGTCGAATCTGGCTGGTCGTCCTCCCGCTGCTCGCGATCTGTAGTGAGGGCGCGCATTCGCTGCTCGGGATCTTCGCGCCCGGCGGCTATCAGGGTGCGGAGCTCTTCGGGGGGTCGTTCGGCAAGGAAGCGCTGCTGCCGCTGCTGCTCGCCCTTGCTGTGGTGATGCTCGTCGGAGGTCTCGTCGCTGCGTCGGCCGACGGCCGCAGCCGACGCGCGTCGTGCACCGCGATCGCAGCACTGCCGCTCGTCGCCTTCGCGATCCAGGAGCACGTCGAGTACGCGATCGGGCACGGCGGGATGAGCTGGACGCTCGCTGCGCATCCGGCCTTCGCGCTGGGTCTGGCGCTCCAACTCCCGTTCGCCGTCGCCGCGTATGTCGCCGCCAGGCTCCTGCTCGTTCTCGCGAAGGTCGTGGCGGTTCGCCTCTCCGCACCACAGCGCCTGCGGATCGAGATCAGGCTCTTTTCTGCCCCCGCTCCGGGCGAGACTCGCCCACGCAGGGGACGCCCTTTGAGGGATGCCCGCTTCAACCGCGGCCCCCCGCGGCCGATCCTCGTCTGAGCGAGAAGGAGCGGCGCCGCCCTGGCATCGCTCCCGACACTGATCTTCGAGAGGAGTTCGGATGCGCAACGCAATCCAACGGACACCGATAAAGACGCGCCGCGTCGCGGGTGTCCTGTTCTTGCTCGCGGCGATCGCGGCGGCGTTTGCCGCGCAGACGGCGCTCGCTTCAGGCCCGACGATTCCCGCACGTCACACGGGCGGGTACGTCCCCGCCAACGGAGCCGCGCGGGCCCCGGCGTCGAGCCAGGACCTGACGTACCACGGAGGCCCGGTGATGCGCGTGAACAAGACGTACGCCATCTACTGGATCCCGGCCGGCTACAGCGTCAGCGCCAACTACAAGTCGCTGATCGACCGTTACTACACGGACGTTGCAGCTGCGAGTGGTGCGAACACGAACGTGTACTCGGTCGAGACCCAGTACTCCGATACGACCGGCCCGATCGCCTACTCGTCGACGTTCGGTGGATCGACGACCGACACGAACCCGTTCCCGGCCAATGGTTACCCGTCGTGCGGCGGTCCGTCGAAGTGCCTGAGCGACGGCCAGCTGCAGACCGAGATCAACAACGTGATCGCGGCCAAGGGTTGGGTGAAGAGTCTCACCACCGAGTTCTTCATCTTCACGCCCCAGAACGTCGGCAGCTGTGACTCACCAGGTTCCTGCAGCTACACCGTCTTCTGCGCGTACCACGGATACGGCTCGGGGAACCTGATCTATGCCAATCAGCCGTACGCCGCCGTCTCGGGCTGCAATACGGATCATCCGAACGGGGACGATGCCGACGCGACGATCAACGTGGCGAGTCACGAGCATCGTGAGGCGATCAACGACGAGCATCTCAACGCCTGGTACAACGACTTCACGGGCGAAGAGGGTTCGGATCAATGCGCGTGGAACTTCGGTACCCCGCTCGGCGGCGGCACCGGAACGCACTACAACCAGGTCATCAACGGCAACCACTACTGGCTGCAGCAGGAGTGGTCGAACGACGGCTCGACCTGCCTGCTCCAGTACGGCTCGGGCGGGCCACCGGCGCCGACGGTGACGTCCTTCAATCCGACGAGCGGCCCGGTGGGGACGAATGTCTCGATTACGGGGACGAACTTCACGGGTCTCACAGGTGTGACGTTCAACGGCGCCTCCGCGACGACGTTCCAGTTCGTCTCCGACACGAACGTCACCGCCGTGGTCCCGGGCAACGCGACGACGGGCCCGATTGCCGTCACGACGCCGAACGGCACCGGTACGAGTTCGACGAGCTTCACCGTGACGGGTGGTGGAGGGTCGCCTCCGACCGTGACGTCGTTCACGCCGACGAGCGGCCCGGTCGGGACGAGCGTGACGATCAACGGCACGAACTTCACCGGCGTCGCGTCGGTCAAGTTCAACACCACAGCCGCGACGAGCTACACCGTGAACTCGACCGTGAAGATCACGGCGACGGTTCCGGCCGGCGCGTCGACGGGCAAGATCGCGGTGACGAACGGCAGCGGGACCGGCACGAGCGCCGGCTCGTTCACGGTGACCACCTCGAGCGGAGCCCCGAAGATCACGAGCTTCACGCCGACGCAGGGGTTCCCCGGCACGATCGTGACGATCAACGGAACGAACTTCTCGGGCGCGACGTCAGTGAAGCTCGGAACGACGGCGGCCACCTTCACGGTCAACTCGTCGACGAAGATCACGGCGACCACGCCGAACATGCGCCTCTTCGGCAACTACAGGTGGTCGGTCACGACACCGGGCGGGACGGCAACGAGTCCCGGCACGTTCCGGTTCCTGTAGCTGAACTCGACACGCACCTCGCGGGAGGGGCCTCTTCGGAGGCCCCTCCGCTTTCGCCGGTCGGAAGCGGGCGCGTACCCTGAGGGAGTGCGGCTCGCGCTCGTCGTCGTGGCGCTCTTGGCCATCTGGGGCGGCTCGGTGGCAGCCTCGTCGCCGCGCGACCACCTCCGTATCGCCGTCTGGCCGCAGGGTGTGTCCGGCAACCCGCGCCCGGCGCGGACGCTCATCTGCAACCCAGCGGGCGGCACGTTGCCGGGTGCGGCGGGGACATGCAAGAGGCTCGCGCCGCTCGCGCGGCCGTTTGCACCGGTGCCCGGCACCGTCATGTGCTCGCAGATCGTCTCGGGCCCGCAGGTCGCGCTCGTGACGGGCAGCTACGGCGGCCGTCGGATCTGGGCGCGCTTCCGGAAGACCGACTCGTGCCAGACGGAGCGCTGGAACCGCATCGCGTTCCTCTTCCGGACCGGGTAGCGGCCACCCTCGCTAGCCTGTGGGCCGATGGAGGCCCAGGGAGCGGTGGCGACCCGAGCGTTCGCCGACAGGCTCGCGGCCGCCGTCGTCGAGCGGCGCAGCCAGCTCGTCGTCGGCCTCGATCCACGGCTCGACCTGCTGCCGCTGGAGCTCCGCGGAGATGCGCACACGGGTCGTGAAGCGGCGGCGACCGCGTACTCGCGCTTCTGCCGCGGCCTGATCGACGCGGTCCGCCCGTACGCCGTCGCCGTCAAGCCGCAGAGCGCGTTCTTCGAGGAGCTCGGCGCCGACGGCGTACGCGCCTTCGAGGACGTCTGCGAGTACGCACGGACGGCCGGGCTGCTCGTGATCGGCGACGTCAAGCGCGGCGACATCGGCTCGACGGCCCGCGCCTACGCCGCCGCCTATCTCGAGCCGCACGGAGGCGCAGGCCCGCTGGTCGACGCGATGACGGTCAACACGTACCTCGGCCGGGACTCGCTCGAGCCCTTCGTCGCCGCGTGTCGTCGCTCCGGGCGCGGGATCTTCTGCCTCGTCAAGACCTCGAACCCCGGCGGCGTCGACGTCCAGGACCTGAAGCTGACCGACGGCAGCGTCGTCTGGCACCAGGTGGCGAAGCTCGTCGCCGAGCTCGGCGAGGGCGTGGTCGGCGAGTGCGGCCTGTCGAGCGTCGGCGCCGTCGTCGGAGCCACCTATCCTCGCGCCGTGAGCGACGCCAGGCGGCTGCTCCCGCAGGCCGTCCTGCTGCTGCTCGGGGTGGGCGCGCAGGGTGCGACGCCGGCCGATGTCGCGCGCGCGTTCACGAGCGGTCCGGCAAGCGCGCTCGTCAGCGTCTCGCGGTCGATCAACTACGCGTTCCGCGGGGACGGCGCCGACTGGCGGACGGCAGCCGCGGCCGAGGCTGCGCGGCTCCGCGACGCGGTTTGGCGGGCATCCGGCTGGTGAGCGCGAAGGCCCGCCTCGTCCTCGTCGTCGTCGCACTGCTCGTGCTCGGCTCGACCGCACTGGCGGCGCTCGCCGCACCCCGGATCGGCGGCCGCGCCTATCTGGTCGTGAGCGCGAGCGGCGACACGCTGCTGCAGCGGAACGCCGACGAAAAGGTCCCGATCGCCAGCATCACGAAGCTGATGACCGTCCTCGTGACGCTCGAGCACGCGAAGCTCGATGACGTCGTCACGGTGGGGCAGCAGGCCGCCGAGGTGGGCGAGTCTTCGATCTACCTCCAGTCCGGCGATCAGCTGACGGTGCGCGAGCTGATCGAGGCGGCGCTGATCCAGAGCGCCAACGACGCCGCCGTCGCGCTCGCACAGTACGTGGGCAACGGGAGCATCCCGGCCTTCGTCGCGATGATGAACGAGAAGGCGCGTCAACTCGGACTGACCGAAACCCATTTCGCCAACCCGGACGGGCTCGACGCCGCCGGCCACTACTCGAGCGCGCGCGACGTCACGAAGCTCGCCCAGATCGTCATGCACGACCCGTTCGTCCGCTCGATCGTGCGTCTGCGCGTGGCGCGGATCACCGGCCGCACGCTGCACACGTGGAACGACCTGCTCGCGACCTTTCCCGGGTTGATCGGCGTCAAGACCGGGCACACGGACAAGGCCGGCTGGTCCGAGGTGGCGGCGGCGCAAGGCCGCGGGGTCACGGTCTACGCGACGCTGCTCGGCGAGCCGAGCCGCTCGGTCCGGAACGCCGACCTGGCGCAGCTCCTCGCCTGGGGTCTCGCGCAGTACCGCGTCGTCCCCGTCGTCTCGACCGGGCGCGTCTACGCCACCGCGAGCGTTCCGTGGGGGAAGCGGCCGCTCGCGCTCGTAGCGGCGAAGGAGATCGTTCGGGTCGCGCGCCTCGGCCGGCCGCTGACGGAGCGTGTCGTGACGCCGATGGTCGTCTCGCTTCCGGTGCGCGCGGGGCAGCGCCTCGGTGAGTTGCGTGTCTACGACCGGGGCAAGCTCGTCGCGCGTGCGCCGCTCGTCGCCGACCGCTCGATCGCTCGGCCAGGCACCTTCGGACGCGTAGGGTGGTACGCCGAGAGGACGCTCGACCACATCGGCAGCTGGTTCACCTAGGAGGCTTGCGTGATCGTCACCGTCACCATGAACACGGCGCTCGACCGGATCCTGACGGTGCCGAACTTCCAGCGCGGCCAGCGGCACCGGGCGAGCGAGAAGCTGACGTTCGCGGGCGGCAAGGGGATCATCGTGGCGCGCGCGCTCAAGCGGCTCGGCGTTCCCGTCGTCGCGACGGGGCTCGTCGGCGGTCGCAACGGCCGCCGTATCCTCGAAGAGCTCAGCGGCGAGGCGGTGCTCAACGACCTCGTCCGGATCGAGGACGAGTCCAGGACGTCGACGGCGGTCATCGACCCGACCTCGGGCGAGTACACGGAGATCATCGAGTGGGGGCCACTCGTGCAGCCGGAGGAGCTCGAGACCCTGCGGGAGAAGATCGACTACCTCTCGCGCGGCGCCGAAATGGTCGTCTTCGCCGGGTCGCTGCCGCGCGGCGTCGACGAGAGCTTCTACGCCGAGATGATCCGCGAGCTCAGCCGGCGCGGCGTGTCGACCGTGCTCGACACCGAGGGCGAGCCGCTTCGGTTGGGGGTCGAGGCCGAGCCCGAGCTCGCAACGCCGAACCAGCTCGAGGCCGAGTCGCTGGCCGGGCAGGAGTTCTCGGACCAGGACGACTTCGTGCTGGCTCTCGACACGATCACGGAGATGGGCGCGCGGAACGTGCTGGTCAAGCACGACCGCGGTGTCTTCGCGCACCTGCGGCGCGAGAAGGAGAAGGGGCGGCCGCTGCGCTTCCGCGCCGAAGCACCCGCGGTCGAGACCGTCTCGCCGGTCGGGGCGGGCTCGGTCCTGCTCGCCGCCTTCATCGCCGCACGGCTCGAGCACGTACCGCCCGACGAGGCGCTTCGCCGTGCCGTCGCGGCCGGGACCGCGTCGACGCTCGTCGTCGGGTCGGGGCAATTCGAGCTCCGCGAGGCGGGCCGGCTCGTCCACGAGGTGACCGTGACCGACCTGGTCTCGGTCGCCGCGGAGCACTAGCCGCTCCAGGCCGCCGCCGCGAAGTCCCGGTACCCAGGCCGTCCCGGCCGGCTGGTAACGTAGATCGTCAGTTGACCGAGTTTGACGTCGGACGGATCGAGCGGCTCCTTTCGCTCGAGGACAAGTTCGCCCGCGAGGGCCTCACCTTCGACGACGTCCTGCTCGTGCCGGCCGAATCGCACGTCCTCCCGAACGACGTCTCCACGACGACACGGCTCACGCGGGAGATCCGCCTTGCAATCCCCGTGATCTCCGCGGCGATGGACACCGTGACGGAGTCGCGCATGGCGGTTGCGATGGCCCGCCTGGGCGGCCTCGGCGTGCTGCACCGGAACCTGTCGGTTGCCGACCAGGTCGCGGAGGTCGACCGGGTCAAGCGCTCCGAGTCCGGCATGATCGTCGACCCTGTCACGCTCGGGCCCGACGCGCTCGTCGCGGAGGCTCTCGAGCTGATGGCGCACTACCGCATCTCCGGCGTGCCGATCACGGACGGCGACGGCCTGCTCGTCGGCATCCTGACGAACCGCGACCTCCGCTTCGAGAAGGACCCCTCGGCCCGCGTCTCGGAGTTGATGACCGCGCGGAACCTCGTCACGGCCCCGCTCGGGACGACGCTCGAGGAGGCCGAGGAGATCCTCCACCGCAACAAGATCGAGAAGTTGCCGGTCGTCGACGCCGACGGAACCCTACGCGGGCTGATCACGGTCAAGGACATCGCCAAGCGCATCGAATATCCGCTCGCGACGAAGGACTCGCGGGGCCGGCTCCGTGTCGGCGCGGCCGTCGGGGTCGGCCCGGACGCGCTGGAGCGCGCCGCCGCGCTGGTCGAGGCCGGCGTCGACGTGCTCGTCCTCGACACCGCGCACGGCCATTCGGAGAACGTCCTGACCATGACCCGCACGCTGAAGGAGCGCTTCGACGTCGAGCTCGTCGTCGGCAACATCGCGACCTCCGAGGCGGCGGAGGCGCTGATCGACCTCGGCGCCGATGCCTTGAAGGTCGGCGTCGGGCCGGGAAGCATCTGCACGACTCGGGTCGTCGCCGGTGTCGGGGTTCCGCAGCTCACGGCGATCCACGACTGCGTCCGGGTCGCGGCGCCACACGACGTTCCGGTGATCGCCGACGGAGGTCTCACCTCGTCGGGCGACGTGGCGAAGGCGATCGCGGCCGGCGCCGACACGGTCATGGCCGGCTCGCTCTTGGCCGGCACGGACGAGGCTCCAGGCGACGTGGTCGTCGGCCAGGGCGAGCGGTTCAAGGAGTACCGCGGCATGGGCTCCCTCGGCGCGATGAAGGCGCGTGGGTACTCGAAGGACAGGTACTTCCAGGGGGACGTCGAGGACGTCGACAAGCTCGTTCCCGAGGGCATCGAGGGACGCGTGCCGTACAAGGGGCCGGTCGGCGTCGTCCTCAACCAACTGGTCGGTGGGCTGCGCCAGGCGATGGGCTACTGCGGCGCGCCGACGGTCGAAGAGATGAAGAACGCGCGGTTCGTGCGCATCACCGGAGCGGGGCTCCGCGAGAGCCATCCGCACGACATCACGATCACGAAGGACGCACCGAACTACCGGCGCGCATGACGCGGTGGTAGGCAACCTGGGCGCCGAGGTGATTCCGTTCCCCGAGCCCGAGCAGGGCCCGGAGGACCGGCCGGTGCTCGTCCTCGACCTCGGCGGCCAGTACGCGCAGCTGATCGCGCGCCGGGTCCGCGACTGCCGCGTCTACTCCGAACTCGTTCGTCACGGGATCACGGCGGGCGAGGCGAGGCGGCGACGGCCCGCGGCGCTGATCCTCAGCGGCGGCCCGGCCTCGGTGTACGCCGACGACGCACCGAGGATCGACCCGGGCCTGTACGAGCTGGGCGTTCCCGTGCTCGGCATCTGCTACGGCGCCCAGCTGATGGCGCTCGACCTCGGCGGCCGCGTCGAACGCACCGGCGTGTCGGAGTTCGGGAAGACCGAGCTGCACGCCTCGTCCGGCGCGCTCTTCGCGGGGCTGCCCGAGGAGCAGACCGCCTGGATGAGCCATCGGGACACGGTCACCGCGCCGCCCGACGGCGCGACCGTGACGGCCGAATCGCCGGCAACGCCGGTCGCCGCATTCGAGGCGCCGGAACGCAATCTCTACGGCGTCCAGTTCCACCCCGAGGTCGTGCACACGCCGCACGGCCAGGAGGTGCTGAAGAACTTCCTCTACGGCGTCGCCGGGATGCCACCCGCATGGACGGCAGTGGCGGTGATCGAGGAGCAGGTCGAGCGGATCCGTGCGCAGGTCGGCGGCGAGCGCGTGCTCTGCGCCCTCTCGGGCGGCGTCGACTCCTCCGTGGCGGCGCTACTCGTCCACAAGGCGGTCGGCGACCAGCTCACGTGCGTCTTCGTCGACCACGGCCTGCTCCGCAAGGACGAGGCCGTTCAGGTCGTGGAGACCTTCCGTCGCCACTTCCACGTCCCGCTCGCCCACGTCGATGCCGAGGGGCGCTTCCTCGCCCGCCTCGAGGGCGTCACCGACCCGGAGGAGAAGCGCCGCCGCGTGGGGGAGGAGTTCATCCGCGTGTTCGAGGAGGAGGCGGCGCGCCTCGGCAGCACGAAGTTCCTCGTCCAGGGCACGCTCTACTCTGACGTGATCGAGTCGGGCGGCGAGGCCGGCGTGGCGGCGAAGATCAAGTCGCACCACAACGTCGGCGGCTTGCCGGAGGACATGGACTTCTCGCTCGTCGAGCCGCTTCGCTCCCTGTTCAAGGACGAGGTGCGCCGCGTCGGCGAGGAGCTGGGGCTCCCCGAGGAGATGGTGTGGCGGCACCCGTTCCCCGGGCCCGGCCTGTCGATCCGGATCATCGGCGAGGTCACGCGGGAGCGGCTCGAGATCCTGCGCGAGGCAGACGCGATCCTGCTCGAGGAGATCCGCCGTGCCGGGCTCTACCGTGAGCTGTGGCAGTGCTTCGCTGTGCTGCCCGCGATCAAGTCGGTCGGCGTCCAGGGCGACGAGCGCACCTACGCGTACCCGATCGTGATCCGCGCCGTCACCTCCGACGACGCGATGACGGCCGACTGGGCGCGCCTGCCCTACGACCTCCTGGAGACGATTTCGAGCCGGATCATCAACGAGATCCCGGCCGTGAACCGCGTGGCGCTCGACCTGACGTCGAAGCCGCCCGGCACGATCGAGTGGGAGTAGCCGCAGCGGGCTTCGAGCCCGACGTGTCGAAGTGGGACGCCTGGCGACCGGAGGAGGCGGCGCGGCGCCTGGCGGGCGTGCGGGCACCGTGGTACGTCGCGGCCGGCTGGGCGATCGACCTACGCTCTGGGTCTGCCGCCGTGACGAGCGGATCCGGCTCCCCTACGGCGAGGTGATCGCCCGGACTGCGGACGGCATCCCGTACGGTCGGCCGGAGGTCGTGCTGCTGTACAAGGCCAAGCACGTTCATCGCGACAAGGATCGGGCCGACTTCGAGGCGGTCGTGCCGCTGCTCGATCCGGCGGCGCGAGGGCGACTCGAGGAATGGCTCGAGCTCGTCCACCCCCGGCCACGCCTGGCTGGCCGAGCTACGCGGCCGGTAGCACCGGCACGGCGGCCGCCGGATAGCGCGCCCGCACGGAGTCGACGAACGCGGCCAGCTCGTCTGCGATCCTCGCGTCCTGGATCTCGAGCATGTTCTCCGCGTTCCGCTCGCCCGATCTCGACAGGTTGAACGACCCGCAGAAGACCGTGTCGTCTGCGACCGTCACCTTCGCGTGCATGTAGTCGTGCACGCTCGTCGGCGTGTACGGCGTCGTGCGCTTGCCGGAGAAGGGAGCGCGCGAGAGCACCGTCTGGAGCAGCGGGATCTTCCAGGCCGAGACGCCGTTCGTGCGCCACTGGAAGAGCACCTCCTCGACCTGCGTCTGGTCGACGCAGCCCGCGAGGTCGACCTTGCCCTCCGAGGCGATCTGGCACAGCGTGGCCAGGATCGGCCCGGAGGTCAGGACCGGCGAGCAGATCCGTATCCGCCGGCGCGCGCGCCCGCAGGCCTTGGCGATGCGGTGCGCGAGCGCGTCGCCGAACCCGGGACAGAACCAGGGGCGGACCTCGTCGCCGTCCACGTCGACCGGCCGAGGCTCGACGAAGCCGCTCTTCATCACGTCCTGCTTGTCCCAGAGTTCCTGGAAGGCGAGCGTGTACGCGGTCGCGAGCCGAGGCGAGTCGACGGTGACGATCACGTTCTCCTCTCGCGACCACGAGTCGTCCGTCCAGTTCGTCGAGCCGGTCCAGACCGAGGCGCCGTCACGGACGACGAACTTGTGGTGCATGAGGTCGGGGATCCCGGGGATGGCGCGCGTCGGCACGCTCAACCGCTCGACGTCCTCCGGCTTCGTCGCCGGCGGCGGCGGTACGGGGATCGGCGCCCGGAAGTCGGCGTTGTAGGCGAGCCGCACGGCGACACCGCGCTTCGCGGCGGCCTCGATCGCACCGATCACGACCGTCTCCGTCTCGGGCCCCAGGTTGAAGTCGTACAAGGCGATGTCGAGGCTCGTCTTCGCCTCGCCGAGGAAGCCGGCGACGAGGTTCGCGATCTCGATCGGCTGTTGCCCGCCGTCCGTGAGCGTCCGGGTTGCGATCATGTCGGGACTATGGACTTCGCAGACGTTCTGCGCCGCCGGAAGGCGGTCCGCAACTACGAGGAGGAGCCGGTCCCGCGCGAGACGCTCGAGCGGATCGTCGCGCGCGGTCGGCGGATTCCGTCCGGCGGCTTCAGCCAGGGCCTGCGGCTCGTCGTCGTCACGGACAGCGAGACGCGTCACCGGATCGCGGAGCTCGCGGACGAGCAGGAGTACGTCGCGATGGGTTTCGAGCCGTGGATCTCACGCGCCCCTGCGCACATCGTCATCGGCACGCGCGAGGAGGACTACCACGACCGCTACCGGCAGCCGGACAAGCTCCAGGAGGACGGTACGGAGATCCACTGGCCGGTGCCGTACTGGCACGTCGACGCCGGCGCCTCGATGATGCTGCTGATGCTGGCGGCGGTCGACGAAGGCCTGGCGGCGGGCGTCTTCGGCGTGCTCGACTGGGCGCCGATCTGGGAGCTGCTCGGCATCCCCGAAGATGTCCTGCCGGTCGCGATCGTCACGGTTGGAAAGCCGGCGTCCGAGCCCGAGGAGCTGGAGGCTCGTCGCAAGGAGGCGATGCGTCGCCGCCGGAAGCCGCTCGACGAGGTCGTCCGCTGGGAACGCTGGTAGAGCGCCTCGCCTGCGCGAGGATCGGCGACACCTACAACCAGTACGCCGGCTCGCCGCTCCGCCGTGAGCGCCTGGGGGACTATCTCGCCTTGCGGGCCGACGTGTCCCTGCTCCTCGTCGGCGAGGCGGCCGGGTACCGCGGCGCCCGCGTGTCCGGCCTGCCGTTCACGTCCGAGCGCCAGCTGACGGGCGCCGGCCCGGCGGAGGCGAGCGCGACGATCGTCCATCGCGTCCTCGCCGAGCTCGGGATCGACGAGCGGGTCCTGCTCTGGAACGTCGTTCCGACCCACCCCGGCACCGAGACGTCGAACCGCCGGCCGAGCCGGGCCGAGATCGAGGCGGGGCTGCCGTTCCTGCGCGAGCTCGCCACCGGCCGCCAGGCCGTCGCCGTCGGCCGCGTTGCGCACGCGGCGCTCGGCGGCCCGTACGTCCGCCATCCGTCGCACGGCGGCGCGAAGGCGTTTCGGGCAAGCATGCAGGCACTCTTCTCCTCGCTTGCTTGACAAACACGGCGATCGAGGGGCCTATCGTCCACGGACCGCTGCGGCGTCAGGGGGGTGATGCGCCGCATGCCGTCCACGGGAGCATCGAACAGAGCGGGGTCGGGCTGGTTCGTGGTGGCGGTCGCGTCCTGCGTCAGCGTCGCGGCTGTTGCCGCCTCTGGCGCCGTGGCTGCGCCGCATGATCTCGACAAGATCCACTCCTGTGTCACCCGGAACGGTCCGAGTGTCGGGCGCCTCAGGATCCTCTACGCGCCGGCTGCGTTTCCCCAGGGAAGCTTCGGGAACCCCGGCGCGGCATGCTCGTTCTTCGAGGAGGAGGTGGACTGGGCCCAGAGTGGCGGCGGAGGAGGATCGCCGGGGCCGACCGGCCCGCGCGGCCCGAAGGGAGTGCGCGGCCCGACCGGCGCCCGCGGCCCGACCGGTCCGTCGGGCTCGAGCAACGGCGGCCCGACCGGTCCGACAGGTCCTCCCGGTCCGACCGGCGCAAGAGGGCCGACCGGCACCGCAGGAGCGATCGGCGCGCGGGGTGCGACGGGAGCTCGGGGCGCAACTGGAGCCACGGGCGGCCGGGGAACGACCGGCGCAGCCGGGTCCCCAGGCGCCACCGGTGCTCGCGGAACGACCGGTGCCAGAGGTGCGACGGGGGCGCCCGGTGCAACCGGGGCGAACGGCGCGACCGGTCTGCGAGGCCCGACGGGCAGTCGAGGCCCGACCGGTCTCCGCGGCGCGACCGGCGTCAGGGGTAGCACCGGCGTCAACGGCACAACGGGCGCCAAAGGCGCGACGGGTACCAGGGGCGCGACGGGTACCGCGGGCGGTACTGGGGCGAAGGGCCCGACGGGGACGCAGGGTGTGACCGGCGCCAGAGGCTCGACCGGGTCGTCGGGCGCCAGGGGTCCGACCGGGTCTCAGGGTGCGACCGGCTCGAGGGGCCCGACCGGTCAGCGCGGGCCGACCGGGTCGAAAGGGCCGACGGGCGTCGCGGGTCCGACCGGTGCTCGGGGCGCGACCGGCGCCGGCGGTACGACGGGCGTGCGCGGGTCGACCGGCGCTCGAGGCAGCACGGGCGCTACAGGCTCGACGGGCTCCAGAGGGAGTACGGGCGCGAAGGGTACGACCGGTGCGAGAGGTGTGACCGGGGTGGGTGGCCCGACGGGGACGAGGGGTCCGACCGGCGTCAAGGGTGCTACTGGTGCGAAGGGCTCGACGGGTGCGGGGGGCGCGACTGGTACCGAAGGTGCGACGGGCGCGAGGGGTGTCACAGGTGCGACCGGCGCGAAGGGTGCGCCGGGCGCGACCGGTACCCGCGGTCCGTCCGGCACGAGGGGGCCGACCGGCAACAGAGGGCCGACTGGACCGTCCGGGGTCGCGAATGTCCAACTGGGCACCCTTGCCACTGCAAGCGTCGACGGGTCGAACGCCGGCAACCTCTCGGGGAGCGCGGTCTCGACCTGTCCGAGCGGGTCGACGGCAGTCGTCGCAAACATCACATTCAACGAGACCGGGGGAGCAGTCGGCGGGGACCACAATTCGACTCGAGTCGGCATCACCCAGTGGAGTGCCGACGCGGTTGTTGTCCGTGCCGGCACGGGTGCGACTACCGTCACGATCAACGTCACGGCGATCTGTGTCTGACGCGGGTGCATGACGCCGTCGCGCCTTGCTGCTTCGGGTCCGACACGGCGCATCCGTTGCGGCGGTCGGCCCTAAGCGTGACGAACGCCACGAAGCTCGGTTGAAGGCCAGGCAGACGAGGTTGTGGGTCGCCGCGATGGCGACCGGGCTCGGCTACACTTCTCCGTCGGCGGACGCGTGGTCCGCCGCCTTTACGTCCGACATGAAGACCTGGAACGCAAAACCCGGCGAGATCGAGCGCGAGTGGCATCTCGTGGATGCGGAGGGGCAGACCCTCGGGCGTCTCGCGACGCACATCGCCGACACGCTGCGCGGCAAGGACAAGCCGCAGTACACGCCTCACGTCGACACCGGTGACTTCGTCGTCGTCGTGAACGCCGAGAAGGTCGCGGTCACGGGCAAGAAGCTCGACGACAAGATCTACTACCGGCATTCGGGCTATCCGGGCGGTCTGCGCCAGCGGACGCTCCGCGAGCAGCTCGCGCGGCGGCCGGAGGAGGTCATCCGCAAGGCCGTGAAGGGAATGCTGCCGCGCAATCGGCTCTCGCGCGCGCAACTCCGTAAGCTGAAGATCTACGCCGGCCCCGAGCATCCGCATACGGCGCAGGCACCGAAGGAGCTGAAGACGAGATCGTGACGCCAGAGCTGGCCACTTATCAGGGCACGGGCAAGCGGAAGACCTCCGTCGCCCGCGTGATCCTCCGCCCCGGCGACGGAAGCTGGTGGATCAACGGACGCTCGCTCGACGAGTATTTCCCGCGCCTCGTCCATCGCGCGCAGGTGCAGGCCCCGCTCAGGGTCGCGGGGGCCGAGGGCACGTACGACGTTCGCATCCGCCTCCACGGCGGTGGCCCGAGCGGACAGGCCGGCGCGGCGCGCCACGGGATCGCCCGGGCGCTCGTCGAGGCCGACCCGGAGCTGCGCGTCCCGCTCAAGCGCGAGGGCTTCCTGGCCCGCGATGCCCGCGCGGTCGAGCGGAAGAAGGCCGGGCTGAAGAAGGCCCGCAAGGCCCCGCAGTGGGCCAAGCGCTAGCCTCGCCACCACATATGCGCAGGTATTTCGGCACCGACGGGGTGCGTGGCGTCGTCGGACAGGACCTGACGCCCGCGCTCGTCGAGCGGCTCGGCCGCGCCGTGACGCTCTGGCAGGGCGGCGGTGCGGTGCTGATCGGCCGCGACACTCGCGCCTCGGGTCGTGAGCTCGAGCGCGCGTTCGCGTCCGGCGTCGCCTCAGCGGGTGGCAACGCCATGCTCGCGGGCGTCCTGCCGACGCCGGCCGTCGCGCTGCTCGCGCTCGACCTCGGTGCCGTCATCTCCGCATCGCACAACCCGCCCGAGTACAACGGCGTCAAGCTCTTCGACGGCCAGGGGCAGAAGCTGACGGACGAGGCGGAGGAGCAGATCGAGGCGCTGCTCGGCGAGCCCCCTCGCAACGCAGACCAGGGCCGCATCGACAACATCGAGGTCGTCCACGGCAGCTACGTCGACCATGTCATCGAGCGTTTCGCCGAGGACCTGGAAGACCTGAAGATCGGCGTCGACTGTGCCAACGGCGCGTACTCCAGCATCGCTCCGGCCGCCTTCCAGCGGCTCGGCGCGCACGTGACGGCGATCGGCGACCGGCCGAACGGCAACAACATCAACGTCGGCTGCGGCGCCACCGACCTGCGCGCCTTGCAACAGGCCGTTACGAGCGAGGGGCTCGACCTCGGCGTTGCGTTCGACGGGGACGGCGACCGGATGCTGGCGGTCGACGAGCACGGCCAGGCCGTCGACGGCGACCAGATCCTGGCGGTGCTCGCGCTCGAGCTCGGCGTCGATCTCGTCGCCGTGACGACGATGGCGAATCTGGGTCTCCATCGCCTGCTCGCGGAGCGCGGAATCCGTGTCGTGACGACGGACGTCGGCGACCGGTACGTGCTCGAGGCGCTCCGCCGCGAGGGCGGTGTGCTCGGAGGCGAGCAGTCCGGCCACCTGATCTACCTGGACGGCCATGTCACGGGCGACGGCCTCGTCGCGGCCTTGCTCCTCTGCCGGGCGCTTCGCGGCCGCACGCTCTCCGAGTCCGTCGCCGTGATGGAGCGCTTCCCGCAGGTAAAGGAGAACGTCCGCGTCGCGGTGAAGGAGCTGACGCCGGCGATCGTCCAGTGGGTCGAGGAGACGAACGGCGCGCTCGCCGGACGGGGTCGCGTGCTCGTGCGACCGAGTGGAACGGAGCCGGTTGTCAGAGTGCTCGCGGAGGCCGAAAATGAGGAAGAGGCTCGAAAGCTCTGTGGTACCATCGCGTCGCTCGTCAGCACAGAGCTCGGGTGATCGTCGGCGCCGCTGCCGGCGGCCAGGCCGGGCTCGTCGTGCTTCGAGGACGCATTGCCCCGACATGACGGAGGAGGCCTGAATGTGCGGGATCATCGGGTACGTCGGCCACAGGCCGTGTAAGCCGCTCCTGCTCGCCGGCCTCGAGCGTCTCGAGTACCGGGGCTACGACTCGGCCGGAATCGCGCTCCTCGCCGGCGGCGAGCTCGAGTACGCGCGCGCTGTCGGTCCGCTCGACAAGCTGAAGGCGCGAGCCGGCAGCAGCAGGTCCACGGCGATCACCGGGCTCGGCCACACGCGCTGGGCGACGCACGGCGCCGTCACGGAGGCGAACGCACACCCGCTGACAGGCTGCGACGACCGGCTCGCCATCGTCCTGAACGGCATCGTGGAGAACTACCGCGAGCTCAAGGCCGGCCTCGAGGACGAGGGGCACACGTTCTCCTCCGAGACCGACGCCGAGACCGTCTCCCACCTGATCGAGCGCCACTACGACGGCGATCTCGTCGAGGCCGTCAGGAAGGCCTACGCGGAGATGGAGGGCCACTTCACGTTCGTCGCCGTCCACGCCGATCATCCCGAGCTGCTCGTCGGCGCGCGGTGCGAGACGCCGCTCGTCGTCGGAGTCGGCGAGGGCGAGGCGTTCCTGGCCTCGAACGCCGCCGCCTTCCTCGCGGAGACGCGGCGCGTCTACTTCCCGAGCGACGGCGACCTGGTCGCCATCACGCCCGAGAGCATCGAGTTCAGCCGTGTCGACGGCACGCCGGTCGAGCACGAGCTGGTCGTGCTCGACTGGGACATCGAAGGCGCCGAGAAAGGCGGTTTCGAGACCTTCATGCTCAAGGAGATCTACGAGCAGCCGGAGGCCGTCGCCGAGACCATCGGCGACCGCGTGCGGCACGGCCGGCTCTGCCTCGAGGGGCTCGGGATGCCGGACGAGGACCTCCGCGACCTGAAGCGCATCGTCATCCTCGCGACCGGCACCGCCTACCACGCCGGCGTCGCCGCCCGGTACGCGATCGAGGAGTGGGCGCGCATCCCGGTGGAGCACGACATCGCGTCGGAATGGATCTACCGCAACCCTGTGCTCGACGAGAGCACGCTCGTGCTCGGCATCTCGCAGTCCGGTGAGACCCGCGACACCATCAACGCCATGCAGCTCGCGCGCCAGATGGGGGCCCGCACGGTCGCGATCACGAACATGATGGGCGCGCAGATCACGCGCGAGGTCGACTCGGTGCTGTACACCCGCGCAGGGCTCGAGATCTCGGTCTGCGCGACGAAGACCTTCACCGCGCAGCTCTCGCTCCTCTTCCTGGTCGCGCTCAAGCTCGCGCAGGTACGCGAGACGCTGCCGCCGGACGAGATCGAGTTCATCGTCAACTCGCTCTACCAGCTCCCTGCCCAGATGACGCAGTTCCTGGACGGCAACCCGCCGATCGACGATATCGCCCGTCGCTTCTACGACCGGCCCTTCTTCCTCTACATCGGCCGCAACATCGGGCTGCCCGTGGCGCTCGAGGGCGCGCTCAAGCTCAAGGAGATCTCGTACATCCCGACGGAGGCGTACTCCGCCGGGGAGATGAAGCACGGCCCGATCGCCCTGCTCGACGAGTCGACTCCCGTGGTCGTCGTCGCGACGCGCATGGAGCGCGTCTACGAGAAGCTCGTCTCGAACATCCAGGAGGTCCGTGCGCGCGGTGCGCACGTGATCGCGATCGCGAGCGACGACAACGAGGACATCCAGCACCACGCGGACGACGTCATCTACGTCCCGAACGCTCCTGCGTTCCTGTCCGCCATCCTCGCCGTCATGCCGCTGCAGCTCCTCGCCTACAGAATCGCGCGCCTGCGCAGCCTGCCGGTCGACCGGCCGCGCAACCTGGCGAAGACCGTCACGGTCGAGTAGCGCCGGCCGCGTTCCCCGCGTCGACAGCGCGAGAAGCGCGTCGGCGCGATGAGGGTTTTCCCCGATGTCGGCGGGGGGGTTGCCTGATGCACTCGTGGCGGTCGAACGCGAAGGTGAGGCTGTGGGCGCCGGTGTGACCTCAGGCTCCGATGTTCGGCTCGAAGAGCTCGAGCGGCGGATTCAGGCACTCGAGGGCGAGCTTGCCGAGTTGCGCGCTCTCGTCGTGCCGCAGCCTGCGCCTCGACGCGATCCGATGCCTGCGCCGTCGGTCGCAGTCGACCCCGCGGCCGTGCCCGACCCGGGGGAGCTCCGCCGGAAGCTCGCCGAGCTCGACCGGATCCGGGAGCAGGCGCTCTGGAGATCGGACCTGCCTGCGCTTCGCGAGCTCCGCCGGCACGTGCACCGGCTCGAGCCGGACTTCGCGGTCGCCGGTCTGGCCACGCAGACCGTCGCGCTCGAGAGGACGATCGACGAGGCCGTTCAGTTCCTCGCCACGCCACCCGAGCCGGAGGCGACCGCACCCGGGAAGCCGCCGACGTGGGAGCCTGCGCCCGCGAGGGCGCGCGCGCCGGCTCGGCCGCGGCCGGCCACCCCGCCCGCGCCGCCTCGGCCGCCGCTCTTCACGATCCCCGAGCTGAGCTTCTCCGACCTGCTGGGGGCGAAGGCTCTCGCGATCGCGGGCGGAATCGTGACGCTGCTCGGGATCGTCTTCTTCTTCATCCTCGCCGTGAACCGTGGCTGGATCGGCCCCGGAGGGCGGGTGGCCATGGGTGCGGTCGCTGCCGGAGGCGTCTACGCCGGCGGGCTCTGGCTGCGCCGCCGGTACGGCGAGACGGACTCCTCGCTCGCCGCCGTCGCGGCCGGGATCGCCGGCGGATATGCGGTGCTGCTCGCGGCGACCGCGCTCTACCACTTCGTGAGCAACCCGGTCGCGCTCGTGATCGCCGCCGGGATCGCCGCGGTCGGCCTGGTCACCGCGCTGCGCTGGGACTCGCAGATCGTCGCGGGGATCGGGCTCCTCGGCGCGATGCTGGCACCGCTCGCCATCGCCCTGCAGGGGGGCCTGTCGGTCGTCGGCACGTGGTTCGTCGCCCTGATGGCGGCTGCGGCCGCGATCGTGGCTGTTCGCCGACGATGGAACGTGCTGCTCGTCGCCGGCGCGGCGTCCGGGCTCGCCCAGGCGCTCGCGCTGGTGCTGCAGCCCGAGTACCGGGGGGAGTCGCCGGTCGAGATCGTCGCGCTCGCGGCCGTCTTCGCCGCGATCACGGTCGCGACCGGCATCGCCCTGCAGCGGCGCGAGGCAACGATCGCCATACGCCCGATGGTCACGTCGTTCCTGTTCGTGGGGACGTCGTTCGCGGTTCTCAGCATGCTCCGTCTCTACGGCAGCACGGAGTCGCGCGGCGTCGCGCTGCTCGGGGTCGCGATCGCGCTCGGATTCGTCGCGGCGGTCTTCTTCCCGCGGCGGGACGCGAACGACCTGAGCGCCCTGCTGGCAGCGCTCGGCCTGATCGTCGGAGGGATCGCGTTCGGCGAGCTGATGAACGGCAGTCCGCTCGCGTTCGCGTGGGCGGGCGAGGCGGCGGTGCTCGCGTGGCTCGCCCGACAGGTGAAGGACATCCGCTACCAGCTCTGGGCTCTCGTCTACTTCGCCGCGGCAATGTTCCACGTCCTCGCCTTCGACGCGCCGCCGTCGCACCTGTTCAAGCCGTTCGAGACGTCGGCGGGCGGCGCACTGGCGGTGGTGGCCGTCGGCGCCGCCTCGGCCGCGATCGCCTACTTCACGGCACGGCGGCGAATCGCGTTCGGCCGGCACTCCGGCTTCTTCGGTGCGCTTGCGTCCGTCTTCGAGACGTTGGCCGACGGCCAGCACCTGATTCGCATCGTGGGGTACTGGCTTGCGGCCGTCGCTGCCGTCTATGCCCTCTCGCTGGGGGTGCTCGCGGCTTTCTCGAGCTTCGACTGGGGCCATGTGGCGATGTACACGCTCTGGAGCGCGATCGGCCTCGGCCTTTACGCCTTCGGTCTGCGAGCACGCCGGTCCGCGTTCCGCTTCGCCGCCCTCGCGTGGCTCGTCCTCACGAGCGTCGCGGCGATCGCCAACGGGCAGGCGGAGCTCATCTCGAGCGCACGGGCCGCCGCATGCCTCGTTGCGGGTGTCTCCCTGCTCGCGGTGTCGCTCATCGAGCTCTTCGCGGTGCTCGCACCGCGCATTCGGAGCCTGTCGGATGACGCGCGCGTCGTGTGGCTCGGATCGGCCTTCGGGACGGTCGTGGTGGCAGCTGCAGCGCTGTCCGTCGGAATCGTGTCCGCGATTCCGAGCTACGACTGGGGCCGCGTCGCGATGTTCTCCATGTGGAGCGCGCTCGGCCTCGGCATGGCGCTCGCGGCGTTCCGGCGGGGGGCGGGGGAGGTCCGCGCCGGCGCCGTTGTCGGCCTGCTGGTGACCGATGCCGCCGCGATCTGGACCGGCGTGGCGCTCCTCGGCCGAGACGCGCGCGCGACGTCCTGCCTGATCGCAGGGCTGGCTCTGCTCACTGCGGCGCTCGTGGAGCTGTTCCTGGTCGTCGCGCCGCGCTACTCGACGCTCAGCGCGGACGGCCGCCTGATTCGACTCGCGTTCGGTTGGGCGGCGGCTGCCACCTCCGTCGCTGCCCTTTCCGTCGGCGTGGTCGCGGCGATTCCGAGCTACGACTGGGGCCGCGTCACGATGTTCGTCGTCTGGAGCGTGCTCGGGCTGGGAGTTCTCGTCGCCGCGCTCCGCCGCCGCGCCCCGGAGCTCGTGCCGGGGGCCGTCGTGGCGCTCGCCACCACGATCGTCGTCACGTTCGAGGTCGGAGAGCGCTACCTGCAGGCCACTCCCCGCGGGGTTGCGTTCGTGGTCGTCGGCGCCACCGTGCTGCTCGCCGCGCTGGCCCTCCAACTCCTGCCGCGCAGGGACGACCTGTCGCCGGTTGCGCTCGGCTTCGTCCTTGCGAGCGTCGGCATGGGCCTGGCGGCTGTGGTGGCCCTCTTCGGCGATAGCGTCGGCGCCGCCGACGAGCGTGGGCTCGCGATCCTCGTGCTCGCCGGCATCTACACCGTCCTCGCGGCTTCCGTCTACGGCCTGAGCGGGCAGCGCGACTTCTCGACGCTGCTCTGGGCGTCGGCGCTCGTGCTCGGCTACGGCGCCTCCGAGCGGCTGCTGCCGGGCACATACCACGTGCTCGTGCTTTCGATCGCCGCGGCCGGGTTGGCCTGGCTCTCCCGTCGTACGAAGGATTCGCGTTTCCTGGCCGCCGCTGCAGTCGCCCTGCTCGTCGGGGTCGCGACGGTGATCTTCGGAGTGGCTCCGCCGACGCACCTGTTCGTCGCCGGGGCGCATCCGGGGAGCGGTGCGATCGGCGCGCTGTTCGTCGCGGCGGCCGCGGCCGCCGTCGGGTACCTCGCGGGCGAGAGTACCGAGCTCCGGCGCCGCTTCGGCAAGGTCTGCCTCTGGACCGCCGGTGTGCTCACCGTCTACGGTCTCTCGATCTTCATCCTCGCGTTGTTCCAGTTCGCCTTCTCGGGCAGCGTCGACACGAACTTCCATCGCGGGCATACGGCGGTCAGCGCCTTCTGGGGCCTGGTTGGGCTGGCTGCGCTCTACTTCGGGCTGACCCGCGTCGGCGCCCTGCGGGTTGCAGGCTTCGCGATGTTCGCCGTCAGCCTGGCGAAGATCTTCCTCTTCGACCTGCCCTCGCTGAGCTCGATCACCCGTGCCCTCTCGTTCCTGGCAGTCGGCGTCGTCCTGCTCCTCGGCGGCTTCTTCTACCAGCGGCTCTCGGCAGCCCAGCCCGTACAGCCGAAGCGGCGTCGTGAGCCGGTCGAGTCGCCGCCGGGTCTCCGGCGGCCCGAGCTCGTGGCGGGAGGAGTCGCGGCAGTCGTCCTGATCGTTTGGTTCGGCAGCGGCCTCGCTCCGCTCGGCCTCTCGTGACGACGCCGGGCTCGGCCCGGAGGTCGGCCCTGCCCGAGCTCACGGTCGTCTGGGGACTGCTCGCCGCCGTCGCGCTAGCGATCCTCGTCACCTACTCACGGCTTCCCTGGAACCAGCTGTACCACGTCACGGGCAGCGGAATCGAAGGCGGGGCGAGCCGGGCGCTCCTCTTCCTCAACTTCCCGGCCGCTCTCGTCGCGATCGGCATCGTCCTCTTCCTGCTCGACCGAACGACGAGCCGCGCCGAGCGAAGTGTGGCCGTGCTCGCGATCGTCCTCTGCGCCGCCGTCTTCTGGCCGAAGATCGTCGACCAGGCGAAGCTGGACGCACGGCCTGCGAACGCGATCGCTGCGGTCGGCGTGGCACTCGCGCTCGGGCTGACCGTGTGGTGCCTTCGCGGCGGCGGTACGTGGCAGATCGGCCACGTCGCGGGCGACAGGATCAGGATCGCGCTCGCCGCCGTCGCGGTGGTGCTCGGGCTGCCGTGGGCGGCGGCCGACGTCGGCTTGTCCTTCGCCGGCGTCCCCGTGCTGGGGTCGATCTACCTGACCGGCGAGCTCCGGACTCAGCCGGGCGACGCGGTGTTCCACCCCGCGGTCCACCACGGTCACCACCACGGGATGGACGGCGTGCTGCTCGTGCTCGTCGCGCTCGTCCTCTCTCGCCTTCTCGGCTCCGTGCGCTCGCGCCTCCTGTACGGCGTGCTCGGCGGCTACCTGACGCTGACGTTCTGCTACGGAGTCGGGAACATCGCGAACGACTTCTGGCTCGAGCAGGTGGTCAAGCGCGGCTGGATGTTCTGGGAGGTTCCGGACGTGACGACGCCGAAGGCGAGCGTCGCCTGGGCCCTGATCGTCATCGTCGCGGCGACCCTGTGGGGGCTACTGGTGCTGCCCCGGCTCCTCGCAGGCGACCCGGTTCAGGGCGCCCGCTCGAGGACGGCGACGCCGTGACCCGAGTAGAGCACGCGCGTTCCCGGCTCGCGCAGGAGGTCGGCGATCGGACGCGTGCTGACGGTGCGGTCGAGGACGAGGATGCGGAAGCCCCGTGTCGCAGGCCGCCAGGAGGCGCCGAACGCGTTGTTGAAGTTGAAGATCTCCGCGATCCGGAAGCGTGAGAGCATCTCGAAACGGGCGTCGAAGGCGAGCCGTCCGGCAAGCTCGGGATGCTCCCAGAGCAGCCAGTCGGCGTACCTGACGTCGGCGTAGACGCGCGCGCCGGGGTCGCGCGCCGCCGCCTTCGCGACGGCGTCCCCGGCTGCGGCCGGGTAGGGCTCCGCATACCACGAGGCAGGCCGGGCGACCGTCGCGGCGAGCAGGGCGAGGAGCACCGCGAGCGTCACGGCTGCGGCGATTGCGTTCGCCCGGGAGCGCAGGGCATGGCCCGCCGCCTGCGCGGGCGAGATCTCCTCGACCGCCGACGGGCAGAGCATGATCGCCGCGAACGCGAACCAGCCGATGTTCCGCGTCGCGCTCAGTCCGGCGAAGAGCGTCACGACGAGCGCGATCCGCTCGAAGCGGGTCAGCGCCTTCCGCGAGCGTCCGCAAAGCCACGCAACGCCGATCGCGAGCGCGAAGAACGGTGCAGTCATCACGCCGAACTTCGGCGGCTGCCACTCGTTCAGCATCGAGCTGAAGGCCGGGTTGAAGAGGGTCGAGTGGTAGTAGCCGACAAGCGAGGCGCCGTACGGGGAGACGAAGAGCATCGCGGGTGCGAGCGCGGCCAGGCCGAGCCCCGAGCGCCGGCGTCCCTTCGCGGCCCGGTCCAGTCCCCGCAGCACGACGAGGGCCGCGCCGAGCGTTGCCGAGCCGTGCAGGTTGCCCCAGACGGCGAGCAGCGGCAGGCACCAGAAGACCCGCGACGAGGGCCGCCTGGCGTCGTCCACGAGCAGCCACAGGCAGGCGACGAAGAGCAGGTACGCGAGGCTCTGCGTCCGCACCTGCCACGTGCTGCCGATCAGGCAGAAGAAGGAGAGCGGCAGGAGCAGGAGCACGCTGCGCTGCGAGGCACCGCGCCGCCGGGCCACGACGAGTGCGACCGTGATCGCCGCCAGCGTCAACAGCGCGTGGACTGCGGCGAGGAGCCCGAAGCCGCCCGCCGCGTGGACGAGGTAGAGCACGGTCTGCCCGAGCCACTGCTGGTCGACGAACGCCTTGCCGGCGCCCCAGAGCGTCCATACCTCGTGGTGCGGCAGGCCGTGGTCGAGGACCGTCCGTCCGCCCGCCAGCGCGAGCCACGCATCCTGGTTGACCTGGCCGGAGAGGCGCAGTACGAACGCGATCGCGAAGATCGAGGTGCAGAGGACGAGCAGCGACTCGTCGGCGAGAAGCCGCCATGTGCGAGCGACGAGCGTCGGCGGCGCGAGCGAGCCGACCGAGACCCGGGGAGCCGCCTCGTCGTGCACGGCTCAGGCCTCGAGCGTCAGGCGGTCGCCCTCACGGACGCCGCGGCGCTCGCAGGTGCCGGCGGGGAGCTCGAGCACCGAGTGCGCACGGACCTTCGACGCCATCCGCCACGGCGCGAGGTCGCGCACGACCCTGAGCACGGTCAGGTCGCGGGCGAGGAAGACGGCGTCGATCGGGAAGCGCATGAACGCCATGTGGATCGACGACGCAGGGCGGAGCAGGATCCCTTCGCCGTCGGGCAGCTCGCGGCGGCCGAGGAGCCCCTTCATCCGCAGCCACGGGCTCTCTGCGACCAGGCATGCATCGCAGACGACGGCGCCGCCGCTCGTCCGGACCTTCGAGACTCGCTTCGCCACGGGCCTCAGTACCCGATGTGGATGTGGTTGTAGTGGTCTGGGAGCGCGAAGGACGGCCCGCCCAGGTTCATCAGCGAGATCACCTGCAGCGGCTCGACCGAGGCCGGCAGCGCGAGGATCTGCTGGATCGCCTTCTCGGTGACGCTCCCGGAGCCCTGGTGGTCGAGGATGGGAGTGCCGCCCACGGAGCTGATGTCGACCGCGCGGCCGTAGATGTGCGCCGAGACGACACCGGGTCGCCCGTGGACGTACAGCGAGTGGCCCGTGATCAGGCACGAGACGCCGACCGAACCGTTCGCCTGCGCGAGGTACTCGATGATCGCGAGCACGCGGACGTCGAGCTTGCCGGAAGTCACGTCGCCGCGACCTGCGGGATAGATGCTCACGCGCGAGTCGTTCAGCACCTGCTGCTGGAGTTGGTCGCGGGAGGCGTCGAGGCCGGTCAGGATCGTCTGGGTGCCGAGTGCCTGCAGGTAGTTGTCGAGCGCGATCGCGCGCTCGCCCGGCTGCACCACCGGCTGCTTCGGAGCAGCGGCGGCAACGGGGGTCACGGGGATATCGGTCGAGCCGGTTCGGCGTGCGGTGATTCCGGCGAGCTCGAGGCGGCGGAGCAGATGGAGCCTCGTGGCCTGCGCCTGCTTCGCGGCCTGGGCATGCTCCTGGGCGGCGACGGCGGGGTCGACGAGCGGAGCGCGGGCGTCGTCCGGCCGGAGCGCGAGCCCGGCGCCGGCGAGAACGAGTGCGGCCAGGCCGCCGGCGAGCGCGAGACGCAACGGCCGGCGGAGGCGCGGGCGAGCCGTGACGACCGGCTCCGCCACGGGCTCGGAGAGCTCGAACGGGGTCTCGACGAGCGGCTCGATCACCGGCGCCCTCACGGCGGCGGCGGGCTCGGGCCTGCTGCGGGCGACCGACCACCCGACGACGAAAGCTCCGACGAGCAGGACGTGGCGCGGTCGCACGAGGGGTGTCACCGGGTGCGTCGCAACCGCCATACGGTTCTCATCGAACGTCCTCCCGGTCGCCCCCTCCCCCTAATGGGGGATGGCGGCCCAACCGGCTTCGACGGAGCTCGACTAGAAGACAGTGATGACGGTGTTCATCGCCTCGGCGACGCCGCCGGCGAGGACGGTGAACACGCCGACGACAGCCAGGGTGATCACGCCCAGGATCACCGCGTACTCGGCGAAGACCTGTCCGTCGGGTCTTTCCAGAAGCCAGATGTGGGACTTGATGACGTACACGTCACTTCCCTTCCTGCCGCCACTACCGCTCTGCGGCGCCGGCTCCTGGCCGTCGAGGGTGCGGAAGCAGATCCCTCGGCGAAAGTTCTGTTCGGTACGGCGCTCACGCCCGGCCCGCGCGTCTCGCGGGGGCCGAGCGTCAATGCCTTAGATGCGGCTCGTGATGGTGCTGATGGCACCGGAGACACCGCCGGCGAGGGCGGTGAACACGCCGACGACGGCGAGGGTGATCACACCCAGCACGACGGCGTACTCGGCCATCGTCTGACCCTCCTGGCGCTTGCGCGCCCACTTGATCAGGTCGAGACAGTCGGAGAACGTCATTTCCTTGGTCACCTCCTCTCGGCGGTCGCACTGCTTGGCTGCACGACTTTCACTGACCGTTGGCTGCACGACTTTCACTGACCGAAATCGTCTGGAGCCCAGGGTTGCTCGATCCCCGAACGAGGGATCCGGACGGCGTCACGATCCGCCGGCAGGGCCGTTCGACCCCGGGCGCCCCGCCGCGCTCGAGTCGTCAGATCCCCCCGTCGGGGGATGGTCCCGTTGCCTTCGACGCGCGATCAGAACAGACAGAGGCGCGAATGGCGCGCCCGGACGATCACCCAAATGAGAATGCCACGGATCAGACTCCGATCGCAGCGGGGCCAGTCGATGGCCGAGTTCGCCATCGTCGCCCCTGTCCTCCTGCTCGTCCTGATGGGGATCATGCAGCTCGGAGTCGTCTACAACAACTGGGTGACGCTGACGGACGCCGCCCGCGCCGGCGCGCGAAAGGCCGCCGTCTGTCGGACCGGCTGCACACCTGACGCCACGACTGCGACGGTCAACGCGGTCAAGAACTCCGCTTCCGACTTGAACCTCGCGAACCTCGGCGTGACGGTCACGTCGACCTGGGTGCAGGGGGCGGACGCCACGGTCGCGGCGACCTACCCGTGGTCGATCAACGTGATGGGCGTCGTCGTCGCCTCGGGGTCGATGAGCGCCACGACGACGGAACGGGTCGAGTAACCACGCCCTGTCGGAGGTCGGCGCAGGGTCCCTCTCAAGGCCGCGCCCCACTCCGCCGATACAGGGCGTCGGAGGCGCCGAGCCTCTTCGAGGAATCTGACGACGAAGGAAGGCTGAATCGATGACCTATCGGATGCGGAACATCCTGATCGCCGTCGCGCTCGCCGGCTTCGCTGCGCTTCTCGTGACGTTCTACGTCTCCAACTACAAGAGCAGCGTCCAGCATCAGTCGGCGACGGTCACGGTTCCGGTCGCGGCGCACGACATCCCCGTGAGCACCCTGGGAGCGACCGTCGTGGCGAAGGGCTGGTTGACGACTCGCCAGATCCCGCGCAGCGCAGTCGTGCCGGGTGCGATCTCGAGCCCCGACCAGATCAAGTCGCTCGTCGCGACACAGCCCACGTACGCAGGCGAGCAGATCACCGCCGCCCGCTTCGGGCCGATCGCCGAGACCGGCCTCGCCGGCCAGATCACCGGTACCCAGCGTGCCGTGCAGATCGCCGGCAACTCGAACCAGGTTCTCGCCGGGATTCTGCAACCGGGTGACCTGGTCGACTTCGCGGGTGTGAACACCGTGCACTTCAGCGGCAACGGGACCACCGGCGTCTCCGGCAGCGATCTCACGTTCAGCCGCATCATCGTTCGTGACCTGAAGGTCATCCAGGTCCAGGCCGCCTCGACAGGAGGAAAGATCGGAGGCGGCAGCGGCACGTCGACCCAGAGCGCCGTCATGCTCCGGGTCACCGACTCCCAGTCGCAGAAGCTCCTGCTGGCTTACGCCAAGGGGGATTACTGGACGCTCGAATTGCGCCCTGGCGTCAAGGCCCAGGACAGCGCGAACGGCGTCGAGACCGCGGCGTCGCTCCTCGTGGACGGCATCAACCGTTCCGTGATCAACGCCATCTTCGCCATCGCCGGAGGTAAGTGATGAGTGACAACGGCAACAGCGCACCTCTGCGGATCTACATCACCGGCTCGTGCGAAGGACTGGCGGAGATCGCCGACGCCCTTCGCATCCACGGTGGCATCGAGCTCGTCGGAATGACCGAGGAGGTGCCGGAGGCGGCTTCGGCCCTGACCGGCGGTCACCTCGACGCCGTCATCCACGCGACCCGCGGGGGAGAGTTCCCGGGAGACGCGTACTCGGCGGTCCGCGAGTACACCCGCGCACCGGTGATCCTGCTCTGCTCCGGCGAGTGCTCCGGGATCCTGGCGGAGGCGCTCGACGCCGAGGTCGCGGACGTCATCCCGCTGCCTCAGCTGACGGAGAACATCGTCTTCGCGATCCGGAAGGCGTGCCAGACCGAGAGGCGCTCGTCCAACGCGTCCAGCCACATGGGCAAGGTCGCGACCGTGTTCTCGCCCAAGGGCGGGATCGGCAAGACGGTCGTCTCCACGAACCTCGCCGCCACGTTCGCGAAGTACCACAAGAACCGTGTGCTGCTCCTCGACCTCGACCTGCAGTTCGGGGACGCGGCGATCATGCTGGGAATCGAGCCCGAGAAGACGATCTACGACCTCGTCGTCGCCCCGGGCGAGCTGGACTCGGAGAAGCTGGCCGGCTACACGACGGCGCATCCGTGCGGACTCGACGTCCTGCCGGCGCCGATTCGCCCGGAGGACGCCGAGCTCGTGACCGAGGGGAAGCTGGCCCGCCTGCTCGAGGTGGCCCGGGCCTCCTACGACACGATCATCGTCGACACGTCGCCCTTCTTCCACGGGCCGATGCTGGCGACGCTCGACCGCACCGACGTCCTGCTCCTGCTCTGCGGTCTCGACATCCCGACGATCAAGAACGTCCGGCTCGGGCTCCAGACCCTCGAGCTGCTCTCGTACCCGCCGGAGCGGATCCGCGTGATCCTGAACCGTGCGAACACGAACGTGGGGCTGAAGCGGAGCGAGGTCGAGGACACGCTGCGCACCAAGGTCTTCGTCGAGCTCCCGAGCGACCGCGCCGTGCCGATGGCCGTCAACCGCGGCAAGCCGGTGGCGCTCGCCGACCCTGGCTGCGAGTTCTCGAAGGCGATCCGCGAACTGGCCGACTCGATCGCCGGCGTCAAGGGCTCGAAGGCGAAGGTCAAGAATGAGACGAAGGTCAAGGAGCCCCGTAAGTCGCTCGTGTCCAGGCTGAGGTCGTAGCGACATGGGTCTCCAGGACCGTCTGAAGGTCGGCGCCGAACAGCAGCAACAGCAGCAGCAGAACGGCAGCTCCTACGAGGACGGCGAGCGTCACAGCCCGACGGCGTCGACGCAGCAGCTGCGCGCCCGGGAGGGTGACCGGCGGGCCGATCCGTACGCCGAGCTGAAGACGCGGATCCACCACGCGTGCATCGCGCGTCTCGGGCCCGAGCTGTTCGCGAGCGACGGTTCCGGTGACATCGCCGACCGCGTGCTGCGGGCGGTCATGGAGCAGCTCGCCCTCGACCGGACGCCGCTCACGCGCGACGAGCGCCGCAAGCTCGTCCGCGAGATCGCCGACGACATCCTCGGTTACGGGCCACTCGAGCCCTTCCTCCGCGACGAGGCCGTGACGGAAGTCATGGTCAACGGGCCGAGCCAGGTCTACATCGAGCGCTCGGGCAAGCTCGAGCTCACGAACACGTCGTTCCTGGACGACGCCCATCTGCTGCGGATCATCGACAAGATCGTGTCGCCGATCGGCCGCCGCATCGACGAGTCGTCGCCGATGGTCGACGCGCGCCTCCCCGACGGGAGCCGTGTCAACGCGATCATCCCGCCGCTCGCGCTGCGCGGGCCGACGCTGACGATCCGGAAGTTCTCGCGCGACCCGTACACGATGGACGACCTGATCACCTTCGGGACGGTGACGCCGCGGGCCGCGCACTTCCTGTCCGCCTGCGTCCGCGGCAAGCTCAACATCCTCATCTCGGGCGGTACCGGCTCCGGTAAGACGACCACGCTCAACGCCGTCTCCGCGTTCATCCCGAACGACGAGCGCATCGTCACGATCGAGGACGCGGCCGAGCTCCAGCTCCAGCAGGAGCACGTCATCCCGCTCGAGTCCCGCCCGCCCAACATCGAGGGCCAGGGCGAGATCCGCATCCGCGAGCTCGTTCGCAACTCTCTGCGTATGCGCCCCGACCGGATCATCGTCGGCGAGGTCCGCGGTCGCCGAGACGCTGGACATGCTCCAGGCCATGAACACGGGTCACGAAGGCTCGCTGACGACGGTCCATGCGAACACGCCTCGCGATGCGCTGTCGCGGCTCGAGACGCTCGTGCTGACCGCCGGCGTCGATCTGCCGCTGCGCGCGATCCGCGAGCAGATCGCAGCCGCGTTCGACCTGATCATCCAGATCTCGCGACTCGTCGACGGCTCGCGCCGCGTCACCCACATCACCGAGGCGCTGCGCATGGAGGGCGAGACGATCACATTGCAGGACGTCTTCGTCGCCAGGCCGCCGGACGAGGCCGCCGCGCAGGGGACGAAAGCCCTCCGCCTGCTGGGCCCGCTCCAGTGCACCGGCCTCAAGCCGCACTTCCTCGACAAGATGGCCACGAACGGCGTCGTGCTGCCCGCGGCCTTCTTCGAGAACGAGGAGGAAGACCAGAACGGTCACGGGGGCTTCGCCACCGCCAACTTCGGCCGGGGCTTCCGCCGGTGAGGCGGCACCTGATCGTCGCCTTCGCGGCGCTCTGCCTGCTCGCGCCGGCGGCCGCAGTCGCCGGGATCCACGCCCGTCCTCCGGACACGACGGACTATCCGCGCCTTCGCGTGACGGTCGTCACGGATCGACCGTCGACGAAGTCACCCGTCCTGTCCGAGAACGGAAGGCCGGTCGCAGACGCCACCGCCGTCAACTTCGGGAGCTCGAAGAGCGTCGTACTGGCCATCGACCGGTCGCAGTCGATGAAAGGCAAGCCGCTCGCGACCGCCGTCGCGGCCGCCCGCGTGTTCGTCGATCACAAGCCTCCTTCCGACGAGATTGCCGTCTCGACGTTTGCCAGCGAAGCGATCGTGCCGACGCCGTTCTCGACCAGCACGACCGATACGGACGTTGCGCTCCGCTCGATCGCAGTCGACGCGACGCAAGGGACGAGGATGTACGACGCACTCGTCCAGGACATCGCCGCCCTGAAGCAGGAGACGCTGCCGGGCAAGGTGATCATCGTCGTCACGGACGGAAACGAGACGTCGAGCAGCGCCAACCTTGACGACGTGATCGCGGCAGCCCGTAAGGCACACGTCTCGGTCTACGCGATCGCCATCGAGAGCAGGCTCTTCGCGCCGGACCAGCTCAAGAAGCTGGCCGCTGGAACCGGCGGCCACTACTACGCCGCCGCCTCGCCCGACTACCTGCGCCAGATCTACTCGAGCATCGCGGACGAGCTCCGGCGCACGTGGCAGGTCGAGTACCTGACCTCGGCTCGCCCGGGAGACAAGATCGCCCTCACCGCATCGGTCCCGGGCCAGGGCACCACATCCGCTTCGGCCGTGATCTCGGGGCAGGACGCGATCGAGCCGTCGAAGGGCGCCGCTGCCGAAGTCCGCGTTCAGCGGCATGGGCACGTTCGTGCTGGCAGCGATCGTCGCGCTGCTCGTGCTGCTCGCGATCCGGTTCGTGTTTCGGAAGAGCAAGACCGAGGAGATGCGCCGCCGGATCCAGCCCCACATCGCGCAGGAGCAGGAGAAGGTCAAGCGCAAGCGCGAGCGGCCCGGCCTCGTTCGCGGCCTGTTCCTGTCGACCGAGCACGTACTCGGCAAGTCGAAGCAGTGGTCGTCGCTCGCACGGTTGCTCGAGCGTGGCGACGTCCCGCTGAAGACGGTCGAGTTCGCCTACGTGATCCTCGGCTGCGGCCTGGCCCTGGGCTTCCTCATGTCCGTGATGGGCCTGGGCACGATCTTCCTGCTGGGCGCGTTCCTGCTCGGAGCATCGCTGCCGATCGCCTATGTCTGGCGCAAGGGCAAGAAGCGTCTGATGGCGTTCGACGAGCAGCTTCCGGACCTGTTGATGGCCGTCGCGGCCTCGCTCAAGGCCGGGCACAGCTTCAAGCAGGGCATCCAGACGCTGGTCGAGGAGGCGCAGGACCCGGCCAAGAAGGAGTTCCAGCGCGTCCTCGCCGAGGCGAGCCTCGGCCGCCCGATCGACGCTGCGATGGCCGATATGGCCGAGCGGCTCGGCTCGAAGAACTTCGCCTTCATCGTCACCGCCGTGACGATCCAGAACCAGGTCGGCGGCTCGCTCGCCGGGCTCTTCGACATGGTTGCCGACACCGTTCGCCAGCGTCAGCTGTTCTCGCGGAAGATCAAGGCTCTGACGGCGATGGGTCGCGCGTCCGCCTACGTGCTGATCGCGCTACCGATCTTCCTGGCCATGCTCCTGACGGCCATCAACCACAAGTACATGGCCCCGCTGTTCTTCACCTCGGCGGGTCACTGGCTGATCATCATCGGACTCATTTCGATGGCGATCGGATCCGTCATCCTCCAGAAGATCGTGAGCTTCAAGGGGTAAAAAATGATCCTGCTCGTCCTCGCAGTCATCTGTCTTTGCGGTCGCCGTCTACATGATCGGTCAGCTGATCACCCTGCCCGCCCAGGAGCGGCAGCGCTTCATCAAGCACGTCGCCGATTACGGCAACGAGCGCAAGCGGCAGATCCTCGACATCACGGAGGAGAGCCTGAAGGTCCGCATCGTGACGCCGGTCGTCGAGCGCTTCGCGAAGCTCGTCCTGCGGATCAACCCGAAGACGACCACCGACGGTGTCGCCTATCGCCTCGTCTCGGCCGGCGTCAGCCGCAGGATCTCCCCGACGACCTTCCTGGCGCTCAAGGGCATCTTGCCGATCGCTTTCGGGCTGTTCGGCCTCCTGGTCGCGGCGTCGATGAGCCCGCTGATGACGTTCGCCTTGGTCGTCGGCTTCGGCGCACTCGGCTTCATCGGTCCCGACTACGTCATCAACTCCAAGATCAAGAGCCGGCAGGAGCGGATTCGGGCACAGCTCCCGGATGCCCTCGACCTCCTCGCCGTCAGCGTCGAAGCGGGTCTCGGGTTCGACAGCGCCGTCAACAAGCTGATCGACAGCCTCGAAGGACCGCTGATCGACGAGTTCAACCTGACGCTGTCCGAGATCCGTGTCGGGGAGGCGCGGACGGAGGCGCTCCGCAAGCTCGCCGAGCGCGCCGGGGTCACCGAGCTCTCGGCCTTCACGCGGGCGCTGATCCAGGCGGACACGCTCGGGATCTCGCTCGGAAAGATCCTGCGTGTGCAGGCGGCGGACGCTCGCGAACGGCGTCAGCTGATGGCGGAGGAGCGAGCAATGAAGGCGCCGATCAAGATGCTCTTCCCGACGGTGATCTTCATCTTCCCGTCGATGTTCATCGTCACCATCGGTCCCGGCATTCCTGTCGCTCACCGGCCTGTTCAGCGGGAAGTGAGCGCCGGGGCGACCCGGCTTTGACGATATGACGGCGACGGCGCGCTGGCTCGAGGCCTTCCGGCGTGCCGGGACGCACTCGCTGATCGTCTGGCCGTTTCTCGCCGTCGCCAGGGTCGTCCAGGTCGGCGCCGGCCAGCATGCCGTCGCGTACGACTTCACGCACGCCTATCTGCCCGCGGCCCACCTCGTCCTCGTCGGCCGCTCTCCCTACCCGGCCGCGACCATCGCCGCGATCACTCCAAAGACCGCATTCATCTATCCGCCGCTCACGGCCTACCTCGTCACACCCTTCACCCTTCTCCCGGTGGCGGTGGCGCAGGGGCTCGCAACCGCCCTTGCGATCCTCGCGGTGGTGGGCACTCTCTGGATCGTCGGTGTCCGCGATTGGCGCTGCTACGCCGTCGTGTTCCTCTGGGAGCCGACGTTCTCGGCGATCCAGACCGCGAACGTGAACCTTCTGCTCGCGGTCGGGCTCGCCGTCGTCTGGAGGTACCGCCGGCGACCGGTCGTGGTCGCGGTCGCCACTGGTGCGATGGTCGCGTTGAAGCCGTTTCTGTGGCCGATCGCCATCTGGCTTCTCTGCACGCGCCGTTTCAAGGAGGCGATCGCGAGTGCCCTCGTCGCCGCCTGTCTGGTCTTCGGGCCTTGGGCAGGAATCGGCTTCGCGGACGTCACGGGCTACCCACACCTGATGAGCCTGGTAGCCAAGGTGGAGGGGCCCGACGCCTACACGATCGAGGCGCTGCTGAGAGGCGTCGTGTCGTGGCGAGCGGCAGAGCTCGTCGCGGCCGTCGCCGGCCTCGTGGCCCTGGTCGCCATGGCCCGGGCCGGTCGCGCGGACGAGCGCCGCTCGTTCGCGCTCGCGATCGCCGTCGCGTTTCTCTTGACCCCGATCGTCTGGATGGACTACTTCGTCCTGCTCCTCGTCGTGCTCGGACTGTTCGCAGCCCGGTTCAGCGGTGTCTGGCTGATTCCGTTGTTCTTCTGGATCGCTCCGCAGGTCGCAAACGGTGCGCCGTGGCAGACGGCAGCCGCGCTCGCCGTCGCCGCCGGCGACGTTCGCGATCGCGCTCCGGCGCCACCCGGAGAGCCGGGAGTCTCCTGCTCCGTCCGGACTTGCCCTGCCCGGGCGCGAGCTCGCGACTTCCTGAGCGGCCCTCCGCCTAGGAGTTGACGACGCGCAGCGCGGCTTCGCGCTTGCCGAGCTCGCCCTGGGCGCGGGCGATGAACGATTCGAGCTCGGCTTCCTTCTTGGCGACGCGCGCCTCGCGGGCCTTGAGCTCCTGCTCCCACTGGTCGAGCCGGTCGGACTCGAGCTCGATGTCGACCTCGACCTTGGCGCGGTGGTTCTCGATCTCGGTCTCGCGGTCGTGGATCGCAGCCTCTCGCTCGTCGACGTCCTCGCCGCGCGAGTCGAGATCGGCCTCGCGGGACTTGAGGCGCGCAGCGCGTTTCTCGATGCGCGTTCGCTCGCCCTCGATCTGCTCCTCCGCCGTGGCGAGCTCGCTCTCGCGGACGGCGAGCTTGCGCTGCCGGGCCTCGAGGTCCTCGGCCAGCGAGTCGAGGTTGCGGCCGCGGACGCAGTCGGCGGCCAATTGCTCGAGCTCCGTCGCGCGGCGGTCGAGGTCCGCCTGCAGCTCCCGCAGCTCGCGGCCGCGGAAGACGTTCTCCTCCGCGCGCTTGATCTCGGCTGCCTTCGTGGACAGCTCGGCACCCCGCGCGTCGAGCTTGCGGGCACGTTCGGTCAGCTCGCCCTGCTGCTTGGTCAGTTCGTGGCGATCGTTTGCGAGCTGGGCAGCCTCCGTCTCGAGCGCGGCTCGCTCGGCGGCCAGCGCCTCCCGGTCCCTCTCGACGGAATTCGAGTCGGACGTGAGCCCCTTCCGCTCGGCAGCGAGCTCCTGCTCCAGCTCGCGCCGGCGCTGCTCCAGCTCGCGCTCACCATCGCGTGCGCGGCGCTCGAGCTCGCGCGCGAGGTCCCTCTCGCGCCGGTCGAGCTCGCGTTCGAGCTCGGCGACCCGTCGGTCACGCTCCTTCAGCTCGATGTCGAGCTGGCGCTCGTGGTCGCTGCGATCCTTCTTGCGGTTCTCGAGACTCTCTTCGAGCTTGTCGAGCCGCTTCTCTGTGCGCTCGAGCTCGCTCGCCTGCCGGTCGATCTCAGCGGCCCGCTCGCGCAGCTCGTCGTCGTGCCGGTCGAGTTGGGCCACGCGCTCGTCGAACCCGGCGGCCTGAGCCTCGAGGTCGGTCCGCTGGGAGTCGAGCGCCTGCTCGTGCTCGCGTAGCGTGGCCTCGCGCTGATCCTGCTGTGCGGCCAGCTCCTCGATCTCGGCCGAGCGGCGGGCGAGCTCCTGGACGAGCCGGTCGTCGACCTCTCCCTTTGGCTCGACGGCGACGGTCTTTCGCGGTTTCTCGGGGGGTTGAGCGTTCTTCGCGGCGACGGCGGCACGCTTGCTCTTCACCACGGGCGCCTTGCGCTCGAGCTGCGCGCGCAGGCCGCTGCCAAACCCCTGCTCGATCTCTTCGATCGGGCTGTCGCCTTCGAGGGGTTCGTTGCTTGCCGAGTGGTGCGGGCTCACGCGCTCACGTCGTCGCTCAAGAGAGGGATCGGCGCGGGGGGGAGGGTCGATCTATCCCTCGTGTGAGGGGCGGTCGGTAAACGTGTCCGCGACGGCCACGATCGTCATGCCGCGCCGCACGATCCGAGCCTGTACGGAGGCAGGGAAGAGCCCGAGCAGGCCGGCCGGCGTGAGCAGCCGCAGGCCCAACCCTTCGTGGCGCCGAAGCGCCCGGTAGACGCTGTCGCGTCGCTCGTCGGAAAGCCAGTGCGCGAGCGGCACGAGCGTGTGCGTGTCGATCGGGAAGCGCCGGTTCGGCGTCGTCACGAAGACACGGCGCGAGACTCGGCAGAGCTCGTCGACGAACGCGCGCTGCGAGTCGAGATCGGGCAGGTGCTCGACGACAGCGTTCGAGAAGCCGATGTCGAACTGGTCGTCCAGGAAGGGTAGCGCCCGTCCGTCGGCCCGAACCGCCGTGACCTTCGGGAACGCCTCCTGGAAGACGGTCAGGTGCTGCGTCGAGACGGCGACGATCTGCTCCGGCCAGGGGTAGAGCGCCTCGAAGAAGTTCGCGGTGCCGTACGTGTCCTCGCCGTACCCGCCGTCGCTCACGCCGACGTCGACGACCGTCATCTCGGCCGTCGGCCGCATCGTCTCGAGGAAGAGATCGAGCTTGTGTCTCCGACTCCTCGCCGAGACGCGCGCGGCGAGACCGCGCATGGGCCAAGAGCCCCTACGAGACCGGACAGAATCTCGGCCACGCGGTTGGCCTGATTCCCGTTCGCGTCGCCGATCCTGAGATAGACAACGTAGAGGCCGTTCTTCTGTGCCTTGACGATCGGGATCCGAAAGGAAGCGTATCCGTCGATGCTGATCGTCGACGTCGGCTGGGCGGCGACGGAATGACCCCGGTAGGTCACTGACACCGTCGCGCCGAGTTTGGCTCCGACACCGTCCCGCGCCGCGAACTCCCAGACCGGAATCCGGAGCATCGGGAACGACGAGCCCGGCTTGATGTGTTGCACCGGGCTACGGACGTCGAGCGCCCTCGCGCCGGCCGTGAACGTCGCGAAGGCGGGCTTGCGCGAATTGTCCTGGTTCTCGACGCCGCTCTGCCACGTGCTCGTCGGGTCGTCGCGGAAGATGAACCAGATGAACATGAAGATGTACGGGCTGTCCGAGACCTCGGCCATCGTCCGCTTCGTGTACGCCGCCTGCTGCGCGAGCGTCACGCCCTTCGGCTCGCCGGGCTTCGTCTCGAAGCCGTACTCGGTGATCCAGATCTTCACGAACTTCCGCTTGAACCACTGCTGGAGCTTCTTCTCGAAGGTCGGGATCTGCGGCAGGTTGACGTTCGGGAAGGCGACCTTCACGTCCGGGCCCTGGCCGAGGCCGGAGTACGGGTGGTGCGACCAGGCGTCGAACTTCAGGTTCGGCGCCGACTTGGCCACCAGTTGCGCGAAGAGACCGGGCGCGATCGTGTCCTGCACGCCGCCCGAGCTCGGCTTCTGCTGGCCGCGCGGCGAGGTCTCGCCGACGGCGACCTGCGCGAGCCTGTTGCCGGCCTTGACGCCAGCGTATGCCGCGGCCGCCATCTGGGCGTAGACCCTCGGCGAGAAGGGCTGTGCCGTTCTTGTACGTGGGAGCGAGGAACTCCTCGAGATTCGGCTCGTTCCAGACCGAGTAGTACCCGACGTACAGGGGGCCGAGCTGCGCCTGGTAGCGACCGGAATAGCGCGCCGCGAGCGCCCGCGCGAAGTTCTGGAGGTCGGCCATGTTCGTCGGCGCGTGGTTCTCGCCCTGGTTGCCGTTCGCCCAGCCGGGCGTGCCCCAGATCGTGATCAGGACCGTCATCCCCTTGAGGCCGGCGTTGTGCGACGAGTTCGTCGACGTCCTCGAAGTGGTAGCCCGGGTCGAGCGGGTCGGTCGCGTTGGCGGGCCGCGAGGGCGCGATGCGCGACCAGTACGCGGTCGTGCGGATGATCGTGGCGCCGGTCGTGGCCGCGTTGACGAAGTTCGTGGCCCGGTCGTCGCGCCAGCGGAAGGACGGATCGTCCTGGAACCCGACGGGCATCCTCGGTGCGCTGAGGGCGGCGGCCGGGGCGACCGCGGCCAGCACGAGCAGGCAGCCGAGAATGAGGCGGGTTCGGGTCATATGGGGGCGGCGGCTCGACGGGCCGAGCCGAGGGACCATACCGCGATTGCGACCCGATCGGGTCGCTACTAACAGACATCTAACGTTCTCCAACGTCGGTTTTACTCATCGCTCACGGGGCCGCGACCGCGCTTCACGTCGCCCCGGCGGCGCTTCTCGGCCAGGCGATTCTCGATCGACGAACGAGGCGGCCGCGTCGCCCGTCGCTTCCGCGGCACGCGCAGCGCCTCGCGGAGGGAGGCGACGAGCCGCTCGACGGCGAGCTCCCGGTTCCGCGCCTGGCTCCGCTCGTCCTCGGCGACGGCACGCAGGACCGCTCCGGCCCGACTCACGACGCGCCGCTTCTGCCCTTCGGTGAGCGACGCCGACGCCTCGACGTCGAACAGCGCCTCGACCCGTGTCTCCGTCTTCTGCGCGTGCTGGCCGCCCGGGCCGCTCGACCTGGACGTGCGCAGGCGGATCTCGGCGCGCCCGATCGAGACGCTCCGCGTGACCTGGATCCTGTTCGCACTAGACTCGCCCGCGATGGCGTCCATTCTGGTGATCGAGGCCGCTGTTCCATGAGGGTCGGCGTCGACCTGATCGAGATCGAGCGTGTCCGGCGAGCGCTCGCGCGCTACGCGGGCTTCCGGGCGCGGTGCTTCACCGAGGCGGAGCGGGCGTACTGCGACTCCCGCCCGAACCCTGCCCAGCACTACGCGGCGCGGTTCGCGGGCAAGGAGGCGGTTGGCAAGGCGCTCGGCTTCGGCGTCGCGGTCAACTTCGCCTGGCGCGAGGTCGAGATCGCGGGGCGGCCGAAGCCGTCCGTGCGACTCTCGGGGCGGTTGCGCGAGCGCGCCGAGAGGTTGGGGGCGGGCGAGGTCGAGCTCTCGATGACGCACTCCGAAGGAGCTGGCGGCCGCGGTCGCGGTCGTCTCCGATGTTTGAGCCGCTGTACACGGCCGATGAGATGCGTGCCGCGGAGGAGCGCCATCCCGGCTACCCCGGGACCGTTCCGGAGCTGATGGAGCGCGCCGGGAAGGCCGTCGCCGACCTCGTGCTCGAGGACTTCGCCGAGCTGCGGCGGATCACGGTCGTCTGCGGCGGTGGGTCGAACGGCGGCGACGGGCGGGTCGCCGCCCGGTACCTCGAGCAGGCGGGACGCGAGGTGCGGGTCGTGGACGCGAAGGCGGGGGAGACCGAGCTCGGCGAGCCCGACGTGATCGTGGATGCGCTCTTCGGCACGGGCTTCTCCGGGGAGCCGCGTGCCGACGCGGTCGAGCTGATCGAGCTGATCAACGCGAGCGACGCGGAGGTCGTCGCCGTCGACCTGCCCTCGGGCGTCGACGCGTCGACCGGCGAGGTTGCAGGCGTCGCGGTCGAGGCCACCTGCACGGTCGCGTTCCACGGCGAGAAGGTCGGCAACGAGGTCGCGCCCGGCGCGGATTTCTCCGGCTCCTACGTCGACGTCGCCGACATCGGGCTCGAGCCGCTCGAGACGCGTCACCAGAAGGTCGTCGGGATCGACATCCTCCAGCTCGTTCCGCGACGGATGCCGCGCGACAACAAGTACACGGCCGGCTCCGTGCTCGTCGTCGGCGGCGGGCCCGGGATGACGGGCGCGCCCGCATTGGCGGCGCGGGCGGCGTTCCGGGCCGACGCGGGCTACGTCGCCGTCGCGACACCCGCCGAGTGCGATCCCGGTGCTCGAGACCCTGGTCCTGGAGGCCGTGAAGCGGCCGCTCGAAGACGTGTTCGACGCGGTCGGTCGCGCGGGCGCGCTCGCGATCGGGCCCGGTCTCGGGCGCGGCGACGAGCGGCGGGCGCTCGTCCGGCGGCTGCTCGAGGAGACCGATCTGCCGGCCGTGGTCGACGCGGACGCCCTGTTCGGTCTCGAGCCGTTCTCGCGCGCCGCGCCGACGGTGCTGACTCCCCACTCGGGCGAGTTGGCGCGCCTCCTCGGCGTCGACTCGGAGTGGGTGGACGCGCATCGCCTCGCAGGCACTCGGCCGGGCGGTCGAGCGGTTCGGCTGCGTCGTTCTGCTGAAAGGGAGCGACACGCTCGATCGGCGCTCCGGGCGAGGGCGTGATCGTCAGCACGGGCTGGTCCGCGCTGGCGACGGCCGGAACGGGCGACGTCCTCACCGGCATCGTCGGCGCCTTCCTGGCCAAGGGTGTGGACGCGCGGCTTGCCGCCGCCGCGGCGGCGACGGCCCACGCGCAGGCGGCGATGGCGGTCGAGCACGCCGACGGCCTCGTGGCCAGCGACGTGGTCGAGGCGCTGCCGCGGGTGCTGGGTGCCTCGCTCTGAGGTCACGATCGACCTCGGCGCGCTGCGCCGCAACGTCGAGCGGCTGTGCAGGGTCCTCGGTCGCACGGAGCTCTGGGCCGTGGTCAAGGCGGACGCGTACGGCCACGGCGCGGCAGAGGTGGCCAGGGCCGCGACGGACGCGGGCGCGACAGCCCTGTGCGTCGCGACCGTGGCCGAGGGACTGTCCCTCAGAGATGTCCTGCCGGGACCCCGCATCCTCGTCCTCGGCCCGACGAGTCATGTCCGCGAGGCGCGCGAGGGCAGGCTCGAGCTCGTCGTCGGCGACGGGCCGATCCCCGGTGACGTGCCGGTCCACGTCAAGCTCGACACGGGCATGGGCCGCTACGGCTACTCCCGCGTGCCCGACCTGCCCGCGAACGTCGTCGGGCTGATGACGCACCTGGCCACGGCCGACTCGGACGATGCTTTCGCCGAGCGGCAGCTCGACCGCTTCCGAGAGGCCGTCGAGGAGTCCGACTCCACCCTGACACTGCACGCGGCGAACAGCGCCGCAGCGCTGCGTCTGCCCTCGTCGCGGCTCGACGCGGCGCGGTGCGGGATCGCGCTCTACGGCCTTTCGCCCTTCGGCACGGACCCTGCCGAGGACGCGCTCGAGCCGGTGCTCGCCTGGCGGAGCGAGCTGGCGCAGGTCAAGCGGCTCGCGACCGGCGAGAGCACGGGCTACGGCAGGTCCTTCGTCGCCGAGCACGACACGTGGATCGGACTCGTGCCGGTCGGCTACGCGGACGGCTTCCCCCGCGACCTGACCGGAACGGACGTGGTCGTCGCGGGCAAGCGGTGCCGTGTCGTCGGCACCGTCTCGATGGATTCGTTCGCGGTCGAGCTGGCCGGATCGGCGGACCCCGGGACGCCGGTGACGCTGATCGGCGACGGCCTGCTCGCCGAGGAGCACGCCCGGCACGCGGGCACGATCACGTACGAGCTCGTCACCGGCATCAGGACCGCCCCGGAGCGCGCGACGCGGACGGTGCGGGGTGCTTGAGCGTGCCGTCGAGATCCTCGCCGGCGAGGAGGCGTACGTCGTCGGCGGCACCGTGCGCGACGAGCTGCTCGGACGGCCTGTACTCGACCTCGATATCGCCTGCTCCGATCCGGAGCGGGCGGCGCGGGCGTACGTGGCGGACTCGGACGGCGCACCGTTTCCACTCTCCGCCGCGCACGGCGGCTGGCGGGTCGCGCTGTCCGGGAGCCGGACGGTCGACTTCACGCCGCTCCGCGGCTCGATCGAGGACGACCTGGCGACGCGCGACTTCACGATCAACGCGATCGCGCGGCCGCTCGCCGGCGGCGAGCACGTCGACCCGTTCGCCGGCCGCGGCGACCTCGACGCGCGGATCGTCCGGGCGGTCGGCGCCGGCGTGTTCGAGGCCGATCCGATCCGCCTGCTGCGGGCGGTCCGCTTCGAGGAGGAGCTCGGCTTCGCGATCGAGCGGCGTACCGAGCGCTTGCTCAGCGACCAGGCCGGCTTCGTCACGAAGCCCGCCGGGGAGCGCATCCTCGAGGTGCTCCTGCGGATCGGCGTCCAGGGTTGGCGTCGCCTCGACGGGCTCGGACTCCTGCAGCCTCTCGGCGGCTCGCTCGACCTCGCGGACCGGGCCGGCGCCGTCGACACACCCGAGTACCGGCTCGTCGTCTTCCTCCAGGACTCGCTCGGCCTGCTGCCGATCTCGCGCGAGCTTCGGCGCTACGCGGTCGCGCTGCTGCGGAGCTCGCCTCCGGCCGACTCGTCGGCACGCTCGCTGCACCGCTTCCGCCGAGGAACGGAGCCGTGGGCTTTCGACGCGCTGGCCCTCCACGGCCGTCTCGACCTCGCCGCGCCGCTCGCCGCGTCTCGCGCCGCCGACCCGCCCGAGCCGCTGCTCCGCGGCGACGAGCTCGGGTTGCCGGAAGGTCCCGAGATCGGCGTGCTGCTGGAGCTGATCGCCGAGGAGCGGGCAGCAGGCATGATCTCGACCAGGGAGGAGGCGCTCGAGCTTGTCCGACGACAATCACGCTGAGGCCGTGCAGGAGCGGTTCGCCCGCACGGCGGCGCGCATCCTCGAGCGCGAGCGCTCCCGGCGGGAGGCGCTCAGGGTTGCGCTGCGCCAGTTCGTGCCGCTAGCGGGCAACGAGCGCGTCCTCGACTCGGGCGCCGGCACGGGCGCGCTCGCTCTCGCCCTCGCGCCGCTCGTCCGCAAGGTGATCGCGATCGACATCGTCGAGGAGCTCCTCGAGCACGGCCGGCAGGCCGCGGAAGGGCTCGACAACGTGAGCTTCGTGAAGGCGGACGCGATGGCGCTGCCGTTCGAGCGGGACGCCTTCGACCTCGCCGCCTGCCACCGCACGCTGCACCACGTCGCCCGTCCGGAGCTCGTCGTCTCGGAGCTCGCGCGCGTGACGTGCCTCGGCGGCCGCGTGCTCGTGATCGACCAGATCGCCCCGGCCGACCCACTCGCGGCGATCGAGCTCGACCGCTTCGAGCGCGCCCGCGACGCGTCGCACACTCGGCTGCTGTCCGACATCGACATCCGCTCGTCGCTCGACGCCAACGGGCTCGTCCTGCTCGGCTCGAGGATGGAGCAGGAATCGCGCGACCTCGACAGCTACCTCGATCTGGCAGGCTGCGAGGGCGAGGCGCGCGAGGCCGTCAGCTCCGTGGCGCCGGCCCAGATCGTCGCCACGATCGGCTGGTACCTGGCGGCCAAGCCGATGCCGTGACCAGTAGGCTTCGCGCGTGAGCGACAGCGACCTCGCCCGGCTCGCCGATCTTGCCGTCGCGGTCGGCGCGAACGTCCAGCCGGGACAGATCGTCTGCGTCACCGCCGAGCTCGAGCACCACGAGTTCGCCCGCGCGATTGCGGCAAGCGCCTACGACCGGGGCGCGAAGTTCGTCGACGTCTGGTACGTCGACCCCCTCGTCAAGCGCGCCCGGATCGAGTTCGCGCCGGACGACACGCTCGAGTTCGTCCCGCCCTGGTACGGGCAGCGGATCCTGGAGCTCGGGCGGGAGCGCGGCGCCAACATCGCCATCCGGGGTACCACCGTCCCGGGCGCCCTCGACGGGCTCGACCCGAAGCGGGTCGGGCGCGACCAGTTGCCGCGCATCAAGGAGACGAACACGATCGTCAACGAGCGCACGGTCAACTGGACGATCCTCGCCTACCCGACCGTCCCCTGGGCCCGGCTCTGCTATCCCGACCTGGACGACGACGCGGCACTCGCGCGGCTCTGGCAGGACGTCAAGCACGTCAGTCGGCTCGACGAGCCCGATCCGCTCGCCGCCTGGGAGGAGCGCATCGACGCGCTCGAGCGCGCGGCCGAGGCGATGAACGACGGCGGCTTCGACGCTGTCCACTTCGAGGGCGAGGGCACCGATCTCACCATCGGCCTGCTGCCGACCTCGACCTGGCGGATGGCGCGCTGGTCGACGGTCGACGGGATCCGGCATCTTCCGAACGTGCCGAGCGAGGAGGTGTTCACGTCGCCCGACCCGGCGCGGGTCGACGGCCACGTTCGCTCGACGAAGCCGCTCGTGCTCAGCGACGGCACGCTCGTGCGCGGCCTCGAGGTGCGCTTCGAGGGCGGTCGTGCGGTGGAGATCGACGCCGCGGAAGGCGCCGAGGTGCTCCGCGGCCGCGCGCGGATCGACGAAGGTGCGTCGCGGCTCGGCGAGGTCGCCCTGGTCGACCGCGAGAGCCGGATCGGCCAGCTCGGGACGGTCTTCTACGAGACGCTGCTGGACGAGAACGCCGCCAGCCACATCGCGCTCGGCTCCGGGTTCACCTGGGCTGTCGAGACCGACGAGGACCGGGCACGCGTGAACCAGAGCGCCGTCCACATCGATTTCATGATCGGGAGCAACGACGTCGACGTCACCGGCGTGACGAAGGACGGGGAACGCGTCGCGGTCCTGCGCGACGGCGCCTGGCAGCTCACCCCGGTCCACGCGGCTTGACGCCGCCCCCTCTCGCGGGCCGTCTCGCCGAGCTCGCCGTCGGCGTGGGGGCGAACGTGCAGCCGGGCCAGATCGTCACCGTCTCGGCCGACCTCGGGATGGAGGAGGTCGTGCGCGAGGTCGTGGCCATGGCCTACCGGCGCGGCGCGCAGTTCGTCGACGTGACCTACTTCGACCCGCGGGTGAAGCGGGCCAGGATCGAGCGGGCCGACGGCGACACGCTCGCCTTCGTACCGCCCTGGTACGGCGAGCGCGTCCGCGAGCTCGGGCGCCGCCACTCGGCCCGCGTCGTCCTCACGGCGCCCTCCGATCCCGACGCGCTACGAGGCCTCGACCCCGAGCGGCTCGGCCGCGACCAGCTCCCGGCCCTGAGCGAGTGGATGGACGTCCTCGGCGAGCGGACGGTCAACTGGACGATCGTGCCGTATCCGACGATGACGTGGGCCCGGCTCGTCTACCCGGAGCTCGACGACGAGGCCGCGCTCGAACAGCTGCACAGGGACGTCGTCCACGTCTGCCGGCTCGACGAGCCCGATCCGGCGGCCGCCTGGCGGAGCCGCGCCGGGGAGCTCGCAGCGGTCGGCGCGCGGCTGACGGCGCTCGAGCTCGACGCAGTGCACTTCGAGGGCCCCGGGACCGACCTGACGATCGGCCTGCTTCCGAGCTCGACCTGGATGGGCGCGATGTCGACGACGGTCGACGGGCTCGAGCACCTTCCGAACGTGCCCACCGAGGAGGTGTTCACGACGCCTGATCCAGAGCGCGCGGAGGGCGTCGTACGCTCGACGAAGCCGCTCGTGCTCGTCGACGGGACGCTCGTGCGCGGGCTCGAGGTTCGCTTCGAAGGCGGCCGTGCCGTCGAGATCGAGGCCGAGGAGGGCGTCGAGGTGATGCGGGTGCGGACGGCACGCGACGAGGGCGCCGTGCGGCTCGGCGAAGTGGCGCTCGTCGACCGGGAGAGCCGGATCGGGCAGATCGGCCGCGTGTTCTACGAGACGCTGCTGGACGAGAACGCGACCAGCCACATCGCGATCGGCTCGGCCTACGAGGAAGCGGTGGCCGAGGAGGACGTGCCGCGGGTCAACAGGAGCGGCATCCACATCGACTTCATGATCGGCGGCGACGACGTGGACGTGACTGGGATCACACGCACCGGGGAGCGGATCCCGGTGCTCCGCGGCGGCGCCTGGCAGACCTGAGTCATCGTTCGACCCCTTCGGGCTCGGTGAAGGCCTCGGAGACGCGTTCCAGCGGCAAGGCGGCGCGACGCGCGGCCTCTCGCACTGCGTTCGCCGAGACGGCTTCGTTCAGGAAGAAGCAGATCTCCTCGTCCGGAACGAAGATCGAGCGCACGTAGCGGACCTCCAGCCCCTCGCGGCTGACCTCCTCGGCAGCCCGGCGGGCGCTTTCGGCCTCCCTCAGGAGTGCCGTGCGGTCCGACCGGGAGAGGTACAGCTCGGCAAGGTATTCGGGCAAGGGTTCCACGGTACGCCGACGCGCCCCGGGGCGAAATCCCGGAAACCCTCAATCTTTGAGAAGCGCCGCTAGCCGCTCCAGGAGAGCCGTGCGGCGAGCTGCGAGCGCGAGCGGATGCCGAGCTTCGCGTACGCGTGCGAGAGATGGACCTCGACCGTGTGGACGGTCACGACGAGCGTCCGGGCGATCTCCTTGTTGGCGAGACCCTCCGCTGCGAGCTCGGCGATGCGCTGCTCGGTCGGCGTCAGCTTTCCCGCCGGCATGGGTCGCCGGGCGCCGACTCGCGAGAGTTCCGAGCGGGCAGACTCGACCCAGCCGGACGATCCGATCTCCTCGAAGACGGCGATCGCCTGGTCGAGCGTGCGCCGCGCGTCGCCCCACTTCCGAAGCCGTCGCAGGCCGCGGCCGAGCGCGAAGAGCGTCCGAGCGTGGTCGAAGCGGAGCCCCAGCGCTTCGTAGCTCGCGGCCGCCTCGTTCAGCGCCGCTGCGCTCTGCTCGTGCCGCTTCGCATCGAGCCGGATTACGCCCTCGCAGCGCTTCGCGGTCGCCAGGCCCCAGGGGTGCTCGAGCGCCTCGGCGAGCTCGGTGAGCCGTGCCGTCACCGCCGCGGCCTCGTGCGTCGCGCCGAGCTCGGCCAGCGCCTCGACCAGGTCGGGGGCGACCGGGAACACCCCGGGCTCCTCGACGCCTTCGCGCTCGGTCTGTTCCCAGACGATCCTCAGGCTCTCGGCGGCCCGCTCGGGCTCGTGGGCCAGCAGGGCGGCGATGCCCCGGGCGCGGCGGGCCTCGAGCCCGTCCCAGCGCACGCCGGTCGTCTCGGCGCGGGCGATCGTCTCCGCCGCCCATCGTTCAGCCTCCTCGGCATGGCCACGGCCGGCGGCGAGGAGCGCGCGGCAACGCTCGTACATCGGTGCGAACAGGAGCCGACGGTCACCCGACTGCTCCCAGTCGTCCATGACCTCGGCGGCCGCGTCCCAGTCGCCTGCGCGAAGGTGGTTCTCGCAGACGTGCAGCCGGAAGAGGACGTACGAGAGTGACTCACCTCGCTCGTCGGCGAGGGCGGTCAGTCGCGCGAAGACGTCCTTCGCGCGTGCGGTCTCGCCCCGCCAGACGAGCCTTTGGCCCGCGATGCGGTGGGGCGACGCCGCGAGGAAGTAGGTCGCGTCCGACACGTCGTCGAACTGGCGGCACAGGTCGTCGATCGGACGACCGCGCAGGCTTCGCCCCCAGGCGAGCGCCTGGAGCACCTCGCGCTCGGCCTCGCGCCCGGTGGCGCGCGCCGCCGGCAGCGCGGCGAGCGCGGTCGCCTCCGCAGCGGCGATCTGCTCGACTCGCAGGACGGCCCGGTCGGTCGCCATCTCCGCCAGGATCAGTGCATGCAGCTTGGGATCGTGCCCGCACTCGGCGAGGGCGCGCTCGAGGAGCCGAGTGCTCTCGTCGACGGTGGCGACCCCTTCGCACATCAGGCGGCAGGCCCGGACTCGGGCGCACCGGCAGGAAGCGCCTCGAACTCGGGGACGAGCAGGCTCTCGACGCGTTCGAGCTCGCCGGCGACGACGAGGTACTCCGCGAGCGCGATCACGCGCGTGGCGCGCTCCGGAGCGTCAGGAGGCGTGAGGCGGAGCGCGTGCTCGCCGAGGATGACGGCTTCCGGCGCCGCGCCGCGATCCGACGCACGCGCCGCGGCTGCCGCGATCGTGGCAGCGAATTCCTCGTCCGGCCCCTCCGTCGTGAGTGCGAGGTGGCGGGCGCGGAGCTCGCCGTCGGTCGCGAGCAGGTCCGCGAGCTCGAGGTGCAGCTCGCGGCGCTCGCCGGCCGTCGAGCGCTGGAGCGCGGCCGCCGCGAGCAGCGGATGCGACGCGCGCGGCCGGTCGTCGTCGACGACGATCAACCCCTCGGAGACCGCGGCGTCGAGCGAGCCCGCATCGCCCAGGCCTGCGAGCTGCCGCGCCCGCAGCTCGCCGCTGAGGGCGAGCGCCAGCAGAAGCCTGCGGATCGGCGGGGAGAGCTGCTCGACCCGCGTTCCGAGCAGGTCTTCTACCGGTCCGGGACAGGAACCTGCTCGCCGATCCGCGGCGGCTCCCGGTCGAGGAGCGTGCGGCCGACCTCCACGACGAACAGCGGATTGCCGCCAGTCGACTCGAAGATCTGGCGGACGACGCGCCGCGGCAGGCGGAGGTCGAGCTGCTGGACGAGGATGCGGTTGACTGCTCCGACACTCAACGGAGCGACCGCGAGGCGTTCGAGCCCGATCGGCTGGAGCTCGCTGACCAGAGTGGACGTGGTGCCGGACCGCCTGACGAGCAGGAACGCCACCTGCTCGCCGCGGAGACGGCGCGCGGCGAAGGCGAGCGCGTCCGCCGAAGGGGCATCGAGCCATTGCACGTCGTCGATCGCGATCAGAACCGGTTCGCGTGCTGCGAGTTCGCGTAGCGCGGTCAACAGGCCGGCCGCGACGGCCCGGGGGCCGAGCTGCGCACCCTCCGGGTCGGCGCGGAGCAGCGCCACCTCCAGTGCGTGCCGCTGGGGCGATGGAAGCCCCTCGAGGTCGACGTCGTGGAGCAGGTCGGCGAGCCCGGCGAACGCGAGCTGCGTCTCGGCTCCGCTCGGGCGGGCGACGAGGATGCGGAGCCGGCGGCGGCGAGCCGCGTCGAGTGCGGCCTCCCAGACCGTCGTCTTGCCCGCCCCGGGGGCGCCGGTGAGCAGGAGCCGTCCGGGCGCCGAGTCGAGAAACTGATCGAGCAGGGCCAGCTCCGGCTCGCGCCCGACGATCTGCTCCCCCCGGCGACTCCCGAGCTCCGTCACCCTCATTGGTGGATAGCAGAGCTGACCCCTCAGGGGCAAGCGGGCCGGGTGCTCACGCCGCCCGGCCCGCTCGAGGTGCTCGTGTCGTCGGTGCTAGTTCACGGCTCCGACCTTGAGCGCGGTCGTGCGGCCGAACTCCTGTGCGCCGTCCGTGTTGGCGTCACACCTCGTCGCGATCGAGCTGTCGTCGGTGGGCACGGTCACGATCGCGAACATGTCCGCCCGCCCGAACCCGTTGTCCTTCCCGTCGTACATGAACGTGTCGCCTTCTCCGAGCACGATCGTGCTGCCGTTGACCACGAACAGGCAGGTGTTGTTCGTACCGTCGTCGTTGTCCCCGACGACCTCGACCGGCGACCACACGAGATAGGTTCCCGCCGGCAGTCCGCTCAGCGTGATCACGTCGGTCGATCCGTGAATCGTCACGAAGCCGCCCGAGGTCGCCGTGTACGCGTGACCCGTTCCTTCGGGCCCCTGCGGCCCCTGTTGGCCTTGAGGGCCCTGTGCTCCCTGCGGCCCCTGGGGCCCGGCGATGCCCTGCTTGTTCCAGTTGAGCCCCGTCTCGCTGCTCTTGCACGAGTCGGTGCTGCTGTCGATCACGCGCAGGTCGCCACTTCCGTTCTTGTAACAGCCGTGGATTACGCCCCCCGCGTCCGGGATCGACGCGTAGGCGATGGCGCCGAGCGAGGCCGAGACGACGAGGCCGACGACGATCGTCGTCAGACCCAGCCAGCGCCTGCGCTTGAGTGCGTTGAACATGTGGATCTCTCCTCTCGTGTCCTTCGAATGGGCTCCGACAAGCTGCGCTCGACGGTATGCGGGAGCCGTCCGGAGCGAAATCCCGGAAACCCTCAAACTTTTCGAAATGAGCTACGCGGGCTTCTTGAGGCGGCCCGAGGCGGCCGTATGTGCGACAGGGCCCGGGAAGAGCGCCTGCGCGAGCGTCGCGAAGCGGTAGTACCAGGGGACGTAGACCTCCCGCTTGTTGCGGTCGAGCGAGTGCAGCACGGCCTTGGCCACGTCCTCCGGCTCGGCGATCAGCGGGTGCATCAGCCGCGGGAAGACCGAGCGCTGCGGGAAGCCCTCCGTCTCGACGAAGCCGGGCAGGATCGTGTGGACACGCACGCCCCGGGGGCTGAGCTCGGCCGTGACGGCGCGTGAGAACGAGACCTGGGCGTGCTTCGAGGCGCTGTAGGGGCCGGACGTACCCGCGGTGACCGTCCCGGCCACCGAAGCGACGTTGACGACGTCCGACGGAGCGGCGGCGAGCAGGCCGGGCAGGAAGGCATTCAGGCACCAGACGCTGCCGAGGTAGTTGACCCGAGTCACGAGCTCGATCCGATCGGGCTCGGAGTCGACGAAGCCGGTGCGGCCGGGGATGCCGGCGTTGTTCACGAGCAGCTTGATCTGCGGATGGCGCTCGAGGACGGCCGTCGCCGTGCGGTCGACGGCGTCCCGGTCGGCGACGTCGCAGACCTCGTACTCGCCGCCGACCTCCTCGGCGAGCTTGCGCAGGGGCTCCTCGCGACGGGCAATCAGCACACACCGCCACTCGCGGGCGGCGAGCGCGCGCGCCAGGCCTGCGCCGATCCCCGACGACCCACCCGTGACGACCGCGATCTGCTCCATGGCTCGACCGGAAGTCTCGCCGATCTGAGCCGCCGTCACCCGGCGGCTAGCAGACCCGGACGATCCGGGTGCTCGTGGCCTTGTGCCCGGCCCGGTCGGCGACGACCGCTTTCAGGACGTGGCGGCCGCGGGCGAGGCCGCTCGTCTTCAGGGTTGCGGTGTAGATGTCGGCCACGCCGGTCTTGTCCGTCGACAACGCGCGGGCACCGTCGAGGAACGTGACGCCGGTGATCTTCGACGTGTCGCTCGCGAGCACCCCCAGCGGCTGCGACTTCGTCGCGCATGCGTTTGCCTGTGGGGTGATCCACGTGATCGCCGGGCCGTTCACGACCGACAGGGTCACGGACTCGATCGCCGTGTTCGGCAGCGCGTTCGCGCCGATCGTGTTCACGTTCTTCGACTCCTGGTTGTCGGAGGCGAGCATCAGCACCTTCGGGCTGCCCGGGTTGAGCTGGGATGCGCTGGCCGGGATCGGGACCAGGACCGTGCCGGTCAGCGGGTCGAACGCCGCCGCGCCGACGAGTTGCTGCCCGTATCCGAAGGCGATCGAGAACGGATCGACGCCTGACTGCGAGTCGGTCACGCGGAGCGCGATCGTGGGCCGGCCGGCGGCGACGCGTGTCGTCAGGAGCGTCACCTTGGGCGGCCTCAGGTCGTTCACCCAGGAATGCAGCACGTAGCTGCCGGCGAGCGACTTCCCCGTCACCGGGTCGCTCCGCGCGTCGACGGAGAAGTAGTAGCGGCCCGGAGTCGCGAACACCGCCCCCGCGACTCCGATGTCGGCCTGGTAGTCGATCATGATCCCGTTGACGTTCACCGGCGTGCCCGCGTAGCCCTGGACGGTGTTCTCGTCCGGCGCCGAGAGGAGCCACGGGTCGACGAGCGACCCGGATGACTCGGACTGGACCGCGACGCCGAAGTTGACCACGTTCTTCGTCAGCGTCGTCACGTAGAGATGCTCCTTGCCCTTCTCGTCCATCGGGGCCCCCGTGTAGCTCGCGGGCGGTCCGAACGGCTCTGACGGCCAGCGGTAGGCGGAGACGCGGTTCGTGCCCTTGCGCGTATCGCCCGACTGGACGGTCTTCAGCGGGACGGCGGTATCGGCGGCGAGGCCGGGCCGGCCGACGAAGAAGTCGTACGGGATCCGCCGTGTATCGCTCCCCCGCCGCAGGACGAGGAATCCGTAGTCGTCGCCGGCGACGGCGTCGGCCGAGGCCTTGGCGGTCACCGTGAGGATCCCGCTGCCCCCGGGAGCGACGATCAGCATCGGCGACACGTCGAGCGAGGCGCCCGTCGAGGCGCTCTGCGGGTGGAGCTCGACCTGCCACGTCCCGTCGCCGCCGCCCGCGTCCGAGACGTTCAGGAGCATCTGCTTGTTCTGCGCGCCGGCGGTGACGTTCAGCTCCCCGAGCGAGAGCGACTGCGGGTCGGTGAAGACGAGCGGGTTGTCGGCGGTCGGCAGCCAGGCGAGTCCGGCGCCCTCCAGGAGCACCGACGCCTCCTTCGTCTGCGACGTGTCCGCCCAGGCCGGGCCGGCCGTCGACATCAGCGCCGACTTCACCTGCTTCGGCGTCCAACCGGGATGGCGCTGGAGGAGCAGTGCCGCCGAGCCCGCGATGTGCGGAGTCGCCATGCTCGTCCCGTCGAAGACGGCGAACGGAGACCCGGCGAACTCGGGAAGCGTCGAGGAGAGAATCTGTGCCCCCGGCGCCGACACGTCCGGCTTCAGGAGATGCGCGAAGTCGGTCGGCCCGGCAGACGAGAAGCTCGTGATCACGCCGGAGCGGCCGGTCTGGATCTCGAGCACGTCCCGGCCGATCGTGATCTTCGCCTGCCCGCCCGTCGACGCCGTGGCGCTGACGAGCCGCTGGCCGTCGAGATCGGCGATCATCGCCATCGGGAAGCCGGGCGCGATCGGGATCCCGTTCGGGTCGCCGGCTCGGTTGTCGCTCACGATCATCCCGATCGCCCCTGCCGCGGCGGCGCGATAGGCCTTCGAGAAGAAGCTGCAGCTACCGCGCTCGACGAGTGCGAGCTTCCCCTTCAGCGAGCCGTCGGGGAGCGTCGCCTTGAGCAGCTCGGGGTCGGACGCGGGGCCGCAGAGGTGCCGGTTCACCGGCTTGCCGTTCGTCCCCTTGAGCGTGCCGACGTCGACGAGCGTCTGCGGCGTCGTCGCCCAGGCGCTGGGAACGCCGTCCGAGGTCGGAATGACGGGGAACGGATTCAGCCCCTTGAGCGACGGCGAGACGACGGTCAGCGCCTGACCGAAGTGGTGCAGGTTCGACACGGCGGCGACCGTGATCGCGTCCGGGGCCGAGCCCGGGGAGCCCGCGGTGCCGTAGCCGAAGTCGTCGCGGTCGTTGCCGGCCGCGATCACGGGCACGACGCCGGCTGCGGCGACGTTGCGGATCGTGGGGATCATCGCGTCGTTGGCGGGATCGCTCTCCGGGCCGCCGCCCGAGAAGTTGATCACGTTCATCCCGTCGGCCACGGCGCTCTCGAAGGCGGCCACGATCTGCGGCGTCTCGGCGAAGTCGCCGCCCACGAGCGGCGCGGGGACGTTGAAGACGCGGTAGTTGCCGAGCCACGCGCGCGGGGCGACGCCAGACAGACCGGTGACCGCCGGGTGGTCGCGGCCGGGCGGCGCCGTCGTGTTCGCGTCGCCGGCGGCGATCCCGGCCACGTGCGTGCCGTGGAATGACGCCTGCCGGTCGAGCGGCAGCTGTGCCGGCCGTTCCGGAGCCTGGGCCCGGGAAGGCGCGCGCGACGATCACCTTCGGCGTCGTGAAGGCCGTGTTGCCCTTGGGGAAGCCGGGCGGGTACGAGAATCCCGTCGGGTTGAAGAACTGGTTCGTCTGGTCGATCCCGTCGTCGACGACGCCGATCTTGATGCCGGCGCCGCTCGCGCCGGTCGCCGCCTCGAGCTGCGTGGCGCCGATCACGCTGCCGCTCTTGTTCAGCGAGAGCGTGTAGCGCGAGCTCGGGTAGACGTGCGCGAATCCGAGCTGCAGCAGGCGCGGAAGCCGCGTGGCGGGGACGGTGACGGCGAAGCCGTCGAGGACGATCTTGTAACGCCAGGAGACGCGCGCCTGCGGGATCGCGCGACGGAGGCGGGCGATTGCGACCTGCTGCGCCGCGTCGAGCCTCGCCATGTACGCCTGGGACGGGTGGCTCGCGACGTCCAGCTGCCGCTGGCCGACGCGCCAGCCGAGCCCGTTCCCGTAGGCCTGCGCCAGCGGCGCGAGGCCGAGCGTCACGATCACGGTCGCCTTCCCTCGCTCGGCGGCGGAGGGAAGGGCGATCGTCCCGTGCGTGACCCGCGGGATCGTCACGTTGCCGAAGTGGCGGCGCAGCGGAATCAGACCTGCGGAGGCGGAGGCGCTCCCGAGGAGCGCCGCGACGAGCGTGATCGAGAGGAGGATCCGGCGCACTGGGCGGCGCCTAGCGTACACTCGCGCCCGCATGGGTCGGCGGTTCGAAGGGAAGCAGGGACTCGTCCTCGGGGTCGCCAACAAGCGGTCGATCGCCTGGTCGATCGCCCGCGCGCTCGCGGACGAGGGCGCGCAGCTCGCGTTCACGTATCAGGGTGAGCGGATCGAGAGCAGCGTCCGCGAACTGGCCGAGAGCGTCTCCAGTCCGCTGGTCACGTCGTGTGACGTCCGCTCCGACGACGACGTCGCGCGCGTGTTCGCCGAGGTTGGCGAGGCATTCGGCGGCGGCCTCGACCTGCTCGTCCACTCGGTTGCCTTCGCAGCGGCCGAGGATCTCGCCGGCCGGTTCACCGACACGTCGCGCGACAACTTCTGGCTCGCGGTCGACGTCAGCGCGTACTCGCTCGTCTCGTGCGCCCGAGCGGCCGAGCCGCTGATGGAGGCGCGCGGCGGCGGGTCGATCCTGACGATGACCTACCTCGGTGGTGAGCGCGCCGTACCGCACTACAATGTGATGGGCGTCGCCAAGGCGGCGCTCGACGCGTCTGTCCGCTACCTGGCCTGGGACCTCGGGCAGAAGAACATCCGCGTGAACGCGATCTCCGCCGGGCCGATCCGCACGCTGGCGGCGCGGTCGATCGCAGGCTTTCCGACGATGGAGGCGATCGTCGAGGAGCGCGCGCCGCTGCACCGCCAGATCGACGCCGACGACGTCGGCGCCGCGGCGGCATACCTGCTCTCGGACTCGGCCCGGAACGTGTCCGCGACGACGCTCTACGTCGACGCGGGTTTTCACTCCATGGGCATGTGAACCAGGCCGCCGCGAGCGGCTGATCCATTCGGCCGGCGATCAGGGCCGGATGCTCTCGGAGAGCAGCGGCAGCGTGACCACGAACGTCGAGCCCTCGCCGGGCTTCGACCGGGCCGAGGCGGTGCCGCCGTGGGCCTTCGCCACAGCGGCCACGATCGACAGGCCGAGCCCGACGCCGCCGCTCGAGCGGGCGCGCGAGGGGTCGCCCCGGTGGAAGCGCTCGAACACGTGCTCTGCTTCCTCGTCACCGAGTCCGGGCCCCGAGTCCTCGACCTCGAGCACGGCGTTCGCCCCGATCCGGCTCACGCGCACGTGCACGGGTGCGCCGGCGGGCGTGTGCGAGCGGACGTTCGAGAGGAGGTTGTCGACGACCTGGCGGAGTCGGTCGCGGTCGCCGAGCACGACGGCAGGCATAGCCTCGAGGTCGATCGGCCGCTCCGGGTCGACCGTGTGCGCCGTCTCGACCGCCTCGGCGACGACCTCGTCGAGGGCGATGTGCTCCTGCTCCAGCGGCCGTCCCTCGTCGAGGCGTGCAAGCAGCAGGAGATCGTCGACGAGCAGGCTCATGCGTTCGGACTCGCGGCCGATGCCGCTCATCGCGCGCTCGAGGTCGTCCGGCCGCGAGGACGCGCCGCGCCGGAACAGCTCGGCGTAGGCGCGCACGGCGGCGAGCGGGGTGCGCAGCTCGTGCGAGGCATCCGCAACGAAGCGGCGCAGCCGCGCCTCGGATGCCTCGCGGGCTCGAAACGCGCTCTCGATCTGCCCGAGCATCGCATTGAGCGCGAGCCCGAGGCGGCCGATCTCGGTGTTCGGCTCGGCGCGCTCGACACGCTGCGTGAGGTCGCCCGCCCCGATCGCCGCAGCCGTCCGCTCGATGGCGACGAGCGGCCGCAGGCCGATCCGCACGACCCAGAGTGCGAGCGCGACGAGACCGGCGAGTACTGCGAGCGTGACGAAGAGCTCGATCAGGAACAGGCGATGAAGCGTCGCGTCGACGTCGTGGAGAGAGGTGGCGACGATGAGCAGCTGGCCGGGGCTCTCCGGATCGACGGATGCGCGCACGCGGTAGCGCTCGCTCCCGCTCTTGGCGGGCGCTGTGAAGTAGCGCACCCGATCGGGCTGGTCTTGCGTCGGCGCGTTGAGGTTGATCGTCCCGGGAAGCCGGGGCGGGGATGACGGCTTCGAGCCCGGGAAAGCGCCCTGGTCGCTGAGAAGGATTGCGCCCGTCGAGAGATCTCGCACCTGCACGTAGACGCCCGGCGGCAGCCCTCGTCCGCCGCCGTCCGGCCCGCGCCCCCGATTTGCGAACTGGTGCTCGTTCTGGAGGGTGCTGTCGGTCTGGTCGAACAGGAACGACTCCTGCGACTTGTAGGTCACGACATCGGCGACGACCAGCCCGACCGTGGCGAGGACGAGCAGGCCGAGGACGAGCCGGGTGCGGAGCGACAGTGGCCGCACGGGCCGCTAGTCCCGCTCGACGTCGAGCATGTAGCCGACCTGCCGCACCGTCCTGATCAGCGGCGGGCCGGACGCGTCGAGCTTCTTGCGCAGGTAGCTCACGTAGGTCTCGACGACGTTCGAGTTGCCGCCGAAGTCGTAGCGCCATACGTTCTGCAGGATCTGCGCCTTGGAGAGAACGCGGCGGGGGTTGAGGAGGAAGTAGCGCAGCAGGTTGAACTCGGTTGCGGTCAGCGGCACCTGCGTCTCGCCCCGGAAGACCTCGTGGCGAACCTCGTCGAGCGTCAGGTCGGCGAAGCTCAGCACGTCGCCCGGGAGGTCGCTCGACGTGCGGCGGAGGATCGCCTGGACGCGCGCGACCAGTTCGGCGAGGCTGAACGGCTTGGTCACGTAGTCGTCGCCGCCCGCCCGCAGCGCCTCGACCTTGTTCTCGGTCGCGTCCTTCGCGGTCAAGAACAGGATCGCTGTCTTGTAGCCGCGCTCGCGGAGCCGCCGGCCGACCTCGATGCCCTCGACGTCCGGGAGCATCCAGTCGAGCACGATCAGGTCGGGATCGAACGTCGTCGCCGCGGTCAACGCCTCGCGGCCGGTGCGCGCCTCCTCGACCTCGTAGCCCTCGTAGCGGAGGGCGGTCGCGACGGCGTCGACGATCGACGGTTCGTCATCGACGACCAGGATGCGGTGGTCCTGCGTTGTCTGATTCATGGCTTCACGGTCTCACGGGTTGCTGTGACCCTCCTGAGTCTTCCTTGCGCGTTCCTGAGAGTTTGCTGTGAACGCGCCGGAAAGGGAAGCGAGTGCGCGTGACTTGTCACGCCTGCGTCTCACACGCGCGCGGATTTCGCGGCTAGGGTCCAAACCGGGGGGCCAGGGCCGAAGGCCCCGGGGGAAAGGAAGAGAGTGTCGCCTCAGCGAACGGCCGGCTCGTCGACCGTGAGCGTGCGCGCGTCGGCGTCGAGGGTGCACGTCACGCCGAGCGGCAGCGTGGCCAGGTGCCTTCCATGGCCGAGAGGCAGGCCGTGCAGGACCGGGACGCCGAGCCCGCCGAGGCGGTTCTCGAGCACGTCCTCGATCGACTTCACGCGCGGGAAGCCGGTGCGCAGCTCCGGGAACTCGCTGCCCGCAAGCTCGCCGACGACGACTCCGACCAGGCCGTCGAGCTTCCCGGCCGCCTGCAGCTGCACGAGAAAGCCGTCCAGGTGCCACGCGTGCAGGTCGACGTCCTCGAAGAACAGGATCGCCCCGGCCGCGTCGAACTCCCAGGGCGTCCCCATCGTCTGCACGAGCAGCGAGAAGCAGCCGCCGACGAGCGGCGCCGTCACCCGCCCGCCGGCGATCGTGCGCAGGTACGGATCCTCAGGCGGGTGCGGGACCTCGCCGGTCGCGCCGCGCAGGCGTGCGAGCAGTTCCGTTCGCGTCAGGTCGGTCGCGCCGGAATAGCCGACGCTCATCAGGTTGGGGCCGTAGAACGTCGCGAGGCCCGTTCGCTGACGGATCGACTCGTGCAGGGCGGTGATGTCGGAGTAGCCGACGAACGGCTTCGGGTTGGCCGCGATCACGTCGAAGTCGAGCAGCGGGATCAGCTGTGCCGATCCGTAGCCGCCGCGGAAGCACTGCACGGCGTCGACCTCCCGGTCGGCGAAGAGGGCCTCGAGGTCGCGGGCAGCGCTGTTCGGCGGCTCCGGCGACCCAGTCGTCGTTTGCGAACACGCCCTCGGCGAGCTTCACCCGGTAGCCCTGCGACTGCCACCACTCGACGCCGCGCTCGACCTCGGAACGCTTGAACACGCCGGTCGCGGGCGAGGCGACGCCGATCGTCCCGCCGTCCGGGAGGGGCCTGCCGAAGAGCGACGCCGGGGTCAGAGGGCGGCCGCTAAGACCACGGCTTCGCGGTCATGTCGAACACGATGAAGAGGAGGATCACGACGTCGATGCGTGCGACGAACAGGAGCCGGTTGATCAGGGTCTGGGCCTCGGCGTTCTCGGGGCCGTGCGCCTCGATCAGCCTGTCGACCTTCTTCGACGTCGGCCCGAGGAACCCGGCGCCGATGGCGAAGGAGGCGGCCCAGCCGGCGATGGCGATCTGGATCCAGGTCGCGCTGTAGCCCAGGTCGCCGTTCTCGACCAAGCCGAACCCGAACGCGACCACCATCACCGACAGGAGCGGGATGTAGGCGGATCCGAGGAACGCGACCTGCTTCACGAACTGCGCCAGCCGGACCGGATCGCGCACGCCGATCGTCATCAGCGCGAGCAGGGTGAGCATCGCGCCGCCGCCGACCCAGAGCACCGCGGCGAGGACGTGTCCGGTCTTGAGCCACTCGTACGTCGTGATCGCGAGCACGCCCGGTTTCTACCGGGTCGCGAGGCGGAAATCAATCGAGCGCGTATGCGATCAGACGTGCGCCTTCGTGCCGGCCGTTCACCTCGGGAAGCGTCGGCGTGTCGAGCGCGACGAGGTGCCAGCCCTTGGCGCCGAGCGGGATGCGAGCCTCCGTGAGCGCCGAGATGCGGCGTGCGAAGAGGCGGTGGCCGTCGATCGAGAACGTCACCGGTATCCCGGCGTAGGAGCGCATGACGAGCGAGAGCGAGCTGGCCGGGCCGTTCGAGTAGGCCCACAGTGCCGCGTGCCCGGCCGACATCGCGCGCCCGTTGCCGTCGTTTCCGTACCAGCCGGCGCACAGCTGCGCCGTGTCGTGCTCGGGCTCGCGGACGGGCGCCTTCGGTGCCGGCCCGTGGCCGTGCAGGCGGTCGAGCATCGTCACCGCCCCGTCCTGGGCCCAGCGCCGGTAGCCGTGCTGGACGAGTCCGCGCCAGGCGAACCACGCCCGTCCGGGCACGGCGGGGTTGAGCACGAACAGACCGCGGTGAAAGGCGATCTCGCGCACGCCGAGCTTCTGCAGCTCGAGACCGGGCCGTGATGTCCAGTCGCCGCAGTTGATCGCCTGCAGCCGGCGTGCGACGACGTCGGCGATCACGGGCGCCGTCGTCGAGTAGCCGCTCGGCCGCTCGCGTTCGGGGCCCGTGTCGTAGTACTGGTACACGCTGCCGTAGTGCGTATCCGGCAGGAAGACGGGCACCTCGAGAAGCCGGGCGTCGCGCGTGCCGCCGTCGAGCGCCTTGTAGGCCCTGTTCCCCTCGTCCGCGGCCGTCGCCTTCAGCGCCTCGTAATGGAGATCGGCGGCGATTGCCACGACGGCGACGACTGCGACGATCCCGGCGCGGCGGCCCCAGCCCGGGCCGAGAACGCGATCGTCTGCGAGGAGCTGGAGCCCGAACGCGACGAGTGCCGCGACCGCGAGGCAGGCGACGGGCATCAACCGCTCGGGCACGCGCGGGTACTGGAGTCCGGGCACGACCGCGTGCAGGGGGCGGTAGAGCGGCGTGTTCGTCCCGAGCGCGAGCAGCATCGGAACCACCGCGCCGAGGCCGAGCACGGCCGCGAGCCATGCCCGGCCGGTGCGGACGAGCAGATACAGCCCGACCGCCGCGACGAGCGGCGTCAGCCAGCCGAGGAAGACGAAGCTCTCGCTCCCGTGCCGCTGGGTACGGCTGAAGAAGTCGAGCCAGCTCGCCGAATACGCCGAGACAGCACTCAGCGAGCGGCCTTCCGCGCTCAGCGATCCCTGGACGACGACACGGTCGATCAGGAGCCCGGCGCCGACCGCGAGCGCGACGCCGGTCCCGGCGCCGGCGAGGTAGAGCGACCGCCGCCGCCTGACCGCGGGCAGCCGCACGAGCGCGTACGCGGCGTAGAAGGGCACGGCTCCGATCGCCAGGTGCACCTGCCCCGAGAGCGGGATCGAGGCGATCGCGACCGCCGAGAGTGCGAGCCAGGCGGGATTGCCGCGTCGGCCGCGCTCGAGCGCCCAGAGCGAGAGTGGCAGGAGCAGCGAGATCGGGCCGAGCAGGTGGCCCGCGCTCTGAAGCGCGCGGTAGGGCGCGATCTCGAACGCGAGCCCGCCGACGATCGCCGGCCAGCGCGTAAGCCCGAGCTCGCGCAGCCAGGCCATCGCGAGCAAGCCCGCCGCGACGAACGTGAGCAGGACGAACAGGTTCCAGCCGAGTACGAGGCCGAAGGCGCGGTAGAGCGGCCAGAAGACGACGCCGTAGGGCCAGACGGCGGGGTTGGCCGTCGGCTGCGCCTCGGGCCGGAACGAGTACGGGTCGCGCCAGGGGAAGCGGCCGTGCTCGACCTGGTCGCCGAAGAGCCACAGGTGGTACGTGGTCTGCAGGTGGTCGCCGGGCGCCGCCTCGCCGTATCCGGGGGCGCCCCCGGCGAGGAACTCGCTGCGGATGTGCTCGATTCCCGGGACTGCCGCCAGCACCGCCGCGACCGCGAAGATCGCGAAGATCGCGACGGCGAGGGCTACAACGCGCCGGCCGCCGCGATCAGCTCGTCGAAGTCCGGGACCTCCGAGTCCTCGTAGCTCCACGTCGCCCGGACCGTCCCCTCCCCGTCCACCAGGAACGCCGCCCGCCGGGCGATGTCCTGGAAGCCCCGAAAATCGCGTGAAACGCCAAAGCCACGCACCGCCTCGGCGTTCCAGTCCGAGAGCAATCCGAAGTTGAGGTCCAGTGCCTGCATCCATGAGATGTGGGTCCACGGCGAGTCGCGTGAGATACCGAGCGGTTTCACTCCGATTCGATCGAACTCCTCCCTCCTGTCACGCAGGATCTCCATTTCGTTCGTTCAGGTCGAGGTCCAGTCGAAGATGTAGAAGAGCAGCAGCACCGGCCCGTCCGCGACGATCTCGCCGAACGTGTGCCGCTCGTTCGGATGCAGCCAGACCGAGGCGTCGAGCGGGATGCGGTCGCCGACCTCGAGCATCACGCTTTGCCCTGCAGACGCACGACCACGACATGGTCGTAGGTGCGAACACGGATCAGTCCGTCCTGCCACGAGATCTGCTCGGGTCCGGTCGGGAGCAGGAGCCGATCGACGACCTTGCCGGTCGGGCGATCGAGCAGGTAGAGATAGTCGGGCTCCTTCGTGAACCCATAGCCGGCGATCAGATAGCGGCCGGAGACGAGGAAGGTGTTCGCGTTCGCGACGAGCGCCGGACTGCGCCAGATCGCCCGCCTGGTCTTCAGGTCGATCGCGGTGATGTACGCGTTTCGGTCGTAGGACGACGACGCGTAGGTCGTATGCGCGTGCTCGACGTAGAGGACCCCTCCGGCCTCCTGCGCCCACACCGGTTCCTCGTAGACGAACTCCCGCTCGCCCGGTCGGATGCGCGGCGGCCACGCATAGTTCTTGAAGTCGAACGCGTAGAGGGTCGTGCCGGACTTCGTGTACCCGATCAAGTAGCGGCCTGTCGAGCCATCCTTGCCGTAGACGGCGAAGATCCGGTTCGCCGTGTCGAACTCTTCCTGGCGAGCCAGTCCCTTGTACACGTCGTCCGAGCCAAAGTCGCTCCCGCCGACGACGACGGCTGCCGGCCGCGACGAGACGAGCACGAGCCGGTGGGGTCCGCCCGGCGCGGCAGCCGGCCCGGGGAACGCCGGTCGCGGCAGCGTCGTGACGGTGAAGCCGCCCGCGCCGAGCGCGAGCGCGCCGAGGGCGATCGCAATCTTCATCGGCCTGAGACTACTTGCCGACCCAGCCGGCGACCACGGGGAAGCTTCCCCCGCCGAACTGGCGCGTGATGCCGGAGTAGGCGCGAATCGTGTGCGGCGCGCGAATGCGTACGAAGATCCACTGGTCGGCGGCGGGCCAGGTGACGAGCAGCCAGCGCCCGTCCGGGGAGGCGACGACCTGACGGAGCGCGCCGGCGGAGAAGAGGGTCTTGCCCGAGGAGAGCAGGAACACGCTGGTCGACGTGCCGTGCAAGCGAGCGACAGCGACGTCGTGCGTCCCCGGCAAGAACGTCGCGTCGACGTCGCGGGTCGCGTCCGAGGGATCGTCCTGGGCGAGCACATGCCCGTGCAGGTCATAGACGCGGAGCCGGAACGGCGAGAACGCGAGGAGCAGTTTCCCGTCGCTCGACCAGCCGAGCTTCTTCGGGTCGACCCTCGTGGCCGTGCGAAACAGCGTGGTGCAGCCGGCGGCATCCTGGACGACGACTCGTCCTCGTGCGTCGACCGTGGCCAGGATCCGCAGCGAGCCCGGCTGCCACGCGGGCTTGACTGGAGCGAGGCCGTCGCCGGAGCAGCTCGACAGGAGCCGGTTGCCGGTTCCGTCACCTGCGATCCGGCCCAGGCTGAGAGGTGGACTCGTCAGGTAAGCGATCCGCGTGTCCGTGTGCGTGCCGCCCCAGCTCGGGAGGCGGACGACCGGGGCCGGGAACGTCCAGCGCACCTTGCCATTTGCTTCCATGGTCACGAGCTCGTACCTGGCGCGAACGGCGACGACAAACCGCCCGAATGGCGACCACGAAGCCTGCGTGTACCGCCCGAGCAGACGCTTCGACCCGTTCTGCTCCACGACCCACGGGCCACTTCGCGAGTTCACGAGGAGCCGCCCAGGCGCGGGGAGGGCGAACAGCTCCTTCTGCGCCTTCTTCACGCCGACGGCCTCGCGGATGGAATCGATCACCGAGCGCCCGGGCGGGCTCGCGATCGCGCCGGCGAGCGCGGCGACGACCACGATCGCGATCGCCGGCTTCCAGTACGAGCGCCTGCGCGGGGTCGGCCGGAACGCGCCGTACGCGGACATCGCCACGCCGTGAGCGCGCTCCTCGGCCCCGTCCGGGATCGGCACGCCGAGCTCGAGCTTCACACCCGTCCCTTCAGCTGGTCGAGGCCGCGCCGCAGGCGCGAGTTGACCGTGCCGCGCGGCACCTCGAGGATGCGCGCGATCTCTCCGGGCGTGTAGCCGAGCAGGTAGCGCAGGACGATCACGGCGCGGTGCTCCGGCGACAGCTCCTGCATGCGGGCGACCGTGTCCGAGCCGACGTCGGGCGGCGCCTGCTCGACCGGCGACTCGTGGAGCTCGATCTCGCCTCGGAGAGCACGCCGCCGCGACCAGTCGATCGCTCGGTTGACGACGATCCGGTGCAGCCACGGCCCGAACGGACGGCGGCGGTCGAAACGGTCGAGGTTGCGGACGGCGGCCAGGAACGCCTCCTGGGCGATGTCCTCGGCGGCAGCTGCGTCGTGCACGACGAGGTAGGCGGCACGGTATGCGTTGGGCCAGAACGCGCGGAACAGGGCCTCGAAGTCCGAGGCCGATCCCGCCTGGGCACCCCGGACCCAGGCGCGCTCGTCGCCCTTCGGCCCCGCCATCGCGCGCCAACAATACGAGCGTTCGCTCCCGCGAGGTCCACCGCCCGAAGTACGCGCCGGAGGGCGATGGAGGTCCGGACCCGTTCGCCGCCGGCCGGTGTAGTAGCGGAAACGACGAGGAGGAGCTCTCCATGCGCACGTGGTCTCTGAAGGTCATGGCTCTCGCCGGTCTCGTCTCGGGCCTGGCAGCGACCGTCGCCGCGGCGGCCGGGCCGACACCGGGATTCGCGGAGGCCGGCGTGACGGCGCCGAACGGGGCGGTTCAATACGTCGCGCTGGCCCGCGGGAGCACGACCTTCGTCAAGGCGGTCCGCGTCGGCGACGGCCGCATGCTGGGGCACCTGACCATGCACGGGCTCTACGGCGTTCCGCTCGTTGCATACGACGGAACGGCCGGAGGCCTGACGCACGACGGCAAACGGCTCGTGCTGGAGACCGAGGCCGGTAAGGCCACGACACGCTTCGCAGTGCTCGCGACGAGGAACCTCCGCGTACAGCAGTCGTTCAGCCTCCCCGGCACGTGGGCGTACGACGCGCTCTCTGCGAACGGAAGGACGCTCTACCTGATCCAGATCCTCCCGACCACCGGCGCGCTCCACTACCTCGTGCGGGCGTACGACCTCGGACTGCACCGGCTCGCCGAGGGCGCCGTTGCCGACAAGAGCGAGCAGGGCGCGATGACGGGCTATCCGCTCAGCCGGGTCTCGAGCGCCGACGGCACCTGGGCGTACACGCTCTACCAGCGCCAGGGAGCGCAGCCGTTCATCCACGCGCTGAACACGCGCGACCGGGTCGCGGTCTGCATCGATCTCGACTGGAAGGGCAACCCCGACGACATCGGCGTGGTGCGCCTGGTACTGAGCCAGGACGAGAGCCGGCTCGTCGTTCGCACGAACGGCAGGGCCGTGCTGAGCGTGCCTGCTCCGCGCTGAACGCTCCCCGCGAACCGTGGACCTCTCCTCGCTCGGACTGCGTAGTCCCGAGCAACCCGAGCGAGGAGGAGCACATGAACCGCCGCCTGCCGATCGCCGTCGCCGCAGTCGTTCTCGCAGCCGCCGGAGGCGTCGCCGCGGGCGCTCTGGCCGACGGGCCGCCGCAGGGCGTCGCGCAGGACGGCCTCGGAGTCGTCTCGCCCGACGGAAGGCTTCGCTACCTCACCGTCGTCGAGGGGCAGCGCACCCTTCTCGAGTCGGTCAGCACGCACGGCGGCGCGCTCTGGAGCGAGACGCTCCTGCGAGGCAGGTTCTCGATTCCGGCGATCGCCTGGACGCCCACCGGGATGACACCGGACGGCAAGACGATCGTCCTCACGACGTATCCGTGGAGCACCGTCGGGTCGACCTTCCTCGTGCTCGCGGCGCCTGCGTTCCAGCACCGCCGGCTGGTGACGCTCCGCGGATCGTGGTCGTACGACGCGATCTCGCCGAACGCCCGCACGCTCTATCTGATCCAGTCGCTCGCCGCCGGAGACGCGACCCGGTATCGCGTCCGCGCGTACGACCTCGGGCGTTCCCGACTGCTCCCGCGCGCGATCGCGGACCGTCGCGAGACGGGTCCGATGACCGGATCGCCGGTCACGCGCGCCACGTCCCCCGGCGGGCGCTGGGCGTACACGCTCTACGCGCGCGCCGACGGAACCGCGTTCCTGCACGCGCTCGACACGGTCAGGCTCGCCGCCGTCTGCGTGGATCTGCCGACACGCGGTTGGAACGACCCCTGGAGCGTCCACATGTGGGTGAGCCGCGACGGAACGGCGCTGCATCTCCGGGACACCGCCAACGGGGGCGCCGGGGCGGCGGTCGTCGACACGCGGACCTGGAGGATGCGGGCGAACTGACGGAAGGAGTCGCCCGGCCAGAGGGCGAAGCAGTCCTCCTCGTGCTGGGGAAGAGCGTCAGAACTCGGCCGCTCGGCGGGGCGATTGCAGTTCACCTGCCGGGCTGGCCGTCGCCGCGGCTGGTGACGCCCGTGCTCGTCGTCGCCGCGCTGCTCGCAGGTGCCGGCGTCGGCTCCGCGGTCTTCGCGACCCTCTGGCACCACGAGGCCTCCGGCCGACAGGCCGCGGAGGAGAAGCTGGCCGTGTCGCAGGACGCCACTCGGACGTTGCGCGCCGAGATCGCCGGCGTGCAGAGCCGGCTCGACGCGAGCAGGAAGACCGCTGCCGCTGCGGGCCGGGCCGCGAAGCGCGGGAGCGCGGTCGTGTCGGCCCTGGCCCAGGGCGCGCAGCCGCTCGTCGCCACCGCCGGCTCGCTCGAGGGTCAGGCGGGGTCGCTGACCGAACGCTCGAACACGCTCAGCTCGCTGATTGCCTCGCTGAACAAGGACCTCGCGAGCCTCGCGACCTATGTCGGCGACTCGAGCGGCGCGACGCTCGACCCCGCGTTCCTCCGCACCCAGCTCGCGTATCTGACGCCGAGCCTCGACAAGGTCGGGGCCGCGTCGGCCTCGCTCGCCGCCGAGGTCGGCACGTACTCGCAGACCGTGCAGGCGTTCGTCGGCCGCCTGTCCACGTACGCAAAGACGATCAGGCCTCCGACGCAGCGCTGACGGCCGGAAGGGAGACACGGTGGGAGAGTCCTTCGACGACGTGATCAAGGAGCACCTGGAGCTGCAGCGCCGAAACAGCAGGCTCGAGCCGGAGATGCCGCTGACGGACTACGTTGGCGCCGGCCCCGTCTTCGACGTCGAGGCCGGCGAGAAGGGCGCGGCGTTCGACACGGCGGAGTGGAAAGGCCCGAAAGTCGGGAACAGGCGCGACCGGGCGAAGGCGGAGACGTTCCTCGAGTCGCTCGAGGACGTGTGGTCGAGCGGCCCCGTCTTCGACTGGGGCGACAAGCACTAGCCGGCTAGCCGGCGACCGGGACTGTGGCCGCTTCGGTCGCGTCCGCGATCGCCTCGACGACCTCGACGATGTCGCGGTTCGCGTTGAAGATGCGGAGCTGGCCGTCGGCGCTCGCGCCGCGCGAGAGGATCTCGCGAATGCCCTCGAGCTCGCGATCGCAGCCGAGCTCCCGTGCGTGCGGCTCGATGTCCCGGAGCGTGCGGCGGACGAGCTGCGTGACCGGGACCCGGTTCCTCCGGCCGGTGGCGAGATCCATCACGGGCGCCTCGAGCCCGTAGCGCGCCGCCAGCCACTTGTTCTCGCTGGTCAGGATGCGGTGGTAGGACGGGATCTCCTCGCCGGCGTCGTGGCGCTCGCAGTAGAGCTTCACGAGCGACTGGACGTACGCGGTGATCGCAACTGCGTGCTCGACCCGGGTGACCGCGTCGCAGATCCGGACCTCGATCGTGCCCAGGCGCGGATGCGGCCGGATGTCCCACCAGATGTGGGTGTAGTCGGCGATGCAACCCGTGCGCTCGAGCTGGCCGACGACCTCGGCGTAGTCCGCGTAGTCGCGGAAGCGCGGCGGCGGCCCCGAACGCGGGAAGGCGGCGAACACGAGCTGCCGCGTCGACGCCAGGCCCGTCGGCTCACCGCGCCAGAACGGCGAGCTCGCCGACAGGCCGAGGAACTGCGGTAGGTGGACGAGCAAGGCGTTCACGACCTTGATCGCCTTTTCCGGATCGTCGATCGCGACGTGGATGTGCATGCCGAAGATCAGCTCGCGCCGCGCCACGTACTGAAGCTGGTCGACGAGCGCCCGGTAGCGGTCGCGTGCCGTGATGCGCTGCCGCTCGAACAGGCTGAACGGGTGCGTGCCGGCGGAGCCGACGCGCATGTCTTTCTCGCGCGCGATCTGTGTCACCGCCGTGCGCAGCTTGCGGAGCTGGTGGTCGACGTCGGCGATGTTCTTGCAGACCGGCGTCGAGATCTCGAGCACGGATTGCATCAGCTCGGGCCGGATCACTGCCTCGAGCTCGCTCCCCTCGACCGCCGCCAGGACCGTGTCGATGTGCTGCACCAGGTCGAACGTCGTCGCGTCGAGCAGCATGTACTCCTCCTCGACACCGAGCGTGTACGGATCGCCCTTCCCGAAGGCGTGCTCGTAGACGCTGCCGTGCGTTGCCAGACCCTTGCTCGTGATGCTCGCCGGGACGACGCTGTCCATGCGGAAATGCTACGGCAGCTCGTCAGCCGATGATTGCGTCGGCTTCGATCTCGACGTGCCAGCGGGGGTCGAGGAGTGACAGGATCACGAGCATCGTCGTTGCCGGTCGGGACTCTCCGAACACCTCTCCGTGCGCGCGCCCGACCTCCGGCCAGTCGTCGGCGCTCGTGAGGTAGATGCGCGTCCTGACGACGTGCTCCGGTCCGGCTCCGAGCTCCGCCAGCGCGGCGACGAGGATCTCGAGACACCGCTTGGTCTGGCCGTAGGGATCGGCGGGCGGATCGGCACCGTCCGGCATGACCGGCGCGGTCCCGGCGATCGAGACGACGTCGCCGACCCGGACGGCCCGCGAATAGCCGACGGTTGCGGCCATCGGGGACACGGCGGGGACGACCCTGCGTTCCACGTCCCTAGTATCAACTGCGTGGAGGCGCTGCGCGAGGTCGACGGCTGGGACGTGCCGAACGCGGCGGTCGCGGTGCTCCGGGCGGGGGGCGAGCTCGACTCCCGGGGCGATCGCAGTCGTGTCTACCGGCTCGCCTCGGTGACGAAGCTGATGACCGCACTCGCGTGTCTCGTCGCCGTCGAGGAAGGCGTGGTCGACCTGGACGACCCGGCGGGGCCTCCGGGGGCGACGATCCGGTACCTGCTCGCGCACGCGTCCGGGCTTCCGTTCGAAGGCGCCGGTCCGCCGATCGCGAGACCGGGCACGCGGCGGATCTACTCGAACGCGGGCTTCGAGGTGCTCGCGCGCGTCGTCGCCGAGCGGGCCGAGATGCCGTTCGCGGACTACCTCGACGGCGCCGTGTTCCGTCCGCTCGGGCTCGGCGCGGAGCTCCGCGGCTCGCCCGCGGCCGACGTCCACGCGTCGCTCGAGGACGTGGCCCGCTTCGCGCGCGAGCTGCTCGCGCCGACGCTCGTCGACGCCGAGACCCTGGGCGAGGCGACGAGCGTCCAGTTCCCCGGGCTCGCCGGCGTCCTTCCGGGCGTCGGCCGCTACGACCCGCTCGACTGGGGCCTCGGCTTCGAGCTCAAGGACGCGAAGGAGGGTCACTGGAGCGGCAGCCGCACGTCGCCGCGCGCCTTCGGGCACTTCGGCGGCAGCGGCACCTTCCTCTGGGTCGATCCGGAGCCCGGGATCGCCTGCGTGTGCCTCACGGACCGCGAGTTCGGCCCCTGGGCGCTCGACGCGTGGCCGCGCCTCTCGGATGCCGTGCTGTTGGAGGCCGCGTGAGCCGCCCACGATTCTTAGGCACGGCCTAGCTGCTCTTAGACCGCGCTGGTTCTCAACGGCCGATGTTCTTCCTCGGCTGCGTGCGCAACGAGCCGGCTGATCGGCGCTACGCGTCGGCCGCGAACAGCGGGCGCACGAACTCGTCGAACGTCTCGCGGTCGCAGCTCGCCACGACCGACGGCGTGAGCGCGCGGATCGACGCCGTCCGCGGGATGTCCATCGTGAGTGCGACCTCGCCGAAGTAGTCGCCGGGACGAAGGACGCGTCGCGGGCCCAGGCTCTCCTGACTGACGACGAGCATCCCCGACAGCACGACGTAGAACCGCTCGCCGGGTTCTCCCTCGATGATCGGCGCCTGCCCCGAGGCGATGTCCTCGCGGCTCATCCGCCCGGCGAGCTTCATCAACACCTCGCCGGGCAGCTCGGCGAGGAGCCCGCAGCGGTTCAGCTCGTGCTGCGTCGCAGGGCTGTGGCGGGGGCTCACGAACGTATTGTGCCCGGATGGCCCGAGTGGACCGCTGGCGCTTCTGCCCGCTCTGCGCGACGGAGCTCGGCCACGAGCGGGAGCGAGTCGAGTGCCCCGGCTGCGGCTTCGTCTCGTATTCCAACTCCGAGCCGACCGCGTGCGCGCTCGTCGTCGACGACGACGACCGGCTCTTGCTCGTCCGGCGGGCGCACGACCCGCACGGCGGGACGTGGGATCTCCCCGGCGGCTTCCTCGAGGAGGCCGAGCACCCGCTCGACGCGCTGCGACGGGAGCTGCGCGAGGAGACGGGGCTCGAGGTCGAGCCCGTCGACTTCGTCGGCGCCCGGCTCGACCGCTACGGCGACGGGGCCGACGCTGCGACGACGCTCAATCTCTACTGGACTGCGCGTGTGACGGGCGGCGAGCCCGAAGCCGGCGACGACGCGGCCGAGCTGCGCTGGTTCGCGCGCGACGACCTTCCGGGCGACGACGAGATCGGCTTCCCGAACGTGCGCGAGGTGCTGCGCCTCTGGCGCGGAGCCCGCGAGGCCTAGACCGCGACCGCGAGGCCGAGAGCCCGCTCGATCGCGCCCTTCGGCTGGGCGCCGATCACGGCGGCCGAAGGCTCACCGTCGCGGAACAGGATCACCGTCGGAATCGACATGACCCCGTAGCGCGTCGCGAGATCTTGCTCCTCGTCGATGTTCACCTTGACGAGCCTGAGCTCGTCGGGGCGCTCCTCGACGATCTTGTTCAGCACGGGCTCGACTGCGTGGCACGGCCCGCACCATTCGGCCCAGAAGTCGACGAGGACCGGCTTGTCGCTCTGGAGCACCTCTGCGTCGAACGTTTCCTGTGTGACTGCTTCTGCCATGACTTCCTTTCGGTTTCCAGTCGTACGTGAAGGTAAACGGCCCGCCGAGCGACGCTGTTCCCGCCGAGCGAGGCCTCTCTAGAATCGCAGGATGTTCACGCCGCTCCCCGACAAGCCCGATCACCCCGGGCTCGAGCTCGAGATCCTCGAGCTCTGGGAGCGCGAGGGCACGTTCGAGAAGCTGCGCCAGCAGACGAAGGACGGTCCGAAGTGGAGCTTCGTCGACGGCCCGGTGACGGCGAACAGGTCGTCGCTCGGGGTCCACACGGCCTGGGGCCGGACGCTCAAGGACGTCTTCCAGCGCTACAAGGCGCTGCGCGGCTTCCACCAGCGCTACCAGAACGGCTTCGACTGCCAGGGGCTGTGGATCGAGGTGGGTGTCGAGCGTTCGCTCGGGCTGAACTCGAAGCGGGAGATCGAGGAGTTCGGGCTCGAGGAGTTCGCGCGCCGCTGCCGCGAGGTCGTCGTCGGATCGGCGGAGGCGCTGACCCGCGGCTCGATCCGTCTCGGTCAATGGATGGACTGGGGCAACGACTACTTCACCTTCAGCGACACGAACATCGAGTACATCTGGAAGTTCCTGAAGATCGTCCACGGTCGCGACTGGCTGTACATGGGGCACCGCTCGACCGAGTGGTGCCCGCGCTGCGGAACGTCGCTCTCGCAGCACGAGCTGTCGCAGAGCGGTGTCTACCAGGACCGCGCAGACCCGTCGCTCTTCGTGCGTTTCCCGCTGCTCGACACCGACGGGCGCTTTCTCGTCGTCTGGACGACGACGCCGTGGACGCTCCCGGCCAACGTCGCCGCGGCAGTGCATCCCGACGAGGAGTACGGGCGCCGTCCAAACGGCGAGTGGGTGGCGGTGAAGCTGTTTGCAGACGAGGAGTTCGTCGAGCGCCTGCCCGGCCGCGAGCTCGTCGGCCTCCGCTACCGCGGACCGTTCGACGACCTCCAGGCGGCGTCGGGGGTCGAGCACCGCGTCATCGCGTGGGAGGACGTGACGATGGACCAGGGCACGGGGATCGTCCACATCGCGCCAGGTTGTGGCGGCGAGGACTTCGAGCTCTCCCGCGTGCACGACCTGCCGGTGCTGACGCCGGTGGACGAGGCCGGGCGTTTCTACGACGACTACGGGTGGCTCCACGGCCTCTCGACCGGCGAGGCCGCCGACCAGATCATCGGCCGGCTAGGCGAAACGGGCTTTCTCGTCGAGTCAGGCCTGTACACGCATGCCTACCCGCACTGCTGGCGCTGCGATACGCCGCTTATCTTCCGGCTCTCGGACGACTGGTTCATCTCGGTGGACAAGATCCGCCCGAAGCTGCTCGAGGAGAACGCAACGGTCGACTGGGTGCCCGAGTACATGGGGAAGCGCATGGACGACTGGCTGCGCAACATGGGTGACTGGAACATCTCGCGGCGCCGCTACTACGGGTTGCCGCTGCCCTTCTACCCGTGCTCGTGCGGGCACCTGAACGTGATCGGGTCGAAGTCGGAGCTGCGCGAGCGCGCGACCGAGGGCTACGAGCAGCTCGAGGAGCTCCGGCGTCCCTGGATCGACCGGGTGCCGATCCGGTGCGAGGCCTGCGGCGAGCCCGTGGCCCGTGTCCCGGAGGTCGGCGACGTGTGGCTCGACGCGGGCATCGTCCCGTTCTCGACGCTCGGTTGGGAGAACCCGGAGTGGATTCCCGAGGGCTACGCGACGGGCGCCGCGCAGGGACTGACGAAGGCCGACCTCCCCGACCACGCCTACTGGGAAGGCTGGTTCCCGGCCGACTGGGTCTCGGAGATGCGCGAGCAGATCCGGCTCTGGTTCTACTCGCAGTTCTTCATGTCGGTGGCGCTCGTCGGTCGCTCGTCCTATCGGCGCGTGCTCGCCTACGAGAAGATGCTCGACGAGCAGGGCCGCGAGATGCACGCCTCGTGGGGGAACACGATTCCAGCCGAGGATGCGTTCTCGCAGATGGGGGCGGACGTCATGCGCTGGCAGTACTGCGCCCAACCGCCCGATCGCAACCTGCTCTTCGGCTTCGGGCCGGCGCACGAGATCAAGCGGCGCTTCCTGCGCTTCTGGAACTCCGTCAAGTTCCTCGTCGACTCGGCGAACGCCGAGGGTTTCCGGCCCGAGTACGGCGCGGCGGTGCAAGCCGAGCATCCGCTCGACCGCTGGCTTCAGGCCCGCACCGCGCAGCTCGTCGCCGAGGCAACGGCGGCGTACGAGGACTTCCTGACGCACCGCGTCGTCGACGCCTTCGAGGCGTACGTCGACGACCTTTCCAACTGGTACATCCGCCGTTCGCGCCGCCGCTTCTACTCCTACGACGAGGCGGCATTCGGCACGCTCTGGTGGTCGATGGTGCAGTCGCTGCGGGTGATCGCGCCGCTGGCGCCCTTCCTTGCCGAGCACCTGTGGCGGAACCTCGTGCCCGACGGCGCACCCGAGTCGGTTCATCTCGCCGGCTGGCCGGACGCGGGCGGCCTCGACGAGGCCGTGCTCGCCGAGATCGCCGAGGTTCGGCGCATCGCCGAGCTCGGCCACCAGGCCCGCGGGGAGGCGGGTCTCGCGCTTCGCCAGCCGCTTCGGCGCATGTTCGTCCGCGGCTCGTCGCTCGCGGGCGCCCATACTGACGAGCTCGCCGACGAGTTGAACGTCAAGGAGGTCCTGTTCGACGAGGGTCCGGTCGCACGCGTCCAGCTGAAGCCGAACCTGCCCGTGCTCGGCCCGCGGCTCGGCGCGAAGCTGCGCGAGCTGAAGGCCGCGCTCGAGGCGGGCGACTACGAGGAGCTCGGCGACGGTCGCGTTCGCGTGGCGGGCGAAGAGCTCGGCCCCGACGACGTGATCCGCGGCGAGCGGCTCTCCGTCGAGGGCTTCGTCATGGCTGCCGACGACATCGTGTCGGTCGCACTCTCGACCGAGCTCGACGACGAGCTCCGGCTCGAGAAGCGTGTGCGCGACCTGATCCGCGCGATCAACGTCATGCGGAAAGAGGCGGGGCTCGAGATCACCGATCGCATCGTCGTCACGCTCGACGCCGCCGATGCCGACCTCGTCTCCGCGCACGCCGGCTGGATCAAGCAGGAGACGCTGGCGGTCGAGCTCCGCGTCGACGGTGGCGCGCTGCAGATCGAGAAAGTCTGACCGCCGCCGGGCTCAAGGAGCTGTTCCAGCTCGACCCCGAGGTCGTGTTCCTCAACCACGGGTCGTTCGGCGCCTGCCCGCGGCCGGTGTTCGACGAGTACCAGCGCTGGCAACGCGAGCTCGAACGGCAGCCGGTCGAGTTCCTGGCCCGGCGGCTCGACGGGCTGATCGAGGACGCGAAGGCACGACTCGCCGAGGAGATCGGCGCGCGCCCCGACGACCTCGTCCTCGTCACGAACGCGACCTCGGGGATGAACGTCGTCGCACGCTCGCTGCCGCTCGGGTCGGGCGACGAGGTGCTGCTGACGAACCATGAGTATGGCGCCGTCGACCTGACCTGGCAGCACGTGTGCGGCCGCACGGGTGCAACGCTCGTACGCGCAACGGTCGAGGCGGAGCCGGGCCTCGTGGACGCCCTCTGGCGCGCGGTCACGCCGCGCACGCGCGTGATCTCGGTCAGCCACCTCACCTCGGCGACGGCGATCGTCTTCCCGGTCGAGGAGATCTGCCGCCGCGCCCGCGAGCAGGGGATCCTCGTCGCCGTCGACGGTGCCCACGCGCCGGGACAGCTCGACCTCGACGTCGGGGCGGTCGGCGCCGACTTCTACGCCGGCAACTGCCACAAGTGGCTCTGCGCGCCGAAAGGTGCCGGCTTTCTCCACGTCCGGCCGGAGCACCAGGAGGCGATGGTGCCGCCGGTCGTCAGCTGGGGCTCGAAGCCCGGCGCGAGCTTCGCCGAGCGGTTCCGCTGGCCGGGCACCTACGACCCGGCGGCGTTCCTCGCCGTCCCGGCGGCGATCGACTTCCTCGCCGAGCACGACTGGGACGACGTGCGGCGCCGCTGCCACGGCCTCGCCGAGCTCGGGCGCCTGCGGCTCGCGGACCTGACCGGTATCGAGCCGATCGCACCGGACGAGAGCTGGCTCGGGCAGATGGTGACCGCGGAGCTCCCCGAGCTCGACCACGAGGCGCTGAAGCGGCGCCTCTACGCCGAGCACCGCATCGAGATCCCCCTGCAGCGCTTCGACGGCCGCCCGGTCATCCGCGCATCGTTCCAGGGCTACAACGACGAGTCCGATCTCGATGTGCTGCTCGCTGCGTTGGGGACGGAGCTTCAGCGCTCGACGGCGTAGAGCTCGACCGTGCTCGAGGACGAGCAACACGCCGGCCGACGCCGCTAGCCGATTCCGTGGCTAGGCTCGCGACGTGGTCGAGCAGCTGAAGTCGGCGCCCGAACGGCTGCTCCAGGCGCCCGAGCATGCGCTCCGCTACCTCGTTCCGCGCACGGAGCTCCGTGTCGGTGTTCGGCGACGACTGGTTCGGCCAGTTCGCGGAGCGTCTGGCGCGTCTCTTCGGTACGCCGAAGTACATCTTCGGCCAGACCGTCGTCGTCATCTTCTGGATCATCTTCAACGCGTACGCGATCCTCGTCCACTTCGACCCGTACCCGTTCATCCTGCTCAACCTCGCCTTCTCGACCCAGGCCGCCTACGCGGCGCCGCTGATCCTGCTCGCGCAGACCAGACAGGCCGAACGCGACAAGGTGCTCGCCGAGGCCGACGCGGAGCACCGCGAGGCGCTCGCCCAGGAGGGCTTCGAGCGCCAGGAGACCGCCGCGACGCAGACCGAGGCGCTGCCGTCAGCTGCTCGAGCAGAACACGATCGCTGACGCAGGAGACGAAGAAGCTCGCCGAGCGAATCGACACGCTGACGGCGCAGCTCCACGAGCACGTCTGCGAAGCGGCTAGCCGGCCGCTTCGACCCTCGTCAGGAAGTCGTCCAGCACCTCGAGGTAGCGCTCCGGCTCCTCGACGAACTGCATGTGCGAGCCGTTCTCGAACACGACCCATTCCGAGCCCGGGATGCCGCGGTGGACGATCTCGGCCTGCTTCGGCGTGCACTCGTCGTGGCGGCCGGAGGTGACGAGCGTCGGCACGTCGATCTCGCCGAGCCGGCCCGTGATGTCCCAGTCCTTGAACGTCCCGGTGATCACGAACTCGTTCGGTCCCTGCATGTGCAGGTAGACGTCCGGGTTCTCCTCCAGCTTCGCGAAGGTGCGGACGACGCCGTCCGGCCACGGGTCGAGGCGGCACGACGTGGCGCTTGTAGAACTCCATCGATCGCCGCCTCGTACTCGGGTGAGTCGGTCGTGCCGGCCGCCTCCTGCTCGTCGAGCGATCCGCTGCACGTCCGCCGGGCAGCTCCGAACGGAGCCGCTGCGTCTCCTCGGCCCAGAGCGGGATGCTCGCCGGCGAGGAGCTGATGCACGAGGCTCGCCAGACCGCTCGGCTTCGTCAGGGCGTACTCCATCGCGAGCATGCCGCCCCAGGACGAGCCGAAGAGGTGCGTTCGCTCGAGGCCGAGCGCCTCGCGGACGACGCCGACCTCGTCGACGAACGTCTCGACGTTCCAGAGCGACTCGTCGCTTCGGCTCGAGTTTCCGCACCCGAGCTGGTCGTAGAAGATCGCGCGACGGCCCGTCCGGGCGACGGCTTCCAGCGACTCGAGGTAGTCGTGCGGCGCGCCGGGGCCGCCGTGGAGGAGCAGCAAGCGGGAGCTTGCCGGGCTCCTCGCCGTCGCCGACGATGCGGTACCAGGTCTCGAGGCCGCGGAACGGGATCGTGCCTTCGGTCGCGCTCACGGGAGGTGTTCTAGCGCATCGGGATGCAGTACGCTCAGGGCGAAGGAGGGGAAGATGCCGCTGACCGCGTGTGGGCAGTGTGGAGGGTCGCTCGAGGAGGCGTTCCGCTTCTGCCCCTGGTGCGCGGCTCCGCTGCGCAGCAAGCTGGTCGAGTTCTTCGGTGCGCACCCGCTCGTCGAGTCGGATGCGGGCCGCGCGCTTCGCGTGTCGCGCTACCTCGGCCCGGCGGCGGAGGAGCGGCATGTCCGCTTCAGCGTCTGGAACGAGGAAGGCACGGCCGAGGCGGCCGTCTCGCTCGACGAAGCCGAGGCTCTCCGGCTCGCCCGTTTCGTCGCGGGCACCACGTCGCCTCGCGAGGCACGACCGACACTGGTCGACAAGCTGCTCGCCGTCACGCGGCGCTGAGCCGGACGCCTGCTAGGCGGCGGAGTTCGCGGCCCGCCGGATCTCGACCGGCAGGCGGAAGAAGACCTCCTCGACGATCGAGCCGATCGGGCGGATATCGGTCACGCCGCGCGCGCGGAACCAGTCGCAGACGCGGCCGACGAGCCGTTCGGGCGCGGACGCGCCGGCCGTGACGCCGACCGTCTCGCGGCCGTCCAACCAGCGCTCGTCGATCTCCGTCTCGTCGTCGATCAGGTGCGACTCGACGCCGGCCGCGCGCGCAACTTCGACGAGCCGCTTCGAGTTCGAGCTGTTCTGCGACCCGATCACGAGCAGCAGGTCGACCTCGGCGGCGAGCTCCTTGACGGCGGCCTGCCGGTTCGTCGTGGCGTAGCAGATGTCCTCGCGCCGCGGCGCGCGCACGGCCGGGAAGCGCCGCTTGAGGACGGCGACGATCTCGGCCGTCTCGTCGACGGAGAGCGTCGTCTGGGTCACGTACGCGATTCGCTCCGGGTCGGGCACGGCAAGCCTCTCGGCCTCGGCCACGCTGCCGACGATGCGAACCGCGTCCGGTGCCTCGCCGTGCGTGCCGACGACCTCCTCGTGCCCGTCGTGCCCGATCAGCACCACGGTGTAACCCTCTGCTGCGTAGCGGCGCGTCTCTGCGTGCACCTTCGTGACGAGCGGGCACGTGGCGTCGATCGTCTCCAGACCTCGCGCGCTCGCAGCCCTCAGCACCGCGGGAGCCACGCCGTGGGCGGAGAGGACGAGCATCGCGCCCTCGGGGACGCTCTCCTCGCTCTCGACGAAAACCGCGCCACGCCGTTCGAGGTCGCGCACCACGTGCACGTTGTGGACGATCTGCTTGCGGACGTAGACAGGCGGGCCGTATAGCTCGAGGGCCTGCTCGACGGTTTCGATCGCTCGCTCGACGCCTGCGCAGAATCCGCGTGGCGCGGCGAGCAGTACGCGCTTCACCACGGATGACCATGGTACCCGGGACGTTGCGGGACACGCGGCAGTTCTTCCGGGACCAAGAGAAAGCCCGCCACCTGGGGGGTCGAGTGCGGCGGGCCTTCTCCGACTGCTCACCGCGGCATAAGCCAGCACCGCGGTTCGCATCGCCCAGTAGTGCGGAACCTAACGTGTTTGTTTGAACTTGTAAAGACCCCTACCGCGCGGTCTGTGCGACGCCGATCGCGAGCAGCACGAGAACGCCTCCCATCAGCTGCGCCGGGGCCAGCGTCTCGCCGAGCCAGGCGTAGGCGACGAGGGCCGCGACGACCGGCTCGAGCATGCCGCAGATCGCGACGCGGGTCGCCGGCAGGTGCTCCAGCGAGCCGACGACGAGGATGAACGGCACGACGGTCCCGAGCACGACGATCCACGCGACGAGCGCCCACTCCGGCAGCCGCGTCCCGGCCAGGTTGCCGTGCAGCGACACCTCCGTCGTGAGGGCGTGCCAGGGCAAGCTCCACCAGGGTTGGACGACCGTCCAGAGGAGCGTCGCGAACAGGAAGCCGAAGCAGAGCAGCGACACCGGGTCGCGCCGGCCGACGGCGTGCTCCGCGTAGAGGACGTACAGCGTGTACGCGCCGGCGCCGGCGAGCGCGAAGGCGACGCCGAGCCCGTCGAGCGAGAAGCTGTCCCACAGGCGGACGACGAGGACGAGGCCGACGATCGAGAGCGCGAGCGCCGCCCAGAACAGCGGCCGTACCTGCTTCTTGCCGACGAAGTGCGCCCAGAGCGCGACGAGCAGTGGCCCCAGGAAGATCAGGACGAGCGCAACGCCGATCTTGAGCCGGCGGATCGCGAGCAGGTACAGGAGTTGCGTGAGCACGACGGCACACGCGCCGAAGACGGCCAGGTAGCCGATCTCGCGCCGGCTCGTCCGCAACCGGTCCGGGCGGGTCACGGCGACGACGACCGCGAAGATCGCGAGCGAGAGCATGCAGCGGAGCTCGGCGAGTCGGTACGCGGAGAGCTCGGTGTCGAGTGCGACCTTGACGACGGCGCCGTTGACTCCGAAGAGCGCCGCCGCCGCGAGCGCCATCACGTATCCGAGCGCGGGCTGGGGCTCACGCCGGAGCGGCTTCGCCCCGGGGATCGGGATCACGTCGGTCAAGGGCCGCCGAACCTACAGCACGTGCCCGCCGTACACTCTGTCGAACGGGACGTAGCGCAGCCTGGTAGCGCATCCGCTTTGGGAGCGGAAGGTCGCCAGTTCGAATCTGGCCGTCCCGATCGCACGGGGGAACCCAGGGTTCCCCCGTGGGCCCCCTCCTTCTGCGCGGCGCGTGTCCGGCCGCCTGAGCTACGCCCGGGCAGAGCCCGGGCTCCGCCGCGAGTGCTTTCGGATGGCGTTGGTAGCGTGGGATCGTGGTCAGACCTGTCGCTCTGCTCGCCGTCGCCGCGTCGGTTCTCCTCGTCGCGACGGCAAACGGCTCGACCGGCGCGTTCCGCGGGACTGTGGCGACGCTCTCTCCTTCCATGCGGGCGACGATGACCGGGCGCTCGTGGCACAGCGGCTGCCCCGTGTCGCTCTCGCAGTTGCGGCTCGTCACGGTCGGCTACCGGGGCTTCGACGGCCGCGCGCACACGGGAGGGATCGTCGTCAACGCGGACGTCGCACGCGCCGTCGTCACCGTCTTCCACCGGCTGTACGACGCGCGCTTTCCGATCCGGCGCATGGAGCCCGTCGACGCCTACGGCGGCAGCGACTTCCGCTCGATCGAGGCCGACAACACGTCGTCCTTCAACTGCCGCGCGGCGACCGGGTCGACGCACTGGTCGGAGCACGCCTACGGACACGCGATCGACATCGACCCGATCGAGAACCCTTACGTCGACAGCGGGCAGACGTCCCACGCGGCGAGCCGGCCGTACCTCGACCGTTCGCGTCACCGGGCCGGCATGGCCTACCCCGGCGGCACGCTCGTAGACGCGTTCGCCTCGGTCGGCTGGGGCTGGGGCGGGAGCTGGTCCGGGAGCATCCACGACTACCAGCACTTCTCGGTGAGCGGACGCTAGATTGCGCCGATGATCTCCGGTGCGCTCGCCGCGGCCGCGACGCCGCTCAGAGACGGCGGCGCCGCGCTCGACGAGGACGGCTTCGGGCCGCTCGTCTCTTTCCTCGCCGGCGCGGGGCTCGACGGGCTGCTCGCGCTCGGCACGACGGGCGAGGGGATCCTGCTCTCGGTCGCCGAGCGCAAGCGCGTCACCGAGTGCTTCCTCGAGGCGGCGGGCGGGAGGCTCCGCGTCGCCGCGCACTGTGGTGCGCAGACGACGGCCGACACGGTCGCGCTTGCAGCACATGCGGCCGAGTCGGGGGTGGACGCCGTCGCCGTCATCGCCCCGCCGTACTTCCCGCTCGACGACCAGGCGTTGCTCGGCCACCTCACGGCCGCCGCGAAGGCGTGTGCGCCCGTGCCCTTCTACGTCTACGAGTTCGAGCGGGCGAGCGGCTACGCAGTGCCGCCGCACCTGATCGAGGAGCTGCGCGAGCTCGGCGCCCAACCTGGCGGGCATGAAGGTCTCGGACGCGCCGTGGGAGCGGTTCCAGCCGTATCTGATCGAGGGGCTCGACGTCTTCGTCGGGCCCGAGGTGCTGATCCACCAGGGCATGGCCGCCGGCGCCGTGGGCGCGGTGTCCGCGCTCGCGACGGCGTTCCCCGAGCTCGTGCTCGAGGCCGTCCGCTCGCGGAGCGTCGAGGCCTCACGCCGGGTCGGCGAGCTGCGAGCGGCGATCGAGGCGTTCCCGCGGCACGCCGCCCTCAAGCACGTCCTGCGGACGCGAGGAGTGGCGATCAACGAGGACGTGCGCCGGCCGCTCCGCGGGCTGACTGCTGACGAACGTGCGCGGCTCGACGAGCTGCTGCCGGCGTGGGTCGAAGCACCGGCTGTTCTCTAGTCGGACAACACTCGGACCAAAGAATTCGCCGAGCCGGTTTCGCTTTCGTCCACCCTTCCCACCGACCTTCGGCTTCCGCCTAGTGCCGCCCGGATGGGCTTCGGTCTACTTGCGCTCCGTGCTCGGCGCAGGAGGGAGACTAGGGGGTGGGGGCCAGGGATGCAAGCCTCTGAAAATGAAACTTCCCGCAATTTGCGGGAAGCAGTTTCTTGTCAGAACTGGCAACATCTGGACCAAAGAATTCGCCGAGCCGGTTTCGCTTTCGTCCACCCTTCCCACCGACCTTCGGCTTCCGCCTAGTGCCGCCCGGATGGGCTTCGGTCTACTTGCGCTCCGTGCTCGGCGCAGGAGGGAGACTAGGGTCTCGCCGCCCCCGATGCAAGGGTCCCCGGCAACGAAAGTTCGCGCATTTTGCGAACTACCGACCCGCCGTCGAGAGCAGATCGCGCGTCTCCTCCTCGTGGAAGAAGCGCGTGACGTAGACGGCGAGCAGGCAGAAGAAGAGCGCGGCCTCCTCCACCGTCATCGCGACCCCGGCGATGCGCTGGTCCTGGAGCGCGTCGATGCCCCAGAGTCGCGGCGCGTGCTCGTAGAAGGGGTAGATCGGGCGGCCGAGCAGCGACACGACGAGGCCGAACGGGGACGCGAACACGAACGCCGCCGCCAGGTACACGGCCTTGCCGCCGCTTCCGAGTCGTCGCGGCGCGTCCTGGAAGACGGGCCACCAGAGCACGATCCCGGCGACGAGGTAGCACAGATGCTCGAGGTGGAGCAGGGAGCGCGGGTGCTCCAGTGCGGCGTCGTACACCCAGGGCAGGTGCCAGACGGTGTAGGTGCCGAGCCAGAGCCCGAGCGCGACGGGAGGGAACGTGACGGCGCGCGCCCCCGGCGCCCGCGCGAGGAAGGCGCCGAGCGCAGGCGGGATACCGAGCACGAGCAGGGCCGGCGCCCACTCGGCGATGGCGATGTTCTGCAGCAGATGGGCCGAGAGGAGATAGTGGTTCGCGATCGTCGCGAGCGGTGTCACCCGGGTGAAGAAGACGACCGCGACGCCGGCGGCGAAGCACAGAACCCGCCAGCGCGGCGCCGGAAAGACCCGCGTCCCCGCGGCGTAGAGGACGATCAGCCCGGCCGCGGTGACGAATCCGTCGGGGTCGAGGCTCCAGTCGGACGGCGCCACCACCCTCGGTACGCTACTCCGGCGGCGCCGAGACGCCGCCCGCGCGGGCGTAGCTCAATGGTAGAGCCCCAGCCTTCCAAGCTGGTCATGTGGGTTCGATTCCCATCGCCCGCTCTCAAAAATCAGTCGGGAGAGCCTCCCGGTGCTACCAGGGTGCTACCAGGAGGGCTCGGGAAAGCGGCGGATAGCGCATCTCTGATCTGGCTCTCTGTACCTGGGATCGGGTGGGTATAGCCCTCGTGCGTGCGCTCGTCCGAATGCCCCACGAGCTGCTTCGTTACGGCGGTCGAAAGCTTTTGATTCCGTATGTGGCTGATGTAGAAGCGTCTGAGATCGTGGAAGTCGAGGTCGCTCAGACCCGCTGCCTCTCGGGTCTTGGCCCACGGCCCGCTGGTGAAGTACGACGCGGCCCAGTACCCGCCCTTGACCGCAGGGAAGACCAGATCGTGCGGATTCGGCCTGTCATCGACCTGAAGCCGGACATACTGAGCTCGCAGAGCGTCAGCGACCTGCGCGGCGATAGGCACGCTACGCATCCCAGCGGCAGTCTTTGTCGCTCCGACTAGCTCGCCTCGGTAGTACTCCTCGCGGATCGTGAGCGTCTCATGGCCCTCGGTCAGTTCAACACTCGGCCATCTGAGTGCGAAGATCTCCGATTGGCGTGCGCCCGTGAAGGCAGAAACCAGGATCAGACACGCTGTGTGAGGGTCTGGGGCATGCTCGATCAACGACCAGACCTCAGCGAGGGTCAAGATCACCGGCTCTCGGCTGCTCCTTGCGGGAACTCGCTCAACATCGTGTAGCGGGTTAAAGCGGATGTAGCCGTGCTTGCGGGCCATGTCGAGCACGCTGCTCAGCGTGTTGACGATGCGGAGGACGCTCCAGTTCGACTGTGAGTTGCAGAGGTCGTCGTGGAAGCGCTGCGCTGCGGCGAGGTCGATTCGTTCAAGCCGCGATTCTCCAAAGATCGGGCGGATGTGAAGCCGGAGGTCGCGCTTGTACTGCCTCAGCGTGCTGCTCCGCAGTTTCTCCTGTCCGACACGCGCTTCCTGACGCGGAAGCCAAACGTCATCGATGAACTGGGCTAGCTTCTTCGGTTTTAGGGGCGCTGGGCCTCCGAGCCTGGCGGTCAAGCGCTGTTCGGCTAGACGCTCTTGAGCTGCAGCGAGACTGGGAAATCCTGATTCCCAGATCTTTCTTCCACCGAGCCTGTAGGTGATGTCGTAGACGCGGCCTGACGGAAGGTCGCGGCTGTAGACGCCTTCGTACCGGGTCTTGAAACGCTTAGCGCGAGCCATAGGGACCACCATAGAACTGCTGGAGGTACATCTGAGGGGCCGAGGCGGGAATCAGCCAGTGAGAGTTTGCCTTTGCGGGATCCTTGCGTCGAGCACCTGGGATAGCACCTTGGGCGAGCAACTTGCGAGCTGCGCCCTCGCTCTGCCCCAAGGCGTCAGCCAGCTGGGCGACCGAGATCGTGTCATGAACATCGGAGCACTCAAGCCGGTCTACGACCGCTTCAGTAGGCGCGGGCGCTTCCGCATCCCCCTCAAGCGTATTGCGGATCAGTTCCCCAAGCCCGAGTAGCTGGTCTGACGGCAGTGAGACCTGAAGGTGAAGCGTGAGCGTCTGAACCCGAGGGACTACGGAGATGTCGATGCTGTCGGCATCCCGATCGCCACCAGTACCGCTCTCGACTTTGGCCGCGCCGTTTAGAACGCTCCTGTCAAGAACCGCACCGGAACTCATGACCGACATCTCTATGTCGCCCTCGGTCGCTGCACGCGCCGGTTCGCTGGTGACCTCACGGACTGCAAGGCGTTGCACCCCGTGCAGAAGGCGACTTTGCTGCCGTTAGGTTTGACTGCGACGTCTTCGCCCATCTGAACGTGGCGGCAGTCTCTGTGCTGTGGTGCTTCCCAAGTGAATCGTGGTGTTCTATGGCTCTGACTACTTTTGTGGCATTCCGTCCCGCTGGTGCTTCGTGGTTGGAGCGTCGTGCTCATTACTTACCTCACTTGTCTATCGTCTTCGCACCTCCTTGTGAGAGTGACGGTGATGGCTGTTTGGTATTCTTGAACTATAGCAGACGGTGATGGAGCTGCTCGCCAACTCGGTGGATACTCCAAACGGGCAGCCAATTCCGTTGCTCGTGATGTCGAGCCGTGAGGCCAGTGACGATCAAGTTATGGTCTCGGTGGCGGCTAGCTCCCACCTCGGTTGATATCATGAGTCAACCATGTTAGTGCGGCGTTCATCGGTGGATCACATTTGCTGGATCTGGAGTGTCTCTTGTGGGCGGGCGCGTGGTGTACGGTCGGCGTGATGGCGGCGGCGGGGGTTTATGTCTGAGCTGTTCCGCAGATTTGAGGCATTAAAGCGCGATGTGGTGCGCGACGAGAGCGGTCAGGTCAAACGGCATGGGCGGAACCCGAGTCGAGCGTACTTTGACTCGGCATATGCCGCAGGCGTTTGCAGGAGCAATTGGAATGCGCTGTGGAATTCCAAGCCGGTCGGAAGGATTGATTACTCGCCGTCGCAAGAGTTGCAGGAGACGGTGGGAGTCGTGGAGTTAGATGATTGGGCGAAGCGCCACAAGACGTGTTGTAGAAAGGCGTCTCGTCGTATCAGTGCTCTCTTGTGGGTGGGTCGGGTCAACAGTGCCTGGGCAGAGGCCCGGAATCTACTCGACGGTCGGCGAACGAAGGTCGCGGAGGCGCTGAAAGGGGCGAGAGCTGAGGACTGGCCTTCGACTCCGTTTGACGGGTGTCTTGCTGACCTCGACGAGATTCGACGAGCCGTCTTCGAAGAAAGCGGTATTGAGCCAGTTCAGGCACCTGTCAGCTTCCGTCTGGAGCGATGACGCTTGGCCACCACCAGCGTTCGTGAGAGCAGCACCTTCGAAGCCGATGGAGCGAGTTGTTGGCCGATGAGTTGGTGTATCTCGACCCGCCAGAGCCGGAGTTTGACTGGATGGCTGACGAGGTGGAACGAGCAGAACGGGAAAGGGCGAGACGGCATGCAGAGATAGGTATGAGGAGATGCCTCTACCTGTACCAGGACAGCGACCCGATCATGGCCTACGTGAGGATGAAGACGAAGTTCAACAGCCCGTGTTCGTCATGCGGCGATGCCATCCCGGAGGGCAGGTTTGTCTGGTGGAACCCGAAGCACAAGCAGGGCATCAGGTGTGCTGCCTGTACACCGACCGAGCGGGACTACAAAACGGATGAACTCATGGCTTGGATCGACAGTCTCCCTGACGAGGAGCTAGCGGAGCTGATGGGAGAGCCAGATGAGAGGTCGGAGGAAGAGCTTGCACGAGACATCCTTGAGACCAAGCTCGATAACGCTCGTGGAAACATCGAGAGACGCTACCGGCTGACAGACGAGGAGAAGTCAGAACTCAACCGTGCTGTTGCTTTCATGCTGTGTGGAGTCGTGGCCTGGGATGAGGATGTAGAGCAAGACTCTGGAGAGGCAGGATCTCTTAGATAACAGTGAAGGGGACGGGGATGGGAGCGGCCAAGATATATCTCGTTCAAACATTCCCCTACATAGTAGGGACGGTCTGAATGCCCGAAACCTAACAGACCGTCAAGAACTTTTTACAATCCCGTTCGAGCACGTCCTCCATGACCTTGATCCGATCATGAACGGGTGCCTCTACGAGATCGGCCGGATCAGTGGTCGAGCGCCGCATGTCCACGCCGACGATCTCTTGTCCGTAGGGCAAACCGCGGTCTGGCAGTCGATCGACAGCTTCGAAGGACGGGACGGGGCCCCGTTCGGAGCCTTTGCCGAGATCGTGGCCCGAAACGCCATGAGGGACTATGTGCGAAAAGAGATTCGAGCAGACGTGCCGGTCGAAGACATAACAGAGCCTGCAGGGTGGATCGACCCTACCGACGCCTGGGTTGCTTGGATTGACTTCAAGGATGCGCTCCCAAAGACGACGACGCGGCTGAATGTCGTTCCGTCGATCTGCCAGCCGTAGCAGCCGGGTGCCTGTAGTCGGGTGTACGAGGGCCACAGGCGACCCGACCAAGGCGGTGACGAATACGCTCCTGGTCGGTTGAGACGAAGTTCGCTCGCCGGCTGCGTTCCGTCTCCGAAGCGAACGATGTGCGTACCGTCGAGTTGCCGTCCTCGGATCAGTACCGGGCCGCGATAGGTTCGCACCCCAGCCCAGAGCACCTTGTTGCCGCCCCAGACTGATCCCCATTCCGGTCGGAGCGCGAACGTGAAGCCTGCTGCCCAGCCGACCGGGTAGACCGGGCCATTTCCTTGACCGGGTGCTAACAGCGGCGTGACTACGTGGGCTGGTGTTACCGGACATGGTGATCCAGGGGCGAGATGTGGAATGTGCAACGGTCTGTGCAACTTCGCCCACGGATCGGAGGCAGTCGCGGCAGGTGCTACGGCTGCGGCCAAGACCACGAGTGCCGCCGCGATCAACTTCACCTCTGTGAAAGCTTGCCACTCCCCTTGCTAGCCGTCCACACCGTGGCGAGTAGCGCTGTGCTTGTGAGTTGGGTTTCGGAACTGGTCGGCAGGGTCCGGACATAGAGCATGCAGGTGGAGCTGTCGGCTGAGACGGTGTTGGACGACGATGTGTTGTGGGGTCGTGTGCGGCAAGGGGACGCGGACGCTCTCGCGGCCTTGTTTCGCCGCCATGCGGGTGTGATTTACAACTATTGCTTCCGGCGTCTGGGTGATTGGGGCGCCGCCGAGGACATGGTCTCGATCGTGTTTCTCGAGGCGTGGCGGAGACGCGATGCCGACGTTCGGCCTGGGAAGGTCTTGCCCTGGTTGTACGGGATCGCGACGAACGTGGTGCGCAATCGCAGGCGCTCGGAGCGACGGTACGCGGCTGCTCTTCGCCGGTTGCCTCCCGACGGTCCGGCGCCTGATCCTGCGGACGATGTCGTGGCGCGCGCTGACGATGAGCGCCGGATGAAGCGGCTGCTCGCGCGGGTTGCCGAGCTTCCGCAGCGAGAGCAGGATGTGTTCGCGCTTTGCGTTTGGTCGGAGCTCAGCTACGAGGACGCGGCCTCGGCCCTTGGTCTTCCTATCGGCACGGTCCGCTCGCGGCTCTCTAGAGCACGCAGCCGACTGCGGGAACTCGACGAGCCGACTGGACATGAACAAGGCACAGACCAGTGTGCGAAGGAGATGCCAGAACAATGACTGACGACTCGCTACCACCCTTTCGAGAGCTGACATCCGAGAGACTCCAGGCCCGTGAGGAACACCTCCTCGACCAGATCCGCATCCAGCCACACCCACATCGACACTTCCCGCGGCTACTCCAACGCCGAGGGCGACTAATCGTCGCAGCCGCGATCGTGGTTTCGGCAGTCGTGGCGGCGCCGGCTCTTGCGTTCAGTACCACGGTGCGTGAACTCGTAGGACTGCAGAAGACTTCACCGCCTCCCTTCCTCGTCGCGACGATCACGGGCGTGACCATCCACAAGCAGCATCCACCGGCCCTCTCCACGGTCATGGTCACCTTCACGGTCGGTGAGCAAGGCAAGCGACCCGGCACCGGCGTCCCCTTCGGATCAGACTTTGAAATGCTCCTGGTCGGCAAGACCCCACCGACACGCGGTAACGCTCCCGTCTTCATTAGGACGAACGGCTCGCACGGCCGCTACAGCGCCACGACCCTGCTGCCGCCTGGGGGAATCGGATTCATCCAAATCGGCGGCTGGGGGGACTTCCCCACGGCCACGCCGGACAGCGGAGCGGTGGACGGAGAGTTCTGGCTTCCGGTCAACCAGTTTCGACCCGGTGAATGAACCTCGGCTGGCGACGCGGCGCGCGACAACGGTTGCGGGTTTTGCGACCCTAGTCGGGCTTGCCCTGCTGGCAGCAGCCGGCTGCGGCGGCGGTTCAACCAGTCCCGGAGTCGCGCGTATTTCGAGCACTAGCTCCAAGTCGGCCAGCCCGCAGTCGGTCGACCGCCGCGAACGCGCTCGTGTTCACGCACTGCATGCGATCGCACGGGGTCCCGGAGTGGCCGGACCCGATCAACGGTCACATCGGATTCCTGGTCCATACGCCGATCGCGGCCGTTTTCGACACGCCGAGGGTTCAAGCCGCGTACCACCTGTGCGCAAACCGCATCTTCGGCCCCCCAACAATCACACCGCCGAGACAGCTTGCGGCAGCGGTGAAGTATTCCCAGTGCATGCGGTCCCATGGCGCCAGCGACTTCCCCGACCCCGACAAGACAGGCTTCATCACCCTCAAGAACTCCACCTATTACTACTCACCGTCGGTGCAGCGCGCCAACCAGGCGTGCAAGTCGCTCCGAACGAGAGGCGTTACCATCGGTTGGGGGGTCAACTGATCGCAGAGCGAGGCTGCCGCGAGCTCGAGGTGGCCGGAATGCAGCGCGTCAGGGGCGACCTCGCCAGCCACGCGGCACAGCTCCTCGCTGAGGGCGCATGCGAAGCTCTGGTTTTGTCGATCGGAGCGGAGACCTGAGCGTCCTGTCAACGGTCGGTGCGCCGCTCGCGGGACGACTTCGTCGTTCGCGTCGCCTCGCGCTGGTCGTGATCGCCGCGTTGCTCGTGATGGGAATCGCTGTCGCCATCGTTGATCCGTTCGCGGCGAAACAGGCGTCCGGGGGGATCATCGATAACGGTGCCCCGACCGCCATGCAGACGGTCGAGCGCCGTTCGCTCAGAGCGCAGCAAACGGTTGTCGGGACGCTCGGTTACGCGGGCAGTTGGACGGTCTCGGTGCCGGCCGGCACGTCCGCGACTGATCTCCAGCAAGCCGCCCAGCAAGAAGCAACCGCGCCGCGCTACGTACCTCACCGCGCAGGCGACCCTTTCAGGTGATCAGCAGACGCTCGACACCGCCGAGGCCGGGTTCGAGGCTGCGCGGCTCAAGGAGAGCAGCGATTGTGCTGGCACCAGCGCCGCCGCAGACGCCCAACCGGGTGGCGGCAGCAGCAGCGCGGCCGCAGCCGGCTCGTCTGGCTCTGCAACGGTCGCAAGCTCGTGTGCGACGAGTATCCAGGCTGCCGCGTTGGCTGAGCAGTCCGTCCCGGGGGCGCGGCAGAAGGTCGCGTCCGACCAGGCACAACTGGCCGCTGCCCGTACTGCGCTCGCAAGCGCGCAGAGTGCGCTCGACACGGCGCGATCCGCGTCGTCTGCCTATGGCAGTTCGGCGAGCTACACGATGCTGCCTACCGCCGGCGAGGTGATCGGGCGCGGGCAGACGCTCTACTCGATCGACGGCTCGCCGACACTCCTCCTTTACGGTGCAATGCCAGCCTGGCGCAGTTTCACGGCCGGCATGTCGCCGGGTCGTGATGTTGCGGAGCTGAACGCGAACCTGCGTGCCCTCGGCTACGGCTCCGCTGTCGGCGACACGTTCACCGGGTCTACCGAGCAGGCGATCGAGGCGCTTCAGCGAGCGCACGGGCTTCCGGTCACGGGATCGCTACCGCTCGGGTCGGTCGCTTTCGAGCCGGCCGCCGGGCGGGTTACCGCTGTGACGGCCACCACCGGGCAATCGGTGCAGCCGGGACCGATCATGACGCTCAGCTCGACCAGGCACAACGTGGCGATCCAGCTGGACGCCACGCAGCAGTCGCTGGTGAAAGTCGGCGACCGTGTGGCCGTCACCCTGCCCGACAACCGCACGACGCCTGGAATCATCGACTTCGTCGGCAAGGTCGCGACTACGTCGCCGGCAGGCCAGGGCGCTAACGGCAATGCTGCGCCGAGCGGTCCCACGATCCCGGTCGACGTGCGACTTCTGCATCCGGGCGACGCCGGGACGCTTGATCAGGCGCCGGTCAACGTGCTGATCACAACCGCCAGCGTCCGCAACGCCCTGGTCGTGCCCGTGAACGCGCTGGTCGCGCTCGCCGGGGGCGGCTACGCGATCGAGGAAGTGAGCGCGAGCGGGGCACACAAGCTCGTGCCGGTCACTCCTGGCTTGTTCGACGATCAGACCGGGTTGGTCGAAATCAGAGGCTCCGGCAGTTCACCGGGCCAGCGCGTGGTGGTGCCCGCATCGCCGTGACCATGGAAACGACCACCTTGGTATTGCCACCGCCGGAGCCGCAACCCGGCGCGCCGGTTCTGGAACTCGACGCGGTCACGAAGAGCTACGGCGCAGAACCGCCCTTGGTCGCGTTGCGTGATGTGAGCTTCAGCGTCGCCGAGGGCGAGTTGGTTGCAGTCGTCGGTCCGTCCGGCTCGGGCAAGTCGACCCTGCTTCATCTGATCGGCACCCTTGATCGGCCGACCTCCGGCCGTGTCGTGGTTGCCGGTCTCGACATCGCCGAGCTGTCCGATCGCGAGCTTGCCGCCCTGCGTGCAACGAAGATCGGCTTCGTCTTCCAGCAGTTCTTCCTCGCCGAGCATTCAACGATCCTCGAGAACGTCGCCGACGGGCTCCTCTACGCCGGCGTCCGGGCAGCCGAGCGCAGAGCCGAGGCAGCAGACGCGCTCGCCGCGGTCGGACTCGGCGACCGGCTGAGCGCACGTCCAACCCAGCTTTCAGGCGGTGAGCGGCAACGGGTCGCGATTGCACGTGCGCTTGTCGGCTCGCCGGCGATCGTGCTCGCGGACGAGCCAACCGGCAACCTCGACAGCGCCACCGGCGAGACGATCCTGGGCCTGCTCGAGGACCTCAACGCCGAGGGAGCGACGATCGTCGTCATCACCCACGAGCGGGAGATCGCCGCTCGCTTCCCGCGCCAGATCGCGCTCCGCGATGGCCTCATCGTCAGCGACACAGGCGACGAGAAAGGAGCCCAAAGATGAGGAACCGGCGCCATCAGCGGTTCGGCGCGGCTGTCGTCGCTCCGATCCTGGTCGTCGCTGTCGTGTTGATCATCGGCTCGGCATCGGCCGGCGCCAGTCAGGCTGACTGTACGGGCTGGAATCCGCCGAACACGCTCGTCCTGTCTGCCGGAAGCCCGCAGCAGGAGCAGGTCGGAAAGCCGTTCCAGACCGACCTTCAGGTCCAGCTTGCGAACACCGACGGCTGCCAGCTGACCGGCTACCTGGGCCGGGGTTTCGGTCGTCTTCACCGCCCCCTCGAGCGGGGCGAGCGGCTCCTTTTCGTCGACCGGCTCCAACGTCGTCGACATCGGCACCGACATCCAAGGCACCGCGACCGCGCCAACCTTCACCGCCAACGAGATCGCCGGCGACTACAGCATCCAGGCAACCTCCAGTTACGGCACCGTCACGCTCTATCTGACCAACACCGCCAACGGCGTCGCCGCCTCGATGACCTCACCGAACGGCTCCAGCCAGTCGGCCACCGTCGACACCCGCTTCGCGCAGCCGCTACAAGCCCAAGTGCTGGATGCCAACGGCCGGCCCGTCAGCGGCGCAAGCGTCGACTTCGCGCTCGGGACCGGGGCCACTGGTGCCTCCGCCGCCTTCGTCAACGGCGGCTCCCAGGCGACAGAGGTGACCGACTCAAATGGCATCGCCTCCTCGCCGGCGCTGCGGGCGAACGGCACGCCGGGCCGGTTCACCGCCACGGCAAGCACGAACAGCGTCAACGCCGTCAACTACGACCTGCGCAACCTCGCCCCCCGGCTCACAGCCGGCGCCAAGACCGAGACGGCCACTGTCGAGCAGCGCTACCGACAGCCGTCTACGGACCCGGGTGCTCGACGGCCGGGGCCGGCCGGTCGAAGGCATCACGGTCACCTTTGCGCTCGCACAGGGCACAAACGGGGCGAGCGCGACCTTCGCCGGCGGCGGAACCCAGGCAACGGTCGCCAGCGACGCCGAAGGGAACGCGATCTCTCCACGGCTGGTCGCAAACAGCACCGCCGGTCGCTTCAGCGCCACAGCGACGACCAGAGGGGCGGGGGTCATCGACTACTCGTTACGGAACCTTGCCGGCCCTCCGGCCACGGTCACGGCCGGCGCTGCCAGCGGCGAGTCAACCCAGAGCGCGAGCCGCTTCCCCGTCCCGCTCGCGGTCACCGTTGCCGATCGATACGGCAACCCCCTCGTCGGGACGACCGTCAAGTTCTCAGCTCCTTTGCACGGAGCAAGCGGCTACTTCAGCGTCGTCGGCAAGCCCAGCCCGAACGGTCACAAGCCAACCAAATA
>CAVXVO010000004.1:0-569695 GCA_963765295.1 uncultured Actinomycetes bacterium
CAGGCCGAGCAGGATCAGGATCAGGTTTACGGGCGCCTTCGCCGTGAAGCGGAGGATCCGGGCGGAGGCGCTCCGGCGCGGCGCGGGAACTACGACGGCCTCGGCGGCGACAGCCACGATTACCGCTCCGTCCTGAAGCGGCGGACGTTGAGCATCAGCACCGGGACCACGAGCACGAACAGGAAGACCGCGATCGCCGAGCCGGTGCCGAAGTCGTTGATGCCGCCGAAAGACGTCCGCCACATTGCGAGCGCGATCACGTTCGCGTCCTGCTGCGTCGACTCGGGGGCGAGCGAGATCACGAGGTCGAAGACCTTGAGGACGTTGATGATCATCGTGATGAAGACGACGGTGATCACGGGCGCGAGCAGCGGCACGGTCACGCGCCGGAACACCTGCCACTCGGTCGCCCCGTCGGTGGCGGGCCTCGAGCACGTCGCGCGGCATCGACGACAGTCCCGCGGCGATCACGACCATGGAGAAGCCGGCCCAGATCCAGATGTAGGCGATCAGGAGCGCGGGCGTGATCAGGCTCGGTCCGAGCCATGCGATGCCTGCCCACGGCCGCGCGAACGTCTGCGCGCCGATCGCTGCCTGGTACGACCCGGCGGGCACCTTCGAGAACGTGAACGTCCCGTCCGGGCTGCTCGAGGCCGACTGGACCGTGTGTCCCTTCGTGTCGCGAAGCTGGACGATGACGCCGGCAGTCCCAGCTCGCCCTGCTCGACCTTGCCGGGAGTGCCGCCGCCTGGCTTGAAGTCACGCCAGACGACACCGGTGATCGCGCCGGGCTTCGAGGCGGGGAGCGCGGCCTGCTTCGCGCTCGCGGGCACGTCCGTCGGCGGAATCGCGGTCAACCCGAGCCTCGCGACTCCGCCCGGCCGCAGCGGCGTCCTCAGCACGAACGCCCCCGAGCTCGTCGTCTGCAAAACAGGCGTCGACGGGCTCGCGCTCGAGAGCACGCCCGGCGGGCTGACCGCGTCGTGGAACACCTTCCCCAGCGCGTTGACCGCGCCCTGGCCCGGGTCCTGCTGATACATGAGCCGCCAGGTCACCCCGGTTGCGAAGGCGGAGATCGCCATCGGCAGGAAGACCGCCGTCTTGAAGGCCACAGACCACCGCACCCGCTCGGTGAGGACGGCGAAGACGAGGCCGATCGCAGACACGAACGCCGGGACGACGGCGACCCAGATCGCGTTGTTCTTGATCGCCGTCGTCAACGTCGAGGTCGTGAACAGCGTCTTGTAGTTGTCGATCCCGACCCAGTGGCCGAGGTAGCCCGACGGGCCGAAGAAGCTGCGGACGATCGTGTACACAGCCGGGTAGACGACCCAGACGCCGAGCACGACGAGCGCGGGCGCGAGGAAGAAGGCCGCCATCAGGTAGCGGCCGTACCGCCCCTGCCCGCCCGGGGCGGGCGGAGCCGCCGCGGAAGGCGGCTCCGTCGTGATCCCGCCCACGGTCAAGCGGCTACTTCTTGTATGCGGCCGCTGCCGCCGCCTCGAGCTTCTGGGCGATGCCGGTCACGTCCTTCGGGTTCTGGAGGAACTGCTGGAAGATCCCCCATTCGCCCTGGCCGGTCGTCGCGCCGAACGCGGCCGGCTGCTCGTCGGACATGTCGAACACGACCGACTTCGCCTTCTGGATCGGGAGCGCGGTCGCCCGGGTGATCGCGTCCGGATAGACGCTCGAGGGCACGTTGTGGTTGCCCGTCGCGAACCCGCCCTGCTTCGCCCAGGCGATTGCCGCCGGGGCCGTCGCCAGGAACTTCACGAACGCCTCGATCGCCGGCGTGTCGCGGAAGGTGACGAACAGGTCGCCGCCGATCTCGACGCCGTTCGATCCGGTCGAGCCGGCCTTCGTTACCGGGAACGGGAAGACGTTGAAGCCCGTCCCCGCCTGGGCCTTCGTCGAGGAAAGGATGACGCCCGCGACGAAGTCGCCCTCGAACACGATCGCTGCCTTCGGAGGCGAGGCGAACGCGTTCGTGACCGAGTCGTTGAAGTTGTACTGGAGCGCGCCCGACGCCCCGCCGGCGAGGTTCGACGTGTCGCCGATCACTTGGCTCATCATCGTGAGCGCGGTGATCACGCTCGGGTCGGTCCACTTGATCTTGTGCGCGCTCAGGGCCGCGTACTTCGCCGGTCCGAACGTGCGCAGGTAGAGTTTCTCGAACATGTCGGTAAGCGTCCAGCCGTCCGCGCCGCCGACGGAATAGGCCGGCGTTCCGGACGCCTTCAGCGTCTGCGCGTCCGTGAGGAGTTGCTGCCAGGTTTTCGGCGCGGTGATGCCCGCCGTCTTGAAGGCGGGCACGTTGTACCAGACCGTCGACTTGTTAGCCGCCTTGAAGACGAGTGCGTAGAGCTTGCGGTTGAACGTCCCGAGCGCCTGCCAGGCCGGCGAGTAGTTCTTCGAGATCACCGGCTTGGCGTACGTGATCGGCTTCAGATGGCCCTGGGTGGCGAGCTGGCTGACGAGACCTGGCTGTGCGATGTCGGCCATGTCCGGCGGATGTCCGCCCGCGATCGCGGTCGCGAGCACCGTCGGCACGTTATTGCCGACCGGCTTGTAGTTGATGTGCACCTTCGGATAGACCTTGTTGAAGGCCTTGATCACCTTGGCAAAGCTCGCCGCTTCGGAACCGGTCCAGATCCCGTCGAACGAGACTGAGCCGGAGACGGCGGACACATGTGTCCGCGTCGTGGTGCGCGCGCCGGCGAACGATGCAGTGACGAGCGCGATCGCCGTGAGACCAACGAGCATGGCGACAGCTGCCGTGCGGTTGCGACTCATGTTGCTCCCTTCCTTCCGTTGGTTGCGTCGTAAATCCCGATCCCAGTCTCAGGGTCGAAGAAGTGCAGCGACCTCATGTCCACGGAGACCTCGATCGTCTCTCCCTCGCGGACGCGGGAGCGCGGAGCGAAGCGGCCGACGACTGTCGTCTGCTCCGGCCCGCCCTCGGTCAGGTCGCGGACGGCGCGGTCGTCGCCGACATCCTGGGCCAGCTCGCGGACGTCCTCGGTCACCGCCTGCCGCGCGGCGACCGAGAAGTGCACGATCACCTCCGAGCCGAGCGCTTCGCGCAGCGAGACGGTGCCGCGAATCGTCCTGCCCGGATGCGCACCGGCAAGCGCCGCGTCCTCGAGATCCTCCGGGCGGAGTCCGAGGACGACGGGGCGGCCGACGTAGTCCGAGAGCCCCGTGTGCGTGGACACGGTCTCGTCGTCGAGCGTGAGGCGGAAGCCCTCGGCGACCGCCTCCAGGCTCCCGTTCGTGCGCTCGAGCCCGACTTCGAGCATGTTCATCGCCGGGCTGCCGATGAAACCGGCCACGAACAGGTTGACCGGCTGGTGGTAGAGCTCCTGGGCGGATCGACCTGCTGCAGGCCGCGTTGCGCATCACGGCGACGCGGTCGCCCAGCGTCATCGCTTCGACCTGGTCGTGCGTCACGTAGATCGTGGTGACGCCCAGCTTGCCCTGGAGCTGCTTGATCTCGGCTCGCATCTGGACGCGCAGTTTCGCGTCGAGGTTGGAGAGCGGCTCGTCCATCAGGAACGCCTGCGGCTCGCGCACGATCGCGCGACCCATCGCCACGCGCTGGCGCTGGCCGCCCGAGAGCGCGCGCGGCTTGCGCTTCGTGAACGGCTCGAGATCGAGCCGATCGCGGGCGGCGTCCTGACGCGGCGCTCGATCTCGGCCTTCGGCAGCGTCGGAACCTTGAGCCGGAAGGCGATGTTCTCGTACACGCTCATATGCGGATAGAGCGCGTAGCTCTGGAAGACCATCGCGATGTCAGCGGTCGCGAGAAGGGACAATTGACGACGCGCTCGCCGATCCGGATCACACCGGAGGAAATGTCCTCGAGCCCGGCCACCATCCGCAAGGCGGTCGTCTTCCCGCAGCCGGACGGTCCGACGAGCACCATGAACTCGCCATCTTCAATGTCCAGGTCGAGCTTCGACACGGCGGTCGTCCCATCGCCGTACACCTTGCTCACTTGATCGAAACCGACGGCAGCCATCTACCAACCAACCGTGTCTATCAGCGTGGCCCCCGGCTTGTCAAAGCGCGCCTACTGCGAGGTGCCACTTACCCAGGCGCGCTGCATCGCTCACAAGCGGCGTAGCGGCTCGACTACTCCGACCCAACTGACGGACCTGTCGGAACGGCCGCGCTGCACTGGCGCGACATCTTCGAGGGCGAGGTCGTCCCGTGCATCCTGTCGCGCCCAGTCCGGCGCGATTTCTTCGCCACGACGAAGCGCGGCGCGCCGGGGGCCGCCCGTCTCCCCGGAGAGTGGCGCGGGCGAAACCGGCCACGCCGCCCGCGACCATTTCCGGCTGATCCAGGGGTGACAAACGTGCTGAGCGGGCCGGTCGGCCGTGGCGAGTGCGAGTTCCTTGCGCTTGTCGCCTCGCCGGCGTTCCGCTCGACGACCCAGAACAAACTGTCGCAACCCGCCCGTCCCACCCTACGCGGCGTGAGCCGGCTGGGCGTTCGACCGCCGCGCCCCGGGGCTGGAGAGCAAGGGGGCGTCTCGTCACCGAACCCCCGTTTCTGCGTTGGCGGTTTTGCTTACGAACTCAATTTCGGCCCAACGCTCGTGGGGTAGGTCACGGCTACGGCAACGGCTTGAGGTCTCGCGTGTCGACCTCCTCCGCGTGTCCTTCGTCGTCGGCCACTTCGTAGACCGGCGCGACGGTGGTGCTCCGTCCTCCTACGTCCTTGTCGGACCGCACGTCGTTCGTCCCGGCGTGCGTAGCAATCTCGACCGCCGTCCCTTTGATGATGTCGCCCGCGTCGCTCAATAGCTTCGCCTTCATAGGGCTCCCGTCTCCCGTTTCGTTTCGTGTCGCCCTACCCCGCGACTGCCGGATTCAACCGAGGAAGAGTTACGTGGCCCGAGAAGTCTGCTCGTTCCCCCGAGCGCCGGCCGTCCTCAGACAGTAGAACGAGCCCATATCAGGTGCGTTTGTGCGAACGACCCGAATGGTAGGCGCCCGCCGCCCACGTGCCTACTTGTCCTTGCCGACGATGTCTTTGGCTTTGTCCGCGACCTTGTCGACGCCGTCCTTCGTCTTACCTGCTGCCTTGTCGATCGTGCCTTCTCGTTTGAGCTTGTTGTCGCCGGTCAGCTCGCCGACCGCTCGCTTTGCGCGACCCTTCGCTTCGTCGCTGCTGGCCATCTGCTTTCCTCCTTGATTCTTGTCGGTAGGAACTGGCGTTGGACGTGGCCTGTGGTTCGAGCTGCGCGCCGGTCTTGCGCTCGGCTCTTCTCGACTCCTCTCCATCGAGATCGGTTTCGAGTCGAATCAGCAGGGCAGACGCGAGCCCGACCAGTAGAACAGCTATAGCCTGGTACCCCAGCGCCGAAACCTCACGCGGCCACTCGAACACGCGAACCCCTCTGACATTGATGCGAGCCGTTGCGAAACATAACGACGGCCCATACGTATGGACTGACTTGGTCGCTGACGCGTCGACTCATGCGCTGACAAGGTTTGTCCGCACTCCGATCGTCGCCGACTGACCGAGCGCACACTGGCGCTGAAGCTCGCTCAGACCGGAGTGAGTCGATAGGACAGGAAGGCCGTTATGGGCGCCAGCATGTTGGCGCTCGGGCGCGAGTGCCTGACTGAGACCGCGAGAGCAGCGTCAGATCAGCATGTCGAGAGCTCGTCGCGGCCGCTCGTCTTCGCTCATCCACTGTGGGTTACCATAGCCGCCACCCGCGAAAGAAACTTCTTGCCGGGGGCGTCGCCGCAAGCGGAACCGTCGCCGCTCAGCCCTGCGCCAGAGCTTCGAGCGCCTCGAGTCGGGGGCGTATCTGCGCGACCATGGCCAGGTTCTTCTTGCGGGTGAACCCGCAGAACTGGAAGCCGTCGGGGTTCTCCTTGCCGCATACGGGACAGGCCGCCACGGCGCGAGTCAACGAGGCTCCGCATGTTCGGTCGATTCGCCCGCTCTTGGCTGAGCGCCTGCGAAGCCTCCCGGCCGGCGACGTCGAACCGATCCGAGAGACGCTCCGCGCTCTGGTCAAGCGGAGACGTCGTCTTCGCGGGCAGTGAAAGGGGAGGCGGGCGGTTCGCTTCCGAACCGCCCGCCTCCTTGGTCTTGAGGGTGATGCCACCGGGGCCGCGTGTGCGCGCGGTGGGGTTTGGCCCGAGGTTGTTGTGGGCTGGCGTTACGCAGCGGTAGGTGTGCTGGCTTCCCTGCGCAAGGTCCTCGCCCCAGCTCATGATGTTCCCCTGGCGATGCACCGTGGTTGCGAGACCTGCGCCGCTGTCGTTGTCAGTCCAGTCCTGCCACAAGACGCTCCTTGCTTCCCACTGCAAGGCAAGGGTTCTGCAGACGTAGCATTTTGCCGGTGAAGGGCATCGTCCTGGCTGGTGGAACGGGTCGCGGCTTGACCCGTTGACGCGGATCACGAACAAGCATCTGCTGCCGATTTACGACCGGCCGATGATCGAGTACGCGATCGAGGCGCTGGTCGGGGCTGGGGTTGAGGAGATCATGGTGGTCACAGGCGGTACGCATGCGGGGGAGTTTCTGCGCCTGCTCGGGAACGGGCGGGCGTACGGGTGTGACCGACTGCTGTATGCCTATCAGGAGCGGCCAGGTGGGATTGCCGATGCGCTTGGGCTGGCTGAGCATTTTGTCGAGCGGGGCCGGTGCGTGGTGCTGCTGGCTGACAACGTCTTCGAGCTTTCGCTACGCGATGTGGTTGAGCGCTTCCGTGGCCAGGAGTACGGGGCGCGTGTCGTGCTTGCTCGGGAGGACGATCCCGAGCATCTTCGCCACCTTGGCGTGCCGGAACTGGATGGGAACGGCCAGCTCGTCCGTGTGGTCGAGAAACCGGAGCAGCCGCCGAGCGAGTACGCCGTGACCGGCGTGTACTTCTGCGACGCGGCAGTGTGGGATGTTCTGCCCTCACTCCAGCCGTCCGGGAAGGGTGAGCTTGAGATCACTGACGTGATCAACTGGTATGTCGAGCGCAGCGCGATCGATTACGACATCGTCGAAGGCTTCTGGGGCGACGCGGGCGAATCAATCGACGCCTACTACACCGTCAACGACTTCGTCCGCCAAAACGGCGTCAACAGGCAGCCAACAGAACCATAGGGCTGTTGCCGCCGCCCGGCCTGAAGGCGGCCCATCCGCTCGTCCTGTGTGGTCTTTCTGGTGACCAGCGGTCACGTCATCTCCTTGCCATCCTGCTCGTGCTCCCGCTCGGTTGGCTCTCGTGGCATCGTCGGTGACTTGGGAATGGGTGTCGGCGGTGGCGCGTCAGGAGCGATCAAGAACGACTCATCCTCAGAGGGTTCGCTGCCGAAATCGTCTAGCAGTGGCCAACGGAACAGTCCGCGTCATCCTCACTGAGCCTGATCAAACAGCCATGAGCGGCTTTTGGGTTTACGGCGGCGACCGTACCCACATCGGACAAGTAATTACGGTCGTTTCGGCACTCGGCGCAGATCGCTATCGGGCTCAGGTCTGGCGGATCGTCTCGGCCGAGCCGTATCTGATCTTCGCGACGAAACTGTAAGCGCTTACTCGCAAGAGTCCCGGAACGAGCGGGGCCGGTTAGATCAGAATCTGGAGAGCCACGGTGAGTGGGCATCCAACGGCGACGAGTGAGCGGGCGCGGTTGAGGTCAGCGTCTGACTCAGCGAGCACGCAAGCTTGCTCTGGAGTTCACCCGTTTCCGTTGACACCTGAGGGTTAGGCCGCGATGGCCTCCTGTTGGTGTCGTTGTTCGTATTCGGTCGGGCTCAGATAATCGAGGCTGGAGTGCCTGCGGCGGGCGTTGTAGAAGCACTCGATGTACCAGAAGATCCGCATCCGGGCCTGCTCGCGGGTTGTGAATCGCTCGCGGCGGAGGAGCTCTTTCTCGAGACTCGCGAAGAACGTCTCGGCGAGCGCGTTGTCCCACGGGTCGCCGATCGAGCCCATCGAGAGGTCGATCCCGGATTGCTTGGCGTAGGCGCCGTAGACAACGCTCGTGTATTGCGAGCCGTGGTCTGAGTGTGCGATCACGCCGGCGCTGTTGCCGCCTCGTTGGCTGACAGCCATCCCGAGCGCGTCGAGGACGAGGTCGGCTTTGAGGTCGTCGCGCATCGACCAGCCGATGATCCGGCGGCTGAACACGTCCTGAACGGCGGCGAGGAAGAGGAAGCCCTGACCAGTCTGGATGTACTTCAGATCGCAGACCCAGAGCGGTTCGGCTCGGCGCGGGCGAAGCGGCGGTCGACGAGGTCCGGCGCCGCCGAGCGCTTCGGGTCGCGGATCGTCGTGCGTGGCCCGCCGCGCTTGCCGTCAGCGCCGCGTAGCTCGCAGGAGCCGCATCAGCCTGGCGACACGCTTGCGGCCGACACGGATGCCGTGCTCGAGTCGCAGCTCGGCGTGGATCCTCGGTGAGCCGTAGATCCCCTCGGTCTCCTCATGGACCCGGCGGATCCGCTCGCCAAGCTCGCGATCGGAAAGCTCACGCCGGCTCGGCTCACGCTCGCTTCCAGGCATAGAAGCCCTGACGGGTCACACCGACCGTCTTGCACAGCAGGGAGACAGGGAACTGTGCGGCCTCTTCCGCGACAAACCGGAACCGCTTCACGGTCGATCGCTCTCCCTGATGAAGAAAGCCGCAGCCCGCTTCAAGATCTCACGCTCCTGCCGCAGCACCTTGATTCTCACGCTCGAGCTCGCGCAACCGTGCCCGCTCAGCGCTCGTCAGCACATCGGCCCGCTCACCACGATCGGCCTCGTCCTGGCGCCGCCAGTTCGCCAGCGTCTGCTCGGAACACCCGAGCTCCGCAGCGAGCTGCTTCGTCGTCCTCGCGCCGCTCCGCAACAACCTCAACGCCTCCTGCCGGAACTCCGGCGGGTACGGCGGTCTCGTCCTCGGCATCACACACGCTCCTCTCCCGGGCCGCTTGGCCCGAAAGCATCACGGTGTCAACAAGACCGGGTCAACTCCACTCTTCGCGGAAGCCAAGATGGCGAAACTGGTCGTAGCGCCAGCACCAGACACGCTCGTCTTCCTCGACGAATAGTTCTGTTGACTGCTCGGCCGTGGCCATCAGCGACATGATCGGCGCGTGTCTGGCCCGGCTTGAGACCAGCGTCGTGGCTGCATGCAGTACGCGCTGGTACCGGTCTAGCGCGGTGACCCCCGACAACTAGACCTCGCGCGGAGAACCAATCGTGGGGCTGCGGTCGTAGTGGCTAGTGCAGGGCGTTCCGGAAGTTGATGGGCGGTGACAAGGTGGTGACGGCTCCGTGCAGACGGCGTTCGTCTGGGGCTGAAGGCGACAAGCTTCGACCCTGTTGGGCGGTGATCGGCTCTGATGAGCGGGGTTGACGGCGAGCTGTCAGTCGTGTCTGGGATTCGCGACGGTTGTCGGGTCGTGGTTGTTTGCGGTGATCTCGTGGCGGACACGGTTGCCCGACTCGATGACATGCTGGATTCGCTTGCTGATGGTTTGCCGGTGCTGGTCGATCTGTCCGGGTTGCGGATGCTGACCTCGGCCGGGGTGCATGTTCTGTTGAAGCCGCGAGCGTTCGGTCATGCGGCGATCTTCTGTCCGTTTGGCCCGGTGTCGAAGGTGCTGGACATCGTGCAAGCCCATAGGCTGCTGCCGATCTACGCTGATCTCCAGGCAGCACTCACCAGCTTGACCGCCTAGCTGGACTCCGCCTGCGGCGGGGAAGCCGCATGATTCGGCAGCAACCCCTCTGCCAGTCGCAACCGGCCATGGCAGACCGGGCAGACGCCGGTCAGTCGTCCTCTGTTGTCGAAGTTCTCGCTTCCTGGGATGGCTGGCTCGCCGGTACCTGGGCAGCTTCCTTCTGGAACGGCCACGTCTTCAGGCTAGCGCTGCGCTGTCCGGACTCCTGGTGCTCCCCGACGTGTTGGCCGCGCAGCCGGCCGCTTCAGTAGTTGCCCCCACCGCATCCAGCAAGTGCGAGAAGGACGAGTCCGCTCGCGACCAGAAGCAGGGCGGTACGCGGGCTGAAGATCAGTGTGAGTCGTCGATGTCTTGTCATCAGTACCTCCGCGGTGTGATCTTTCCCTGCAGGTACGACAGACCCATCCGTACGGATCTCGTCCGGTAGGAGCCATACGCCTGCGGGCCTCGTCCAGCGCTGACCAGCCTGCAAGTGCCGCTAGCGATCCAACCCCGTCCGCGCTGTACCGTCGTCCAATGGCCGAGCATGCGATACCAAGAGCGCAATATGGTGGAGGTATGGCGGACGGGCCTCGTCCAGCGCTGACCAGCCTGCAAGTGCCGCTAGCGATCCAACCCCGTCCGCGCTGTACCGTCGTCCAATGGCCGAGCATGCGATACCAAGAGCGCAATATGGTGGACGGTATGGCGGACGAGGCTCTGCTCAACGAGGCTGAGCGCGTGCTCGACAAGCATGACCCGGCAAGTTTCGATTCGTCCATTGACGCCTTTCCGGAGTGCATCGAGCTAGTCCGCGTCGTCGAGGAGCAGGAAGCCTGGAAGCGCGTCTACTCCTCGCTGGAAGACTTCTACGCTGGGCATGATGACAAGCACCCCGACATCCGCCTGTACGCGGAGGCAGCACGCCGTGTCGAGACAGACGAGCCGCTGACCTCGCCGGGTGGCCTTGCTAGCGCGCTGCTCGCTCGACTCCGCGAAGCGAAGGAGCTGTGACGGAGCCGCTCGAGCAGATCCACGCGATGCTCACGAAGTACGAGAGGTAAGCGGCGGAGTGATCGCTGCAGTTCTATCTCGCCACGAGCGGGCACGTCATCTTCCTGCCGATCCTGCTCTTGATCCCGGTCGGCTTGCTTTCTTCGCGTCGTTGGTGATTCGAGGCCACCATTAATTCTGGAAGGTTCAGAACGACCAGAACCCTTCGTTGCGTCTGGCGTAATTGTCTGGGGGCTCTGGTGGCCTTAGAGGGCATCGTGAGCGACAGGTGAATCTACCGCGATCTCGATGCCGCGCTCGCGGATTTTGGGGGCCAGTGTGGAAGAGTCTCATTTTCTCTCGCGGGCGTACGTGGTTCCCCGGATGTGCAATTCACAGATTGTGATAGATTGCACATTGGAATCACCGAGCTAGTCGTGCTGACGGTCATCAGGTTTGCCGTCGAGCCGCCAGCTTCTTCTTCCTCGATGTACCGCGTCTCAGCAACTGACTGAGCCAGCCGTTGGAGGCAATGCGCCTTCGGGGTGCTGCCTGCTCTTGAGCAAAGGAGTACAGAATGACAACTCTGGTTCGCTTTGATCCCTACCGTGAGGTGACGGCTCTGCAAGGTGAGATGGGCCGCTTCCTTAACCAGTTGCTCGGCGCGGGAGCCGGCGCGACGACACCGGGTGTGTGGGCCTTGCCGATGGACGTTTGGGAGACGGACGGCGAGATCGTCTATGCGTTCGATCTGCCCGGCATCCCAAAGGAGACCGTGTCGATCGAGTTCGAGAACGGTGTGCTGACGGTCAGCGCCGAGCGTGAGCGATCAGCTGAGGTTTCGGCTGACCGGCTGTACCGCTTCGAGCGCCGGTACGGCAGCTTCTCCCGGGCGATCGGGCTGCCGCAGGGCGTAGTTGAGAAGCAGATCTCGGCTCGCTTCGAAAACGGCGTGCTCGAAGTCCACGTCACCAAGCCCGCGGTGGAGAAGCCGCATCGGATCCAAATCGGCAACGGCAAACCTGTGATCGAGGGCAAGGCGACGAAAGCCTAAGCCCCATAGCAGCGGCTACTAGCTCACGGGGAGGCGGCTTCCAACCGCCTCCCCAGGCTGGTTCTCAAGACGGAGGAGAAGGTCATGAAGGGCACTACTCTCCGCATCCAGAACGATTCCCGCGCTCACGCGGAGTCGCTCCATCGCGTGCTCGCCGACTACAAGACGGATCTCGTTCACGACGGCGGCTCCTGGCGAGTCGAAGTGGAGCTAGGCGAGCTGACTGAGGTGCTGCTCGAACTGTTCGACACAGTCGGGTCTTGGTTCGACGCCGAACAGGTTGATTCACTGCTGCTCAGTTTCGATGAGCGCCAGTACACGCTGCTCCGACCCGCGAAGGAGCGACTGCGTAACTCGAACGAGTTCCTGCTTGAGCGCGTCGCGCAGCTCGAGACGACGCTTAAATCCCGAGTCGTGATCGAGCAGGCAACAGGCATCCTCGCCTACGCGTTCAATATCAGCACTGAACAAGCCTTCGATGTCCTGCGCCAAACGGCGCGCAACAGCAGAACGAAGCTTCACGACCTAGCCACAAGGATCGTCGCTGCCCCCGCCGAGGCAGAGGCGACCCTGGCGGGAGCGATCGCCAACCCTTCGGAAACCGGCACCTAGGATGGCACTGATTCCGTTCGCCTCGCAGAGCGCCTCGATGGGCTGGCTGTTCCGCCTGACAAGCCCTGACCCCTCGGAAGGGTTTGGGGTTGCGGAGACCAGAAATCGGCTTAACCGTGCCAGTTGGTGATGATCATCTTGTTCGGGTACGAACACAAGCAGTCACCCGTTCGGTTAGGCCGTCTCCTAACTTGGCCAGGCAACTAGCCGATATCCAGGCATGGAGCAGCATCTAATCTCGCCGCAGCCACAACGCTTCGACGGTCGAGACGTCAGTCGCGATGAGGTGAACCTGCTCTTGATCGAACTCAACCGGCTTCCCACAGGCTCGGAAGGTGGGAACGTCGCGGCGCTCGTCAAACGCGCAGTCAGCGAGAAGACCGACTTGCCCCTCACCGCCGTCCAAGCCGCGACACTAAGACGCGCCGTCCAAGGCATCCATCTCAAGCGGCACAGCCTGCCGCCCGGCCTCTACCGACTCCAAGCCCGCCTGCAAACCTAATCTCGCATGGCAGAAGCCGGGTGTTGTCCGACTCAGAAGATGAGCTAGACCAAGAGAGGCCCCCGAAAGGAGCCTCTCTCTGGTGGTAGGGAGCCTCTTGGGAAGGACTCCACCGGAATCATCGCATTCGTTACGCCATGTGTGCGTGGATCGTGCTCTTGATCAGCGAGGAGCAGAAGCAACACGTCATCATCTGCACCGAGTGCGGAGCGAGGAGCCGATTGGGGCTAGAGGGTGGCGTGGCGAGGCGCCGAGGATGACGAGATCCTGTTCTTCTGCCCGGCCCACCCGGAGAGGGAACTGGAAGCGGATTCAAGTTGGCGGCCTAGCTCGGCCGTGCCGCGACTAGCAACACCTGGCGGCCCGCCCTGGTCGAACAGAATCACTCTTGCCCCAACCCGTTCCGTCACCTTCAAGCCACAAGGCAGGTTAGTGCCTCCTAGCTAGATCAGGATCTGGAGGGCGACCGGCAGAGGGCAGCCGACCGCAGCAAGTGAGCGGGCTCGGTGCAGGTCGGCATCAGACTCAGCGAGCACGCAGGCTTCTTCTTCGTCAAAGCCGAGCCCGACGAACTGCTCGAAGCGCCAGCACCAGACTCGTTCCGCCGCCTCAGCGACGCAATCCGTTGCAGGCTCGGTCGAGATGGTCATCGCTCAGCAACATGATCGGCGGATCTGAGGCCCGGCTTGAGACCCGGAGCACGGCTGCCACCATCCTGAGAACGGCTCTCTAGCGGACGATCACGTCACGGCTTGTTGGACGCAGTTGGGGTCAGCGGCTCAAAGGTATCCGTGCGCTGGCGCTGTGGCCGTTGAATCGGCGGTGGTCACCGGACAGGTGCGCGAGTTGTCTGTCGGTCTTGGGGTGTGGGTGAGTGAGCTTGTTGCGCGTCTGCGAGTCGATTTGTTGCTTTAGCCAGCGACGCTCGTCGAAGGTCAGTGAACTCATGAACCGTTCCCCCTTTGCCCTGCACAACGGGCATCCTCATCTTCCAACCGTCAGGATGTCGGGGGCGGGTCGCTCTCGCCATGGTGGTTTCGCGGATCTGAGGTCTCGGGTTTCCCGCTGATGACGAGCCAACACCGCAGCCTTTCGCCCGAGCAGTCGCTGGTGAAGGAGGGGCCGAGCGCGCGCCTCAGGTCTCTAGTACGCAAAGAAAAGGAAGGGCCGCTTTCGCGGGCCCTTCCTTGACCTTCGTTGAGTCGGTGTCGCTTTCGTCTACCTAACCGAGGAGACGTTCGGAGGGTTCTTCCTGCCGCCTTCTCAAGTTAGGTCTTCGTCCTACTCACGATCCGTGCTAAGCGCAACTGGATAATCACTCCGCAGCGGCGTCACGCCGTCAGTGAATTCACTGATCGCCCTCCGGGTTCCCAACTTGGCCAGCATCACCAACAGAGTGCTTGGCACCGGGGGCGCGGCGACGAGGCCGAGCCTGCCTTGGGGTTGGAGTCGGGCCGCGTTGCTCTTTGTGCGATAATGATCGTAGGCCGCAGCGAGCAGTGGCGCTCCGACGCAGGGATTAGTTCTCCGTCTGTTAGCCGCCCCGCTCCTCCTCGTTGAGACCAGCCTGGTTTCTCAACGGTAGGGAGAAGAGCATGGAAGCCTCGCTTGGTTGGTTGTTCTTGGTCGAGATCTGGGTCTGGCTTGCTCTTGTTCAATCTCGCTGCCCGGCGTGGAAACCCGTTCGGGCGCAGGCTCGACCAGCTTCTTGTTCTGCTTGTTCCGCAGGCTGGGACGAGTGGGCGCGGGACGATGGCAGCGCTCAGGCAGGACTGGATGCAAGCGTTTGGGCGAGAGGGAACTCTTGGTGGATTAAGAGGGTCGGCCCGACGTTGGCGGGCGCAGCTGCAAGCCGTCTACGCACAGGGCTATCAGGTGGCGTCAGAGACGATCCCATCCCCGGCAGAAGTTGGTCACGGCAACGAGTTGGTGCGAGACACCGTCCAGGCGTTGAAGGCTGAGCGAGTACGTGCTGGCGGGAACGTGCCAACCACGGAAGACCCGGTGGTCGTGCTTGCCTACGGGCTTGGCGCCTGGCCCGCGGGAGCAGACCTTGCCAGTTTGGAAGCGCTGCTTGAACAACTTGGCGTCTCGCAACCAGTGCTCCGCAGCCGTTTCGAGAGCCTGATCCGGACTGTCCCGATCGCCAACCAGAACCGCCAATTCCGCGAACTCGCGGGAGCTTCGTTCGTCCTCGGCGCCTCTGCGCGAATCGTCGAGGCCACAGTCGCACCCGGCAGGAGCATCCCGCCGCCTGGATGGCTCGCCACGATCAAGACTCATCTGCGATGACACACACGAGCCTCTTCGGCCAAGGCGTATGACCCCCAAACCGTGGTACCGGAAAACGACGAAGACGACGCTGCTCAGAGCCGTCGCCATCTGCATGCTCATCCTCTATCTGAGCCTGCTGATCGGCGCGCGGTTCGCCTAACCGGTCTTCCCCCGTGGACGTATTCGCTGCCGCTCGCTCAGGCCAGATCGCGAGATTAGGCCGCTGAACGTCCCAGCGCGTGAATCGACTCCGACACCACAACCTGATCGTCGACTTGACCCTCCTGATTTGACCTTGCTCGGCCGGCTCAGCCAGGCACTCGGCCGAACGCGACCCATGCCACCTTGCGCGTCCTGAAGGGTCGAGGCGCTTTGGCTGTGGTCGCTCTAGATCAAGACTCCCGTCGAGGCAGCTGCGACTCATGGGAACGGGTTGGGGTGAAGGAATGTGACGTAGGTCAACTGCGTGTTGTTCGTCCACTCGACGTCGTTGGCTGAGACGGGGTCGTCGGTGATGAGCGCTGAGTGGTGGGTGGTGGTGGAGGCGATGTAGACGGCGCTGTCGGTGTAGACGTCCTGGGAAAGCGTTTGCGCGAGGTAGGCGATCTTGCGGCTGTATGGAGACCAGGCGAGCGGGAACTGAAGCCGTTGCGCCCGGATGATGGTTGTGGGTTTGCCGCCGTTGATCGAGAGGACGACCAGGTCTCCGTAGTAGGTCGGTGAGACGCCGTTGGGGTCGTGGCGTGCGACCGCGATCTTCCTGGCGTCTGGTGACCAGCGAAAGTCGGAGAGGAACTGGTTTGGATGAACCCTGTTGCGATCACGCGCTTGCCGGAACCGCCTCGGCGTACGACGCAGAGCGATGGTCGCGGCACGAAGCCTGCGCCGGAACCGGCAGGCGGGGTCTTGCCGCCGCAGCGGTAGGCGATCAGGTCGCCGCGCGGTGCGAAGACCGGATCGTTGCCGTTCGCAGCGAGTCGCTGGCGGTGCTTGCCGTCGCGTCGGACGACATAGACGCCCGTGTAGTGGCCGAAGGCCGCGTTGCCGACGAAGCCCTGGTAGGTAAGCCACTTGCCGTCCGCCGACCAGGTCGGGCCCGTCCCGTATGCCGCCACCTGGTGCAAGCCGGTGCCGTCGGTCTTGACGACGTAGACGTGCCAGGCGACGCAGTCTTTCTCGCAACTAGGCGAGCAGCCCTCTAGGTAGCACTTGCCGACGCTGAACGCGAGCCAGTTCCCGTCCGGCGAGAAGGCGGGGGCTTCGAAGTCCGGGTTCATCCCGACGCCCGGCACGACCTGGGTCAGTCCCATCGTCAGGCTCGGGTAGCCGATACCCGGATAGCCAACCGAAAGCCCGGCACCGCCAACCACGAAGGCAGACCCATCCGGCGAACGAGACAGCAGGTAGAAGTCAAAGACGGCCCCGCGGCGGTGCACGTACACGCGGGCCGAAGTCACTCACCTGCGTTCGACCCGAACCATCAGCACCGACCGAATACTCGACCAGCGCCCCGGGGACCGCCGGGTTCAGCCACCTCGCCCGCGTCTGCCGACTCGCCGAACCGACACTAGAACCGGCCACGACAAGCGACACGGTCAGGGCTGCGAGTGCGATCGGTACGAGTCGCATCGAAACGAGTCTCGACTATGCGCCTCACGCGCGCCTCACGCAAGACCACCCCTGAACCTGTTACGAGCTCGCCAGGTCGCCGCTCGCGGCGGGAGAGGCGGTGGTGGGGTGGATCAGCCGTTCGCTGCGGATCGACGCCACGGGGCCGCCGACGCGCCGGAGTCCTGCTGGCGGCGCGGCTCCGTCAAGTCCCGAACTCTTATCGCTTTCACAGCGGTGCCTCACGCCCGCCGGACCGCTCGTACGTTGACGTGACGATGGTCGTGCCATCCTCATACCTCTACCGTGGTTAGGCCGCAACGTCGCCGTCATTCCAGTGCTCGCCGCTAGAGAGCCGCTGACGAGCCCGACAGGGTTTGCGCTAGACGGCGCTGTCGTAGATGTCTGCACCGGCGCGCTCGGGCGGCGCGCCGTAGACGAAGACTACGACTTCCTCGTCGGAGTCGTTCACGATCTGGAGCACCGTTCCGGCCTCGACGTGGACGAGTCCCCCGACCGGTACCTGGTGACGTTCGGGCGGGTCGTCGAGGTACATGGTCAGCGTCCCGCGCAAGGGGACGAATGTCTCATCCTGGACGCGCTCGGCGTGCCGCGGCCCGACCGTGCCTGGCTCGTGGCGGATCAGGTTCGCGCGCGTGTGTCGTAGGTCAGCCAGTTCGCTGAGCGCAGCCCGGAAGCGTCCCGGGTATCGCTCGTACTCCTCCCACTCCAACTGCTCGGGCGTGACGACACGGAACGCCATGCAGGTCAGGAACGACGTGATCGCACGCGGGATTCCCTGAGCAGGGCGACGCACCAGTCCACGTTTGACGGCCAGCGCGACGGCGGGTGAACAGCCGTCTCTGGCCGTACTCCATTTGTTCGCCGATCGTGGTGATGTCGACTTCGGCCGGGGGCGACCGATTGTGGGTCGTAATGAGTGCGAAAAACGTTGGTTACGGGTTCGGTTTCGGCTCTAGCCTATTGGTGTCCAGTACTCACCGTGGAGGTGGAGCATGTCGATGCTGAGTGCGCGACGATCGCGGCGCGTGTTCTTTGGCGGCTTGGTGGGGTTGGTATTCGTCTTCGGGCTGGTGTTGCTTGTGCCGTCGTTTGGGTCGGCGGGGACGAAGGCGGCTCCGGTGAATACGGCGGAGCCGCAGGTTTCGGGGTCGGCGGTTCAGGGCCAGAAGCTGTCTGCGACGACGGGGTCGTGGTCGAACAACCCGACTAGTTTCGCTTTCCAGTGGCGTCGCTGTCCCAAGAATGGAGGCAAGGGCGATGCCTCGAACTGCACGGTGATCGCGGGCGCAACGAGCGGCAGCTACGTGCTCGTCGGTGCGGATGTCGGCTTCACGATCCGTGTGCGCGTCACCGCCTCAAATGCCGACGGGAGCTCAAGCGCGGCATCGAACCCGACCGCCATCGTCGCCGCCGCGGCCAAACCGCCGGTAAACACCTCGCTTCCGGTGATCACAGGCACACCGCAGGTCGGACAGATTCTGACTGCGAGCACAGGCACCTGGAGCGGCAGCGGCATCACGTTCGCGTTCCAGTGGCTGCGCTGTAACCAAACCGCCGCTTCTTGCACGAACGTCACAGGCGCTACGGCAGCCATGCACCTCATCGCACCGTCGCAACTGGGGGCAACGCTGCGGGTGCAGGTGACGGCCAAAGACGCGTCTGGCTCGGCCAAGGCGACGTCACCGCCAACCTCAGTGATTACTGAACCGCCGACGGGCTGCCCGGCCGGGCCTGGGCCAGTGCAGGCCGCGCAAGTGACGCCACCGGCCCGGCTCGTGATCGACCAGCAGCAAGCCACACCGCCCGTGCTCCCCGTCGGCACGCAACAACTGCTGGTTCGCTACCACGTCTCCGACACCTGCGGCCAGTCCGTCCAGGGCGCACTGGTGTATGCGACAGCGGTGCCGTACGCCCAGCTGTCAACACAGCCCGAACAGCCAACGGACGCCAACGGCTACGCCGATCTCAGCTTCCAGACCCGCAGCGGCTTCCCCGCCAGCCAGCACCAACAGCTGATCGCGATGTTCGTCCGCGCCCGCAAACAGGGCGAAAACCTGCTCACCGGAATCTCTACCCGACGGCTGTTCTCGATCAGAATCAGCCGCTAACAACAAACCAATGGGGGCCGCGACTAACGCGGCCCCCATTCCACAATCAGTCGGTCAAGCGAAGCCAAAGGCAGCGACTGCGAGAGAGACGGCGGCGGTCTCCGACCCCTAGATCACGGTGACGTGGGAGGGCTGTTTTCGGACGACGGTGAGTGTCAGATCATCGCGACTGACGATCGTGACCTCGTCGCCGATGTCTGCGCCTTCGGCGCAGCGTGTATCCCATACCTCGCCGCCGACTCGCACCTGACCGCGTGGGCGGCACGCCGAGACCAGCGTCCCTGTTTTGCCGATCAGCGTCTGCGCGCCAACGAGCTTTCGCTGCCCGCGCACCCTTCGATGCCAAAAGGGCACTTCGCCGACGAACAACACCAGGCAGACCGCGAAGCCGACCAGGTTCCACGGCGATCGAAGCAACAGCAGTAGGACAATCGCGACGAGGAGGAACATGCCGAGCAGCGCATGCGCTTCGACGCCGTCGGCGTGGCACCGATCTCTCGCCTGGGGCGGCGGCTGAGAGACTGAAGGTGGTGGGGGGATTCATTGATGTTCATTCGCATGCGGTGCCGTCTGGCGACGACGGTGCCCGGTCGGTGGAGGAGGCGGTCAAGCTTTGTCGGCTGGCGTTCGACGGTGGGACACGGGTGTTGTTCGCCACGCCGCACGCGCACGCGCATTGGGATCACCATCCGCGCACACCGGAGCGGGAGCGGGTGTTCGAGGAGGCGTTCCTGGCGGTTCGGGAGGTTGTGTCTGAGTGGGGTCTTGATCTGCGGCGTGGCTGGGAGGCGTTCCCGACCGTGCTGCGTGACCGTGACCCGCACGACTTCTTGCTGGAAGGGACACGCGCCGTGCTGGTCGAGTTCCCGGGCTTCTGGCTGAACTTCCGTGATGACAGCGAGCTGGTGCTGGAGGCGGCGGATCGGATTCTCGCGGCCGGGCTTGTCCCGGTGATCGCTCACCCGGAACGGTCGATCGCGCTACGCCACAGCCTCGATCCGGCCCTGAGTCTGGTCGAGCGGGGATGTCTGCTCTGCCCGAACGGCGACTCCGCACTCGGCGACAACGGCCCCCAGATCGAGGAAACATTCTGGCAACTGATCGACGAGGGACTTGTGGCGCTGATCGCCTCAGACGGCCACCGTGCGCAGCGGCCACCGCGACTCGATCATGCGTACCGGGTCGTGGTCGAACGCTTGGGCCGTGAGGCGGTCGAGCCGTTGTTCGATGGCTCCGCGTTGCCCTGGGTTCCGTAGCCAGGCGAAGGGTTCCATACCCGGGATGGCTGGCTCGCCGGTGCCTGGGCAGATTCCTTGCGGGACAGCCACCGTGCCGCTACTTACGGGCGGTTATTCGGCGACTCCGATCAGTGCGAGCTTGCGTAGGCCGACCCGGTAGACGCTGACACGCAGTCGCCAGCCGAGCCGACCCCTGAACCGCGGTTTCGGGCGGGTCGCGTCGATCTTCCAGGGCGGCACGCCGTGCAGTAAAGCGAAATCTCGTCTAGCCGCAGGCCCGGGCGCATGAATCGAGCCTAACCTGCCATCTATCGGAGGAGGGTGAGGGTGCCGGTGGTGGTGGCGAAGTAGGCGGTGCAGGCGCCGAGGATGGTGTGCCGGTAGTGGGTGAGCGTGACGGCGAGGCGGGCGGTGTGGTTGCCGTTGAAGTGGGTGAGGTTGCCGATGACGGCGAAGGTTTGGTTGGTGCAGTTGGTGCCGAGGTTCGTGTTCGTGATCGTGCCGCTGGTGAAGCGCCCTGTGAGCGGTCGCTTGAACCCGGCGTGGGTGGTGACGATCGTGAGGGTGCCGCCGGTGATGGTGGCGTCGGGCTGGAGTGGTGTGTGGTTGACGACGGCGATCCAGCCGCCGGACAGGTCGCCGGTGGTGTAGCCGCTGAACGTCCCTTGCGTGTGGTGGGCGACGAGTTCGATCCCGTGGACGGTCGAGACGAGCCGGGGCGAGGCGGCGGTTGACGTTCCGACCGCTGCGACGGCGACCAGCAGGGTCGCCGTAAAGGTGGTCAGCAACCTGACCGCGTTCCCGCGTGTCCACCCGTTCGGCGTTTGCCGTCCCACACCTGATTTGACGAACACCCCGCCCCGGGGTTACTGCGACTCGATGGAGTCCCACGAACTCCACGTTAAGCCGAGCCAGGCGACGCGCGGTGGGCGCTCCTGACCGTGCTCTCGCCCGGCGGGCGTCTTCCGAGCTGCGCCGATCGAGGTGACGTCGTCCTCGAAGGGGCCGTTCGTGGTGTTCGTTTTCGCTGGGGCGTAGTCGGCCGCAAGTCGGTTAGGCGGCGCAGGTTTGCGTGGAGACTGGTGCGTGTGCGTGGTTGAGGTCTGTGGCGACGGTTGTGGCGGGTGTGGCGTAGCCGCCGGTTGAATCGGTGCGGGAGGCGAAGACGGTTGCTTCGACGTGGCCGTTGATGTCGATGACGGGGCCGCCGGAGTTGCCGGGCCGTATGCGTCCTGCAAGAGCAGTGATTTGTCTAGTGACCGGGCCGTGGCCGAAGGCGTCGTTGGCGCGCAGGGTTTGCGTCTCGCCGAGGCGGGCTGGGGTTGAGTCGAGGGGGCCGTTTTCGGGGTAGCCGACGATGGCGGCTGGCTGGTTCGGGTGTGGCGGGGCGAGCGGTGGCGGCTGGGCGTTGAGTCCGGGGACGCGGAGGATGGCGATGTCGTTGCGCGGGTCGAGGACGACGACGCTGGCGGCGAGCAGCAGGTTCGAGTCCGACCGCTCGACGACCGTGTCCGTCTCTCCGGCGACGACGTGTGCGGCGGTGACGATGAGGCCGGGGCGGGCGACCCAGCCGGAGCCTTCGATCCCGACCCCGCAGGCGCTGCCGAGTACCCGGACGATGCTGGCGGCGGCGGCGCGGATGAGCGGGTTGCGAAGCACGCTGCTGGTCGGTGGCTGGTCGGGCAGGAAAGGCCCGGCGATCGTCGCGTAGGGGTCGATGCGCGCGAGGATGTTGAGCAACTGATCGGGACCGACGACCTGATCCAGCCGTCGCAACACCTCCGACTGCTGGATGTCCTGTCGCCAATTCGGGTGGCCGGGAAGAAACAGCGCCGCTGCCCCGACCACCCAGACGAGCGCCAGCCCGGTCACCGCCCCAAGCAGGAGTCCGCCGGTTGAGTCGAGCAGCCGAAACGGGGGAAAGCGCAACGGCACCCGGAGCACCGATCCCAGCCGCGCCGCCAAGCCGCTCAGAACAATCGCGCCGACCAGCGCCCCGGCCAGTGCGGCAAGCGGCGCATACGGCGAACTCGATCCTTGATGAAGAAACGCCGGTGCCAGCCGGGCTCCGACCACAGCGCCAGCGACTGTCCCGACTAACGCCAGGGCGCTCCCGATAAAGCCACGCGCGAAGCCACCCACCGCGATCACCGCCACGAACGCAAGCGCGATCCAGTCAAGCCCCGTCAACCCGAACCCCATCCTACGGTGACCGCTAAGAGAGGTCTTAGGTTGCCGCGGTACGGTTCGTCTGCGTGTTCGGGCTCCTCCACGGGATCGGTGGCAACCGCCCCTTGGATCTCGCGCTCCTGTTCCCGGCGCTGATGATCGGGCGCCGGTTCTTGCTGCGAGGCCGCGGTGGGAAACGCCGCCGAGGCCCGTGGTGACGTGCTGTCCTGACGAGTAGAAACGCGCGGCTCCGTGCCTGTTTTCAGTGTTTCCGAGGCAAGCGCGACGGCGGGGATCATCGTCGCATCGATCGTCGTCCCGCTCGTCATCCTCGGCGTCGTCGGCTGGTTTTTCTGGCGCGCATCCCATCGCGACCGCAAGGAAAACGGCTAGGGCCACTGCGACCCCGCCCGGCAGGAGCCGCTGCTAGCCTCACTCGTGATGGGATCGGGACTGATCAGCCCCTGGCACATCGCGATCTTCGCGCTTGTCGTGCTCCTCGTCTTCGGGCCGAAGCGCCTCCCCGAGATGGGACGCTCCCTCGGCAAGGGCATCCGCGAGTTGAAAGACGGCATCGTCCACCACGCCGACGCGATCGACGGCGACGACAACACCACGCCGAGGCCGCCGTCGCTACCCGCCGCAAGCTCGCGCGAGCGGGACTCGATCTAGGCCCGCTACGCCCCGTCGCTCGCGGGCTACGGCGAAAGGTCGGGGCGATCGCGACCTGACTGCCTTGTCTCTCGTCGCTATTCGACGATCGCGAATCGGTCTGGTTCGCCGATGATGATGATGTGGTCGTCTGGGCTGACGTGGTCGGGTGCGACCGCGTAGTAGCGGGAGACGGTTCTGAGGAAGGTGTACTCGTCTGGGGTGAGCATGATCTGGGTGGAGCACGAGGCGTCGCTGCACTCGCAGGCAAGCTCGACGAACTGGTCGGTCGGTGCGGGGGTTGAGCTTGGCTCAGGCTGGAGCCCCTCGTTGAGGGCGGCCTTGCGCGCCCGTGCCTGGTTGGCGCCCACCGGGGAGACCATCCTTTGTTTCTTTTTGCGGCCCGTCCCGAGCGAGACGGCAGTCGGAAGCTCGGGATGCAGCACGACTATACGACCATTCCCGGAAGGAAGCGACCAGACAGGCGGGTCGCTGTCGCTCGCTCCAGCCGAAGCCCGCGAAGCCGCCGCTGCCGTCGTCTGCCAACTGTGCTGGAGGGTCTGGTCGCCGGTTAGAGCCGAGTGCAGGAGGGCAGCCAGTCGGGCGCCGACCTCCCGTTCGAGACGCTCACCAGCGGAGGGCCGGTCGGCGACCAGCATCCGACCGACGACTCCGCAGTCGTGCAGGAGCCGACGATCGCCCGCCTGTTCTGCCTTCACACAAGACCCCGAATCCACCTGGACTCAGTATTTGCCGGTACGCCACCGACCGCGACCCCTCAAACAAGGGGCTACGGAGAGGCATCCGACCGAGCAGCAACCGAGGTCAGCCGTTCGTGATGCTCGTCTCCACCGAGGTGTAGTCGGCCGTCGAGGACGAGTTGCACGCTCGGGGGTGTCCGTCTACGGGCGTGCGGCTAAGCGCGCCCGGCGCGGCGGGAAGCACGGTCTGCTGTTCTTGCCGGGCCTGCCGGGCCTGCATTTCTGCGCCTAGGCCGGTCATCCCTGCACAGCCGGAGCCGTTGCAGACGGAGATCGTCGTCCCGCGTGGGTCGGCCATGCAGGTTGTCCCCGTCGTTGCGGGCAATCACCTTCTTCAGCGCGGCCCGTGCTTTTGCGCCTGTTGGCCCCTTCGTCCCGCAGAGCGGGAGACCGGACTCCCGCAGTTCCGCCTGGAGCGACGGTACGACACCGGCCTTGACCGCTTTCGACCCATAATCATCCTGGAGGGAGTCTGAGACGCGCGTCCTCGTCGAGCAGACGACGGTCGTCGATCCACAACGACTTGGCCGGTCAGCGGGTTGTCTCGACGCCACTGAGCTGCGGTCGGTCGACGAAGCGCTGTCGCTCGTACTCGGCCTCTAGCGGAGGCCGACTTTCTCAATCAGCTCGCTCCGGGTGCAGTCCTGATGAGAGCCGCGCGTAGCTGGCAGAACCAGCCTCCCACAGCCTCACCTGGCGGCTAGCCGACGGCACCCACGCACGCGTCCTTTGGATGACGTCGGTCGTCGCGGCCGCGAACCGCGCAAGCCTCCTCACCGCCGCCACCAACGTCACGACCACGATCGATCAAGGTGGCCGGGCAGGCTACCCTCGCCATCCGTGGGCGACTACATCTTCACGATGATCCGTGCTTCGAAGTTCTACGGCGCGGATCGCAAGGTTCTCGAGAACATCACGCTCGCATTCCTGCCGGGCGCGAAGATCGGTGTGCTGGGCGCGAATGGCGCGGGCAAGTCGACTCTGCTGCGGATCATGGCTGGGCGCGAAGAGCCGTCGTCCGGGAGCGCGGAACTCGCTGCAGGTGCGACCGTTGGGCTGCTCGAGCAAGAGCCGGAGCTCGATCCGACGAAGGACGTTCGCGGGAACGTCGAGCACGGGATCCGGCGGCTGCGGGATCTTCTGACGCGCTTCGACGAGATCTCGGCTGGTTTCTCGGAACCGGAGGCCGACTTCGACGCGCTGATCGCTGAGCAGGCGATCGTGCAGGAGCAGATCGACCGCGCCGACGCGTGGTCGATCGACGCAACGATCGACCGCGCGATTGATGCTCTGCGCCTGCCCGATGGCGACCGGGATGTGGCCACGCTTTCCGGCGGCGAGCGCCGCCGCGTCGCGCTCGCCCGTGTGCTCCTGTCCACCCCGGATCTCCTGCTGCTCGACGAGCCGACGAACCATCTCGACGCCGAGTCGGTCGCGTGGCTCGAGCGGTTCCTCGCCAACTATGCGGGGACGGTTGTCGCTGTCACTCACGATCGGTACTTCCTCGACAACGTTGCAGGCTGGATTCTCGAGCTCGATCGCGGGAAGGGCATCCCGTACGAGGGAAACTACTCAGGCTGGTTGGAGCAGAAGCAGGGTCGCCTGGCCGGTGAGGAGAAGCACGAATCGGCGCGTCGACGCGCGCTCGCGCGCGAGTTGGAATGGGTGCGAGCCTCGCCGAAGGCGCGCCATGCGAAGTCGAAGGCGCGCGTCGCGGCCTACCAGACGCTGCTCGACGAGGAACAAAACGTCAAGCTCGACCGCGTCGAGATTCACATCCCGGCAGGACCCCGCCTCGGTGACCTCGTCGTCGTGGCCGACAGGCTCGCCAAGAGCTTTGGCGAGACGCTCCTGTTCGAGGACCTCTCGTTCTCGTTGCCGCCCGGCGGCATTGTCGGCGTTGTCGGGCCGAACGGCGCCGGCAAGACAACGCTCTTCCGGATGATCGTCGGCGACGAGGCGCCGAACGCCGGCGAGCTACAGGTGGGAGACACGGTCGAGATCGCCTATGTCGATCAGGCGCGCGCCGACCTGACGCCGTCGAACTCGGTCTGGACAGAGATTTCCGGCGGGCACGACTCGATCGAGCTCGGATCGCGCGAGTTGAGCTCCCGACAGTACGTCTCGTGGTTCAACTTCAAGGGCACCGATCAACAGAAACGCATCGGAGACCTCTCCGGCGGCGAGCGAAACCGCGTCCACCTCGCCAAGCTCCTGCGCGCCGGCGGCAACCTGCTACTCCTCGACGAGCCGACGAACGACCTCGACGTCGACACGCTGCGCGCGCTCGAGGACGCGTTGCTCCAATTCGCGGGCTGCGCCGTGGTCATCTCACACGATCGATGGTTCCTCGACCGGATCGCTACTCACATCCTCGCGTTCGAAGGCGATTCCCAGGTCACCTGGTTCGAGGGCAGCTGGGAAGAGTACGCCGCCTGGGTGAAAGACACACGCGGCGCCGACGCGCTCGAACCCCACCGGATCAAGTACAAGTCACTCCTTCGCCCCGGCACGTAGACGCAGCCCCGGCGGATTCAAGATCTCTCACACCGAAGGGATGACCATCCCGGCGCCGAACTGCCCCGCGCGGTCGACCTCCCGCGTGTGATTCAAGCGCATCGTCAGCTGCGTGCCGTCTTACACGCTTGAGCGCTTGGGCCACACTGCTTAGCAAAGCAAGTAGATCCTGCGCCCGAACCCCTTCTACTCGGACTCTTGGGATCTAGCTTGATCCCTCCTCGCGCCTTGACAGGTTCCAGAGTCGCGCCTAGGTTCCCCTCCAGCAAGAAGGAGACAACGTGCACATCGCGCTCACCCTGCGGCCAAGAACAGGGATAGAGCCTTCGTGTGGCGGGCGGCCCCCGGTCTGCTTCGCGCGGGCGCGGTGCGGTCGTTGAACATCGTCCGGATCGAGGGGCCGAACGAGGCGCTTGGCGCCGTCTTGGCGATGCCGCAGGCGATCGTCTTCGCCGGGAAGGACCTCGAGCCGGGCCGCGGACAGCTGAGCGCGTACGTCGAGACGGCCGACATCCCGACGATCGAGGGCCTGGGGACGACGGTCACCGTGCTCGTGAGCGAGGCAGATCGTGACGCGCAGATCGCTGCGCTCTATGCACAGCTGGACGACGAGAAACCCCGAACCGCGTGAGGACGTAGATGGCGTATCCGGTGCCCTTCTATCCCTCGACGGTCACACAGCTGATCGGCCGGATGGCTGCCCTCGCGAACAACAACGACTTCAAGCCGTTCTGCAAGAAGTTCGACTGCACGCCTGCGGCGGCGCACGAAGGCGGCCCTCTCACGTTCCTCCAGATCGGGACAGGAACCGGCGACGGCCGTGTGCGCATCCTCATCGTGTCCGGCGTCCATGCTCGCGAGTTCGCGCAACCGGATGCGCTCATGACCTTCGTCGAGAAGCTGTTGGCGGCATACAAGGCGACAGCCGCGATGGTCTATGACCGCTTCGACGATGCGAGAGGCCCGACGCGCTACGAGCGCTTCACCATCCCGTTCCCGCTCGTCAAGCAGATCATCGAGCGCGCCGAGTTGTACGTCCTCCCGGTTGCGAATCCGGACGGGCGCGCGTTCGCACAGTCAGCCTCGGCCAACGACATGTGGCGGAAGAACCGCGCCGCGGCGCCCCCTGGCGCACGCACGTGCCTGCACGTCGGGGACGACCGCGGCGTCGACATCAACCGCAACTTCGACATCGGGTGGGATTTCAAGACCTACTACAGCGCGGCCGCTCTGACGTCGATGGCGACCGCCGGGACCGGCGAGACACTCGGCGTCAGCGAGGATCCGTGCGACTTCCAGGTGTTTCACGGCCTCGGGCCGGCGGCGACTCGCGTCCGTGAGGCGGAGACCACGGCGATCATCAACCTGCTGAACACCAAGAACATCAGCTTCTACATGGACCTCCACTCGTCCGCGGGCCGCATCCTCTTTCCGTGGGGCCTCGAGCAAAACCAGGAGGACCACCCCGAGCAGACGTTCAAGAACACCTCGAAGGACCATCAGCGCGACGGGAAAGGCACCGCCTACAAGGAGTGGATGCCGCCCGGAACCGAGGCGCGGCATCTCGCGATGGGCACCTTCATGAACAACGCGATCCTCGACAGCACGGGGTTCAGCGCCTTCTCGGCCGCCAACGATCCGGCTACGGGCGCGCCACGGGACGCGACGGCCGCGCGGGCGCGCACGCTCTCCGACTTCTCGCCGGTCCAGTCACCGTTCCTGTTCGGGACCGGCAACGTCGACTGGGAGCCCGGCGGCTCGGACGACTTTGCGTTCAGCCGGCAGATCGGAGGAGCGATCGGGCCGGGCACGGTCGCGACCGCGCTGGATCCGGTCATCTCGCTCACGTTCGAGAGCGGCCACGATTTCGACGGAGGATTCCATCCCGACAAGAACACTCAGTACCCCAAGGTCGAGCGAGAAATCGGCGCGGGGATTGCGGCCTTCCTAGCGAACGCCGCCGGGTGGCACGCGGCGATCGTCGCCTCGGGATCCCCGCCACCGCCGCCCCCGCCTCCACCGCACAGCAGCAGCTTGTGCTTTATCGCCACTGCCGCGTATGGCTCGCCGCTCCACCCGAAGGTTCGCTTCCTGTGCGACGTTCGCGACCATGACGTGAAGACGACGCGGTTCGGCAAGCGGTTCATGGCCGCCGTCGACCGCGTCTACTACAGCTTCAGTCCGCAGGTCGCCGACTGGCTACGCGCTCACGAGCGGGCGCGCACCGGGGTGCGGCGCTTCGTGACCGAGCCCTGGATCGCGATGGTTCGCGTCTCGCTCGCCTCGACGCGTTGGATCCGGAACCCCGAGCTGCGGGCTGCCTCTTTCCTCGGGTTCGTGAGCCTCGGCACCGTCGGCGAGATCGGCGCGGTCGTCTTCTGCCTCTACCTCCTCGGCCGCTTCCTGGCAGGTCTGACGTAGCGTGGCCGAAGGCACTCTCGACCGGCTTGCACTCGAGCTCGCGAAGCTCCTGCAACCGCTCGAGAGCCGGCTCACGCCGTCGGAGATCCGGCCACTCTTCTCCGAGCTCGGTCTGGACTTTCCGCCCGCCCTCGAGACCGACGCGGCGTTCGTGAACGCGCTCGCACCCGCGGCGACCGGGGCCGGCCAGATCGGGCAGCTGGCCCCGCAGCTCGTCACCGCGATCGAGGCGGAGAACGTCGACGAGATCGTCCAGCTCTCGCTCCAGGTCGTCGGCGTCGTCAAGACGCTCGTCCCGGCCCTCGAGACGATCGGCACCGAGCTCGGGAACATCTCGGGGTCGCTCCCGGGGATGAACGCGGCCGACGTGGACGCGTTCGCCGCCCAACTTCCCGTCCGCCTCCTCGACGTGACGATCGCGGGCTATCTCGCCGACTACTACCCGATCGTCCTCAAGGTCCTCGGACTCCTCGGGATCATTGACGTCGTCCACGTCGCGGGCGATCCAGCCGACCCGACGAAGCCGTCGTACACCGAGCGCACCCTCCGGCTGGAGCGGATCAGCGACCTGTTCTCCTCGCCGGAGACGTTCGTCCGGACGCAGTACGGCTGGGGTGACCCCGCGTTCGACGGCGAGCTGCTGCTCCAGCGGTTGTACGAGGTCCTCGCCGCCTTCGCGCTCCCGGTCGGCTACGACGCGTCAGCGGTTCCGCCCGAGCTGCAGCTTGTGTTCCTGCACCTGACGCCGCGGACCGATCTCGATCCGCGCGGACTCGAAGCAGCGCTAGTCCTCACGATCCCGGCCGGATTCCAAGGAGCGCTCCCGTTCCTCGTACCCCAGTGGCAGCTTCGCGTCGACATCGAGGGCGAGTTCGCAGCCGGAGCGGGGGTGACGATCCAGCCGCCGGCCTCGCTCCAAGTCGTGCCGCCGGCCGGCACGCTCCAGGGCAAGGCTCAGGTCGGAGTCGCACGGCTGCCGATCGCGCCGGCCACCGCAGTGAGCCTGCTCAGCATCGTCGGCGGGAGCCGCCTCGAGGCCGGCGAGATCGGCGTGAACCTCGTTGCCGACCTGCATTGGGACTCGGCCTCGAACCAGGCGAAGGCGGACTTCGGCGTCGAGGGCGACATCGAGCAGGGGAAGCTCGTGATCACGATGGACGAGGCGGACGGCTTCCTGAAGACGCTGCTCGCCGGGTTCCGGGTCGAGTCCGACTTCGACGTCGGCTTCGGCTGGACAGCGGGAAGCGGCGTCTACTTCACGGGCAGCAGCACGCTCGAGATCCAGCTCCCTGCGCACATCTCGCTCGGACCGGTCGACATCGACGCGATCACGCTCTCGCTCGGCCTGAAAGGAGCCGAGCTCCCGATCGCGCTGAGCGCAAACCTCAAAGCCGCGCTCGGGCCTCTGCAAGCAGTGATCGAGGAGGTCGGGCTGGAGGCCGATCTGACCTTCCCGGCCGACCGCAAGGGGAACCTCGGGCCCGTCCAGCTCGCCTTCAAGTTCAAGCCGCCGAAGGGAGCCGGACTCTCGCTCGACGTCGGCGTTGTCGTCGGCGGAGGCTACGTCTTCTTCGATCCCGACCGCGGCGAGTACGCGGGCGTCCTCGAGCTCTCGCTTGCAGAGATTCGTCAGCGGTCAAGGCGATCGGGCTGATCTCGACCAAGATGCCCGACGGGACGCCGGGCTTCTCGCTGCTGATCATCATCACGGCGGAGTTCGGCGCCGGGATCCAACTCGGCTTCGGGTTCACGCTGAACGCGGTCGGCGGCCTCCTCGGCGTGAACCGGATCATGCTCTTCGACCCGCTGATGCAGGGGGTCCGTACCGGCGCGATCAACAGCATCATGTTCCCGCAGGACGTCGTCGCGAACGCGCCGCGCATCATCAGCGACCTCCGCGCGATCTTTCCGCCGCACCCGGACACCTTTCTGATCGGGCCGATGGCGAAGCTGGGCTGGGGCGAGCCGACGCTCGTCAGCCTCTCGCTCGGCGTGATCATCGTGATCCCGCCAGGGGACATCGCGATCCTCGGAGTGCTGCAGCTCGCGCTGCCGACCGAGGACGCGGACGATCCTCCGGCTCCAGGTCAACTTCGCAGGCGCACTCGAGTTCAGCAAGTCTCGCCTCTACTTCTTCGCCTCGCTCTTCGACTCGCACCTGCTGTTCATCACGCTCCAGGGCGAGATGGGTCTCCTGTTCGCGTGGGGGCAGGACGCCAACTTCGTCGTCTCGGTCGGGGGCTTCCACCCCGCTTCAACCCGCCGCCGCTGCCGTTCCCGACCCCGCAGCGCATCCAGCTGAACATCATCAACGAGTCGTACGCCCGGATCCGGGCCGACACCTATTTCGCAGTCACGACGAACACCGTCCAGTTCGGCGCGCACTCGGACATGTTCTTCGGCTTCTCGGCGCTATCCGTGGAGGGCCACTCCGGGTTCGACGCGCTGATCCAGTTCTCGCCCTTCCATTTCACGGTCGAGATCTCCACGTCGTTCAGTGTGAAGGTGTTCGGGTGGGTGTCTGGGGGCTCGGAATCGACCTGACGCTCGAAGGGCCGACGCCGTGGCATGCCCACGGGACGGCGTCGATCTCGTTCTTCTTCTTCTCGGTCGACGTGAACATCGACTTCACGTGGGGCGACTCGCGCGACACGACGCTGCCTCCGGTTCAGGCGATGCCGATAATCTCCGGCGAACTCGGGAAGCTGACCAACTGGAAGGCCCAGCTTCCGAACGGCTCGAACCTGCTCGTGTCGCTCCGGCAGCTCGATCCGGCCGAGGCCGCGCTCGTGCTGCACCCCGTCGGATCGCTTCAGGTCAGCCAGCGCTCGATCCCGCTCGACCTGCACCTCGACAAGGTCGGCAGCCAGAAGCTCCGAGCGACGCCAACCAGTTCGCGCTGGACGTGACCTCGGCCGGCTTGTCGAAGACGCGGCAACATGACGGAGCCGTTCGCGCCTGCGCAGTTCCGCGACTTCGACGACGCCGACAAGCTGTCGCAGCCCGCGTACTCGCCGCTCGACAGCGGGATCGAGCTCGCGCCGGCGGGCAAGGCGCTGACCGGGCGCGCGCTCACGCGCATCGTTCGTTACGACCTCTACATCGTCGACACGACGCTGCAGCCGCCGAAGCTCCAGCGGTTCTTCGTCTACCCCTTCGCGCTCTTCCTAGCACTGGCTCGGCGGCTCGAGCGTCGCCTTCAGCCAGCTCTCCGCGCGCAGGAGAAGCTGAAGAAGCCATATGCCGACGTGGTCACGGTCTCGACGGAGACGTACGCCGTCGTCACGTCGCGGACAACACGCTCGCGCACTCGGACGCCGGAGCCTTCACCAGCCACGCCGCCGCGAGCGACTACATCGACGCAAGGTGGCCGCCGATCCGTCCCGGGCCGGGGCCCTCCAGGTGCTGCCGGCGCTACGAGGTACACGGCGTGACGGCCTGCCGACGTACTCGTTCCTGCCGTGGTACAGACGCGGCATCGCCAACACGATCACGACCGCGGACGGGGACAACGCCGTCAAGGCGCGCGCTACGACGCACGTCGAACTCCAGCTCAGCGGCAGCCCGGTGGGAGGCGGCGCCGGGCTGACGCAGACGGTCGCGCAGGACATCGCGCTCTACGGCCCCGGCGACCTCGTCGGGGTCGACGCCCGGGCCGTCGTGCGGACGGAGCCGCGGAACTGGATCACGAACTTCGAGTCGAACTACCTCGCGGCGGTCGACTTCTACGACGAGGACTTCCCTGGCGGTACACGCCGGCCGCGCCCGACGGCAGCCACCTGCGGCTTCGCCCGTGGATCACGCTCGTCGTGCTCTCGGAGGAGGAGTTCGACGACGGCAAGAACATGCCGGCCGGCCGCTTCCCTACATCACGGTCAAGGACACGGGCGCCGTTCCCGACCGCGGGCGACCTCTGGGCCTGGGGGCACGTCCACTTCAACCAGTCGCTCGCCGCCTCGGACCGGCGAGATCGTCTCGACCGACGTGGCACGCCGTCCTCGGTCGCGCCCAGACGATTCTCGACAGCAACCCCGACGCCGGGTACGCGCGGCTGCTCTGCCCGCGCCGACTCGACGGACAACACGGCTTACCACGCCTTCGTGATCCCCACCTTCGAGACCGGCCGGCTCGCCGGCATCGGCAAGGATCCCGGGGCGCGCCGAACGCCACCGCCTCGGCCTGGGAGACGCCGGGCGTCCGCAGGCCGACGGAGCACCCCGTACTACTTCCGCTGGTACTTCCGCACCGGAGCCACGGCGACTTCCTGTACCTCGTGCGGTTGCTCCATCCGCAGCCGGTCGACGTGCATTTCGGCGTCCGCGACATGGATGTGCAGGATCCGGGCTCGAACATGCCCGGGCATCACCAGCTCGGCGGCGTCCTGCAGCTCGGCGGCGCGCTCCAGGTTCCCGAAGGAGGACCTCGACGACAACCGCAACTCGAAGAGCGGAACACGTTCGAGGAACTGGGACGACCCGTTCCCGGACGACTTCCAGAAGAAGCTGGCCGCGTTCATCAACCTTCCGGATGACTACGCGGCCCAGGACGTTCAAACGCGGCGAATGCGACCTCGGCCGGCTCAGGCATCGCGACGACCGCCGACCCGCTGATCACGGCACCGCTGTACGGGCGGTGGCACGCGCTCACGCAGCGGCTCCTGACACAGCGAGACGGCCGCCGGTTCCGCATCTTGTGGCCGATCTCGACTTTCCTGACCTCCCGACCAGGGCCGATGGCTCGCCGATTCCGGAGCAAGGCTGGGTGCACGGCTGAACCTCGACCCGCGCTTCCGCGTGCCGGCCGGCTTCGCCGCCGACGTCGTCGAGTCGAACGCCGAGCCGTACATGAACGACGCGTGGCAGCAGATCGGCGACGTGCTCGCAGCCAACGACCGCATTCGCGGCTTCCACCTGGCAACCGCCGTCTCGTCCCACTGGTACGACCGCCACCTCACGCCGCTCGCGGCCGCGGCAGCCCGAGCGCGGCCTTCGCGCTGACCGCGCCGGTGCACAGCCGAGATCCTCGGCAGCCCGACGACCGTCGCCCACCTCCGCAGCCGAGACCCGCGTGCCGCCCGTCGCTCACGTCGACCGCGTTCCGCAGGGTCGCTCGGCCGCAGAGCACGGCTGACGCGGACGCTGCCCGTTCACCGCCGGAGCTCACGCCGCGCAACCTGCTCCGGCGCGTGAACGCCGGTGAGGTCACCGGCGGCGCCGCCGAAGACCGTCCCGGCCGGAGTGGTCACCGTCGACCAGGTCGCCGCCGCGGCCGAGCCGAGGGAGGTGCCCCGACAGGCCATGCTCGCGACTCCTGGCGCGCTACCCGTGGCTCCCCTGGCTGCTGATCGCGCTCGCGGATCGTCCTCGGGTCGTGCTCGCGCTCTCTGCCGCTCGATGGCGCTCCGTCGGCATCGTCGCTGCTCGCGGTGCTCGTCGGCCTGGCGCGTTCTCCGCGTGCGGCTACGAGGCGGAGGAGGCGCCGGCGCCAGCCGTCGAGGAAGGCAACCAGACGCCGGCTGCGGTCGACTCGATCCCGGAGCAACCCCGGCTTCGCTGCTGACGCGCCGGGCGCCGGCCAGTCGACGCCACCGGAGGCGGCAGACAGCCCGATCGCCGTTCGCTTCAAGCACGCGCTCGGCGACTCGTTCGCGCTGATCGACGCGAGCCTCTCGGTCGGTCGTCAGCCGCCGGCCGAAGCAGCTCGACCTGGCCGGGCTGAACTCGACCATCGTCACGGCGCTGAACCCGCGGCGTCACGATCCCGCACCGCGGCTTCGCCACGATCGACGCTGCCGCGCTGGATCGCAGGGCCAGCTCGTCGACGACTTCGGCGAGGTCATGGCGTATCCGCGGATCGACCTGCCGATGTACGAGCCGCTGAAGGCGATCCGATCGAGCTGCTTCCTGCCCAACATCAACCTGATCGCCGCCGAACAGCATCACGCTCGTCGAGACGAACCAGCGCTTCATCGAGGCGTACATGGTCGGCCTCAACCACGAGTTCGCACGCAAGCTGCTCTGGCGCGAGTACCCCACGGACCAGCGCGGCTCGTACTTCCGCCAGTTCTGGGACGTCCGCAGCGTGATCAACGTCGAAGGGCCTGAGCGAGAACGCGCTCCGGGAGCAGCTCTACGACATTCCCGAGCTGCACCGCTGGGCGCTCGACCTCCGCGCTCGGCGACCCACAACAACCGGCAGAGCGCGGACCGAGCACGGCGAGCAGGCAGTGCTCGTGATCCGCGGCGAGCTGCTGAAGAAGTACCCGACCGCGGTCATCTACGCGCAACCGCGCCGAAGTGGGAGTACGAGTCGGACGGCATCACGCCCGACCTGACGAAGCCGCGCAAGCTCGTCGACCTCCTGCCCGGCGAGGAGGACAAGCCGCCGCCGCGACAAGGTGCGCATGCCGCTGTACGAGGCGAAGGCCGACCCGGACATCTACTTCTTCGGCTTCGATCTGACCGATCGAGGAGGCGAAGGGCGGCACCGGTCATCCGCCCGACACCGATCCGGGCTGGTTCTTCGTGATCAAGGAGCGGCCGGGCGAGCCTCGTTTCGGCCTCGAGCTCGAACGCGCGACGCGAACCCGGAGGTGCTCGACGAGCTCACCTGGGACGACGCGCTCGCCCGCGGGCGACCGGCGAGTTCCTGTCGGCCGGCAGCCTCGATCCGGTCACGCTGACGCACCGGCCCGACCGCGGACGCCGGAAGGGCAAGCAGCCCCAGTACAGGACGACGAACAAGGCGGACGCTCGGCGCGGCGGCGAGCGCCGCGCGCTGGGCGTACCTGCTCTTCCGGCCGCCTGTGATGGTCGCGATCCACGCCGACGAGATGCTCGGAAGCGGCAGCCATGACCGACTTCGACGACGCACGCGACGCGCTGGTCGCGGCACGCGCCGCGCGGCCGCGGCGCGCGGCTCGCGCGCGCCAGGCGCGTCGCGACCCAGCGGCGACGCCGACCGCCGAGGCCGGCTCGGCCCGACCGGCGATCGGCCCAGGGGCCGGATAGGGAAGCGCTCGTTGAGCAGGCGCCGCGCTCGAGCGTGAGGCGCAACAGGCCGACGGCCGAGGTGAAGACGCGGCGCGGGCGGCCGAGCAGAAGGCGAAGGACGCGGCAGCCGCGGCAGTCGCAGGGCTTCGTCGAGTTCACCGATCCGCGCCGCACGCTCGGCCGGCTGCCCGACGACGCTCGCCGCTCGCGCTCCTGCCGGTCCGAATCGAGACGCGCTTCACGACCGTCGCGAACGGCGGCGACGCGCCGCTCCACCGGCTCCTCGGTGCGCATCTATCCGGACGACTGCTCGATCGACACGTTCGAGCCGACACTGTCGACGACCGAGGTCGCGAACGCCAAGCGGTACTGGCAGGGGATCTGGCGCTCAGGCGGATCGAGGCGACGAACGCGCCGCCTGGCGCGACCTCGTCGCCGCGCACGGCTCCGGCCGCGCCGGCTTCATCGTCGACAACTACCAGCCGGCGAACCTCGGCGAACAGTCGACGAAGGCGAACCCGCAGGACGAGATCCTCGTCATCCCGACCCAGACCGCCGCTCGGCGCGGCCGACGCCGACGCGATCTCGACGTACTGGGAGGCTGATCTGGCTCGCCGCCGACGACGCCGCGCTGCAGGCCGCGGCCGCCGCTCTCGCGCCGGCCGTCGGCGCGGCGCGCGCCGACGAGCTGCACGACCGACTACGTTCCGTTCAACCTCAGCGGACGTACCGCCGCACCCCGGACGAAGCAGCGAGGTCGACTTGTCGACCGCGTTCGTCGTCTTCGGACCCGATCCGCCGCCCAAGCAGATCGTCCTGGTCGCAAGCACCGCAGGTAAAACAGCTCCCGGAGCGCTTCGTCGTGATCGGCTACCGCGGTGGCCAGGTCGTGCTCGAGGCGATCGCCCCACACCCGGTCGCCTCCCCACTCTACGTCGGCCCGGATCCGTCCGCCGACCCGAACGCCGGGATCCATCCCGACGGAGAGAACCTCGTCGTCCCGGACGAGCTCAGCTGGCTTGTCGACTTCGACCGCGCCGTCGACGCCGGGATGGCGCTCGCGATCGATCTCAACCCCGAGGTCGCCCGGGCCGGCTTCGATCGCCTGCTCGTTCTCGGCATCCAGCTCGGCCTCGGCGACCAGGACGGCAAGACCGCGCTCGAGGAACTCCTGTACCACCACGAGGTCGGGCGCAGCGGGCTCTCGCTCGTTCCCCAGGGCACGCCCGCTCACAACACGACCGGTAGCGGCGCCGGCTACACACGTCTCGACGACGCCGACCAGAGCTTCGACGACCGCCGCAGCGCACCGCTCTTCAGCGGTCGACGGCGACCCGCGCGACGAAGCGCGACGGGCAGTGGCTCGCCGAGGCGCTCGGAATCGACCCGGCGCTGATCAGACGGTGTCCACGGCGCGGACGGCGTCGACCAGCAGCGGGCGCGCGCGATGCAGCGCGCGCTCTGGCCGGCGACGCTCGGCTACTGGATGGACAAGATGCTCACGCCCGTCTTCGGCGACGACACGGTGGCGGAGACGCGCGGTTCTTCACCGGCTGGGTCAGTGGACGCGGCTCGGTGCCCGCCTGCGGATCGGCAAGCAGGCATACGGCATCCTGCCGACGACGGCGTTCTCGCAGATCCGCTGGCTCGATCCGGAGCCGAGAGGCGAGATGCGATCTTGACGCCGCCGGCCGAGCCGGCGCCGACACTCGCGTTCCAGGCCCGCGTGTCTCGCGCTGCTACGAGAGGTCGACGCCGACTGGACTGCGATGAGCGCATCCGCAGCGCACGTGGGCCGCGCCGGCGACCCGCACCAGACACTGCTCGACATCGTCGGACACCACCCCGACTCCGTCGAGTTCCACTGGCGCTACTCGGAGAGCATCGACGAGCTCTACAACATCGTGAACTTCTGGGGGCTCGGCCCGAGTTCTGGGCGCGCTGGGAGTCGCTCGTCTCGAGGCGGCTCGCGTCGCGCCTGCTCGGCCGGCTCGGGTATGAAGGCCCGCGCCGGACATCCTCCAGCACGTCGTTCCTGCAGGACTCGGGCCTGATCGAGGTGGTGGTCGACGACCATCCGTCGTCGGAGACCGTCGCGATCCGGGAGTACACCGACGACCATCGAGAACTACATCGGGTGGCTGATCGACGCGGCGACGACGTCGCTCGACGAGGTCACCGGGAGGAAGGTTTCACTGGCGACGTCTCGCCGCACGCGTTGCTCTACCTCTACCTGCGCCATGCGCTGCTCCTCGGCTACTACGACACGAGCTATCAGCTCCACAAGTCCGCTGGCTTCCTTGCGCCGGAGCTGCGCTGCGATGAAGCCTGAGCCGACCTTCGTCCACGTCGACCCGGAGGCGAAGGCGAGCGAGAGCCGCTACGCGGCGCTCTACAAAGCTCGAGCCGCGGATCACCCAGAGCGTCGGGCTCCTCGTCAGCGACTACATCACCGCGAACGTCCTCAACCTGGCCGAGGCCGCCGCTCTCGCCGACCAGATCGACGCGCTGCGCGTCCTCGAGCAGGCACCGACCGCGGAGCTCGAGCGGCTCCTCGCCGAGCACGTCGACATCGTGAGCTACCGCTTCGACGCCTGGTTGCTCGGGCTCGTGAGCCATCGGCTCCAGGAGGTCCGCGCGGCAGCGCAGCAGGAGAAGCAAGGCCCCGGCCTCTACCTCGGCGCGTACGCATGGGTCGAGGACCTGCGACCGTCGACCGCCCAGCTCGACCCTGTACGCGTCGACGCCGACCTCGAGGCCACCTTCGCAGGCCCGACCCCGCTGAGGCACGACGTGACGAACGGCGGCTACGTCCACGCCCCGTCGCTCCCGCACGCGCAGGCGGCTGCGGTCCTGCGCAGCGGCTACATCGCGAACGCCTCGCGGGACACGCCCGACACGCTCTCGGTCAACCTGTCCTCGGACCGCGTTCGCATCGCCCTGTCGCTGCTCGAGGGCGTTCGGAACGGCCAGAGCATCGGCGCACTACACGGATACGGGTTCGAGCGCGGGCTCCACGACGCCCACGCCCTCGCCGAAGTCGACAAGTTCATCTACCCGCTGCGCAAAGCGTTCCCGCTCGTGGCCGATTCGCTCGCGTCGACGCAGACGCCACCCGACGTGCCGATCGAGGCGATCGAGGCGCGCAACGTCCTCGACGGACGCAAGCTGCTCGACCGCGTACGTTCCACGGGGAACGCGAACTACCCGTTCGGTCTGACCGATCTCCCCGCGGCCACAGGCCCGGAGGCGGCAGCGATCGACGCCCAGGTCGACGCGATGCGCGACGTCGACGACGCCGTCGCCGACGTGGCGCTCGCCGAAGCCGTCCACCAGGCGGTTCAGGGGAACTTCGATCGGGCGGCTGCGACCCTCGACGCCTATGGCAGCGCGACATTCCCACCTGATCCCGAAGTCGTGCAGACTCCTGCGCCGGGGATCGGGCTGACCCATCGCGTCGCCGTCCATTTCCGCCCCGGCCTTCCGGCGCCTGCGAACGCGACGCCGCGCGCGACCGTCGAACCCGCGGTCGACGACTGGCTCGGCAGCGTCCTGCCGAAGTTCACGGACATCGGCTGCACGGTCGTCTGGACCGACCCGATCGGAGGCGGCGCGCGTTCGGCAGACGTCACCATCGACCAGCTCGGCCTGCGACCACTCGACCTGCTCGAGCTCGTGAAGCCGGACGACGTGCAGGCGATGTCGGAACTCGACGACCGGATCCTCCGCCTCGTGCACTCGAGACCCAACTCGCCGCGCGCCGACGCCAAGCTCCAGATCCGATACCGGGCCGCACCCGCAGGGGCGGCACTCAGCGTCTTCGAGGTCTCGGCGCTCGTCCGGAACCTCCGCGCGCTCGTCCAGCAGTCGCGGCCGATCCGCGCCACCGATGCGCTCCTGGCCAACAACGCCACCCCTGCCCAGGACGCGCAGGTATTCGCCGACCACACGCGGATCACGGGCCCGAAAGGAACGCTCGACACCATCGTGAACAGCGTCGGCACCTATCTTGCCACGCTCGCGCCGCTCGTCGCCGATCCGGTCGCGAACCGGGCGGCGATCCTGGCCGGGATCGACGGGTTCCTGGACGACGCGGTCGCGCTCCTCGAGCGGACGTCGCGCTTCGGCCTCCCGCAGTCGGGTTGGGGGTTCGCGTACGACTGGCGACGCCAGGCGATGCACGACCTCCTCGCGCTCGTGGTCGCACGCGTCGACGATTGGGACGCCCGCCTCGTGAAGTTCGACCAGGCGCTCAACGACTACGACGCGCTCCCCGCCGCAACCCCCGACGCCGAGCGGTTCCAACTGCTCCAGGCTGCGGAGGCGCTGGTCGCCGCCCACCTCGACCCGCCGCCGAACACGCCCGCGGCCTTGCGCTCGGCGCTCCCCGCCAAGCGTCTCGCGCTCCAGACGAAGCGCGGCGACTTCCACGGCGTCGCGATCGCGAACCATGCATCGCTCGTCGACGCGCTGAACGCGGTTCGGGCTCGGCTTCCGATCGACGCCGTCGACCTCGTACCGTTCGACCTCACGCCGATCGAAGACCGCGTCGTGACGTTTGCAGAAGATCTCTCGCGGACGGTCACGAGCCAGCAAAAGGGCCTCAAACAGCGGCAAGACGCCGTCCAGGCCCAGCTCGACGCGTACGCAGCGGCGACGACAGCGTCCGCGCAGGTCCAGGCGCTCCAGAGGCGGCGAAAGCACTGCTCGGGGAGTCGTTCATGCTCGTACCGGAGTTCGCGCTCTCGACCGACCAGGGCAGCGAGCTGCGCGAACGCCGTCGCGGCGGGCCGAGCGGCGCGCTGCTCCCGTACCTGACCGGGACGCAGTCGATCCCGCACCCGGTCGACGAGTGGCTCGCCGGCGCCGCACGCGTGCGCCCGCCGCTTCACGCGTGGGAGACGAGCACGCTGCTGGCCACCGCCTTCGAACGGCCCGGAGCCCCGGCTCGTCCCGGCGCAGCTCCCGTACGAGGCCAACGCGCCGTGGCTCGCGCTCCAGTTCCCGGCGAGCTACAAAATCACGAGCGACCGGCTGCTCTACACCGCGCACTACGCGAGTCCCTTCGACGCTTCGGCGCATCAGTGCGGGTTGCTCCTCGACGACTGGACCGAGGTCATACCGGGCACGAGCAATGACACCGGCATCACCTTCAACTTCGACCGCCCCGACAACGAGCCGCCGCAGTCGATCCTGCTCGTCATGCCGGCCACCGCGGACGGGATCTGGCACTGGGAGGACGTCGTCGGCGCACTGAACGAGACGCTCGACCTCGCGAAGAAGCGGGCGCTCGAGCCGTCTATGCTCGATCCGACCGTGTACTCGCGCCTCCTGCCAGCGACGATCATGGCCGTGACGCTCCACGGGATCTCGATCGCGACCGCCCTCGCCGTATCAGGCGGCGTCATGGAGCGGGCGGAGGTGAAGCGTTCGTGCCTAGCGCAATCAGGGTCGCCGACATCCGCGCCGCGATCGAGCGCCGCATGTTCCCCTCGGTAACGGTGTGGAACCGGCTCGAGGGTCGGCCGCGCACGCAGAGCTTCGATCGTGCCCTCCGGGCCGAGGTCCGCGACGCGCTCTGGATGCTCACGAAGCAGTGGCAGATGGGCGAGTTCCGCGGTAGCGATGCCGGCTCGCCCGTGTTCGCGAAGCTCCAGGTCGACACGACGCACCTGACGAAGTACCGGCCCGGCTCGGGCACTGCGGAGGCGTTCGACGAACACCTGCCGCTCGAGGCGAAGGTCGAGCGGCGGCGCGTCCCGCTGACCATCGGCGGCCGTATCGCATCGCTCGACCTCCGTCTGGCCATGGGCCGCGAGTGGCTTGCTCTGATCGACGGGCTCGGCCACAGGCAGGGGTTCATCGACGCCTATCCGATCCAGGCACCCGACCCGACCACCACGAACGACGCGGAGATCGTTGCGAGCCCGCAGGCGTGTCGAGCTCTTCGCCGCGGTCGCGGGGCGCGCAATGGACGGCGGCGCGCTCTACGAGCACCTCGTCGCAAGCCCGACCAACCACGCCTACGACGGCGTCGCCGGCATCACCGTGCCCGAGCAAGGCCCGTTCGATCAGGCTGCAACGGCCTTCCTGGCTTGGTTCGACCGCCTGATCCTCCAGCCCCCCGTGACGGGCGACGACGCGTGGACGCCGCCGCAGCTCGAGTATCAGTTCGCCGCGTCGGCTCCCGAAAGCGGCGGGGCGGAGAAGGTGTACGTCGCCGAGGGTTACTACCAGGGCCGGCTCGACTGGTACAGCCTGGACGTCGATCCGTCCACGCAGGTGCTCGACCCGGTGCCCGGGACCGATATCCCGCCGGAGGCGGTGAAGCGCGCGACGATCCCCGTTGCAGTGACCTTCACCGGCATGCCGAACACACGCTGGTGGTCGTTCGAAGAGCGCAAGACGAACTACGGCGACGTCGACGCGAACACCACCGACCTGGCCAAGCTGCTCTTCCTCGAGTTCGCACTCGTCTACGGCAACGACTGGTTCGTGATCCCGTACACGCTCGACGCCGGGACACTGTCCGCGGTCCGGGGTCTCGCAGTCACGAACGTCTTCGGCGAGCGCTTCTGGATCGAGGCCGCCGGCGCCGGAGCCGACGACGACTGGCAGCGCTGGAGCATGTTCACGGTCGACGTCGAGGGTTCGACCGGCGCCGCCGACACCTCCCTGCTCCTCCTGCCGACGGTACCCAAGACCGAGCAAGGCCCGCCGACGGAGGACGTCATGCTGATCCGCGACGAAGTCGCGAACATGGTGTGGGGGGTCGAGACGACGGTGCCGCTCGCAACCGGCGACGCGGTTCCCGGGATCGAGGCAGCGCGCCAGCTCCGCGCGTTCTACGAGGCCGCGCTCGCGCCGGCGGGACCGCCGCCCACGCCGAAGGCGCCCATCAGCTACGAGATCATGAGCACAGTGCCAGAGAACTGGATTCCGTTCATACCGGTGCACGTCGACGGGAGCAATCGCGAGATCCAACTCCAGCGTGCCGCGATGCCGAGGATCCTCGAAGGCGGCCCCGTTCCGCCCGACAAGGTGGAGCCGCGGACCGTGCTCCTCCGCGAGGGGCTCGACAGTACGCCCCTCGCAGCGTACTTCGTGCACGAAGAGGAGGTGCCGCGCGCCGGCACCCGCGTGTTCCAAGCCTACCGCCGGACACGCTGGACGGACGGACGTGTCGTCGTCTGGCTCGGCGTCCGCCGGCAAACCGGCCGGGGCGAGGGCTCGAGCGGCCTTCGCTTCGACGAGCTCGTCGATCAGCCCGGAGCGGCGTCGTGAAGACCACCGACCTCACTCCCCGCAGCAGGCAGGTGGTGGTGACGCTGGGTCGTCGCCTCACGAACCCGCCCGGTCCGCCGAGCTCCCCGCTGCAGCGAGCTATCGCCCTCGTGCTGGTCTTGCCTGTCGTCGCGATCGCACTCATGCTTCTCGCGCTCCTGTTTGCGCTGCTGCTCGTTTCGTCCCTGGCGCTGACTGCGCTCCTGGGCATCGCGGCACTCCTGGCGCGAAGGCGCTGAGCAAGGGCTCGCAGGAGTAGAGGCGGCGCCGTCTCCTGACTTTCCAAGGGACCATCAGTCCGCGCGGGCGGACGGGCGGTCGACCGATTCCCATGATTCTCTGCATGATGATGCTATGATGCGCATATGCCTAAGGTGCGGACGACCGTAACGCTTGACGACGAAGTACTGCGGGCGGTGAAGATCCGGGCGGCTCGTCTCGGCCGGGGTGACAGCGAGGTCATCGAAGCATCGCTCCGACGTGATCTCGGACTCGACCTTCTCGACCGGCTCTGGGCCAAGAACGATCTCCTGGAAGACGACGCCACTGCCCTTGCCGTCGAGGCCCAGCACAAGACACGCCCAAAGACCTAGGTACGGCACTTGTCGCGGGCCGTTCTCGACCCCAACGTCATCATCTCGGCGCTCCTCTCGCCGATGGGAAACACCGCGCGCCTGCTCCAAGCCTGGGAGCAGGGCAAGTTCGAGTTGATCGCTTCCCCCGCCCTACTCCAGGAGCTGCAACGAGCGCTCGCCTACCCAAAGCTGCGCCGACGCATCTCCGAGCAGGACGCCGAAAGCGTCGTTCGATGGCTGAACGAATCGGCAACGCTCGCCAGCGACCCCGCTGAGCCACCGCCGACCAGCTCGCGGGATCCCGGAGACGACTACCTGATCGCTCTCGCCGCCTCGCGACAGGCGATCCTCGTCAGCGGCGACAAGCATCTTCTCGATCTCGCCGACCGCATCCCAGTCCTCGACCCCGCCGCCTTCCTCGAACACCTCTCGCAACGAGAACGCGATACCGGCGGCTAGACGATCAGCCAGCCGACTACCCAACGCCACGAGGTACGAATCGCCCAAGGCCGCAACGGTGAGCAGTCCGCCGCCGCGAGCAACGGACTTATCTATCCCACGTTCAGCTCGGGGTTAGCAAGCGGCGCGAACACATGATCGATCTCCCGCGTGTGAACCGGCGGCGGATGGGGCCCGTAGGACACTAAAGGGGACGGTTGTGCGGTTTGCCGCCGTGTTCGGGGCCTCGGTTTCCCCTGGCGTCTCCAGGCGTACTCACCAAACTCACCATCTCTACGGGGTGCTATTTCGGCCTCGCGACGACAGCTCTGCCTTGAGCGCCTCGAGTTGGGGGCGTACCTGTGCGACCATGGCAAGGTTCTTCTTGCGCTCGTACCGTTCGAGTGCCTGCTCGAGCGCGTCGGCGGCGTCCAACGTCTTGTTGGCCGCGCGCAGCACCTCGGCGAGGTCGCAGAGTGCGTCGCCTTGTATGTTCAGCGCGTCGGTTCTATCGGCGAGCGCGACAGCCTCGCGGGTGAGCCGCTCGGCCTCGTCATGGCTGCCTGTGTTGGACTCGAGGAGTGCTTGTGCTTGCCGCCAGCCCGTCTGCGACCAGATGTCGTTCTCGCCGGCGAGGCGCCGCCCGAGTTCGGCCAAGGGTCGTGCCTCGTCGTGTCGGCCGGCTCCGCAGAGTTCGCGGGCGAGTTCGGGGGCGAGCCCGGATACGAAGCTGTCCATTCTGCGCGCCTGCAGATCGGCGAGCGCGCGGGAGAGGTGTCCGATCGCTGCCTGGTGGTCTCCCTCGAGCCGGGCAATCTGCCCCAGCCAGCTCTCCTCGAAGTCGCCCCTGACGGCGCGAAGGCGGTCGAGTGCCGCGAGCCCAAGCGGCCAGGCCTCGTCGAAGCGCCTGAGCATCGCCAGTACGTACGCTCGTAGGAGCATGTCCGGCGGCGTCGCCGACCGGTCGCCGATGCCCGCGTCGATCTCGCGGAGGGCTTCGTCGGCCGGGCACGGCCCGACGGCGAGTGCAAGCGCCGGGGGGCTGGTCCGCTCGGGCTGCCCGGCGAGTTCTGCATGGCGGTTGGCCTGCCGCGTAGCCTCGGCCATCTGCTCGAAGCGACAGTACGTGTTGGGCACGTGGAACGCGTACGCCGCCCACAGCCGCCGCAGGCCGTCGTGGTCGCCCGCCTGCTCGAGCAGCGGCACAGTCGCCCGCGTCAGTGCCTCGATCCGCTCGACCTCGGGCTCGCCGAGTCCGTGTCGGAGCCCGGCGGCGATCGTCTCGGCCAGCGCAGCCTCCGTCGCTCGCCCCTCCCCCGTCGCGCGCTCTGCCGCCGCCGCGGCTACCTCGGCTCCGCGGCGCGGGTCGTTCATCTCCAAGGCTTCGGCGAGGTCGAGTTCCAGATGGATGTCGAGGCGATGCGGCCGGACCAGCCGGAGCGACCGCTCGAGCAGCGAGACGGCGGCGCCCTCGTCAACGCGCACGAGCGCTCTCCGGCCGGCGGCAGCCAGGTGCTCGCCGGCGCGTTCGGCGAGTGCTGGTCGCGGCTGCCCGAGCTCCGCAAGGTAGCCCGCGGCCCGCTCCAGGTGGTAGCCCAGCACCTCGTCGAGCTCGACCAGGTCGGGGGCGCGCTGCTCGAGCCAAACGGCGTAGCGCTCGTGCAGTTCAGCGCGGGTCGCCTTTGGGAGTCCGTCGTAGGCAGCGTCGCGGATCAGGAGATGGCGGAAGCGGAAGCCCTCGTCGCCCGGGACGATCGCCCGATCGGAGCGGATCAATTCCTTGCGGGTCAGAGAAGCCAGGCGCGGCGTCACCTGCGCCTCGTCTGGCGCGAGCACCTGCACGGCGCCACGGTGGAAGACCTCACCCTCCACCGAGCCACACTCGAGTACGGATCGCTCCCTGTCATCGAGCTGGTCGAGGCGCGCGGCAAGGAGTGCGCGCAGGGTTGGCGGAACGTCCACATCGCCGCTCTCTGCGATCGCGAGCATCTCGGTCAGAAACAGCGGGTTGCCCCCCGCAGCCGTAGCTATCCGCTTACGCAGCCCGACCGGGGCCGCCGCGATCAGCTCATCGACGGCATCCTCAGCGAGCGGCTCGAGACGGTGAGCGACCGGCCATTGAGGCCGGCGGTCGAGCAGTTCCGGCCGCGCCATACAGACGAGCAGGATCGGCGCCCGGGCAAAGAGCGCCACCCCCTCGACCAGATCGAGAAAGGTGTCCTCGCCCCACTGGACGTCGTCGAGGACCACGACGAGCGGCGCCTGCTCCGCAAACAACGCACGGAACGCCCACGCGATCTCCTCTGACGAGGCCGCGCCAGCCCTCCGGCCAAGCAGCGATTCAATCGCGGCCGCCGCCGCCGGATCACTGGGCAGCACGTCGAGTTGTTTCAGCACCTCCACGAGCGGCCAGTACGTGATCCCATCGCCATAGGGCAGGCAACGCCCGCGCACAACCCGCGCGTCGATCGCGGCAAGCGCCTCCGCGATGAGGCGAGACTTGCCGATCCCGGCATCGCCGACGACCGTAACCAGCACGCAGCGCTGCTCAGCGAGCGCGCGTGCCCATGCCTCGCGAATCAGGACAAGCTCGTCCTCGCGGCCCACAAACCGGGACTCATGGCTCCGCTCAGGCGCCTCGCCCACCCTGACAAGCCGGAAAGCAGGAACAGGATCGTGCTTCCCCTTCAACTCGAGCGACCCGACCGCATCCGCCTCCACCGCCCCTCCGACGAGCCGCATCGTCTCGGCGCCCAGCAGCACCTCTCCGGGCTGGGCAGCCTGCTCCAACCTGGCAGCGACGTTGACCGCGTCCCCCGTCGCCAACCGCTCCTCGGTTCCGGTCACGACCTCACCCGTATTCACACCGATCCGGGCCTGCACTCCCAGTCCAGGGAGCGCATCGCGCATCTCCACCGCTGCCCGGCAGGCCCTCAATGCGTCGTCCTCATGCGCGACCGGCACCCCGAACACCGCCATCACCGCATCACCGATGAACTTCTCCACCGTCCCGCCGTGCGACTCGACGATCCCCCGCATCCGGTCGAAATACCGGGCCAGTAGCGCCCGCAACGCCTCCGGATCCGTCGACTCACCCAACGCCGTCGACCCCGTCACGTCGCAGAACAGCACCGTCACCGTCTTCCGCTGCTCACGACCCTCGCCCACTAGCGGCGCGGTGCAGAACCCGCAGAACTGGAAGCCTTCCGGGTTCTCCTTGCCACAAGCGGAACAAGCAACCACCGACCGAGTCTACGACCATCAACTCGAAGGTCGAAGTTCGCCGCCCTCCTGCCTTGCTTGTGGGACAAGCGGCGGACCGGCGGCGAACCCTTGATCGACGTACAGTCCAGCCGTCCACCAAGACTCCCTACCGGCAACGACGTACGGTACGACGAAAGCGTTTTGTCGCCTATGCCGGTGCCGTTGCGAGAAGTACAACGCCCGGGCGCGTTAGGGTCGTCGGGTGAGCGAGCGCCTCGATCGTCGACTCGTCGCCGTGATGTTCACGGACATGGTCGGCTACACCTCCCTGATCCAGGCGGATGAGCAACTGGCCGTCGGCAAGCGCGACCGGTATGGGGCAGCGCTCGACCGCCATCACGACGCCTTCGGCGGGACCGTTGTCCAGCGGCTCGGAGACGGGAGCATGAGCATGTTCCCGAGCTCGCTCGATGCGGTGCTCGCCGCGGTCGCGATCCAGCAGGAGCTCGGGGCGCAGGAGATTCCGGTGCGAATCGGCATCCATGTCGGGGAGGTGGCCGTCGAGCCCGAGCGGCTGACGGGTGAGGCCGTCAACATCGCCTCCCGCGTGGAGTCCTTCGCGGCGCCCGGGGGTGTTCTGCTGTCCGATTCGGCGTACGCGCAGATCCAGAACCGGAGCGACGTCGCCGTTGTGCCACTCGGGCAATTCAGGTTCAAGAACGTCGGGCGGCCATTCGAGCTCTACGCCGTGTCGGCTGACGGTGTCGTGGTGCCCGATCCTGCCGCGCTGGAAGGCAAGGGCGAGCGGTGGACGAGTCTGCCCGGCAACCTGCCCGACCTGGTCACGCCGCTCGTTGGACGTGCAGCAGACCTCGCGTCGCTCATCGAGCTCGTGCGCGAGCACAGGGTCGTGACGATCACCGGCCCCGGCGGGGTCGGCAAGACCCGCACGCTCGTGGAGCTCGGCCGGGTGCTCGCACCCGAGTTCCTGGACGGCGTCGCATTCGTGGCAATGGCCGATGTCACCGAGCCCGCCAACTTCCTTGCCGCGCTCGGGGAAGCGCTCGACGTCAAGGAGGCCGTGGGACGAACGGTCGACGATGGGATAGCCAGATTGATCGGCGACCGGAAGGCGCTACTCCTGCTCGACAATCTCGAGCAGATCGTCGCCGCCGCGCCCGACGTCGCCCGACTCGTCGACCGCTGCGCGGAGCTTCGAATCGTAACGACCAGCCGGGCGCCGCTCAGGATCTCTGCCGAATCGGAGTACCCGCTTGCCCCGCTCGAGATCGACTCTGCCGTCGCGCTGTTCGCGGAGCGGGCAAGGACGACCCGCGGCACCTTCGAGCTGACCGACGACACTGTGGCGACCGTGGAGGCTCTGTGCCGGCGCCTCGACGGGCTGCCGCTAGCGCTCGAGCTCGCCGCCGCGAGGTTGCGGCTCCTCTCGCCGGATGTGCTGCTCCAGCGGCTCGACCACGCTCTCGACGTCCTCACGTCGGGTCCTCGTGACACCCCCGAGCGGCAGCAGACGCTGCGCGCGACGATCGACTGGAGCCACTCGCTCCTCGACGACCGGGAGCGACGGCTGTTCCGCCGGATGGCCGTCTTCTCCGGGGGGTGCACGCTCGCCGATCTCGAGGCCGTCTGCGCAGACCCCGGCACGACGTGTCTCACCGAGTTGGAGTCACTCGTCGACAAGGCGCTGGTCCAGGCAGATGGTGGCCGCTTCCGGATGCTCCAGACGATCGGCGAGTTCGCGAAGGAGCGGCTCGATGCTGCCGGGGAGGCGGACGAGGTCGCGAAACGCCACGCGTTCAATTTTGCGGAGGTTGCCCGCGAGATCCGGGACGGCATCGAAGGCCCCACCCAGGTGGCGTCCGTCGAGCGCGGCATCGCCGACGACGGCAACCTCCATGCCGCGCTCGACACGCTCCTCGCCGCGGCCGAGAAGGGAGCGGAGGCAGCGTGCGAAGCGGGCATGCAGTTCTCCGGCGACCTGTGGATGTACTGGCACATCCGCGGCAAGAACGTCAGCGCGCGCGAGTATTCCGAGGCATTTCTCGCAACGGGTGAGGGGCTGCCCCCCAGCGTGGGTCGGTCCGGGGCGTTGCTCAACGTCGGTCTTGCCTTCTGGATGACCGCCCAGCTCGAGCGCGCGGACGAGGAATGGAGTGAGGCGTACCGGATCGCCGAGGAGTTGGAGGCCGATCGCGAGCTGTGCCTTGCGGCCCTGTGCCGGGGGCTCGGGCTGCTCGGAGTGGACGCCGTGGGCGCGTTCGAGTGGACGGCGCGCGGAATCGAGTTGAGCCGCGCTCGTGCGTTCGACTGGGCGCTGGGCTTCTCCCTGAGCTTCAGCGGCATCGCCCACGCGCTCAGCGGCGAGGTCGACGTGGCTGAGGCGCGGTATCTCGAGGCGCTCCGGATCCAACAGCGGCTCGGCGACTGCGAAGGCACCGGCACGTCGTTCGGCGGTCTCGCGCAGCTCGCCGCCGGCCGCGGCGAATCGACTGCGGCCCTCGACCTCTACCGGCAGTCGCTGGCCGCGTTCGAGGCGGTCGGCGACCGCGGCGAGGTCGCGCGGATCCTGTCCGAGATGGCCTGGGCCTGCCTCGGCGGCGGCGAGGTTGCGCTCGCCCGTGGCTACTTCTTCGACTCGGTGCAGGCGCACACCGACGTCGCCAGCGTGCGCGGCGTGGGGCTTTCGCTCGTCGGGCTTGCAGCCGCCGAGGCGGTCGAGAACCGACCCGAGCGTGCCGTCCAGATCGCTGCCGCGGCGGAGGTCTACGCCCAGGACGAAGGCATCGTCGTCGTGTACTCCGACGAAACGCCCGGCCGTGAGCTCGTCGACCTGGCGCGAGCGGCGCTCTCAGCCGACGAAGCCGCCCGGGCCACCGAGGCCGGCCGGCATCTCACGATCGAAGAGGCGATCGACCTGGCCAGATCGGCTCACGCTGCCGCGGGGTAGACACGAAGCAGTCGGTCAAGGGCTCTCTCGGCCGCCGTACTTCATGTGCGGCCAGCCAGTGAAAGCTCGACCTTCCCTTCCCAGCGCCGGCTCAGCCTCCCGCCCTCGACGTGACAGAATCTGTCGCCACCCACGTATCAGGACCACGAGTTAGGGCACTCTTCGTCCTGGTCTCGACCCCTCCGAAGATCTTCGCCAGCGAAGACCGATCGACCTCCCGTGAAATCCGTGTGCCGTCCCTGTGTGGACGGTACGCAGATGGGGACGGGCGGGCACTAGAGGGGACGGTTGAGCGGGTTTACGGTCGCGTCAGAGGCGTCGGTTTCTCGTCCTGTGCCCAGGCGTACTCACCAAGACTCACCATCCGCGAGGGCCAGATGACGCGGCCGACGGATCAGCCGGTCGAGGTCGCGCGTTGGGCCGCGACTCCAACTGCCGTCTCGTACTCGTCCGCGGTGATCTGAACGACACCCACCTCGAAGTCAGCCCGGGCCCCCGCCGACCGATCGATCTCTGACAGCACCGTGCTCATCGGTACCGGCGGGTCCCATTCCTCGACATGAGCCAGCGACACACCACCGCGGGAATCGCCCGGATAAACCTGATCCTCCGACGGTGTCCAATCGTGGACTGCTGAGGCGAGAACGGCGCGGGCGACGAACTTCCGCTCCGGTGCGGCGAGATAGACGAGAGCGAGGTCGCCCGGGGCAAGCGCGTCGCGGTGCGGCTCCTCTGCGCCGACGCCCCACATCCTCGCCCGCAGGAACCCAATGGCCTGCGACGCGTCGCCTATGAGGTTGAAGATGTAGTGGGCCACCCCGCGAGCCTAACGCGGACAATCGCCGGCGAGTGCCGCCCTGCCCTCCTGGCCCGTTCGGCCGAATGCGCTCGATGAACTAGGCGACTCGTCAGGTGTCCGACGAATGCTGCGCTCCCTCCCTCGAAGGGCCGGCGACCCCGCGCTTCACTCCTTCAGACAACAGCGACAGAGCCTGCTACGTCTCGCCGAGCAGGACCGTCCAGTGCGTCCAACGGGCCGACACGGCCCATCTCCCGCATCGCCATCTCTGCTTGACCGACGCTACGGACCTCGATCGACCGGCGGAAACGCGTGAGCGGCGAACCGTCCGACGTCACGCGCCAGGCTAACGAACAGGTGTTCGTTGCGGATCTTGACACGTGCTCAACCCCGGTCGTCTTCTCGTGGAGAGGGGCGACAGGTGATGTCCGGGCGCTTACGATGGTGCGCGTGGACGCGGTGATTAGCGTCCGTGGTCTCCGGAAGAGCTACGGCGCATTCGAGGCTGTGGCAGGCATCGATATTCAGGTCTCGCGAGGAGAGATCTTCGCGTTCCTGGGGCCGAACGGTGCGGGCAAGACGACGACGGTCGAGATCCTGGAGGGGTTCCGGAAGCGGTCGAGCGGCGAGGTGATGGTGCTGGGCGTTGATCCGGCTGGGGCGGGGGGAGAGTGGCGTGACCGGATCGGGGTGGTGCTGCAGGAGTCGCAGCCGGAGCCTGGGCTGACGGTTCGCGAGTGCCTTGAGCTGTATGCGGGGTATTACCGGGCGCCGCGCGATATCGGCGAGACGATCGAGCTGGTGGGGCTCGAGGGGAAGTCGGAGACGGTGGGTGAGCAGCTTTCGGGTGGCCAGCGGCGGCGACTCGATGTGGCGCTGGCGCTGATCGGCGACCCGGAGCTGATCTTCCTCGACGAGCCCACGACCGGCTTCGACCCGTCGGCCCGACGAGCCGCCTGGGAGGTGGTGTCGGGGCTGCGGGAGCTGGGCAAGACGGTCTTTCTGACCACGCACTACATGGACGAGGCCGAGCACCTGGCCGACCGGGTCGCCGTGATCGCGGGTGGTCGTATCGTCGCCGAGGGCACGCCGGACATGCTCGGCGGTCGGGAGCAGATGCCGGCGACGATCGCGTTCACGCTTCCCAACGGGCTCGCGCCGGGCGAGCTTCCATCAGAACTGCTCCGGCTAGCCACTTCGCACTCGGACGGCCGCGTCGTCCTCGAGAGCCGCCGTCCGCTCGCCGACGTCAAAGTGCTCGCCGACTGGGCCCTCGGGCGCGGTCTCGACTTGCCCGATCTCGACGTGCGCCGGCCCTCCCTCGAGGACGTCTACCTGCAGCTGACCGACAGCCCGCAAGCGGACGGTGGCGCGTGAGCGAGCGGCGGCGGTTCGAGGCGTTCGAGCCGAGGACGGTGCGGCTCGTTCTCCATCAGGCGCGCTACGACCTGCTGAGCTTCCTGCGCAACCGGCAGTCGCGGTTCTTCACGCTGATCCTGCCGGTCCTGTTCCTGGTCATCTTCGTCAGCGTGTTCGGAAACCACAGGGTCGGCCCCCAGCACGTGAAGGCCGCCACCTTCTACGTTCCCGGCATCGCCGCCCTGGGCATCATCGGCGCCTCGTTCGTCAACCTGGTCATCTCCGTCACCACGCAGCGCGAGGCCGGTGTGCTCAAGCGCCGCCGCTCGACACCCGTGCCGGCGTCCGTCCTGATCGCGGGCCGGGCGCTGACTGCGATCGCCGTCTCCCTCGCCGTCATGACCGTCCTGCTGCTGATCGGCCGCTTCGGCTACGACGTCCGGATCTCCCCCGGGACGCTGCCCGGCGTCGTCCTCACCGCCGTCGTCGGGGCGATCTCCTTCTGCTGCGTCGGCTACGCGTTCACAACCGCGATCCACAACGCCGACGCCGCCCAGCCGATGGTGCAGGCAGTCATCCTGCCCGCTCTACTTCATCTCCGGCGTCTTCATCCCCAACGTCAACCTTCCCACCTGGCTACGAGACGTCGCCAGGGTCTTTCCTGTCCAGCATCTCGCGAACGGCCTCCACCACGCCTTCGACCCGGCGACGACGGGAAACGGCATCGTCTGGAGCGACCTCGGCGTCCTCGCACTCTGGGCCATAGCGGGCCTCGCCGTCGCACTCACCCGGTTCAGCTGGACACCAGCTGCCGCCACCGGCTGACCAACTTGTTCCGGCCGCGGCGTCGCATCAAACTGTCCTCGGCAGGGCCGCTCGGACAAAGGAGTGAACGATCATGGCAAACGAAGTACAGACCCACAAGGGAGTTGCCCGACGCACGGCACAGTCGACGCAACCAGGGACATCCCCCGGGCCGGGTTCCCGTACCTGATCAACGCCATCCGCCGCTACCTCGCCCAGCAGCGGCCCTACCGCTGCCCAACCTGCGGCACGCCCGTGACGACCAACTGACGCCGCCGCCAACAATCCGTGACGCTCGCCAAGCGTCATGCACGCATCACAGGTGACAACTCGCCTTACCCTTGATTGCTCCACCGTGTCGCGAATTGCGGAGAGGCGACAGTCCGTCTAGGCCGCGATCGGATCTGCGACCAGCAGACCTGGATCGTCGTTCCGCACAGAGTTCACAAGCGGCGACGACGCCGCTGCCAGCATCGCCTCAGCCGGGGCACGCCGTGAATGAGCGGCGAGAGGGCCGCCCGCGGGAGTCGAACGCGGGCGGCCCTTTCGCCAAGGAGGGCTACGAGGGACGGATGCGAACGACCTGGGTGCCGAGGTTGTCGGGGACCCAAATGTCGCCGAACGCCTCGGCGGCGGGGAAGGGACCTGGGCCGCTGGGGAGCTTGCCGCCGAGCGTGTTCGTGGCGGGATCGACCCACGCGACCTTGTTCTCGCCCTTGAGCGGGACGAAGACGAGCCCGCTCGGAGCGATCGCCGGGTTGCCCGGATGCTGGCCAACCGTGACCGTGGCCACGACCGTGTTCGTGACGGGATCGATCCGAGACACCGAGTTGTCGAGCCGGTTCGCGACCCAGACGGCGTTGGTCGAGACGGCAAGCGAGTCGGGGCTCTGGTGGCCGATGTTGATGGTCGTCACCGCGTTGGTGGCCGGGTCGATCCGGAAGATCGACGTGCCAATCTGCGAGCCGACCCAGAGCGAACCGGCGCCGAAGCGCAGATTGGACGGCGCTCCGCCGACCTTGATCCGCTTGACGACGCGCATCGTGCGCGGGTCGACACGGATCACGACCCCGCCCGTGTAGTCCGAGCCCCACACCGCACCGCCGCCGAACGTGACATCCCAGAGCGTGTTGCCGGCTGCAACGCGAACCCGCTTCGTCACCTTCAGCTTGCGCGGGTCGATGCGCTCCACATAGCCGGTTCCCCATCCGTCGACCCAGACCGCGCCCGCGCCGATGCCGATCCCGCAAGGGCTCGTCCCGACCGCGATGCGCCTGGTCACCTTGTTCGTCTTCGGGTCGACCCGCGCTACGTCGCTCGAGCCGTAGTTGCCGACCCAGAGCGCACCGAAGCCGCCCGCCTCGGAACACGGCGCCTGTCCAGTCGCAATCCTGGCGACGACGCGTGGGGCGGAGCGCGTGGCGGCGAGTGCCGTGGCAGCGGTGAGGGCGAGGAGTGGGACGAGCAGAGCGACGGTGGCGCGCATGTCACCTCCCAAGACGAAGTCCGATTCCGGACTAGATACTACAGTTTCGTACTAGTTTGGTCGACCCGCAGTGCTACGACGGGAGATGACCGCCCGCATCGCACGATCGAGCTCCCGAATCGACTCGGCGATCTGCGCCGACGGCACCGAGAGCTCGTCCTCGAGCGCGACGATCGCCTCCCGCCAGGCAGGGAACGTGCTCTCGAACGCCGCCTGCCCCACCGGCGTCAGCGAGACGAGGTGCGACCGCCCGTCCGTCGGATTCGGCCGGCGCTCTGCAAACCCGCGCTCCTCAAGGCGCCGAATCCGGTCGGACGCGGTCGTCACCGCGGTCCCGAGCCGCGCAGCGACATCCGTCGGCGTGATCTCGCCAGCGGCGCCGATCAGGCTCAACAATCCGTAGCTGTCGGCAACTTTCGGATCGGCGAGGAAACCCTCCACGTACGGATCGGAGACGTTGTAGGCCGCCATCAGGTCGAAGAGGACGTGCATCCTCGGCGGCTCAGAAGGCGCAACTCGCGGCGGGATCGAGACCGGGCGGCGGCGGGGCACACGCACAATCCTCGCACGACCCGCAACGAGGTCGAGCGGTTGGCGCGAGAATCAGGATCGACGCGGTCGGGGGCAGCGCCAACGAAGCCGTATACGCCGGCACGTCAGCTAGGGCGCCAGGCGAACGGCACGCCCGAGGGCAACGGCCGCAGGACTGCAACGCGAGATGCCGGCCGCCTGACCGAGCACGGCCGCAACCCGCTCTGGCACGGGGGCGAGCAGCGCAGCCCAGGTAGGCACGGCTCGGCTTGAGACGAGTACGGCGCGAGTACGGGCACGTCTCTGATGGGTGCAGTTTGTGCCAGTTCGTTGCAGCCTAGAAATGGCTGACTTGCAGGCATTTTCCGTCTCCCTCAGCCTGCGGCAACTCGTTCGAGGGGCCTTTTGATCCCAAGGTCGCTGGTTCGAGCCCAGCCCGGCCCACTCTTCTAGCTGCAAATGGCGGGTTTTGCGAAAGCCCTGCCTGAGACAGTGTGTGGGACTGAGGAGCCCGACGTCCTCTGTTCGAGTCCTGTCGTCTTCGTACTTTCCCTGCAGCCGCCCGGGTTCTGCACCATCCCCGTTGAGGGCATTGCCGTGGGAGAAGTTATCCCGCAATGGATGGGAGCCTGGCGTCCCTAGCCGGTTACCCTCGCAATCGCTCCGAGGCGCCCGACGACGCGTCGCACGGGGGCCGGATCGGTCGCGCGGAAAGAGCGCATCGATGCCGCGCGACGATTGACGTGCTCGTGACGGAGCCGTGACGGTGGATCGCCAGACTTGCGCTTTCCGCTTCCGTGCTCAGTGCCCGGGAGAGTCCATCGACCGGAGGGAGGCTCGAGATGGCCGCGACGCAAACGTCGAAACGAGAAGTGGGGGCCTTCCAGATGGCGAAGGGCTTTTCGCTACGGACGTACGAGCCGCCGCCCGAGGACTTCGACCTGCTCTCCGCGACCGACCGCCAGTTGTTGCACCACGGTCTGCCGCGCCGACCGGACGCGGTGAAGGAGCCCGAGTGGCGAGCCGCCTGGGAACGTGCCGTCGCCAAGCCGACGACATGGATCGCCCCCGAGTTCCAGCGAGTCGAGGGGCGCTCGCACGGCTCGATTCGACCAGCGGGAAGGAAGAAGCTGCCTTCCCGCGCGGCGGCCGCCGATCTCGCCAACGCGACCTCCGGCAACTGGTCCGGAGCCGCCGACTTCTCGGCGAAAGGCAAGCCCTACAAGTGGGTCGCCGGACAGTGGACCGTGCCGAATCCGCACGCGCCCGGCTCGGGCTCGTACTACGCCTCCGAGTGGGTGGGCATCGACGGCTGGGGCTCGGCCGATGTTCTGCAGGCCGGCACCGAGACGGAGGTGATCGAGGTCCTCTGGTTCACGATCACGAGCGTGTACGCGTGGTGGGAGTGGTTCCCTGCCGGCGAGGTGGCGATCACCAATCTTTCCGTCTCGCCCGGCGACGTCATGTACTGCCTGATCTGCGTCGACTCCGCCTCGTCCGCGACCGTGTACTTCTCCAACCAGGCCACGGGAGTCAGCACGAGCTTCACGATCACAGCGCCGAGCGGGACGACGCTGTCCGGGAACGTGGCAGAGTGGATCGTCGAACGGCCGACGGTCGGCGGCAGCGTCGCGTCACTGACTGACTACGACGTCGTCTACTTCGACGAGTGCCTGGCCGGGTGGGTCGGCGGAGGCTCGATCGGGGTCGACGACCTCTCCTCGGCCACGTCGATCACGATGACGGGGAGCGGCGGCGCCGACCTCTCCGATCCGACGATCGAGAACAACCACCTGATGAAGGTCACCTGGCGGAAGGCAAGCTAACAGTCAGCGCCTGAATCAGCGGGGAACCGGTATCAGCCGCCGACTCGGCGCTCTCGGGTGCTCTGCGGCACTGACCGCTCGAGCAGGCACGCAGCGCCCGAGAGCGCCAGCCAGACGAGCGGCAACTCGCGCGCACGGCGGGCTACCACAACGCTCACGGGAGCTGCGACCCACAGGCTGAGACAGTTGAAGCAGTCCATGAGCTGGTGCCTGGGCGGCGTGAAGGTCGACGCGAACATCCGGCGCCAGACGGAGCTCGAGCGTGTCGGTCTGGATGATCTCGCCCTCACAGGTCTTCAGACGCCATAGCGCGGAGCGGAGGTTGGCGCCAGCACGGCGCTCCGAGGTGTTCGCCCACAGCGAGCCCGCTGCGTGAACCCTCTGCACGGGCCGGTTCTGGATCGCCACGAATGCGACGAGTCGCTGCACGCTCATCGGCAAGCGGACGGTGCGGTCGTCGCAGACGACGGAGAACGCCTTCAGCAGGTGCAGCGTCGTCGCGCGCTTCGCGTCGGCCATGTGCAGCGCCTCGGCCGGTTCGGATGCCGCAGCAACGAGCGTGACCCCCACGTGGGCTCCTTGCTAGTTGCGACTGCTGCCGACTGTACTAACGGTTGCATGGGGCGTCAAAGACTTCGTCGTTCTCGTGACGCAGCCGTGACGTGGTGGTGACGCGACTCGCCTACGGTCTGCCCGGCTTCGTCGGAAGGGAGCCGGAATGGGGTGCTGCGGGACGCGGCTACCAGTACTGCATCCTGGTCAGCACGAACGGAGGCGCCACCTGGGTCCCGCAGACGGCAGCGTTCACGATCGCAGTCGAGGACCTGGCCACCGCGACGCAGACGCTCGTCACGGTCACGCCCGATCCGTCCGGGTGGTGCCCGTACTACGACAACTTCTACAGCCCTCCGTACAAGCATGTGGTCGCCGACGTGCTCGGCTACTGGGCCAGCGCGGGTGACGGACAGGCGATGTTCGTCGTCGAGGCTCGCGACGGCGCCATGAGCCCGCTCGGCTCGACCCCGTCGATCACGATTCAGCTCGACAACACGGCCCCGACCGACCAGATCTGGATCACGTCGGGCGGCGGATCCTGCGGCGACTTCACCATTGGAGAGAAGATCAAGGGCGGCTACTGGGCCGACGACAACGAGGGTCTGAGGGCACTCGCGTTCGCGGTCGCCCCCACACTCGGCGGCGGGACGTTCACGACAACGCCAAGCGTCACCACTCTCACGTTCGAAGACGGGACGTGGGAGCTCGACACCACTGGCATGCCCCGCTGCGGGTACGTGGTCTACCTCGACGCGTACGACCGCACGATCGTCAACAGCAGCACCCCATCCGGCTGGCTCGCCGAGCACTTCGCCGGCTTCTGTCTCAAGGAATAGCCAGCGTGCGGGGCCGGGGCGTCCGACGGCGTCCCGGCCCGCATGCGACTGCCAAGCTGGGCTATGTCCGATGAACGGAAAGGCGCAGACATCCGGTACGTGCGGTGACCGACACCGCAGATAGGGCGGCACCCGTCGAACCACGGCGTCGGCAAGGGACTACCGATCCGTTTGTCCGAGGACTTCCGCAACCGGCTGAGCCAGTGCGAGCCGCCCAGTCGCGCAGGCGGAACCAGCCACGTTTGCTTGCAGGACGCTCAGGTCGCTCCCGTGCCTGGAAGCGCACTGCTGATCGTCCTGATCAGAGGCCGCCAGGTGACTAGAGCATCGCCAGGCGTGTGGTCATGGAGGTTTCCGCGAGTTCCTCGACGTCGTGGTGTCCTGTGACGGCGGGGATGAAGACGTCGCGGCTTAGCGCGTACAGCCGAACGTCTGTCTCGGCTGTCACCGTTGCGGTCCGAGGAACGTCTCGGAGCAGCGCAATCTCGCCGAAGTAGTCTGCGGGGCCGAGTCGGGCGACGAAGCGGCCGTTCTTCGAGATGACGACGTTTCCGTCCTCGATGACGAAGACGCGGTCGCCTTCCTCGCCTTCCCTGATGACGACGTCTCCGGCGCTCGCTCCGACTGGGTCGAGCGCCCGCGCCAGGCGCTCGATGATCGGCTCGGGCAGCGGGGCGAGGATCGACACCCGGCGTAACAAGTCGAGCCCAACGGGCGCGAGCACGGTCGCGTCGATCCGCCGCAGGCCGGCAAGCGCGATGAGGACGATCACCACGACGGTGCCTCCGAGCGCAACCAGTCCGGCTCGCAGGCCGATCGTCCTGATCAAGATCGGCATGAGCAGCGACCCCAGGGCCATGGCGCCGATGATGGCGCTCCCCATCGCCCCGAACACCCGCCCCATGACTTCGTCGGGCACGGCGCGCTGCAGGATCGTGTAGGCGTTGACGTCGACCAGCGAGTTGCCAAGGCCGATGAGAACCATCGCCGCAGCGGCAACACCCACGGTCGGCCAGGCAGCGACGGCGAGAAGCGGCGCCGACCAGAGCAGCACCCCGACACCGAAATCGAGCGCAAGCCTGCCTCGCTGGGCGAGAACGAGCGCGACGAAGCCGCCGACGAGGCCGCCGACTCCGAGGACGGCGTCCAGATAGCCCACACCCGACTGACCGGTGTGAAGCTCGTCCAGTGCGAGCGCCACGACGATCACGACCAGCGCTCCGGCGACGACCGTCTGGGCGCAGAAGACGCCGACGATCAGGCGGAGGTTTCGATCGCCCAGGATCGCGCGGAAGCCGGCGCTCGCATGGCGCAGGAACGGCTCGCGCTCCTTGGCCGACTTCTCCTCTGGTGCCCCACTCTCTGGTGAACGCAGCCTGACGATGAATGCGGCCGACCACAGGAACGTGAGTGCGTTGAAGACGTACACAGTCTGGACGTTGGCGACCGCGAGGAGCAACCCGCCCAGCGCCGGCCCGGCAAAGAAGCCGACGCTCTCGATGACACTGGACGCGACATTCGCCGCAGTCAGCTCACCCGGATCTCCGGCGAGAACGGGTAGCAGAGCAGCCTGTGCCGGACGGAAGGCGGTGCCGACGAGCGCCGTCGCGATCGCGAGTGCGTACACGAGCAGGGAAGGGCCGCCCGCGGCGATCACGCCTGCGGCGGCCAATACCAGCGCCGCCCGGATGCAATCCGCGGAGAGCATCACGCGTCTGCGCGAATACCGGTCGGCCAGCACTGACGCGAAGGGCAGTGCGATCGCCATCGTCAGGTAGCGAACGACACCGAGCAGGCCGACGGCCGTCACGCCTCCGTGGTCGAAGGCGTAGACGGCGACGGCGACGGCGTAGGCCCAGTCGCCGACGATCGAGCCGACGAAAGCCAGTTGGAGTCGGCGTAGGCCCGGGTTGGCAAAGACACGCGCCAGCGCTTGCCCGGACTCCCGGAGCCTCCCGCGCAGGCCGGTCAAGAGGACGCACCCATGCTCGGCCTACCCCAACACATTCGACGGCGACCGCGCACGAAGAGGCGGAAGGCGCATGACCCTGACGTTCTTCCGGGCGCGTTGGCTCCTGATGCGCACCGGACCGACGAGAGGCGCGGCCTAGGCGCCTCCGGCTTCCAGCAGGGCGCGGAGGTCGACGAGGAACCGGCCTGCCGCAACCCCGTCGACGACGCGGTGGTCGGCCGTCAGCGTCAGGTCGAGTTGCGGCGTAGCGCGGATCTCCCCCTCGATCACCGTGGGGCGTTCGACGACTCGCCCGGCGGCGAGCACGGCCGTCGCGTCAGGGTCGAGGACGGCCTCGAAACGATCGACCCCGATCCCGCCGAGGTTGCTGAGAACGACGGCGGACGGGCCGGCGTACTGCTCCGAGACGCGCTGCGCCCGCGCTTCCGCGGCGGCCCGTTCGACGTGCTCGAGGAGTGCGTCGTCGGCGAGGCCGTCCGGCTCGGGGATGGTGACGACGTAGAGCGAGTCCTCCCCGGCGACGGCGAGGCCGACGTCGACCCGGTCGAGCCGCTCGATCCGCGGTCCCTCCCGCCAGCGCGCGTTCAGCTCCGAGTGCTTCCGGAGCGTTGCGGCGACGGCCCGCAGAAGCACATGCGTGTACGTGATGCCGGGGGCGTCGAGCGCGGACGCGACCCGCGTCATGTCGACCGTCACGCCGACGCTGAACTGCGGAATCGACACCGCCCGCCCGAGGCGCCGGGCCATCGCCAGCCGGTGCGCGGGCACCGCGTCGCCCGCACCCTCGGAGCCGACGGCGGCGAGGACGTCGCCGCGCTCGATTCGCCCGCCCGGCCCCGTGCCGACGATCGCGGCGAGGTCGATCCCGTGCTCCCGGGCCAGCTTGCGCACCGCCGGCGAGGCCTCGACCTGTCCGCCCGGAGCATCGGCCGGCGGCTCCTCGCCCGGCTCGCCGACATAGCCGACGATCTCGCCCACGGCGACGGTCTCGCCTACTCTGCCCCGGATCGCGAGGAGCGTCCCGCGCGCCGCCGCCTCGACCTCGAGCGTCGCCTTGTCGCTCTCGACGACGAAGAGCGGCTCGCCCGTGACGACCTCGTCGCCGACGGCCTTGAGCCACTCGACGACCCGCAGCTCGTCGCTCGTCGTCCCGAGTGCCGGCATCCGCACCGCGTGCGCCACGGTCAGCCGCCGAGCTCCCGGATCGTGTCCGCGATCCGCTCGACGCTCGGCAGCACGCTCTGCTCGAGCACGGGCGCGGCGGGCATCGGGACGTCCCGGGACGCAACGCGCTTGATCGGCGCCTCGAGGCTGTACAGGCACTCGTCGGCTGCACGCGCGGCTAGCTCGGCGCCCCAGCCGCCCGTCAGCGTGTCCTCGTGGACGATCACGAGCCGGCCCGTGCGTCGGACCGACGCGAAGATCGTGTCGGTGTCGAGGGGCAGAAGCGATATGGGGTCGATCACCTCGCACTCGACTCCCTCTGCCGTCAGTGCCTCCGCGGCCGCGAGCGCCCGGTAGAGCGAGACCTGGGTGGCGACCACCGTCACGTCGTCGCCCGGGCGCCGCACGACCGCCCGGTCGAGCGGCACCAGGTACTCGGCGGCAGGAACGTCCGCGCTGGGATCGAGACCCGCCGCCTGCTCGCGTCCCTTGCTTCCGTAGAGCAGCTTGTGCTCGAAGACGAGTACGGGGTTGTCGTCGCGAACTGCGCTCTTGATCAGCCCTTTCGCGTGGTAGGCGTCCGAGATGCAGACGACCTTGAGACCCGGCACGTGGACGAAGTAGCTCTCCGGACTCTGGGAGTGCTGGGCGCCGCGGCCGGTCGCTCCCACGGGGGCGCGCATCACGAGCGGGACGCGCAGCCGGCCGCCCGACATGGCGCGCAGCTTGGCGGCCTGGTTGACGAGCTCGTCCATGCACTCGAACAGAAAGTCCGAGTACTGCATGTCCGCGATCGGTCGCATGCCCGCGACGGCGGCCCCGACGGCGGCGCCGGCGATGACCTTCTCGCTGATCGGCGTGTCGACGATCCGGTCGTGACCGAACTCCTCCACCAGGCCGAGATAGACACCGAAGGCGCCGCCGAAGCCGCCCTCGACGCCGATGTCCTCGCCGATCAGGAACACCGCCTCGTCGCGGCGCATCTCCTCGGCGATCGCCTCCCTGATCGCCTCGCCCACCGTGAGCCGCCTCGCGGCGACGGCTGCGTCAGGCGTAGACATCGTGGACGAGCTGGTCAGGGTCGGGATCGGGTGAGGCCCGCGCGAACTCGACGGCGTCGTCGAGCTCGGCCTCGACGTCCAGCTCGATCCGGGCGGCGTCCGCCTCGGCGAGCTCGGCACGGAGCCGGGGGATCGGGTCGCGCGCCTGCCACTCGGCTTCCTCCTCGCGCGATCGGTAGCCGCGCGCGTCGCTCCGGCTGTGGCCTGTGAACCGGTACGTCTTGCACTCGAGGAGCGTCGGGCCGTCGCCTGCGCGCGCGCGGTCGGCGGCTTCCGCTGCGGCGTCGCGCACGGCGAGAACGTCCATGCCGTCGGCGATCCGGCCGGGAACGCCGTAGGCAGGAGCCCGGTCTACCACGTCGCCGACCGGTGAGACCCGGTGAAACGGGGTCGACGCACCGTAGAGGTTGTTCTCGCAGACGAAGACGACGGGCAGCCGTTGCAGCACGGCGAAGTTGAGACCCTCGTGGAACGCTCCCTCGCTGACCGCCCCTTCGCCGAAGAAACAGACGGCGACCCTGTCCGTCCGCTGCAGCTTGAACGCGAGGCCGATCCCGGTGACGACCGTGTTCCCGCCCCCGACAATCGCGATCGCCGGCAGCATCCCCGCGTCGAGATCGCCGAGGTGCATCGACCCGCCCCGGCCGCGGCAGCAGCCGGTCTCCTTGCCGTACAGCTCCGCCAGCGCGGCACGGGTCGAGACGCCCTTGGCGAGCGCGTGGCCGTGGGGCCGGTGCGTCGAGGTGATCCAGTCGTCGGGACGGAGCACGTCGCAGACGCCGACTGCCACGGCCTCCTGCCCCTGATACTGGTGCAGCGTCCCGGGGATCTCCCCTTCCAGGAACAGGTGATAGACGCGCTCCTCGAAGCGCCGGATCAGGAGCATCCGACGGTAGAGGCCGGCGAGGTCGGGTGCCTCAGGCACGGCCGGAGCCTCCGTAGAGCCGGATCAACGAGCGCACGACTGCATGCATCTTCTCGGCTCCGGACCCGAGGACGTCCCTCGAACCGTGCGAGCCGAGCAGGTCGTGCGGGCTCGCGTCCGGCGGCGCGTCGGCCAGCGCGCCCGTCAAGCCGTCGAGGAACGCGCGCTTGAGCACGGTGCCGACGTTGAACTTCGCCACCCCTCTGGCGATCGCCGCCGGAACGGCGGCCGCCGGGAAGCCGCTGCCCCCGTGGACGACGAGGGGAACGCGGACGCGCTCGTTGATCCGGGCGAGGAGGTCGAGATCGATCTCGGCCTCGCCGTGCTCGAGCAGGTGGACGTTCCCCACCGAGACGGCCAGGCAGTCGACTCCCGTCGCCTCGACGTACGCCGCGGCTGCGTCGGGGTCCGTCAGGCTCGCTTCGGTCTCGTCCACGTGGACGCCATCGCTGCTCGGCAGCTCCCCCAGCTCGCCTTCGACGGCAGCGCCGCGTGCATGCGCCTCGCGTGCGAGGCCGGCGACTTCGTCGACGCTCGCGCCGTGCGCCATGACGGCGTTGAACCCGGCTCCCAGGCCTGCAATCGCCTCCGCGACCGAGTGCGTCTCGTTGAGGAGCAGCGCAGCCGGCACGGCGGCGGATTCGGCAGCCGCACGTCCGACAGCGCCCACCCGGTCGATCCCGCCCGTGTCGAGCCATCCGCGATCGACGAGCAGACAGCCGAAGCCCAGGATCACCGGCGCGCGCTCGGCCTCGGCGGCCGCGACGACGGCTTCGAGCGAGTATCCGTCCCAGGCCTCGAAGTACCCGAGCGCGTAGCCGTGCCGTCGCGCGTCGGCGAGGAGCTCGGGGAGAGCGGCGAGCGTCACGCGCGGGCCTGCTCCGCGAGCAGCGTCTCCGCCTCTGCCCGTGTGCAGACGCTCGCCCAGCATCCGAGGGCCTCGCAGGCCGAGGCGCCGACGACGCTGGCAAACGAGACGCTGCGGCGGATGTCGAGACCACTCCAGCATCGCGACGATGAGACCGGCGTCGAAGGCGTCGCCCGCGCCCGACTCGTCCACGGCCTCGACCACGGGCGGCGTGACGTCGTACGTCTCTCCTCGGCTGTGGACGACCGCCGGGTCGGCGCCGCGCGTGATGACGACCGTGGCCGCCCCGGCTGCGGCGAGAACCCGTGCCTGCCGGTGCGGATCGGCCTCGCCCGTCAACGTCCGCGCCTCGTCCTCGTTCGGCACGAAGGCGTCCACGTGGGGTAACAGCGGGGCAAGCTCGCCTGACGAGCCCGAGGTCTCGCCGGCGGGGATCGCCACGTCGAGCACGGTCAGCGTTCCGCGCGAGCGGGCGCGGCGCAGCGTGTTCGCGAGCTCACTCGCACGAAGCCCCGGCAGGAGCAGGTAGCCGCCGACGTACAGGGCGTCGGCGGGCTCGTCGGCAGCGTCGAGATCGGCCGCGCCGAGCGCGGCGTTCGCACCGAACGTGTGGACGAAACGACGATCCTCGCCTCGCACGCCGAAGATCACCGTCTTCGACGTCCCGAGCCCCGCGACACGGCGGACGCGAGTCGTGTCGACGCCGTGTGCGGCGAGCTCCCTCACGACCAGCTCGCCAAATGGGTCGTCGCCGACGCAGCCGACGACGGCGGCGTCGAGACCGAGCCGCACGAGGTCGATCGCGGTGTTGGCAGCGCAGCCTCCGGGCTGGACGAGGAAATCGTCGACCGCGAGGAGCTCACCCGCCCGAGGCAGGCGGTCGAGCGGCGGCAGGAAGACGTCTGCGACGAGGATTCCGAGGCAGACGGCCCGCACCGCTACCGGGCCGCGACGACGGTGGCCCTGCGGATCTGCGGGTCGGTGAAGACGTCGAGGTCGTCGCGGCTCTGCGTCGAGAACTCGGACACGACCGCGCCCTCGTCGCCTGCCTGGAACCAGTGCAGCGTGTCCGGCGGAATCGTGTACTGGCCGCCGGGCTCGAGCACGATCTCGTACCAGACCGTGAAGCAATCCCGGTCTGCCTCCGCGATCCTGGCGCGCGGATGCTCGGTCGGCTCGCCGTGCGTGTAGAGGTAGACCGTCCCCGAGCGGCAGCGGAACGTCTCCTCCTTGCCCGGCGTGCTGCCGAAGGGGGGATGGCGATGCTCGGGGCACGTCTGGCGGGGGAACATCACGAGCTCCTTTGCGCAGACACGCTCGGTATTCACGTAGACGACGACCTCGAGCCCGATCTCCTCGAGGCGCGACAGGCCGAAGTCCGCGACCTCGATCGTCTCGCGCTCCTGCTCCGTCAGCGCGATGCCCGCGGCGGAGAGAGCCACGGCGGCCCGGTCGCGCGCAGCGTCGATCTCGTCTCTCGCCAGCACCCGTCCGAGCGTACTCCAATCGACGCATGCCCTCCAGGGCAATGCGAGAGTGTGACCCGTGCGTCTCCAGCGCGAAAGGGAGCTCGTCGTCGAGCATGCGCAGCGACTACGGCGGGACGGGCTCGTCGTCCTGACCGCGGGAAACGTGAGCCTTCGAGCGGGCGACGTCGTGGCGATCACGCCGGCCGGCGTCGACTACGACGTGCTCCGCCCGGAGCTCATCTGCCTCATCGCTCTCGACGGGCGCATCGTCGAGGCGGAGCTCCCCGCGTCGAGCGAGCGCCCGCTCCACCTGGCCCTCTACCGCGATCCAGAGGTCCGCGGCGTGGTACACACGCATTCGCCGTACGCCACGGCGCTGTCGACACTCGTGGACGAGGTGCCTCCGATTCACTACCTGTTCGCCGAGCTCGGAGGTTCCGTGCGAGTCGCTCCCTATGCGACCTTCGGAAGCGCGGAGCTGGCCGGGAGCGTCGCGCGGGCGCTCGAGGGGCGCAACGCCGCTCTGCTCGCGAATCACGGCGCAGTCTCGGTCGGCGAGACGCTGGAACGCGCGTACGACCGAGCCGTGCTGCTGGAATCGCTCTGCGCCCTCTACTATCGGGCACGCCTGCTCGGACAGCCTGCAGTGCTCGATTCCGACGAGATCGTGCGCGTGGCGGAACGGCTGCAGGCTCACACGCGACCCACCTAGCGTCAGCGCGTCGCGAACGAGGGTTGCGACCGGCGCTCGCTGAAGCACCGTTGTGTGCGGGCCGACCCGCGGCTAGCTACGCAGCGGGACATGTGACACCCTTCTCGCCTTGAAGCGGTTGCGATCCTCACGGGTCGTCCACGTCTTCGCGGTGATCGCGAGAAACCCGGAGTTGTTGCGGGTTCAGTTCGCCCTGTTCGGGTTCAACCTGTCCGAGTGGGGCGTCTGGGTGGCGGTGGCCGTCTACGCCTACGACAACGGCGGTGCCACGGAGGCAGGCATCGTGGCCGCGATCCAGCTCGTTCCCGCCGGACTTTGCGGGCCGCTGATCTCGGTGCTCGCAGACCGGGAGCCGCCGGCGCGGCTCCTCCGACGCGGCTATCTCGTGCAGGCGGCGCTGATGACGCTCGTCGCCGTCGTCCTGATCGGCGGCGGGCCGCGGTACCTCGTCTACTTCCTTGCCGCGCTCTCTGCTACTGCGATGACGACGACTCGGCCTGCCCAGACTGCGCTCGTCCCGTTCCTCGCCCGGCGCCCGGAGGAACTGACGGCAGCGAACGTGGTGTCGGGATGGAACGAGAGCGTGGCGATGCTGGTGGCGCCCGCCCTCGCCGGCGCACTGCTCGCGACCGTCGGACCGGGCTGGGTCTTCGCAGCCATGGCCGCGGCGACGCTGGTGTCGGCCGTGCTCGTCGCTCCGCTCGACACGCCGAAGGTTCGCACCGAGTCCGACGTCAAGGACGCCGCGAAGTCGCCCGGTGTCTTCACGGACGTCATGGACGGGATCCGGATCGTGGCCGCCCAGCGCTCGCTGCGAATGCTCGTGCTGCTGCTCGGCATCCAGTTCCTCGCACTCGGCGCGCTCGACTCTGCTCACCGTCGTCGTCGCGCTCTCCGTGCTCGATCTCGGACAGGGCGGGTCGGGATACCTGAACGCGGCATTCGGGCTGGGTGCCGTGCTGGCGACGCTGTTGACCGCCAGGTTCGTCGGCAGCAGACGGCTGATCCCCTCGCTGATCGCAGCCGCTCTCGGCTGGGGGGTCGCCCTCCTCGTCCTCGGCGTGCGTCCGAGCGAGGTCGGCGCCGTCGTTCTGCTCATCGTGGCCGGCGTGAGCTACATGCTCTTCCAGGTCGCAGCCCGCACGCTGCTGCAGCGCGCTGCGCCCGCGGACGTCGTCTCCCGGGTGTTCGGCCTCGTCGAAGGCATCTACATGTTCGGGCTCGCCGCGGGCGCTCTGGTCGTGCCGCTGCTCGTGTCCACCCTGGGCGTGAAGGCAGCGATCGTCGGCATCGGCGCGGTGCTCCCGATCTCGTTACTGCTCTGCGGGCGAGCGCTTCTCGATGTGGACGCAGATGCCACCGTGCCGGTCGTCGAGATCGCACTGCTCCGCTCCGTGCCGTTCCTCGAGCCGTTACCCGCGCCGGAGCTCGAGACACTCGCGCGCAGCCTGATCGAGATCGATGCCGAGCCCGGCGACGTCCTGCTCACCGAGGGCGACGTGGGCGACCGCTTCTACGTCGTCGCGGAAGGCGAGGTCGAGGCATCGAGGGGCGGCGCGCCGCTCCACCGGTTCGGCCGAGGCGATGGTTTCGGCGAGATCGCCCTGCTTCAGGACGTTCCGCGGACGGCGACGTGCACGGCCGTCTCCCGGACCAGGCTTTATGCCCTCGACCGCGAGCCGTTCGTGCTGGCCGTGTGCGGGCACCGGCGAAGCCTGGAAGCGGCGAGCCGGATCGTCGACGAGCGTCTCGCGACCATCCCTGCGGCCGCCCAGGCCGCCGAGAGCTAGGTCGGGCTCAGCGCGGATCGAAGATGCTCGCCGGCAGCGAGTCGCCGGCGAGGGTCCGGGCGAGGCGCTGCCCCCCGTGGATCGAGGCGAGGAAGCCGACGCCGTTGCAGCCGAGGTTGTAGAGAAGCCGCGGGTGGCGGGGATGAGGGCCGACCACTCGGACCAGGCTCTCGTTGTAGCCCATCAGCCCGTGCCAGTGGAACTCGTACGGACGGCCCGCGGGACGAAGCGGTTGTGCGAAGGGGCGCACCTCGCCGTCGATCGCGTTCAGCACCTCAGCCGGGACGGGCGCCTCGGCGCGGTAGACCTCGCCCTGGAATCCCAGATCGGGTCCGCCCATGCACGTCAGGGTCACGTCCTCGCCGGCCAGGTCGTACGTCCGCCGCGTGACGTACGCGTACGGGATGTCACCGCTGACCGCGTCGCCGCCGATGGTTGCGTTGTTGACGTAGCTCATCGCCGCCGGAGTACGCATCTCTTCCTCGACGAAGGCGCTCATGTAGCCAACACGTCCCGCGATCCGCTGATGCGGCGCGAGCTGGACTGCGCCGCCGGAGGCGTCCTCGACCTGGTGATCCACGTAGCCGTTCGTGCATAGCGCCACGCTGCCCGACGTCACCCGATGGCCGCCTGCGTACACCACCGCTCGTTCGTCGTCCACGACGACCCGGTCGACCTTGGTGCAATCCGCGTAGACGAAGCGCTCCCCATACGTCTGGATCAGGTGGCTCAGGAGCAGCTGGCAGAGCAGCCCGCAGTTCGCAGCCCCTGCCGGAGCGGTCAGGACGGCGCTGTAGCGGTCGTCGTCGACCTCGAGCAACTCGCGCACACGGGAAGGCGGGACGACCGAGTACAGGCTCGCGAACTGGGGAGGAACGTCGGCCAGGTACTCGGCGTCCTCGGAGACGACGCACTCCTGCTGAGGCAGGCCGACCCGCTCGCGGATCGCCATGCAGCGGAGGTGCACCTCCAAGTGGTTCTTGCTGAACATCCCCATGTGGCCGGGAAAGCGCTCCACCCGCACCTGTGCGCCGGTCTCGGCGATCATCTGGTCGAGCAGGTCGTTGGCGCCCTCGACGTCCCGCTGCGCGGCACCGGCCAGTTCCCAACCGAACTCGTCCGCGATCCCGCAGAGCGGGCGCTCGAAGTAGGTCGTGAGCTGCCCCGCGTTCCGTCCGCTCGCGCCGCGGGCCACGCGGTCGCGCTCGAGCAGCATGACCCTGCCGACTGGTCGCCTGAAGCGCGAAGTACGCGGTGGCGATGCCTGCGATTCCTGCGCCGACGACGACGAGATCCACCGTCGTGTCCCTCGCGAGCGACTGCGGCGGCCCGTCCTCTGCCAGCTGAACGATCCAGGGTGACCGATTCGGCTGGGCCGTGTACGTCGCTGCGCCCGCGGCCATGCCTCAAGGTAAGTATCGGACCACGAACGGGGAGTCAACGGCGGCGCGGATGAGCCGGGCCGTCCGAGGACAGGAGAGCCGGGCTCGTGGCGAGCCCGGCTCCTGCTTGACGTGACGGCTAGTGCTTGCCGTGCGTGGCGACGTAGGAGACGCAGTCGCCCTGGTTCTTGAAGACGGGGTTGTTGAAGGTCTGCCAGCCGCCGTCCTTGCACTGGTCCTTGCTGGTCGGCGGGCCGACGAGCGCCGCGGATGCGGTGATCTGGATGGCCACGGTGCCGTTCGGCGTCCAGTGTCGTGTCCTGACGGAAGATGCCGACGCCAGCGAAGCCGCCATCGTGTAGAAGCCCGCATAGGACGTGTTCCAGAACACGTTGTCGACGTTGTCGTCGGTGCCGACACTCGCCGTCTGGCCGGTTGGCACACCGACGTTGAGCGAGTTGTACGGCCCGGCCAGGTGGATCGGGGCAGCGCCGTAGTCGGCCGTGTTGTAGGCGACGCCGACGATGACATCGTTAGGCAGCGTCACGTTCGGGCTGCTCATGTCGAAGGTGGCGTTGAAGGCGATGCCGTGGTAGCAGGTGGCTTCGCCGACTGCCAGGCATCGTCGCCCCCGGGCAAGCTGGATTCGTCTCGGGCCGCCACGGGATCGTGATGTTCGCGGTCTTGCTCGCAAGCAACGTGTCCGGCACGCCGTTTGCCGCGAGATGGTTCGAATAGACGTTGAGCGTGATCGGATGCGTCCAACTCACGTTGTTACCGGAGTAGGAGGGGTCCGACGAGTACGTCGAGTACTTAGCCCAATCGCTCATCGTGACCGTGACCGTGTTGAGAACACGGTTCGTGCCAGCGAGGTGGACGTAGTCGCCGAACTGCGATGCGGATGTCGCCTCGAAGCCCACGCTGGCGACGTTCGGCGGCACAGGGCTCGGAACAGCGTTGTAGACGACGCTCGTGGTGACCGCGCCAGCCGTCGCGGCCATCGCGACGGCAACGAGCGCACCGAAAAGCGTCAATAGCACTGTGATTCGTTTCACGCGTACTCCCTTTCTCTGAGGGGAGCAACTCGTCCGACAGCGCTCATAGCGCAAGCGCCAAGTCGATAGCCAGCCGCATGGAACCAGGACGGTGAGCCGCAGTACAAGCCTCTCCCCACTTCCCGCCCCTAACAGCCCGCCTCGTTAGCCGCGCTACTGAGGGTGGAGGCGATCCCCTTGATCGCTCGTCGCTGATCCTGCCACATCCAAACAGGATCGTTATCCGTACTTTCTACGGCGTCGCAGCGCTGCTCAGGTGGCTGTGGCGCCTTCGCGGCGTGCGCCGTCGACGACCGCAGCCAGCCGGTCAGGAGCATCGCTCCGGTTCAGATGCGACTGTGTCTCCCGGACAGGCGGAAGCGGGCCGCTGACCGTGAAGTGGTGCGCGCCCGCGATGAGGAGCTCCTCGGCCGGGAAGCGCGTGATCACCTGGCAACCGTCCTTGGTGACGACGAGCTGTTCCTCGATGCGGGCGGCCGACCAGCCGTCCGTGGCGGGCCAGAACGATTCGAGCGCGAACACCATCCCTTCCTGGATCGTCTCAGGATGGTCGAAGGAGACGAGTCGCGAGAAGACCGGTTTCTCCCAGCTGGAGAGACCGACCCCGTGCCCGTACTGAAGGGCGAACGCGGCTTCCTCGTCGGGGAAGCCGAACTCCTGGGCGGGCGGGAAGGCGGCGCCGACGACCTCGGCGGTCGTGACGCCGGGGCGGATCATCGAGATGGCGTGGTCGAGAATGTCGCGGCAGCGCTTGTATGCGTCGACGAGCGCAGGCGAGGCGCTGCCGACGGCGATCGTCCGGTAGTAGCAAGTCCGGTAGCCGTTGAAGGCGTGGAGGATGTCGAAGTACGCCGGGTCGCCGGGCCGGAGTGCACGGTCGGTGTAGACGTGTGGATGGGGGCTGCAGCGCTCGCCGGAGATGGCGTTGACGCCCTCGATGTGCTCCGAGCCTGCCTCGAGCAGGTTCCTGCTGACGATCGCGACGCAGTCGTTCTCCCGCAGTCCCGGTCGGAGCGACTTGTAGAGCTCGTCGTACGCCGCGTCCACCATGGCGCAGGCCTGGTCGAGCAGCAGGATCTCGTCCTCCGTCTTGATCATGCGGGTCACCTGCATCAGCTGCTGGCCGTCGACGACGTTGATCCCCTCGGCCTCGAGGGCGCGCAGGACGGGTAGCTCGACCACGTCGACGCCGAGCGGCTCGCCCATCAGGCCGCGCTGCTCGAGCTCGACGCGGATCTTCGCGGCCACTGCCTCGGCGCGTCGTGCTTCGGGGGCGATGGCTCCGCGCAAGGTCGAGATGCCGGCGCGGGAGCGGTTCGCGCCGTCGAGCCAGGGCGAGTAGATCGCATGGTGTCGGGCTGCCGAGCCGAAGTCCCACATGATCGGCTCGTCTCCTTGCGGCAGCAGGCAGAAGCGCACCAGCTTGTCGATCGCCCACATGCCGATGTGGGTGGCCGTGATGTAGCGGATGTTGTTCATGTCGAAGCAGAGCAAGGCGCCGAGCTCCGAGTCGGCAAGGTGCTGCTTGACCCGCGCCAGCCGCTGGGTGCGCAACCGCTCGAAGTCGACGCGCTGCTCCCAGTCGACGCCCATCGTCCCGAAGGTCTTCAAGGTCATGACGCACTCCTCTTCTCGATGCCGGCCATCTGCGCCAGCACGTCGAACAGGGCCGCGAAGTCCCGCTTCTCCAGGCCGAGCGCGCGGGCGGCCGTCAGATACTCGTTGGTGACGGCCGTCGTCGGGAGCGGCACGTCGAGCTCCCGGCCGGCCTCGAGGGCGTAGAGCATGTCCTTCTGCATCATGTTGACGTCGAACCAGGCCTCGTCGGGCTGCTCGAGGACGAACGGGCCGCGGTACTTCACCATCGGCGAGGCGATCGCGCTGGAGGTCAGCACCTCGACGGCCGTCGCGCGGTCGATTCCGCCTTTTTCGGCGAGCAGCACGCCTTCGGAGAAGGCGAGCATCTGCACGGCGAGGCTGAGGTTGTGCGCGATCTTCATCAGCACCGCCTGGCCGTTCTCACCGACATGCGTGACGACCGGGCCGATGTCGCGCAGGATCGGCTCGACCCGTTCGAACGTCGCCGTGTCCCCGCCGACCATGACCGACAACTTCCCCTGCTCGAGCGTCGCGACGCTGCCCGACACCGGCGCGTCCAGCATCTCGGCACCGGTCTCCCGCACGCGTGTCGCGAGCGCGCGACTCGCAGACGGGCTGACCGTGCTCATGTCGACGTAGACCTTGCCCGGGCCCGAGACCGGCCAGCAGCCCGTCGGGCCCGTCGGCGATCGCGTGCAGGGCGGCGACGTTCGTCACCATCGAGAAGACGACGTCCGAATGCTCGGCCGCCTCGCGCGGCGTGTTGCACCAGTCCATGCCGGCTTCGAGAAGCGGCGTCGCTTTCTCCTTCGTACGGTTCCAGCCGACCACTTGATGACCGGCGTCGAGCAGCCGGCGGGCGATGCCACCCCCCATGACGCCGAGCCCGACGAAACCGACGCTCGCCATCTCAGCCCTCCCGATCCTCGGTCCCGGTCAAGCGCGGCCTGCCACAGCAGCGTGTCGAGCGGCGAGGGAGCGCTCGATGTCCTGCTCGACGTGAACCAGGTGTTCCTGCATGCGGCGGCGCGCCTCGTCGGAGTGCCCTCCGGCGATCGCGTCGAGGATCAGCCCGTGCTGCTCGAGCGACGTCGCCGCGCTGCCGGGAATGTTGTAGGCGGACGTGAGCGCCCGGTGAAACAGCTCGCGAAGCGCCTGCATCATGTGGAGCGCGAACCGGTTCTGCGTGGCGTCGGCGATCGCAAGGTGGAAGCGCAGGTCGGCGTCGATGTAGCGGCACTCGGAGTCGAGCCCGTCGCGCATCTCCTGGAGCGCTGTCAGCATGCGACCGAGATCCTCGTCGCTGCGTCGCTCGGCGGCGAGGGCGGCGAGCTCGCCCTCGAGCAGCATGCGGATCTCGTACAGCTCGCGCATGTTCGAGAGGTCGAGCGAGAGCAGCAGGCTGAACGACTGGTTGAGCGGGTTGCGAAACGCGGCCACCGCGAACATCCCGGAGCCTTGCGATTCGATCAACCCTTGCGACTCCAGCATCCGCAGGGCTTCCCGTACGGACGATCGCCCGACGCTGTACTCCTGTGTCAGCTGGCGCTCGGTCGGTAGTGCGTCGCCGGGTCGAAGCCGACGTTCGCCGATCTCCGCTACGAGGCGCTCGGCGACGAGCTCGTAGGTCTTCTTGCGCGAGATTGGTCCTGACGAGGCCATGGCCGGTGGATCACGTGTTCGTGTCGGACAAGCAGACCGGGAGCCTAACGAAACCCCGCGTGAGATAGCAACTTGCGCGGAGGTTGTGCGCGTCAGATAATGCTCGCCTGTCTGATCGTCTGATAGGGAAGGAGCTCACGTGACCAAGCGCACTTCCAAGGGCGTCCTCCTGCTGCTCGCGCTCGCCGCGGTCGCCTCGACTGCTGCCGCGACGGCGGGCGCCTCGTCGAGACACAAGACGGCGGGCCCGATCACGATCGGTATCTCACTGTCGTTCTCCGGCGACTTCTCGGACCCGGGGAAAGCTGCGAAGCGCGGCTACCTGCTCTGGCAGAGCGTCGTCAACGCTCACGGCGGGATCCTCGGCCGCCAGGTCAAGCTGAAGATCGTCGACGACGCGTCGAGTCCGAACCAGGTCGTCACCAACTACCAGAACCTGATCAACCGGGATCACGTCGATCTCGTGTTCGGACCGTTCTCGACGCTCTTGACGGCGCCCGCAGCGCGGATCGCCAACCGCTACGGATACGCGTTCGTCGAGCCTTCCGGCGGCGGCCCGGCCGTGTTCCAGGAGAAGCTGCCGAACGTCTTCTTCGCGCAGCCGGCGCCTGTGATCAACTGCGGCGACCCGTTCACGAAGTTCCTGCTCTCGCTGCCGAAGGCACAGCGGCCGAAGACGGCGGCCTACCCGTCGCTCGACGATCCGTTCTCGTCGCCGATCGCCGATCGGATGCGTGGCCAGTTCCAGGCGGCCGGTATCAAGACCGTCTTCAAGACCATCTACCCGCCGGAGACGACGGACCTGACCCCGATCGTCGAGAAGGTCGCGTCCAGCCATCCCGACATGGTCGTGGCGGGCACGCAGTCGGAGGACGCCTACGCGCAGGTGAAGGCGATGGTGCAGCTCAAGTTCAACCCGAAGTTCCTGTTCCTGTCGAACGGCGCCAGCTCGCCGACCGAGTTCCCGGACAAGGTCGGGCGTGCGAACACGACAGGGATCTTCAGCTGCGGCGACTGGTTCCCGAACTCGAACGCGCCCGGGAACACGCAGTTCATCAGCGCCTACCTGAAGAAGTACGGCGGCAACGCCTACGGCATCGACTCGGGCTCGGCAGAGGCCTACGCGGTCGGCCAGATCGTCGCGGCCGCGGCCAAGAAGACCGGCTCGATCGACAACAAGACGATCATCAAGACCCTCCACTCGGGCAAGTGGCCGACGGTCGAGGGGTACCTGAGCTGGGACAAGTACGGCTCCCCGCAGGGAAGCGACATCCTCGTGGAGTGGATCGGCGGCAAGCTGCTCCCGGTCTTCCCGGCCAGCGTCGCACTCCACAAGCCGGTGGTGCCGAAGCCGAGCTGGAAGGGATAGGAGGACGCCTGGTAGACCTGCGCTAGCAGATGCATCTCTTCGTCCAGGCATGCATCCTCGGGCTCCTGACGGGCGGCGTCTACGCGCTGATGGCCTGCGGTCTCACGCTGTCCTTCGGGATCATGCGCGTGATCAACGTCGCCCAGGGAGCCATGATCATCCTGGGTGCGTACCTCAGCTACTGGCTGTTCGCGCACTTCCAGATCGACCCCTTCGTCGGCGTGCTGGTGATCGCGCCGGCGATGTTCTTCCTCGGAGTCGCGCTCCAGCTCGCCTTCCTCCGACCGTTACGTGAGCACGAGCGAGAGGAGCTTTCGCTCCTGATCACGTGGGCGATCGCACTCGGAATCGAGGGCGTCCTCAGCTACGCCTTCGACACGACGTACCGCTCGACGAACACGGGATACGCCAACCGGGTCGTGGACATCGGCGGCTTCCTGTTCCCGGTCGTGCGCCTGTACGCGTTCGCGCTCTCGATGGGAATGATCGCGCTGCTCTACCTCCTGCTGTCCAGGACGCGCTTCGGCCGTTCGGTGCGGGCGACCGTGCAGAACCCGGTCTCGGCCAGCCTGCTCGGCGTCGACACGGCCTATGTCTCGGCGCTCGCGTTCGGTCTCAGTGCCGCGACCGCGTCGGTTGCCGGGGCCGTCTACGGGATCGTGTTCACGTTCAACCCGGGCTCGCATTACGACCTGATCTCGCGGCTGCTCACGATCATCGTGCTCGGCGGGCTCGGCAGCCTCGGCGGTGCCGTCATTGCGGCGCTGTTCATGGGTGTCGCCGAGGCGGCGTTCCAGGTCGAGATCTCCGCAACCTGGGCACCGCTGACCTTCTTCGTGCTCCTGATCGCGATCCTGCTCGTCCGCCCGCAAGGCTTGTTCGGCACCGTGGCGCGCGGGGCCGCGTGACCCGCCTCAGCGCGGGCGGGATGGCGCGCGGCGCCGTCGTCGTCGGAGCCCTGGTTGTGTTCCCGTTCGTCTTCCCGGAGCACTGGGTGCTGAACATCGCCATCTTCACGCTGATGTACGCAGCGCTCGCGACGTCGTGGAACCTCGTCGGCGGCTTCACCGGCTACATCTCGCTCGGAAACGTCGCCTTCTTCGGCCTCGGCGCGTACGCGGTCGCCGTCCTCTTCACCAAGCACATGAGCGTCGGCTCCGGCTACCGACCCTTCTACGTGCTGCCGCTGATCGGGCTCGCGGTCGGACTCGTGAGCGTGCCGATCGGCTGGATCGCGTTCCGAACGCGTGCGGCCACGTTCGCGATCGTGACGCTGACCTTGATCTTCGTCGCCCAGCAGCTCGCGTTCAACCTCCATTCGCTGACGAACGGCTCGACGGGGATCTTGCTGCCGTTGGCGCCGTTCCCGAACGAGACGTTCGAGCGGCCTTTCTACTACGCGTTGCTCGGACTGCTCGTCCTCGCGCTCGCCGTCTGCTGGTGGGCGCGGGGCAGCAAGCTCGGCCTGACGCTGTTCGCGATCCGCGACGACGAGGACCGCGCTCTCGGACTCGGGCAGCGTGTGACGATGGCGAAGCTGATCGGGTTCTCGCTGTCGGCCGGACTGACCGCGATGGTCGGAGCAATCTGGGCGTACTACCTCGGTCAGATCTACCCGCAGTTCGCCTTCGATCCGCTGATCACGATCGGAATGGTGCTCATGGTCTACCTCGGTGGGAAGGGAACGCTCTGGGGACCGTTGGTCGGTGCGCTCGTGCTCGTGCCGGCGCAGCAGTACCTGGCCTACCGACTGGGCGGCAGCCAGCTCTACCTGATCGGATACGCGGCCGTCTTCCTGATCGTGATGCTGCTGATGCCGCGCGGGATCCTTCCGTCGCTCGCCGAGCGAGTGCGCCGTCGCCGCAACCCCCGCTCGGGGCGTCCGGCGACCCCGTCACGCCAGGCCGAGGAGCTCGCGACCCCGTGAGCGCGCTGCTCGAGGTCGACGGCCTGGAGAAGCACTTCGGCGGGGTCGTCGCCGTCGACAAGTGCTCGTTCTCGGTAGCCCGGGGAACGATCAGTGCCCTGATCGGGCCGAACGGTTCCGGCAAGACGACCGTCTTCAACCTCGTCACCGGCTATCTGAAGGCAGACGCCGGCACGGTCAGTTTCGGCGGTGAGCTCGTGCGGCGGCCCTCCCCCGGCGTGCTGGCCCGGCGAGGGCTGATCCGGACCTTCCAGCAGGCACGGATCTTTCCTCAGCTGACGCTCGTCGAGAATCTCTCTCTCGCAGTCCAGCAGCCGTGGTGGGGCATCGGCAGGGCCGCAATTCAGCCCGCCGACCGGGCGCGCGCCGAGGAACTGCTGGACGAGTTCGGGCTCCTGGGGCATGCCGACCTGCACGCGTCCGAGCTCTCCTACGGGCAGCAGAAGCTGCTCGAGTTCGCGGCGACGCTCATGAGCCGGCCGCAGCTCATCCTGCTCGACGAGCCGACTGCGGGCGTCAACCCGGTCGTGATCGAGCACATCACGGGCCACATCCGCAGGCTCAACGAGCAGGGCCTGACGTTCCTCGTCGTCGAGCACGACATGCACGTCGTCATGAGCCTCTGTGACCCGGTGATCGTCCTCGACCGCGGCGCCAAGATCGCCGAAGGCACGCCTGCGCATGTTCAAAGCGATCCGGCGGTCCTCGACGCGTACCTGGGCGACTGATGCCGCGAATCGTCCTCCAGGGGGTCGTGGCGGGATACGGCTACGGCGACGTTCTGCGCGGCCTCGACCTCGAGGTCGAACCCGAGAAGATCACCTGTCTGATCGGCCCGAACGGCGCCGGGAAATCGACGGTGCTCCGCACGATCAGCGGCTTGCTGCGACCGAGCAAGGGCTCGATCTCGTTCGGCGACCGGCCGATCGCAGGTCTCAGTCCGCGCGACCTGCTCGAGCTCGGAATCGCCCACGTGCCCCAGGAACGGAGCCTGTTCCCGTTGATGTCCGTCTGGGAGAACGTCCTGATGGGCGCCTACATCGTCCGCGACCGCACCGGCGTCGTACGACGCGCCGAGGAAGTCGCGGAGCGCTTCCCACTCGTCGCGGAGCGCCGGGACGAGCGAGCCGGATCGCTGTCGGGCGGCGAACAGAAGATCGTCGAGTTGGCACGCGCGTTGATGCTCGAGCCGAAGGTCCTCCTCGTCGACGAACCATCGATCGGCCTCGCGCCCCGCGCGCGCCACCAGGTGTTCGCCACGCTCAGGTCGCTGTGCGACGGTGGCTGGACGATCCTGCTCGTCGAGCAGAACGCCCGCTCCGGCCTCGCCATCGCCGATCACGGCGCCGTCCTCGACGGCGGCACGGTCAAGCTCGTCGGAACCGGAGCAGAGCTCCTCTCCGACGGACGGGTAGCAGAGCTCTACCTCGGTGCGAGACCGAAAGGGGGCTCGTCATCCGTCCGCGTGTGACGAGGTCGCCCAAGCAGGGCCACGCACTGCACTAACCTCCTCGGGACGATGACTAGCAGCAGCCAAGGCGAGGGCGGGCACGATCCGGCCACTCCCGAGCGAAGCGATTTCATCCGCGAGATCGTCGCCGCCGACGTGCGCGAGGGCAGGGTCTCGGAGGTCGTGACCCGCTTCCCGCCCGAGCCGAACGGCTACCTCCACATCGGGCACCCGAAGTCGATCGCGCTCAACTTCGGCATCGCCGAGGAGTTCGGCGGCCGCTGCCACCTGCGCTTCGACGACACCAACCCGATCAAGGAAGAGCAGGAGTACATCGACGCGATCCAGGCGGACATCCGCTGGCTCGGCTTCGACTGGGGCGAGCATCTCTACTACGCCTCCGACTACTTCCACCAGCTCTACGACTGGGCCGTCGACCTGATCAAGGCCGGCAAGGCGTACGTCGACGACCTCTCGGCCGACGAGATCCGCGAGCACCGCGGCACGTTCACCGAGCCGGGCAAGAACAGCCCCTGGCGCGACCGCTCGATCGAGGAGAACCTCGACCTGTTCGAGCGCATGCGCGCCGGCGAGTTCCCGGACGGCGCCCGGGTGCTGAGGGCGAAGATCGACATGGCCTCGCCCAACATCAACCTGCGCGACCCGGTGCTCTACCGGATCCTGCACGCGACCCACCCGCGGACCGGCGACGAGTGGTGCATCTATCCGCTGTACGACTTCGCCCACGGCCAGTCGGACGCGATCGAGGGCATCACCCACTCGATCTGCACGCTCGAGTTCGAGGATCACCGGCCGCTCTACGACTGGCTGCATCGAGAACCTGCCGGTGCCCTCGCGCCCGCACCAGTACGAGTTCTCCCGCCTCAACCTGACGTACACCGTGCTCTCGAAGCGCTTCCTCGGCCGGCTCGTGAGCGAGGGCCACGTGCGCGGCTGGGACGATCCGCGCATGCCCACCGTCTCGGCCCTGCGCCGGCGCGGCTTCCCGCCCGAGGGCCTGCGCAACTTCCTCGACGTCGTCGGGGTGGGCGGCAAGGGCAAGAGCGCCGTCGAGATCGAGATGCTCGAGCACGAGGTCAGGGACGTGCTGAACCGGACGGCGCTGCGGCGCTTCGCCGTCCTGCGCCCGCTCAAGCTCGTGATCGAGAACTACCCCGAGGGGCAGGTCGAGGAGCTGGAGGCCGTCAACAACCCCGAGGATCCCTCGGCCGGGACGCGCACGGTGCCCTTCTCGCGCGAGCTCTGGATCGAGCGCGACGACTTCATGGAGGACCCGCCGAGCAAGTTCTTCCGTCTGGCCCCGGGCCGCGAGGTGCGCCTGCGCTACGCGTACTTCGTGACGTGCACCGACGTCGTGAAGGACGCGAGCGGCGAGATCGTCGAGCTCCGCTGCACGTACGACCCGGAGACGCGCGGCGGCGACGCCCCGGACGGCCGCCGGCCGAAGGCGACGCTGCACTGGCTCTCGGCCGAGCACGCCGTGCCTGCCGAGGTCCGCCTCTACGACCGTCTCTTCACCCGCCCCGATCCCGGCGCCGACGGCGACCCGTTCGCCGACCTCAACCCCGACTCGGAGACGGTGCTCGACGGAGTGCCTCGTCGAGCCGGCGCTCGCGGAGCTGCCGGTCGGCGAGACCGTGCAGTTCGAGCGCCTCGGCTACTTCTGCCCGGACCCCGACTCGACGCCCGGGCGGCTCGTCTTCAACCGCACGCTCGGTCTCAGGGACACCTGGGCCAGGGTCCAGGCACAGGACCAGCGGCCGTAAGGCGCCGCGGGCCCTAGGCCGACGCGATGCCGTGGGTCTCGAGCAAGCGTACGAGGAGCGCGGTTCGAAGGGGGAGCGACGAAGCAAGGACGTGTTCGTCGTCGGCATGAGCACCGCCGCCGACCGCGCCCAGGCCGTCCAGGACGGGAGCGCCGACCGCTGCGCAATGGCAGCCGTCGCTGGCGCCGCCGGCGTGGCCTTCACCGAGCTCGTAGCCGAGTTCGAGCGCCAGCTCGATTGCGTGCCTCGCGAACTCGGCCGTGCCCTGCGAGCGTTCCATCGGGGGCCAGAGAACACCGCCTCGTGTCTCGAGCACTGCGCCTTTCCGCCTCGGGCGCAGCTGTTCGATCGAGTGCTCGATGCGTGCGACCTCGGCAGGCGTCCTCATCCGGACGCCCACGTCGCAGCTCGCCGACGCAGCGACCACGTTGAAGCGGCTGCCACCCTCGATCTGCCCGACGTTGACGTCGGTCTCCTGAGCGGCGTCGGCCAGGGACGTCAATTTCGCCACCAGCTCGCAGAGCTCCTCGATCGCGTTCACGCCGGCGCGCGGAGCAAGCCCGGCATGGCTCGCCCGACCGGTGACGTGTAGCCGATAGCGGGCGAGCCCCCTCCGCGACGTCTTCAGGCGTCCGTCGTCGAGAGCGGGCTCGAGCACGAGCGCGAACGCGCATCGTCGTGCCTCGGCTTCGATCAGGGGGCGCGAGCTCTCGCTCCCGGTCTCCTCGTCGGAGGTGACGAGCAGGACGAGCGGCCGCTCTCCGCCCCGCTCGCGGTAGGTTCGCACCGCCCAGAGGCCCTGGACGAGTCCCGCCTTCATGTCGAGGACTCCCGGGCCGTGGACACGATCGCCGACGACCGCGAACGGCATCCGGTCGAGCGTCCCCAGCGGCCACACGGTGTCGTAGTGGCCGAGCAGCAGCACGGGCGGCTCGCCCGCCCGGCCCGGCCACTCGATCCGAACGTGGTCGCCGGCTGCCGCGTCGTGAATCAGCTCTGCTTCTGCACCGCCGATGCCGGCAGCTTGCTCGGCGAGGACCCCGGCGAAGACGTCGAGCGACTCCTTCTCGCCGGACGGCGTCTCGAACCCGACGAACCGTTCGAGGTCTGCGACGAGCCGATCCTGCCGGCTCTCGAGCCAGGGAAGGAGCTGTCTCTGCGGCACGGCCTACCGGGGCCCGGTGAGCCGCGTCGCCGCAAGCGCGAGCACGCGCGCGATCGTCAACGCCGCTTCCTCGCCGGCGCTCGACGCGAACTGAGCGGCTCCCTCGTCGCTGTGGAAGCTCCACCCTCCGGGGCGCCCGACGCCGATCAGCGCGGCCGGGACGCGCCTGCTGATGTTGCCGAAATCGGTCGCGAAGGGAAGACGTTCCGGATCGGGCACGAAGTCGCGGCCGGCGGCGGCAAAGGCCGATGCGACGGCTTCTCGCACCTGCGGGTCCGGCTTCACTCCGGAGACCACCGGCCCGAGAGCCCATGTCCCTTCGGACGTCGTTTCGAGCAGCCGGGCCGTTCCCTGTTCGAGCTCGGCCTCGGAGTCGGCGAACACGAGAACATCCGCGCGAAGGACGAGGCCTGTTCCCTCCTCGACGTCTCCGTCGAGCGCGATCCGCTCGACCATCACGTCCCGCTCGTTCGCGCCGAGGAGCGCCTGGGCGGCCCGCAGCGGCGGTTCCGGCTCGCCGTCGAGAGAACGTGCGCCGCCGACCTGCAGGCTCAGCCGTCTCATCCAGCGCGATTCGAGCGAGACGGTGTCGATGAACTCCGGGTGTGCGTAGAGCGCGGCGTCCACGTCGTCCCAGAGCCCTGCCTCGGCCGAGAGGGCCTTGCCGCCGCCTCGTGCGGCCGTGTTCGGAGCGTGGATCTCGTCGGCCGGGCAACCGACGACGACGAGCCTTCCCGCCAGTGACGTTCGGCAGTCGGAGAGGGCCAGAGCCGCCGTGGCGACCCCGCCGGCGATCGGCCCGTGGCCGCAGGAGTGGACGGCCTCGATCGATCCGTCCGGTCGAACCGCGGCGACGGCGTCGTAGAGGCAGACGAGGCCGACCGTCCGGCCAGGCTCGAGCCCCTCGATCTGCGCCCGGAAGGCGGTCGCCATCCCGCCCGCGCCTCGCTCGACCTCGAACCCGGCGTCCTCGAGCCGGGCCGCGAGAAACGCTGCACACTCGTGCTCCTCGTGACCGAGCTCGGGATGGTCGTGCACGAACCGCATCACGTCGAGCCCGTCGGAGCGGCGGGCTTCGACCGCGGCCAGCACGTCGGCGTCTGCGAGCACGCCGGGAGCCTAGACTCGCCCTGTGCAGCTGTCGAACGAGTTCGAGGTCGCCGCGCCGCCCGAGCGGACGTGGAGCTTGCTCAACGACGTGCCGCGAGTCGTTCCGTGCATGCCGGGAGCAGAGCTGAAGCGCGTGGTCGGCGACGACCAGTGGGAGGCGACGCTCCACGTCAAGCTCGGCCCGATCTCGCTGCAGTTTCTGGCGGAGGTCACACGCGACGAGGTCGACGAGACGGCCCGGCGTGTGCTCCTGACGGCGAAGGCCCGCGAAGTCAAGAACAGAGGCAGCGCCGATGCCCGGCTGACGTCGACGGTATCGGCGAGCGGAGCCGGCTCACGGGTTCAGATCGTGACCGACCTGACGCTCCGTGGTGCCGTGGCGCAGTACGGGCGCGGAGTCGTTCCGGAGGTGGCTGCGCAGCTGACGAGGCAGTTCGCCGACTGTCTTCAGCGCCAGCTCGAGCAGGACGCCCCGGTGGAGCCCGCTCCCGTACAGCCTGTGGGAGGGCTTCGGCTCGGGATCTCCGCGGTCTGGCGGTCGGTCGTCGCTCGGTTCCGACGCTAGGAGCCCTTCACGGTCGGCACCGTGAAGCCGGCGTCGTCGTGACCGCAGGGAATCGCCTTGTTCTCGTGGTTCGTGACGAGGCGGCCGTGGTCGAGAACGGTGCAGTACGCCTCGACGTGCGGGTCCATCCCGAAGTTGACGTTGCAGCGGACGATCGCCATCCCCTTGTACCGGCGTCCGTTGCGAACGCAGGCGACCCAGCGGTACGTGAACTCCTTCTGCTTCAGACGCGCGATGAATGCTTTCTTGACCGTCTGCAGCTCGGGCTGTGCAGTCGTGTGCGTCGCGCTCGAGCCGCAGCCTGCCGCGAGGAGGATGAGCAGGACTGCCGCCGCGCGCCTCAGGGAGAGAGCACCACCTTCGTGGCCTCGCGGCTGTCGAAGAGCCGGTAGGCCTCGGCGGCCTCCGCCAGCGGGAGCCGGTGGGTGACAACGTCGCCGGGCCTCAGATCGCCCGACGCGACACGGTCGAGGAGTCGGCCTCCGTCGCGGGTCGGGTCCCCGATCGTGAAGCGGAGGGTCAGCTCTCGCTCGAACATGAGCGCGTTGTCGAGCGGGAAGTCGGGCTCGAAGTGCGCGGCCACCACCGACACGGTGCCGCGCCCGCGGGCCAGCCGGAGCGATGCATCGAGCGCGGCCGGGACGCCGGCGGCCTCGATGACGACGTCGGCACCCAGCCCTGCCGTGGCGGCCGCCACGGCGCCCGCTGCCTCTTGCGGGTCGACCGGCGCCGCGCCCAGACGTTCGGCGAGCTCTCTGCGGGCGGGAATCCCGTCCACGCCGATCACGTTCGCGCCGGCGTCCACCGCGCACATCACGGCCATCAGCCCGACGGGCCCGCAGCCGACGACGGCGACGACGTCTCCCTGCTTCACATCGGCTCGCTCGACGGCGCCGTATCCCGTCGGGAGGATGTCGGCCAGGAAGACCGCCTCCTCGTCGGAGACCGCATCGGGGAGCGGGCGCAGCACGCGATCGGCGTGCGGAACGCGCACGAACTCGGCCTGGCCTCCGTCGAGACGCGGGTAGACGCCGGAGTAGCCGAAGAGAGCTCTTCCGTCGCACTGCGTGACGCGGCCGGCGCGACACGAAGGACAGGTGCCGTCGGAGGTCATGCTGGCGTTGACGACCCGTTGTCCGACGGCCACGTCGCGCACTGCGGATCCGATCGCCACGACCTCACCCGCGAACTCGTGGCCGAGGACGGTGCCGGACTCGAAGCCGGGTGTCAGGCCGTGGTAGGGGAACAGGTCGGCGCCGCAGATCGCCGTCGCCTTGACGGCGACGATCGCGTCGTCGTCGGCGAGGATCTCGGGCTCCGGGACGTCGTCGATGCCGACGTCGCCCGGGGCCCTGAGGACGACGGCCTTCATGCGGGTTGCTCGACCTCCACGAGGTATCCGTCGGGGTCGACGCAGAAGAATCGGCAACCGCCCCAAGGGGGCTCGTAGGGCTCGGCCAGGAAGCGCACGCCTTCCGCCGCCAGGGCCGCGTGCGCAGCCCGCGCGTCTGCGACCTCGAGCACCAGCACCACGTTCGCACGCGACGGGTCGGCAGGCGCGCTCATCGCGACGCCGGGCCGATCGTCGGCCGGGTGCCCCTGCTCGGCGAGCGAGATGCGCGCCCCGGCCGCGACGAGCGTGGCGTACGGAGGGTCGTCGTAGGTCGCCTCGACCTCGAGCCCGAGCCGGTCGCGGTAGAACCCGAGCGAGGCCTGGACGTCGGAGACGGAGAGGATCGCGCCGGCGCGGGTGACTGGCAGCTGGCCCATCAGTTGTGGGTGTGTCCTCCGTCGGTGACGAGGAGCTGGCCGGTGACCCAGCCGGCTTCCTCGGAGGCGAGGAACGCGACGGCCGGCGCGATGTCGGCGGCAAGGCCCCGGCGGGGGATGCACTGGAGCATCTGGACGAACTCGAACGCGTCCTTGTGCGGACTCGCCATCACACCCTCCGTCTCGGTCAGCCCCGGCGCGACGGCGTTGACGGTGATGCCGTACTTGCCGATTTCGCGGGCAAGCGCGCGCGTGAATGCGAAGACGCCTCCCTTCGAGGCGACGTAGTGCGCAAGGTTCGGCGTCCCGGCGAGGATCACGTTCGACGCGATGTTGACGATCCGGCCGTAGCCGCCCTCGCGCATCGCCTTCTGGGCGTAGTGATTGGTCAGGAATGTCCCGTCGAGGTTGACCGACATGATCCGCCGCCATTCGGCGAAGTCGATGTCGTCCCACTCCGTGAAGGGCACGATCGCGGCGACGTTCACGAGCACGTCGAGCTTGCCGTGCTCGGCGACGGTGTCGTCGACCATCCGCCTGACGTCGTCCTCGTTCGAGACGTCGGCCGTGATCGTCGTCCCGTCCTGGATGTCCGCTCCGACGACGGTCGCGCCTTCGTCGGCCAGTTTGTCGGCGACCGCCTTGCCGATCCCTTGCGCAGCTCCGGTGACGATCGCGACCCGATTGTCCAGCTTGCCCATTGCGGTTCCTCCGTTCGTTCCTAGAGCTCGTAGAAGTCAGGTGCGTGCCGGTAGGTGTGCCACGCGTCCATGTCGTGTGAGAAGTAGACGTCGGCGCCCCGTTTCTCGGCGAGCGACTTCACGCGCGCGATCGAGCGGACGCCGTCCACGGGTGTGTGGTGGAACCCCGGCTGGATACCTTTCTCGAACGCGGTCGTCGTGTAGGCCACGTCGACCGCGAACAGCATCGGCCGGGCGCCTTCGAAGAGATAGGAGTAGTGGCCGACCGTGTGGCCCGGCGTCTCGAAGAGCCAGATGCCGGGTGCCAGCTCGACGTCGCCCGACACCGTCTCGATGTTCGCGCCCTCGTAGTCCCAGGACCTGTCGGAGTACCCGAAGAACTCGAACGGCTCGTGGTTTCGCGCCTGTGTGAGCTCCCGCTCGTGGATGACGTTGCGGACGCCGGTTCCCTTGAACAGCTGATTGCCGCCGACGTGATCGATGTGCAGGTGCGAGTTGACGAGCGTGGTCACGTCGCCGAGTGCGAAGCCGCATTGCTCGAGCTGCGCGGGGATCGTCTGCTCCGGGGTCTGCTCCGGCAATTCGAACGGCAGGACGCGCTCCATGTGGTCGAGGTCGATGCCCGTGTCGAACAGAAAGAGCCCGTCGTCGTGCTCGACGAGAACGCTGTAGACGGGGATCCGCACCTGCGGCCCGGGCACGTTCCAGAGCAGCTGCGTGTGCTCGATGACGATCGAGCCGTTGTCGAGAAGCCAGACCTTCACGATCTATCCCTCCAGGGCTTTGCGCACTGCGACCAGCTTCCCGGCGCGCGCGGCGCGTAGCTGGTCGATCTGCTCGGGCGTGTAGTCGTAGATCCCGCCGCCCGTCTTCATCCCGAGACGGCCCTTGTCGATCAGTCCGCGAATCGTCGAGGAGACCTCGCCCGAGGTCGAGAGATCCTGGTTCAGGTAGGAGCCGACGGCCTGGTAGATGTCGAGGCCGGCCATGTCCAGGAGCTCCATGGGGCCGATGACGGCGAGCTTGTAGCCGATGCCCCAGCGGACGTTCAGATCGAGGCCCTCGGGATCGATGATGCCCCGGTCGACGAGGTCGAGGCACTCGCGCAGGATCGCGTAGAGGATGCGGTTCTCGACGAAGCCGGCCACCTCCTTCTCCTCGACCGGGTGGTAGCCGATCCGGCGTACGAGCGCCGCCGTCGCGTCGACCGTCTCACGAGAGGTCTGCTCGCCGGGGATCACCTCGATCATCGGGATCAGGTGCGGCGGGTTCGACCAGTGCATGCCCACGACGCGCTCCGGCTGCGAGCACACGGAGGCGATCTTCGTGATCGCGATCCCGGACGTGTTGGACGCGAGGATCGCGCCGTCGGCGGCCCCGGCCTCGAACTGAGGGAAGAGCTCCTGCTTGAGCTCGAGCTTCTCGGGGACGGCCTCGATGACGAACTCCGCGCCCGCGAGCGCGGCGTCGAGATCGGCCTCGAAGCGGAGACCGCCTCCGTCGGCCTTGACCGCATCGAGCCGGTCGAGCACGCCGCTCGCGAGCTCCGCGCCGGCCTTCGCCCGCTCGAGTGCCTCGGCGCTGATGTCGTACAGCGCCGTGTCGATCCCGGCGCGCGCCAGCACGGCACCCATCCCGGGGCCCATGGTGCCGGTGCCGATGATCGCCGCTCGCTTCACGTCTCCCATTTGCCGTCCTCCTTCAGTTGCTGGATGCGCCGCCACACCCGTTCGGGCGTCAGCGGCAGTTGGGTCATCGGGACGCCCGCGTCGGCGAGCGCGTTCACGATCGCGGCCGGCACCGCGGCGAGTGCGCCCTCTCCGCATCCCTTGGCGCCGTAGGGACCTGGACCGTCGCCGTTCTCGACGATCACGCAGGTCATCTCGCCGGGCATGTCCTCGAAGCTCGGGATCCGGTAGTCGAGCAGCGTGTCGTTCAGCAGCAGCCCGTCCTCGTAGACCATCTCTTCGAAAAGGGCGTTGCCGATGCCCTGCATCGTCGCGCCCTCGTCCTGCCGCTCGACGAGCTGCGGGTTGATCGCTCGCCCGACGTCGGCCGCGGTGGCCGTTCGCCGCACGCGGACGAAGCCCGTGTCGGGGTCGACCTCGACCTCGGCGGCGCCGACGCAGACCTCCCAGAACACGGGGCCCTCCGCGTACGAGCCGGTGCCGACCGGTGCGACCTCGCCTCGCCCGATCAGCTCGCCGCCGGCGAACCCGAAGTGGCGGCGCATCAGGGCGATGTGGTCGGAGCGGTCGATGCCGCTCGTGTCGGCGATCCGATCGAGCTGTGCGCGGATGTCGCCGGCGGCTCGCTGGACGGCGAGACCGGCGATGGTGGTCGATCGACTCGCACCGGTCGAGCGGTCGTAGGGCGTGAACCGGGTGTCGGCGCCACGCACCGTCACCGACGCTCGGCTCGACTCCGATCTCCTCCGCCGCGATCTGCGCGAACGCCGTGCGTGGTCCCTGTCCCATCTCCGTCGTGCCGACGAGGACGATCGACGCGACCGTCGGCCTCGAGACGGCAGACCGCGCTCGACACCGGATGCGCGCCCGCGGCGAGCAGGCCGACCGAGACGCCGCGTCCGACGAACCTCGGCTTCGGCTGCTCCCAGCCGACGACGGCGGCGACCTTCTCGACGTCGCCGATCAGATCGGCGTCCAGCGGCTTGCCGCCGGCGCGTATCTCCTCGCCCGGTGCGAGCAGATTGGCATGCGCCTGACCTCGAGCGGGTCGAGGCCCGCCCGGCGCGCCACCTCGTCGACCTGGGACTCGCCGATCCACTGCAGGTGAGTGGCACCGAAGGCCCGGTACGAGCCCGACGGCGCCGTGTTCGTGTAGACGCAGGCGGCGTCGATGCGGTACGCCGCCCAGCGGTACGGCCCCGGGGCTGCGTCACCGGCCGTGGCCGTGACGCGCGGCCCGTTGTCCGCGTACGCCCCGGTGTCGAGCCAGCATTCGACCTCGCGCGCCAGCAGGCGACCCTCGTCGTTCGCGGCCGTGCGCATCCGGCAGCGCATGTCGTGGCGGCGCGTGGTCACCATCGACTCCGCCACGCGGTTCTGGATCCGGACGGGTCGGCCGGCCTTCCGTGCGAGCGCGACGGTGAGCGGCTCCATCTTCGTGTACGACTTCGAGCCGAACCCGCCGCCGAGGTAGGGGACGATCACGCGGACGTTCGCGACCGGCACCCCGAACAGGTCGGCGAGCTCGGCGCGAACGAGAAAAGGGTGCTGGCAGGACGCCCAGACGGTGATCTCGTCTCCCTCGACCTGGGCGACGACCGTGTGCGTCTCCATCGCGTACTGGTAGACCGCGGGGAACGTGTACTCGCCCTCGACGACGACGTCGGCGTGGGCAAAGACGGCTTCGGGCTCGCCTCGATCGATGCGGTACCGGTAGCAGACGTTGCCGTCCCGGTCCGGGAGCTCGCCCAGGCCGTGGAAGAGCCCCGGGGTGGTCTCGCGCTCGTTGACGATCGGCGCGTCCTCGGCGAGCGCCTCGTCGAGCGTTCCCGCCACCGGCAGCTCCTCGTACTCGACCGCGATCACGTCCAGCGCAGCGGCTGCCGCGGCACGTGTCTCCGCCGCCACCGCGGCCACGGGCTCGCCGTGGAAACGAACCTTGTCGATCGCGACGATCGGCCGGTCCTTGATCGCATGCCCGTAGTACGGGTCGATGTCCGAGAGGTCACGACCCGTGAGCACGCAGACGACATCCGGCATCGCCTCGGCGGCGGACGTGTCGATGGAGACGATGCGCGCGTGTGCGACCGGGCTGCGGAGAACGCGGCCGTGAAGCATCCTCGGCACCAGGAGATCGCCTGCGAACTGCGCCTGGCCACGGAGCTTCTCGCCCGCATCGAGCCGGGCGTGAGACTTCCCGACCTGCGTGAGCGCGGTCGTGTCGACGGTCGTCACGCGAGACCTGCCAGCTCCGTCACCGCTTCGAGGATGCCCCGGTAGCCGGTGCAGCGGCAGAGGTTCCCGGCGAGGCTGCGCTTGATCTCGTCCTCGCTCGTCAGCTCTCCGGTCGCGAGCAGCGAGCTGACGGTGAGCAGCATGCCGCTCGTGCAGAAGCCGCACTGGAGCGCGGCGTGACGGGTGAAGGCCTGTTCGAGCCGGTCGAACTCCGGCCTCGCTCGCCAGACCCTCGATCGTCAGCACCTCGCGGCCGTCTGCGTCCGCTGCCAGGAAGCAGCACGAGCTGACGGCCCTGCCGTCGACGAGCACCGTGCAGGTGCCGCAGACCTGCACGTCGCAGGATCGCTTGGCGCCGGTCAGCCCGAGGCCGTCGCGAATCAGGTCGAGGAGCAGCTCCTCCGGCTCGACGTCGCGCACGACCTCGGCGCCGTTGACGGTGAGGCGGATCTCCATCTCAGCCGGCCGGCCGCAGGCGACGCGAGCCACGCCTCCCAGTACTCGGCCACGAACCGATCCTGGTACTTCACCGGATGGAGCTCCCGCGCGATCCGATCCGGGATCGGCTGCAGGGAACCGAACGTCGAGGCGATCGACTGCAGGCGCGCGGCCCGCTCGAGGGTGACTGCCGCGAGCACGGCCCAGGCGACGTCCTTCCCGACCACGAGGACGCCGTGGTTTCGGAGCAGGACCGCCCGGCGCGACCCGAGGGCAGCGGCGACGGCGGCGCCCTGCTCGTCGTCGACGATCAGATCCGGTGCGTCGAAGCGACCGAGACCGTCGGCGAAGAGAACTCCGTCGTGCGTGAGCAGCTCGAGCTCGGCGCCCGTGGCCGCAAGCGCGGTCGCGTACGGCGGGTGGCCGTGGACGACCGCGCCCACGTCCGGCCGCACCGCGTAGACGGCGGTGTGCAGCACCGTCTCGAGATGAAGCTCGACGTCCTCGGCGTCGGCCTCGACCACGTCCCCCTGCTCGACCTCGTCGAGGCTGATTCCCTTGCGCTTGATCCAGATCGAGCCGTCGGCGCCGCGCGCGCTGACGTGTCCGAGCGTCAGGTCGGCGTACCCCTCGAGCGCGAGGATCCGACACGCGCAGGCGACCTCCTCTCGGATCGTCTGTGCCGACGACCGCCATCAGCCGCGCCGCTCGGTCGGCGGGTAGTCGGGATGCGGGAAGCCGAACACCATCACGACGTCCTCCCCACCCGTGTTCGCAACGGCATGCCAGACGCCGGCGGGGATGTGGAGCGCGTCACCCGCTCCGAACGCAACAGCTTCGTCGTCGAGCCGAAGCTCGCCCGAGCCCGAGATCACGTACGCGAACTCCTCGGTCTCGTGGCGTACCGGTTGCAGCGTGGTGCCGGGCGTGAACACCGAGTAGCCGAGCGAGGAGCGGTTGTCACCCACGCCGGTCGGCGGTGACGAGCATGCGGCTCCAGCTTCCGTTCGGCAACTCGATCGGATCGGCGTTCTCGAGCGGGCAGACGGTGACTACAGCGCCCACTCGCCGTCCCGCAGGATGTACGTGCCGTCGTCCTCGATCCACATCGTCGCGTTCAGGAAGACGCCGTCGAGGTGGAGCGAGCAGTGGTTCTGGCCGCCTGGATAGGCGTTGTGGTTGTCGCCGAGCGCGAGGTGGACGGTGCCGATGCGGCCCTTCTCCGACGGCGTCCCGAACGGCGCCTTCTCGCTCGTGCCGAACGCGAACTCGCCGATGACGTCCGCGTTCTCGACACCCTCGATTGCCTGGCGCAGGCGCTCCGCCTCCGCTCCACCTTCGATCTTCACGCAGCGCCCCGCCTCCAGCGTCCAGCGGATCGGCTCCTCGACCTGGCCCGGAAGTCCGATCCCGAGCATGACGCCGTCGACGACGGCGGTGCCGTGCGTGAAGTCTTCGATCGCCGCGAACGCGACCTCCGTCCAGAGCGGGATCGGGCTCATCATCTGGCCTCGCGCCTTGTACGGGGTCAGCTCGAGCGGCGGCCGGCCCTCGATCGAGACGGTGAAGTCCGTGCCGAGCGGCGTCGTGACACGGCACCGCGTCTTGCCGGCGAGCGCGGCCACCGCGTCCTTGGTCCGCTGTGCGGAGCGCTCGAGGTCCTCGCGCGTCAGGCCCCACTCGCCCATGCCGGGCTCGATCGACGCGATCTTCCCGTTCGCCTCGCAGGTCTCGCGCACCGCGTTGACGTGGGCGAACCGGTTCGCCCACTCGAGGTTGGCGATGATGATCACCTCGTCCGACCCGACCATCGCGCGGTGCAGGTTCGCCGGCGGGGCCATCGGGAAGCGCACGTCGGCGCGGCCGCGGCGCACCTGCAGCTCGTTGTTCATGATCACCGGCCACGCACCCCGCTCGACGCAGACCTCCGCGACGGCATGGGCTTCGTCGGCGCGGTCGTCGTCGCAGATGATCGTGACGACGTCACCCTCCTCGACGGAGAAGCAGACGTCGACGATCAGCGCCGCGTCCTCGAGGAGATCGTCGGTCGTGACTGCAGTAGCCATGGCTCAACCCACCCTTTCTCCGCTGAACAGCGGAAGGACGTCCTTCGCGAAACGCTCGACCTGATCGAACTGGTCGACGGCGCCGAAGCGACAGATGAAGTGGTCGACACCCGCGTCGGCGAAGGTGCGGATCCAGGCCGCGATGTCCTCGGGAGTCCCGACTGGGCCCCAGTTGGACAGGTCCATCGCCTGGGAGAGCTCGGGGTAGTACTTGGAGATGTACTCGTCGAACGCCCGCTCGCGCCTCGGCTGCCGAGTCGCCGATGTTCATCGTCACCTGGTACGAGATCACGAGCCGCGAGAAGTCGGCGTCGTGCTCGTCGGCGTAGCGCTCGATCGCGCCGAGCTGCTCGACGAGCTCGTCGGGGTGCTGGGCACGGCAGCAGGTCATCCAGCCGTCGCCGTACTGCACGATCCGGCGGCAGGCGGCGCTCGAGGCGGCGCGCGATCACATCCGGCTCGGCGTCACCCTTCAGGCGGGGATTCGACACGACCCAGATCGGCGGCGGCTTCTGGATCGGCATCAGCGGCGCCATCTCGGTGCCGGAGTGGAAGGCGACGTCGTCGTAGTCGAAGTACTTCGCCGTGGAAGGTGACGCGCGCCCTCGCTCCAGAGCGTGCGGAGCACCGCCAGCCCCTCCTCGAAGAGCGATCCGCGGCGCACGTAGTCGAGGCCGAGCGCCTCGAACTCGCGCCGTACGCCCGCCTCCGGGTTCCCCATGCCGGTCCCGAAGATCGTGCGGCCGCCGGAGATGACGTCGAGCGTCGCCCACTCGAGCGCGAGGTAGAGCGGGTTGCGCGTCGACGAGACCATGCACGACGTTCCGAGCCGGACGCGCGAGGTGCGCTGCGAGATCGCCGAGAGCAGCGAGATCGGCTCGTAGCGGGGCTTCGAGAAGAGGCTGTCGCCGACCCAGACCGAGTCGAACCCGCGCTCCTCGACCACGCTCGCTCAGGTCGAGCAGCATGCTGCAGGTCGTAGTCCGGCGCGATCAGCGGCTCGCGGTTGTTCAGGTTGACGCCGAACTCGGAGCGGGCTCACGGTCGGCGCAACTCCTCGTCCGTCAGCTCCTGCAGGCGCTGCTGCGGAACGCGGATGTGATCCGACACCAGATGTGCCGGCCCGCGCGACGCTCTCGGCGTCGCCCTTCGGAGCGCGCGCGCACGATCGCCCGGTGCTCGGCGACGGAGCGCTGCAGGCTGCCGCGCAGGGCGAGCGACCGCACGGCGATAGCGGCCCATCTGCCCGAGCAGCTGGCGGTAGATCTCGCCGCAGCGTCTCGTTGCCGGACGCCTCGACGAGCGTGGCGTGAAAGGCCGCATTCGCCTCGAAGAACGCGTCGACGTCGTCGGCGTCGGCGATGCTGCTCCATGCGCGTCGTTCAGCCGCCCGAGCGCGTCGAAGCTCGGTCGCGCCGAGCCGCGGGACGGCGAGCCGCACGGCCATCACCTCGAGCGCCTCGCGCACCTGGTAGGCCTCGACGAACTCGTCCTTCGACAGCGACCGGACGACGGCGCCACGCCGCGGCCGACCACGACACGAGCCCTTCGGCGGCGAGTCGGCCGATCGACTCCCGGATCGGCCCGCGGCTGACGCCGAGCTCGGCGCGCGAGCGCGACCTCCTGGAGCTCGGTGCCCGGCCGGCAGCCGGTTGGCGAGGATCTCCTCGCGAAGATGCTCGTGCACCCGCTCCCAGAGCGTGAGATTCTCGAGTCGGCCGGCCACGGCCTCGTATCGGTTTCGTGTTGCGGCCGCGTCGGCCATTCGTTGCATTCCCTCTACCCGTGCGATTAAGGTACGCCCGCGGTCAGCTGTCAGCAGCTCGCAGCCGACCGTATCAGGCGTCGGACGGTCGGGCAAGGAGGAGCGATGGCGATCATCGCCCGCGGGCGATCGTGAAGTCCGGTGCATGGAGACAGGGAGGAGCTCGATGCAGATACGTCGAAGCCTCGATCGTGGTCGCTGCTCTGGCGGGTGCGGTTCTCGCTCGCAGCCACCGGAGCGGCCAGTGCGAGCACGACGCGCTCAAGACGGCGAAGGTCACGACGGTCGCGATCGCGACCCCGGCCAAGACCAACGACTACGGCTGGAACCAGCAAGGCGTCAACGAGCGCCAAGGCCGCGGCGAGCGGCGTTCGGCGCGCAAGGTGCACGCGGTCACGAACATCGGCTACGACAACACCGAGATCGTGCTGCGGCAGCTCGCGAAGAGCGGCGCCAGCTTCTCATCGCGCACGCGAGCGGCTACGACACGATCGCCGCCCGCATCGCGCAGCAGTACAAGGTGCCGATCGATCACGTACGACATCCCGACGCATGCTGGTCAAGGGCTACGTCGTCGAACATCACGACCTCGAGCCAGCAGGGCGCCTACCTCGCGGGCATCCTCGCCGCGCAGATGACGAAGACGCACACGCTCGGCGATCGTCATCTCGGCGTCTGACCCGAACTGGTACAAGATGAGCGGCGGCTTCGCGGCGGGCGTCCGCAGCGTTCGACAAGACGGTCGAAGATCGTGTTCGCGACGATCGGCCCGGCCGTCGTACGACGACGCCGCCGGCGGCAAGCGCGTCGGCCAACAGCGTGATCGCCGCAGGGCGCCGACGTGATCTTCGGCATGGGCGACGGCGCGACGCTCGGCTACCTCCAGGCGATCGAGACCGCCAAGGCCACAAGGTCTGGTACATCGGCGACATCGGCAACCTGGCGCCGATCGACAAGAAGCACGTCCTCCTGTCGTCCGTGCTCTGGACGTTCACGAACGCCTACAAGCAGGCGATCGCGGACATCAACAAGGGCACGTACGGGACGCACGGCTACAACCTGACGCTGAAGAACGGCGGCATCTCGCTGCTCCAGACGAAGTACATCTCGACACCCGTCTGGAAGGAGATCGGCAGGCGCAAGGCCGGGCATCGTCTCGGGGAAGATCAAGGTTCCCAACGTGACGACGAAGAGCGCCGTCCTCAAGCTGATCGGATAGGTGCAGAAGGAACGCAGGAAACCGCGGCGGCCCGTCCGGGCCGCCGCGGGCGTCTGACCGACATGCCGGAGACAGTCTGAGGTGACGCGCCTCGGATCAGCAGCCGTCCCGCGCTCGTCGAGCTCGTCGGGCATCACGCAAGGCCTATCCCGGCGTGCTCGCGAACGACGACGTCAGCCTTCGAGCGTCCGCCGCGGCGAGGTGCACTGCCTGCTCGGCGAGAACGGCGCCGGCAAGTCGACGCTGATCGGCATCCTGTCCGGCCTCGTCAAGCCCGACGCCGGCCAGATCCGGATCGACGGCCAGGACGTCTCGATCGACTCGCCCCGCGCGGCGCTCGAGCACGGCATCGGCACCGTCTACCAGCACTCGACGCTGATCCCGGCGCTGACCGTGCTCGAGAACCTGATGCTCGGCGACACGCAGCAGCCTGCGGCTCGACGTCGCCGGGCGCAGCAGCGCCTCGCCGAGCTCGGCCGACCGCTCGGCGTTCGAGTCGATCCCGGCACGTCGAAGGCGGCCGACCTCTCGCTCGGCGCGCCAGCAGCAGGTCGAGATCATGAAGGCGCTCTGGCGCGGCTCGCGGGTCCTCATCCTCGACGAGCCGACCTCGATGCTCACGCCGCAGGCGTTCGCCGAGCTCGAGAAGGTGCTCGCGCGGCTGAAGGAGCAGGGCCAGGGCATCGTGTTCATCACGCACAAGCTGCACGAGGCGCTCTCGCTCGGCGACCGCGTCTCGATCCTCCGCCAGGGCCGGGTCGTCGGCACGCTCGACAGCGAGACGCTGCGCTCCGCTCGCGGCCGACGGAGCTGCGCGCCGAGATCATCCGCCTCATGTTCGGCGACGAGGCCCGGCGCGTCGCGGACGTCGCCGAGCTCGCAGGAGGACATCGAGCACGTCGAGCTCGAGCACGACCGTCGCGCCAGGCGGCCGCCGAGACCGTGCTCGAGCTCGACGACGTCTCGGCTCCGGGACAGGGAGTCGAGCTCGGCATCGAGGACGTCTCGCTCCGGCTCGGCCAGGGCGAGATCCTCGGCGTCGCCGGTGTCGACGGCAACGGGCAGCGGGCGCTCGCCGAGGTCGTCGCGGGCCAGCGCCACGTCACGGCGGGCGAGATCCGCCTCTTCGACGCGCCGATCACACGGCTCTCGGACGTCGGCCCGCGCAGAAGCTCGGCCTGCGCTACGTCACGGACGACCGCCTCGGCGAGGGCATCGGTGCCCAGCATGAGCGTCGGCCTCAACCTGTTCCTGAAGCGCATCGGCCAGCGGCCGTTCTGGCGGCACGGCCGAATCCAGCGCGCCGCGGTCGAGCAGCACGGCGACGGAGCTCGTCGAGCAGTTCGACGTGCGCACGCCGAGCGTGCACACGCGGGCCGGGACGCTCTCGGGCGGCAACATCCAGAAGGTGCTGCTCGCCCGCGAGCTGTCGTTCGACCCGAAGGTCGTCGTCTTCCACAAGCCCACCTACGGGCTCGACGTGAAGACGACCGGCACCGTGCGCGACACGATCCGCGAGCTCGCGCAGCGGAGGCGGCACCGCGCTCGTGATCTCGACCGACCTCGACGAGCTGCTCGAGATCTGCGACCGCGATCGCCGTGCTCTCCCGCGGGCGGCTCGTCGGCGTCGTCGACAACAGACCCGGGGCCGCCGAGCGCGATCGGCGCGCTGATGGTCGGCGACGCGAGCTTCGGAGGCGGCGGCGTGACGACCGTGGCCGGGAGTCCCGCCGACCCGCCCGTCGAGCCCGGCCGGTGGCAGGTCGCACGCGCCAGGTTCCCGCCCGCCTGATCGACATCTTCGTCCGGTCGCTCGGGCCGGTGATCCTGGCACTGGTCGCCGGCGGGATCCTGCTGGCGCGCGCTCGGCCGCAACCCGTTCGAGTTCTACCGGCACGTCTGGGACGACGGCAGTCGCGCACGGCGAACTGGCAGCAGAGCGCCGTCACGATGGCGCCCCTGCTCCTGATCGCCGTCGGGCTGACCGTCATCTTCCGCGCGAACATCTGGAACCTCGGCTACGACGGCCAGTTCGTGCTCGCCGCCGCGTTCGTGGCCGGCTTCGGGCCGTCGCTCGTCACCGAGGTCCCGCTCGCGCTCGCCTTCGTGCTGTTCGCCCTGCTCGCGTCGACCGTCGGCGCCGCCTGGACGCTCGTCCCGGCCGTCCTCAAGGCACGCTACGGGACGAACGAGATCATCACGACGCTGATGATGTCGTTCATCGGGATCGACCTCGCCGACTTCCTGATCAAGGGGCCGTTCCAGGATCCGGCGATCCGGACGCCGCAGACGCGAGGCGATGCCGTTCGACAAGATGCTGCCGACGATCCCGGGCACGCGCATCGACATCGGCCTGCTCGTCGCCTTCGCGGTGGTGATCGTCGTCCACTACGTGCTGACACGGACGTCGTTCGGCCTGCAAGCTGCAGGTCCTCGGCGCGAACCCGCGCGCCGCACAGCACGTCGGCATCGAACCTCCCGCGGCTGATCATCGTCCGCGTTCCTGATCAGCGGCGCGCTGATCGGCCTCGCGGCCGGGCGACATGCTCGGCCGTTCTGGGGCTACGTGCGCGCCAACCAGAACCCGACCTACGGCGACACGGTGATCCCGTTCGTCTTCCTCGCGCGCCTGAACGCGCTCGCGGTCGTCCCGTTCGTCGCCTTCTTCTCGGTGCTCTCGACCGGCGGCGACTTCGCGCTTCCCAGGTCGAACCTGCCCACCGACTTCCTGCTCGTGCTGGTCGGGCTGATCCTGCTCTTCATGACCGTGATCGAGTACCTCGGGCGCAAGCGCGACGCTCGGCGGCAGCTACCTCCCGGCCGGGCCTCGCGCACGTGCGCTTCGCTCTCCGCGGCCGAAGGCCGTCGTCGGAGACCGCGATGAACCAGCTGTTCTGGACGACGCGTGATCGCCGGCGGCCTCCTCGCCGGCGTGCCGCTGATGTTCACGGCGCTCGGCGAGACGATCTCCGAGCGCGCGGGCGTCCTCAACATCGGGCTCGAGGGGATGATGCTCTTCGGCGCCTACGCCGGCTTCCTCGGCGCCTACTACGGCGACTCGCGTCTGGCTCGGCTTCCTCGCCGGCGATCGTCGGCGGCATGCTCGGCTCCGTGCTCATGGTCGTCCTCTGCGTCTGGCTCGGCCTCGACCAGATCGTCGTCGGGATCGCGATCACGCTCGCCGGCGAGGGGCATCACGAGCGTGCTCTAGCAGTCGAGTTCGGCCAGCTCTCAGCCCGCGCCTCGGGGCGACACCGAACGACTCGATCCCTCTGCTCGACCGGATCCCGATCCTGGGCAGGCCGCTCAACGGCCAGTTCCCGCTCTTCAGCCAGCCGCTCATCGTCTATCTCGGCCTCGCGTTCGCCGTGCTGCTCGCCTGGACGTTCCGGGCCACGAACATCGGCCTCAACCTGCGCGCCGCCGGCGAGAAGCCGGAGGCGCTCGACGCGGCCGGCGTCGAGCGTGATCGCGACGCGCAGCTACGCGGTGCTCGCGACCGGGCGCCTCGCCGGGCTCGGCGGCGCGTACCTCGCGATCGTCGGCGCGGGCATCTTCCGCCGTTCATCACCCAGGGCCAGGGCTACATGGCGATCGTGATCGCCATGCTCGCGTCGCGGGCGGCCGCTCGGGGTGCTGATCGGCTCGTTCCTGTTCGGCGTCACGCTCTCGCTTCGGACGCGCTGCAGATCGCCGGCATCACCAACATCTCGACCGACCTCGTCAACATGCTCCCGTTCGCCGCGATCATCCTCGCGCTGATCCTCTTCGCGCGCCGCTCGTACCTGCCGCCGGCGCTCGCGCTGCCCTACGTGCGCGGTGCACGCTGACAAGGAGGCCCACGTGAGACGATCCCGACTTCACCCTCAGCGCCGGCCCGACGATGGCGCCGGCCCGGCGTGCTCGCCGCACAGGCCGCGCCGATCATCTACCACTACGACCCCGTCGTTCCTCGAGGCGTTCCGGCGCACCGAGCGCAAGGTCGGCGGAGCTCTTCCGCACGAAGCCAGGACATCCTGCTCATGCAGGGCGAGGCGATCCTCGGGCTCGAGGCGGCCGCCCGCGGTCTGGTGCGGCCCGGCACGCCCGTGCCTCAACCTCGTCTCGGGCGTCTTCGGGCAAGCGACATGGGCTACTGGCTCGCGCGACTTCGGCGCCGAGCTGCACGAGCTCGAGGTGCCGTACGACGACTCGGTCGATCCCGCCGACGTCGACCGCTACCTGACCGAGCACCCGGAGATCGAGTTCGTGACGCGTCGTCCACTCCGAGACGCCGTCGGGCACGCTCAACCCGGTCGCCGAGATCGGGCCGATCGCGAAGACGCACGGCTGCTCTGACGTTCGTCGACTGCGTCTCGTCGCTCGGCGGCATCCCGATCTTGCCCGACGAGTGGCAGCTCGACATCTGCGTCGCCGGGACCGCAGAAGTGCCTCGCCGGGCCTCCCGGCATGTCGCTGATGAGCGTGAGCGAGGACGCCTGGGCGCGATCCGCGCGAACCCCGCCGCCCCGCGCGGCTCGTTCCTGTCGATGCTCGACTGGAAGGAGCAGTGGATCGACGGCGAGAAGTTCCCGTTCACGCCCTCGGTCGTCGACCTCTACGGCGTCGAGGCCGCCTGCGACGATCGTCCTCGAGCAAGGGCTCGAGGCGATCTTCGCGCCAGCACGAGCTGGCCGCGCGCGCGACGCGCGCCGGCGTGCAGGGCGATGGGACTCGACGCTCTGGGCGTGCAGCGACGAGATCGCGGCGGCATGCACCACCGCGATCACGGTGCCCGAACGGCCTCGACCGACGACGCAGGTGCGCGACCACTGCCGCGAGCGCTACGGCGTCATGATCTCGGGCGGCCAGGGCGCCGGCAACCTCGTCCGGATCGGCCACATGGGCCCGACGGCGCGCTCGCTCTACCCGATCGCTCGGGCTCGCCGCCGCTCGGTCGCACGCTCGCCGATCTCGGCGCGTCCGTCTCGATCGGCGCCGGCGTCGAGGCGGCGCTCGAGGTGCTCTCCGCGCAGGCCGCATCGGCGCGTCCCGGTCACGTGACGCTGCCGGCATTCGAGCTGCATCGCGCCGCGCTCGGTCGAGGAGGCGACGAGCTCCTCGACCGCTACGGTGACGACGCCGCCGTCTACTGCGGCGGCACCGAGCTGCTGCTGCTGCTGAAGCTCGGCTTCGCCGTCTACGAGCCACCTCGTCGACATCAAGCCGATCGACGAGCTGAGCGGGCATCCGCGATGGAGGACGGCACGCTCGTGATCGGCGCGACGGTGACCCACCGCGAGATCGAGCGGTCGCCGCTCGTGCTCGAGCAGCTCCCCGCGCTCGCCGCGATGGAGCGGCAGGTCGCCAACATCCGCGTGCGCACCGTCGGCACGCTCGGCGGCAACCTCTGCTTCTCCGACCCGCACTCCGATCCCGCGACGTTCCTGCTCGCGCTCGACGCGGAGGTCGAGAGCCGCCGGGGACGAGACGAGCGGCGGCGGCTGCCCCTGCGCGAGTTCCTGGTCGGCCCGTACGAGACCGGCGCTCGAGCACGGCGAGTTGCTGGCCGCGATCCGCGTCCCGCTCCCGCCGGCGGACACACGGATCGTGCACGAGAAGTTCGTCGTTCCACGAGCGCCCGGCGGCGACCGTCACCGTCGCGCTCCGCCGGGAGGTAGATGCGATCGCGGACGTCCGGATCGCAGTCGGATCGGTCGGAGCACGACCTGTCCGGACGCCGGACGCGGAGCGCATCCTGGCAGGCTCGGAGGCCATGGCAGGTCCGGCACTCGACCGGGCAGCCGAAGCCGCCGCCGTGGCGGCCAAACCGGTCGACGACAGCAACGGCTCGGCCGACTACAAGGCGAACCTCGTCCAGGTGCTCGTCAAGCGCTGCTTCGCCCAGGCACTGCAGGCGGCGTAGATGTCTTGAACCGCCGGGCGTCTAGCCCGACGCGGGCGTGGCGGGCGTGTCTTGCGGCGGTGGTGTGCCGGACGGCGCGACCGGCTCCCCGGGGATCGTGAACAGCGGCAGCCAGGGTGAGTCCCAGACGTTGGCGGCCTGTTCCTGAGGCGGGTCGCCGCGTGTGAACCACTTCGCCTCGTACGGCAGTCCGTCGACGAGCACGCGCTCGCCCTTCCGGTACGTCACCGTCCCGGACCATTCTGGGTAGGTGCCTGCGGGGAGGCGCCGCAGCAAGGGCGGATGCTCCCCTGGCAGCACCGGGCCGACCATCTGCCAGGGCGTCTGCCACGCGTGAGCGACCGGCGAGTCGGGCGGAACGTCCTGGCTCCACCACTTCGCCTGGAACACGTAGCCGTGCCAGACCACCTTGTAGCCGCGCGCATAGCCGTAGGTCGACTGCCAGATCGGATACGGGCTCGTGGCGGGGTTGTCGTGAACGACGCGGTCGAGCGAGGACGAGGAGGCGTGCCGGACGGCGAACTTCCGCGTCGTCCCGGCCCCGAAGACACGGCTGAACGCGAACGGCTTCTGGCTGATGCCGCTGCAAGAGTTCATCACGGTCGTCTGCGACACGACGTTCGGTCCGCACGGCTGGTCGCGATTGAGCGACCACAGCGAGACACGGGCGATGCCGTGGCTACGCACGAAGGCGACAAGGCTCTGAGCGGCGTCGACCGTGAACTGGTCCGACGCCGTGTCGTTCTGCCCGACCATCGGCGTCACGCCGATCATGCTCCACACGCGCGAGCCGAGGTTCTTCCCGGCAGCACGATAGACCGACGTGAGCTGCCGGCTCGTCGCGATCAGCGACTGCTTGACCGCGGCAACCATCGTCTGCGACGGGACGCGGGCCCCCCCGAAGTCCATCGTCATGACGTTGACGCCGGCGAGGTCGACGTGCGCGGCCAGCATGGCGCGCACGACCTGGATGGCCGAAGCCGGCATCCCGCTCGGTGCGACCGGAAGCGTCAGCCAGACGGAGAGCTTCTTCTTCGATTTCGCGAGACCGGCCTGAACCTGCGCGATCGCGGCCGCTCGCCTCGAGAACGATGTCGAGTCGTCCAGCGCTGCCCCTTCGATGTCGAGATCGATCGACGCCAGGTGGTAGCGCGTGACGACCGATCGGTAGGCGGCTGCCAAGCCGACCTGGTCCGTGCACGACACGGCGAGCTCGGTGTTGGCCTGGCCGCCGAACGACACCGTCACGGAACCGCCCTGTCGGCGGAACCTTGCGATCCTCCGGTCGAGGTCGAGCGCGTCGGCAGCCGCAGGCAGGGCGTAGAAGCCGCCCCAGTTCGGGGTGCACGGGGACTGCGGGTCGGCGACCACGAACCCCAGCACGATCGAACCAGCCGGGTTCATGCTCCGATCCTGGAACTGCAGAAGCGGCGTCAGCGTCGTGTCGACGTACGGGGCGAACCAGTACGCGCCAACCGCCGTCTTGCGCCCCGAGTCCGCGACGGCCTGATGCTCCAGCTCGAAGCCGAGAACGGCCGCGCCGACGAGGTGCCGCTCGTCGCCGGCGAATTCGGCGAGAACTACTCGGGCACCGACTGCTCGACGTCGCTCGCCGGCACGTTCACTAACTGGATGGACGCCCACGGCGCCGGCTACATGGCCTGGACCTGGAACCACTGGGGTAGCTGCCTCGACCTCGTTAGCGACGAGATCGCCGGCACCCCCACGGCGGTCTGGGGCAGCTTCTACAAGGGCCACCTCGCCTCACTGCCCTGAGCCGGGGCCTCTTTGACCGGTGTCACGACGGGTCTGGAACTCGGCACACCGCTAGGCTCCGAGTATGCAGCTGAAGGTGAAGTTGGTGAGCCGCGAAGAAGTGATCGTCGACGTTGCCGAAGACGAGTCGGTCAAGGACGTTCGCGACGATCTGTTGCACCATCGAGGACGGTTCGCCGGGGATTGGGTCGAAGTGAGGTCAGAGAGGAATCGACTGTCGCGCCATATCCGCTACGACCAGATCGTGGATGTGACCGCCCCGTTCGACGAGACTCAGGACTGATCGCGCTCAGACGCAGCGCCGCGATCTGTCTCGACTCCCGTCTCAGCCGATGAGCACGGGCCGACCCTACCGGCCCTCCTAGCTACCCCAGAACGCGCGGAGGGTGCCCGAGCGCGTCCTGCAGTCCGGCCAGCCGGCTTGCTACCAGGCGCTCCGCAACACGACGGCTCGCGCTGTGGCCGTCGACGACGGACAGGAAGTCCTTCCGTGCGAGCGCGTAGAGCTCGACCGGCTCGTGCGCGACGACCGTCGCCGTTCGAGGCACATCGTGCAGCAGTGCAATCTCCCCCACGTGGTCGCCGGGTCCGAGCGTTGCGACATGGCAGCTCTCGGCCCTGACGTGCAGCCGGCCGCGGGCAATCAGGTAGACGAACTCGCCATGACCGCCTTCCTGGATGATCGTCTCCTCGGTCGAGGCCGAGAACGGCATCAGCTGAGCAGCCAGACGCTCTCTCGTCGCGGCGGGCTGCGGCCCGAAGATGGGGCTGCGCCCGAGCAACTCGAGACGCACCCGAGCGAGGCCGGTCGAATCCGGGTCGACCCGAAGCAGGCTCGAACGCAGTCTGCGCCGGAGCCGGACCGTCGTCCCTTCGCCCGTCATCTGGAGGTCGACGACGTCCATGAGCGCATGCATCAGCTCCAGGCCGAATCCTGCACTTCCGGGACGCGGTGCACCTTCCCGCCAGCGTCCATGGTCTCGAACGACGATCTCGACGACACCGTTGCTGAAACTCGCGTCGACGTGAACGGCAATCGAGCGCGGCTGGCGTGCGTGGACGAGTGCGTTGGTGAACGCTTCGTTTGCGGCCAGCAGAACGTCGACGACCTCGTCGTCGTCGGCCCGGTGACCCATCAGCCAGAGCCTGAGATGGGCGCGAAGCAGATGCGCCTGGGCAGGCATAGCCGGTAGGCGGAGGCAAAGCCTCCCATCACCGTTCTCGGTTGCGGCGGCTAGGTCGACCGGATCCCTCGAGTTCGTGCGGTTCTGCAGAGCGGGTCGTGATTATCGGCAGATGCGCGCGATGACGTTACGGGCCGCATCCCTCGAACGAGGGATTCGCGTTCGTCCCGGTCTTGTGTCCCTCGGACGAGCGATTCCGACGGCGTCTTTGCACCGATAGGTTCCCTAACTCAACACGAGCCGAACGCCCGCCTTACGTCCGTCGAACGCCCGGGCCGTTACCAGGGAGGACAGAAGAGATGGATGAGAGCCCCGGTCGACACTCTCCCCGGCTCGTCTGCCCTCAAACCAGCAGACTCGTGCGCGACCTGATCGCCCTTGGGCTGTTGGACGCGGAGCGTCCGACAGCAGTTGAGCGCCTCGACGCGCAGCTGGACCACAGGTTGCTCGCCGCCATCCGCGCCGAGCTGACCCGCCTGAGCGCTGGCGCTCCTTCCCAGAGCCATACTGGACGCGTCGCGTAAGACGGCTTCTAGGCCCCACGGCTCAAGAGCTGGGCCGACATCTGTGGTTCACGGCGGTCCATGCGTGAGAGGCAAAGCGGAAACGGGGCGTCCGAAACCGGGGTGCCCCGACCGCGTTGAAACGCCGGACGCAACACGAACCGATGAGTTCGAGGCCGCGCGGCCGTCTGAAGGACGAACCCGAACAAAGGAGGCCCAAGATGTCACAGGTCGAGTCGAAGCTGAACCTCACACAGGTCGGACGTGTCTGCGTCACCGTCGCCGACACCGACCGAGCGATCGACTTCTACGTCGACAAGCTCGGCTTCGAGAAGGTGGTCGACGTCCCCATGGGGCCGCCTGACATGCGCTGGGTCGAGGTCGCCCTCCGCGGGACGCCGACGACGATCGCGCTCGCCCCGCCCCCGCCCGGACAAGAGGCAGGCGGCAGCCAGACCGGCATCTGCCTCGACAGCTCGGACGTCGACGCAGACCACACCGCGCTCAAGGCATCCGGCGTGGACGTCGACGACGACGTCAGCCGCTACGGCGGACCGGTACCGCCCATGTTCTGGCTGCGCGATCCGGACGGAAACTCGCTGATCGTCGTCCAGCCGTCGGCATAGCTGCGAGCACGCGCGCGACCGGCGACACGGCCGGTCGCGCGACGTCGCCGGGGCGAGGTCGCTCGGTTATCGCGAGGGCTCGAGGCGTGCGGCAAACTCGCCCGCGACGCCCGTCTTGCGAACGATCTCGTAGCGGTCGTTTCGGCCCACGACGTCCTCGACGTCAAGGCATTCGTGGCCGGGGGCGACGACGAACTGGCGCGAGTCGCTACGCACCTCCTCGTACTCCTGGATCGTGAGCGCGAGCCGGTCGGTGCAGTCGGGATCGGCGCACTCGCAGATGACGGACAGCTGATCGTCTGAGTCGCCGGACACGACGATCTGCGACTCGAGCCGCTCGTTGATCTCTCTGAACATGGCCTCGTTCAGCGCCAGGCGCTTGTCTTGCTCGCTCACAGCTGACGTTCCACCGGTTTCGACGGATTGGCGCGATCTGCGGTCAGTCGGCCTTGCCGGCGAACTCGACGTCGATCGTCTGGTCGGGCCGGCGCTTCTCTGCGCGCGTCAGCGCGGTCAGGGCACGTCGATCGGCCTCCGTCGTCGGGCCTGCGGTCGCCGAAAGGCTGCGCGGCCACAGCCCGCATGCCGCGACGACGTTCGCTTCCGCGGCGAGCAGCGTGACGTGCGCAGAGAGGTAGACGAAGGACAGGAGCCCGATCACGAGCGCGAACGTGCCGTACGTGTCGCTCGAACTCGTCAGCACGTGGCCGACGTAGAAGCCGCCCACGGCCTGGAGGATCTCGTATCCGATCCCCGCCGCGATCGCGCCGCCGCGGAGTGAGCGCCAGGACACTCTCCTCGCCGTCACGAGACGCAGCCCGACCCAGAACAGCCCGATGTTGAGCGCCGTCGAGAGGACGATCGAGCCGATCTTCCACGCGACGCCGTAGCTCGCGCCGAAGCTCCCGAGGCCGGCGAGTACGGTGGTCGCGAGCAGGCCGCCGCCGAGCAGGGCGAGCAGGCCGAGCGCCTGCAGCCGTGCCGCGAGGAAGCCGGGCCTGCGTGTGTGCGCGACATTCCAGAGCTGGTTCATTGCGTTCTGGGCGGCGAGGAAGACGCTCGTGCCGGCCCAGAGTGCCAGGACGATGCCGACCGCGATGCCGAGCCCGCTGCCCGACAGCGAGTGCGTCCTGAGCTGCCGCCCGATCACCGGCAGCTGCCCGAGCGCCGAGCCGACCAGCGACGTGTACAGGTGACCGTGCGAGTCGAGAACGAAGCCCAGCACGGTCGTCAGTACGAGCAAGAGCGGGAAGATCGAGAAGAACGCGTAGTACGCGATCGTCGCCGCCAGGAACGACCCGTTGTCATCCGAGTACTTCCGGAAGACGGCCAGGACGAACCCGACCGGCCGGTGGCGCTGCTGCCGGAGGTCGAGTGCGTTGCGAAGGACGGTGAGTCGGCTCATCCTGGGGCGAGGGGCGAGTTCCCGGCCCCGGTCGGTTCTAGGCAACGTCCTCGTCGATGACCCGCCGGCGGCGCACGGGTGCGTCGTCGACGTACGTCCTGCGGGTGAAGTACCCCGGCCCGGCCCAGCTCGACCAGAAGACCAACGAGACCAGCATCCCGACGATCCCGACGACGAGCAGGATGTAGCCGACTGCGTGCACGTTGACGCCGTTCGCGGTCGCTGTCACAGCCCAGGCGAGAATCGCGCCCACCGCCGTCAGGATCAGACCTATACCGAAGCCCATGTCGCCTCCTCATGGTGGCGTCCGTTGACAGGTGCTCTTTCCCCGTCCCGGCGAGTTGCAAAACACCCGCACGCCCGCGCCGAGCGCACCGCGCGGATCCTGCTCGAGCGAAGAGACCTAGCTGGGCGCGTCCGCCTGGTCGCGAACGACGACGTGTCTGCCGATCCGGACGACGTCGTCCCAGGGGATGATCGCGTGGCCGTGGACCTTGGCTTGCCCGGCCCCACCGCTGCCGCCCGTGCCGATGCCGTAGCGCTCGAGAATGCCGAGATTGCCGGTTGCCAGTCCGGTGACGCGGAGCCGCCCCGCGGTGAGCTCGCCGCGGATGTCGTGGACGCGGCCGAGCCGCCGGCCGGACTCGGTGACGACGCGACGATTCAGGAGGTCGGAGAGGAGCATCAGGAACCGGGGATCCTCCTGACGAGGGCCGCGTAGCGCTCGTCGCCACGGTTGAGGCGCAGCTCTCGCGCGGGGTGCTTGAGGTTGACGGTCGACCCGACCGTGTCGACCTCGCTCCAGGGCACGTGGACTGCGTTGCCGGAGAAACGGGCGGCGAGTCGTCCGAGGAGGCCGCGCGATCGCCAGGCGTTGCCGCCGACGAGGATCTCGGCGACCTCCGGCGAGCCCGTGCCGATGCCGGCGATCTCGAGATCGTCGACCTTGCCGCAGTTCTGCCCGTCGCGGTCGACCAGTTGGTGGTCGAGGATGCCGAGTGCGATGTCGACCTCGACGGGCCCGTTCATCCCTCGCCCCCGTTCGTCAGCAGCATCAGCGGAATCGCGGCGACCGCGATCACGAGGATGACGCCGAAGTAGGCGACGCCGAAGACATTTGCCAGCTTCCCGTTCCTGTTCGGCCCCATGTAGGTCCGGTCGTTGGCGATGAGAAGGATCGGCAGATACGTGAGGGGGAGCGCGACGACCGAGAAGATGACCGAGTACTCGGTGAGCTTCACGGGGTCATACCCGGACATGACGACGACGAGCGCGAGCGCGAACATGACCAGCCAGGAGAGTGTGAACCGCGACGCGCTCGCCGGTCGCTCCTTCTTGCCCCACTTCCAGCCGAAGAACTGGGCGATGTTGTAGGCGCCCGAGAAGGACGTTTCGATCGCCGCTCCCCCGACGGCGAACAGCATCCCGACCAGGGCGAGGAGGAGGCCGGCCTGCCCGAGCGCGTGTGCGGGGGCGAGCGCAGGTGTGCCGAGAAACTGCGGCGAGACCCCTCTCGGCAGGAACACGACCGCGGCCACGATCATGAGCGAGCAGGAAAGCAAGCCGCCCAATCCATAGCCGATCATCGACGTGACCTTGTTCAACCGGAGCTCCTTCAGTCCCCAGTGGTCCTCGACGGCTCCGGACGAGTAGAAGTAGACCTCGTACGGCGTCATTGCCGCCCCGAGCAGCCCGACGACGAAGTAGAGGTAGACCAGCCAGCTTCCGCCCGTGTGCGAGCCGGGGACGAATCCGTGCGCGACCCGGCCCCAGTCCGGGTGGAGCTTGATCGCCGCGACGACGAACACGAGCAGGCAGAGACCGAGGTAGCCGAATACCCGTTCGATCCACTCGAAGGGAAGCACCCAGCAGCAGACGACCAGCCCGCAGACCGCGAACAGGATCAGGAGCCGATACGGGAGCCCTGAGAGCAGCTGCAGGCAGATGGCGACGCCTCCGATCTCGGCGGCGCAGGTCATGAGGTTGACGACCTCGGAGGCGACGAGGGTCGCCAGGGCGGCGCCGAAGCCTGTTCGCTCGCGAACGAGGTCGAACACGGGCCGCTTGGCGACTGCCGCGACCCTGCCGCACATCTCCGAGTAGACCGTGATCCCGACGACGCCCACGGCCACGACCCAGAGGAGCTGGAAACCGAAGGTCGCGCCCGCCTGCGTGTTGAAGACGAGATCGCCGATGTCGACGAACCCTCCGATCGCCGACAGGATCCCGAGCGCGACGGCCAACACGCTCTTCAGGCTCACTGCAGCCCCTGGCCGATCTTCTCGCTCTGCTTCGCCGCTTTCCCGAGCTCGCGTGCAATCCGCGCCTGCTCGCTCCGAGACGCGCTTCCGAGTCGCCCGAGCTCGACCGTGACTCGACTCGCGAGCCGTCTCAGCTCGCGCAACGACGAGCGCAGCCCGGGAGCCGCGGTCGCCTTTGTCAACGACTCCGCGGTGTTCCGAGCGGCCGCGCGGAGCTCCGTTGCATGCTGTTGCGTGTAGATGGCCGTCGTCTTCCCGGCCGCAGCGTCTCCCGCCAGCAGAGCGCCCTCTGCCGACAGAGATTGCAGATTGTCCGCCTCTTTCGACAGCGCATTCGCGCCGAGCGACCCGCCCCCGCCACACCCCGCCGCCACCAGCCCGCAGGAGAGGGAGACGAGCAGCAAACACCTGACGGAACGCGGAACGTTCCACCCCGCGGACCGGTTCGAAAGCGCAGACCGTCGAGACGTCGTCGGAGTCTCCGGATGTTGACGTTCGATCACGCGCAAGCGTCGCAATACCCAGGCCCAAACGTCCGCCGCGATCAGCCGCACGTCAAGACGCACTGCCGAAATACCCCTCGCCGCACGGGTTTCGGAGTCGCGTCGAGGTGGGTACCCCGAAGGCGAAACACGAAGATGGCTGGCCGCGCGACGGTGGCCGTGCCTCCCGGGTTTCTGGCGCTTCCCCGGGCCGGCGCGGAGAAGAGCGCCTCGTTCACCGTCGCGCGGCGGCAGCCTCACAGCGGTAGCGGCACGCGGCTATCCAGTCGGGTCGACGCCGGCCTCAACGGCCGCGTGTGGCGACGCGGCGGGCTTTCGTCTCGACTTTCTTCTGGTACTCCTTCAGCTCGCCCGACTGGAGGAAGACCGTCGGGACCGTCTCGCTGGCAGGGCTCTTGCCGCGGACGAGGACGTCGACGAGTGTCGCCGCCACGGCGGTGAATGGCACCGCGAGCGGGACATAGGCGGCGCCGAGCAGGAGGCCGACGCCGGTGACGACGACGAGGACGGCGAGTGGGGCAATGCCGATCGTGTTGCCCATGACCTTCGGCTGGATCAGGTAGTCCTGCAGGAGGCGCAACCCGTAGACGGCCACCGCCGTCAGCACCGCCGCCTCGACCGAGACCGTCAGCGCGACACCGACCGAGAGGACGCCGGCAAGGAGCGGCCCGACGACCGGGATGATCTCGACGATGCCGGCGAGGATGCCGAGCAGCAGCCAGTAGGGAAGGCCGATCGCCCAGAACGCGAACGAGAGCACGGTGCCGACGAAGGCGATCAGCAGCAGCGACGCCCGTACGTAGGCGCCGAGCTTCAGCTCGACCAGGTCCCAGGTGTCCTTCACCGTCTGACGCCGAGCCCGCGGCAACAGCGACACGACGAGTGCCTCCGCCCGCTCGCGCTCGTGGATCCAGTAGGCGGCGCTCGCGAGCACGAAGAAGACGCCGACCAGGATCTCGACGGCCGCCCGGCCGGCGTCGAGTGCCGTGTGCACGATGCCGCCCGCCTTCGGAAGCTTCTTCAGCTCGTTCTGGAGGCCGACGAGGACGTCATGCTTGATCCCGGTCGAGTTGCTCGCGGCCTGCTTCAGATGCTGGCGCGTCTGCGGGACATTGCCGATTGCGTGCTCCACCTGACCGAGCAGGTTCGGGACGACCTGCCACAGGAGAAGGGCGATCAGCCCCGCGAGCACCGCGTAGTGCAGCAGCACCCCGGCGGTGCGCGGGATCCGGTACAGCGCCAGTCGCTCGACACCGGGCCGCATCGCCGAGGCGAGCATGAAGCTGAGGAAGAGCAGCGCGACGAGAACCTTCAGCTTCCAGATCGCGACGAAGCCGACGACCGTCAGCACCGCCACCGAGGTGACGACGAACGACCTCCGCGCAGCGCTTGTCCTTGCCGTCATTGCCTCGTCACCGTCGGTGAACCGAACGCCTGCCCCGACCCGGCGGCTATCGTCGCTTCCTCGCGTCGACCGCGCGCTGGAGCTGAGCCTTCTTCATCTTCGAACGCCCGGCGATGTTCATCCGACGCGCCTCCTGGTACAGCTGCTCACGGGTGCGGCCCTTCGCACGGCTCGTGCCTGACCGCAGCCCCCCGCGCCGGCTCGACGACATGTCCGTTCGCGAAAGCTTCGATCCCGTCCGCGACTCCCCGGAACGAGCCCGTTCCTTGTTGACGGTGCGGGCTGCGATCTCCTCCGCACGCGCCGTCGACACGCCGCGCTTCTTCTCACTGTCCTTGATGTGCTCGTACTGACGGGCGCGCTTCGTTCCTGTCTTCACTCCGCGTGGCGGCATGCTGCCTCCTCTCGTCAACACAACGTGGTCGGTCAGGCAGGTACCCGTTTACGGCGCCTCTAACCTCGGGGCACGGCTGCGTCATTTGCCTACGGCAGCGTTCTCCAGGAAGGCGCCACCAGGAAGACCGGTGTGTGCCCTCTGTGCGGCGATCGCCTCCGTCTCGGTGGCGACACGCGACTGCTCGACCACTCCGCCGCCGCGGATCCTGAACGTTAGAGCCGGCTCAGCCGGCGGCGCGCCTGGTCGTCAGCGACCGGTCGCGCCGGCGACGAAGGACGCGATCGCCTCGGTGAAGTCTCGCCGGCTCGTTTCCCACGCGTAGAACATGTGCCCGCCGCCGAAGTGCCGGACCGTCAGGCGTTCCGTCATGTCGGGGTCGAGCCGCATCAGGTTTCGCAGCCGATCGGTCGCGTAGTAGGGGGTGACGAGGTCGTACCGCCCGTGCGTGATGAACGCCTTCATGTGTGGGTTGAGCGACATGCCGTAACGGAAGTCGTCCGTCGCGCCGACCGGCGGGACGAAGAAGTGCTGATCGGTGTCTTCCTTCCAGGCCTTGTTGACCTCGAGGCTGATGACCGTGTACTCGCGATCGGTCTCGACGCCGATCTCGGAGCGGAGCAGCCTGTTGATCGCCATCGTGTACGTGGGGCTGATCCCGGAGAAGGTCGGATCGGGGCCGGCGAACGAGTCGCGGTCGGGAAATGGATCCGTGGCCGTGATCGTCGCGTCGTAGAGGCCGATCACCTTCCGTTGGTCGCGGAGCAGCTCGCGCGAGAACGTGCGAATCGTGATCCGCCCTTCGGCGCGGGAGACGATGCCCGGCGGGAGCCCGACGAGATCGCCCAGCCTGGTGAGGACATGGTCGCGCTCGGCGGGCGCCATCGAGGCGCCGCGCGTGAGGAAGGACGCGTAGCCGCCGGTCGCGAACGCCTCGGCGTCGCGCAGCACGACGTCGAGCGCAGTACCGGCTGCGAAGGCGCGTGAACAGCCGTGATGCACAGCTGCGGCAGCCATCGTCGGCAGCGTGTCGACCCAGGCGAGGACGTCGTAGTCGTTCGGGACCAAGCCCGACAATTCGAGCGCGGGCGAGATCAGGATCGCCCCGTTGAGCCCGATCCCGGCGTCTTCCTGAAGCATGCGTACCAGGCGTCCGACGCGATAGCCGCCGTAGCTTTCGCCTGCGACGAGAACGGGCGATCCCCAGCGGCCGTTCTCCGAGAGCCAGCGGCCCATGAACTCGCACAACGACTCGAGATCGCGCTTCAGCCCGAAGTACTCCTTCGGATCGGTCGCGCCGTCGCTCTTGCCGTCCTTCCCGTCGTCCTTCGCCGCGTCGCCCTTCTCGGGCTCGATCACACGGCTGAAGCCCGTCCCCACGGGGTCGACGAACACGAGGTCGGTGAACTCGAGCCAGGACGACTCGTTCTGCACGAGTCGGGGTGGCATCTCCGGGAGCGTCCCGTCCGCCGGAAAGGCGACCCGTTGCGGGCCGACGACGCCGAGGTGCAGATACGCCGACGACGCACCCGGACCGCCGTTGAAGACGAACATCACCGGCCGATCGTCGGCGGCGCCCGCGGCGACGTACGAGACCGAGAAGATCTCCGCGGAGGGCTTCTCCTTCTTGCGCAGCACCAGCCACTTCGCGCTCGCCGTGTAGTCGATCGGTGCTGCTCCCCCGGTCCACCTGGCGGACGTCTCCGCCCCCGGCGGCGGCTCGTGCTCAGCCCGGGCGGGCGTGCCCTCCTGCGGTCCCTGGTCGCTCACGGGGGAGACGCTAACGAAACGACGCCGGACGAAGCGGGAGAGGAGGTCCGCAGCGGGACGTCGACCGCCGTGTCGCTCCGGGTGCAACCGCTCTATGGTCCCGGAGTGGGACAGACGAGTTGGATTCTCGGACGGGGCGCGCCCGAGCCCTCCGCCAGGCCGTACGCGGATCTTCCGAATCGCTCTCCGTGGATCGATCAGCTTGCCGTCGACGGGCCGCCGCGGCCGCTCGGCTTCGACACGACCGCCGATGTCGCGGTCGTCGGTGCAGGCATTGCAGGGATCGCGACGGCGTTCTTCGCCCTACGCGCGAGCACCAAGAGCGTGCTGCTCGTCGAGCGGGATCGGGTGGCCCGGGGTGCGACCGGTCGGAATGCGGGTGCGCTGGCGACCTACTTCGAGCGTCCGCTCTCGGACATTGCGGATGAGTTCGGCCGGGAGTTGGCGGGCGATGCCCAGCGTGGCTTCGACGACGCCCACGATCTGCTGGACACGATGGTCGACGAGGCCGGCGTCCGCCTCCGGGTGGAGCGATTCACTGGACACATGGGGATGTTCAACGGACACCACCTGGAGGTGCATCTGCGCTCCATGCTTGTCCGCCGGCAGGCGGGTTTGCGGCCGCACACATGTGTCGTCTCGGAGGAGGCCGAGTTCCTCGACGAGCTTCCCGCCGCGTTCACGGGGCTGTATTCGGTCGTCCCCCAGGCGCGGGTGCGGGAGCTGCTGGAGGTCGACGACGACCGCTACCGCGCCGTGCTGTCCGCCCGCGAGGGCTGTGCGAACAGCGCCGTGCTCTGCCAGCAGGTCCTCGAGTACCTGGAGCGCAGGTACGCGGATCGGTTCGTGTATGCCGATTGCACCAATGTCGAGCGGGTGGTGGTCGGTGCGAATCGGGTGACGCTGCACGCCGGCGGCCGTCGAGTGACTGCGGGCCAGGCAGTGCTCTGCACGAACGGCTTCGTCGACCACGTCGTGGAGGACGCCGCCGGCTCTGCGATCAGGCTCGCCGCCGACCAGCAGGTCACGGGCCGGGTCGGCTACATGACCGCGTTCGTCGAGGACGCGCCAAGACCTCCGGCGGGGATGAGCTTCATCCGCAACACCGTCATCGGCGGCGACACGGCGTACGCGTACGTCACACGACGGAGCTACGAGCGGGCGGCCGAACCGGCGACGCTGATCTGCATGGGCGGCCCCGAGTACCCCTTCCATGCCGTCTATCAGCGCGACGCGCCGTTTCCGGGAGAGCTGCTACGGACGATGGACGAGGAGGTGCGGCCGTTCGCACAGCCGGCCCGGCGACCAGGCCTGCCATACGACTTCCACTGGCACGGGCTGATGGGCTACAACGACAGCCGGATCCGCGTGATCGGCGCTCACCCCCGCCACCCGAGGCTGCTCTACAACCTGGGCTGCAACGGAGTCGGATTCCTCCCGTCGATCCACGGCGGACACCGCGTCGCTCGACTTCTCGCCGGGCATCCCGTCGCGGCCAGCGTTTTCGACCCACGCTGACGACGGAAGGCGAACGCTTAGGATCCGACCGTGGCAGCGGACGAGCCAGCAGGCGCAGAGCTGCCCTCGGGCGATCGGCCGATCCGCGCGGCCGAGGTGGTCGGTGCCCTCTCGCTCGCCACAGACCTGGGCACCGGGCAGCCGCTCGAGCACGCGTTGCGCACCGCCGTCCTCGCAGTCCGACTCGGCGAGCTCGCCGGGGCGTCGGCGCAGGAACTCGTGGACACGTACTACGTCGCGCTCCTCCACGCTTCCGGGTGCACCTCGAACGGGCACGAGGCGATCCAGGTCTACGACGACGACATCGCCCACCGCGCCGCGTTCTTCCTCATCGACACGACCAACCCCGCGGAGGTGCTCGCGTTCTACCGGGCGAACATCGGCGCCGGACAGCCCCCGGAGGTCCGCGACGCGCTCGTCGCCGATGCGATCGCCAACGCCGGCCCGAGAGCCCGTGACGCGTTCGCGACGATGTGCGAGGTGGCGCAGCGATTCGCGGGCTGGCTCGAGCTCGGCCCGAACGTCCAGGCGGCGCTCGAGTTCGTGTTCGCGCGCTGGGACGGGCGCGGATTCCCGGACGCGCGAGGCGACGCGATCCCCCTGCCGATGCGGCTCCTGCACGTGGCGCGGGACATCTCCTTGTTCCTCTCCGCCGCCGGTCCCGACGAGGCGCGAGCCGTCATCGAGCGCCGCTCGGATGCCGCGTACGAGCCGCGGCTCGCCGAGCTCGCCGTGCGGAACTTCGCCGACCTCCTCGCCGAGCTGGACGAGGCACGGATGTGGGAGCAGGCGCTCGAGGCCGAGCCGTTCCCGCAGATCTGGATCGCCGGCGAGAAGGTCGACGCCGCCTTCATGGCCATCGCCGCGCTCACGGGCCTCAAGTCGCCGTGGCTGCGAGAGCACTCGACGGGCGTCGCCGAGCTCGCCGAAGCCGCCGCCTGGCGCCTGAGCCTCCCCGCGGCGTCCGTCACGCTCGTTCGCCGGGCCGCGCTCGCACACGACCTGGGCCGGGTGGGCGTGTCGAACGCGATCTGGGAGAAGCCCGGACCGCTCGGGTTCGGCGAATGGGAGCGGGTGCGACTCCACCCTCACTTCTCGGAGCGCGCCTTCGCCCAGTCGCCGGCGCTCGTTCCGATCGGAATCCTCGCCGGCTCGCACCATGAACGGCTCGACGGCTCCGGCTACCACCGCGGCACGCGCGGAGCGGCACTCGATCAGCCCGCGCGCATTCTCGCCGCCGCCGACTGCTACGGAGCCATGCGCGAGGCGCGGCCGTACCGCGCGGCTCTCGACGCGCAGACGGCAGAGACGGAGCTGATGCGCGAGGCCGAAGAAGGACGGCTCGACCCGGAGGCCGTCGACGCTGTGCTCAATGCCGCCGGCCACCGCGTGCGGGAGCGGTCTCGCGAGCTCCCGGCCGGGCTGACCGAGCGCGAGCTCGAAGTCCTCCTCGTGCTCGTGCGCGGCGATTCCAACCAGGAGATCGCCCAGGATCTCGGCATCTCGGCCAAGACCGTCGGGCACCACGTCCAGCACGTCTACCAGAAGGCCGGCGTTCGCAGCCGCGCCGCGGCGACGGTCTGGGCCTTCGAGCACGACCTCGTTCGCACCGCCTCTGGATAGGTTTGCGGGCGTTTCGTCAGTCGGCTGCCGACGGGGTGCGCGCGAGCCGGAGTGCCTCTTTCCACCCGTCGAGCCGTTCCTGTGCTTCGCCGCGCGGCATGCGCGGCTCGTAGCTCGCGCCGGCTCGAATCAGGCTCCGGAGGCTGTCGGTGTCGCGCCAGACCCCGAGCGCGAGGCCGGCCAGCGCCGCGGCGCCGAGCGCGGTCGAGTCCCGCTCGCCGGCAACGTCGATCCGGCAGCCGAGGATGTCGGCCTGGAACTGCATGAGGAACGCGTTCGCCGCTCCGCCGCCGTCGGCGCGGAGCACCTCGACAGGCATCGGCAGCGCTTCGAGCACGTCCGCCACCTGGAAGGCCATCGCCTCCAGGGTCGCCCGGACGATGTGTCCGCGCGTCGTCGCCCGGGTCAGCCCGGTGATCAATCCTCGAGCCTGCGGATCCCAGTGGGGCGACCCGAGTCCCGTCAGAGCCGGGACGAAGTACACCCCGTCCGTCGACGGGGTCGCGAATGCGACCTCCGCCGAATCGGCTGCGTCGGCGATGATCCCGAGGCCGTCGCGCAGCCATTGCAGAGCCGCGCCGCTGACGAGGACGGCACCCTCGACGGCGTCCTGTCGCTCGCTGCCCGACGCCACGGCGGCGGCAGTCTTGAGCAGTCCGGGCGGGGCTGTTCCGGGTGCCGACCCGACGTTGACCAGCACGAAACTGCCGGTGCCGTACGTCGCCTTCGCCCCGCCGGGAGAGAAGCAGCCGAGCCCGAACAGTGCCGCCTGCTGGTCGCCGGCCACCCCGGCGATCGGCAACCGGACGCCCAGGAACTCGGCCTCGCCGACGATGCCGCTCGAAGGCTCGACCGACGGAAGGATGCACGGGTCGACACCGAACAGGCGCAGAAGATCGGGATCCCAGTCGCGTGTCCGGAGGTCGAACAGCATCGTCCGCGAGGCGTTCGTCTCGTCGGTCGCGTGCACCGTCCCCCGCGTCAGCTTCCAGATCAGCCACGAGTCGACGGTGCCGAACGCCAGCTCCGGCTGCGGCAGATCCGTGCGAGCGAGGAGCCATTCGAGCTTCGTCGCGGAGAAGTAGGGATCGGGCACGAGTCCCGTCCGCTCGCGGACGAGTGCGAAAGGGAGCTCCCGGCAGCGCTCGGCTGTCCGCCGGTCCTGCCAGACGATCGCCCGCTGCAACGGCCGCCCCGACCGGCGCTCCCAGACGAGCGTCGTCTCACGTTGCGACGCGAGGCCGAGACCCTTGAGCTCGGCCGGTGACAGTCGGGCGTCGGCAAGAGCATCGGTCGCTGCCGCGACCACGCTCTGCCACAGTTCTTCCGGATCGTGCTCGACCCATCCAGGCTGAGGGAAGTACTGGCGGATCTCGCGGTACCCGCGACCCACGACGCGAAGCTCGGGATCGACGACGAGGCAGGTCGTTCCCGACGTACCCTGGTCGACCGCGAGAATCACGCAGCCATCATGGACGGTTTCAGTGGGGGTCCCGAGTGTTGTGCTCGCGCCTCTTCCGTACGGGAAGACCGCAGCGTGTTCAGGGCCTTTCCCGACGTCCGGCCGCCCGCCACCGGCGGATACTTCCGAGGGAGAGGATCCGACCGGGAGGAGAAGCTTGCAAATCGAGCCCGGTCAGCCGATCGGGTCGGCGGTGGCACGGCCGCCCCGTGAGCGCCACGGGCGCTGGCGGGCGCTCGTGGCTGCAGTCGCCGGGGTGCGCAGCACCGATCCCACCAGGGTGGAATCCGCCTTCCGAGAGCTCGGGGGCCGGCGACGCTGGCTCGCTCCGCTCGCGTATGCCGCCGGCACGGTGGCCGTCGTCTTCGACGGCGTCCTGCTGCTGCTCCGCAACTGGCGGCTCACGCTCCTGCAGGTCGTTCCGGCGACGTGGATCTGGGCCATGACCTGGAACCTGAAGAACCATGCGCTCTCCAAGCCCGGCATCACGGTGACCGTCTCCCTGCTGCTCGCGATCGGCGTACTGGTCGGGGCCCAGATCGCCTACTGGTGCAACGCGACCTTCGCGTACACGATGGTGCAGGGCGCCACCACCGACATCCGGGCGGCCTTCCGCGAGGCGCGGCCGCACTGGCGGCTGGTCGGCGGCCTGGCACTCTTGACCAGCTGCGTGCAAGCCGCAATCTGGCTGGCGGTGCCCCATCTGCATGTCACGTGGCTCTGGATCGCGCTGCTCGTGATGTTCGTGGTCCAGGTGTATCTGTTCGTCGCGATTCCCTGCTGGCTCCTCGGCGTTCGCAAGTCGGGCACGCGGCGGGAGCGGACCACGCAGAGCCTGACGACGGGCGTGCTGGGCGGCGTCGCGGCGACCCCCGGGTTCCTGCTGAACCGCGTCGGGCTGCTGCTGATGGGGACGGGCTCGCTCTGGATCCTCGGCGTCGCGATCGTCTCGATCGGGGCGGTGCTCCACGTCACGGCCAGCTCATCGGTGCGCGTCGTCAAGATGTCTGTGCGATTGAAGGCGAGCGAGCAGCAGACACCGGCGGCCTGAGGCTGCCTATCGCAACGAGGCAGCGCGTTCCTTCGCGTACTCGGCGAATGCGAGCGTCGCCTCGACGCTTCCGGCCCGCGGCGGGTCGTTCCACGGGAGCGCCCTATCGTCGAGCACCTGCTGAATCAGTTCGCGCCACGCCGGGTTCAGCGCCTGCTTCGCCCACTCGAGCGAGGCCGGCTTCGACGTCACCTCGCCGGTGTCGAGCGTGTACAGCGTTCGGCACAGGCTCGCCACGGCGTAGCGCTGCGACCACGCGATGTCGAAGTTCGTCCAGCCCAGCAGGTCCGGCAGAAACGTCTGGATCAGCGGTCGCATCCTGCTGCGAAGCGCGTCTGCGGGAACCTCGGCTGCAAACTCACGCGGGTCGGGGCCGGCGAGGGCGATTCCATGCTCCCGGAGCGTCCACCTCGTCTCCTCGGTGTTGCAGTGGGTCGACCACTGCATCTCCCGCCAGCCGCGGTGACGTACAGCCACTGCCTGTCGAGAGCCGCGAGCGTTTCGATGTCCGCCCTCGGCGCATACGAGCCTTCGAGGTTGTGCGCCCAGTGCGCGTCGCGCGTGGGAATCTCGTCGTGAAGCTCGCGGAGCGCTCGCTCTTGCCCTCGTGAGACCGCGTGCCTGGTCACGACGATGAAGTCGCAGTCGCTGTGGAGATCGCCGGCTCCGAGCGCGAACGATCCGCTCAGGTAGGCACCGACGAAGTCGTCTCCCAGGATCGGCTCGACTCGGGCCACGAGCTCTCCGAGTAGCTCGTTCAGCTCCGGAAAGACCGTCGGCGGCGACGTCCCTCCCCACACGGTGGACATCGCCGCATTCAACAACACCTATTCCGATGCTCGGGCGCGATGGCACTAAGATCGCGCAACCTCGACGTCACCTAGGGCAGTCCCTGGAGGGCACCGTGAACGACACCGGCGCGCGCGACAACACCCGACCGAGACTCACGGGAGTTCCGCTCCTCGTGGCGGCGCTGGGCGTCGTGCTGCTCGTGCAGGCGGCGTTCGTGCTCTCGTATGTCGGTGCGCTTCACGCCCCGAAGCCCCATCGCGTGGCACTCGGGACCGTCGGTGCTTCCCCGCTGCCGGCCGCGGTCGCGAAACAGTTCTCCCTGAAGATCACGCGCTACTCGACCGAAGCGGACGCACGGGCCGCAATCGACCAGCGGGAGATCAACGGAGCCTTCGTCGCCGGCCCCGCGGGTGCAGAGCTGATCGTCGTGCCTGCTGCGAGCCCCGCGATGGCGTCGGCTCTCAGCGGCGCCTTCGCGGCGGTCGCGACCGCAGTCGGCAAGAAGATCGCGATCGTTCAGGTGCACACGCTGCCCGCCGGTGACGCGGGGGGAAACGCGTCGTTCCTGGTCGTGATGGCACTCATCATCGGCGGGTATCTGGCGTCGACGATCGGCATGGCGTTCGGCGGCCGTGGGACACGGCGACGGCGCCTCACGTCGCTGGCGGTCGCCGCGGTGGCCGGAGCGCTCCTCACGGACACGTTCGCCGGGCCTGTACTCGGGGCCATTCCGACGTCGAAGTTCCTTGTGCTGTGGGGTCTCTTCGTGCTCGTGATGATGGCCGTCGCGTTCGCGACCGCCGCGCTCCAAACAGTGCTCGGCGCGGCGGGAACGCTGGTCGTGGTCGTCGTCTTCGTGATCTTCGGCGCACCGGCGTCGGGAGGTATCGCACCGTCGTCGTTCCTGCCCGGGTTCTGGCGGACGTTCGGCCCGTATCTGCCGGCCGGCGCCGGCACGACCGCGGTTCGAAACACGATCTACTTCGGCGGCAACGACGTCACGAAGTCGCTGGTCGTCCTCGCGGGCTACCTCGCCGCGGGAGCGCTGACTGTCATCGCGGTCCGAACGCGAAAGCCGCCGGACAGCGCGACCGCAGAGGCCGAGGCGTCGGCCGCAGCCGCCGCGATCGTCTAGACGACGCGCCAGCGCCTCCTAGACTGCGGGCGTGCGCTTTGCTCGCCGGGTTCGGACGGCTGCCCTGGGACTGGCCCTCGCTCTACTGGCGACCGGCCTTGCCGCGCCGCCCGGCGCGTTTGCCGACGGCGATCCTGCCAGCGACGTGCTCGTGAGCCAGGATGTGTTCCTCCCTTTCGACGTCACTGTCCCGCGAACCCTCAGCGCCCGGCTGGTCGCACTCGCCGACCGGGCGCGGAACGCGGGTGAGCCGCTGAAGATCGCGATCGTGTCGAGCCCGTCCGATCTCGGGTCGATCACGTCGCTGTACGGTCGACCGACCGCGTACGCCCGGTTTCTGAGTCTCGAGATCCAGTTCGTCACCAGAGCTCCGTTGCTCGTGGTCATGCCGCAAGGGCTCGCCCTCGCCCGCGCCGGAAAGCCCTTCAGCGATCAGCGGATCGCCGGGCTCTCGGTCCGTCCCGGACCGACCGGACTTGTCGAGACCGCCCTGACGTCAGTCGAACGCTTGCACCCCGAGCTCGGTCGAGGCGAGCCGCAGAAGCAATCGCCTCCGTCCGGCACGACGCCGCCGCCTCAGGCGTCGAGCCGCACGGCGCTGGCGCCAGGCTCGCCGCCCTTCGACACGACGCTGCCCGGACAGCCGTCAGAGTCGCTCGTCGGTGCGATCGCCGGGCGGTTCGAGCGGGGCGCGGGGCAGCCGGTGGTCTGGATCGCTCTCGCCATCACGTTTGCGCTGGTGGCGCTGCTCGCTGCCGGGGTCTACCTCGCGGACGAGACTGTTCGCCGCGGGGGACGCCGAACTCCACGGCGCTGAGCCGGCTCAGGTCTTTACGCCTGTTGCCGGGGCGCAGTCGTGGCAGGTGCCGCGGAGGACGACGTCGTGTCCGGCGACGGCGTAGCCGGTGCGCCGTTCGACCTCGTGGAGCGCGAGCTCGAGCTCGTCGTCGGCGAACGCCTCGACCTTGCCGCAGTCGTCGCAGACGAGGTGATGGTGATGCTCGCCGTCGGCGTGGATCGGCTCGAAGCGCGAGGTGCCGGCACCGATGTCGATGCGCTGGACGAAGCCGTCCCTCGTCAGCTGCTCGAGGACGCGGTAGACGCTGGCGATGCCGACGCGGCGGCCGTCCGCGCGGAGTCGGTCGAAGATCTCCTGCGCGGTCAGGCAGCAGTCCTGCCGGCCGAGCAGCTCGACGACCGCGCGGCGTGCGCCGCCGTCTCGGTGACCGCGCGACTTGATCGAGGCGAGCGTGGCCTCGGCCCACGAGATGTGCTCGGTCGTCGCCACGGCAGTAATGATAGCCGCTCTCTTCTGTGCTGATAGCGGGAATGAGTCTTGTTAGCTATAGTACGCGGATGCGCCGGCTCCTGATCATCGCCCTCGCCACAGCGGCACTCGCCGCGTCGGCGTGCTCGAGCACCGGCGGCGCGGCGACCAGCGGCACGATCCGGGTGGTCGCGGGCGAGAACTTCTGGGGGAGCATCGCCGCGCAACTCGGTGGCACGCGAGTCCACGTGACGAGCGTGATCTCGAACCCGGCGACCGATCCACACGACTACGAACCGACGGCCGCCGACGCGCGGACGATGGCCGACGCGCAGCTCGCGATCGTGAACGGGATCGGCTACGACCCGTGGGCGCCGAAGCTGCTGGCGGCCAACCCCGTACACGGGCGGATCGTGCTGACGGTCGGCGACCTGGTCGGGATCGAGGCGGGCGGCAACCCGCACCGCTGGTACTCGCCGGCGAACGTCCAGCAGGTGATCGCAGCGATCGTCCGCGACTACACGAAGCTCGACCCGAAGGACGCCGGCTACTTCAGGCGGCAGCAGACAGCGTTCGAGACCCGAGGGCTCGCCCGCTACAAGCGCCTGATCGCGACGATCAGGCGCACGTACAAAGGCGTCCCGGTCGGCGCGTCCGAGAGCATCTTCGCCCCGCTCGCCCAGGCACTCGGGCTCAGGCTGATGACGCCGCCTTCCTTCCTGAAGGCGATCAGCGAAGGCACCGAGCCGACCGCGTCCGACATCACGACGATCGAGCGCCAGATCGCGCGCAGGCAGATCAAGGTGTGGGTGTTCAACAGCCAGAACAGCACGCCTGACGTTCAGCGCATCACGGATGCCGCCCGCAAGCGGGGGATCCCGGTGACGACGATCACCGAGACGCTGACCCCGGCCACGGCGACGTTCCAGGCGTGGCAGTCGCGCCAGCTCGAGGCCCTCGCGGCGGCACTGCACATAGCAACCGGCAGATGACGCCGACCGGTGTCGCGGTCGGGTTCGACGGCGCGGCTGCGCGGCTGGGCGACCGGACGATCTGGAGCGACGTGTCGCTGACCGTCGAGCGCGGCCAGTTCGTCGCCGTGCTCGGGCCGAACGGCGCCGGCAAGTCGACCCTGATCAAGGCCGTGCTCGGCCTGCTGCCGCTGGCGGAGGGCAGCGCGCAGGTGCTCGGCCGGCCGCCGGGAGCCGCGAACAAGCGCATCGGCTACCTGCCCCAGCGACGGAACTTCGACGAGGGCACCCGCATCCGCGGCGTCGACATCGTCGGGCTCGGGCTCGACGGCGCCCGCTGGGGGATCCCGATTCCCGGCCTGCCGAGCCGCAACCGGCAGACGGCACGCGTGAGAGCGGTGATCGAGCTCGTCGGCGCCGGCCGCCTACGCCGACCGGCCGATCGGCGAGCTCTCGGGCGGCGAGCAGCAGCGGCTGCTGATCGCGCAGGCACTCGTCCGCGGCCGGAACTCCTGCTCCTCGACGAGCCCCTCGACAGCCTCGACCTGCCGAACCAGGCGGCCGTGGCCGCGCTGATCCGCCGGATCTGCCGCGAGCAGCGCGTGGCGGTCATGCTCGTCGCCCACGACATCAACCCGATCATCAGCTACCTCGACCGGGTCGTCTATCTCGCCGGAGGCGGCGCCGTCGAGGGACGACCGGAGGACGTGATCTCGAGCGAGCACCCTCAGTCGTCTCTACGGGGCGCCGATCGAGGTGCTGCAGGCGTCCGACGGCCGGCTGGTCGTCGTCGGCCAACCCGAGGCGCCGTTCGTGCACGGCGACCGCCATGCCCATTGACGCCGCCGTCTTCCAGGGCCTGTCCTGGAACCTCGTCTCGGACGTCCAGCAGCTCTTCTCCTATCCGTTCATGGTCAACGCGCTCGAGGCCGGAACGATCGTGGCGGTCATGGCCGGGGTGACCGGATGGTTCATGGTCCTGCGGCGCCAGACCTTCGCCGGACACACGCTCTCGATCATCGCCTTCCCCGGCGCCGCCGCCGCCGCGCTGGCCGGCCTCCCGCTCGCCGTCGGCTACTTCGGCTTCTGCGGCCTGGGCGCGCTCGCGCTGGCGGGCGTCGCCGGCTCGCGGCGCAGCCTGAGCGCCGAGTCGGCGGCGATCGGGTCGCTGCAGGCATTCGCGCTCGCGCTCGGATTCGTCTTCGTCGCCCTCTACCACGGCATCCTCAACGGGCTCGACTCGCTGCTCTTCGGCACCTTCCTCGGGATCACCACCGGACAGGTGACCGTGCTCCTCGTCGTCGCCGCCGTCACGATCGTCCTCGTCGCCGTCGCCGCCCGGCCGCTCTTCTTCGCCTCCGTCGACGCCGACGTCGCCCGCGCCGCCGGGGTGCCGGTGCGTCTGCTCGGCTTCGGGTTCCTGCTCGTCCTCGGGCTCTCCGTCGCCGAGACGAGCCAGATCACCGGCGCGCTGCTCGTGTTCGCGCTCCTCGTCACGCCCGCCGCCACGGCGCACCAACTGACCGCCCGGCCCGGTCTCGGTCTCGCGCTCTCGGTCGCGATCGCGCTCGCCGTCACCTGGCTCGGGCTCGCGCTCGCGTACTTCTCGATCTACCCCGTCGGCTTCTACGTCACCTCGCTGGCATTCGCTGCCTACGTCCTGGCCCGCCTCGGACGCGCCCTCGCGCGACGCCGCCCCACTCCTGCGCCCCTGGTTCCGGAAGCCGGCTGATGTTCGCGCACGAGTTCATGCGCAACGCACTCGTCTCGGGCAGCGTGGTCGGGATCGCGTGCGGACTCGTCGGCTGGTTCGTCGTCCTCCGCGCCCAGGTCTTCGCCGGCGACGCGCTCAGCCACGTCGCCTTCACCGGCGCGCTCGCCGCCGCCGTCCTCGGCTACAACGTCCTCGCGGGGCTCTTCCTCGCCACCATCCTCGGGGGCGTCGTCATGGGTCTGCTCGGCGAACGCGCCCGGGCCGACGACGTCACCATCGGCACCCTGTTTGCGTTCACCCTCGGCCTGGGTGTGCTCTTCCTGTCGATCTTCACGACGCAGTCCAGCGCCGGCGACGGCACTGCCGGCGTCCGAGTCCTCTTCGGATCGATCTTCAGCCTGACCGTGACGGACGTCAGGCGCAACGTCGCGCTCGCCGTGTTCGCGGTGGCGCTGCTGCTCGTGATCGCGCGGCCGCTCCTGTTCGCCACGCTCGACGCCGACGTCGCCGTCGCCCAGGGCGTGCCGGTACGTGCGCTCGGGCTGCTGTTCCTCGCCCTGCTCGGCCTCGTCGCAGCCCAGGCCAGCCAGGCGATCGGCGCATTGCTCCTCCTCGGCCTCCTCGCCGCTCCGGCCGGCACCGCCCACCGCCTCACCGCCAACCCCTACCGGGGGCTCGGGCTGTCCGCGCTCGTATCGCTCGGCTCGGTCTGGGCCGGCCTCACGCTCGGCTACCTCTTCCCCTCGCTTCCACCCAGTTCGATGATCGTCGCGGTCGCGGTCGGGAGCTACCTCGTGGCACTCGTCGCCACGCGCGGGTCTGTCAGTCTTCGTCGAGAAGCGTCTCGAGCAGTTCGTCGAGTCGAGCAGTAGCGAGGCAGATGGAGGTGTCGGCGGCGCCGTAGTAGATGCGGACATCGCCGGATGCCTGGTCGTGGACGACACCGCAGGGGAAGACGACGTTCGGCACGTCACCCTGGCGTTCGTAGCTGGCCAGCGGCCCGAAGGCCGCGTCCGAGGACCGGTGGAGCACGCGCGTCGGCTCGTCGAGGTCGAGCAGCGCGAGGCCGAGGCGATAGAGGTCGCCCGCGACGGTCTGCTTGGCTCCGTGATAGATCAACAGCCACCCGTGCTCGGTCTTGATGAGCGGCGGGCCGATCCCGATCCGCCGGGAGTCCCACCACGCACCGCGCCGCGGCTGCAGGACCTGCTCGCCCGTGGTCCAGCTGTGCAGGTCGGGGGAACGGGACAGGAAGATCTCGCCGCGTGAGCCGCCGTAGGCGTTGATCGGCCGGTGGAAGAGAATCCACTCTCCGCCGATTCGTTCCGGCAGCAGGGCGGCGTTCTTGTCCTCCGCGCGCTTGATGATGCCGAGTCGCTCGACCGTACGGAAGTCGGTCGTGGTGGCGAGGTAGACCGCCGCGCCCGCAGGCCCGTAGGCGGTGCAGGTGATGGCATAGCGGCCGAGCTCGTCGAGCCAGACGACACGCGGGTCCTCGAAGCCCCAGAGCTCGGTCTCCACCCCGTCTTCTCCCTCCAGCAGGGGCTCCGGGGACACTTCCCACTGGTCGAATCCGGTCGGTGAGCGGGCAACGGTCAGGTGCGAGACGCCGTTGAGAGCTTCGACCCGGGCCAGCAGGATCGTCTCGCCGTTCAGGGTCGCTGCGCCCGGGTTGAAGACGGTGTTGGCGGGATACGGCCAGTCGGCGGCCGTGAGGATCGGGTTCCCCGGGTGGCGGACGAAGAGCTCGCGGGAGCGTGTCATGCTGCCACCAGAGCCCGGGCGGCGTGGCGGCGGAGCACGACCGGAAGGCCCGCTGCGTCGAGGACGAGCTGCGCGCGGTGGAATGCGAGCGTCGATTCGGCTCCCTCGTTCGCGTTGATCTCCTCGTCTCCGAGCCCGTCGCTGCAGCCACCGTTCGAGAAGTCGTAGAGCGGCCGGTCGAGCCGGTTGCGCCCGAGGAACCAGTCGAACGCCGTCTGCGCCCTCGCGCCGTGCTCCGGGTCGCCGGTGACATTGAAGGCGGCGAGCTCGGCTTCGACGAAGGCGCACGCGTCGAGCGGCTGCTCGTCTCCGGCGCCTGGAGCCGGCTCGTCGCGATGGCGTCCCTCGTGCCCGGGAAGGCGAAGCATGTCGTCGGCGAGCCCGCACTCGTACCCGAGCCAATCGAGCGCTTCGAGACCCGCGGCGAGAGCCCCGACGTCGCCGAGCGCCTTGCCGCCGATGATGAGCGCCTGCGGCAGCCGTGCGTTGTCGTAGCGCAGGTCGTCTTCGAACCAGCGCCAATCGGCCGTCGACGACAGCCGGTAGGACGTGGCGAGCTGGTCGACGAGTCGCTCCAGCAGCTGACGCGCGGCCGGGTCCAGCCGATCCGGGTCGAGACGCGCAAGACCGAGGGTCGCGTACGCGGCCGTGCGCAGCGAGACCTCACCGGCCAGCGAGTCCACGAGATACGAGAGCAACCGGCCCGCGGGACCGACGACCGCGGGCACCCAGGCGGTCGACAGCACCTCGCCGAGGGCGCTCACGGTACGGCCGACGTGGTCGCCGACGTGAGGCTCGTCCAGCCAGCGCCGCTCGTAGCCCATGAAATTGCGCATGCCGCCGCCGACCTGGTCGGTTGCGTCGTAGAGAAACGCCAGCGCGCGGTGGAAGATCGCCGTCCAGCGCTGGTCTCCGTCGCGACGCTCGAGCTCCAATGCGACGATGGCCAGGCGCGCGACGTCGTCGACGCAATAGCCGCTGAGCCGGTTCGGAATGGCGCCGTGCGCATGCTGCACGATCCCGACGTCGTCGACGAGTGTGTGCAGATGATCGGTGCGCACCTGGGCGAGCCGAAGGCTTCCCGCCGGCAGGGACGGTCGTCGCGGCGCCAACGTCGACGCCTCTCGGAGGGCAGCTGCCGTCGCCTCCGCCGCAGACGACCAGACGAGGCCGGTGCCGATTCGCCGTGCCTCTTTGCGAGCGGCGGCAAGCTTGTCGGGTTGGTCGGCGTAGTCGCAGACCGCGTCCGCGAGCGCCTGAGGATCCGCAAAGGGCACGATCGTTCCTGCGCCCGAGGCGAGCACGTCCTCGGCGTACCAGTAGGGCGTCGCGATCGCCGCACAACCGGCTGCGATCGCGAAGGTCAGCGCCCCGGAGGCGATCTGCTCGCGGTTGCGGTACGGCGTGACGAACACGTCGGTCGCGGCGAGCAGGTCGGCCAGCTCGTCGATCGACAGGAAGCGGTCGTCGAACTCCACGTGCTCCTCGAGCCCGAGGTCGATGACGCGACGTTCGAGCTGGAGCCGGTACTTCTCACCCTCGCGCCTCGCAACCTGCGGGTGGGTGCGCCCGGCAACCAGGTAGAGAGCTTCGGGATGGCGCTCGACGATCGCCGGCAGCGCCTCGATCACCGTCTCCAGGCCCTTGCCTTCGGACAGGAGACCGAACGTCGAGAGCAGGAAGCGCTCCTGAATCTGCTCGTAGCCGCCGACCAGCGGCGCGACGTACTGTGGCCGCCGGCCCGCCGCCTGCTCGCCCCGCCGCCGTCCGAGCACCGACGGAGCGCCGTGCGGGACGACGCAGATCTTGTCCGGCGCACACGCGTTCAGCCCGACGAGCAGGCGACGTGCCGTCTCGGTCATCACGATCACCCGCTCGGCCTCCCCGCAGAGCGCTGTCAGCACCTCGAGCTGATGCGGCTTCGGCTCCGAGAGGAGCGTGTGCAGCGTCACGACGAGCGGCTGCGAGAGTTCGCGGGCGAACGACAACACGTACTCGCCGTCGAGGCCGCCGAAGATCCCGTACTCGTGCTGCAGCGAGACGACGTCGACGTCGAGGCGGCCGAGCAGCCGGGCGGCTCGAACATAGTCGCCGCGAACCGACTGAGACACCGTGGCCAGGACATCCGGCCCCTGTGGGCTCGCCGGATCGTCGACGACGACGATCGAGCCCGCATAGTCGACGTCCCCGACGTCGAGGAGAGCCTCGCGCAGGTCCGAGGCGAACACACCGATCCCGCAGGCACGCGGCGGGAACGTGGAGAAGATCGCCGTACGCATCACGCGGGTCGTCGGTTCAGAACGGGAGCGGTCCCGTTCGGGGCGCCGCTACGCGTCACCGATCTTCTTCTTTGCGGCCCGTTTCTCGGAGCGCTTCTCCTTGAGGGACTTCTGCGGCTGCTTCTTCTGCAGCTTCTTGGGCTTCTCGGAACCCTTCATCGCGACCTCCTCGGCCGTAGCTCCTTGCGGTGACAGCAGCGCCTGTTGTGGTGCAGCGCCCCGCACTCCGACTCGGCCGCAGATGCGGATCGAGGGGGTGCGGGGGCGCCGTTACGTACTCGGACTAGGAGGCCGCGAGTGCGACGTTCGTCGCCTCGGGACCCTTCGCACCCTCGGCGGGCTCGAAGTTGACCTTCGCGCCTTCCGCGAGCGTCTTGAAGCCCTCACCGCTGATGCTGCGATGGTGGACGAAAACGTCCTTGCCACCGTCGTCAGGGGTGATGAAGCCGTAGCCCTTGTCGTTCGAGAACCATTTGACGGTTCCAGTTGCCATATACACCTCCTCTACTGCTAACGAACGCGTAGGGGAGGCAGTGTTCTGCAACCGGTACTCGCTCTAGTTGACACCACGGTAGCACCCGGCCGCCCGGTCCCCGCTGCGCGCCGCGGTCGACCGCGTCTCTTTTGTCATACTGGACTTGGCCGCAGCGAGCAGTGGCGCCGACCTTTCTGTCAGCCACCCGCTCCTTCTCGTTGAGACCTCTGTCACTCGACGTTGGGGGCAACTGTTGAAACGTATTCCTCTTTGCATGGAGAACTCGTCGTGCTCGCACGCCGGCCCCGCCCTATGAGCGGCACGTCGCCGTCGGCCACGACTGTCCGTTCCCTGGCGCGCCGCGCGTACTGCCCGCTGTGCGGGTACGCGCATCCGAAGATGCTCGTGAGCGACGTTCGCGGGGTCGAGGACGCCCTGTGTCCCGGCCGCTGCGCCGACGCCTGGCACGCGCTGGCGGCTCTGCGGCTGCGCGAGTCGGTCGACACGCGGCTAACGCAGCGCAGGCGGGACGAGTACGCGAACGGGGAGCCTCATTCCTCCATGTTGTCGGAGCTCCTCCTCGCGCGCTGGCGTGCGGGCGACTGGTCCGTGGCGCCGGAAGACCTGCTCAAGCAAGTGCGCGCGTAGACGGCTAGCTCAGCTCGATCGCCAGGAGCGCGATCGCCGCCATCGCGCCCGCGAGCACGACCACGGCGCCGAGGACGAAGCCGAAGGCGACGAGCTTCAGCTTCCGCGGCGCAACCGACCAGACGAGGCCGGCGATGCCGAGCTTGCCGAGCCTTCCTCCCCGGAGCAACAGCCTCGAGACGCCCAGCGCGGCCACGAGCCAGCCCGCCGGCACGAAGCGGACGCCGTGATCCACCCCCTCGGGTCCGTCATGTCTGCGGCTCGGGAGAGAGGCGGGCACGTCGAGAGTCAGCGTAGCGGTGGGAAGATGCCGGCCCACTTTCGCGTCTGGCGGAGGACAGGCGCTCGCGGCGAGCGCTCGACGGCGAAAGGAGCGCGTGATGACGAAGGACACGAAGGACATCGAGGTCCCGTCCGGCACGGCCGACGATGTCAAGGGCGGCGTCCGTCCGCCCGAGCCCGGATCCTCCTCCCGCGGACTGGCAGCGAAGAAGCACAGCAAGCGCGTCAAGAAGTCGGTGCCGGGCCCGTCCGGCGGGATGCCGCACCACTGACCGGGAGCAAGCGTGAGGCGCCGCGGCACTCGCCCAGCCGCCGCGGCGCCCCCGGGCCTCCGCCTGATTGACAGGCGCGAGGAATCTGGGACCCTCGGCCGGTGGAACCGCTGCTCGGCAGGCTGGCCGTCCGCTTCTCCTCGCTCGCCGACGTCTTCCGGAGTCCTGACCTGCGCCGGCTGCAGCTCGCCTGGGCCGGCTTCTACATCTCCGAATGGTCGACACGACGGCGGCGCTCTTCCTGGCCCGCTCCGACTTCACTGCGCTCGTCTCGCGGCTCCACCCGACCGCGTTCGCGATCAAGCGGCAGATCGTCAGGCACGCCTGCGGGCGGCTGCGCGTCAGCCATTCCGTGCTCGTCGACATGCTCGGTGGCGGCCCGCCCGAGAGCGCCGGTCGGCCGGAAGGGCTCGCCGAAGCCGGGCCGGCCGACTTCCCGCAAGGCCGGCTGCCGGATCGCGACTACGTCCAGCGGCTGCCCTTCTTCCGGAGCTACGGCGAGCCGGAGCTCGCGGAGCTCGTCAAGGACTGCCGGCTGGCGGTCGTGCCGGCGCGCTGCTCGATCCTGCCGGAGGGCTCGCCGGCGACCGCGTGCTACGTCACGTTGCACGGGGCGATCGAGGAGATGATCCGCCGCGGCGGCGAGTCGGTACGTGTTCGCCTCTGCGGCCCCGGCCGGGCGTTCGGCTACGCCGGGCTGATCCACGAGCTGCCGTCGTCCGTGTCGGTCGTGACACGCGAGCGCTCGCTCCTCATCGTCGTCCCCGGCGGACGGTTCGAGGCGCTGTTCCACGGAGGGACGATCAGCTCCTACGCCTTCTTCAACGCGATCGAGCACGACCTGATGGCAGCGCTGCGCCAGGCGCGGGCCCCGCAGGCCCGCCTGGCCGCAGCGTCGCGCTGGCGCCGGCTAGCCGGCCGGCTGGATGTTCTGGTTGACGCGGAAGACGTTGTCCGGGTCGTAGGTCGCCTTGGCCTTCGCGAGGCGCTCGTAGTTGTCGCCGTAGGTCGCCTTCACCCGGTCCTGGCCCTCGTCCATCATGAAGTTGACGTACGCACCGCCGGCCGAGTACGGGTGCAGCGCCTCCCAGTAGCCGACTGCCCAGTCGCGCAGCGCAGGCGCGCCCGCCGGGTCGGGATCGACGCCGATGATGACCTGTGACCAGCGCGTGTCGCGATACGCCCAGGGCGTGTCGCTCGCACCGACGTCGTGAGCCGCGCCGTCGATCGGGTAGATGTGCGAGCCAGACTTCCAGCTCGGCATCTTCTCGTTCCACTCGGCGTTCCGGGACGACGGCCTCGTCGGGGATCTCGTTGACGAAGTCGGCACGCCAGTACCACTGGTCGCCGGGGCCGTAGAGCGGCGTCGAACGCGCTGTTCAGCGCGGGCAACGGCATCCGCCCGACACCGTGCATCAACGGCTCCGCCACGGCGAGCATCGGTGCCATCGACTTGCTCCGCCTCCTCGTCCGACCCGACGATGCACCAGACGATTCCGCACACCTTGCGCATGTGGATCTCCTCCGGGAACGGCGGCCCGGGCGGGACGGTGTGGAAGCAGAAGAAGCCGGTCGCGTTCCTCGGCAGGGTCGGCAGGATACTCGCGGTAGGCCTTGAGCATCGCGTCGGTGTCCTCGATCGCCCAGAACGTCGGGCCGCCGACGACGTCCGCGACCGGGTGCGCCCGGAACGTGAACTCGGTGACGACGCCGAAGTTGCCGCCGCCGCCGCGCAGAGCCCAGAAGAGCTCCGCGTTCTCGTCGGCACTCGCCGTGACCTGCTGCCCGTCGGCGAGGACGACCTGCGCGGAGAGCAGGTTGTCGACCGTGAGGCCGCAGCCGCGCGTCAGGTGGCCGATCCCGCCTCCGAGCGTCAGCCCGCCGACACCGGTCGTCGAGATGACGCCGCAGGGCACCGCCAGGCCGTGGGGGTTCGTGGCCGCGTCCACCTGCGCCCAGGTCGCCCCGCCGCCGACGCGCGCCGTGCGCGCATCCGCGTCGACCGTGACCGAGTGCAGCGGCGAGAGATCGGCGACGACACCGTCGTCGACGCTGCCGAGACCGCCACCGTTGTGACCGCCGCCTCGAATCGCGAGCGGCAGGTCGTGCGCCTTGGCGAACCCGATCACGCTCGCCACGTCGCTCGTACCGGTGCACTTCGCGATCAGCAGCGGGCTTCTTGTCGATCATGGCGTTGAACAGGGCGCGCTCCTCGTCGTACGACGAGTCGCCCGGGCCGATCAGCTCTCCTCCGAACGATCCGCCGAGCTCGCTCCGTGCGTCCGCGATTGCCGTTTCCGTCGCGCTCATGACCGGCCTCCTCGTCGAGACTCTGGGACAGACAACCAGCCTCGGAGGATAAACGAGGACCTCGAGCTCGGATGGGTGATTCCCTGCGGGTGCCCGCGAGTACGATTCGGCCTCCCGTGACCGCCGTCTTGGCACCCGAGCCCGGGCTGACGCCGGACGAGATGATCGCCCGCGCGGTCGCCCTCCGCCCGCAGCTGATCGAGCAGCAGGCCGAGTGCGAGGAGCGGACGTACTACTCGGAGGCTCTCCACCAGGAGTTCGTAGAGGCGGGCTTCTACCGACTCTACGTGCCTCGGCGCTACGGCGGCTACGAGTTCGACGTCCCCACGTTCGGGCGGCTCCTCGTCGAGGTGGCGCGCGGGTGCGCCAACGCCGCGTGGTGCATGGGGCTCGCCGCGGCGCACGCGCTCCAGGTCGCGTCCTGGTGGGAGGAGCAGGCGCAGGCGGAGATCTTCGGGGACGGCGACTTCCGGGCCGCTGCCGTGGCGGCGCCGATCGGGCCTGCAACGGCGGTCGAGGGCGGGTACGAGCTGACCGGCAAGGTCTCCTACTGCTCCGGGATTCCGTACTCGACGCACTACATGGGGCAGGCGGTCCTCCCGGGCGAGAACGAGCACGGCATGCAGCGGATGCTGCTCTTCGTGGCGCCGAAGAGCGGGTGGACGATGCTCGACGACTGGGGCGACCTGCTCGGGATGAAGGGCTCCGGTTCGCAGAGCATCACGTTCGACGCGACGCGCATCCCCGCGCACTGGGGGATCGAGGACGCGCTGATGGTCGACTTCGACGTGAGCGAGGGCACGCCGGGCCTCCGCCTCCACGGCAACCCGATGTACGGCGGCCGGGCGCTCGGCTGCTTCACGATCACGCTCGCGGCGATCATGGTCGGAGCGGCCTACAACGCGCTCGACGAGTACGAGACGATGCTCGAGACGAAGAAGACGCCCCTGCCGCCGATGATCCCGCGCAAGCTCGACCCCGACTACCAGCGCTACTTCGGACGGGCCTGGACGAAGATCGCGACCGCCGAGGCGGCGCTGGCGAACGCCGCCGAGCAGCACATGGCGCTCTGCCGGCGCTTCGTGGACGAGGGCATCCCGTACTCCTATGCCGACGAGCACCGGATCGCCTGCATCGCCCGCGAGGTAATGATCCAGGCCTGGGAGACGGTCCAGGCGGACCTCTTCCGCACCGCCGGCTCGAGCGCCGGCGCGAAGGGCCAGCGACTCGAACGGATCTACCGCGACATGTCGATCGGTGCCAACAGCCACCGCAACACGCTGCTTCGCGACTGGGCCTTCCGCGAGATCGCGCGCGACCGCCTCGGCCTCCCGCGCGACTACCTCGGCGCGAACGTCCAGGCACCGCGCGCGCCGGAATAATCGAGCCGGACCGGTCGTATTGACGCCCATGCGCCTCTACCACGTCCCGAACACCCGCTCGACGCGAGTCCTCTGGCTGCTGGAGGAGATCGGCGCCCCCTACGACCTGACGCTCATGACGGGCGACGAGCGCCGCGGCGAAGAGCACGCCAGCCGGCATCCGCTCGGACGCGTGCCGGTGATCGAGGACGACGAGGGGTTCGTCTTCGAGTCGCTTGCGATTCTCCTCCACATCGCCGACCTCCATCCCGAGGCGGGGCTGATCCCGCAGCCCGGAAGCCACGACCGCGCGCTCGCGTACCAGTGGAGCGTCTTTGCGATGACCGAGCTCGAGCCGGCCGTGCTCGAGGTGTTCAGAGCCCGCCGCGCGGAGGACACCGAGCGAATCGGGGCGGCGAAGACAGACTTCGGGGACGCCGCAGCGGTCCTCGAGAACACGCTTCAGGACCGCGAGTATCTCGTCGGCGACGGCTTCACGGTCGCCGACCTCGTCTGCGCTGCGGTCCTGCTCTTCGCGCGCCGGGCCGAGCTGATCGACGGATCGCCTGCGATCGCCGCGTACCTGGAGCGGATCGAGTCGCGTCCGGCCCGGGAGCGGGCGGTCGCGATCGGCAACAGCTGAACACCTCCTGTAGGGCGAGCCGTCCACCTGACTAGAGTGGCTCGCATGAAACGACAAACCATCGCCCTGATCCTCGCGCTCGCCGGACTGCTCGCCGTGCCCGCGCTCGCCTCGACGACACAGAACGCCGATCTCCTGAAGGCGTTCGCCAAGCAGCTCCCCGCCGTCAAGCACCAGACGACCGTTGCGGTGCTGCTGCCGGCCTCGCTGCCCTTCGCGGCGAAGGTGCCGAAGCTCTACGCGACCGGAAGCGGCAACAACAACGGCTGGACCCTCGCACTCGCCGGCGCGCGGAACTGCCGCGGTGCAAACGCGTGTTTCCTCGCGTCGTTCGACGCCAAGCGCGGCGGCAAGCTCCCGGGCAAGTCGAATCTGAAGCTCGCCGGCGGCCAGGCCGCGCGCTACAAGGGCATCACCTGCGGAGCCTCGTGCAGTCCTGCCACGCTCTGGTTCGTCTATCACGGCGTCCTGTACACCTGGCAGCACAAGGACCCGCCCGCCAACACGAAGGCGGTGCTCGCCCGCCTCGCCGCACAGGCGATCGCAGCAGGCCCACGCTGACGCTCGCGCCCACACGCTGACCCGAGGAGGCTCGCCACCGTGCGCAAGCTGATCCTGATCACCGTCGTCGTCGCCCTGCTCGGCGGAGCCGGAAGCGCGCTCGCCCTCACCCGTGCCGGTCGGTCGCCGGCCCGCAGCGCCGACTACGGCTCGTGCGTCAAGCACGCCGGGACGACCGCGGCCGCGCAGGCCTGCATCGACGCCGAGCTGAAACGGCTCGGCGGACAGCTGAGCAGCGCCTACAAGAAGCTGCTCGCCACATCCGGCGTCGACAGGGCGAAGCTGACGGCGGCCCAGGGCGGCTGGACCGCGTTCCGCGACGCCGACTGCACGTTCGCCCGCTCGATCTATGCGGGCGGCTCGCTCGCCTCGATCGAGGCAGGCACCTGCCAGGTCGAGCTGACGACGACCCGCGTCACGGAGCTGCGGAACTACCAGAAGGAACTGCATCCCTGATCCGGCCCGCGCCCGCTAGGGTCGCGCGATGGAACTGAGCGCCGCCGAGCTCAACGCATTCGGCGCGAAGGTGCTTCCCGGTCACCTCGGCGTCGAGATCGAGTCGGCGGAGCACGGCCGCGTCGTCGCGCGGATGGAGATCCGCGAGCACCACATGGCGCCGCACGGCTACCTCCATGCGGCGGCCGTGATCGCGCTCGCGGACACCGCGTGCGGGTACGGCTGCGTGGTCAGCCTCCCGGAGGGCGGGACCGGGTTCACGACGATCGAGCTGAAGACGAACTTCCTCCGCACGGCGCGAGAGGGGACGATCACCTGCGAGGCGCGGCTCGTCCACGGCGGCCGGACGACGCAGGTCTGGGACGCGGACGTGACCACGCCGGACGGGCGGCCGATGGCGGCGTACCGCTGCACACAGCTCGTGCTGCGCGCCGGCTAGCAGCGGGCATACTCCGGCCGTGTCCGTCGCCGACCGCCGTGCCCGTTTCCGCGAGCTGCACGCTCGCGAGCAGCTGTTCGTCATGCCGAACCCGTGGGACGCCGGCTCGGCGCGGCTGCTCGCGTCCTGCGGCTTCGAGGCGCTCGCGACGACGAGCGCCGGCTTCGCCTGGTCGCTCGGCAAGACCGACCAGACGGTCACGCGCGACGAGCTGGTCGGCCCATGTCGCGGTCCTCGCGGAGGCGACGCCGCTGCCGCTCAACGTCGACAGCGAGCGCTGCTACCCGGACGAACCCGGCGGGATCGCCGAGACGGTGGCGATGCTCGCCGACGCGGGCGCGTCCGGCTTCTCGATCGAGGACTACGACCCGGCGACCGGCCGCATCGACGACGTCGGCCTCGCTGCCCAGCGGGTCGCCGAGGCGGCGGAGGCTGCGCATGGACTCGCCGAGCCGATGGTGCTCACCGGCCGGGCGGAGAACCACATCCGCGGTGTCGACGACCTCGACGACACGATCGCCCGGCTCGTCGCCTACCGGGACGCCGGGGCCGACTGCGTCTACGCGCCGGGGCTCGCCACGCTCGCGCAGGTGCGCGCGGTCGTGGACGCCGTCGGCGTGCCGGTGAACGTGCTCGCGCTCGCAAGCGGACCGTCGGTTCAGGAGCTGGCGGGAGCCGGGGTGCGACGGGTGTCGACCGGCGGGGCGCTCGCGCGTTTCTCCTACGGCGCGCTGCTCGAGGCGGCACACGAGCTGCTCGCACAAGGCACGTCGGCGTACACGAAGCGAGCACCCTCGAGCGACGCGCTCGAGCAGGCCTTCTAGCTAGAACCTCTCTACCCGCCTGCACGTCGCCGCGCCGGCGGTCACGCTTCCGGTGGAGGAGGCGACGACGCGCGGACAGCGACCGTGTAACGGCCGGAGGAGGCGTCGTCGTGGCGCCGCTCGACGCCGGCCGCGGCGTAGGCGTCCTCCTCGTCGAGCGTCTCGTGCTCGAGCAACGCCTCGGCGAGCGCGTCGAGCTTGCCGCGGTTGCCGTTGATGAGCTCGACGACCTGCTCGTGCGACTCGTCGACGATCCGCCGCATCTCCTCGTCGATCAGCTGCTGCGTCTGCTCGGAGACCTCGGAGCCGCCCGGGAAGTACGGGTTGCGCCCGTCCGCGGAGGCGACCGCCAGCGGCCCGATCGCCGGGCTCATGCCCCAGCGGCTGACCATCTGGCGGACGATCTCCGTCAGCTGCTGGATGTCGGACTCGGCCCCCGTCGTCGTCTCGTCGAAGACGATCTCCTCGGCCACGCGGCCCCCGAGCGCGACGTTGATCCGCGCCTTGAGCTCGCGCTCCTCGTAGTTGAAGCGGTCGGTCTCGGGCGCGGCGAAGGTGACGCCGAGCGCGATCCCGCGGGGGATGATCGAGATCTTCCGCACCGGGTCGGCGCCCTGGGTGAGCATGCCGACGAGTGCGTGACCGGCCTCGTGGTAGGCCGTCCGGCGGCGGTCGGCGTCCGTCATCATGATCTGCCGCTCGGCGCCGAGGACGATCCGCTCGAGGGAGTCGGTGAAGTCGGACTCGATGATCTGCTCGTGCTCTCTCCGCGCCGCCGTGAGCGCCGCCTCGTTGACGAGGTTCGCGAGATCGGCGCCGACCATGCCCGGCGTCGAGGCGGCAATCCGGTTGAGGTCGACGTCGTCGCCGAGCGGCATCCCGCGCGTGTGCACCTTCAGGATCGCCTCCCGGCCCGCCCGGTCCGGCGCCTGGACGGCCACGCGACGGTCGAACCGCCCGGGCCGCAGGAGCGCGCTGTCGAGGATCTCCGGCCGGTTCGTCGCGGCGATGACGATCACGCCCGTCGACGAGTCGAACCCGTCCATCTCGGTCAGGATCTGGTTCAACGTCTGCTCGCGCTCGTCGTTGCCGCCGCTGAAGCCTGCGATCCCGGACGTTCGCGAGCGGCCGATCGCGTCGAGCTCGTCGATGAACACGATCGCGGGCGCCTCGGCCTTGGCCTTCTCGAACAGGTCGCGGACGCGGGAGGCGCCGACGCCGACGATCGCCTCGACGAACTCGGAGGCCGCCATCGAGATAGAAGGGCGCCTCCGCCTCGCCGGCCACTGCGCGCGCGAGCAGCGTCTTGCCCGTCCCCGGCGGGCCGGTGAGGAGCACACCGTGCGGGATGCGGCCGCCGAGGCGACGGTACTTCTCCGGGTGGCGCAGGAAGTCGACGACCTCGAGGAGCTCCTGCTCGGCCTCCTCCACCCCGGCCACGTCCTCGAAGGTCACGCGGTCCCCCGTCGGCTGGTAGCGGCGCGCGCGTGAGCGGCCGAAGTTCCCGAGCATGTTCTGGACGTTGCCGGCCCGGCGCATCAGCAGCACGAGCAGGCCGACGAAGAGCACCGTCGGCCCGAAGCCGAGCAGCAGGTTCTCCCACCACGGCGCGCCCGTGTCGAGCGGCTGGGCGTTCACGACGACGCCCTTCGTCTGCAGGAGATGCGACAGCTGCTTGGTGTCGGCGAAGGCCGGGATCTCCGTCTTGAACTTGCTCGTCGCGTGCGAGTCCTGGTACGTCGTCGGCTTCTTGAACGTGCCCTGGATCGCCGTGCCCTTCGAGGTGATCTGGTTGACGTTGCCGCCGCTCACCTCGTTGAGGAAGAACGGGCTGTAGGGGACACGGACGCGCGAGGGCGCCTGCGTCGCGCGCGAGCCGAGGTAGTAGTTGACGACGAGGAGGCCGACGAAGACGGCGGGGAGCCACCAGCCGAAGCGCGGCCGCCGCGGCGCGGGAGGCGGGCCGTTCCCGTCCTGGGCCGGGGGCGGCGACGCTTGCCGCTGGGGATCGGCGCTCACTCCGGGCACGATGCCAGACGCGTCGGCGCCGGCGCTGTCATCCTTGAGTCGTGGCCTCCGCCGCCGAGCACACGATCGGCAGCTATCTGGACGCGCTCGGCGCGCGGACGCCGGCGCCGGCGTCGGGCTCCGGGAGCGCCGTCGCCGGCGCGATCGCCGCCGCGCTCGCCGAGCTCGCGGCCCGCTTCTCGGACGAGCGCGAGGCGGCCGGACGGCTGGTCGAGCTTCGGTCACGGCTCGTCGAGCTGGCGGACGAGGATGCCGAGGCGTATTCGGCGTTCATGCGGACGAGAAGCGACGAGGATCGCGACCGGACGATCGAGGTGCCGCTCGCGATCGCCGAGGCGGCATCCGAGGTGGCCTCGATCGCGAGGACGGTCGCCGAGGGTGGCAATCCCCGCGTGGCCGGCGACGCGATTGCGGGTGCGGAGCTCGCGGCCGCGGTCACGCGCGTCGGCGCGGAACTCGTCGAGATCAATCTCGGCGGAACGACCGATCCGCGGCTCGACCGGGTCCGCGCTGCAGTTGCCGCAGCGCGGTAGCGCAGGTCCTCGATACGCTCCCTCGCCGTGGCGAAGACCATGCCATCGTCGCTCGAGATCGCGCAGGCCGCGACACTGCGGCCGATCGCCGACATCGCCGCCGAGGTCGGGCTCGAGCCCGACGAGGTCGAGCTCTACGGCCGGTACAAGGCGAAGGTCGACCTCGGGGTTCTCGACCGGCTCGCCGACCGTCCGGACGGGAAGCTGATCAACGTCACGGCGATCACACCGACCCCGGCCGGCGAGGGCAAGACGACGACGGCCGTGTCGCTGACCCAGGCCTTCGGCAAGCTCGGCAAGCGGCCCGTGCTGTGCCTGCGAGAGGCCTCGGTCGGCCCGGTGTTCGGCATCAAGGGCGGCGCCGCCGGAGCCGGCTACACGCAGGTCGTGCCGATGGAGGACATGAACCTCCACTTCACCGGCGACATCCACGCGATCGGCGCCGCCAACAACCTGCTGGCGGCCATGCTCGACGCGCACCTCCTGCACGGCAACGAGCTGCAACTCGATCCGCTCTCGATCTCCTGGCGCCGCTGCGTCGACATCAACGACCGCGCGCTCCGCGACATCGTCGTGGGGCTCGGCGGGCGCGCCAACGGCTACACCCGCCAGACCGGCTTCGACATCACCGCGGCATCGGAGGTGATGGCGATCGTCGCCGTCGCCCGCGACTTGCACGACCTGCGCCAACGCCTGGGCGCGATCACGGTCGGCGCCACGTACGAGGGCAAGCCGGTGACCGCCGAGCAGCTCCGGGCGGCAGGCGCCATGACCGTGCTCCTGAAGGACACGATCAAGCCGAATCTCGTCCAGACGCTCGAGGGCCAGCCGGTGTTCGTCCACTGCGGACCGTTTGCCAACATCGCGCACGGGAACAACTCGCTCGTCGCCGACCGCGTGGCGCTCAAGCTCGGCGACTACGTCGTCACGGAGAGCGGGTTCGGATCCGACATGGGGATGGAGAAGTTCTTCGACATCGTCTGCCGGTTCGGAGGCCTGCGGCCGAGCGCCTCGGTGCTGGTCGCGACCGTGAAGGCGCTCAAGCACCACGGCGGCGACCAGAACGGCGGCCTGGCGGAGATCGAGGCCGGCGCCGCCAATCTACGGCGGCACCTGGGCATCGTGCGCGAGTTCGGGCTGAACGCCGTGGTCGCGGTCAACCGGTTCCCGACGGATACGACCGAAGAGATAGAGCTCGTGCAGCGGCTCGCCGTCGAGGGTGGTGCCTACGCCGCCGAGGTCAACGACGGGTACGCGCACGGCGGCGCGGGTGCAACCGCACTGGCCGAGGCCGTCGCGGCCGCTGCGGAGGAGCCGAACTCGTTCGCGGAGCTCTATCCGCTGGACGCGCCGATCGAGAAGAAGATCGAGGCGATCGCGATCCGCGCGTACGGGGCCGACGGGATCTTCCTGCTCAAGACGGCGAAGGACAAGATCGCCCAGTTCAACGCCGACGGGATCGACGGGCTGCCGATCTGCATGGCGAAGACGCACCTCTCGCTCTCCCACGATGTCGCACTGACGAACGCGCCGACGGGCTTCGTGGTCACGATCCGCGACATCCGCGCCTACACGGGTGCGGGTTGGCTCGTCGCGCTGTGCGGCGACATGCAGACGATGCCGGGCCTCAGCGCGACGCCCGCGGCCTTCAACGTCGACATCGACGACGACGGCCGCACGGTCGGGCTCTTCTAGGCCGCTGCGAGGCGCTCCAGCACGCGATCGGCGTTCGGCTCGATCTCGATCGGGCGGTAGCGATCGGCGACGTGCTCCGGCGTCTTCAGCCCGTCGCCGGTCACGAGCAGGACGACGCGATCCGACTCGCCGAGCGCGCCCGTCGCAACCGCCTGGCGCAGAGCCCCGAGGGTCACGCCCGGCGCCGTCTCGCCGAACACGCCGGTCGTCTCTGCGAGCAGGCCCATGTTCTCGACGATGTCGTCCTCGGCCACGGCGTGGATCGCGCCCCCCGTCTCGCGCGCCGCGCCGACGGCGAAATCACCGTCGGCCGGGTTGCCGATCGCGAGCGAGCGCGCAAGCGTCGCCGGCCGCACCGGTTGTACGCGTCCACCGTCCGCGAACGCGGTCGCGACCGGAGCGCAGCCCTCGGCCTGGCCGCCGTACAGCCGCGGCGTGCTCTCGACGAGACCGAGCCGCCGCAACTCGCCGAAGCCCTGCACGATCTTCGTGAACAGCGCGCCCGAGGCGATCGGGCAGATCACCGCGTCCGGCGCCTCCCAGCCGAGTTGCTCGGCGATCTCGTAGGCGAGCGTCTTCGAGCCCTCCGCGTAGTAGGAGCGGAGCGTGACGTTCACGAACGCCCAGTCGAGCTCGAACGAGAGCTCGACCGTGAGCCGCGAGCAGTGGTCGTACGAGCCGCGCACGGCGTAGATCGTCGCGCCGTAGACCGCGGTCGCGAGCAGCTTCTCGGGCTCGAGGTCGACCGGGCAGAACACGGCCGCCTCCAGCCCCTCGGCCGCCGCGCGCGCGGCGACGGCGTTGGCGAGGTTGCCGGTCGACGAGCAGGCGAGCGTCCCGAGCCCGAGCTCCTGCGCCTTGGCGGCCGCGACCGCGACGACCCGGTCCTTGAACGAGTGCGTCGGATTGGCCGTGTCGAGCTTGAGCCACAGCTCGCCCACACCGAGCGCGTCGGCCAGGCGTGGGGCCGGGACGAGCGGCGTCAGTCCGGGCGCGAGGCGCGGCTCCGCGGGCGGATCGACCGGGAGCAGCGGCGCGTAGCGCCAGATCGACCTCGGCCCGGCGGCGATCGCCTCGGGTGTGAACGTGCGTTCCACGTCGTCCCAGTCGTAGACCGGGTCGAGCGGGCCGAAGCAGCGCGGGCAGGTACCGACCGCCTCCAGGGCGTGCTCCGTCTCGCAGATGCGGCAGTGAAGGGCTGTAGCTGGCAACGTCCGACTCCTTTCGTCTCGCTCGACATCCGTCCGGGTTTGGCACCTTGCCGGGAGGCAGGTTGCCGAGGCTTCACAGGGCCGGTCCCTCAGCCTCTCTCGATGCGGAGCGGGACGGTGCCCGCTTCCGGGAGTGAGTATACGAAATGAAGCGACGCCGGGTCATGGTCAGCCCACTCGCGCGAGCAGATCGAGCAGCTCGTACTCCATCTCGGCCGCGAGCCGGCCGAGCACGGCCAGCTCGACACTCCGCTCCTGCCCAGAGAGATGCCGTCGCGACTGGGTCAGCGCGCCGACCGCCCACTTGACGTTGCCGAGCACCTCCCACCAGAAGAGATCGTCGACGCCGATCTCGCGGCCGGTCAGCTCGCAGTAGCGCTCGAGATAGGGCTCGAGCTCTCCCACCCCGCCGAGCCGAAGGCCGTCGCCGCCGAACCGCCACGCACGCACGATCGGCCAGGCGACGTCCTCGCGCGGGTCGCCGAGATGCGCGAACTCCCAGTCGAGCAGGTACTCGAGTCCGCGCTCGGACACGACGACGTTGCCGATCCGGAAATCTCCGTGGAGGACGACGGGCCCGAGCGGATCCGGCCGGTTCTCGCGCAGCCAGCGGAGTCCGAGCTCGATCGCCGGATGCGGTTCGCCGACCGAGTCGAGCTCGTGCTCGTTCCGCGCGATCTCGTCGCTCGTGCGCAGGAACGGCAGCGCGGCCGGTGCGATCGCATGGACTTTGGCGATCTCGTCCGCGAGCTCGAGCGGCAGTGCCTGCCTGGCGCCGGCGAACTCGGGTCGTGTCACGATCCGGCGCCCGATCGTCTCCCCGGCCACCCGCTCGGTCGCGAACGCCTCGCGCCCGTCGATCTCGCCGAGGTAGCCGTACGGGCGCGGCACGCGGACTCCCGCGGCGAACGCCGCCTCGATCACGCGGTACTCCTGATCGAGCGGAAGCGTCGCCGTCTCGTGGATGACGCCGCCGGCCGCGCGCCGGACGAGCAGCTCCAGCGGCTCCCCGGCGACCGTCACGTCGACGGCCCACGCCTCCTTCGACGCTCCGCCCGCGAGCAGGCGGGCGCCCGTCAGCTCGACCGGCGCCCCGAGCAACGCCTCGAGCCGCTCGCAGAGCTCGGGCGACCAGGAGACGACAGCCGTGGACATCTAACTAGAGCCCGCCTCGCCAAGCGCTTCGAGCTGCCGCGGAGCCGTGGCTTCGCCGCGGCGTAGCTCGACACGACCGGGACGCGACGACAAAGGGAAGGGGGCCAACGGGGGAAACCGGCCGTTTCCCCCGTTATCTGGGGCCGGCCCGGAGCGCGCCGTCGAGGCGGATCACCTCGCCGTTCAGATAGCGGTTCTCGACGATGTGCCTGACGAGCGCAGCGAACTCCTCGGGGCGGCCGAGACGCGACGGGAACGGGATCTGCGCCTCGAGCGCGGCGCGGATGTCGTCGCGGAGCAGGCCGACCATCGGCGTGTCCTGCGGCCCGGGCGCGATCGCCATCACGCGGATCCCGTGGCGGCCGAGCTCGCGCGCGAGCTGGATCGTCAGGCTGACGATGCCGCCCTTGGACGCCGTGTACGCCGCCTGACCGAACTGCCCTTCCCACGCCGCGGTCGAGGCGGTGTTCACGACCACGCCGCGCTCGCCGTCCTCGTCGGGCTCGTTCTGCGCCATGACGACCGCGGCGAGGCGGATCGACGTTGAACGTGCCGACGAGGTTCACGTCGATCACGTTGCGGAACGCGTCGAGCGGATGCGGTTGCCCGTCCTTGCCGACGACGAGGGCCGCGGCCCCGATCCCGGCGCAGTTGACGACGCCGTGCAGCCCGCCGAGCGCGACGGCTGCGTCGATCGCGTTCTGGACGCTCGCCTCGTCGCGGACGTCGGTCTCGACGAACGTGCCGATCTCCTCACGTCGACCGAGGTCGGCCACGACCACGTTCGCGCCCGACTCGGCGAGGAGGCGCGCCGTCGCGGCACCGAGGCCCGAGCCGCCGCCCGTGACCAGGAACGTCCGTTCCTCGACGATCACGACGCGTCGCCGGTCGAGCCGAACCGCTGCCGCTTCTCGAGGTCGGCCGGGTCGACGAGCTGACCGTCGCGTTCGACGTAGCCGCCCTTGCCGCCGACGATCAGGACGACGAGGTCGCCGTCGCCGACGTTTGAGAACCTCCTCGGAGCCGTCGACTCGACATGGCAGAGGCCGCCGGGGCCGAGCTCCCGCACCTCGCCGTCGACCTCGAACCGCGCCCGTCCCTCGTGGACGAAGTAGAGCTCGTCCTGCGTGTCGTGGTAGTGGTGGATCCCCTGGGCCCCCGGCGGCATCACGATCGCGTTGACGCCGAAGGCGGTGACGCCGAGCGGGACACGCACCTTCCGGAACCCGTAGCCGTCGCCGAGCTCGTCCAGCGAGCCGAATGCATGCGTCATGCGCGAGACTCTATGCCGTGGAACGCGAGTTGCGCGCGATCGTGGGCGAGGAGGCCGTGCTGTCCGCCGGGGGTCACTACCTCACGGATTTCACGGGCCTCCCGGGCAAGGCCGACGCCGTCGTGCTCCCGTCGAGCGCGGACGAGGTCGCGAGGATCGTCGCGTGGTGCTACGAGCACGACGTGCCGATCACTCCGCGCGGCGGCGGCACGGGTGCGGCGGGCGGAGCCGTCCCGCTCGACGGCGGCGTCCTGCTCGCCCTCGATCGTCTCGACCGTGTGCGGCAGTTCGACCCGCTGCTCTGGCGCATGCACGTCGAGGCGGGTGTGCGCACCGGGACGATCCACTCGCTCGCACGGGAGAACGGGCTGATGTTCGCCCCCGACCCGGGCGCAGCGGAGCAGTCGCAGATCGGCGGCAACATCGCGACGAACGCCGCCGGGCCGCACGCCTACAAGTACGGCGCCACGGGCACCTGGGTGACCGGGCTCGAGGCGGTCGTCGCGCCGGGGAAGTTGATCACGGTCGGCGGGCCGATCCGCAAGGACGTCGCCGGGTACGACCTGAAGAGCCTGCTGATCGGCTCCGAGGGCACGCTCGGGATCGTCACGGCTGCGTGGCTGCGGCTGATCCCGGCACCGGAGGTGACGCTGCCGGTCGCCGCCTTCCACCGGGACACGGCCTCAGGCTGCGAGGCGATCCTGCGCGTGGTCGGCAGCGGCATCAGGGCGACGGCGATCGAGTTCCTCGACGGTGAGACGCTCGCCTGCGGAAGCGGCTCGTTCGACGGTGAGATGCCGGCGGAGGCCGGGTTCATGGTGATCGCCGAAGCCGACGGCTCGGCGGCCGAGGCCGCTGCGATGCAGGCCGAGCTGATCGACGTCCTCGGCGACGGCGCCGTGTCGGTGCACGCCCCGGCCGACCGCGCGGGGATCGAGGCGCTGTGGCGCTGGCGCGGCGGGCTCGCGTTCGCCGTGCTCGCTCGCCGGGGGCTGGCATTGAGCGAGGACATCGTCGTGCCGATCGACCGACTGGCGGAGGCGATCGAGGGGACGTACGAGATCGGCCGCCGCCACGACGTGATCGCCCTCAGCTTCGGCCACGCCGGCGACGGCAACCTCCACTCGACCTTCCTCTTCTCGCCGCAGAGCCCCGGGGAGCGTGAGCGCGCGTTCGCGGCGTGCGACGATCTCTTCGACCTCGCCGTCCGGCTCGGAGGCTCGATCTCCGGCGAGCACGGCCTCGGCTACCTCAAGCGCGGCAAGCTCGACCGCCAGTGGCCGCGGCGCGCCGTCGAGCTGCACGAGGCGGTCAAGAGGGTGTTCGACCCGAAGGGCCTGCTCAACCCCGGCAAGAAGCTCGCGCGCCTTCCCTAGCTAGGCGGGAACCGTCTCCCTGCCCTCGGGGACGACGGACGCGGCACGTTCCAACCAGGGCCGGGCGCCGAGCCGCTCGAAGATCTCCCGCGCCTCCGTGAGGTGCGGCTCCGCATCGTCCTCTCGGTCGTGGGCGACGAGCCATGCGCCGTGCTCGAGCAACGTGACCGCGAGGTAGAAGGCCATCTCCAGCCGGCGAAAGTCTGCCGCGGCAGCCTCGAACTCCGCCTCGTCGTCGTCGAGCCGCGCCCGCACACGATGCGCGTGTGCCGCCAGCAGCGGCGGCCGGTCGCCCGGCCGAAGCTGCTCGATGACCCCCAGGAGCTCGCGGGCCTTGCTCTCGTCGGCAACGGCGAGCGCAGCTTCCATACCCTCCACGTACCCGAGCTTGACCGTCAGGAACGTGATCCCGAGGTCGCCTTGTGCGTCGATCGCCGCCTGCGCGGTTCGGAGCGCCTCGGCGTTTCGGCCCTCGGCGCGAAGCAACGCGCATTGCGCCAGCAGGTACCACGTCCGCGACTGGAGGTCGTCCGATTCTCCTGCCGAGGCGTGGCTGTCGAGGAGCGCCTTCAGCTTGTCGAGCTCTCCGCGCTGGCAGTACACCTCGCCCAGGGGCAGGAGGAGATTCTCGACGTACTCGATCGGCAGGTCGAGGCTCTCGGTCTCGGCCGCTCGATCGAGCGCATCGTCCCACCGACCCAGCAGCACGGCCGCACTGATCGGGCCGGCGAGGAAGTTCGCCTCGGCCACCCGGTCCCCGACGCGTCGCGCGACCTCGAGCCCGCGTCGTGACGCTTCGAACGCGTCGACGTACAGGTCGCCCGACTCGAACACAACTGCGAGGTTGTTGAGCGCACGGCTGGCCGCCGAGGGGAGATCGTGGGCGAGCGCGAAGTCGATCGCCCCTTCGAGCAGGATCCGCGACTCCTCGAGCCGGTTACGCAGGATGAAGAGCAGCGCCTTGCTCGTCATCGCCTGGGCGAAGACCTCGTCGAGTCGAAGGCCTTCGGCCAGGCCGAGCGCCTGCTCCAGATACGGCGCAGCGCGCTCGTAGTCGTTGGTGAGCACGAGGAAGCGGCCCAGCTCGGCCGCGACGACGGCGACGCTCTCGTCGGGCTCCGTGCCCGCGAGCTGGTCGAGCGCCGCCTCGAGCCGTGCCACGGCCTCTGACGGGCGACCGTCCCGGTAGTCGATCTCGGCCAGCCGGGCGGAGGCGTCCGCGGCCTGTCGCAGCTGGCCCTCCTCGATGAACACCGTCTCGGCGTGCACGAGGAGCGACCGAGCGTCCTCGAGACTGCCGGCCCGGAGCGCCATGTGGCCGGCGTGGAGCTCGAGCGTCGCCTGCTCGAGCGGGGCGTCCGTGAGACTCGCCGCCCGCTCGAAGTACCGTTGCGCCTCGGCGGCAGCGGCGAGCGCTCCCGCCCGCTCGCCGGCGTTCAGGAGCGCGAGCCTCGCGCGGTCGCGGATCGCGGCCGCGTCCTCGGCATCGGGCTCGAGCTCATAGGCGTCGACGAGATGCGACGCGACCACCTCGGTCACCTCTTCGTCGGAGAGCGCACCCGCGAGGTAGTCGGCGGCCGCGAGGTGGCGCGCGCGCCGGTCGCGCCGCGAGAGCATCTCGTAGGCGACCCGGCGGACGAGGTCCTGGAGGAAGCCGTACTGGCCGTGCTCCGGCGAGCGCGGGTCGGACTGCAGCGACAGCACCTCCTTGCGGACGAGCGCCTGCAACAGCGAGTCGAGCTCGTCCTCCTGGAAGTCGGTGAGCGCGAGCAGTGCTGCGCGGGTAAAGGTCTTGCCCAGAACGGCTCCGTCCTGGAGCAGCGAGCGCTCCTCTGCCGTCAGGCCGTCCAGCCGCGCCGCGATCAGCGCGTGCAGCGTCTCCGGCACCTCGAGCGACTCGATCGTCCCGACCGGCCGGTACACGGCGCCCTCCTGCACGAGCGCCCCGCGGTCGAGGAGCATGCGCACCGTCTCGACCGCGTACAGCGGGATCCCCTCCGCGCGGGCGAGGATGCGCTCGCAGAGTGTTCCCGGCAGCCCCGGGACGAGGCCGGTGAGGAGCTCCTCCATCGCCGACTCCGAGAGCGGCTCGAGGTACATCGACGTGAAGTTCCGATGGCCGGCGCCCCAGGTCGGACGGCGTTCCAGCAGCTCCGGCCGCGCGAGCGTGATCACGTACAGCGGGTGATTCCGGGACCACTCGAGCAGGTACTCGACGAAGTCGAGCAGCGACGCGTCGGCCCACTGCATGTCCTCGAATGCGAGCACGGTCGGGTAGACGTCGGCGAGGCGCTCGAAGAAGAGGCGCCACGCTGCGAACAGGTCCTGCCGGTCGTGGGACTCGTGCTCGCCGAGCCCGATCAGGTGCGCAAGGCGAGGCTCGACGAAGCGCCGCTCCTCCGCGTCGAGCAGATGCTCCTCGACCGTCGCGCGGAGCTTCTGTGCGGCGGAGGCGGGCTGCTCGTCCTCGGCGATCCTGCACCGCATCCGCACCATGTCCGCGAGCGCCCAGTACGTCACTCCCTCGCCGTAGGCGAGGCAGCGCCCCCGGTGCCAGTACACGAGCTGGGCCAACCCGTCGAAGTACTTGTAGAACTCCCAGGAGAGCCGCGACTTGCCGATTCCGGCGATCCCCGTCACGGAGACGAGCTGCGCCTTCTGCTCCTCCGCGCAAGTGTGGAAGAGCTCTTTGATCTGCCGCAGCTCCCTGTCCCTGCCCACGAACGGCGCCTCGAGGCCCTGCGACTTCAGCGTGCCGCGCACGCCGGAGACGACGCGGACCGCGCGCCAGAGCGGCGTCAGGCCCTCCTTGCCCTTGAGCTCGAAGGTGCCCGCGTCCTCGTACACGACCGAGTGCTCGGTCGCCCGCCGGGTCGAGTCCCCGGCGAAGACCTGTCCCGGCTCGGCCACCGACTGCACGCGCGAGGCGGTGTTCACGAGATCGCCCGCCACCATGCCCTCGCCGACGGCGCCGAGCGTGACGGCTGCCTCGCCGGTGAGCACGCCGGCCCTGGCGCGGAGCTGCTCGGCTCCCAGCTCCTGCCCGAGCGCGGAGACCGCCGCGACGAGGTCGAGCGCGGCGCGGACAGCGCGCTCGGCGTCGTCCTCGGTCGTGGTCGGCGCCCCCCACACGGCCATGACGGCGTCACCGATGAACTTCTCGACCGTCCCGCCGTACAGCTCGATCAGCCGCCGACAGATGTCGAAATAGCGCGAGAGCAGCTCTCGCACGTCCTCCGCGTCGCGCGTCTCGGAGAGCTGCGTGAAGCCGACGAGGTCGGCGAAGAGCACGGACACGAGCCTGCGCTCCGCTGCGGGCGCTTCGCGAATCGACGACTCGCCTGCCGGAGCCGACGCGGCCGACACCTGCGCCGCACCGCACTCGCCGCAGAATTTCTCGTCACCGGCGAGCGCGGCGCCACACGACCCGCAGGCAAGCGCGAGCGCCGCGCCGCATTCGGTGCAGAACTTCTTCCCGTCGGCGTTCTGGGCGCCGCAACCGGAGCACACCATTCTCCGCGGAGCCTAACTCCGAGCGGGCCGGATGTCCCGCAGTAGACTCGCTCCGTGGCCGGCTGGAAGTCCGACGCGCTGATCGTCGACGCCGTCCGCAGCCCGATCGGGAAGCGGAACGGCAGCCTCGCGTCGATCCGCGGCGACGAGCTCTGCGCACAGGTCCTGAACGGTCTCGTCGAGCGGCACGACGTCGACCCGGCGGAGGTCGAGGACGTGCAGATGGGCTGCGTCACGCAGATCGGCGAGCAGGGCTGGAACGTCGGGCGGATGGTGCCGATGGTCGCCGGCTGGCCGGAGACCGTCTGCGGCACGAGCGTCGACAGGCAGTGCGCCTCGTCGATGCAGGCTGCGTTCAACGGCGCCGCCGCCGTCTGGTCGGGACAGCTCGACCTCGTCGTCGCGGCCGGCGTCGAGATGATGTCGCGCGTCCCGATGGGCTCGAACGGCGGCGACCTGTCGCCGAAGCTCCTCGATCGCTGGCAGATCGTCCCGCAGGGGATCTCGGCGGAGGCGATCGCGGAGGAGTGGAACCTGTCCCGTGAGTCGCTCGACGAGTACTCGCTCGAGTCGCACCGCCGGGCCGTCCGTGCGATCGACGAGGGTCGGTTCGAGCGCGAGCTCGTTCCGGTCGAGCTCTCGGACCCGATAGAAGCGGCGAACCCGCATACCGGCGTCGTGTTCGCCGTCGACGAGACGCCGCGCCGCGACACGTCGGCCGGGAAGCTGGCCACGCTGCAGCCGTCGTTCGTCCCCGACGGGAAGGTGACGGCGGGCAACTCGAGCCAGATCGTCGACGGCGCCGCCGCGATGCTGATCGCGAGCGAGCAGAAGGCGTCCGAGCTCGGTCTCGAGCCGCGCGGCCGCTTCCTGTCGTTCGGCCTCGCCGGCGTCGACCCTTATCGCATGCTGCACGGCAACCCGCAGGCGTGCGAGCGCGCGCTCGCCAAGGCGGGGCTCGGCTGGGACGACATGGCCGTGATCGAGGCGAACGAGGCGTTCGCCTGCGTCGTGCTCCAGTTCCTCGCCGACACCGGCCTGGAGGGCAGGCTCGACGACGTGAACCCGAACGGCGGCGGCATCTCGCTCGGCCACCCGCTCGGCGCTACCGGCGCGCGCATCACCGCCACGCTGCTGAGCGAGCTCGAGAGGCGCGAAGCCCGCTACGGCATCGCGTCGATGTGCATCGGCTTCGGCCAGGCACTGGCGGCCGTCGTCGAGCGGCTCTAGCCGCTCGACTGACTCTCACGAACCGCTCGACTGACTCGAGCCGGCACCGCGTCGAGCGGCTCTAGCTCGTCGCGAAGAACTGGCTCATCCGCTGGGCGAGCATCATGTCGCCCTGGATGCGGAGCTTGCCGCTCATGTAGAGCGTCGGCCCCTGGGCCTTGCCGGTCATCAGCGCCACGAACGACTCGCTGTCCGTCGAGAGCGTGACCGTCGGGCTCTCCACCCGGCCCTGCTCCCACGAGAAGGCGCCGTCCTTGATCGTGAGCGCGTAGGGCTTCTCCTCGCCGTCCTCGGTGATCACCCACTGCACGGTCGCGTCGACGCCGGCCGCCTTGTCCGGCAGGAAGTGCTCCTGCATGCCCTGGAAGACCTGGTCGAGTCCCGGTCCGTCCGTCACCTTCGCCTCCTTCGTCTGCGGTTCCGCCTCGGGCCCACCGCCGAACGCGAGGAACAGCACCTCACCGACCATCGCCGGCTTCTCCTGGCCCTTGATCTCGATCTGGACGCCGACCTTGTAGAGGATCCCGTCGCCCTTGGGCTCGGCCGAGATGAGCTTGGCGTGGGCGCGCACGTCGGAGCCGGACGGCACCGGCGCGGTGAACCGGACACGGTCGATGCCGTAGTTCACGCCCATCGTCTGGTCGGAGACGTTGATCACGTCCGAGAGCAGCACGGGTAGGAGCGACAGCGACAGGTAGCCGTGCGCGATCGTGCCGCCGAAGGGGCCGGCCTTGGCCGCCTCGGGGTCGACGTGGATCCACTGGTGGTCGCCGGTGGCATCGGCGAACAGGTCGATGTGCTCCTGGTCGACGGTCACCCACTTGCTCGTGCCGAAGTCGCGCTCGCCGCTCCCGGCCAGCTCCGCGAGGGTGATCCCGGTCATGATGCCGCGCTCTGCGACTGTCCGCCGGCGCCCATCATCGCCTCGATCATTCCCGCGGGCTGTGCTCCGCTCGGGAAGCGCTCCCGCATTTCGGCGAGGAGCTCGTCGGCGTCCCAGCGGGAGTCGCGGGCGATGAGCTCGCCGGGGCTCCAGCCCCGGAGGACGTTGACCGAGCCGCCGTAGACGAAGAGGACCTGTCCCGTGATGTCCTGCGCCTCGTCGGCGCAGAGCGCGACGACGACCGGCGCCATGTTGGCCGGGTCCATGGCGTCGAAGCCGCCCTCCGGCGCGGCCATGTCTCCGAACGCCTGCTCGGTCATGCGCGTGCGCGCGTTGGGGGCGATGCAGTTGACGGTGACGCCGTAGCGGCCGAGCTCCTGCGCCGCGATCAGCGTGAAGGCCGCGATGCCGCCCTTGGCAGCGCCGTAGTTCGCCTGGCCGACGTTGCCGAAGACGCCCGACGGGCTCGACGTGCAGATCACGCGTGCGCGGACCGCGTCGCCGGCCTTCGAGCGCTCGCGCCAGTACGCAGCCGCGTGGCGCGTCGGCGCGAAATGTCCCTTGAGGTGGACGTTGATGACCGCGTCCCACTCGGCCTCGTCCATGTTGACGAGCATCCGGTCGCGGATGATCCCGGCGTTGTTCACCAGGATGTCGAGCCCACCGAACGCGTCGATCGCGTGCTGCACCATCCGCTCGGCGCCTGCGAAGTCGGCGACGTTCTCCGCGTTCGCGACGGCCTCGCCACCGAGCGCCTCGATCTCCGCGACGACCTGCTCCGCCGGCGTCGCGTCGGCTCCCTCGCCCGTGAGCGAACCGCCCAGGTCGTTGACGACGACCTTCGCGCCGACGGCGGCCAGCGCGAGCGCGTACTCGCGGCCGATGCCGCGCCCGGCGCCGGTGACGACGGCGACCTTTCCGCTCAGATCGGGCATGTGGAGCCGAGTCTAGACTCTGGCGCGTGACCGAGGGCACACACAGCTTCCGCCGGCACCCCTGGGGAACGGACCCGCTGCCCGATCCGCACGTCTGGACGACGCTCGGCTACCGCAACGCGGGCTGGGAGCCGGGGCTCGCGGTGATCGAGTGGGACGCGCCGGAGGAGTTCTGCTTCCAGTTCGGCGACGGCTACCGCGTCCACGGCGGCATGGTCGCGACACTGCTCGACACGGCGATGGGCGGCGCCTGCTGGACGCTGATGGACGAGCACGAGCACTTCCTCACCGGCGACCTGAGCGTCGAGTTCTACCGCTCGGCACGGCCGGGTCTGCTGCGCGCCGAGGGCCGCGTCGTCCATCGCACGAAGCGCATCGTCTTCTGCGCCGCCGAGATCACGGACGCCGAGGGGAAGCGCATCGCGGGCTCCCGCTGCACCCAGGTCATCCTGGTCTCGGACGGATAGCGCACCGCGCGTCGATTCCGTAGGGTTGTCCGACCCGATGAGCCTGCTCTCGGTACGGAACATCACTCTTCGCTTCGGCGGCATCACCGCGCTCGAGGACGTCTCGTTCGACGTGGAGCAGGGCACCACGGCGGGGCTCATCGGCCCGAACGGCGCCGGCAAGACGACGACGTTCAACGTGATCACGCGGCTTTACGACCTGGACGCGGGCGACGTGCTGATGGACGGCCGCTCGCTCCTGCGCACGCCTCCGAGCCGCGTGATCAGGCACGGCATCTCGAGGACGTTCCAGAACGTCGAGCTGTTCGGGACGATGACGGTGCTCGAGAACGTGCTCGTCGGCGCGCACGCTGGCTCGCGCTTCGAGCGCGAGAGCTCCGTTCGCGCACGGGGCCGGGAGGCGCTCGCGTGGGTCGACCTCGCCGCGCTCTCCGACCGCCCCGCGGCCGGGCTCCCGTTCGGCACGCTCAAGCGGGTCGAGCTTGCCCGTGCACTCGTCTGCAGACCGCGCCTCCTGCTCCTCGACGAGCCGGCCGGCGGCCTCAATCACGAGGAGGTGGCGGCGCTCGCCGACCTCCTGCGGCGGCTTCGCGGCGAGCTCGACCTGACCGTGCTGCTCGTCGAGCACCACATGGGCCTCGTCATGCAGCTCTCCGACCACGTCCACGTCCTCAACTTCGGGCGCACGATCGCGAGCGGCCCGCCCGAGGAGGTGCAGCGGAACCCCGAGGTGATCGAGGCCTATCTCGGCGGCGAGCTCGAGGAGTCCGCGGCGTAGTGGCTCCATTGCTCGAGCTGAACGACGTGGTCGCGAGCTATGGCCAGGTGAAGGCGCTCCACGGTGTCACGCTCGCCGTCGAGGAAGGGGAGATCGTCGCCGTGCTGGGCGCGAACGGCGCCGGCAAGACGACGACGCTGCGGGCGATCTCGAACACCGTCAGGCGGAGCGGCGAGATCCGCTTCGCCGGCCGCTCGCTCGGGCGACTCGGCCCGGAGAGCACGGCGGCGCTCGGGATCGCGCACGTACCGGAGGGCCGCGGCCTGTTCCCGGAGCTGACGATCGTCGAGAACCTCCGCCTCGGCGCGTACACGCGCAAGGGCTCGCCGAAGGCCGACCTCGAGCGCGTCTACTCGTACTTCCCCTGGCTCAGCCGCCGGCGCAACGAGATGGCGGGCTCGCTGAGCGGCGGCGAGCAGCAGATGCTCGCACTCGCGAAGGCGTTCATGCAGCAGCCGCGTCTCCTGCTCCTCGACGAGCCGTCGCTCGGCCTCGCTCCGATCATCGTCTCCGAGATCTTCCGGATCGTCAGGGAGCTGAACGAGGAGGGCATGACGGTGCTGGTGGTCGAGCAGAACGCGCACATCGCCCTCCAGGCCGCGTCGACGGCCTACGTGCTCGAGGTGGGGACCGTCGCCCTCCACGGCCCGAGCGCAGAGCTGCAGGAGCACGAGTCGGTCCGGCGGAGCTACCTGGGCTACTGACGTGAGCACCTGCTTGGACGCAGCCACTCGCGTGTTCCTCGGGCGCCGCTGGCGGTGCGGGGCCGGAGGGCACAGTATGAGCAATACGGGCCCGGAGAGCACCGTGCCGTCAGCGGCGTCAGGCGGCGGAGCCCGGCCCCGTCGGGCGGGAGCCGTCGCCGGCGAGGGACGCGCGTGAGTGTCTACGAGCTCTTCGGCCGGTTCGGCGTCCGCGACGTGGGGGCGCGGCGGATCAGCACGGGCGCGTCCCCGGTCGTGCTCGCCTGCCTTCTCGCCGCCTGCGTCTTCCTCACGATCGGCTCGCTGCTCTCGACGCAGTTCGCCGAGCTGACGGTCAGCGGCGTCGCACAGGGCAGCATCTTCGCCAGCCTCGCGCTCGCGCTCGTGCTCATCTACCGCGCGACCGAGGTGATCAACTTCGCCCAGGGCGAAATGGCGATGTTCACGACGTACATCGCCTACCAGCTCACGGTCTGGGGCCTGTCCTACTGGGCGGCCTTCTTCATCACGCTCGGGATCGCGTTCGTCTTCGGCGTCGGCATCCAGCAGACCCTGATCCGGCCGGTGCAGCATCGGTCCGTGGTCGCGGTCGTGATCGTCACGATCGGGCTCTTCTCCGTGATCGACGGCGTCGTGCTCTGGATCTGGGGCGGCGACATCAAGTTCATGCCGGCCGCGTTCGGCGGCACCGTCTACCACGTCGGCGGCGTGACCATCCCGCTCAGCGACCTGGGGACGATCGCAGTCACGCTGGGGACCGTGGTGGCGCTGTGGGCGTTCTTCCAGTTCACGAAGCTCGGCCTGGCGATGCGCGCGTCGGCGCTGCGGCCGGCCGCCGCACGGCTCGTCGGCGTCCGCGTCAACTGGATGCTGGCGCTCGGCTGGGGCTTCGCGACGGTCCTCGGCGCCGTGGCCGGGCTGATGACCGAGCCGACCGTGTTCCTCTCGCCGACGATGATGCAGGCCGTCCTGATCTACGCGTTCGCGGCGGCGGTGCTCGGCGGGCTGGAGAGCCCGATGGGCTCGGTCGTCGCCGGCGTCGCGCTCGGGATCTTCCTCAACCTGATCGGCCAGTACGGCGGGTACCTCAAGGACTCGGCGCTGCGCCTGCCGGTCGCGTTCGGGGTGCTGCTGGTCGTCCTGCTCGTCAAGCCGTCGGGGCTGTTCGGACGCGCGCCGGTGAGGAAGGTATGAGCCGTTCGCTCACCGCCGGGATCTCGGCCTGCGCCGTGGGGGCGATCGTGCTCGCGCTGCTGCCGTTCACCCTCAGCGGCTACAACCAGGTGCTCGCGTCGAAGGTGGCGCTCTACTTCATCGCCGTCCTCGGCCTCAACATCCTCACGGGCTACACGGGCCAGATCTCGATCGGCCACGGAGCGTTCATGGCGATCGGCGGCTACACGACGGCGATCATGTCGCAGGACCATCACACGAACCTGATCGCGACGCTGCCGCTCGCGTTCGCGATCTCCTTCGGCTGCGGCGTCGCGCTCGGACTGCCCGCGTCGAGGCTGTCCGGCGTCTACCTCGCACTCGCGACGCTGGCGTTCGCGGTGTCGATCCCGCAGCTCATCCTCAAGTTCTCCCACTTCACGGGAGCGCGCAACGGCATCTCCGTGAACGGCACGGTCGGCTACATGTGGCTGTACGGGGTGAGCTGGGCCTGCGCGGCGATCATGTTCGTGCTCGCCTGGCTCGTGCTCAGGGGCCGCACAGGGCGCGCCTTCCGCGCGATCCGCGACAGCGAGGTCGCGGCCGCGTCGTCCGGCGTCAGCCTCGTGCTCTACAAGACGCTCGCCTTCGGCGTCTCGGCGGGCTTCGCGGGCGTTGCCGGGTCGCTGTTCGTGCTGGCGACGAACGGCTATGCCCAGCCGGACGAGTTCTCGGTCGCCCTCTCCCTGTACATCCTGATCGGCGCTGCCGTGGCCGGGCTCGGCTCACTGTGGGGGGTTCCGGTCGGCGCCGCCTTCGTCGCCCTGCTCCCGAACATCTCGACGAGCGCGCCGCTGATCGGGAGCGCCGAGGGCCAGGAGGTGGTCTTCGGCCTCGTCGTGATCCTGGTCATCCTGCTGTTGCCGACCGGGTTTGCAGGCCTGCTGCAACGCTTCGCGCGGCGGCTCCCGTCGAAACCGGCCGATGGCCCTGGAATCCCGGCGGCCGGCGAGGGATAATCGCTGGCGGACGGCTCCAGATCGTTTCCGATCGGAACCAGAGGAGGAGGGCAAGAAGATGCGTTGGAAGCTCGGTTTCCTGGCCTTCGTCGCCGCGGTGGGTCTGGCTGCGGTCGCAACGTCTGCGACCGGTGCCCAGAAGCTCGACCCCGGCGTGACGGCCAAGTCGATTGTCATCGGCGGCACGTTCCCGTTCACAGGCGTCGCGGCGGTCTACGCCGCGATCCCGAAGGCGGAGCGCGCCTACTTCCTCTACGTGAACGCCCACGGCGGCGTGAACGGGCGGAGGATCCAGTTCGTCACCTACGACGATGCGTACGACCCGTCGAAGACGGTGCCGCTCACGCAGAAGCTCGTCGAGCAGAACAAGGTTTTTGCCGACTACGGCAGCCTCGGCACCGCGCCGGTGCTCGCCACACGGCAGTACCTGAACGGCAAGAAGGTGCCGCAGGTGCTCGTCGCGACCGGCGACTCGTACTGGGGCACGGACTACAAGAAGTACCCGTGGACGATCGGCTGGCAGCCGGACTACCCGGGTGAGGCGAAGATCTATGCCAAGTTCATCGCGGCGAAGGTGCCGCAGGCGAAGATCGGCGTCCTCTACCAGAACGACGCGTACGGCCAGAACTACCTGAACGCGTTCAAAGCCGGCCTCGGCTCGGCGGCGTCGAAGATCGTCTCGACGCAGTCGTACGACGTGACCGGCGGCCCTCCGCAGCAGCAGGTGATCGCGCTCAAGTCGGCCGGGGCGAACGTGTTCGTGCTCTTCTCGACCCCGACCGCGACGATCCAGTCGCTCGTGATCGCGACCAAGATCGGCTGGCATCCGATCGAGTTCATCAACAACGTGTCGTCGTCGGAGGCGTTCCTCTCGATCGCCGCGAAGAGCGGCGCGAGCGTCGACGGGGCGATCTCGACCGACTACGTGCTCGACCCGAACAACGTCGCGCAGGCGGCGCTGCCGGGGGCGAAGCTGGCCAAGGCGATCCTCGACACCTATGGCGGCGGCGCGCCGATCTTCAACACCAACAACATCTACGGGCTGGCCTCGGGCTGGACGATGGTGCAGGCGCTGAAGGCAGCCGGCAACCCGCCGACGCGGGCCGGCCTGATGAAGGCGCTCACCAGCTTGAACACCCGGGCGAACCCGTTCCTCTTCAAGGGGATCGCCGAGAAGACCTCGGCGACGGACTGGTTCCCGGTCGAGCAGCAGATCCTCGTCCGCTACCACAGCGGGGGACCGGCGGGAATCGGCTACGGAGAGCCGTTCGGAAGGCTCTACAACAACGCGCACTAGGTAGGTCGCGCGCTCTAGTCTGGACGGGGCCGGCAATCGCCGGCCCCGTCCGCTGAAGGGAGACAGGCCATGGCCGAAGCAGTGATCGTCTCGACGGCCCGCACGCCGATCGGGCGCGCCAAGAAGGGCTCGCTCGCGGACGTGCGCCCCGAGGACATGGCCGCCTTCGCCGTGCGGACCGCACTCGAACGCGTGCCCGAGCTCGATCCGCGCGACATCGTCGACGTGATGATCGGCTGCGGCATGCCCGAGGAGCGCCAGGGCATGAACCTCGGCCGCCGCGTCGCGCTCCTCGCCGGGCTGCCCGACACGGTGCCCGGCACCACGGTCAACCGCTTCTGCGCGTCGAGCCTGCAGACGGTCCGCATGGCCTTCCACGCGATCAAGGCAGGCGAGGGCGACGCGTTCGTCGCCGGCGGGGTCGAGTCGATCACGCAGGTGTCGGGCTACCCGAAGTCCGCGGAGGAGCTTCATCCGCTCCTCGCGGGCGGGCCGGACGCGATCACGAACGTCTACCTGCCGATGGGGGTCACCGCCGAGAACGTCGCCGCGCGGTGGGGCGTGGAGCGTGAGGAGATGGACCGCTTCGCACAGCGCTCGCAGGAGCGGGCCGTCGCCTCGCAGCAGGACGGGTTCTTCGACCGCGAGCTGACGCCCTACCCGAAGGAGGACGGGACGGTCGTGTCGCGGGACGACGGGCCCCGGGCCGAGTCGACGCTCGAGAAGCTGGCATCGCTCGAGCCCGTGTTCGACCCGGCCGGCACGGTCACGGCGGGGAACGCGTGCCCGCTGAACGACGGTGCCGCCGCGGTCGTCGTCCTCAGCGAGGAGAAGGCCGAGGCGCTCGGCGTGAAGCCGCGGGCGCGGATCGTGGCCTCGGCAGTGTCGGGAGTCGATGCGGAGATCATGGGCGTCGGGCCGATCGAGGCCGTGCGCCGCGTGCTCGACCGCGCGGGCATGACCATCGGCGACGTCGACGTGGTCGAGCTGAACGAGGCCTTCGCGGCGCAGGTGCTGCCCGTCTGCCGCGAGCTCGGGATCGACCCGTTCGGCGAGCAGCTCAACCCGCACGGCGGCGCGATCGCTCTCGGCCACCCCTACGGGATGACCGGCGCGCGGATCATGTGCACGCTCCTCAACGACCTCGAGACGATGGACCGGACGATCGGCCTCGAGACGATGTGCGTCGGCGGCGGCCAGGGCATGGCGATGATCGTCGAACGGCTCTAGTCCGGCACACAGCGGCGCCTGGAGTGCCTGCACCGGCCGAGCCGGATCGAGCCACGTCGCAGGGACAGTCCCTGAACGCGCGCGCGACGCGTTCCGCGCAGAAGACGCGCGTCAAGACTCGAGCCTGGGATCTCGCTCGCCCGTGCGCGAGCGAGACCAGCCGATCAACGCTCGGACGAAGGCGCCGACGAGCACCCCGAGCAGGTAGAAGAGGCAGCCGACGAACGCGATGACCACGACGAACACCGGCTCCTACCAGCGACCGAGGTACTCCTCGTACTCGGAGCAGCCGTTCGCCTGACTGTAGTTCCGCGGGGCGTTCAGATAGGCGGCGAGAACGACGAGGAAGCCGAGGACGACGCCCAGCGCGAACAGGGCGAGCAGCCGGCGCGGGCCCCGTCCGAGCACCACGCCGAGGGGGCCCCGAACAGGAAGGGCGCACCGAGCCAGACGAACACGTCCACGTCAGTAGCGGTCGAGATACCGCGGGCTCGCGACGCGGAGCTTCGCGGCGACGTGCTCGCGCAGGCGCTCCAGTGCATCCTCGGGGACGTCGCCCGAGCGGATCTGCCGCGCCAGCTCCTCGAGCTCGTCTAGCGACATGTCGTCCACGTCATCCGACTCCAGCTCCCGCTGCGCGATCCCGAGTGCGTTGATGGCGACGAGCGTCCGGAAGCGGAGGCGCTGGTCGGTGAGCGTCGGCAGGATCTCGCCCTCGAGGAACTCGCGCGTCGCCTCGACGAGCTCTGCGGCGGTCGGGCGATCGTGCGCCATGACTATGCGATGCTAGACGGGTGGAGGATCTGAAGGCTCCCTATCGCGCCTTCATGGAGGCGCATGTCTACCCGAACGAGGCGGCGCTGGCCCGTGAGGACGACGATGCCGCGGCGCTCGTCGCCGACCTTCGCGCCCGTGCGAAGGCCGAGGGGCTGTGGGCGCCGCACCTGCCGCCGGAGGCCGGCGGAACAGGTCGTGGCTTCCTCGCCTACGCGCACCTGAACGAGGAGATCGGACGCTGCGTCTGGGGCCAGCTCGTCTTCAACTGCCAGGCACCGGATGCGGGGAACGGCGAGATCCTGCACATGTTCGGAACGGACGAGCAGAAGGAGCGCTTCCTCGCACCGCTGGTCGCCGGCGACACGCGGTCGTTCTTCTCGATGACCGAGCCCGAGGTCTCGGGCGCCGATCCGACCGGCCTGCGGACAACGGCCGTCCTCGACGGCGACGAGTGGGTGATCGACGGGCACAAGTGGTTCTCGTCCGGCGCGGAGGGGGCGGGCTTCGGGATCGTGATGGCCGTCACCGAGCCCGACGCCGAGCCGCACCGACGTATGAGCCAGATCCTCGTCCCGGCCGAAGCGCCGGGGATCGAGCTCGAGCCGGTGCCGGTCATGGGCCACCGCGGGCGCGGATGGTCGACCCATTGCGAGGTGACCTACACCGGTGTGCGCGTGCCTGCCGCCAACGTGCTCGGCGAGCGCGGCGACGGCTTCCGAATCGCGCAGAAACGGCTCGGGCCGGGCCGAATCCACCACGTCATGCGCTGGCTCGGGCAGATGGAGCGAGCCTTCGAGCTGATGTGCTCGCGCGCGCTCGAGCGCGAGGTCTTCGGCGGCCTGCTGGCAGAGAAGCAGACCGTCCAGAACTGGATCGCCGACTCGGCCGCCGACATCCAGGCCTGCCGCCTGCTCACGCTCGACGCCGCGCACAAGATCGACCAGGGCGACGAGGCACGCGTCGAGATCTCGCTGGTCAAGTTCTTCGCCGCGCGGGTGCTGAACGAGGTGATCGACCGTGCGATCCAGGTGCACGGCGGGCTCGGGCTCACCGACCGCACGCCGCTTGCCGCGATGTGGGCGATGGCCCGCGGCGGCCGCATCTACGACGGCCCGGACGAGGTTCACCGCATGGTCGTCAGCCGGCGCATCCTCAAGGAGTTCGCCGCCGGCGGCACGTACCGCTTCTCCTGACGACATGGCCCACCGGGCCATGTCGCAGGGACAGTCCCTGTAACGCCTTTGTGACGCGACCTTTCGCCTGCTCAGACGGGCGAGCATGACCGGGTCCGTCAGGTCCGATCCTCACCGAAGCCATGTCCGAGGGACTGTCCCCGGGACGTGCCCCGCGCGGACGATCAGCGGGGGCCCGGCACGTTCGGGAAGCGGAACTGCAGCGGCTCGCGGCCCGGCTGGACGACCCAGGCCTGGCCCACCTCCTCCGAGCGGGCAGCGACGAGAACCGCTTCGGCGACACGGCTCGGCGGCATGATCTCGAAGCCGGCTCCCCGCAACTCCTGCTCGTGAGGCCGAACCATCGGCGTGTCGACGAATCCGGGGCAGACGGCGTTCAGCCGGATGCCTCGCTCCAGAAGGCCCGGAGCCGCAGCCCGGACGAATCCCACCACGGCATGCTTCGTCAGCGTGTAGACGGAATCGCCCGGCCACGGCCAGAGCCCGGCCAGCGACGCGGTCACGACGATCGCGCTGCCGGGCTCCATCACGTCGGCCATGCGACGTACGCCGAGGACGACGCCGTCCACGTTGACGCCGACGACGCGCCGGTAGTCGGCGGCGGTCTCGTCCGTGCTCGTCACGCCCGCGTTCAGGCACGCGAGCTCGACCGGCTCGACGTCGGCCCACGCGTCGGGATCGGACACGTCGAAACCGTGCACCACGTCGAGCACCCGCACGTCAGTTCCTTCGGAGCGGAGCAGCGCGACGGTCGCAGCGCCGATGCCCGAGGCACCGCCGGTGACCAGTGCCGTGCGCGGAAACCCGCTCAGGGCGCCGGCACCGACTGCTCCACGAACTGCTCGCGGAGCGCCGTCTTGCGGAACTTGCCGACCGCCGTCTTCGGGATCTCGTCGACGAACTCGAACCTGTCCGGCAGGCAGAACTTCGCGAAGCTGCCGGCGAGGTACGCGCGCAGCTCCTCCGGCGTCGCCTCGGCCCCCGGCCTGAGCACGACCACGGCGAGCGGCCGCTCCGCCCACTTCTCGTCCGGGACGCCGATCACGGCCGCCTCTGCAACCGCCGGGTGCCCCATCAACGCGTTCTCGAGATCGACGGACGAGATCCACTCGCCGCCCGACTTGATCACGTCCTTGGAGCGATCCTTGATCGCGATGAAGCCGCGCTGGTCGATCGAGACGATGTCGCCGGTGCAGAACCAGCCGTCGGCCGTCCAGCGGTCGGCCTGCTCGGGCGTCTCGTAGTACGACGACGCCACCCAGGGGCCGCGGCACTCGAGCTCGCCCATCGCCTCGCCGTCCCACGGGACCAGGTTTCCGTCGACGTCGCGGGCGCGGATCTCGACGAACGGAAGCGGGATCCCCTGCAGGGCGATGTAGTCGAACTTGGTGTCCTCGTCGGCGTCGCGCAGGTCGCCGGGAAGATCGGTGACTGAAGCGACCGGCGAGGTCTCGGTCATCCCCCAGCCGTGGCAGATGGCAATCCCGTGGCGCTGCTGGAAACCGGCGATCATCGCGCGCGGGGCGGCGGAGCCCCCGACGAGCATGCCCTTCAGGCTGGAGATGTCGTAGCGGTCCGGCTCGGCGTCGAGCACGTTGAGGATGCCCATCCAGATCGTCGGCACGCCCGCGGCCCAGGTGACGCGCTCGCGCTCGAAGTCCTCGAGCAGGCTGTGCGGATCGAGGAGCGGGCCCGGGTAGACGATCTTCGAGCCGAGCATCGCGGCCAGATACGGGTAGCCCCAGGCGTTGGCATGAAACATCGGGACGACCGGAAGGAACGTGTCCGACTCGCCGAGCGACCGGTCGAGCGGCGCACCCGAGGCCACGCCGAACGTGTGCAGCACCGTCGAGCGGTGGGAGTAGACGACCCCTTTCGGCCGACCCGTGGTGCCGCTCGTGTAGCACATCGCGGCCGCGTCGTTCTCGTCCAGCTCGGGCTCGCGCCAGTCGTCCGCCGACGCGCCCGCGAGCAATTCCTCGTAGCTCGACTCGACGACGAAGACGTGCTCGATCTCGGTCTCGCCGACGAACTGGTCGAGCAGGGGCACGAGCATCTGGTCGACGATCACGACCCGGTCGCCCGCATGCGAGGCGATGTACGCGAGATCGGTCGGGTGCAGGCGGATGTTCAGCGTGTGCAGCACGAAGCCGCCACACGGGATGCCGAAGTAGCACTCCATGTGCTGCGAGTGGTTCCACGAGAGCGTCGCGACGCGGTCGCCGCGCTCGATCCCGAGGCCGGCGAGGGCGACGGCGAGCTGCTTCGAGCGGCGCATCACGTCGCGGTAGTTCGTGCGGTGGAAGCTCCCGTCGGCGAGCCGGGTGACGATCTCCTTGTCGCCGAAGTACGTCTCCGCCCGGCGCATCAGCGTCGGGAGCGTGAGCTGGTAGTCCATCATCTGGCCGCGCAGGCCGGGCTGCATGGACGACACTGTACGGCGCTCCTAGCCGCCGAGCAACGCCCGCCTGATCACGCGGTCCCGCAGGCGGTCAGGGAGACGCTCGATCGCGGCGCGGATGTGGGCGTCCCTGCCGACGAGGTAGCGCGCCTTCGGGTGCTCGTCGGTGAGTGCGTGCTCGATCGCCTTCACGACCGACTCGACCGGCGCGGCCTTTGCGGCCCGGGCGGCGGCGAAGGAACGCATCGCGTCGAGCCTGCTCCCGTACCGCTCGATCGCTTCGGGCGAGAGCATGTCGGCGATCGGCTGCGGCTTGCTCCAGATCGGTGTCGCGATCGTGCCGGGACGAATGATCGACACATGGATGCCGTCGGGCGCGAGCTCGACCCGGAGCGAGTCGGCGAGCGCCTCGAGGCCGAACTTCGAGATCGCGTATGGCCCGAGGAACGGCAACGCGCTCGTTCCCGCGATCGACCCGACGAGCACGATCCGCCCGCGCGCGGCCCGGATCGCCGGCAGGAGCGCCTGCGTCACGGCGAGCTGGCCGACGATGTTGACCTCGAGCTGCCGCCGGAGCTCGTCGAGCGGCAGGTACTCGAGCGGCGCCGCCAGCGCGATGCCGGCGTTGTCGACGAGCCCGTCGAGCCGTTCGCCGACGGCCTCCGCCGCGTGGGCGATCGCGTCGCCGTCCGTGACGTCGAGCAGGAGCTCCGTCGTCCCGGCCGGCGCCGCACCCTCGGCGCGCACGCCCGCGAACACCCGCCAGCCGTCGCGCGCCAGCCGCTCCGCGCACGCGGCGCCGATCCCGGAGGACGCGCCCGTGACGAGGACCGAGCGCTCAGCCAAGGATCGCGGCGGCGACTTCCGCGCGCTGCACGGCCGGATAGCCGCCGTAGCCCTGGATCCACTGCGCGCGCTTGTAGTAGCGGTGGAGCGCGTGCTCCCAGGTGAAGCCGATGCCGCCGTGCGCCTGGATCGAGTACTCGCAGACCTTGACCGCGACATCGCCCGGCGTAGGCCTTGGCGGCCGCGGCCGCGACGGGGGCCTCGTCGTCCCCCTCGGCCACGCACCACGCGGCCCAGTAGGCGAGCGAGCGCGCCAGCTCCGTCAACGCGTAGCTGTCCGCGAGCCTGTGCGAGACGGCCTGGTAGATGCCGATCGGCTTGCCGAACTGCTCGCGCGTCTTCGCGTGCTCGACCGAGAGCTCGAGCGCGCGCTGCGACATGCCGACGGCCTCGAGCGCGAGCGCGGCGAACGCGCGCGTGCGCATCCGGTCGATCGCCGACGCGTCTCCGATCTCTTCTGCGTCACCGCCCTCGGCCAGACGCCCGAGCCGCCGCGTCGAGTCCATCGTCTCCAGCGTCTCGCCCGTCGCCGGCACCGCGACGAGCTTGCCGCCGCGGACGACGAGCACGCGGTCGACGAGCGCGAGGTCGGGCACGAGCGAGCCGTCGAGCGATGCCGACCAGCGCGCTCCGCCGCCGACCACTTCGCGCTGCAGCTCAGCCGGGAGCTCCGGCAACGCGAGCGCAACCGTCGAGAAGTACGGGCCCGGGTAGAGCGAGCGGCCGAGCTCCTCGAACAGCACCGCCTCCTCGAGGAAGCCGAGCCCGGCGCCGCCTGCCTCCTCCGGCACGGAGACCCCGACCCAGCCGAGACCCGCCAGCTCGTCCCACGACGCCGGATCCCAGCCCTCGGCCGAATCGGCGAGCTCTGCGACGCGCTCGGCCGGATAGCGGTCGGCGAGGAACTTCCGCGCTTCGCTTCTGAGCTGCTCCTGCTCGTCGGTGAACGCGAACTCCATGGGTCAGCGGCTCCTCGGCAGCCCGAGCACGCGCTCGGCGATGATGTTGCGGAGGATCTCCGACGTCCCGGCCTCGATCGTGTTGCCGCGGCTCCGGAGCTGCTGGTACTGCCAGTAGCCGTGCCCCTCGCCGTTCCAGAGCTGTGCGTCCGAGCCGAGGATCTCGAGCGCGAGCTTGGTCAGGCGCTGGTTCGACTCCGACCACGTGAGCTTGGACACAGAGCCCTCCGGGCCGGGCATGCCCGTCTTCATCAGCATCGTCAGCGCCCGATAGTTGGTCAGCCGCAGTGCACGCTGCTCGATCCATTCGTGCGCGACGCGATCGCGGAGGGCGGCATCGTCCACACCGCGCTCGCGGGCGAGCGTGATCAGCTTGCGCACGTTCACCTCGAGCATCGCCGTGAGCGCGAAGCCGAGCGTCGCGCGCTCGTGCAGGAGCGTCGTCATCGCGACCCCCCAGCCCTGGCCGATCTCGCCGAGGACGTTCTCGACCGGCACCTGGACGCCCGTGAAGAAGATCTCGTTGAACTCCGCCTCGCCGGTGATCTGCCGCAGCGGTCGCACCTCGACGCCGGGCGCGTGCATGTCGACGAGCAGATACGTCATGCCCGCATGCTTGACCGACTCCGGGTCGCTGCGCGTGACGAGGATGCACCAGTCGGCGATGTGCGCGAACGACGACCAGACCTTCTGGCCGTCGACGACGAAGTGGTCGCCCTCCAGGCGCGCGCTGGTCCTCGCCGAGGCGAGATCGGAGCCTGCGTCGGGCTCGGAGAAGCCCTGGCACCAGATCTCCTCCGCCGACAGGATCTTCGGGAGGTAGCGCGCCTTCTGCTCCTCGGTGCCGTGGGCGATGATCGTCGGGCCGGCCATCCCGAGCCCGATCACGTTCATGTGCTGCGGCGCTTCGGCGCGCGCGGTCTCCTCGAGGAAGATCGCCTGGTGGGGATACGGCGCGCCGCTGCCCCCGTACTCCTTCGGCCAGGTCAGCCCGGCGTAGCCGGCTTCGGCGAGCTTGCGGCTCCACTGCAGCCAGGCATCGGCGTACTCCTCCTCGCCCGATCGCGGCCCCGCGAGCGCCGTCGGGAAATTCGCCTCCAGCCAGCCGCGCACCTCGGCGCGGAAGGCGGCTTCCTCGGGCGTGTCGCGGAGGTCCACGCTCCTACTCTACGGCGGCGAGCGCGCTTCGGTCGAGGTCACGGACGGCGGTGCCGCCCGCGAGCGCGAGGGTCAAGTCGGTCTCGGCGAGGAGCTGCCGGATCACGACCTCGACGCCCTCCTGCCCGCCGGCCGCGAGCCCCCAGACGTACGGCCGGCCGAGGAGGACGGCGTCGGCTCCGAGCGCCATCGCCTTGACCACGTCGGCGCCCGAGCGGATGCCGCTGTCCACGAGCACGGTCGTGTCGTCGCCGAGCGCGTCGCGCACCTCGACGAGCGCGTCGAGCGACGCCACGGCCCCGTCGACCTGCCGGCCGCCGTGGTTCGACACGATGATCCCGTCGACGCCGCGCCGCTTCGCCTCCAGCGCGTCCTCGGCGGTGAGGACGCCCTTGACGAGGAGCGGCAGGTCGGTCAGCCCGCGCAGCCAGTCGAGATCGTCCCAGGTCAGCCCGAGATTGGGGAAGGTCGAGAGCATGAGCGCCGCCGCCGCGAGCAGGTCGTCCTCCGGCGGCGCGGCCAGATAGCTCCGGAAGACGGGATCCGTGAAGAACTGCGCGCAGCCCTCGCCCTGGATGAACGGGAGGTACGTGTTCGCGAGGTCGCGCGGACGCCAGCCGAGCACGAGCGTGTCGAGCGTGACGACGATCGCCCCGTAGCCCGCCGCCTCGGCGCGCCGGACGAAGCTCTCGGCGATCTTCCGGTCCGAGACCCAGTAGAGCTGGAACCACCGCGGCGCCGCGCCCATCGCCTCGGCCACCTGCTCCATCGAGTGCGACGCGGCGCTCGAGAGCACGAACGGGATGCCGGTCGCCGCCGCCGCGCGCGCCGCCGCGAGCTCGCCCTCCGCGTGGACGATGCTGAGCACGCCGATCGGGGCGAGCAGGAACGGTGCGACCGATCGCGTGCCGAGGACCTCGACGGACAGGTCGCGCTCGACGTTGCCCGTGAGCATCCGCGGCCGCAGCCGGCGGCGCTCGAACGCCTCCCGGTTCGCGCGCATCGTCGCCTCCGACCCGGCCCCACCGGCGACGTAGTCGAAGGGCGCCTGGTCGAGCTTCTCTTTGGCCCGCGCCTCCCAGTCGTCCGCCGTCAGCGGCCACTCGTACGCGCCGGAGAGGTAGATCCCGGTCTGGAACTGGCCGCCCTCGAAGCCCAGGCTCACGAGGCGATGCTATGCCAGCAGGACGCTCCGCGACGCGACCTCGGCGAGCCGGCGGTCGGCCGTGACGAGCACGGCGTCCTCGGCTTCCGCGAGTGCGAGATAGTGCGCGTCGTAGGTCGTGATGCCGTGCTCCTGCGCAAGGGCGCACGCGGGCAGGGCAAGGTGCTGGCCGACCGCTCGCGTCTCACGCTCCGATTGGAGCACGGAAACGCGCACGTGTCCGTGCCGAGAGCGTCATAGTTCCTGCGCGTCCTCCACGAAGCGACAGAGCGCGTTCGCGAGCCGCATCTGCGGCGATCGTGCGGCAGTTGACCTCGAGCAGGCGCGGGCGAGCAGACGAGGTAGGCGAGGCAGCGCGCCCGCGAGATCGCGACGTTGAGCCGGTTTCGCGAGAGCAGGAACTCGAGCCCGCGCGGGACGTCCTCGCCGCTCGAGGTCGCCATCGAGTAGAGGACGACGTCGGCCTCCTGCCCCTGGAACTTGTCGACCGTGCCGACGCGCGACGCGCGTCGGGCAGCGCGCTCGCGCAGCAGGTTCACCTGCGCGTTGTAGGGCGCGACGACCATGATCTCCGTCGCCGGCGACGCCCGCCGCGAGCAGCCGCTCGACCTCGCGCCGCGACCGCCGCGGCCTCCTCGGCTCCGACTCCTGCCGGCAGCCCGTCGTGCTCGACCGGCAGGAAGCGGAGCCCGGTCCCGAGCGGCGTCGTCGCGCCTCGGCGCAGCGGGCGTCGGGCCGCAGCCGCCCCTCGTAGAACTCCTCCGAGATGTAGCCGCAGACGTCCGGGTGCAGCCGGAAGGTGCGCTCGAGGAAGAGCCCGCGGTCGGGCGGGATCGTCGCGTGCGTCGCCGAGCAGGTGCTTGAGCACGGAGGCGCCGGCGCCGTCCGGGTGCGTGCCCTGGAGCACCTGCGCGAGCTGCTGCGGGTCGCCGACGAGCACGAGGTTCCGCGCCGCACGTGCCCATCGCGAGCGCGTCGGCGAGCGAGACCTGGCCGGCCTCGTCGATGAAGAGGTAGTCGAGCGCGGCCGTCGAGCTCGTCGCGCGCGAAGAGCCAGGCCGTGCCGCCGACGAGCGGCGCGTCGCGGCAGTCGTCCGCGCTCGGTGACGTTCTCGATCTGCTCGCCCTCGTAGAACGACTCGGGGTTGCCGGCGCTCGCCTTCTTGACGCCCTGCGACCGTCGATCCCCGGCCGCCTCGACCTCGTCGAGCAGCTTGTGGATCGCCTTGTGGCTCGTCGAGGCGACGCCGACGCGCTTGCCCTGCGGCGAGCAGGCGCGCGATCAGCCGGCCCGACGTCCACGTCTTGCCGGAGCCGGGCGGCCCCTGGATCACGAGGTGCCGGCCGTCGAGCGAGAGCACGAGCGCCTCCATCTCGTCGAGGTCGGTCGTCTGGACGCGGCGCGGTCGAACGGCGTCGCGGCGCAGCACCGACTCGAGCGCCGGGTAGCGGCGGTCGCCCGCGAGCAGCGAGCGGCCGAGCCGCATCGAGCGCGTCCTCCTGGGCGTCGGTGCGGTACGGGCCGCCCGGGATCAGCGCCCGCGGCAGCGGCACGCTCGTCGAGCGTCGGCCCGCGCTTGAGCGCGAGCGTCGGCGCGCCTCGCGGTCGAGCTCGACGATCGTCGCCCGCGTGCTTGCCGGTCGCCGGGTCGAACGGCGTCGTGCGCCGACCCGCAGCTTGTGCTCCTGCGGCGGGAACGTCGAACGCGTGGACGCATCGAGCGCTTCGACCGGCTCGGGCTCGCCGATCGGCTCGAGCAGCCCGATCGAGTCGGCGTCCTCGACGAGCTCGCTCGGGCGTCATCTCGATCCGGTCGAAGAACGCCCACCAGACCGGCTTGCGCTCGCGGTCGTGGTAGTCGAGCAGCTGCGCGGCGAGCTCCTCGCCGGCGTCGAGCAGCGCCTCCCGCAGCGCGGCGCGCTCGACCTTCGCGCGGCGGCGTCGGCTTCGGCTCCTCGGGCTCGGGCAGCGGGAACGGGCCGAACCGCGCGAGCGCCTCGCCTCGGCGCTCGAGCAGCCAGTCGCGCAGGAGCAGCGTCGCGATGCAGTCCTCCTCGTTGTAGGCGGCGATCTCGTCGAGGATCGCCTGGTCGCGCGTCTGCGATGTAGCGCTCGTAGCTCGACGATCGAGGTGCCGCCGTCCTTGATCTCCGCGCGGCGCGTCGAAGTCGAGGAAGGCCTCCATCTCCTTGAGCCCGTAGCCCGGCACGCGAGGCGACGGAGCCCGCCGCGGACGACCTTGTAGCAGGTCGACGAAGACGCCGCGGCGCAGCAGGTCGTCGACCTCGGCCTCGCGCGTGCCGTAGCGGCCCATCAGCCGCGGAGCGCGGTGATCTCGTAGGCGGCGTAGTGGTAGACGTGCATGTCGGGGTCGTCGCGCGAGCCGCTCGTGGACGAGGTCGACGAACGCCTCGAACGCGCGCCGCTCGGTCGCGTGGTCGTGCGGCCCAGAGCGGCGTGAAGTCGCCGCTCGGCGTCGAGGACGCCCCAGAGGTACTCGAGGCTGCCCTCCTCGTCCCAGAACGGGTTGCCCTCGATGTCGAAGAAGAGGTCGCCGGGCGACGGGTCGGGCAGCAGCGCGAAGCCGGCGCCGGCGCGCGGGTCGAGGAGCTCGTAGACGGGCTCGCCGGTCTCGCGCCGCGGAGAGCTGGAGCCGGCCTGGCCGCGGAGCTTCTCGAAGGTCTCCGTCGTTGAGGCCCGGCGGGGCCTGCTCGGCCCGCGCGAGCCCGGCGAGCGTCGTGATCCCGGCCGGCCTCGAGCTTCTCGATCTGCGCGCCGGCAGAGCCCGGCGACCCGGCAGAGGTGGTCGACCTCGTCCCACCAGTGCGTCGCAGAGCGGCAGGAAGTCGCAGACGCCCGCAGTGGTCGCACGGGTACGGCGTCGGTCGCGCCGCGGGTCGGCGACGAACTCGCTCGAGCCGCGCGCGGACGCGCCGCGCGTAGGCGCCGAACTCGCTGCGGCCGGAAGCTCTGCCGCTCGCCGGAGCCGAGCAGGACGTGGATGTGCTCCGGCTCGCGCCCCTGCATCCGCGCGAGCTGCTCGGTGTAGAAGCAGAGCTGGAGGATGTAGGCGGGCTTCGCGTGCCGCGCGAGCTTGGTGTCGAGCGCCTCGTAGGTGCCGTCCGCCTGCCGCATCGAGGAAGTCGGCGACGCCCGCGCCAGCCCGTCGGCGACGAGCACGCCCTGGTAGACGACGTCGACGCCGTCCTGGATCGCCTGTCGCGTCGCCTCCGCCGCGCCGCGAGAAGTCTCCGTCGACGAGCTCGATCTCACGAACGTCGAGCCCCTCGGCGCGCAGCCGCTCGAGGTAGGCGCGCTCGTGCGCGAGCCCCTTGGCGAAGACGAGCCGCGTCTGCTCGCTCGGGTTCTCGGGCTTGTCGATCTCCCCCCGGGCGGCCGCCAGCGAGAGGGTGGTCAGGTGCTCACAGGCGAGGTAGCCGGTGAGATCGCTCGGAGAGAGCAGCAGACGACTGTTCCGGACTTCCACCGCTCAAGTATCGCGGCGTCCGGCTGTCTCTCTTACCCGGGAGTCGGGGAAGGCGCCGGGCCGAGCGCGTCGCGGGTCAGTCCCCCCAGTCGAACGCCGGCGTTCCCGACCAGAGCTCCTCGGCAGCGGGAAACAGCGGCTCGTGCCCGAGAACCGTCGGGTCCTCCGGCAGCGCCCACTCCTGCGTCTCCTCCAGCACGGCCGAGGCCGAAACCGAGATCGGAGCCGAGGCCGCCGGCGCGGATCCCGGCTCCTTGTAGTGCTGGAGCGGCATCTCGGCTTCCAGCAAGCGGTTGCGACGCTGGAGCTCGAGGTGCTCCTTGATCGCCAGGTCGAACGTGTCGTCCACGGATCCTCCTCTCGACGCGGGCCGCTGCGCACGCTAGGCGCCGGACCGGACGGACCGTTGCGTTAGAAAGCCCCGAAACGGGGAAGAGACGAGGCGAACGGTTTCCCTTCCCCGGAAACCGTTGTCGTAACTCCTCCCTTCGTCGCCTCCCAGCCGCCGCCCGCGGTGGAGGCGACGGCGCGCAAGTAAGAATCGTTCGATGCACTCCACTACCCCACTCGACCGGCCCCGATGAGCGAGGGCGGACAGTGGTTCGAGAGCGACCCGCTGTGGTTCAAGCGGGCCGTCTTCTACGAGGTGCACCTGCGCGGGTTCTTCGACGGCAACGACGACGGGTCGGGTGACCTGCGCGGGCTGACGGAGAAGCTCGACTACCTGCAATGGCTCGGCGTCGACTGCATCTGGCTCCTGCCGCTGTACCCCTCGCCGCTGCGCGACGGCGGCTACGACATCTCGGACTTCTTCAGCGTCCATCCCGACTACGGGACGGTCGACGACTTCAGTTCGCTCGTCGAGGCGGCGCATCAGCGCGGCATGCGCGTCATCGCCGACCTCGTCGTCAACCACACCTCATCCGACCACCCGTGGTTCCAGGACGCGCGCGAGGGCGGGCCGAAGCGCGACTGGTACGTCTGGTCGGACACGGACGACCGGTACACGGAGGCGCGGATCATCTTCCTCGACACCGAGATGTCGAACTGGACGTGGGACCCGATCGCGGGCGCCTACTACTGGCACCGGTTCTTCTCGCACCAGCCCGACCTGAACTACGACAACCCCGAGGTACAACAGGCGATGCTCGGGGTGCTGCGCTTCTGGTTCGACCTCGGGATCGACGGCTTCCGGCTCGACGCCGTGCCCTACCTCTACGAGCGCGAGGGGACGAGCTGCGAGAACCTCCCCGAGACGCACGAATACCTGCGGAAGCTGCGCTCGGAGGTCGACGCCGGCTACCCGGACCGCGTGCTGCTGGCGGAGGCGAACCAGTGGCCCGAGGACGTCGTCGAGTACTTCGGAGACGGCGACGAGTGCCACATGGCCTTCCACTTCCCGGTCATGCCGCGGATGTTCATGGCCGTCCGCCGCGAGGAGGCGGCGCCGCTCTACGAGATCCTCGAGCGTACGCCCGCGATTCCCGACGGTGCCCAGTGGGGACTCTTCCTCCGGAACCACGACGAGCTGACGCTGGAGATGGTCACGGACGAGGAGCGCGACTACATGTACGAGGAGTACGCGAAGGACCCGCGCATGCGGCTCAACCTCGGCATCCGCCGCCGGCTCGCGCCGCTCCTCGACGGCGGCCGCGACGAGTACGAGCTGATGCACGCGATCCTGTTCTCGTTGCCCGGCTCGCCCGTCCTCTACTACGGCGACGAGATCGGCATGGGCGACAACACGTACCTCGGCGACCGCGACGGCGTGCGCACGCCGATGCAGTGGACGAGCGACCGCAACGGCGGCTTTTCGCGCGCGGACTTCGCGGCGCTCTACCTGCCGCCGCTGATGGATCCCGTCTACGGCTACCAGGCCATCAATGTCGAGGCGCAGCTGCGAACGCCGACCTCGCTCCTGCGCTGGCTGCGGCGGTTCATCGCGCTGCGGAAGGAGCACCCCGTGTTCGGGCTCGGCTCGTACGAGGCGCAGCCGACCGACAACCCGCACATCTTCGCCCACGTCCGCCGCTACGAGGAGGACGTCGTGCTCTGCGTGCACAACCTGGCACGGTCGGCGCAGCCCGTCCAGCTCGACCTGGGCCGCTTCGAGGGGCTCGTCCCCGAGGAGATGCTCGGCCGGACACGGTTCCCGCAGATCGGCTCGCTGCCGTACCTGCTCACGCTCGCACCACGCGGCTTCTACTGGTTCAGGCTGGTGGGTCCCGAGTGACGGCGCCGCTGCACCTGGACGAGGCGGCGCTCGTCGAGCACATCCGCGACCGGCGCTGGTTCGGAGCCAAGACGCGCGAGCTCGTCGGCGCGGGCATCGTCGACGTCGTTCCATTGCGCGAGCTCGACCCGCAGCTCCACGTCGTCCTCGCCGAAATGCGCTACCCCGAGGGGACGCACGACCTCTACCAGCTCCTGCTCGGACAGGACGACAGGCTGCGTGACGCGCTCGACGACGACTCGTCCGCGCGCGAGATCGTGCACCTGATTCGCAGCGGCGCCAGAGCGAGCGGCAGCGACGGGGCGATCGAGTTCAACGCGGTGCCCGGCTTCGCCGCGCTCGGCCGTGAGCTGCAGGTCGCGCGGCGGATCAAGACCGAGCAGTCGAATACCTCGGTCGTCTTCGGCGACGAGCTGATCCTGAAGGTCTTCCGCCGGCTGGAGCCGGGGCTGAACCCGGAGCTCGAGCTGCTGCGATTCCTGACGGAGCACGGGTTCGCGAACTTCCCGGCACTCGGCGGCTGGTACGCGTACATCGGCCGCCCGCTCGAGGCGACGCTCGGGATCCTGCAGGCCTTCGTTCCCGCCGCGATCGACGGCTGGGAGCTCGCGCAACGCGAGCTCGAGCGGGCGCCGGACGGCTTCCTGGGGCGGCTGAGGCGGCTCGGCGAGGTCACCGGTGCGCTGCACACGACGCTCGGATCCGAGCCGTCCGACCCCGCGTTCTGCCCCGAGGAGCCGAGCGGCGAGTCGCTCGGGCTGCTGACGGCGACGATCGACGACGAGATCGAGACGGTCTTCGCGGAGCTCCCGGCCGAGAAGGAGGCGCTGGCGCCGATTCTCGGCCGTGGCGAGGACGTTCGTGAGCGCCTGCGTGGCCTCGCGCAGCTCGGCGGGATCGGCAAGGTCATTCGACACCACGGCGACTACCACCTCGGCCAGGTCCTCTCGGCGTCGGGCGACTGGCTCGTGATCGACTTCGAGGGCGAGCCCGCGCGGCCGCTCGCGGAGCGCCGGCGCAAGCGCTCGCCGCTTCGCGACGTCGCCGGCATGCTCCGCTCGTTCGCCTACGCGGCGTCTGCGGGGTCGATCCTGCGCGGCGTGGCGGTGCCGGAGGACTGGGAGAGGCGTGCCCGCGAGGAGTTTCTGGGCGGGTACATGGAGACGATCGACCACGTCGCTCCTGCCTCCGGGCGAGGAGGCGACGGCCCGGCTGCTGTCGATCTTCGAGCTCGAGCGGACGGTCTACGAGCTCCGCTACGAGCTCGACAACCGGCCGGACTGGATCTCGATCCCGGTCGCCGGTCTCCAGCGCCTGCTCGAACGCTGAGGCCCGGCTCCTAGATCGAGCCGGAGAAGGTGTCGCAGGCGTCCGGCTTGCCCGTGCGGTAGCCGGTCGTGAACCACTTCTGGCGCTGCGCCGACGAGCCGTGGGTCCACGACTCGCGGTTCACGTGCCCCTGGAGCTCCTGCTGGATGCGGTCGTCCCCGACGGCGGCAGCCGCATCGAGCGCGTCGGCGATGTCGGCTTGCGAGAGCGGGTTCAGGTAGCCGGTCTCGGCCGCGTGCCGGGCCCAGACGCCGGCGAAGCAGTCGGCCTGGAGCTCGGAGCGCACCGTGTCGCTCGTCGGCCCCGTCTGCGAATGGTCGAGCTTGTCGAGAACTCCGAGCAGGTCCTGGACGTGATGGCCGTATTCGTGCGCGAGCACGTAAGCCTGCGCGGTCGGCCCGCCCGTCGCGCCGAACCGCGAGCGCAACTCGTCGAAGAAGCCGAGGTCGATGTACACGTACCTGTCGGCCGGGCAGTAGAAGGGCCCGACGTCGCTCGTCGCCGTTCCGCAGCCCGTGTCGATCTCGCCCGTGAAGAAGCGCGTCTTCGCCAGCGTGGAGTGCCGGCGAGCTCGCCCTTCCAGTACTTCTGGATGCTGTTGACATAGCCGACGATGCGGCAGTCCTCGCGCGCGTTCGCATCGGCACCGGTCCGGCAGGCGGCGATCTGCCCCGCGGCCGCGTTCGGCGCGCGACCGGCCGTCAGGTCGTCGAGGTTGGAGAGCCCGCCGCCGAGACCGCCGCCCCCGCCGAGCACGTTCGTGCCGAACACGAGCGACAGCACGAGCGCGAGGATGACCCCGAGCCCGCAGCGAGGCCGCCGATCGAGCGGCCGGTGCTGCCGCGCATGTCCTCGACCTGGGAGGGGTCCAGCTTGGCGTCGTCGCGAAAGTCGCTCACGCCGCGCACGCTAGCCGGTCTCGGCGCGCGCTAGTTCTCGTCCTCGTACAGCTTCTCGCCACGGTGGAGACGCCGGGCGATGTGGAACGTCTGGTTCTGCGCGCGGACGGTCGGCGCGTGGGCGGCGAGGTAGCGGGCGGCGGCGATCAGGAAGATCCCGTCGCCCGTGAGCGCGAACTGCCGGAAGGCCGCCTCGACGCACTGGATCGTGTGGAAGTCGCGGTCCTCGCGGAGGAGCGCGGCGCCGAGCGACGCCTGGCAGCCGGCCCGGGTCGCCGCCCGCGGCGAGGTAGCCGGCGACGAGCCCGCCCGCCTCGTTCACCTGCTGCTGGCGGTCGAGCAGCCCCGGGAGGGACGCGAGCAGCACGTCGGGTCGTCGCCGGCGCCGTCGGGCTCGGGGAGCCGGGCGGCGGGCACGTTGAGGAAGCGGTCGAGGTAGATGCTCATCGCGGCGTCGAAGATGCCGCGGACGAGCTCGCGCGACGGGCGCTCGGCGGAGCCCCTGGTGCACGGCGTTGGCGAACGTGAAGGTGTGCAGGGCCGTGTCCCAGTCGCCGAACTCGTTCGACGTGTGGAAGCGGGCGATCCGGACGGCTGCCGCTCTGACCACCGTGGCCGCGACCTCCTCGGCCGGTGTTCCGACCCGAAACGCCTCCACGAGCGCGTCTGCGATCGCCTGCGGGCTCGTCTCCGAGCAGCACCGTCTCGTCGGGACAGGTCCCGGGGGACTGTCCCTCGCGACATGGCCCGAAAGGTCGGCCGGCAGCCGGTCGAACGCATCTTCGACGATCGCGACGACGTCGACCGGGTGGCGCCAGGCGTTCGACTCCTCCATGCGGTCGGCGACGGCGTACTCGGTGGCCAGGCTGGCGAGCACGCGCTCGGCGAGGTCGCGGTCCCAACCCACGGCGTCGAGTGACTCGAGCGCCTTGTTGGTGAAGTCGAGGACGTGGCCGGTGCGGATGTAGCGGTGGTCGGTCGCAGCGGCGAACAGCATGCGCGCGAGCTGCCGGTCGTCCGCGCCGGCGCGCACGGCGGAGACGATGCAGCGCTCGGCGCCGTCGGAGTCGCGCACCTCGACGAACTGGCGGAACCAGCGCGTGAGCACCTCGACGTCGGTCTCGCTTCCGGGCAGCGGGCGGACGGCGAAGCGCGGCGCCATGCCGGCGCAGTCGAGCGCGACCGCGGACAGGCCCTGGTGGAGCGCGTGCGCCCGGTCGTCCGGGTCGAGGACGGGGAGCATGTTGGCGAAGCAGCCGTGCATCGTCAGGCCCTGGCCGAAGCCGGGGGCGCGGTAGCGGGAGCCGAACTCGAGCCCGAGCCGGAACGGGTCGCCCGGGTCGGCGCCGCCCTCGACGAGCCCGATCACGGACTTCGCGATCACGAGCGGGATGTTCCGCTCCAGCCCGTCGGCGAGCCGGGCCTGCCGCAGCGCGAGCGGGTCGCCGAGCGGGGCGAGGTCGACCCAGACCTCACCGTCTCGCAATTCGACCGGGAACACGCGCAGCTCGTCGGCCCACTGGTCGAAGGTGCCGCCGGTCGCGACGTCGAAGCGGGCGTGGTGCCAGTGGCAGGTGAGGATTCCGTCGTGCAGCGTCCCGCGGTGGAGCGGGAAGCCCATGTGCGGGCAGCGGTTGTCGACGGCGCGGACGCCGTGCCCGTCGGCGAAGAGGGCGAGCGTGTGCCCGTTCACGTGCGCGACGAGCGAGCCGAGGCGGCGGACGTCGTCGAGTGCGGCGGCGCGCTGGAGGGTGGAGGTCGCGGTAGCCATGCCGCGAGCTTAGGTGCCCATGCCCCGGAGCGCATCGGCCGCGAGGCCGAACTTCGCCTCGGCCTTTCGGCCTACTCCGCCAGGCCCTGGCGCACCGCGTAGAGCGCGGCCTGCGTACGGTCGGCCAGGTGCAGTTTGGCCAGGATGTTCGAAACGTGGGTCTTGACCGTCTTCTCGGAGACGACGAGCTCGCGCGCGATCTGCTTGTTCGACATCCCACGCGCGATCAGGCGCAGCACCTCGAGCTCCCGCTCGGTCAGACCCGCGGGAGCGGCCCGCTCGCCCGAGACCTCCTGCATCAGCCGCGCCGCAACCGACGGCGCCAATAGCGCCTCGCCGCGGCTCGCCTTGCGCACGGCCTCGGCCAGGTCGGCGGGCCGCACGTCCTTGAGCAGGTAGCCCGCGGCGCCTGCCTTGATGGCCGGGAACACCTTCTCGTCGTCGTCGAAGCTCGTCAGCGCGATCACCTTCGTCGACGGGGCGATCTCCCGGATCCGGCGGATGGCGCCGATGCCGTCCAGCTCGGGCATGACCAGATCCATCAGCACGACGTCGGGAAGCAGCCGCTCGACGAGCTCGACCGCCTCGACCCCGTTTCCGGCCTCGCCAGCCACCTCCATGTCGTCGAGCGTCTCCAGGTAGGCGCGCAGCCCGTGGCGGACGAAGGGATGGTCGTCCGCGATCAGGACGGAGATCACGTCCGCCACTCGACCTCCCACAGCCGGTGCCGCCCCGTGAGCCCGCGGAGATCGTGCTCGCCGCGGTCCACGAACACGTAGCTCTTCAGGTCGCCGACGAGCGTCCGCGTCACGTCGGAGACGAGGATCTCCCCGCCGCGAGCCTGGCCCGAGACGCGCGCCGCCAGGTAGACCGTGCGCCCGAAGTAGCGGTCGTCCTCGTCGACGACGTCGCCCGTGTTCAGTCCCACGCGCACGGAGAGCGCGTGGTCGGCGAGTGCACGCTGGATCTCGCACGCGCATTCGACCGCGGGCCGCGCGCCGGCGAAGGCGAGCATGAACGAGTCGCCCTCCTTCTCGACCTCGATCCCGGAATGCGTCTCGACGATGCCGCGCACGAGGGTGTCGTGCTCCCGGAAGAGCGCACGGGCCGGCTCGTCGCCAAGCCGCTCGAGCATCTCCGTGGAGCCCTCGATGTCGGTGAAGACGACGGTGACGGTTCCGGTCGGGCGTGAGCTCGTCCGGACGAGCTCGCGGGTGACGCGCCGCACCGCCTCCTGGGCGAAGACTGGCTCGCCGCGGTGCACGGCCCGGATCGCCTCGGCCAGCTCCTCGGCGCCGGAGTCCTTGGTCAGATAGCCGTCCGCCCCGGCCCGGAGTGCCGGGATCACGCGCTCGTCGACGAAGCTCGACAGGAAGAGCACCTTCGTGCCCGGACAGACCTGGCGGACGAGGCGCGTCGCCTCGATCCCGTCCACGTTCGGCATCGACATGTCCATGACGACCACGTCCGGCCGGCTGCTCTCGGCGAGCCGTGCCGCCGCGGCGCCGTCCTCCGCCTCGCCCACCACCTCGAGCCCGTCCTGGAGGTCGAGGAAGAGCCGCAGGCCGCTGCGAACGACCTCGTGGTCGTCAGCGATCAGGACGCGAATGGTGCCCGCCACCGCTCACCTCCACCGAGATCGTCGAGCCCTTGCCCGGGGTGGACTCGATCGCCAGTGTGCCCCCGAGCGCCTCCGCCCGCTCGCGCATCGAGGTCAGTCCGAGCCGTCGCGAGCGTGTCGCCGCTTCGACGGGGTCGAAGCCCGCCCCGTCGTCCTCGATGCGAAGCAGGACGCGCGAGTCGCGGGCTTCGAGCTCGATCCCGACGTGCCGCGCGCCCGAGTGGCGGAGCGCGTTCCCGAGCGCCTCCTGGGCGATCCGGAGCAGACCCTTCTCGACGTCGGGCGGCAGGCGCCGGTCGCCGTCGACCCGGAGCTCGATCTCCTGCTCGTACAGCCGCCGCAGCACCTCGATGTGCTTCCGCAGGGCGGCCGCGAGCCCCTCGGTCTCGAGCTCGGCCGGGCGCAGCTCGAAGATCAGCGAGCGCATCTCCGTCATCGCCTCCCGCGTCAGCTCCTGCAGGTGACCGAGCTGGGCGCGCGCCCTGGCCGGATCGGACTCGACCAGCCCCGCCGCGGCCTCGGCGGTCAGGCCGATCGAGAACAGCGTCTGCGTGACCGAGTCGTGGAGCTCGCGGGCGAGCCGCTTGCGCTCCTCGATCGTGGAGAGCTCGCGGCTCCGCTCGTGGAGGCGGGCGTTCTCGATCGCGATCGCGGCGTGCGCGGCGAGCGTGCGGATCAGCTCCTCGTCCTCGTCCGTGAACTGGGCGGCGCGCTGGCCGAGCTTCTCCGTCAGGTAGAACGCGCCGATCACCTCGCCTCGGGCGACGATCGGGACGCCGAGGAAGGAGCGCATGTTCGGGTGCGCGGAGGGCCAGCCCTCGAAGCGCGCGTCGTCCTGGATGTTCGACGCGCGGTACGGCTCCGGCGTCAGCAGCATCGCGCCGAGCATCCCGTGCGTGCGCGGCAGCTCGCCCAGCGCCTCGTACTGCGCGTCGCTCATGCCGGACGTGAGAAAGGTCTCGAAGGCACCCTCGCCGTCCGGGATCCCGATCGCCGCGTAACGGGCTCGCACGAGGTCGCGTGCGGCGTCGACCAGCTTCTGGAGCACCGGATCGACACGACGCTCGGCCGCGATCGCGAGCACGGCGTCGCTCATCGCGCGCAAGGCAGTGTCCATCGCCTCCTGAGCTTACGACCGCGACCCGCGCCGCGCCTCGGCCGAAAGTCGGACGCGGGGTGCGACGTTCGACCGACTGGGTACGGTGCCCCGATGGAGAGCTGGCCCGGCAAGCCGTACCCGCTCGGCGCGGCCTGGGACGGCTACGGGACGAACTTCTCGCTCTTCTCCGAGAACGCCGAGCACGTCGAGCTCTGCCTGTTCGACGACGACGGGAACGAGACGCGCATCCCGGTCGCCGAGAGCACCGCCTTCACCTGGCATTGCTACGTGCCCGGCGTCGGCCCCGGGCAGCGCTACGGCTACCGCGTCCACGGCCGCTACGCCCCATCCGAGGGCCACCGCTTCAACCCGCACAAGCTCCTGCTCGACCCGTACGCGAACGCGATCACGGGCTCCGTCGACTGGCGCGCCGCCAACGTCCTTCCCTACGTCCCGGGATCCGACGCGGCCGACCTGGAGCCGGACGACCAGGACGACGCGATCGCGATGCCGAAGGCCGTCGTGATCGACCCCGCGTTCGACTGGGAGGGCGACCGGCACCTCGGAGACGCCCTGGCCGGACACGGTCATCTACGAGGTGCACGTCAAGGGCTTCACGATGCGCCATCCGGACGTGCGCGAGGACCTGCGCGGCACCTATGCCGGCCTCGCCTCCGAGGGGGCGCTCGCGCACCTGCAGTCGCTCGGCGTGACGGCTGTCGAGCTCTTGCCGATCCACCAGATCGTCCCCGAGAGCTTCCTCGTCGACCGCGACCTGTCGAACTACTGGGGCTACTCCTCGATCGGGTTCCTGGCTCCGCACGGCGCCTATGCCGCGACCGGCGACCGCGGCGAGCAGCTGCGCGAGTTCAAGGGCATGGTCAAGGCCCTGCACCGCGCCGGCATCGAGGTGATCCTCGACGTCGTCTACAACCACACGGCCGAGGGCAACCACCTGGGGCCGATGCTGGCCTTCAAGGGCATCGACAACGCCTCCTACTACCGGCTGATGCCCGACGACCGGCGCCACTACATGGACTTCACGGGCACCGGCAACTCGCTCAACCCGGTGCATCCGAACGTGCTGCGGCTGATCATGGACTCGCTGCGCTACTTCGTGGTCGAGTGCCACGTCGACGGCTTCCGCTTCGACCTCGCTTCGGCGCTCGCGCGCGAGCTCTACGACGTCGACCGGCTCTCCGCCTTCTTCGACATCATCCACCAGGACCCGATCCTGTCCCAGGTGAAGCTGATCGCCGAGCCTTGGGACGTCGGCCCGGGCGGCTACCAGGTCGGCAACTTCCCGATCCTGTGGAGCGAGTGGAACGGCATCTACCGCGACACGGTGCGGGACTTCTGGCGTGGAGAAGGAGGCGTCGCCGACTTCGCACAGCGCTTCTCCGGCTCGAGCGACCTCTACGCCTCGGACGGCCGGCGGCCGTTCGCGTCGATCAACTTCGTCACGGCCCACGACGGCTTCACGCTCGCCGACCTCGTCTCCTACAACGACAAGCACAACGAGGCGAACGGCGAGGGCAACGAGGACGGCACGGACGACAACCGCTCGTGGAACTGCGGCGCGGAGGGCCCGACCGACGACCCCGAGATCGTCGCTCTGCGCGAGCGGCAGCGCCGCAACTTCCTGGCGACGCTCCTCCTCTCGCAGGGCGTCCCGATGCTGCTCGGCGGCGACGAGCTCGGCCGCACCCAGCACGGCAACAACAACGCCTGGTGCCAGGACAACGAGCTGTCCTGGTTCGACTGGGAGCTGGACGAGTCGCAGCAGCGGCTGCTCGAGTTCACGCGATCGCTGATCGCGTTCCGCGACGCGCACCCGGCGTTCCGGCGCCGTGCCTTCTTCACGGGCGGCGCCGCCGGAGACTCGGGGCTGCCGGACATCTGGTGGTTCCGCCCGGACGGCCGGAAGATGACGCAGCGCGACTGGGGCCGCGGCGAGGCGAAGGCGATCGGCGTGTTCCTGAACGGCGACGAGATCCCGATCCACTCACCGCGAGGCGAGGACGTCCGTGACAGCTCGTTCCTCCTCCTCTTCAACGGCCACCACGAGCCGATCGCGTTCCACCTGCCGACGCGGCGGTTCGGCCTGCGCTGGACGCTCGACCTGTCGACGGCGTCCGCGGACGGCCCGGAGTCAGGCACCGTCGTCGCCGCCCGGGAGCCGATCACGGTCGACGCCCGCTCGCTGGTCGTCCTCCGCCGGGCGGGCTAAGGGTGCGCCGCGATCCGCGTCAGACCGGGTCGAAGCGCCGCAGGACGGCGATCGCGATCGCGAGCGCGGCGATGGTCAGCACGACGAGCGCGAGGAGAGCCCGGAACCACGCACCCGTCTGGTGATTCCAGCGCGGGTTGCCGCGGCTCGGGTGCGCGAGCACGTCGAAGAGCTTCTGCGGGTTCTGCGCGTCGATCGTCGAGACCTGCTTGGCGACGCTCCAGACCTGCTGCTGGTCGTTCAGCCTGATCGTCGACGCCATGTCCGCGAAGCCCCAGCCGGCGCTCGATGCGAAGCTCAGCTGGTACAGCACGGGCTTGTCGTTGCTGAAGAACCCGCCCTGCATGATCAGGAGCTGGAAGATCAGCAGGAGCGGCAGCAGCGCGATCGCGGCGGCGACGGAGTTGACGACGGACGAGCAGAGGAGCCCGAGCGAAACCGCCGCGAGCCCGACCATGGCGCCCGCGATGATCAATTCCCCGAGCGGCCAGCCGAGCCAGACGGCGTCGTTGGGCCCGTGTTGGTTCGCGGTCGACACGGCCATGTAGGCGAACGCCTGGTAGAGGACGATCACCCCGAGCACGCTGACCTTCGACAGCATGTAGGCCGACGTGCTCAGCCCGACGGCGCGCTCGCGCTTGTACACCGGGAGCTCCTTCACGACCTCGCGCAGCGAGGCGGTCAGGCCCATCATCGTCATGCCGATCGCGAGCACGAGCAGGATCAGCGACGCCTGCGGGACGAGCCGGAACTGGGTGGCGGGCAGCGCCTTGAACTGGTCGGACGGCAGCCGCCAGAGCTGGAGCAGCCCGAGGAGCGGGGCGGCCGCGAGCAGCGCGATCAGGTTGACGCGGTCGCCGGCCAGTACCCGCGCGTAGCGGCGCGTCAGCATCCAGTACTGGCGGATCCAGGTCTGCCGGCGGAGCGGCTCGACCGCCGCCTCCGGCCTGGTCCCGGCGACGTAGCCTGCGAGAGGCTCGATCAGGTAGCGCTTCGCCGGCTCGGATGCGAGGAAGCGCGCTTTCCACTCCTCCGGCGTGTCGGTGCTCAGGGCGCGGAAGACCTCCTGGTAGGACTCGAGGCCGAAGTACGCGAGCGCGAGCTGCGGCGGCCCGTAGTACGCGGTGCGGCCGCCGGGCGCGAGGAAGAGCACCCGATCGCAGAGGTTCAGGCTCTCGGTCGAGTGCGTGACGACGACGACCGTGCGGCCGCCGTCGGCGAGCGTGCGCAGGAGCTCCATCAGGCTTCGCTCGAGGCCCGGGTCGAGACCCGAGGTCGGCTCGTCGAGGAACAGGAGCGAGGGCTTGCTCAGCAGCTCGATCGCGACGCTGACGCGCTTGCGCTGGCCGCCGGAGAGCTTCGCGACCGGCAGGTTCCGGCGCTCGGCGAGCTCGAGCTCGACCAGCACGTCCTGGACGCGGGCGTGCCGCTCGGCTGCGGTCACGTCCGGTGCGAAGCGGAGCTCGGCCGCGTAGTTGAGCGACTGCTCGACGGTCAGCTCGGGATGGACGACGTCGTCCTGCGGGACGAAGCCGATCCGCTGCCGGAGCTCGTCGTAGTCGGCGTAGAGGTCTCGGCCGCCGAAGTAGACGCTGCCGCGCGGTGCACGCCTGAGGCCGGTCAGGGCGCCGAGGAGAGTCGACTTCCCGGCGCCGGACGGCCCGACGACGGCGAGCAGCGAGCCCTCCTCGAGCGCGAAGCCGACGTCGTCGGTGAGCACGGCGCCCGCACGGGTCGAGACGCTGATCCCGACCGCCGCCAGCCCGACCTCCGGCTTCGCCTCGATCTGCTCGAGCGTGTCGCCGCTGACGCGGAACTCCGAGCCGCCGATGCCGACCATGTCGAGCGGGTCGAGCACCGCCTCGTCGACCCGGCGCCCGTTGACGAACGTGCCGTTGTGGCTCCCGCGGTCGACGAGCTGCCGCCGGCCGCCGGGGAGCTCGCGCAGCTCGGCGTGGTGACGGGAGACGAGGGGATCGTCGAGGACGATGTCGCTCGACGGGCTGCGGCCGATCGTGACGACGCCGGCCTGGAGCTTGTGGAGGACGGTCCGCTCGCCGGGCCGCGGACCGCCGCGGGCGACTGCCGACGCTCCACCGTCCGCCACGACGGTGCCGGGCGGCTCGTCGGTGCCGGGCACCGTGCCGGGCACCGGCTCGGCGGCCGGCACGTCGACGAGCGCCAGGCGCAGCCATGGCCCGTGCTCGGGATCGCCGAGGCGAACGGTCGTCTCCGCCTCCACACGGAACTGCTCGAGGCGCTCGCCGTCGACGAACGTGCCGTTGCTCGAGCCGACGTCCTCGACCACCCATCCGCCTTCGGCCGCGCGAAGCCGCACGTGCTCGCGCGAGACGAGCGGGTCGTCGATGCGCAGCGACGCACCCGAGCCGCGCCCGACCGTGACCGTCTCGCCTGGCTCGGCCGTGACCTGACCCGCAGAGGTGACGATGCGTAGCGCCTGCAGGCGCCGATCCTACGCCGACGGTTGCATCGCCCGCAACGATGAAGGACAATCGCCGCTTGGCTGGCGGCGAGCCGAAGTACATCGGGCGTTACCGCGCCGAGCGCGTCGTGGGCTCGGGCGCGTTCGCGACCGTGTGGCTCGCCGAGGACGAGACGCTCGCCGCGCCCGTCGCCATCAAGGTGCTCGCCGAGAACTGGGCCCACGACGACGAGGTCCGGCAGCGCTTCCTCGAAGAGGCGCGGATCCTCTGGCGCGCCGACTCCGACCACATCGTCCGCATCCACAACGTCGACCAGCTCCCCGACGGCCGCCCCTATTTCGTCATGGACTTCGCCGATCGCGGGACGCTCCACGACCGCATGCGCGGCCGCATCCAGAACGGCGGGCGCTACACGATCGACGAGGCGATCGCGATCAGCCTCTGGATCGCCGACGGCCTCAAGGTCGCGCACGCGCTCGGAGTCGTCCACCGTGACCTGAAGCCCGCGAACATCATGTTCCAGTCGGTCCCCGTCCATCACGGAGACACCCGGGACGAGAAGCTGATCCTGACCGACTTCGGCATGGCCAAGTCGGTCGCGCGCTCACGCGGGACGACGATCGCAACCGGCACGCCCTACTACATGGCGCCCGAACAGACGGAGGGACGCGCCGACGAGCGGAGCGACATCTACTCGGCCGGCGTCGTGCTCTACGAGCTGCTCGCCGGCCGCGTGCCGTATCCGTACGACTCGCCGGGACGGCTGTTCGCGGCGCAGGTGGCGGAGCCGCCGGCGCGGATCACCTCGCTCCGCGACGACGTCCCGCCGGCGCTCGACGAGACGCTGCACCGGGCGCTCTCGTCCGACCCCGACCGGCGCTGGTCGAGCGCGGAGGCCTGGAGCGACGCGCTCACCGCGGCCGCGAAGGCCGACGCCCCCGTGCCGGCTCCGCTTCCGGGCGTCGACCCGGACGTGATGCGCACGATGGGCCCGGCCGAGATCGCCGCGGCGAAGGCGGCCGAAGAGCAGGCCGCGGCCGCTGCCGCCGCCGAGCCCGCTGCTCCTGCCGTCGCTGCCGGAGCCGTCGCCGCGGGAGCCGTCGCCGCTGGAGGAGCCGCCGCTGCGGAGGCCGGGACCGGTGCCGCCGCCGCGCCTCCTCCTCCTCCCCCGCCTCCGCCCACGCCCCCGCCGGCACCTGCCTCCGCGGACGGCGCCGGCAGCCGCAAGCGCAAGCGCGCGCTCGCGATCGGAGGCCCGATCGCGCTCGTCGTGGTCGGCGTCGTCGCCGCCGTGCTCGCCATCGTCGTCACCGGCTCGAAGACGGCCGATGCCAAGACGCTCACGCTCGACCCGATCTCGGCCCTCGGGCGCAACCCGTTCACCCCGTCGGTCGTCCCCAGGCTCGGAACGCCGGTCTCGAGCCTCCAGATCCCGACCGACCTGCGCGCGAGAATCCCCGCCCAGCTGATCGGCCAGACCCAGCCGACCGACATCTCGCAATCCGACCTCGTCGCGAAGCTCGCCCCGATCTACACGGCCCTGCTCAGGAACCTGAACCCGGCGATCGGCGCCCTCTCGAACCTGAAGCTGCCGCTCTCGGTCGGGCTCAAGAACACGTCGAACGGCAGGCCGCGCACCTTCACGGGCACGGCGCCCGGGCTCTACGGCGGGACACAGCTGCTCACCGTCTGCGACAAGCGCGCGATGATCGCGTTCCTCGAGCGGAACACCGACAAGCTCGGGGCCTGGGCGGCGGTCCAGGGCATCTCGCCGAGCGATGTGGCGAGCTACATCTCGAACCTCACCGACGTCGTCCTCCAGTTCGACACGCGCGTCACGAATCACGGCTACATCGACGGCAAGGCGAACGACATCGACGAGGTCCTCCAGCACGGCACGGCCGTGCTCATCGACGAGTACGGCATCCCGCGCGCCCGCTGCTACTGCGGCAACCCGCTGACGCCGCCGCGCAAGCTGGCGAGCAACCCCAAGATCGTCGGAAAGCGCTGGCCCGGCTTCTCGGTCGGCAAGACCGTCGATCCGGTGAAGGCGAAGAAGGCTCCGGAGTTCGGGGCCATCGACGTCGTCACGGGCACGACAGCCGTCTACAAGAAGCCGGGCGCGACTCCCGGAGAGACGACGCTGACGCCGCAGCTCATTCCGCCGCTGCCCGGCTCGACGCCCGCCCCGCCGGTCTCGACCACGACCACGACCACGCCGACCGTGACCACACCGACGGTCACGACGCCGACCGTGACCGCGCCTCCCCCACCTCCACCGCCGCCACCACCGCGCCGTGACCGACGTCACCTCGTCAGGGACGGTCGACGCGTCCTCGACGTTCTCGGGCCAGTACCCGGCCTCTGCCGGGGTCGACGGCAACCTCGGCACCTCCTGGTTCTCGGTCGGCTCCAGGGAAGGCGATACGTCGACCTACACGTGGACGTCCGGGCACGGCGCGATCGTCGTCGACCACATCACGATCTACTCGAACTCGCAGAACAGCAACGCGTCGATCCGGAGCGGCTTCACCTTCACGAGCATCAGGGTCGACGTCCTGCACGACGGCACCCTCACCGCTACGCAGACCGTGCCGTATCCGTCGACCAGCGTCACGGTCAGCCTCGGACACGTCGGCGACACGGTTCGCCTCCTGCTCATCCACCACACGAACCCGGCCTGCGGCGGTTTCGGCGAGCTGCAGGTGTACGGCCACGCGATCACGTCTGCCCCGAGCTCCGGGACACCGTCCTCCGCGCACAGCGCCGCAGACGCCGAAGCCCTCGTCAAGGCCCTGCTCGAGAAGGAGAAGGCCTCCTGCAGCATGACCTACACGACGGTGACCGCCACCGCCGCATCCAGAGGCTGGGACGTCCAGGTCAGCGTCGTGACCTCGGGCAACCCGGGGACGGCACGCTTCGGGGTCCGGGACGGCGGCACGGCGGCCGTTCCCGCGGATCCGCTGTCGTCCGCGATCGAAGCCGGCTGCCCCTGAGCCAGGTTTCCGGGCGGAGCTATGGTCCCGCGCGGTCTAGAGCGTGACGCCGGCCGACGCCGCGAGCACCGCGTACAGCTCCTCGAACGCCGGGTAGCACGTGCCGCGCGCGGAGACGGTCCTGGTCTTCCCGAGGGCGCTGATCGTGATGAACCGGCTCGCCACGTCCGGGTTCGTGGCTCCGCAGGACAGCGTCGTGGCCATCGTGAAGAAGCCCTCCGCCTTGGCGAGCTTGGCGAGCCCGTTGCGCAGCGGCGTCGACGTCGTGACCGCGGTCGCCTGGATCGGCCCGCTCGAGGAGACGTGGCCGTCCTTGCCGATCGTGACCCGGAACGGGATGATGTTGCCGCCCGCGCGACCGAACGCGAAGCTCGGCGGCGGCTGCCGCTTCGCCGAGCCCCCCGCGAGCACGACGAGTGGAATCGCGAGGGCCGCCGTGACGGCCGCCAGGAGCACCGATGCCCGGACGAAACGCACCTGTCCAGGGTAGCCAGCACTTCCGTCCGGTCGGCGTAAAATCGCTCCCCGGACGACGGGCCCGGGCGACAGGGCACTATGGCGCCATGCCTCTTCGGCGCGCCATCCTCGTGGCCGTGGCCCTCGCCGCGCTCGCGGCCGGCGCGGGTGCGAGCGCGGGCGTCTCGTCTCGCCCGGCGAAGCTGCCCGGCCTGATGGTCGGCAAGGCGCCGTGGCCCGCGAACAACGGGCTCCATCTCCGTCAGCGCCTGAACGCGATCGGTCTCCACGCGCTCTCCGCCGAGGGCGTCCGCGTGCACATCCACGAGCACCTCGACGTCGTCGTCAACGGGAGGCTCTACCCCGTTCCGGCGCTGATCGGAATCAACGTCGCCCAGCGGTTCATCACCGAACTGCACACGCACGACAGGTCGGGGATCATCCACGTCGAGTCGCCGACGGTTCGCACGTTCACGCTGGGGAACTTCTTCGACGTCTGGGGCCTGCGCTTCTCGTCCCGGTGCCTCGGCGGCTACTGCACGAACGGTGCCAAGCACGTGGAGGTCTGGGTGAACGCGAAGCGCGTCCGCACAGACCCGCGCAGGATCCTGCTGATCAGCCACCAGGAGATCGTCGTCGCCTACGGCACGCTCGCGTCGCTGAAGCCGCTCGGGCCGATCCCGGCGACGTACCCGTTCCCGCAGGGTTACTGAGCCTTTCAGCCGCGTCTCATCTGCGCGGCGCAGACTCGCCGGGTGATGCGCCCGCTCGCCGCCGTCGCCACGCTCGCCGGAGCGGCTGCACTCGTCGCCGGCTGCGGCGCCTCGACAGCGCTGCGAACCGCGCCGAAGCCTGTCCGCACGACGACGACGCCGACGACGACGACGACGACGGCTCCGGCCGTCCACCGGCACCGCGCCCGCGCCGCGACGTTTCCGGCGGCGATCGCTCTCGGCCTCCCTCCCGTGCCACGCGGGCCGGTCCCCGGCTACCTGCTGATCGCCGACCGGAACAACAACCGGCTGCTGATCGTCTCGCCTGCAGGGCGCATCGTCTGGCGCTTCCCGCAGCCCGGTGACGTCCGGCCCGGCCAATCCTTCCACGACCCGGACGACGCCTTCTTCACGCCCGGCTACCGGCGCCTGGTCACGAACGAGGAGTTCAACGACTCGCTGGCACAGATCGACCTGCGCACGAAGCGGATCGTCTGGTCGTACGGACGCGCGGGCGTCGCCGGCTCCGCGCCCGGCGAGCTGTCGAACCCCGACGACGCGTACCGGCTCCCGGACGGCGTGATCCAGGTCGCCGACATCCAGAACTGCCGCGTCCTGCGCATCACGGAGACGCACAGGATCCTGCGCTCGTTCGGCTCGGCGGCGAGCTGCGTCCACGACCCACCGCGCTCGTTCCACTCGCCGAACGGCGCGACCCCGCTTGCCGACGGCGGCACGCTCGTGACCGAGATCGGCGGCTGGGTCGACCGGCTGAGCGCGTCCGGACGGCTTGTCTTCTCGGTGCGTACGCCCACGACGTACCCGTCCGACGCCCAGCTGCTGCCGAACGGGGACATCCTCGTCGCCGGCTTCAACACACCGGGCCGCGTGGACGAGATCACGACCCGAGGACGGATCGTGTGGACGTACGGGCCGTCGTCGGGGCCGGGCTCGCTCGACCGGCCCTCGCTTGCCGTCCGCTGGCCGAACGGGATGATCGCCGTCACCGACGACTGGCACCACCGGGTCGTCGTCATCGATCCGCGGACGAAGCGGATCGTGTGGCAGTACGGGCACTTCGGCGTCGCCTCGCCGGCCGACGGCTACCTGTCGAAGCCGGACGGACTCGACCTGCTCCCGGCGCCGTTCGTCCGTGCCGTGCCGGTGCGCCGCCTGGTCGCGAGCCAGATCGGGTCGCTGCCGACGGCCGCGTCACGCGTCGCAGTCATCGCGCTCCCGGGCGGGCGGCTGCTCGCGCTCGGCGGACTGGTCGGCGGAACCTCGTCCGACTCGATCCTGGCCGGGAAGCCGGGCTCGCTCCGCCGCATCGGCCGACTGCCGACGCCGACACACGACGCCGCCGCGGCCGCGGTCGGTCGCGCGGTCTATCTCTTCGGCGGCGGCGAGCAGGTGTCGTCGCCGGCGATCGTGCGCATCGATCCGGCGACCGGCCGCGCCCGGCCTGCGGGAACGATCGGCGAGCCGCTCTCCGACCTCGGAGCCGTGTCGACCGGCCGCGTCGTCTACCTCGTCGGCGGCTACACCGGCTCGCGCTTCGCGACGGCGATCCTGCGCTACCGGCCGGGCAGCTCCCCGACGCTCGTCGCCCGGCTTCCGGACGGGCTCCGCTACGCGGGCGTGGCGATGCTCTCCGGCCGCATCTATGTCGCAGGCGGGGTCACAACGTCGGGGACGAGCGGCGCCGTCTACGCGGTCGATCCGCGCGGCGGCTCGGTGACGAAGGTCGCCTCGCTGCCCTCGCCCGTCGCTCACGCACCGCTCGTCGCGCTCGGCCGCTTCCTCTACCTGATCGGCGGCAGCGATGGACAGGGCCGCCCGCTCGCCTCGATCCTCCGGATCGATCCGGCCAGTGGAACGGTGGCGCCTGCCGGGTCGCTCCCCGGCCCGCTCGCCGACGCCGCCGCGACGCGGATCGGATCACGGATCGTCGTGCTCGGCGGCGCCGGTGCCGCGCCGTCGAGCGCGGTGCTCGCGCTGCGGCTGGGCTAGCCTCCCGCACATGGCGGAGCGAGCCGACGTGGTTGTCGTCGGCGGCGGCGTGATGGGACTCGCCGCAGCCTGGGCGCTCGCCCGCGCGGGCCGCGAGCCCGTCGTGCTGGAGCAGTTCCGCGTCGGGCACCCGCACGGCTCGAGCCACGGCGCCACGAGAATCTTCCGGCTCGCCTACGTGGAGGCGGAGTGGGTGCGGCTCGCGCAGGAGGCCCTCGTTCTCTGGCGTGAGCTCGAGGCGGAGTGCGGCGACCAGGTCCTCGACCTCACAGGACTCGTCGACCTCCCTGTCGACCCGGCCCGGCTCACTGCCACGCTCGATGCCTGCAACGCGGCGTACGAGCTCCTCGACGCGGCGGAGGTCGAGCGCCGCTTCGGCCTCAGGACCGCGACCTCGCCGGCGGTGTACCAGCCCGAGGCCGGCGTCGCACTCGCCGACCGCGCGCTCCGCGCCTTCGCGGCCGGCGTCGACGTGCGCGAGGAGACACGCGTCACCGGGCTGGTGCCCGGCACCGACGGGGTCCGCGTCGAGACCGAGCACGGCGCGATCGACGCGAGCGTCGCCGTCGTCGCCGCCGGGGCGTGGGCGAAGCCGCTGCTCGCGGCCGCCGGCATCGACCTTCCCGTCGTCGTCACCCGCGAGACGGTGGCCTACTTCCGGCTCGCCGAGGAGCGCGCCGTGCCGTCCGTGATCGACTACCGCGACGGCGAGACGTACGCGCTCACCGCCGGCTCCGGGGTGCTCAAGGTCGGCGTCCACCACTCGGGACCGCCGGTCGACCCGGACGATGCGGGCGCGCCCGACGAGGAGATCGCCGCCCGGGCGGCCGCCTGGGCGCAGAGGAGCTTCGCGCTGGCCCATCCCGAGCCCGCGTCCGCCGAGACCTGCCTCTACACGACCACGGCGGACACGCGGTTCGTCTTCGAGCGGCACGGGCCGGTCGTCGTCTGCTCGGCCTGCAGCGGGCACGGCTTCAAGTTCGCGCCCGCCGTCGGGAGCCGGGTGGCCGAGCTGACAACCTAGACGGCACATGAGAATCGTCTTTCTCTTCCTGGCCACGTTCCTGGCCAGCGCCGTCGAGATGGTCGAGGCGCTCACGATCGTGCTCGCGGTCGGCGTCACCCGCGGCTGGCGCTCGACGCTGATCGGCGTCGGCGCGGCGGGCATCGTGCTCGCGGCGATCGTCGGCGCGCTCGGCCCCGCGATCACACGCGTCCCGATCGACGCCCTGCGACTGGTCGTCGGCGCGCTGCTGCTCGTCTTCGGGTTGCAATGGCTGCGGAAGGCGATCCTGCGCGCAAGCGGCTACAAGGCACTCCACGACGAGGACGCCATCTTCGCCCAGGAGCGGGAGGAGGCAGCGCACGCGGGCGAGGATCGCCGGGCCGGCCTCGACTGGTACTCGTTCACCATCTCGTTCAAAGGAGTGCTGCTCGAGGGCCTCGAAGTCGTGTTCATCGTGCTCACCTTCGGAGCGGCACGAAGCGGCGGGGTCGCGATCGCTGCGGCCGCCGCGGCGGCCGCACTCGTAGCGGTCGTCGCCGCCGGCGTGATCGTCCGGGCGCCGCTCGCGCGGGTGCCGGAGAACACGCTCAAGTTCACCGTCGGCTTGCTGCTGACGACCTTCGGCACCTTCTGGGGGGCAGAGGGCGCGGGGGTCTCCTGGCCGGGCGGCGACGAAGCCCTGCCGGTCGTTCTCCTCTTCTACCTCGCGGTCGCCGCCCTGCTCGTCGGAGTGCTCCGCCGTGAGCGCAGCCTGGCGGCCGAGATCGTCGGAGCGGACACGTGAAGCATCTCGAGGCCTTCGGCCGCTTCTGGTACGCGTTCCTCATCGGCGACGACTGGACGATCGCAGCGGGTGTCGTCGTCGCGCTGGGGCTGACCTGGCTCCTCGCGCACCGCGACGTCCCCGCCTGGTGGCTCTTGCCGCTCGCCGTGGTCGCGCTGCTGGCGGGCTCGCTCTGGCGGACGCGTCGCTAGCGGGCGCCGACGATCACCAGGCGTCCTTTCGCTGCGCCTTCGAGAAGCGGCGCCACTTCTTCCGCTCCTCCGATTTCGCCCGGGCGTCGAGCTTGCGCTCGAGCGCGGCCAGCTCCCGCTGCAGCTTGCGGTAGCTCGCCCAGCGATCGGGATCGAGGCGCCCGTCGCGGAGCGCCTCCTGCACGGCGCAGCCTGGCTCGGCCTCGTGCGCGCAGTCCGAGAACCGGCACTGCGCGGCCAGCACGGTGACGTCGTCGAACGTCTCCTGGACGCCGCTCGAAGCCTCGGAGAGCTGGATCTCCCGCATCCCGGGCGTGTCGAGGAAGAAGCCGCCGCCCGGCACCACGAGCAGCTCGCGCCGGGTCGTCGTGTGCCGGCCGCGGCCGTCCTGTCGCACCTCGCCCGTCGCGGCCACGTCGCTCCGCGACAGGCTGTTGATCAGCGTCGACTTGCCGACGCCCGAGGAGCCGAGCGCAGCGACCGTGCGGTTGCCGGTGAAGTACGGACGAAGCTCGTCGACACCCTCTCCGGTGACGTTCGAGACGGCGTGCACCGGCACGCCGATCGCGACCGCCGTCACCTCGGCGACCGCCCCGTCGACGTCGTCGTGGAGATCCGACTTCGTCAGGACGACGACGGGCTCTGCGCCGCTCTCCCACGCCAGGACGAGGTAGCGCTCGATCCGGCGCAGGTTGTAGTCGTCCACGAGCGAGTTGACGAGGAAGACGACGTCGACATTCGCCGCCACCACCTGCCGCTCGCTGATGCGGTGCTGGTCACTCGCGGCGGTGCGGACGAACGCCGTCCGGCGAGCGAGGACGGCGCGGATCGTCGAAGTGCCGCCGGCAGGCGCGTCGAGCGCGACCCAGTCGCCGACGGCCGGAAGGTCGGCGGTGTCGCCGGCGTCGTGAAGCATCCGCCCGGGCAGGCCGGCACGCACCTCGCCGTGGTCGGTGTAGACGTCGTATGCCCCGCGATGCTGCACGGCAACGCGGCCGGGGACGAGCCCGGCGGCTGTGTGCTGTTCGAATTCCTGTTCCAGTTCGGCTCCCCAGCCGAGCCGGGAAAGCCCCAGGACCATTTCGGTCTCGGACAAGCGAGACTCCTTTCGCTCTCGTGAGGGCGCGCTGTTCGCGCGCGAAACCGTCAGAGCGCGGATTCGGTCGGGAACCCGCGCAGGGATGCGAAGAGCTCAGTTGTCATGTGATCGCACCTCCTATCGTCGCGGGTCGCACAAAAGGGTACGGCACGAAGTGGACGAGGGCAAGGCGAATCGCCACACTTGCCCGCATGGACAAGCGGCGTCAGCGGCTGCGCACGAAGCTGTTCCTGGGCGTCGCACTCGCCGCTACAGGCCTGTCGCTGCTCGCGTACGCGTTTCACTTCGGCTTCTTCGAGAGCCTCGAGCGGCAGAGCATCGACATGCGCTTCTCGTTCCGGGGAAGCCAGGGACCGCCGAAGGACGTCGTGCTCGTCCTGATCGACGCGAAGACGTTCAGCGACCTGCCGAACGTCCAGTGGCCGTATCCGCGCCAGCTGCACGCCAAGGTGATCGACCGGATCTGCGCCGGCCATCCGAAGGCGATCGCGATGGACATCCAGTTCAGCGAGTACGGGCCCGTCGCCGGCGACAACGCGCTCGGCACGGCCGCCTACAACTGTCACGGCAAGGTCGTCTTCGCGACCACCGAGGTCTCCGACAAGGGCGCGCCCAACCTGATCTTCGACGCCGCCGCCCTCAAGGAGATGGGTGCGCGACCCGGGAACGGGCTCTTCCCGACGGATTCGAACGACGCGGTTCGCCAGATGGACTACTCGATCCAGGGGCTGAAGACGCTCGCGATCCAGTCCGCCGCGATCGCCACGGGCAAGACGGTGACGACGACGCAGATGGGCGGGTCACGGCAGTGGATCGACTTCGCCGGCCCCCCGGGAACGGTCAAGTCGTACTCCTACTCGGACGTCCTGAAGGGCAAGGTGCCCTCGCGGTCGTTCGCGGGCAAGGTGGTCGTCGTCGGCGCGGCGGTGCCCACGCTGCAGGAAGTCTCGGACTTCCACCCGACCCCGTTCGGTTCGAACATGCCGGGTCCTGAGGTTCAGGCGAATGCCACGGCGACCGTGCTCCGCGGCTTTCCGCTGCGCAGCATCGGCACCGCATGGGACGTCGTGCTGATCGTCTGCCTCGGCTGTGTCGTGCCGCTCGCCAGCCTGCGGGCCCGCCCGCTGGTCGCCGTCGGTACCGGCCTGCTGTTCGCGGCGATCTTCATCCCCGGCGTGCTGATCGTCGGGTTCGACGAGGGGCGAATCGCCTCGTTCGTCTATCCGCTCGCCGCGCTGATCCTCTCCACCGTCGGCGCCCTCGCCGTCCACTACGTCGTGACCGCGTTCGAGAAGGAGCGCGTCCGCGACGTGTTCTCGCGCTTCGTGCCGGAGACGGTGGTCGACCAGGTGCTCGCGAACGCGGACGCCGACCTGCGGCTCGGCGGCAAGGAGATCGTCGGCACGGTGATGTTCAGCGACCTGCGCGGGTTCACGTCGAGCGCCGAGTTCATGCCCGCCGACGGGGTCATCCGCGTGCTCAACCACTACCTGCACGAGATGAGCGAGGCCATCCTCGCCCACGGCGGGACGCTCGTCTGCTACATGGCCGACGGCATCTACGCCCTCTTCGGCGCGCCGATCGACTACGAGGACCACGCCGACCGCGCGCTCGCCGCCGCGCGCGAGATGCTGACGGAACGGCTGCCGGCGTTCAACGCGTTCATGCGGGAGCAAGGGCTCGGCGAGGGCTACCTCATGGGCATCGGCCTGAACACGGGGTCGATCATGACCGGCAACGTCGGCCACGCGCGGCGGATGGACTACACGGCCGTCGGCGACGTCCCCAACACGGCCTCGCGCATCGAGGGCATGACGAAGGAGACGCCGTACTCCGTGCTGATCGCCGAGTCGACGATCACAGCGCTGCGCGACCCCCCGCCGGACATCGTCTTCTACGAGGAGCAGGACGTCCGCGGCCGCAAGGAGCGCCTGAAGCTCTACGCGCTCGACATCAGAAAGCCGGACAAGGCGCCCGTCGCAGCCGCGCCCGCACCGGACGAGATCGTCACGGAAGCCTGAACGCGAGCTCGCCGAGGCGGCGGTAGCCGGCAACCGAGGGATGGTCGCCGTCCGCCGTCCACGGGCCTTTCATGCGCCCCGGATCCCGTGGGTCGACGAGCACCGAGTAGAAGGGCAGCACGCGCACGCGCTCGACGAGGCCGATCAGGTGGATGAGCCCGTTCAGCTTCACGATCCTCTGCGCGGCGTCCGGATAGCCGTTGTTCCACGGGATCAGCTCGGCGACCTCGACACGCAGCCCGAGCTTCTTGCCGCGGTCGACCATCGCGCGCAGGTTGCGGCCCGCCTCGGCGACCGGTCGACCCTGCACGAGGTCGTTGATCCCGCCCTGGACGACGAGCACGTCGGCGCCCTTCTGGCAGGCCACGAGGCGCCGGGCGATCTCGTCCGTGCGCTCGCCGTAGACACCGCAGTTGCGGAAGCGGAGGCGTGGATCCTTCCGTGCCGCCCAGTACTCCCACTGGCTCTGCGGATCCTGGCCGAAGCCGAGCTGGGCCGCCCGGGCGGGCGAGGCGTCGTACCCCGGCGAGCCCGCCGTGATCGAGTCGCCGAGCGCAGCGACGAAGATCGTGCGGCCCGGCTTCGCGCCGGTCGTCGTGCTCGGGGACGAGCCGCCGCACCCGGCGAGCAGCGTCAGAAGAAGAACTGCTGCCAGGCCGACCACCAGTCGTCGGCCCGGGAGACGATCTGGCGCGAGTCGGCGATCTCGACGCCCGGCTTGCGCCGGTACTCGTCGGTCGCACTCGTCGCCGTCAGCTCGACGCGGATCTCGCATGGACGGCCCGGATCGTACGGGGCGACTGCAGTCAGGTCGGCGAGAGCGCGGCGGGCGCCGTCCTCGATCAGCTCGCGCGCCCGCAGCGGCGCGACCTGGCGCGCGGAGAACCGGCCGAGCCCACGCTTGACGGCGACCGTGGTCAGCCCGGGACCGAGTAGGTCGCGACCCTCGGTGCAGGTCGCCTCGTCGCCGGTCACGAGCAGCACGGGGCAGCCCCAGGTGCCGCAGAGCGCGGCGTTGATGCCCGTCTCGCCGACGAGCGTCCCGTTGAACCACAGGTTCAGCCAGCGCTGGCCGGAGACGGTGTGGTTCATCACGCCGTGCTCGGCGCCGGCCATCGCATGCATGCCGACGAAGAGCGCCGCGTCGCAGCCCTGCTCGAGAAACTCGGTGTACTCGGTCCAGTGCTCCTGCACGACGAACTCGCAGCCGGGGTCGAGCAGTTCAGGGATCAGCGAGTTGAAGCTCCAGGCGCCGCCCGCGCCGTGGCAGTCCATGACGACCACCTCGGTCGCTCCGCCGGCCCGCGCGCCGCGCACCGCGGCGTTGATCTCCTCCGTGTAGAGACGCCGTCCCTCCTCGTACATCGGGTCGCCGCCGGTCGTCTGCTCCCACTTGACGATCCCGGAGACACCTTCCATGTCGCTGATCACGAACGCCTTCAAGGACACGCACCTCCTGACGATCCCGCCTTGACCCACGCGGATCGTACGGCCGATCGGGTGAATTCAGCGGGACAGTTAGACCGCGAGCTCGCCGACGGTCTCGCCGCGCGTGTTCTCGACCGGAACCGTGCCGAAACCCGCGGGCTCGTGCCCGAGGGTGCCGAGGAAGGACGCGACGGCCGGCGGGAGCGCACGCGGGTTGCCGTCCTCGACCTTGAGCGCGAAGCCGAGACCGCCCGGCCCGGCACCGCACAGGAGTCCCTCCGCACCCCGCTTCGCGATCCAGCCCGGAAGCGCCTGCATCAACCGCGTGTCGATCGACTCGGCGCCGCCGACGAGTCGGGGGTTGGCCCGCATCGCGGCGAGCACGCGCTCGCCGCCTTCGAGCTCCGCGATCCGCGAGAACGCGCGTGCCATCGACTGCAGGGACAGTGCGAACGTGACGACGCCGCACCCGTCCGTGGCCGTGCTCGGCTCGGCGCCGGCAGCGGCCTGAACCTCGCCGAGCAGTTCGTCCTGGAGCGGGTGGCCCGCCAGCCGGTAGCCGGCCGTCTGCCACCCTCGCGTACGGCAGACGGCGAGGAAGCCCGCGTGCTTTCCCGAGCAGTTGTTGTAGATGCGGCCGGGCGGGCGGCCTTCCTGGTCTCCGCACTCGAGATCGTCCTCGGTCGCGGGCGCCGCGGCGAGCAGGTCGCGAACCGCCTCGATGTGCTCCGGCTCGGCGTCGTGGGACGCGCAGGCGATGGCGACGAGCCGGTCGTCGAGGTCAGGCCGCTGGCGCACGAGCAGCAGCGCCTGCAGCGGCTTGGCCGACGAGCGGAAGAACGTGACGAGCTCCGCGTTGCCCGCCTGCGCCACGACCTCGCCGTCCTGAACGGCAACGGCATGCACGCGGTGGACGGACTCGACCGTTCCGCCGCGGCGGACGGCGACGAGGATCGGCTCGCTCACGTCGACGGAAAGGGACATCGGCACGTCGGCAGCCTAGAGCCTCGGCGGCAGGCGAGTCTCGGACGCCACTTCGACACCGGTTTCGCCCCACACGGACACCGCCGCCGGCTCGATCATGCGCGTGCTTGCCCGCCGACATAGACCTCTGAGGCCTCCTCCTCCGGGGTCGCTCCGTGCTCGGAGAGGCCGTCCATCTGGGCGGCCTCTCTCAGTTTGAAGAGTCCGATCTTCGTCCACCCCCTTCGCCCGTCGCACGCAGACGCCGCGAAGCCCGGGCTCAGCCCGGGCGTAGCTCGAGCCGCGGGACATGCGCTACGCAGGGGAAGGGGGCACACGGGGGAAACCGGCCGTTTCCCCCGTGAAAGGGAGGGCGGGAGGCCCGACCCGGTGACGGGCCTCCCGCGTGGGGCACGGATGGACAGGCTCAGGCGGTGGGCAGCGTTGACCCGTGGCTCTCGGCCGGGAACGGTTTCCTGAACCCGCCCGGCGCGAAGCGGAACCCGTCCCCGAAGGCGCCGCCTTGAGGCGGTGACACCGACGGCGTGCGGCTGACGAGAGCGTCGATGCGTGCCTTCAGGCCGGCGAGGATGCGGTCGCGCTCGTCGCTCGTGAGGCGACCGTCCGCAACGGCCTGGTCGAGCTTGGACTGGGCGTCGGAGAGGATGGCCTGCTCGAGGCCGGCGACGGACTTGCCCTGGGCCTTGGCGACGTCCGCGAGGGACTTGCCGGAGGCGAGCTGGGCTCCGAGCTGGGCCTCGGTCAGGCCGAGGTAGGTCGCGGCGGCGCCGGCGACGTCACCGTGTCCGTGGAAGCCGGGTCCGCCCCCGTGGCCGACGCCGAAGCCGGGCCCGGCACCACCAGGAAGCCGGCCGGCGTTGATCGCCGCCTTCATCGAGTCGGCCTCGGCCTGCGTGATCCGGCCCGCAGCGAGCGCTGCGTCGACGCGGTCGATCGCTGCTGCCTTCAGTGCCTGGTCGAGCTTGGAGCTCGTGACACCGAGCCGCCCGGCGGCGTCGTCCAGGAACGCCTGGCGCTCCTTGGCCGGATCGAACGTGCCCGATGCGGCGAGCGCTCCCCCGACGGCTCCGCCCGCGACGACCACGACTGCTGCACCGATCGCGACTACTCGCTTCGAGGGCTTCCGCATGCGGCGAATTCGACCAGCCGTTTCTAAGACGAGCCTGAGACGAGGCTAAGAACTGTTTTCGTGGGGGAAGGCGAGGCGAACGACCGTGCCGCCGCCGTCGGCCGCGCCCGCGGTGACCGTCCCGCCGTGCGACTCCACCACCTGCCTGACGATCGCCAGACCGAGCCCCGAGCCGGGTGTCCCGCGCGCAGCGGGCGAGCGGTAGAAGCGATCGAAGACGTGCGGCAGATCCTCGGCGGCGATCCCCGGCCCGTGGTCGCGGACGGCCACCTCGCCGTCCGCCACGCGCACGCCGACCGTCCCGCCGGCCGGGCTCCACTTGGCGGCGTTGTCGAGCACGTTCGCGACGGCACGGAAGAGCCGGTCGGGAACGCCGCGCACGAGCGACTCGTGCAGCTCCGCGTGGAAACGGACCTTCGGCGTGTGCAGACGCGCACGCTCGACGGCGTCGCCGACGAGCAGGTCGAGCCGGACGTCCTCGACTTCGCGCTGCGGCTCTCCGTCCCGGGCGAGGTCGACGACGTCCGTGACGAGCACGGTCAGCTCCTCGAGTTGCGTCGAGACGTCCGCGAGCGCCTTCGTCCGCTCCTCCGCCGGCAGCCGGCCGAGGGCGAGCAGCTCCACGTTCGTACGCATGGACGTGAGCGGCGTGCGCAGCTCGTGCGACGCGTCCGCGACGAGCTGCCGTTGGGAGTGCTGCGACTCCTCGAGCGCCGCCAGCATCGTGTTGAAGCTCGTCCCGAGCCGCCCGAGCTCGTCGGTCGAGTCGGCTTCCACCCGGCGGCTCAGATCGCGCGTCTCGGTGATCTCCTCGGTCGTTTCGGTCAGGCGTCTGATGGGCGCGAGAGCGGCGCGGGACACGAACAGGCCGATCACGACCGCGACGACGACCCCGGTGCCCCCGATCGCGATCAGGATCCAGCGGATGCTGTTCAGGACATCGTCGGTCTCGGCCAGGCTGCGCGCGATCTGGAAGGCGACACCCTGCTGGATGGGCACGGTCAGCATCCGGAAATGCACGCCGTTGACCGTCTCGTCGCTGAAGAACTGCCCGCTGCTGCCCGCAGCTACGGCGCGGACCCTCTTGTCGATCGGAAGCGGGAGCTGCTCGAGTGCGGGCCGGATCGGGGTGCCTCTCACGACGAGCTGGGCATAGCCGGCGGTAGCGCCCGGCTTCGGCTGCGGGAGCTGCTCGAAGAAGTGGTGGATCTCGATCGGCCCCGGCCGGTTGAGGATCTCCTGCACGCGCTCCCTCAGCGACGTGTCGACCTCGCTGCGCAGCTGATCCTGGACCAGCACGTAGGCAACGGCCGACGCGACGATCACGGCGATGGCGACGGCCGACGCGGAGGCGAGGGTGATGCGCGCGCGAAAGCTGAGGCCGCGAAACGCCCTCGCGATCGACTCGAACGGCTCCTGCACTACGTCTCCCGGAGGGCGTACCCGACGCCGCGCACGGTCTGGATCAGCCGCGGCTCCCCGCCCGCCTCGGTCTTCCGGCGCAGGTAGCCGATGTAGACGTCGAGCGCGTTCGAGGTCGGCCCGAAGTCGTAGCCCCATACGCGCTCGAAGATCAGCGAGCGCGTCAGCACCTGGCGCGGGTTGCGCAGGAACAGCTCGAGCAGGTTGAACTCCGTCCGCGTCAACTCGACCTGGCGCTCGCCCCGGCGCACCTCGCGCGTGGCGGGATCGAGCTCGATGTCGGCGAAGTGCAGCGCCTCTTCCCCGCGCTCGTGGCCGCCGCGTCGGAGGAGTGCGCGGATCCGGGCGAGGAGCTCTTCGAGCGCGAACGGCTTGACGAGGTAGTCGTCGGCGCCCGCGTCGAGCCCGTCGACGCGATCGCCGATGCCGGCGCGCGCGGTCAGCATCAGCACCGGCACGCGGTTTCCCTCGGCACGAAGTCGGCGGCACGCGGCCAGACCGTCCACCTCGGGCATCAGCACGTCGAGGACGACCACATCCGGATCGACCGGCCCGACCTTGCGCAGCGCCTCGGCACCGTTCTCCGCCAGGTCGACGTCGTAGCCCTCGAGCGACAGCGCGCGGCGCAGCGCCTCGCGAACGGCAGGCTCGTCGTCGACGACGAGCACGCGGGCTGCGGCGTTCCCCTTCATCCCGGATTCACCATCGCACGACAGGGTAAGAGCAGCGTGAGAAAGCCGCTGCTCGCAGGCACTTTCTCACGGAGGCGGCGCGCGCGCCCCTCGGCGCGCGCGCCGTACTGCCGTTCCTATCCTCGTGGTCTGGCGACTGCGGCGGGGTTGGGTGCGCCGACGTACACCTTCGCCGCTGCCGGGTCGCCGATGACCGCGACGTCGATGATGCACGCGTCGAGCAGCGGCCCTACCTTGACACCGGCCCTCAGGCAGATCGCCCGCGCCTTCTTGGCGATGGCCGGGTTCTGCTTCTGCAGGTCGTTGGCGTAGAACGGCGCCGTCGGATTGCCCGGCTTGACCGCCGGCTTGCTGCACAGCAGCGACTCGCCCTTCTTCAGGCGCCAACTGTTGCCGTAGACCGAATACAGCGACGAGAACGACAACGGCTCGGTCAACACGGCGCCACCGCGGGTTGCCAGTTGATTCACGTTGCCGTTCGCGTTTGCAAGCAACCCGCGCACGACCTCCGGCCACCGGCCGAGACCGACCGTGACGTCGATCCAGGTCGGGTTGACCGTGGCACGCACGCTGTCACCCTGGGGAGAGCGGATCAGATACACGTTGCCCGTCCGCAGCACGTCGACACCACCCGACAGCCGAAGCAGCGTCCCGTCGCTGACGCGCGTCGCCTTGCCGTTCACCTCGACCCGATTCGGCAGGCAAACGGCAACCCTCGTCGACCCCATCCGCGTCGCCACCGCCTTGTTCACATCGGCGTTCGGCCACGTCGGCGCCCCCGACTGCTGGCGCGTCTGCACGGCGAACTTCGGACCGGTCGTCGCCAGGAGGAAGTCACCCGCCGCCTGAAAGTCGTACAACAGGCTGTTGAACGTCGTCAGATGCGTATCGCCGTTGCCGGTCGCGGGCTGACACGCACCGGCCGTGGGACCGGAGGTGTTGCTCTCCGTCGTCACGACCGCGGGAGCGGGCCCGTTCATCTGAAGCGGGGTGCTCACGAAGCTCAGGTTGTTCGTCTCGCCCGTGAACCCTTCGATCTTGCAAAGAGGCGCATGGGTGGTGTTGTAATGCACGGTCGTCCTCACGACGATCGTCGAGTTGGCGTTGAAGTTCGCCTGCGCAAAGCAGCAGTCGCCGACGATCGTGAACTCGAGGTCCGTCCACGCAGCCGCGAGGCTGAGCGGACTGCCCGTGCTCGACGCGTTCGCGGTCGTGCTCCCGACCAACCTCACCGTGTCGTTGCCGCTCCTCGTGTCGCCGATCAACCGCAAGCTGGCCAGGTTGGTGGCGTTGACGGTCTGGACGGGAACGGTCGTACCGGGGCTGTTCATGACGCAATCCCCGGCACCGTCCGAGAACCAGCTACCCGGCAGCCCCGAGCACGCTGCGTTGTAGCCGATGACCCAGAACTGGATGAACACCGCCGCCATCGTCTTCGAGGAGTAGAGAAACTGCTCCCAGCCCTGGCACCCCGGATGGCCGCTGCAAAGCGGGGTCGTGAAGAACTGGGTGTTGAGCTGCAGCGAGTAGGCATCGGCCTGTTGTGCCCCCGCCCCGCTGACGAGTCCTGTCTCGCTGATGCCCGCGTTGGCGCTGTCGAACGAGCCCTCAGCCGCGATCTCGTTGGTCCCGAAGCCGGGAGACACGGCGCCCGAGAAATCGTTGCCGTTCCCGATCGTGAACGGACGCGGCCCGCGCGCGGGCGGAAACGGCAACCGCTTCAACGTCACGCATCCCGTGCCGATCCACGCGACCTTCGGGTATGCCGCCCTGAAGCACCCCCGCGACGGTACGCGCAGTTTCGCCATCGCGCTTTCCCAGGCGGCATGAGGCGGCTCCTTCGCCGCACGCGCGCCCGTCACCAGTGAGCCCGCACTCAGGCCCAACGCAAACACCACAACAACAAAGACGAGAATGAGGCCGCGTTGTCGAGTCACTTTGCACCTCCCTTTACGGGTCAGGCCGCAGACCAACAATCGCGTAGCGCACGACATTAACTCGTTCGTCGTTTGGTGTCAACCAATATCGCGTCGATTAACGTCAGTGAATATCGACGTAATCTGACCCACCGTCAACAGCACGGTTTTTGCGATCTATCTCGACGACACGGGCCTTGGGCCGAACTGCCGTATCCCGCCCATGGCGCGGGAGTACGGGTTTTCACTGACGCGCCCCTCCGTGTCGTCACGGACGCGCCTCCCGGCGGCGGATGAAACAGTGGCGGCCACATAGCGGCACTCCTTCTGCGAAGGACACCGCGCACTACCTCCGCCCTGAAGATCGAAGACCCTCGGCCAGTCGCTCCCAGACCATCCGGGGGTCTTCGTGTTTCGCGCGGCCGGCGGCTCACGAGCACGCCGACGTACCCTTTCGTCCATGCCTGAACTGCCCGAGGTCGAGGCCCTTCGTCGTGCGCTCGACGAGCCCGTGCGCGCGTTCCCGATCGAGCGCGCCGGGCCCGCCCACGTGGCGACGCTGAAGACGATCGACCCGCCGCTCGAGAGGCTCGCGGGGCAGCGGCTCGCGGGCGCGACGCGACGCGGCAAGCGCCTCCTGTTCGAGACCGACGACGGCGAGCTCGTGCTGATGGTGCACCTGATGTCCGCCGGGCGCCTGCGCTACCTGCGAGCCGGAGAGAAAGGGCCGAAGACGCCCGCCTTCCGCCTCCGCTTCCAGGGCGGCGGCGAGCTCGTGCTCACCGAGGCCGGCTCGAAGAAGCGGGCAGGCGTGTGGCTGCTGACGCCGGAGCAGGCCGCCGACGAGCTCGCGCATCTCGGTCCCGAGGCGCTCGGGATCGGCGCGGAGCGGCTCGGCGAGATCCTCGCGGCCGACTCGCGCCGCCTCCACCCGCTCCTCCGCGACCAGCGCGCGATCGCGGGCATCGGCCGGGCGTGGTCGAACGAGATCCTCCACACGGCGCGCCTGTCGCCGTTCGCGCTCTCGACGCAGCTTTCCCCGGAAGAGACGCAGCGGCTCGCGAACGCGATCGACGAGGAGCTCTCCCGCGGCCTCGAGCTCCGCGTCGCAGGCGCGGGCAACGCGAAGACCTACCGCATCCACGACCGCCTCGGAGAGCCGTGTCCGGTCTGCGAGACGCCGATCGCCAGGGTCGACTTCGAGGAGCACACGATCTACTACTGCCCGCGCTGCCAGACGGGCGGCCGCGTCCTCAAGGATCGTCGTCTCTCGCGTCTGCTGCGCTAGCGTTGCCACATGGCGACGACCGATTCACGCCTGTTCGCCAACGACCTGCAGGCCTCGGCGCCCGAGGTCAGGATCGGGCTCTCGCGCGCCGGCGTCACGGGCGTCCACAAGGCGATCCGCCTGCGGCGCGGTCCGCACGAGAAGCTCGTCTCGGCGCAGATCGACTGTTTCGTCGACCTCGAGCCGGCGCAGAAGGGTGTCCACATGTCGCGCTTCCCGGAGCTGTTCGGCGCGGCGATCGACGACGTCGTGATCCGAGAGGCGTTCCTGATCGAGGAGCTCGCCGAGCACATCGCGGGACACGTCCTCGGCCGCCAGCGCGCCCTCCGCGCCGAGGTGAAGATCGTCGCCTCCTATCCGATGGCGCGCCGGACGCCGGTGTCGGACCTGCCGACGCAGGAGATGGTCTCGCTGATCGGGATCGCGACCGCCTCCGCCGCGGGCACGCGGCGGGTCGTCGGCGTCGAGGCGACGGGGATCAACGCCTGTCCGTGCGCGCAGGGCATGGTGCGCGACCATGCAGCCGAGCGGCTCGCCGAGGCCGGGTTCGACGCGCCGGACGTCGAGCAGATCCTCGACCTCGTCCCACTCGCGACGCACAACCAGCGCGGCCGCGGCACGCTCTACGTGGGCACGGCGCGCAGCGGCGTCAACGCCGAGCGGCTGGTCGAGATCGTCGAGGACTCGATGAGCTCGCCGATCTACGAGCTGCTCAAGCGGCCGGACGAGCTGCACGTCGTCGAGCAGGCGCACGCGCGGCCGCGGTTCGTCGAGGACTCGGTGCGCCTCGCGCTCAAGGGTGCGCTCGACGCCCACCCGGAGCTCGACGGCGGCGACTTCCTCTACTCACGGCAGGTCAACTTCGAGACGATCCACAGCCACGACGTGCTCGCCGAGCGCTACGGCACGGTCGGCGAGCTGCGCGCCGAGCTCGAGAACGGCACGCGCCTCGAGCGCCACACCGAGCTGGCCGCCTGGCTCACCTCGTGACGAAGACCGTCGAGCGGATCTCGCGCGGCTCGGGCTCCTCGCTCGACGACCCCTGGCGCGTGATCGTCCTGAACGACAACCACAACACGTTCGACGGCGTCGCCGCGGCGCTGTCGCGCGTCCTCCCCGGCGTCTCCTTCGACCAGGGCATGAAGCTCGCCGACACGATCCACGCCACCGGCCGCGCGATCGTCTGGTCGGGCCACCGCGAGGTCGCCGAGATGTACTGGACAGGCCTCAGGGACGCCGGCCTGACGCTGGCTCCGCTCGAGCAGTAGCGCTCGAGCAGTGGGCCCTCAGAGCAGAGGGTCGTCGACGGCGGCCATGCGCTCGAAGAACTCGATCGCCTCGCCGGGGCTCGGGACGGTGAGGACGTTGTCGGCCGCGAAGGGCTCCGCCTGTGGCCACGCGCTCTCGCGGATCCGTTCGGCCGCCGTGGCGAAGTCGTACCCGGTGACGCGCGGCGAATAGCCGGGCCCGAACATGCCCCAGTACGCGCCCGGAAGCTCGGCGTAGGGCATCCCGACGCTGCCGGGGCAGATCAGCCGGTAGAGGCCGAACTCCCGGTCGTAGGCCACGTGCGTGTGCCCGTGGACGACGACCTGCTGCGTCAGACCGGCGAGCGCAACCTCCAGCCTCAGGTCCGGCGAGCGCTCCGTGATCACCTCCTCGTCCGAGCGGGGCGAGCCGTGGCAGAAGAGGACAGGGCCGAGGTCGTCCACGTCCACGACGACCGTCTCCTGGAGCCCGCGGAGAAACGCCCGCTGCTCGTCCGAGAGCTGCTCGGCCGGCCAGCCCTTGATGTCGCGGTCGGCGTTGCCGCGGATCCAGACGGCGCGGTCGCCGAGCGAGCGCAGCAGCTCGAGACATTCGACCGGGAACGGCCCCGCGGACACGTCACCGCCCACGAGCACGACGTCCGGCGCCTCGCGCTCGACCTCGAGGAGCACCGCCTCGAGCGCCGGGAGGTTGCCGTGCACGTCGTAGAGCGCGGCGACGCGCACGTGCTGCCTAGTCGTCCTCGCCGGGCTCGTCGAGGACGTTCTCGCGCAGCCCGGCGGCCCACCACGGCCCGGGCGTGCGCTCCTCCTCGGCCCGTACCCGTTCGAGCGCGGCCACGATCGCCGCCCGCTCGTCGGGAGTCGGCTCGGGCGTGATCTCGATCTGATTACCCCCTTCGAGGGTCACCCGCTAGAGCCTAGTGCACCCGCTGCGAAGCGACCGATGGGGAGAGTGTGGGTCGTCGTTCGCTTCTCGCCGTCGCCGCGCTCGCGGCGCTGGCCTCGCCGCTCGCCGCCACGGCCTCGCCGCGGGCGAGCGCGTGGGACCAGCCCCAGATCAAGGCCGTCACCGCGGCCGGCCTCCTGGGCGCCGACCCGACCGACTTCCGGCCGGACGACCCACTGACCGCCGGCGACCTCAGCGACCTCCTCGCAGGCCTGACGGGGAAGCCCGCAGTCCCGCCGGCCGATCCGTCGGCGACGGTCACGATCGCCCAGCTCGACGCCGCCCTGGTGCGCGGCGAGGGACTCGGCGCGGCCGCAGCCCGCTTCCGCGCCGCCCTCGTTGCCGCCGGCCTCAATCCTCCCGCCCGCTTCGGCCCCGAGGTCGTCGCGCGCCTGCTCGGCTTTCGCACCGACCACCCGCAGTCGCAGGAGTACCTCGAGCCCGCACCGTCGTCCGTCGCCTCGCGCGCCGAGGCCGCCTACTCGGCAGCCAAGATCCTCGGCTGGAAGGGCTGGGAGAAGCAGTACGTGAGCGGGCTCTCTGCGACGATCTCGGTTCCCGTCGTCAGCGGCTGGCAGCAGACGATCCTCAAGCAGGCCGTCTCGCTGATCGGCTACCCGTACGTGTTCGCCGGGACGAGCGAGAAGCCGCAGACCGTGCTCGGCAAGCCCGTTCCCGGCGGCTTCGACTGCTCCGGCTTCGTGTGGCGGGTCTACAAGCTGGCGAGCTACGCCGTCGGCACCCCGCTCGCGGACTCGCTGAAGGGCCGGACGACGTATGCGATGAGCGGCGAGGTGCCTGCCTCGCGGCGCATCCCGTTGGCGAGCCTCGAGCCGGGCGACGTCCTCTTCTTCGGCTCGAAAGGCCCGCGCTCGAAGCCGGCGCAGATCTACCACGCCGGTATCTACCTCGGCGGCGGCTGGATGATCCACTCGACCGGCACCGGTGTCTCGCTCGCGCCGATCACCACCGGCTACTACGTCACGAGCTTCGCCTGGGGGCGCAGACCGTTGGCCGAAGCCGGCCTCGAATAGTTCAAAGTCCCACGCGTGATCGCTCTGGCGATCCTCGCGCTCGCCTCGCTCGCCGGGTGGATCGGTGTGCTCGCCGGCACCGCGCGTGCCTGGGACCTGCGTCCGATCGCCGAGGACGAGGTCGAGCCGCCGGAGCCGGAGCGCTGGCCTTCGGTCGCCGTGCTCGTGCCGGCCCGGAACGAGGCCGATCTGCTCCCCTCGACGCTTCCCGCCCTGCTCGCGCAGGACTATCCCGGTGCCTGGCACCTCGTCCTCGTCGACGACCGCTCGACGGACGGCACCGCCGCAGCCGTACGAGCGTGCGGTGCCGAGCCGGTGCCGGGCACGGAGCTGCCGGACGGCTGGGTCGGCAAGGTGTGGGCGCTCGAGCAGGCGGCGCGGCACGCCCGTGATGCCGACTACTACCTGCTGACCGACGCGGACATCCGGCACGCGCCGCACTCGCTGCGACGGCTCGTCGCCGAGAGCGAGGCTGCCGGCCTGGCGCTGGACAGCCGCCTGGCGCGGCTCCGCTGCCGGGCACCGGCCGAGCGGCTCCTGATCCCGCCGTTCGTCTACTTCTTCAACCTGCTCTACCCGATGCGGCGGGTGAACGACCCGCGGAGCCGGGTCGCTGCGGCCGCCGGCGGCTGCGTCCTCGTCCGCCGCGAGGCGCTCGAGCGTGCAGGCGGCTTCGCCGCGATCCGCGACCGCGTGATCGACGACGTGAGCCTGGCACGTGCGGTCAAGCCGGTCGGCCCGATCCGCCTCTCCGTCAGCCGCACCGACGTCGAGAGCCTCCGCGCGCACGATCTGCGCGGTGTCTGGCGGATGGTGCGGCGCACGGCGTTCACGGAGCTTCGCCACTCGTGGGCGCTGCTCGCGCTCACGCTCGCGCTGCTCGTCCTGCTCTTTCCGCTGCCGCCGATCCTGACCGTCGTCGGCTTCGCGGCCGGGAGCACGCTGACCGGCGCAGCCGCCGCAGGCGCGTGGGCGTCGATGACGGCCCTTTATCTCCCGACGACGGCGTACTTCCGCCTCAACCCGGCCTGGACGCTCGCGCTCCCGGTCGCCGGCGTTCTCTACGGTGCGATGACGGTCGACTCGGCCCTGCGGCGCCGACGCGCGTCCTGGTGAGCGGTACGCTCCAAGCCATGGACGTCTTCAACCTGAACGGCGACGAGTGGGACGGCACCCAGGAGCGCGAAGGCTGGCGCTCGAAGGCCACCTCGATCGGCGCGCGGCTCAACGCGGAGCTGATCGGCGGGGGCCTCTACGAGCTCGAGCCGGGGAACACGCTCTGGCCCTACCACACGCATCACGCCAACGAGGAGTGGCTGCTCGTCGTGCGCGGGCGGCCGACGCTGCGCTCCCCCGAGGGCGAGCGGGAGCTCGCCGAGGGCGACGTGGTCTGCTTCCGCCGTGGGAAGGACGGGTTCCACCAGGTCAGCAACGGGACGGACTCGCCGGTGCGCGTCCTGATGATCTCGACGCTGATCGTGCCGGAGATCGTCGAATACCCGGACAGCGGGAAGATCGGAGCCAGGAGCGCCGCCGGAGACCGGATCGTGCTCGCCCGGCCGGGGCCGACCCTCGACTACTGGGACGGCGAGGACTAGGCCGGGTTACAGGGGGATGTTGCCGTGCTTGCGCGGCGGCCGCTTCTCGCGCTTGCCGAGCGACGTCTCCAGCGCCTGGATCAGCACCGGACGGGTGCGGCGGGGCTCGATCACGTCGTCCACGTAGCCGCGCTCGGCGGCGCTGAGCGGGTTCGCGAACCGCTCCCGGTACTCCTTGATCAGCTCGGCGCGCCTCGCCTCCGGGTCGTCCGCGGCCTCGAGCTCGCGGCGGTAGACGATGTTGACCGCGCCCTCCGGCCCCATCACCGCCACTTCCGCCGTCGGCCAGGCGAAGTTGAAGTCGGCGCGGATGTGCTTCGAGCTCATCACGTCGTAGGCGCCGCCGTACGCCTTGCGCGTGATCACCGCGAGCTTCGGCACCGTCGCCTCGCAGTACGCGTACAGGAGCTTGGCGCCGTGGCGGATGATCCCGCCCCACTCCTGCGCCGTTCCCGGTAGGAAGCCGGGTACGTCCACGAACGTCACCAGCGGGACGTTGAAGGCGTCGCAGGTGCGGACGAAGCGTGCCGCCTTGACCGACGAGTCGATGTCGAGCACGCCCGCGAGCGACCGCGGCTGGTTCCCGACCACGCCGACGGGATGCCCGCCGAGGCGCGCGAAGCAGCAGACGATGTTCTCGGCGAAGCGCTCGTGCACCTCGAGGTAGTCGCCGTCGTCGACGACGAGCTCGATCACGCGCTTGATGTCGTACGGCTTGGCCGGATCGTCCGGGATCAGCGCGTCGAGCGCCGCCTCCTCCCGGTCGACCGGATCGGACGGGAGCGAGAACGGCGCCGGCTCGAGGTTGTTCTGCGGCAGGAACGAGAGCAGGTAGCGCGCGTCCTCGAGGCAGGCCTCCTCGTCACCGGAGATGAACTGCGCGACGCCCGACCTGGACGCGTGCGTGGCGGCGCCGCCGAGCTCCTCGAAGGTCACCTCCTCGCCCGTGACCGTCCTGACCACGTCGGGGCCGGTGATGAACATGTACGACGAGTCCTCGACCATGAAGACGAAGTCGGTCATGGCCGGGGAGTACACGGCGCCGCCGGCGCAGGGGCCCATCACGAGCGAGATCTGCGGGATGACGCCCGAGGCCTGGACGTTGCGCCAGAAGATCTCGGCGTAGCCCGCCAGCGAGACGACGCCCTCCTGGATCCGAGCGCCGCCGGAGTCGTTGATCCCGATCAGCGGACAGCCGTACTTGACGGCCATGTCCATGACCTTGCAGATCTTCTCGGCGAAGACCTCGGACAGCGAGCCGCCGAAGATCGTGAAGTCCTGCGAGAAGACGAACACCCTCCGCCCGAGGATCGTGCCGTGGCCGGTGACGACCGCGTCGCCCCACGGCCGCTTCTCGCGCATCCCGAACTCGACCTCACGGTGGCGCATGTAGCGGTCGAGCTCGACGAAGGAGCCGGGGTCGAGCAGCTTCTCCACCCGCTCGCGCGCGAGCAGCTTCCCCTGCGAGCGCTGCCGCTCGACCGCGCGCTCGCCCCCCTGGTGGAGGGCGGTCTCGCGGTGCGCGAGCATGCGTTCGAGCTTGGCCTGGGTCGAGTCCCCGGTCGTCGCCACGGCCGGAGCGTACTAGCGCATCTTCATGCCCGGCGGCGGCGGCTTCATCTGGTTCACCTGTTTCATCTGGTTCATCCGATTCATCTGCGTCTTCTTCGGCTGCATGCTCCGCATCGGCGTCGTCCCGGGCTTCATGCCCATCATGCGCATCCGCGCGAGCTCGGCCCCGTGCGAGTTCGGCTGGACGAGACCGGGGACGCTCGCGGGCGCCGACGCCACCCAGACGCCGAGCGCAACCAGCACGACCGCGAACAGCCGCGCGAGCCGCTCCCCCTGCGGGGCGACCTTCTCGACCAGGATCGCCACGGCCACGACCGCCATCCAGAAGAGGCTCATCACGCCGAGAGCGAACAGGGCGAGCATCAGCCCCCAGCAGCAGCCGACGCAGAACGCGCCGTGCTCGACCCCCATCCGGAACGCGCCGACGCGGCCCTCGCGCCAGTCGTGGAGGATGAAGTGGAGCGGTGAACGGCAGTGCCGCAGACAGACGTCCTTGAGCGGCGTCAGCTGGTAGACGGCCGCGGCGATCAACGCTCCGGCGGCGACGTACCGTCCCGATCGTTCCCAGGCCAGCCAGTCCGTGCCGGCCGAGACGACGGCGCGGTAGGCGCCGTAGGCGAGGAGCCCGTAGGCGGTCCAGACGGCCAGGTAGCCCGCGACGAAGATCCACGTCGGCACGAGCTCCGCCTGCCCGCGCCGCGCGCGCTCGCCGGAGACCTTCGCGAACAGGAGCACCATCGGCGCCGCCGACGGCAGCATCATCGCGGCCATCATCGTCACCCAGATGCCGACGTACCAGCCGAGCCCGCCCAGGTCGGTGCCGGGCCCGGCATCCATCCCGCGCATCCGCTGCACCGTGATAATCCAGGCGGCGAGGGCGCCCGCGAGCACGAGCGCGGCGAGCGGGACGGGACGTGAGAGCGCGCGCATCGACGGAAGGCTAATACGCAGTTGAGACAGGAGCGAGGACTCGACCGATCGACGCGCTGGCCGTACGAGGACGGCGAGCTGAGCGCGTTCTCGTATTCGCGCTTCGACCATCCGGCCGGCGTCGCCGCCGAGGAGGCGCTCGGAGCGCTCGACGGCGGGCAGGCACTGCTCTTCGCCTCCGGGATGGCGGCCGCAACCGCAGCCGTGCTCCGCCTCTCCGGTCCGGGGAAGACGATCGCGCTCGGCGAGGGCTGCTACTACGGGACGACGAGGCTCTTCGAGCTGCTCGCGCCCTGGGGCGTGCGCTACGTGGAGTACGACCAGGCGGGCCCACCGCCCGAAGGTGCCGACCTCGTCTGGATCGAGATCCCCGGGAACCCGCTGCTGACGGTGCCCGACCTCGAGGCGGCCGCGGCCCATCCGGCACCCGTGGTCTGCGATGCAACCGCGGCCACGCCCGTTCTCTGCCGGCCGCTCGAGCACGGCGTCGACGTCGCCCTGCACAGCGCCACGAAGTACCTCGGCGGCCATCACGACACGCTGCTCGGCGCGCTCGTGTGCCGCGACGAGGCGCTCCACGCGGAGATCAAGGCGACGCGGATGCAGACGGGGGCGATCGCCTACCCGGATGCGGCCTGGCTGCTCCTGCGGAGCCTGAAGACGCTCGAGCTGCGCGTCCTGCGCCAGTCGGAGAGCGCGCTCGAGCTGGCGCGACGTCTGGCCGGGCATCCGCGCGTCCAGGTCGTGCGCTACCCCGGGCTCGGCCCCGATCCGCTCGCCGCGCGGTACATGCACGGCGGCTTCGGCGGCCTGCTCTCCTTCGACGTGGCCGACGCGGACTCGGCCCGGCGGGTCGAGACGGCAACGCGCCTGATCGTCAACGCCACCAGCCTCGGCGGCGTCGACACGACGATCGAGGGCCGGTTCCGCTGGGAAGGCGACCGCGTGCCGCCCGGACTGCTGCGGCTCAGCGTCGGGGTCGAGGACGTCGAGACGCTCTGGGCCGACCTCGAGCGGGCGCTCGAAAGCGCCTGAGAGCCGGAGGAGGGACTCGAACCCACGGCCTACGGATTACAAATCCGTTGCTCTACCAGCTGAGCTACTCCGGCGTCGAGCCAGCTTAGTACGAGCGCCACTCTCAGGGCCGGCCCGGTCGGGCGCTAGGCTCGACCGTCGTGCAGCCCGACCTCGCCTTCGCCCTCGAGCTCGCCGACCTCGCCGACTCGCTCAGCCTGCCCCGCTTCCGGGCGCTCGACCTTCGCGTCGAGACCAAGCCGGACCGGTCGCCGGTGACCGACGCCGACCGCGCGGTCGAGCGCGCCCTTCGCGAGCGGATCGAGCGGGATCGCCCCGGCGAGGGAGTCCTCGGCGAGGAGGAAGGTGACGAGGGCGGCGCGGTCCGCTGGGTGATCGACCCGATCGACGGCACGAGGAACTTCTCGCGGGGCATGCCCGTGTGGTCGACGCTGATCGCGCTCGAGCGAGACGCGGAGGTCGTCTGCGGCGTGATCTCGGCTCCCGCCCTGGGGCACCGCTGGTGGGCGGCGCGGGAAGGCGGAGCGTTCCGGGACGGGGAGCCGATCCGGGCCTCGTCGGTCCGGCGGCTCGCGGACGCCTCCGTCTCGTGCTCCTACGCGCGTGACCTGACGGCCGTCGAGCCGGTCGCCTGGCAAGCGCGTGGGCTCGGCGACTTCTGGCAGCACGCGCTCGTCGCCGAGGGCGCCGTCGAGGCGGCGGTGGACGCGAGGCTCGCGGTCTGGGACTACGCGGCGCTCGTGCCGATCGTGGAGGAGGCCGGCGGCCGTGTCAGCGGCCTCGACGGCCGGGCCCCGCGCGCCGGCGAGCAGCTGGTCACCTCCAACGGCTACGTGCACGAGGAGCTGCTGGCGCTGCTCGGCCCGGCCTGACTCGTCGGCCGATCAGCCTGGCGCGGGGACTGCGACCGAGAGCGTCTCCGTGCCGCCCTGGACGATGCGGTACACCGGCCCGGACGGGTCGGCGAACTCGCCGGCCACGAGGCTCCCGTCGTCGGTGCGCGCGAGGAAGCCGCCCGGCGCGATCGTGAACCCGTCCACCCCGTAGGCGGACGTCGTCCGGTTGGCGATCACCGAGTACGTCCCGAAGCGCGTCTGCGTGACGCCGTCCGCGAGCTGCGTGTACGACGTGAGCGCGACCCCCGCGTAGTGCGGCCCGAGCGCCTGCTGGAACGCGGTCACGATCCCGAGCCACGGCCCGCCGAGCCCGGACCCCCAGTTGTAGGAGAGCATGTACCCGTAGGCGAGGTTCCAGGTCAGGATCTCGGGGTCGGCCGTGAACGTGCCGTCGAAGAGGTCGTGCTGGTAGAGCAGGACCTTGTCGTGCAGGAGCCACAGCGCGAGCGGGAAGGTGTCCCAGCTCGGCCCGAAGCGCTGGTCGAGCCAGTCGAACTCGCGCTGCATCAGCATCAGGCTGCTGTCGAAGCCGGAGAACGACGCCCCGAGGCGATCCCAGCCGTCCTCGACCATCAGGCAACGGTCGGAGTAGGGCGCGAAAAGGCTCAACCAGCCGTCGTAGTACGAGAGCGGGCCGGCCGCCGCCGGGTTGAAGTCGTACCGCCATGGCCGTGCCCCGATCTGGTCGAAGAAGAGACAGTCGGCAGGCGTGTCCGTGTGCCAGCGTTCGATCTCCGCCTGGGCGCGGTCGCGGACGAACTGGACCGACGGCGACACGATCAGCCCGTCCACCCCGCTGAAGTTCTCCACCGCAGGCGCGCCCCCGCTGTCCTGCACCGCGAGGCCCGACGACGTGACGCCGTCAGGGAGCTCGTGCACCGTCGGGGACTGCGGGCTCCACCAGCTCACGTTCAGGTACGGCATCACGAGGTCGCCGCGGCCGCGGGCGGCCGAGAACGCCGCCTGCAGCTGGTCGAGCGACCCGACGCTCTTGTCGGGCGGCAGCACGTCCGGGTCGGTCTTGTCGAACCCGCCGGGGCCGAACGCGACCGGGTGGATCAGCGAAGGCGTCGGCAGCTTGTCGAGCGCCTGCGACCAGTCGGCGAACGGCGGCACCGCGCCCTTCTGCATGTCGGCCTTGATCAGCGGCGCACGGGCGAGCGTGGCCAGCCGTGTCCCGAGCTTCGTCGCGGCGGACGGATACGCGTCGATGCCGTTGTCGGTGCGGTAGTCGACGATCGTCTTCTCGACCGGCTCGCCGACGCGGATACGGACGGCGGGGCTCGTCCAGCTGCCGCCGGCCGTCACCCATGTGTGGAAGGCGTGCGTCATGCAGAACGCCGCGCCCGAGCACGGGACCGGCGGCCCGTTGCGCACGAAGCCGAGATCGACCGGAGCGAGGGGTGCCGGCGGCGGGTCGACCGAGTACACGGCCATGTGCGCGCCGCCGACGTCGACCGCGAGGTAGTCGGCGAACGCCCACCGGCCCGGGTAGGTGAACACGTCGTTTCCGAAGCGCTTGAAGAACTCGGGCCCGAAGCGCACGCCCGGGAGGAAGTTCGGTGCGTAGCCGGCCTGCACCTGATCGGCGTCCACGTACAGGTCGACCGGGAAGTTCACGGTCTGGACCACCTGCGGGGCGTGGTTCGTGACCGTCAGCCGCAGGTCGAAGAAGGTCGGCTCCGCGTGGAGCGTGACGACCGCGTCGACATGCTGCTCCGCGTCGGCTCCGGCCGTGTACGTCATGGTCAGGTTCGCCGCAGCCGGATCCCAGCTGTACGCGAACCGCGAGGCCGCGGCCGGCGCAAACGCGCAGCCGCCGGAGTAGGCGCCACCGCCCACCGCCGTCGAACCCCACTCGCACCCGTTCGTGCCGGTGACGAGCTTTTGCCCGGTGGCCACGTCCGTCAGGCCGACGATCGTGCCGTTCCGCTTCGAGAGCGTCAGCGAGTACGCGGGCGACTTCAGCACGAGGACGGCGCTGGAGCGCTCGTCCAGGCTCACCAAGCCCGCCGGCGTGAGCTTTCCGGCGCCGTCGGCGCGAAGAATCGCGGCGCCGCGATCCGGTCGGCCCAGCAGAGTCGCGAACGCGCCGAGCAGGATCAGGGCTCCGGCGAGCGCCCCCACGTTCGCGCGCCGTCTCACAGGCGACGCAGCGTAGCGGTCAGCTCCGGATCAGGCGAGAACCTGGCGCGACTGGCGGTGCACGACGATCTTCCTCTTCACGCGCTGGAGCGCGTTGTCGATCGTCTTCGTGTCGCAGCCGAGCTCGTCGGCCATGTCCTCGTAGGACGATCCCTCGAGGTACATGCGCAGCGCCTCCGCCTCCAGCTTCGACAGGCCCGAGCCGAGGCAGAAGACGAGGCTCTTCAGCTCCTCGGTCGAGATCACCTGCACCGACGGCTCGTCGACGTGCGAGCCCGGCAGCGCGTCGCCGAGCGTGCAGTCGGAGTCGGCGTCCTGTCCCGCCGGCGTGTTGCTGAACGAGACGTAGTTGTTCAGCGCCTGGTGCTTGAAGCGCGTGGCCGTCTTGATCGCCGTGATGATCTGGCGGGTCACGCACAGCTCGGCGAAGCTCCGGAACGACGTCTCCTTGTCGTGCCGGAAGTCGCGGATCGCCTTGCAGAGGCCGATCAAGCCCTCCTGGAGCAGGTCCTCGGCGTCGCCGCCGGCCAGGAAGTACGAGCTCGCCTTCATGCGGACGAATCCCGTGTAGCGTCGGATCATCTCGTCGCGGGCGGACATGTCTCCGTTGCGCGCGCGGACGACGAGTTGCAAATCCTCAAGCTCACGTTGAGCCTTTTGGGGCGTCCGAATTGCGGTCGCGGTGCGTGTTGCCATGCGCCTTTGCCCCCTCCTGTCGGTGATCTGAAGCCGAGATCCGGGATACTCGGCTGAAGCCTCACCCTCAAGTTGAGGCGGAAACATAGCAAGTACGAGCGCGCGTTACAAGTTCACTTGCAACTTTGCAACACGCTAGTCATTGCCGCGTCGGAGGCGCTCCAACCTGGCGCGGGTCGCATCGTCGAGTCGCTCGCCGACCCTGAAGGCCGCAGGCTCGCGATGCTCGATGCGCTCGAGGTCGCGGACGAACGTGCGCGACGTGAGCTTGCGCACCTCCTGTCCGGACGTGCCGCGAACGGCGGCGTCGGAGGAGATCAGGCAGACGCGCTCCCGGTCGCGATGCTCGGCGGCGAGACGCTCGAGCAGCGTGTCCGCGTTCGGTGCGAAGCGGACGGAGAGCGGGCCGAGCTCGGCATCGGCGCCCACTCCGTCGAACACGACGACGCCGCGCGCGCCACGGACGGCGACGAAGTCGGCAAGGCGATCGACGAGTTCGCGGGCGTCGGCGAACTCCCCGGCGTGCAGGAGGTTGTAGCCGTCGAACAGGTACAGCGTCGGGTCAGGCACCAAGCCCCTCCCCGCAAGCCACGGCCGCTCCGGCCGGCGCATCGCGGTAACGCCCCGGGTGGGTGGGGGTTAGGGACGGAGCAGCGGCAAGCACCGGAACAAATAGCCGAGAAGTCGTCACCGCGTTGTGCCGATTGTGGAACTTTTCAGACCGGACCTCCGCGCTGCCGGCGTGCCTCGTAGAGAAGGATCGCCGCAGCGACGCTGACGTTCAGCGACTCGACCCGGCCCGCGAGCGGGATCGAAACTGCCGCATCGCAGGTCCGCCGCACGAGCGGGCGGAGTCCCTTGCCCTCCGCGCCGAAGACGAGCGCCAGGCCGCCGCTCAGGTCGGTGGCCCACATCGGCGCGGCAGCCTCCGAGCTGGCGGCGAAGACCCACAGCTCGGGCCCCTTCACGTCCGCGAGGTACCGCGCCAGGTTGGGCACGACCGCGATCGGCAGGTGTTCGACCGCCCCGGCCGACGCTCGGCAGACGGCGGCGGTGACGCGGGCCGACCGGTGCGCGGGAAGGACGATGCCGGTCGCACCCGCGCCCTCGGCGCTGCGCGCGACCGCGCCGAGGTTCCGGGGATCGGTGACCTGGTCGAGGCAGACGAGGAGCGGCTGCGGCGCGCGGGCCAGCTCGGCCGCGTCGGCATACGGATACGGCTCGACGCGCGCAACGACACCCTGGTGATCCGCCGTGCCGGCGAGAGTCGTCAGCGCACGCTCCGGCTCGACGCGCACACGAGGGCCCGGCTCGTCGCGCAACCAACTCTCGGCCGCGACCGCGCGCTCGCTCGCGTGCAGCGCGAGCACCTGCCGCCGCCCGCGCAGCGCCTCTCGCACGGCACGACGGCCGTAGACGATCTCGGCCGTCACTGGCCGCGGACGAGCCGGAAGCCGCCGGCCTCGTCGCGAACCTCCCAGCCGAGCGCCTCGATCTGTTCACGGAGCTCGTCCGAGCGGCCGAAATCGCGTGCGGCACGGGCCTCCTCACGCTGCTCGGCGAGCGCGACCACCTCGTCCGGAGCGGACTCCTGGCCTGCGAGCGAATCGAGCCCGAACAGGCCCAGGGCGCGAACCAGAAGATCGCGATCCCGCCAGCGATGGATCACGGCGAGCGCGTCCGGCGTGTTGAAGTCGTCGTCGAGCACCGCCGCCAGCTCTTGCCAGTCGTCGCCGGGCTCGCCCGGATAGCGCAGCTTGTTACGCAGCGTCTCGACCTGCGCAGCTGCCTGAGCCATCGTCTCGTCGGAGAAGTCGATCGGCTTCGACCAGTGCGCCGTCATGAAGAAGAGCAGCACGGTCTCGCGGCCCCAGGTGTCGATCGCCTCGCGGATCGTGACGACGTTGCCGAGCGACTTCGACATCTTCTCGCCGGTGAAGCGCAGCATCCCGTTGTGCGTCCAGATCTGCGCAAAATCGTGCCCCAGCGCGCGCGATTGCGCCAGCTCGTTCTCGTGGTGCGGGAAGACCAGGTCGAGCCCGCCGCCGTGGATCTCGAAGCACGGGCCGAGCAGCTCCTCGGCCATCGCGGAGCACTCGATGTGCCAGCCGGGCCGGCCGAGCCCCCACGGCGACTCCCACGACGTGTCCTCGCCCTCCTTGTTGCCCTTCCAGAGCGCGAAGTCGCGCGGGTCTTCCTTCCGCTCGCCCGCCTCCTCCTCCTCGGACGGGTTGCGTGTCCCCTCGCCGTCGATGCGACCGGAGAGCGCGCCGTACTTCGGGTCGCGCGAGACCCGGAAGTAGACATCGCCGCCCGCGGGATAGGCGAAGCCGCGTTCGACCAGCTCCTCGATGAAGCGGACGATCTGCGGGACGTACTCGGTCGCCTTCGGAAGCTCGTCTGGCTGCCCCAGTCCGAGGTCGCCGGTGTCATCGAGGTACCACCGCGTCGCGCGCTCGGCCAGCTCCGCGCTCGCGCCGGGGGCGGCGGCGTAGATCTTGTCGTTCACGTCCGTGATGTTGTGGACGAGCGTGACGTCGTAGCCGCGCTCGCGCAGCCAGCTGCGAAGCCACATGCCGAGGATGAACGGCCGTGCGTTGCCGATGTGGGCGCGGGCGTAGACGGTCGGCCCGCAGAAGTACATCCGGATCGGCCCGGGCGGCTCCGGCAGGTCGACCTTCGCCCGCTGGAGGGTGCTAGAGAGCCGCATCGATCCTCTGCAGTGCCAGGCCGGGTGCGAAACGGACGCGGGACATGGTCGTCCCAGTATCGCCGACGGGCGACGGCGGGGCACCGGCCTGGTGCCGGGCACGTGACGGGTAGGTGCCAGGCACTGTAAAGCCACTTGACAGTGCCTGGCACGTGCCTGACACGTGCCTGGCAGTGCTCAGGCGGGCAGGAGCTTGCCCTGGACGAGCGCCGTGAGCGCCCGCTCGCGGAGGGCGGCGGCGACCGACGTCACGTCGCTCTCGGGCGGGAGGCGGACGTTGAGAGAGAGCCACGCCGTCGACTCCGTCACGTCGGTGACGAGCACGGTGACGTCCTTGGCCGAGCAGCCTTCGAACCCCTCGACTGCGGCGAGGACTGCCTTGCGGGCGTCTTCCACCGGCGTCGTGATCGCGATCGGGAGCCGCACGGAGACGACCCGGCGCGGGTCGTCGATCGACCGGTTGGTGACGATCGAGCTCGCCATCTGCGAGTTCGGGACGAACACGCGGCGACCCTCGTCGGTGACGAGCACCGTCTGCATGAGCGTGATCTCGACGGCCATCCCTGTCACGTCCGCAACGGTCACTCGGTCGCCGAGCCGCACCGACTGCGACCAGCCGAGCAGGACGCCCGCGCCCATGTTCGAGAGCGGAGCCGAGAGCGCGATGCCGAGCAGGAGCGCGAGCACGGCTCCGGAGGCGAGCAGGCTGCGGGCGAGCGCGTCCGTCGACGGGAACACCTCGAGCACGCTCCACCCGACGATCGCGAGCAGGATCACCGTGATGGCGCGCTCCAGGATCACGAACCGCGTCCGCTGGCCGGCCAGCTCCTGCGGCGTCCGATTGGGGCCGATCCGGGCCATGTAGCCCTTGAACCCGGCGCGCATGGCCACTCGGACGAGGACGACGACCGCCAGCCCGATCCCGGCCGTGATGACCGCTGTGCGGACGTGCTCGCTCACGTCATGCCTCCTCGGGCAGGCACCAGTGCCGCGGCGCGACCAGCCTGATCGCGGCCGCCGGCCCCCACGAGCCGCGCGCGTACGGATGGATCCGCGAGGGGTTGTCGAGGAGCGGCGTCGACAGCTCCCACAGCCGCTCGATCCCGGCCGAGTCCGTGAACAGGCCCTGGTCGCCGAGCATCGCGTCGTGCAACAGGCGCTCGTACGCCTCGAGCTGGCCCGCGTGGAACTCCTGGTCGTACCGGAACGTCATCGTCGCCTCGTGGAGGTCCATCGCAGGCCCCGGCTCCTTGGCGAGGAAGCGCTGCGAGATCGAGCCTGGATCGCGAAACTCGATCACGAGCTCGTTCGGCCGCTGCGATGCCCGCTGCCCGCGCGCGAGCCTGAACATGCGCAGCGGCGGCTCGCGGAACGCGAGCGAGACCGTCTGCCGGTTCTCCGCCATGCACTTCCCCGTGCGCAGGAAGAACGGGACGCCGGCCCAGCGCCAGTTGTCGATCTGCACCTCGAGGGCGACGAACGTCTCGGTCGACGAGCGGTGCGACACGCCCGGCTCCCGCCGGTAGCCCTCGTACTGCCCGCGGACGACACGGGCGGGGTCGAGCGGCTTGATCGCCTCGAACACCTTGTTCTTCTCCACGCGCAGGGCCTTCGGGTCGAGCGAGGTCGGCGGCTCCATCGCAACGAAGCCGAGCACCTGGAACAGGTGCGTGACGACCATGTCCCGGAAGGCGCCGGTGCCCTCGTAGAACGACGCGCGGCCCTCGATCGACAGCGTCTCGGGCACGTCGATCTGGACGTGGTCGATGTGGTCGCGGTTCCAGACCGGCTCGAACATGCCGTTTGCGAACCGCAGCGCGAGGATGTTCTCGACGGACTCCTTGCCGAGGAAGTGGTCGATGCGGAAGACGTCCGACTCGTCGAAGGCGGAGTGGACGACGCGGTTCAGCTCGCGCGCCGACGCGAGATCGGTGCCGAATGGCTTTTCGATGATCACGCGTCCGCGGCGCGAGAGCCCGTTGGCGGCGAGCTGCTCGACCACCGCCTCGAACGCCGAGGGCGGGATGGCGAGCTGGAAGAGCCGGCGCGGCCGGCCGCCGATCTCGTGCTCGGCGCGGGCGACGACCTCGGGGACGTCCTCGTGGTTCGCACCGACGATCCGGTGGAGGAAGTTGAGCCGGTCCGACTCGCGCGTCCGCTTCGGCCCGAACATCTGGAGCGAGAGCATCGCCGTCGCACGCATCTCGTCGTCCGTCAGCGTGCCGCGCGACACCCCGACGATCCGGTAGCGCTGCGGCATCAGCCCGACCGTGGAGAGATGGAACAGGCCGGGGATGATCTTGCGCTTGGCGAGGTCGCCGGTCGCCCCGTAGAGGACGATCACGTGGTTCGGCGGCTGCTCGTAGCCGCTCCGGGCCATCAGCGGCCTCCCGCCGTGACGCTTTCGGCGACCGCCGCGGCGAGGCCGCGATAGGCGGCGGCAGGGTCGTCCTGCCAGAAGATCGCGCTGCCGGCGACGAGCAGGTCGGCGCCCGCGTCGCGCACCGTGCGCGCGTTGTGCGCGTTCACGCCGCCGTCGACCTGTACCAGGACGGTGCCTGGCACCGAACGGCGGAGCTCCGCGATCCGCTCGAGCGCGTCGGGCATGAACGACTGTCCCGACAGGCCGGGGTGGATGCTCATGCAGAGCGCGAGGTCGGCGCCCTCCGCGGCAGCGGCGGCCTGCGCGACCGGGGTCTCCGGGTTGAACGCGACGCCGGCGCCGAGCCCGAGCTCACGCGCCCGCGCGATCGTGCGGGCCGGATCGGCGGCGACCTCGGCGTGGAAGGTGACGCTGTCGCCGCCCGCGTCCTTGATGCTCTCGAAGTGCTTCTCCGGCTCGGCCACCATCAGGTGGCAGTCGAGCCGGCCGCCGCGCGCGTGGACGAGCTCGGAGATCGACGCGAGCACGACCGGGCCGATCGTGATCTCGCGGATGAAATGGCCGTCGCCGACGTCGAAGTGGAAGAGGCGCGTACCCGCGGCCAGCAGCGCCTCGAGCTGCGCGCCGAGGCGCGCGAAGTCGGCAGCGTAGATCGAGGGCTCGACCTCGGGACCTCGTACCCAGTCGGCCCACGTCACGGCCGTACAGTATCGGGCTAGTGACGGGGATCGACCACGAGAAGCAGCTTGCCGCCGAGGCCGCGGCGGAGCTGGTCGAGGACGGCATGCGCGTCGGGCTCGGCACCGGCTCGACGGTCGGATACCTGCTGGCGGCGCTCGCACGGCGCTCGCTCGACATCCGCTGCGTCGCCACGTCGCAGCGGACGGAGGAGTCCGCGCGGCGGCTCGATCTCCCCGTCGAGCCGTTCGACCGGCTCGACCGGCTCGACATCGCGATCGACGGCGCCGACCAGATCGCGCCCGACGGCTGGCTCGTCAAGGGCGGCGGGGCCGCCCATACGCGCGAGAAGATCGTCGCCGCGGCAGCGGACCGCTTCGTCGTGATCGCCTCCTCGGACAAGCCGGTCGACCGGATCGCGCCGCCGGTGCCGCTCGAGCTGATGCGGTTCGGCCTGCAGGCGACATTGCGCGCGCTCGGCCCGGTCGAGCTTCGGGACGTCCCGCACAGCCCGGACGGCGGCGTGATCGCCGACTACGTCGGGCCGGTCGACGACCCCCGGTCGCTCGCGGCCCGCCTCGCCGCGACGCCGGGCGTGGTCGAGCACGGGCTCTTCCCGCCGACGCTCGTCTACGAGATCCTGGTCGCGCGCGGCGAGAAGGTGCAGCGCCTCGTCCCGCCGAGCTAGCCCGAGCTCGCGAGACGCGTTACTTCTTGGCCGTCTTCGGCTTCGCGTTGACGATCACGCTGTGGCCCGCCGGGACGAGCACCGTCTTCTTCGTGACGAAGTTCCGGACGGCGACGAGGCCGCGCTTCACCGTCACGAGCGTGTGGTCCGCGTAGTCGGCGACGAGCCAGTTCGTGCCTCGCACGGTGGCCGAGGCGTACTTGCCCTTGGTCGTGAACTTGCCCTTGCCGCTGCCCCAGAGGCGCCGCGTGGGCTTCTTCGACTTCGCGGTGACAGCTGACGGGCCGCGGCTGAACTTCTTGATGTTGCCGCCGGTCAGCGTGAGCTGGACGACGCCGCCGACGGTGCCCTGGAAGACGAACTGGCTCGGCACCCCGTCGCTGACGCCGTAGAAGATCATCTCGTTGCCCTTGGGGTCGGAGAGGTTGACCTGCGCCTGCCCGGGCAGGTCGATGGTGGTGCCCGTCGGGAGGTCCTTCGCCTCGCTGAGCGGCACGAAGGTGTTGGTCCCGGGCAGCTTCACCTGGGGCTCGGGCTTGCCCGGCACCGGCTGCGCGTTCACCTGCTTGATGTCCGTCGGGCCAAGCGGAGGCGGAGGCGGTGGTGGCGGCGGGGGCGGCGGCGGCGGGGGTGGTGGCGGCGGCGCGGTCGGAGCCTGCGCCGCCGTCACCGTCACGTCGAAGCTCTTCGAAGACGTGTTGCCACTCGAGTCCTTGGCCGTGCAGCTCACCGTCGTCTTGCCGACCGCGAAGGTCGAGCCCGAGGCCGGGTTGCAGGTGACGGACGGGCTCGGGTCGACGATGTCGGTCGCCTTCGGCGAGAAGCTGACGACGGCCCCGTCGGGGCCGGTGGCCTCGATCGTGAGTCCGTTCGGGACGGTCAGGACAGGCGGTGCCGTGTCGTGCACCGTGACGTTGAAGGTCTTCGTCGTCGAGTTGCCCGACGCGTCGGTCGCCGTGCAGGTGACCGGCGTCGTGCGGATGAAGAAGTTCGAGCCCGAGGGCGGGTTGCAGACGACCGTCGGGTTCGGGTCGACGTTGTCGGTCGCGGTCGCGCTGTACGTCACGACGGCGCCGCCCGGGCCGGTCGCCTCGACCGAGAAGTCGGCCGGCACGGTCAGATCGGGAGGCGTTTTGTCTCCCACAGTGATCTGGAAGCTGGCGTGGCCTGTGTTCCCGTGCGCGTCCGTCGAGCTGCAGTCCACCGTCGTCGTCCCGATCGGGAACGTCGAGCCCGAGGCTGGGTTGCAGGTAGCCGGATCGGTGCCGTCGACGGCATCGGTCGCAGAGACCGTGAAGGCGACCACGGCCCCGTCCGGGCCAGTCGCCTCGACGGTCAAGTCGCCGGGGGTCGTGATCACGGGCGGTGTCGTGTCCTGCACAGTCACCTTGAAGCTCGCGTGACCCGTGTTGCCAGCCGAGTCCGTCGAGGAGCAATTCACCGTCGTCGTTCCGAGCGGGAAGGTCGAGCCCGAGGCTGGGTTGCAGGTGACCGGATCGGTGCCGTCCACCGCATCCGTCGCTGAGGCCGCGAAGGTGACGACGGCGCCGTTCGGACCGGTCGCCTCGGCGGTGATGTCCGCAGGAACGTTGATCGCCGGCGGCGTCTTGTCCTGGACCGTCACTTTGAAGGTCGCCGTCCCCGTGTTGCCGTGCGTGTCGGTCGAGGAGCACGTGACGGTCGTTGTTCCGAGCGGGAAGGTTGAGCCGGAGTCGGGGGCGCACGACACCGGGCCAGCGGCGTCGTCCACATCGGACGCGGTCGGATGGGTGTAGGTGGCAACTGCGCCCGACGGGCCGGTCGCCTCGAGCGTCAGGTCTGAAGGGACGTTCGTGAACGTCGGAGCGGTCGCGTCGAGCGTGACCGTCGTCGTGTCAAAACTAGTGCTGCCGTTCGTCACGCAGACGCGGATGCTGTTCGCGCCCGCCGAGAGCGACGAGGCGGGGACGTTCGAGGTCACGTTCGCAGGCGACGTCGAGTAGGTGCCACTGTCGACCTGCGTGCCGTGGGAGCAGTCGACGCCGCCGACACGGACGCTGTAGGTGCCGTTCTTCGTTGCCTTCCACGTGATCACAGACGTACCGTTGAGCCCGATCGTCGAAGGAATGGCGGACACGATCGTGACGACCGGTGCCGTATTGACGGTGAACGTGAAGGCGGTTGCATAGGCGCTTGCGTTCCCGAGTGCGTCGACAGCGCGCGCCCGCCAGCAATACGTCCCGTCGCTCAACCCCGTCTCGGCAAGGGACGTTGTGGCCACGTTGGTCAGTGTCGCGCTGCTGAAATCGCAACTGCCTCCGCGCGTAACGAACTCGACGTCGTAGCTGGTCGCACCCGATCCGGACTCATTCGACCACTGCAACGTTGTCGACGTCGTGAAGATCGTCGTCCCATCGGCCGGCGACTGCAACGTCGGCACCGTCGGCGCTGTCGTGTCCTTCGTCACCGTGACCGTGTCAGCGCCCGTGTTACTTACCGAGTCCGTCACGCAGACACGAACCGTGTTCGGACCCTCGGCCAGATCCGTGTCGTGCACCGTCGACGTCGTGTTCGACGGCGACGTCGAATACGTGCCGCTCGCAACCTGCGTCCCCGACGAACAGTCACTGCCACCCACACGAACGCTGAACGAACCATCCTCGCTCGCATGCCACGTGATCGTCGAACTCCCAGTCGCACCAACCGTCGACGGCACAGCAGACACCACCGTCACAACCGGCGCCGTCGTGTCCAGCGTGAACGTGAACGGGGTCGAATAGCCGCTCGGGCCGCCATCGCCCTCCGACTGAGCCCGCCAGCAGTAGGTGCCGTCCGTCAACGGGCCTGGAATCGTGTACGAGTTCGACGGGACGTTGATGGCGCTCGTACCCGTGAAGTTGCAGCCCGCACCACGCGCAACGATCTGGACGTCGTAGCTGGTCGCGCCGCTCGAGCTCTCGTCCGACCACGTGAAGGTCGGCGTGCTGTCGTTCGTGGACGAGCCGTCGTCGGGCGAGGACAGCGTTGGGACATTCGGAGACGCGGCGACGTAGAACTCGAAGTCTTCGTCGTAGCCGCTGACGCCGTTGCCGTCGACGGCCTGGACATGCCAGCAGTAATGGCCGGGCGCGAGCGCTGGGGTTGTGTACGACGGGTTTGGGTCGACCGGGACGTCGATCGGAGCGCCGTACTGGCAGCCTTCGCCCTCCAGGCCGTACTGGAGCTGGTATCCAGTCTCGCCCCCGACGTTTGTCCACTTGATCGTTGCCACGTTGCCGCTGATCGTCGACGCGTTGTCAGGCTTGAGCGGCGTCGGGATGCCGAGCAGCTTGATGCTCGTCGACGCGGAGCCGGTGCTCTCCGAGTCGTTCGTGACGCAGACGTAGACCGCGTTGTCACCGTACGAGAGCTGCGAGCCGGCGACGGTCGTCGCCACCGGGTCCGGGCTCGAGTAGCTGCCGCTGTCGACGACGGTGCCGTCCGAACAGTCGGTGCCGTCCACGCGGACCTCGTACGTGCCGCTCTGGTCGGCGTGCCAGGTGACGGTGGAGCTGTCGTTCGGGCCGGTCGTGGCCGGGTTGGTCGAGTCGATCGCCACGTCGGGTGCCGTCGGCGGAGGCAGCGTCGGGCCGGCGTAGACGTAGCGGCCGAGCTGGTCCGTGCCGCTGCTGCCGGCGATCAGGCCGCTCGGGTCGAGGAACGAGCCCGGGACGCGCGAGCCCGGCAGCTCGAACTCCGCCTGAGGGACTCCCGCCGAGTAGCCGACCGTCGCCGACGTCCCTCCAAGCCCGTTCGTGCCGCCGCTCGCGTCTCCCGTCTCCCACTGCACCTGGTCGTAGTTGAAGACGATGTCGAACTCGCCGGTGCCACGGTCGTCGCGCTGGACGAGCAGCGACCTGGAAGCTGTTGAGCTTGTTCTGGTGCTGACCGAAGTAGCCGACGCCCGACCAGGTCGCACAGAAGGCCGCGTGGCCGTCGAACGTCGTCGTGCCGTAGGAGACGGTCCCGCCGCCAGAGCGGGTGTCGACGTCCGCGAAATAGGGCGCGATGATCGGGGTCGAGGTGCTCGCGAGGTCGAACGGCGTGTACGTGCCGAGCGGGCCGGTGAACGTGAGGTTGCCGTTGTTGTTGACGTACAGCGACGAGTACGTGCTGCCGTAGAAGTCGATCGGGAACGAGATGGGCACCAGGCCCGTCGAGTTGTCATCATCCGCGGGCAGCGTGCCGTCCGTGGTGCAGGAGGACGATCGAGTTCGGCCCCAGGGCCACGTGCGCTCTCGGCGCGCCAGGCGTGCCCGGCTTCCCGCGCTTGCCGCCCGGAGGCGTGGGGATGGGCGAAGGACTCGTCGAGGGCGGCGGCTGCGTCGGAGGCGGCGGGCGACTTGGGGCGGCGGCGTGATCGACGCGCCGAAGCCCACGCCGGCGCCGACTGCGAGCAGGAGAAATGCTGCAAGCACCGCGATTCGCGCGGCCACACGACTCGTCAACCTCAAGTCAGATCCTTCCCCATGGGTACCCCGCCGTGAAGAGCAAATGATGCTACAGAAACCGGATTATGGCCGTTCGCAGCGGCTTTCGCTATCCCTCGACCGCGGCATGATCGGCGATCACGAGCGACGGCGGCCCGGCGACCCGGCCGGCCGGAATCGACGGGTCGGCGGCGAGCAGGAGCCGCAGCGGCTCCACCTTCGACTCGCCGGTCACGAGCCAGAGCAGCTCGCGCGAGCGGTCGAGCGCCGGATAGGTGAGCGTCATCCGCCTGCGGCCCTGGTACTCGCCGGTGACCGCGACGTCGCGGTCGGTGACGTCGAGCACGGGGTCGCCCGGGACGAGCGAGGCCGTGTGCCCGTCCGGCCCGAGCCCGAGGTGCACGAGGTCGAGCCGCTCCGGCAGCAGCGCGGCGTACCCGGCGGCCGCCGCCTCCAGGTCGTCCGCCTCGACCGGCATCGGGCGCAGCCGGGCGACCGCGGCCGGCGGCAGCGACTCGCGGAGATGCGTCAGGTTGCGCTCGTCGTCACCCGGCGGCGCGATCCGCTCGTCGACCTGGAAGACCTCGACCGCCGCCCACGGCACGTCGGCGCCGGCGAGCAGCCGAAACGCCTGCCACGGCGCCGTGCCGCCGGAGAGCGCGATCGTGAAGGCGCCGCGCTCCGCGACGGCCGTCCGCGCGCGGTCGGCGATCACCTCCGCAGCGGCCTGCGCCGCCGCCGTCGCGTCGGGCTCGACCTGCAGACGGCGCTCGCTCACCGAAGCTCGCTCACGCCGGGCAGGATACGCTCGTGCCGATGCGGTTCGCGCGCCGGCTCGTCTACTCGTGGCTGTGCAACATCGTCGCCCTCTGGGCGGCGGAAGCGCTGATCTCGGGCATCGACTTCTCGGGCAACTTCGGGACGATCGTCCTGGCCGCGCTCGTCTTCGCGGTCGTCAACCTGCTCCTGAAGCCGATCGTCAAGGTGCTGGCGATCCCGCTGATCATCCTGACGCTCGGCATCGCGCTCTTCCTCGTCAACATCCTCATGCTCTACGTGACCTCCTGGATCGTGTCCGGCTTCAAGATCCAGGACTTCTGGGCGGCGGTCTGGGCGACGATCGTGATCTGGCTCGTGAACTGGGTGCTGCAGATCGTCTTCGACATCGACGACCGCAAGGGGCGCCGCGGCAAGCGCGCCCAGCAGCAGGGCTAGCCCGTCGCGGCCGGGCCGGGCAGCGCGCCCTGCTCTGCCGGCCTCATCTGGGTCGACTCCATCTGGGGGCGCCAGAGCCGGAAGCCGCCGAGGAAGGCATTTTCGTTCGCGCCCAGGCGCGCGTTCGGGGGCAGCTCCTTGAGCAGCTTGGCGTTGCCGCCGCCGAGGACGACGTAGTCGGGCTCGAGGGCGGCGGCGAACTCCTTCACCACCTCGGCCACGGCGCTCCGCCAGCGCTTCTTGCCGAGCCGCTCGAGGCCGCGCTCGCCGAGGACGTCCTCGTACGTCCCCTTGCCGTAGGGCATGTGCGCGAGCTCCATCGGCTCCAGGACCCCGTCGATCACCATCGCAGCGCCGAGGCCGGTGCCGAAGCCGAGAAAGAGCATGCGGCCTCCCTCGTAGCTGCCGAGCGCCTGCATCGCCGCGTCGTTGACGACCTTCGTCGGCTTGCCGAAGGCGCCCTCGAAGTCGAACCCGGCCCAGCCCTTGCCCAGGTTGGCCGGATCGTGGACGACACGGCCCGCCCGGACCTGGCTCGGGACGCCCACCGAGACGACGTCGTACTGCCAGTCCTTCGTCAGTCCGAGCACGCCGTCGACCATCTGCTTCGGGGCCAGATCCGGGCCGGACACGAACCGGCGCCGCTCGTTCCCGTCGCTCAGCAGCACCTTGACGTGCGAGCCGCCGACGTCGACGGCCAGCACGCGAGGGTCGTCCGGAACCGTGCTCACGCGCACAATGGTGCCAGGCACGTGCCTGGCACGCGGAGCCGGGCGCGAGTACGGTTGCGGCCATGGCGACGGTGACCGGCGATCGCCCGGCCGGGGCGCGCGGAGACGACGAGCCGATCTACCTCGAGCCGCGCTGGCCGATCGCGCTCGCGATCTCCGTCTACATCGCGCTCACGATCGTCCTCCGCGTCGCCCAGCCGCATCGCGAGTCCCTCGGCAACCCCTGGATCGTGCCGGCGCTCGAGATCGCGCTGTTCGTCGCGCTGCTCGCCGCCGACCCGCTGCACGTGGGCCGGCGCTCGAGATGGCTGCGCAAGGTCAGCATCGTCCTCGTCGTGTTCCTCGTCGCGATCGCCCTCGTGTCGACGGCCGTGCTGGTCAGAGACCTGATCAAGGGCGGGAAGGTGACGACCTCGGCATCGACGCTGCTCTCGTCCGGCGTCCTCATCTGGCTCGGCAACTGTCTCGCGTTCGGCCTCCTCTACTGGCTGCTCGACAGCGGCGGCCCGCTCGCCCGGTACCGGCACGAGCGTCCGTATCCCGATTTCGCCTTCTCGCAGCAGCTGAGCCCGGAGCTCGCCCCGCCGGGCTGGCGGCCGAGATACGTCGACTACCTCATCCTCGGCGTGACGACGAGCACGGCGTTCAGCCCGACCGACGTCATGCCCATGACCGCCTGGGCGAAGCTGACGATGTCGTTGCAGTCGATCGTCTCGCTGGTCGTGATCGGCCTCGTCATCGCACGCGCCGTCAACGTCTTCACGTGAAGCCGTAACGCGAGGCGGGGTCGGGCGACTACTCTTTCGGCATGCGCTTTCTCTTCGGCGACAAGACGCAGATGGTCGACCCGGCCGACGCCCTCCCCGGACGTGACGAGCCGATGCCGGTGCCTGAACGGCACGAGGTGCTCGGAACGCCGATCGCCCCGCCGTTCCCCGACGGCTTCGAGCACGCGATCGTGGGGATGGGCTGCTTCTGGGGCGCCGAGCGCGTCTTCTGGCAGGCCCCGGGCGTGTACACGACGGCGGTCGGCTACGCGGGCGGCTTCACGCCGAACCCGACCTACGAGGAGGTCTGCTCGGGCAAGACGGGTCACACCGAGGTCGTCCTCGTCGTCTTCGACCCGGCCAAGACGAGCTACGACGAGATCCTGCGCCTGTTCTGGGAGAACCACGACCCGACGCAGGGCATGCGGCAGGGAAACGACGTGGGCACGCAGTACCGCTCGCTGATCCTCTGCACGACGCCGGAACAGCGCGAGCGCGCCGAGCGCTCGCGGGCGATGTTCCAGCAGGCGCTCGGATCGTCCGGCTACGGGATGATCACGACCGACATCGCCGACGGCGACGAGTTCTTCTACGCCGAGGACTACCACCAGCAGTACCTGGCGAAGAACCCGAACGGCTACTGCGGCCTCGGCGGCACCGGCGTGTCCTGTCCGGTCGGGCTCGTCACGCAGTCGGGCTGAGCACGCGCACGGGCGCGCCGGCGAGGAACGCCTCGACGTCCTCGACCGTCTGCTCGTAGAACGTGCGGTAGTTCTCCTCGGTGACGTAGCCGAGATGCGGCGTCAGGACGGTGTTCGGCGCGCTGCGGAGCCGATGGTCGAGCGCGAGCGGCTCGTCGTCGTAGACATCCAGGCCGGCGCCTGCGATCTCGCCCGTCTCGAGCGCCGCGACGAGCGCCGCCTCGTCGACGATCGGTCCGCGCGACGTGTTGACGAGGAACGCGGTCGGCTTCATCAGCCCGAGCTCGCGGGCGCCGATCAGCCCGCGCGTGCGCTCGCCGAGCACGAGGTGGATCGTGACGACGTCGGCCGTGGAGATCAGCTCGTCCTTCGTGACCAGCTCGGCTCCGCACTCGGCCGCCCGCTCGGCGGTCAGGTTCTCGCTCCACGCGACGACCTGCATCCCGAACGCCGCGCCGATCGCCGCCACCGCCGAGCCGAGGCGCCCCAGGCCGAGGATCCCGAGCGTCTTTCCGGCCAATCCCGTCCCCACCGTCTGCTGCCAGCCGCCGGCGCGCATCCTCGCGTCCTCCTCCGGGACGTGTCGCGCGAGCGCGAGGATCAGCCCCCACGCGAGCTCGGCCGTCGGCGTGCCCGCGGCGGTCGTGCCGCACACCGTCACGCCGTGCGCCGAGGCGGCGTCGAGGTCGACGGCGGCGTTCCGCATCCCCGTCGTGACCAGCAGGCGCAGGTTCGGCAACCGCGCGAAGAGCCCGGCCGGAAAGGCCGTGCGCTCGCGCATCGCGCAGACGACCTCGAACGGCTCGAGCGTCAGCGCGGGCTCCGCGAGCGGCTCGTGGAAGAAGGTCACCTCGTGCCCCGAGAGCCGCGACCAGTCGGCGAACCGGTGCGCGGCCCGCTGGTAGTCGTCGAGGACGGCGATCCGCGCCACGTCAGGCCGGTGCAGGCAGACGCCGCGCGACGTCGCCGAGCCGCTCGAAGCTGGCGCCCGCGGCGCGGCAGTGCGCGACGAACGTCTCCAGCATCGCGACCCGGTGCCCGCGCCCGATCACCTGCGGGTGCATGCAGACCGTGAGGACGCCGCCGCCCTCGCGCTCGTGCATCCAGTCGAACTCGCCCTGCCAGATCTCCAGCACCTTGCTCGGCGCCGAGAGACCGCTTCGGTAGGGCGCGAAGTTGGCCTGGAAGTGCGGCCAGTCGTCGAGCTCGAACGCCATCGGGAACTCCCACACGCGGGCCTCGCGACCCCGCTCGAGCGGCTCCTGCCGCGACACGCGGTCGCCGACGCGCGGCCGGAACGGACGGTAGTCGTCGGCCATCAGCGTCGAGTCGTAGAGGAAGCCGTGCTCCTCCAGCAGGGACAGCGTGTGCTCCGACAGCTCGGCGTCGGGCGCGCGGAACCCTTGCGGCTCGACGCCGATCTGCTCGAGGGTGGCCAGAGCGCGCTCGAAGTCGGCGCGCTCCTCGCTCTCCGTCTGGTCGCTCGGCGCGACGTGCGCCCACGAGTGATGGCCGACCTCGTGACCGGCGGCGAGGATCGCCTCGGTCTCGACCGGGTAGGACTCGATCGTGTGGCCGGGGACGAAGAAGGTCGCCGGGAGCTGCTCGCGCTCGAGGAAGGCGAGCAGCCGCGGGACTCCGACCCGGGCGCCGTACTCACCGCGCCAGAGCATCGACGTCGTCGGCTCGTCGTACGCGAGCCACACGGACAGGGCGTCGAAGTCGAAGGTCAGACAGACGGTGCTCGTCATCGGCCTGGCCGTACCGTACGCAACCTGCGGCCGGGACGATGGAAGCTCGGGTTGTGCGCCAGAATGGTGTTCCTTGCCATGACGATCGTGACGAAATGAGCGCCGGAGGGAGCGAATGAGCACGCCGCAAGGCGGGATCTTCGCCCTGGGCACTGCGTCGCACGCCTACCTGGAGTTCGACGTGGCGGCCGGGCAGAACCCGCAGGACCTCGTTCCGGCTGTCGCCTCTCTGCGTGAGCCGAGGACGACGATGGGCGGCGTGAACCTGGTGGCCGGTTTCAGGCCCGAGCTGTGGCGCGACGTCGTTCCCGACGACGCTCCGGCGGAGCTCCGCAGTTTCGCCGAGGACATGGTCGGCGTCGACGGCTTCGTGATGCCGGCGACCCAGCACGATGCCGTGCTCTGGCTCTCGGGAAGCGCCTACGACGTCGTCTTCGACGTCGCGCGCAACGCCATCTCGGAGCTGCGCGGGCTGGCGACGGTCGCCGAGGAGACGTCGAGCTGGCCCTACCGGCACGATCGCGACCTGACCGGTTTCATCGACGGCAGCGAGAACCCGACCCTGATCGAGGCGCCCGAGATCGCTCTCGTGCCCGACGGCAGCCCGGGAGCCGGAGGGACGATCCTGCTCCTCCAGAGGTGGGTTCACGACGCGACCGTCTGGGAATCGCTCACGGTGGCCGAGCAGGAGCAGGTGATCGGCCGGACGAAGCCGGACAGCGTCGAGCTCGACGACAAGCCGGCCGACTCCCACGTGGCGAGCACCGACCAGGACACGTTCGGGAAGATCTTCCGCCGCAACATGCCGTACGGGACGGTCACGGATCACGGGACGATGTTCGTCGGCTTCTGCTCGGAGCAGCGCCCGCTCACCGTCATGCTCGAGAGCATGGCCGGACTGACGAGCGGCGTCCGCGACGCGCTCACGCGGTACACGCACCCGCTCACCGGCGCCTACTACTTCGTTCCCTCGACGGAAGCTCTGCGCGGCCTGATCGCCGCTAGTAGCCGCAGGCTCGCTCTCGTGAAGGAGCAGCTCCTGGCCTGGTACGCGGAGAACGGGCGAGATCTCCCCTGGCGGAAGACCCGCGATCCGTACGCGATCCTCGTCTCGGAGGTGATGCTGCAGCAGACGCAGGTGCCGCGGGTCGTGCCGCGGTACCTCGCCTGGCTCGAGCGCTGGCCGACCGCCGACGCGCTCGCCGCAGCCCCGCGCGCCGAGGTGATCGTCGCCTGGCAGGGGCTCGGCTACAACCGCCGGGCCGTCAGCCTCCACCGGGCCGCGCAGGTCGTCGCGGCGCGCGGTTGGCCGGACGATCTCACCGAGCTGCCCGGCGTCGGGCCGTACACGGCCGCGGCGATCGAATGCTTCGCGCTCGGCCGCGACGTCGTTCCCGAGGACACCAACGTCCGCCGCGTGCGCGAGCGGAGCGGCGGCTCGTTCGACGGCGAGTGCGCCCAGGCGCTGATGGATCTCGGCGCCGACCGTGTGCCTGGCCCGCGTGCCTCGGTGCGGCGCCTGCCCGCTCGCCGCGGGCTGCCCGTCGCGCGGACTCCGGTTCGAACCGGCGCGCAAGCAGGGCCCGTTCGAGGGCTCGTTCCGGCAACGCCGGTCACGGACGCTGCGGCTCGTCGCGGCCGGACCGCGGCCGCTCGAAGAGCTGGACGGCGAGGTCGTCGAATCGCTGGCCGCCGACGGCCTCGTCGCGGTCGCCGCCGACACCGTGTCGCTCCCGGCCTAGCCCTTCAGGGCTGCGTCGAAGCTCGCCTCGTCCTCGCGTCGGCGCGCGGAGCCGTCGAAGCGCGGGTCGCCCGCGAGGTCGAGGGAGACCTTCTTCCGGCTGCGGCCGTAGCGGACGCGGACGAGGTCACCGGCGACGGGCTTCGGCTCGAGCGGCAGGAACGGGCACTTCGCCTCGGCCCGGAACGGCTGTGCTCCTGCCGGGCGCACCTCGAGCGCGTAGTGGTACGTGATGAAGTCCTCGCCCGAGAGTGCGCCGTTCTTGCGTGCCAGGACAACGGCATCGGCCCGGTTGCGCCGCCAGAGGAAGGTCACGTCCACGGCTAGGCCGGTTTCCGGAGCAGCGCCACGGCCTGTGCCGCGAGCCCCTCGCCGCGGCCGGTGAAGCCGAGCCGGTCGGTCGTCGTCGCGCGGACGTTCACGCGGTCGGGCTCGACGCCGAGCGCGCCGGCGAGCCGTTCGCGCATCTCCTCGCGCCGCGTCGCGATCCGCGGCTCCTCGCCGACGAGGATCGCGTCGGCGTTCACGAGCTCGAAGCCGGCCGCCCGCACCTGCCGGTAGGCCTCGGCGAGCAACTCCAGCGAGTCGACGCCCTGCGGCGTCGCGTCCCCGGAGGGGAACAGGGAGCCGATGTCGCCGAGCCCGGCCGCGCCCAGCACCGCGTCGGTGAGCGCGTGCGCGACGACGTCCCCGTCCGAATGGCCGGCGAGGCCGCGCGGGTGGTCGAAGCGGACGCCCCCCAGCACGAGCGGAACCCCGTCGGCAAAGGCATGCGCGTCGACGCCGGTGCCGATCCGGAGCTCAGCCAAGCGGTTCCTGTCGCGCGGCGCGCTGGTCGAACACGGTGACAGTCTCGCACCCTGCTGCGCGGGCGAGAGCAACGGCCTGGTCCAGGTCGCGGCCGACGTTCGCCGGCACGTGCGCGTCGGAGGCGGTCGTGATCGGCACGCCTCGCGCCACGCACGCGCGCAGGAGTATCGGATCCGGGTAGAGCTCGCCGACCGGCTTGTAGAGGCCGTTGGTCGAGATCTCGACCGCGATTCCCGCGTCGCCCGCCGCGTCGGCGAGCTGCAGGTGGAGCTCCGCGAGCACCGAGGGCTCGGGCTGCCTGCCGAAGATCTTGGCCAGATCGAGGTGCGCGAGCACGTCGACCTGGCCGGTCGCCGCGAGCTCGTAGACGGCCCCGACATAGGAGCGCCAGACCTCCTCCACCGAATGGAGAGCCCAGAGCCCCGGCTCCTGGTCGATGGCGATGCCGTCGATCCAGTGCACCGAGCCGAGCAGGAAGTCCCACGGGTAGTCGGCAATCGCGGCCGCGAGACGCTCCTGGCGCGGGCCGACGTAGTCGACCTCGAGCCCCAGCTTGACCGGCAGGCCATGCCGCTTCGCGTCGAGGATGACCGAGCAGTACCGGTCGAGATCCTGGATACAGCGCTCGAACTGGTACTGGAGCGTCCAGACGTCGTAGGTCTGCCGGAAGTAGTAGACGTGCTCGGTGATGCCGATCTCGTCGACGCCACGCGCGACCGCGGTTTCGACGTAGCGCTCGATCGCCTCCAGGCTGTGGTCGACCTCTTCCTGCGCGGCCTCGGGCCGGCGGAGGTGCATGTGGTAGTCGACGATCACCGCCAGGGCCGCCCCGGCCAAGGGGACAGGCATGGTGCCAGGCACCAACCCGGCACGTGCCTGGCACCAGGACCGGCCGGAAGAGACAGGCGCGCGGTCACTCGACAGCCTCGATCCAGCTCTCGACGAGCGCCAGATCCTCCACGGTCGTCACCTTCAGCAGCCGGGGGTCGCCGGGAACGACCGTGACGCGTCCGCCTCGCGCCTCGACGAGCGACGCGCAGTCGCTCGCGGCCGAGACGTCGCCCGCCAGGGCCGACCGGAGCACGTCGGCCGCGAACGCCTGCGGCGTCTGGACGGCACGGAGCTCGCCGCGCGGAAGCGTCTCGACGACCCGCTCGCCGTCGACGCGCTTGATCGTGTCCGCCACCGGCAGGCCCGGTACGGCCCCGTCCCAGCCGGCGACGAGCGCCGCGAGCACGCGCTCGATCACGTCCTGAGGCAGAAGCGGCCGGGCCGCGTCGTGCACGACGAGGGCCGCCGCGGCGCCGTCCGCCTCGGCCACGCCCAGCTGCACCGACTCGGCGCGGGTCGCGCCGCCGGTCACGGTCGCCGTCACCTTGCCGCAGCCGAGCTCCTCGGCGACCAGGATCGACGGCTCCTCCCACCCCTCGGGCGCGACGACGACGATCGCGTCGATCCAGTCGGAGGCCTCGAGCCGCTCGAGGCTCTCGGCGAGCAACGGGCGCCCGCAGAGCGGCGCGAAGGCCTTGGGGCGGTCCCCGCCGAGCCGCTCGCCGCGGCCGGCCGCGACGAGGACCGCCCAGGTACTCAACGCCGGGGGCGCTAGACCGCTGCGCCGACCTTCGGCTTGGCCGTGCGCTTCTTCCCGTTCGTGCCCATGCCGGCAAGGACGTCGTCGAGCCAGACCGAGGCCTCGTCTTCGTCCATCTGCTTCGCGTACATGAGCTCGCTGGCGAGGATCTTCTTCGCCTTCACGAACATCTGCTTCTCGCCGGTCGACAGGCCCTTCTCGTGGTCACGCAGCGAGAGGTTCCTGACCACCTCGGCCAATTCGAAGATGTCACCGGTCTTCATCTTGTCGCGATTGTGCTTGAACCGGCGATTCCAGTTCTTCGGCATCTGCGTTCCCGAGCCGGACAGCGCCTTCACGACCTTGTTCACCATGTCTTCGCTGATGACGCGTCGCAGGCCGACCCGCTCAGCGTTCTCGGTGGGGACGTTCACCACCATGTCGTTGTGCGCAATCTGAATCGTCATGTACTCGCGCTTCTCGCCGAGCACCTCGCGCACTTCCTTCTTGACGACCGTGCCTGCTCCGTGGTGCGGATACACCACCTTGTCGCCGACCTTGTACAACCGCTCCCCCTTCCCCAACTACGTTCGTAGTCGCCAAGCCGCCGGCGGACATGTGAACCGCCGGCGGGACTTTACAAGTGTAGCAAAAATCGCCTAAATAAGCCAACTTTCCAGGCATTTTTGCCCTCGAAGACGTAAAGTGCCTGCTAGTCAGGGCTTTGCCGGACCAGGCCGCCGACCGCGCGGCCTAGCTGGCCGGGGCGGAGCTTCCGGGCTCGAGCCCGGCGCTCATGGCCTGCTGAACCGTTTCGACCTCGAGGATCTTCATTCGAGGCCGAGCCGGTGTACCCGGTGGGGCGAGAACGATCGCGAGGCCGAGCTTGGCGCACTCCTCGAGCCGACGATCGGCCTGCGTCGCCGGGCGCAGGCGGCCCGTGAGCCCGAGCTCGCCGAACGCAGCCAGGTCGGCGCGCACCGGCACTCCCCGGGCGGCAGAGGCGATCGCGAGGCAGACGGCCAGGTCCGCTCCGGGCTCGTCGATCCGGATGCCGCCGGCGACGTTCACGAACACGTCGGCCTGCCCGAGCGCGATTCGGCCGTGCCGCGTCAGGACGGCGACGAGCATGGCCAGGCGCTTCGGGTCGACGCCCGTCGCGACGCGACGCGGCATCGCCAGATCGGTCGGCGCGACGAGAGCCTGGATCTCGAGCAGGATCGGCCGCGTTCCCTCGAGCGCGCAGGCGACCGCGGAGCCGACCTCACCGGTGACCGTGACGCCGAACAGCCGAGACGGATCGGGCACGCCGGCGAGCCCGGTCCCGGTCATCTCGAAGACGCCGATCTCGTTCGTCGAGCCGAAGCGGTTCTTGACTGCCCGCAGGATGCGGTGCTCGCGGTAGCGGTCGCCCTCGAACTGGAGCACGCAGTCGACGAGGTGTTCGAGGACGCGCGGTCCCGCGACGGCGCCGTCCTTCGTCACGTGACCGACGAGGAAGAGGGCGACGCCCGACTCCTTGGCGACGCGCAGGAGCCGGGACGCGGCCTCGCGCACCTGCGCGACCGAGCCCGGCGCGGAGCCGAGCTCGCTCGAGTAGAGCGTCTGCACGGAGTCGACGACGCAGACGTCCGGCCGCTCGCGCTCGAGCGTCGCGCAGACGGTGTCGAGCTCCGTCTCCGAGAGAATCTCGATCCCGGCCGAGCCGCCGAGGCGATCGGCGCGGAGCTTCACCTGGGCCACCGACTCCTCGCCCGTGACGAGCAGCGCCCGCCGCTCGGCGGACATGTGCTGAAGCGCCGTCAGGAGGAGTGTCGATTTGCCGACTCCCGGCTCGCCGCCGACGAGGACGAGCGACGCCGGCACGAGGCCGCCGCCGAGGACACGGTCGAGCTCGGGGATGCCGGTCGGGATGCGGCTCGACTCCTCGGCCTCGACGTCCACGAGGCGGAGCAGAGGACGAGCGGCGTGCGCCGGGGCGCCGGCCTGCTCGGTGGCCTCCTCCACCAGCGTCCCGAACGTGCCGCAGGACGGGCACTTCCCGAACCAGCGGCCGGAGGAGTAGCCGCACTCGGTGCAGGCATAGAGGACGGGTGCCGTCTTGGCCTTGGCCATGCTTCGAGTCTAGGCCGGGGTCCTGACGGGGACCGTGCCGACTACGTGTCGATTCCGTGACTTCGTCGAGGACTCAGTCGAGGCGGCGGGCGAGCAGGACGCGGCTGTTGCCGGCACCGTCGTAGTCCTCGGCGACGCCCTCCTGCTCGAACCCGAGCGCGGCGTGGAACGCGAGCGAGCTCTCGTTCTGCGGCGAGGTCACGCAGCGGACCACCGATCGACCGCTCTCGCGGGCGGCGTCGAAGAACCGCTCGTAGAGCTCGCGCCCGAGGCCGCTGCCGCGCTCGGCCGGCGCGACGCCGATGAAGTGGACGTACGCGGTTTCACTGTCGGTCTGGGAGAGGAATCCGATCAGGAAGCCGGCGAGCGTCCCGTCCTCGCGGTCGGCGACGAAGCTCGTGCTCTCGAAGTGGATGAAGAAGAGCCGCGGCAGCATCGGCGCCATCTCGCGCCCGCCCCACCACTCGTTCACGTGCTGGATCACCCGCCCGTAGTCGGCCGGCTGCACGTGCCTGATCGTCACGGCCATGGCCCGAGCGTACAGCCCCGGTGCCTGGCACGTGCCAGGCAGGTGCCAGGCAGGTGCCAGGGCAGGTGCCAGGCAGGTGCCAGGCACTGTCAAGCGTGTTGACGGACCGGCAAGCCGCGCGCAGCGCTGCCCGAAGGAGAGTCAGCAGCCGCCGGCGAAGGCTTCGAGCGCGCTGAGGACGCCGCGGGCGTCGAACCAGTACACGAGCGTGTCGAACGTCTCCTTGCCGGTGCGGCGCAGCACGGTGATCGACGCCGCGCCCAGCGCGAGCGGGCCGATGCTGTAGGCGAGACGCGCCCCCGGGTGCCGTCGCTGGACCGCGCCGCGCGTCGACACCTCGACGACGAATCCGTCGGACGAACGGTCGCCGGCACGCGACGTGGCAACGTCGATGAGGTACAGGCGCCCCTTCCCGTAGCTTCGCCACGCGGTTCGCAGGCCGCGGTAGTAGTCGATCTGCGTGGCCGATCCGACCCCCGACACGCACCCCGGTCCCTTGTTCGCCGGGAACCGCTCCGTCCGGACGAGCCCCGTGCGCTGCACGTAGCGCTGCCCGAGCGACCAGGGCGGCAACCCCTTGCCGAGCGTGACCGTCCCCGCGGCGGCCGAGCCGGCCGCGATCAGCGCCGCCGCCCCGACGGCGGCAGCGAGCAGGCTAGTCCGTGGCCTCGTCGGCGGGGCCGTCGTCGCCGCCGGTCTCGTCCGCGGGGGCAGGACCGCCGCCGACCTCGACCGTGACCTTCTCGCGCTTCGCCGGTGCAGCGACGATCGAGATGTCGACCTCTTCCTCGCCTTCCTTGCGGTCGACCAGGATCGTCGAGCCCGGCTCGAGCTCGGACATGAGCACGAAATCGGCGAGCGGATCCTCGATGTGGCGCTGGATCGCGCGGCGCAGCGGGCGGGCACCCATCGCCGGGTCGTAGCCCTTCTCGACGAGCAGCTCCTTGGCGGCATCGGTGAGCTCGATCGCGACCTCGTGCACCGACATCTGCTCGCGCACGCGCTTCATCAGCAGGTCGACGATCTGGATGATCTCCTCCTTCGCCAGCTTGTGGAAGACGATCACCTCGTCGATCCGGTTCAGGAGCTCCGGGCGGAAGATCTTCTTCAGCTCGCCCATGACGCGCTCCTTCATGTCCTCGTAGGACAGGCCGCTCTCGTCGCCGATCGAGAAGCCGAGCGTCTGGTTCTTCGAGATCGCGGCGGCGCCGACGTTCGAGGTCATGATCACGATCGTGTTGCGGAAGTCGACCTTGCGGCCCTGCGCGTCTGTGAGGCGCCCGTCCTCGAGGATCTGCAGCAGGATGTTGAAGACGTCCGGATGGGCCTTCTCGATCTCGTCGAGCAGCAGCACCGAGTAGGGCTTGCGCCGCACGGCCTCGGTGAGCTGGCCGCCCTCGTCGTACCCGATGTAGCCGGGCGGGGAGCCGACGAGCCGGGACACGGAGTGCTTCTCCATGTACTCCGACATGTCGACCTGGATCATCGCGTCCTCGTCGGCGAACAGGAACTCGGCGAGCGTGCGCGCGAGCTCGGTCTTGCCGACGCCCGACGGCCCGAGGAAGATGAACGACCCCGTGGGGCGCTTCGGGTCCTTGATCCCGGCGCGCGAGCGGCGGATCGACTTGGAGACGGAGACGATCGCCTCGTGCTGGCCGATCACACGCTTGTGCAGCTCCTCCTCCATCTTGATCAACCGCTGGGTCTCCGCCTCGGTCAGCTTGAAGACCGGGATGCCTGTCCACATGGAGACGACGTCGGCGATCTCCTCCTCGCCGATCTCGGGCTGCTCCTCGGACTCGGAGGTCTGCCACTGCTCCTCGAGCTCGCGCTTCTTCTGCGTGAGCTTCCGCTCCTTGTCGCGCAGGCTCGCGGCCTTCTCGAACTCCTGGGCCTCGATCGCGTCTTCCTTCTCCTTGCGGACCTTCTCGATCTCCTCCTCGAGCTCGCGGTAGCGCGGCGGCGCGGTCATCGTCCGGATGCGCATGCGCGAGGCGGCCTCGTCGATCAGGTCGATCGCCTTGTCGGGAAGGTGCCTGTCCTGGATGTAGCGGTCGGCGAGCGTCGCCGCGGCGTGCAGCGCCTCGTCGGTGATCTTGACGCGGTGGTGCGCCTCGTAGCGGTCGCGCAGGCCGCGCAGGATCTGGATCGTCTCGTCGACGGTCGGCTCCTCGACGCGGATCTGCTGGAAGCGCCGCTCGAGCGCGGCGTCGCGCTCCAGGTACTTGCGGTACTCGTCGAGCGTCGTCGCGCCGATCGTCTGCAGCTCGCCGCGGGCGAGCGCCGGCTTCAGGATCGAGGCGGCGTCGATCGCGCCCTCGGCGGCACCCGCGCCGACGAGGTTGTGAAGCTCGTCGATGAACAGGATGATGTCGCCCCGCTGCTGGATCTCCTTCATGACCTTCTTCAGGCGCTCCTCGAACTCGCCGCGGTACTTCGAGCCGGCGACGAGGGCGGCCAGGTCGAGCGAGTAGATCTGCTTCCCCTTCAGGAGCTCCGGCACCTGGCCGGCGGCGATGCGCTGCGCGAGCCCCTCGACGACGGCGGTCTTGCCGACGCCGGGCTCGCCGATCAGCACGGGGTTGTTCTTCTGGCGGCGTGAGAGGATCTGCATGATCCGCTCGATCTCGGTCTGGCGGCCGACGACGGGGTCGAGCTTGCCCTCGGCGGCCTGCCGCGTGAAGTTGCGGCCGAACTGGTCGAGCAGCTTCGAGCTCTTCGACTTCTCGCCGGCGGCGCCGCCTCCGCCCTGCTGGCGGCGGCCGGGACCGGAGAGCATGCGGATGATCTCGTTGCGGATCTTCTCGGCGTCGGCGTCGAAGTCGAGCAGGATCCGCGCCGCGACGCCCTCGTTCTCGCGCACGAGGCCGAGCAGGATGTGCTCGGTGCCGATGTAGTTGTGGCCGAGCGAGAGCGCCTCGCGCAGCGCCAGTTCCAGCACCTTCTTGGCGCGCGGCGTGAACGGGATCTGGCCGGTCGTGACCTCGTCGCCCTGGCCGACGATGCGGGCGACCTGCGCGCGCACCTCCTCGACGGTGATGTCGAGCGACTCGAGCACGCGGGCCGCGAGGCCCTCTTCCTCCCGCAGGAGGCCGAGCAGGATGTGCTCCGTGCCGATGTAGTTGTGCTTGAGCGCGCGAGCCTCGTCCTGCGCGAGGACGACGACCTGACGAGCCCGCTCTGTGAATCGTTCGAACACCCGGGCCTCATCTTAGCCCAGGGCTCGGGTGCGGCCGCGGCAGCCCCCACACCCTCTTAACACGGTGCGGGCGGCCTCCGAGGCGTGAGATAGCCTCCGTGCCGTGAGCTCGCCGTCCGGGGAGAAAAAGGCGCTGATCACGGGCGGCGCGGGCTTCATCGGCTCGCACCTGGCCGAACTGCTGCTGCGCGAGGGCTGGGAGGTGTGGGCGCTCGACGACCTCTCGACCGGCCTCAACCGCAACGTCGAGGCCCTGCGGGACCAGCCCGGGTTCCATCTCGTCGTCGACTCGATCCTCTCCCGCTCGGTCGTCAGCGAGCTCGTGCACCGCGTCGACGTCGTCTACCACCTCGCCGCCGCCGTCGGCGTCCGGCTGATCGTCGAGCAGCCCGTGCACACGATGGTCACCAACGTCCAGGGCACGGAGACGGTGCTCGAGTACTGCAACAACTTCGGCAAGCGAGTCCTGATCGCATCGAGCTCGGAGGTGTACGGCGACCATCGCGAGGAGCGGCCGCTCGGCGAAGAGGACCGTCGCGTCTACGGCCCCGTCACGGAGCGCCGCTGGCTCTACGCCGACTCGAAGGCCATGGACGAGTTCCTCGCGCTCGGCTTCCACCAGGAACGCGAGCTCGACTGCATCATCGCGCGATTCTTCAACACGGTCGGGCCGAGGCAGCAGGGCCAGTACGGGATGGTGATCCCGCGCTTCGTCGAGCGCGCGCTCACCGGCAAGGCGCTGGAAGTGCACGGCGACGGCAAGCAGACGCGCTCGTTCTGCCATGTCCACGACACGATCCGCGCCGTCGCCGGGCTGATGAGCGCGACGCACATCTCGGGGCAGATCTTCAACGTCGGCTCGGCCGAGCGGGTCACCATCCTCGAGCTCGCCCGGCGCGTGCTCGAGGCCACCGGCTCGTCGTCGGAGCTCGAGTTCATTCCCCACGAGAACGTCTACGGTGTCGGCATCGAGGACGTGCTCCACCGCGAGCCGTCGATCGAGAAGATCAACGCCGCCATCGGCTGGAAGCCGACGCTCGATCTCGACCAGATCCTCGCGGACGTGATCGGCGACCTACGCAGTCACCCCCAGCCTGACTCGTAGCCGCATCGCGAGCGGCGAGCGGACGAGCGACCGGGCCTTGAACGCGACGCGCCGCGGGCTGTCGCCGTGCCAGACGCCGACGCGGAAGACGTCGAACGGGTCGCGGCCGGTCGGGTCGCCCGGCAGGCCGAACGCCGTCTCGTAACCGGCCGCCTTCGCCGCGGCGCGCACGCGATCGTCGCAGTCGCCGTAGGGGTACGCGAGGATGCGGCAGGGTCGCCCGAGCTCTTCCTCGAGGCGCTCGCGCGAGGAGCGGAGCTCTCCGGCGAGCTCGGCGTCGCCGAGGTCCTGGAGATGCGGATGCGAGACGGTGTGCGAGCTGACCTCGATCCCGCGCGCGACGAGCTCGCGGAGCTCGTCCCAGCGCATCGTCTCGAGCTCCTCCGGCCGCGCCTCGAGCTCGGCCCGCAGCTCGGGCACGGCGAGCGGCCGGCCGTCGTCCGCGTAGCCGGTGGAGGCGAAGACGGTCGCCCGGACGCCGGTCCGCTCGAGCGTGGGCAACGCGTTGCGCACGCTCGTGAACGCATCGTCGAACGTGACGTGCAGGAGCTTGCCGCTCCCGGCCGCCGCCTCGGCAGCACCTACCGGCCGGTAGCCGTGTCGCATCAAGAGGCCCAGCTGCGCCTCCAGAGTCGCGGGTGAAACCGAGAGCAGGTGGTTCCAGCTTTCCGATACCGCGTGGTAGCAGAGGACGAGCGGCCTCACGCCGGAACGGTATCCGGCTCCGGCTCGTCGGCGCGACCGCGCCGGAGACGCAGCCGCGATCGCTCTGCATCGCGCGAGGTCGACATGCGGTCGAGCGCGATCGTCAGGCCGACGATGATCCAGAGCGGCTTGTTGAGCGCGATCGAGAGGAAGATCATCGAGATCGCGAGGCTTCCGAGTGCGAGCAGCATCGTCGCGGCCACGATCCGAAGCGTCTCGTCGCCGGCGGCCCGCGCGCGCATGAAGACGCGGAGGAGGTACCAGGCGGTCACCGCCACCACGAGCACGAGCAGCGTCAGCCCGAGGGGGCCGAGCTCCGTCAGCGACTCGAGATAGGAGTTGTGGACCAGGCGGCCCTGCTGGACGTAGCGGGCGGTCGTGTCGACTCCCGGCGTCGTCTGCAGCAGGTTGAGCGCCTGCGACGGGAAGTTGCCGGCGCCGATCCCGAGCCAGGGGTGGTGCGAGTATCCCTCCCAGGCCGCAGCCCAGAGATCGGTTCGTCCGGCGGCGCGGTCGCCGGACGAGTTGAACGCGCTGAAGATCGAGCTCACGCGGTCGAGGAAGGTGGCGCTCGCCGCGACCGTGAGCACTCCGCCGGCCATGATCGCGATCGCGACCGCATAGGTCGCCTTCTGCGCAGCCGACCGGAAGAGCACCCGCCACGGCAGCAGCAGCGCGAGGACGGCCACGCCGACGATCGAAATCATGGCGGTGCGGGTCTGCGAGCTGACGATCGAGAACGTGATCACGCCCAGGCAGCCGAGGGCGGCGAGGCGCGACTCGGGCCGGCGCGCGAGCGCGAACAGGCCGAGCGCCATCGGACCGATCATCGCCTGGTAGACGCCGAACGTGTCGAAGTTCTCGCCGCCGAGCAGGCCGGTGGCGCGGACTGACCCGCCCGAGCTGAAATACGTCCCCACGGCGACCAGCCCCGCGATCGTGGCGCCGACGACGAGCACCTTGAGCACCACGGTCGCGTCCTTCGGCGTCCTCACGAGCAGTCCGACGGTGAGCATGTAGGCGACGACGAGCAGGAAGTTGAAGAAGGTCGTGTAGACGGCGGAGGGGCTGCCCGCCCAGTAGGCGCTGAGCAGGATCCAGAGCCCGTAGAGGCCCGGCACGACGAGCAGCAGCGACAGGCGCAGCGAGGCGCGTCCGTAGGTCAGGAAGTAGTAGGCCAGCGCGACGACGGCGAACGCGCCTGCGAGGCGGCCGACGGTGAGGCCGCCGAGCGAGACCGTCTCGACGAAGATCGTGGAGACGAGGACGAGCGGCAGGATCTCGATGCGCGTCGCGATCACGACGAGCAGCGCCGCCGCGAGCACCAGGGCGACGGCCAGGCTCGGCCGCTTGACGGCGAGCGCGCCTACCAGCAGGCCGGAGAACGTCAGGAGCGCCACGAGCGGCGCGCCTCCGACGACCCGCCTCGTCAGCGCTCCCGCGGTGGTCAGATCGCGGCCTTTCGCGAGGCGCCGGCCCTGGCTGCTGCTGCACGGCGCGCGGGAACGTCGACGTCCGGGACAGCGTCCTCGTCGGGCAAGAGCTCGCTCGTGTACTCCGCGTAGTAGTGGTCGCGACGGGCGACGTCGGTGATGACGATGCCGACGATGTGGATGCCGAGCCGGTCGGCGATCGCGCGGACGGCCTTCGCGTCGTCGCGCGTCGCGTTCTTCGCCCGGACGACGATGATCACGCCGTCGACGAGCTTCGCGAGTGCGAGCGAGTCGGCGACCGGCAGCAGCGGCGGCGAGTCGAGGATGACGGTGTCGTAGAGGTCGGCGAGGCCGTCGACGAGCCGGCGCATGCGCGGGCTGCCGACGAGCTCGGACGGATTCGGGGGCAGCGGGCCGCTCGGCAGCACCGTGATCGACCAGTCCTGGCCCTTGGCCTGGCCCGGCGTCGGCGGCAGCTTGATCTCGGTCGTCGCGCGGCCGAGCTGCGAGTGGCCGACGAGGACGCTCGTCAACCCGGGACGCATGCGCGGCAGGCCGAACGTGTCGGCGAGCCGCGGCCGGCGGAGGTCGGCCTCGATCAGCACGACCGACTGCCCTGCCTGGGCAATCGCGGTCGCGAGGCTCGCGCACACGGTGGTCTTGCCCTGGTTCGCAGCCGGACTCGTGACCAGGATCGTCTTCAGCGGCCATTGCACCGCGAGGTACTGGAGATTCGCGCGCAGACCGCGGAAGGACTCGGCGAAGTCGCCGTTCTCCTCCCACAGGATGCGCGAGCGCTCGCCGCGGTTCGCCTGCCGGACGCTCGGGATCTGGCCGATGACCGGCACGCCGAAGGCGCGCTCGATCTCCTCGACGGTCCGGAGCGTGCGATCGAAGTAGTCGCGCAGGAACGCGGCGAGCAGGCCGAGGATGAGACCGAGGACGCCGGCGACGAGGAGGTTGCGCGTCGGCTTCGGCTCGACCTTGCCGGGCACGACGTGAGCCGGATCCCAGATGCAGGCGGTCAGCGGGGGCGTGGCGGGCGTGCCGTTGCTCGCGGGAATCTCCTTGCCGAGGCGCTGCTTGACGAGCCGGGCGAAGTTGACGCCGAGCCGGCCCGCGATCGCCTTCGCCAGCAGCGGGTCGTGGTTGACCACCGATGCCTTGAGCGCTGCGCTGTCGGGGTTGAACGAGACGTTGACGTTGCCCAGGAGCTGCTGCGGCGTCAGCGTCAGGTGCAGGTCGCGAATCACATCGCGGGCGACGATCGTGCTCGTGATCAGCTCGGTCGCCGTCGCCGAGAACGGCTGGATCGCGTTGGCGTTCTGCGGCTGCACGATGCAGGTGCCCTGCCCGACGACGATCGTCGTCTGCGCCTCGTAGAGCGATGTCGTCGCGAGGGTGAGCGCGGACGCCGCGCCGAGCGCGGCGGCCAGGATGGAGATGACGATCAGCTTGCGCCTGCGGATGACCTCGAGGTACTGGCGCAGGCCGACGCCTGCCCCTTCCGTTTCGCGGAGGTCACTCATCAGAGGGACTATCGGCAGGGGTAGGGCCCTTCTGAAGCGAAATCAGGCCCTGTGAGACTGGGCGTCTTCTACGACATGCCGTACCGCTCGGACGGCCGGACCATCTCGGCCGACATCCCCGTGATCCGCTTCATCACGAGCCTGCCGCCGCGGGTCGAAGAGATCGTGCTGTTCGGGCGGCTCAATCCGGTACCCGGCACCGCGACCTACGTCCTCCCCGACGAGCACGTCCGGCTCGTCCCGCTGCCCTTCTACAAGAGCATCTTCGACATCCCTTCGCTGCTCGCCGCGCTCCCCGGCTCGTGCCGACGCTTTGCGCGCGAGCTCGACCGGGTCGACGCCGTCTGGCTGTTCGGGCCGAACCCGCTCGCGATCGTGCTGGCGCTGGTCGCCTTCTCGAAGCGCAAGCAGGTCTTTCTCGGCGTCCGCCAGGACTATCCGGAGTACATCGCCGCACGGCTTCCGAGCCCTCGTTGGCGCTGGGCACTGCCGATCGCGAACGCGATGGAGAACCTCTTCCGGCTGATGTCGCGGCGCGTGCCGACGACCGTCGAGGGCGAGCAGATCGCCGCGAACTACCGCGTCGGCCGGGCGCCCGTGCTCTCGGGCGGCTTCTCGCTGATCCGCCGCGACGATCTGACACCGCTCGACACGGCCCTCGCGCGCTCGTGGGAGGGCGAGATCCGGCTCGTCTCGGTCGGCCGTCTCGACCCGGAGAAGAACCCGCTGCTCATGCTGGACATCGTCGACGGGCTCCGCGCCGGCGAGCGACGTTGGCACCTTGCGATCGTCGGCGACGGGCCGCTCCGAGAGGACGTGGAGCGTGCGGTCGCAGAGCGCGGGCTCGGGGACGCGATCGACCTGCTCGGCTACGTGCCGAACGGCGAGCAACTCTGGAGTGTGTACCGCGCGAGCAATGCCTTCCTCCACGTCTCGCTGACCGAGGGCGCGCCGATGGTCTTCTTCGAGGCGGAGTCGGCGGGGCTGCCGATCGTGGCCACGGACGTGGGCGGCGTCTCGGCGGCCCTCGGCGGCGGCGAGCGCGGGCTGCTCGTGCCGCCGCGCGACGCTCCGGCGGCGAGCGCCGCGCTCGAGCGACTGGCGGCGGACCAGGCCCTGCGTGAGCAGCTCGTCCGCACCGGTCTCGAGCACGCGGCGGACAACACGCTCGAGGCTCACCTCGACAAGGTGGCTGCGTTCTTCGAGGCCGCCCTCGCTAGCAGGCGGGCGGGGAGACGACCCTGAGCTTCGCCCAGGGGATGCCGTTCAGCGAGACGGAGTCCCCGCCCGGCAGACCGGCCTTGCTCCACGCGTCGTAGCCGCGCGAGACCGGGTTCTCCGTGTAGACGACGAACGAGCCGCCGTTGTCGCGGAGGTACATGCCGTAGGTCTGCATCGCGTGGGCGATCGTCTTCTCCCACGCCGGGATCGGAAGCGAGTCGACGTCGAGCGTCGGGTCGAGCTGAAGGTGCGCGCCTTCCTCGAGCGCGTTCGGGTCGGACGTCGAGCCGTCGTTGTGCGTCGCGGGGCAGACGTGGCCGAGGTCGCTGACGCCGGGCATCCCGAAGACGAGCGCGTGGTCGATGTGGCCCTGGAGGATCTCCTCCGGCCGGACGATCCCCGCGAGCAGCGGGAAGTTGGCCGCGTCTCCCGAAGCCGTGCCGCTCGGCGCCGTGCCGTTGCCGGTCGTCGCCAGCGCCGCTCCCGCCGATGCGCTCCAAGCCGGGCCGGAGCTCGTCGCCTGCCACATGTCCCACTCGCGCTGGGCCAGCGGGTCGACGACGGCGAGGTAGCCGTCGGCCGACGGGTCGGGCACGGCCGTGGACGGGATCCGGAAGGCGCCGAACGCGCCCAGCGTGCAGTTGGAGTAGCGCGTGCAGGGCACCGTGAACGAGCCGTCGGACGCATGGGTCTCGGAGACCGAGACGCCCCAGTCGTGCAGCGTCATGTTCGGGTGAAGCGCGTGCGCGAGGAAGTAGGTCATCAGCGCGCTCGAGTTGGCGGCGACGGGCGTCGAGCCGACCGGCAGATTCCAGACGCTCGTCGACGGGAACGGCCGCGGAAAGCCGGTCGAGGCGAGCGTCGGCGTCGTCGTCGCGCCCGTGAAGGCGGTGATCCGTACGCCGAGGGCAGTCAGAGCGTCGACCTCGTAGCCATAGGTCGTTCGCGGCCACAGGAGCGTGTCCGTGTAGGTCGTGGCGCTCGTCTGGCCGACGACGAGGCTCCCGCGGAGGACACGGTAGGACGTCGCCCCCGGAACCGCGCTCCACTGCAGCTTCACGTGGGCGCTGTCGACGGCGACCGTCGAGAGCGAGGGTGATGCGCTCTGAACGAGGCGCTTCTTCGACTTCTTGCCGCTGTTCGCAGCCGTCGCCATTGCGGGCACGGCGACGAGCATCGCGAAGACGACGAGCACTCCCAGCCGCAGAACCTTCTGTGCCACCGAGAGAGTCGTCGGAACGAGGGATGGCTTTCGCCATCGCTCGATCGACTGTCCCTCGAACGCAGTAGCCCGGATGGACATGTCCTGTTGTCAAGCGCCTTGACAGTGCCTGGCACCTGCCCGGCACGTGCCAGGCACCATGAGCTGCCCGCTCTCGACGAAGCAGATCGCGCGGCCGCCGAGCGGCCGCTTGAGCAGGTTCGCGACCCGAGCCGCAGGGCCGGATGGGCCCCAGGCTTTCGCAGCTGCGGCCAGAATAGAGTGCGATGTGCGGGATCTGCGGACTGGTCGAGATCGCCGGCGGCGCGCCCGACCGCGACCTCCTCGAGCGCATGAACCAGACGCTCCTGCACCGCGGGCCGGACTCCGGCGGCGTCCACGTCGAAGGCCGTGCCGGCATCGCGGCGCGACGGCTGTCGATCATCGACCTCGTCACCGGCGACCAGCCGATCGCGAACGAGGACGAGTCCGTCTGGGTCGTCCAGAACGGCGAGATCTACAACTACCGCGAGCTCCGCGACGAGCTGGCCGCCGCCGGGCACCGCTTCCACACGAACGGCGACACCGAGGTTCACGTCCACGCGTACGAGCAGTTCGGGCCGCTGTTCGCCGAGCGCCTGCGTGGCATGTTCGCGATCGCGATCTGGGACGCGCGCGAGCAGCGGCTCGTGCTCGCCCGCGACCGGTTCGGCATCAAGCCGCTCTACTACCGGGTCGCCGACGGCACGCTCTCGTTCGCCTCCGAGCTGAAGGCGCTCCTCCGGCAGCCCGGCTTCTCGCGCGAGGTCGACCTGGACGCGCTCGAGGCGTTCCTCGACCACGCGATGGTGCCCGCGCCGTTGACGATCTTCGCCGGCACGCGCAAGCTCCCCGCCGGTCACGTCCTGACCTGGACGGAGCGCGAAGGCGTGCAGGTCGAGCGCTACGCGCGCCCTGGACCGCCGCCCGCGCGCGAGCTCCGCACGGAGAGCGAGGACGAGCTGGCCGAGGAGCTCCGAGCCTGCCTGCGCGACTCGGTCCGGGCCCATCTGATCGCGGACGTGCCCGTCGGGGTCATGCTCTCCGGCGGCGTCGACTCCTCGGCACTCACCGCCTTTGCCGCACAGGAGAGCTCGGAGCGCGTGCGGACGTTCTCGATCGGCTTCGAGGAGCAGACCTTCAACGAGCTCGACAAGGCCCGGGCGGTCGCGAAGCGCTACGACACGGACCACCACGAGCTCGTCCTCCGCCCGAACGCGATCGAGCTCCTGCCCGGGATCGTCGAGGCGTTCGACGAGCCGTTCGCCGACAACTCGGCCCTCCCGACCTACCTCGTCTCGCAGCTCGCCGCGAGCCACGTCAAGGTGGCGCTCTCGGGCGAGGGCGGCGACGAGCTCTTCGGCGGCTACTACACCTACGTGGCCGACTACCTGGCCCCACGGTTCGGCCGGGTCGCCGCGGCGATGCGGCCGGCGCTCCAGCTCGTCCCCGCGAGCACGCGCAGCTCGAGCTGGGAGGAGCGGCTCAAGCGCTTCTCCCACGGCGGCCACCTGCCGCCGCTCGAGCGTCACCACGCCTGGCGCGAGGTCTTCTCGGCAGACGCGCGCGCCGAGCTGCTCGCGGACGGACGGCGCGGCACAGCCGATCCGGTCGACCTCTTCCGGGCCCGCTACGAGGAGACGAACGGCGCCGAGGAGCTCGGCCGGCTGATGGACGTGGACGTCGGCACGTATCTCGTCGACGACCTGCTCGTGAAGATGGACCGGGCGAGCATGGCGCACTCACTCGAGGCCCGCGTGCCGTTCTGTGACCCGGTCGTGGCCGAGTTCGCCTTCTCGCTCCCGGCCCGGTTCAAGGTGCGTCGCTTCGACAAGAAGCGGCTCCTGCGCAAGGCGCTCCAACCGCTCCTGCCGGAGGACATCCTCGGCGCGCGCAAGCAGGGCTTCTCGCTGCCGACGGCGGCGTGGCTCCGCGGTGACCTGCAGACCTTCGCCCGCGACACGCTGTCGGCTGCGACGCTCCGGCGTCAGGGCTTCTTCCGTCCGGAGGTGGTCGAGCCGATGCTCGAGGCGCACGTCTCCGGCAAGCGCAACGCGAGCCGTCAGCTCTGGGCGCTGCTCGTGTTCACGCTCTGGTTCGACCGCTACGCGGTGTAAGTCGGCTTCGCGGTAATCCGCTACGCGGCGTGACCCGGGTGCGGGTCGGGGCGATCCGGCTCCCAGCGCTCGTGCTTCTCGCCCCGGAACAGCTGCCAGATCGCCTTCGCCGCGGCGGCGTTGACGAGGCAGAAATACGCGGGGAAGGCGAACAGCTTGGACTTCGCGAGCTTCCTGTCGGCGAAGAGCATCCCGAGGGCGCCGAGCGCGTAGAAGGCCGCCTGCGCGATCAGCGCCGCGCGGTAGAACCACCCGTGGTTCCAGAGGGTCGCGGTGCAGGCGGCGAGCAGCAGGAGCGGGATCACCGCCGTTCGCATCAGGAGCTTGTGAGACAGCAACTGGACGGCGAAGAACCCGTAGCGACGCGGGTCGAGCAGCGCGCGCATGACGACGATGCAGCGCAGGCCGCGGGCCATCACGCGCACGCGACGCGAGAAGGTCTGAGAAGTCGTCTCGACCACGGGCTCGTAGGCGACCGCGTCCGGCGCGAAGACCAGGCGGTAACCCTGCGCGATCACCTGCAGCGAGGTCAGCAGGTCGTCGTTGACGTCGGCGCGGACGGGGCGGAACAGCGGCCGCCGGATCGCGTAGATCGCACCGGTGGCGCCGGTGACGCTGCCCGCGGTCGACTGTGCCTGCTTCAACATCCGGTCGAAGTCCCAGTACTGCTGCTCGCCGACGACGCTCGCATCGCCCGACTCGGGCGAGAGGTAGACCTGGTTCCCGGCGACGCCGCCGACCTCGGCGTCGGCCAGCGGCCTGACGAGTGCACGCACCGCGCCGCGGTCGAGAATGCTGTTCGCGTCGGAGAAGAGGACGACGTCCCCGCCGGCGGCCTCGACGGCGGCGTTGAGCGCGGCCGCCTTGCCCACCCGGCCGAGCTCGAGGAGGCGAACGCGGCCGTTGGCGTACCGGCGCACGATCTCGTTCGTACCGTCGTCCGAGCCGTCCGAGGCGATCACCATCTCGAGGCGGTCGGCCGGGTAGTCGAGATCGAGCGCGTTCTTGACCTTGTCCTCGATCACGCCTGCCTCGTTGTAGGCGGCGACGACGAGGCTGACCTTCGGCTCGATCTCGGCGCCCCGGTAGGGCCGCGGCCGAAGACGCGCACGCGCGAGGACGAGCAGCGGGAAAGCCGAGGTAGACGTACACGACATAGGCCGCGCACCCCCAGAAGAGGAGGGTCATGCCCTCCGTATCGGCAGTCGCCGCCCCAGCCTGAGCGCCGCCACCGCGGCCTTCCCTCTGGCACCGCGCGCGAGCACGATCGACTCCAGACCGGGATCGGCATTTGCGAAGCGGTACTTGTACGGCTCGTCGCCGCGCAGGAAGCGGTACTCGGTGGCGCCGTCCTCGAGCGCCTCGCGAATCGTGTGGGAGAGCAGGACGAAGGAGACGGACTGCTTGTCGAACGCCGCGTCGCGTCCCGCCTGGTAGTAGCACTCGGCCCCGGCGAAGCGGAACCCGAGCCAGGCCGCGGCTTCACGGCCGTCCACGTCGAGGAGCCAGAGCCTCAGCCAGCCTCGCTCGGCGGCAACAGCGGCGAACTCGCGCTGGAACGCCTCGGTGCGCGCGATCACCGAGCCGTCGCCGAAGCGCAGGCGGTGGAGCCGAAAGAAGGCGTCGAGGGCGGCGTCGAGGCCCTCGGAGCCGTCGACGAGTTGGTAGCGGACGTCGTGGTCGCGCTCGAGCGCCCGCGCGCGGCGCCCGACCTGCTCACGGAAGTTGCGACTGCGACCGGCGAGGAGCTCCTGCCACGACTTGCCCTCGAAGTCGAGGACCGGGCTGCCGTCGCGATTGACGACCACGCCTCCGGGGAGCGCGTCGAGCCAGGACTCGGGACCGGGAAGCTGCTGGCAGGCGAGCACGTCGAACCGCTCCGTCGCGACGAAGCGCATGAGCGCTTCGCGCGCCGGTCCGGGTGCTCCGATCGGGCCCAGCTCGTCGCCCGGTCCGTGTCCGAGCACGCGTACGACCCGCAGCGGCCGCGCCCGCCAGACGTAGAAAGGGAGCAGCGCCGCGAGCCCTCCCTCGGCATCGCGGGCCGTCGTCAGGAGCAGCTCGCGGCCGGCGCCGAAGTGCTTCCACCACAGGGTCAGCCACTCGGGGGTGGCGAAGAACGACCGGCTCTGCTCGGCCAGCTCGGCCCATTCGCCGCGGACGGACGCCTGATCCTGGACGGATTCGAGCTCGAGCATGCCGCCTACCCCGCACCTGCCGCCTCGGACGGCCGCGCGGCGGCAAGCAGAGCCTCGAGGTCGTCGAGCACGTGGAGAAAGCTGCCCGACAACGCGTCCAGGCGGCCGCTCGCGATGTCGACGACGAGCCGGGCGGCCAGCTCCGGTCGAAGGTCGTCGTCACGGTCAGCGAGCTGCGACATGAATGCCCGCCCGCCCGGCGATGCGACGACGCCGTCGATCAGGGCGGTGCGGACGAAGCCGGGCGAGACGGCGAACACCTCGATGCCCCGAGCTTCGACCTCGGCGGCCACGGACTGCGTGAACGAGAGCACCGCAGCCTTCGCGGCCGCGTAGCCGCTTGCATGGGGACGAGGCACGGTGCCGGCGCGACTCGCGAGGTTCACGATCCTCCCGCTCCCGCGGGCGATCATCGAGGGAAGAACGGCCCGGGTGCACAGGTACGTTCCCTTGAGGCTGACCTCGACGTCGTTCCACCAGAGCTCGACGTCCGACTCCTCGACGGGCCCGACCGCGCCCCAGGCGCCCGCGTTGTTGACGAGCAACATGGGCGATCCGAGCTCGTCACCGACTGACGAGACGAGCCGATCGACCGCCCTCTCGTCCGTGACGTCGGCCGTGATCGCGACGGCGCGCCCACCGCGCGCAGCGATCTCAGCGGCCACCTCCTCGATCTCGCTCCCCGTCCGCGCGGACACGGCGACCGACGCACCCGCAGCGGAGAGCCCCTCGGCAATCGCCCGGCCGACCCCCCGCCCACCGCCGGTCACGATCGCAACCTCGCCTTCGAGCGGCCCGCGATCGGCCCTGCTTTGCTGCTCCATCCCGCTCGTAGACTAGTCTCGGCGTCCGATGCCGAGCCCGATCGCATGCCGTCTCTGCGGCAGTGTCGACCTGGAGACGTTCGTCGACCTGGGGATGTCGCCGCTGTGCGAGACCTTCCTCGCCGCCGACGAGCTCGACGCCGAGGAGCCCTTCTATCCTCTCCACGTCCGGATCTGCAGGGACTGCCTGCTCGTCCAGCTCGAGGCCTACGTCCCCGGCACGGAGATCTTCCGGGACTACGCCTACTTCTCGTCGTACTCCGACAGCTGGGTCGAGCATGCCCGCGCGTACTGCGAGCTGGTCGCCGACCGCTTCGGGCTGAACAGCGACAGCCTCGTCGTCGAGCTGGCCTCGAACGACGGCTACCTGCTCCAGCACTTCGTCGCCCGCGGGATCCCGGCGCTCGGCATCGAGCCGGCGGCGAACGTCGCCGAGGCCGCCGCGGAGCGGGGCGTCGAGACGCTCGTCGAGTTCTTCGACGCGGCGCTCGCGCGCGCACTCGTCGAAGAGGGGCGGCGAGCCGACCTGATCGTCGCCAACAACGTCCTCGCTCAGGTGCCGGACCTCAACGACTTCGTCGCCGGGATCGAGATCCTGCTGGCGCCCGACGGCGTCGTGACGATCGAGTTCCCACACTGTCGTGCGCCTGATCGAGGAGCTCCAGTTCGACACGATCTACCACGAGCACTACTCGTATTTCTCGATGACGACGACGGCCCGGCTCGCGTCGATGCACGACCTGCGAGGTATTCGACGTCGAGGAGCTCCCGTCCCACGGTGGCTCGCTCCGGGTGTACCTGCAGCGCTCCGGAGGACCGCAGCCGGTCGGCGAGAACGTCGCGCGCGTGCTCGCCGAGGAAGAGCGGGGCGACTACGCACGAGTCGACGGCTACCGCGGCTTCGGGCCCCGCGTGGTCGAGGTGAAGTGGCAATTGCTGGAGCTCCTGATCGGCCTCCGGCGCGCCGGAAAGGAGGTGATCGGATACGGCGCGCCCGGCAAGGGAAACACATTGCTCAATTACTGCGGCATCCGTGCCGATCTTCTCGACTACACGGTCGACCGCAACCCGAACAAGCACGGCAGATTCCTGCCCGGCACCCACATCCCGATCCATTCGCCCGGAGCGGATCGCGGAGACGCGCCCGGACGCGATCCTGATCCTGCCCTGGAACCTGCGGCGGGAGATCGCGGCGCAGCTCGCGTACGTCCGGGACTGGGGCGCCGAGCTCTTCGTCCCGATTCCGCACCCGGAGATCGTGGCGCGAGCTCCGACGGCGCCTCCCCGCGCCTGAAGGTCGTCCTCTTCTGCGGCGGGCTCGGCCTGCGGATGGGCGAGTCGACGACGCGCGTCCCGAAGCCGATGATCACGATCGGGGAGCGGCCGATCCTCTGGCACATCATGAAGTACTACGCGCACTTACGGGCACCAAGGACTTCATCCTCTGCCTCGGCTACAAGGGCCGAGGTCATCAAGGAGTTCTTCCTCGACTACAACGAGGCGCTCACGAACGACTTCGTGCTTTCGGACGGCGGCACGCCGGATCGAGCTGGTCTCGCAGCGACATCCACGACTGGTCGATCACCTTCGTCGACACGGGCCTGCAGTCGAAGCATCGGCCAGCGGCTGCGACTCGTCGAGCCCTACCTCGGCGAAGACGAGATCTTCCTCGCGAACTACGGCGACACGCTCACCGACGCCCCGCTTCCGGACATGGTCGAGCGGCTGCGCGCAAGCGACGCGACCGCCCTCTTCCTCAGCGTCGCGGCCGACCTACAACTTCCACGTCGCGTCGACTGGAGCGACATCGAACCACGTCGGTCGGGCATCGAGGACGTGACCGAGGCGGAACTCTGGATCAACGCCGGCTACTTCGTCCTCCGCCGCGAGATCTTCGACTACATGAGCGCAGGCGAGGAACTCGTCGAGGAGCCCTTCCGCCGCCTGATCGAGGAGCGCAAGCTCCTCGCCTACCCGTACGACGGCTTCTGGGCGCCGATGGACACGCTCAAGGAGCAAGCACAACCTCGACGCGCTGCTACGACAGCGGCCGCGCGCCGTGGATGCGCAGCGCCACGCGGGCATCGAGCGGCGTCGACGCCGCCGGAGCCACGGGCTGATGCTGTCGCTTCGGCTCGACACGGGCTCGATCGAGCGGCCCGCTGACCGTGCTCGCGATCGGCGCCCACGCCGACGACATCGAGATCGGCTGCGGCGGGACGCTGCTCCGGCTGGCGGACGAGCGATCCCGGAGCCGACCGTTCACTGGGTCGTCCTGAGCGGCGAGCGGCGACCGGGCGCAGGAGGCCCGCGCGCAGCGCCGAGGAGTTCCTGCGCGGCTTCGCATCGCAGTCGCATCGAGGTCGAGAGCTTCCGTGACGGCTTCTTCCCGTACGAGGGCGCCGCGTCAAGGACTACTTCGAGCACCTGAAGGCGGAGCTCTCGCCCGACCTCGTCTTCACCCACCAGCGCGCCGACCTCCACCAGGATCACCGGCTCGTCTCGCGAGCTGACCTGGAACACCTTCCGCAACCACCTCGATCCTCGAGTACGAGATCCCGAAGTACGACGGCGACCTCGGGCGCTCCCAACCTCTTCGTCCCGCTCGAGCCCGCGATCTCCGACGCGGAAGATCGAGGCGCTGCTCGGCGCATTTCGCGAGCCAGCGCGACAAGCGCTGGTTCACGCGGGACCTGTTCGAGGCGACTGCTCCGCCTCCGCGGCATGGAGTCGAACGCGCCGAGCGGCCAGGCCGAGGCGTTCTACTGCCGGAAGGCGGTCCTGTGACGGCAGCGAGCGCGATCGACGGCGTCAGATCGTCCCGCTGCGGCGGATCCCCGACGAGCGGGGGACGATCCTGCACATGCTGCGCGCGCGGACGATCCGCACTTCCGCGAGCTTCGGCGAGATCTACTTCACGACGGTCTATCGCGGGCGTCGTCAAGGGCTGGCACAGGCACGTCGAGATGACGCTCAACTACGCCTGCGTGCACGGCCGGATCAAGCTCGTGCTGTACGACGACCGCGACGGCTCGTCGCACCCACGGCGCCGTGCAGGAGGTCTTCCTCGGCCCCGACGACCACTCGCTCGTCGTGATCCCGCCCGGGATCTGGACGCGGCTTCAAGGGCATGAGCGACCCGTTCGCGATCGTCGCCAACTGCTGCACGCACCCGCACGATCCGACCACGGACGACCCGCCTCGACCCGTTCGAGAACGACATCCCGTACGACTGGGAAATCCGGCATCGATGATCGACGCCACTGCCGCCAGGACAACCACACCCGCCCAGGAGCTGTACGAGCTCATCGCCGACCTGTTCCCGATCTGCCGGAGCCTCACCGGCGACGGTGTGCGCGAGACGCTGCGCCGCGTCGGCGAGCACATCCCGCTCGAGGTGCACGAGGTGCCGACGGGCACGGAGGTCTTCGACTGGACGGTGCCCAAGGAGTGGAACGTCGCCGGCGCGCACGTCACGGACGCGAACGGACGACGGGTCGTCGACTTCGCCGACTCGAACCTCCACCTCGTCGGCTACAGCGTGCCGGTCGAGGCGCGCATGCCGCTCTCGGAGCTCCGGCCGCATCTCACGTCGATTCCCGAGCACCCCGAATGGATCCCGTACCGCACGTCGTACTACCGCGAGGACTGGGGCTTCTGCCTGCGCCATTCGACCCTGCTCGGGCTCGAGGACGGCGACTACGACGTCGTCGTCGACAGCACGCTCGAGGACGGACACCTCACCTACGGCGAGTACTTCCTGGCCGGGGAGACGACCGACGAGGTGCTGATCTCGACCCACGTCTGCCACCCGTCGCTCGCCAACGACAACCTGTCCGGAATCGCGATCGCGACTCTGCTGGCCGAGCGGCTGACACCGCTGCCCCGGCGGCTCTCCTACCGGTTCCTGTTCGCACCCGGCACGATCGGCGCGATCGTCTGGCTGCACCGGCACCGCGAGCGGGTCGGGTACGTCAAGCACGGGCTCGTGCTCACGTCCCTCGGCGATCCTGGCCCGTTCACCTACAAGCAGAGCCGGCGCGGCGACAACGAGATCGACCACGCCGTCGCCCACGTCCTGCACCACTCGGGCGCGGAGCACGAGCTGCTCGACTTCTCGCCGGACGGGTACGACGAGCGGCAGTACTGCTCGCCGGGCTTCGATCTTCCCGTCGGCCGACTCACCCGGACGCCGAACGGCCGCTATCCCGAGTACCACACGTCCGCCGACGACCTCGACCTCGTCTCCCCGGAGGCGCTCGGCGACTCGTTCGCCGCAGTCCTGGAGGTCTGCTCGCTGCTGGACGGCAACAGCCGCTACGAGAGCCTCAACCCGAACTGCGAGCCGCAGCTCGGGCGTCGCGGGCTCTTTCGCACCACCGGCGGGCGCAAGAGCGAGAGCACGAACGAGCTGGCGCTCCTCTGGGTGCTCAACCTGTCCGACGGCCGCCACACCCTGCTCGAGATCGCGGAGCGGTCAGGCCTGCCCTTCCGCGAGATCAGGGCCGCGGCGGACGCGCTGATCGACGTGGAGCTCCTGGAGGCGGCGTGAGGACTCTCGTCACCGGCACGCAGGGGTACATCGGAACGCTGCTCGGGCCGTACCTGGTCGAGCGCGGACACGACGTCGTCGGGGTCGACACCGGCTTCTACCGGTCGGCATGGCTCTACGACGGCGTGCCGGTCGCGGTGCAGACGCTGCAGAAGGACATCCGCGAGCTGACCGTCGACGATCTCCGCGGCTTCGACGCCGTCGTGCATATGGCCGAGCTCTCGAACGACCCGCTCGGCCAGCTGGCCCCCGACGTGACGCACACGATCAACCACCGCGGCTCCGTCCACCTCGCCTCGATCGCACGCGCTGCCGGCGTGCAGCGGTTCGTCTACACGTCCTCCTGCAGCGTCTACGGCGCCGCCGAGGAGGACATCGTGGACGAGGAGTCGCCGCTCCACCCGCAGACCGAGTACGCCGAGTGCAAGCGGCTCGTCGAGCAGGACGTCGGCGGAATGGCGGACGACTCGTTCTCACCCACGTTCCTCCGCAACGCGACCGCGTACGGCGCCTCGCCGCGCCTGCGTTTCGACATCGTCCTGAACAACCTCTGCGGGCTGGCCTGGACGACCCGCGAGATCCGCATGGAGTCGGACGGGACGCCCTGGCGGCCGCTCGTGCACGTCCTCGACATCTGCAAGGCGATCGCGCTGACCCTCGAAGCGCCGCGCGAGCGTGTTCACGGGCTCGTGCTCAACGTCGGGGATCCGACGGCCAACTACCAGATCCGTGAGGTCGCCGAGATCGTGGCGGGCGTCTTCCCGGAGTGTGTGGTCACGGTCGGCGGCCGCAGCCCCGACTCGCGCAGCTACCGGGTGTCCTTCGACCGCATCCACGAGGCGCTCCCGGAGTACCGCTGCGACTGGGACGCCGCGCGAGGGGCGCGCGAGCTGCTCGAGGTCTTCGAGCAGGCGGGCCTCCGGGAGGAGGACTTCCGCTCGCGGCAGTTCACGCGGCTGAAGCAGATCGAGTACCTCCTGACGAGCGGCCAGATCGACGGCGAGTTCCACTGGCGGGCTCCGGATACGGCAGCCCTCTCCCGAGCGGGCCGATGACACGAGCGGCGGAGCCGATCGTCGACGTCGGCATCCCCACCCACGGCCGGCCCGCGTATCTCGCCGAGGCGATCGACTGCGTCGTTGCGCAGACGTTCCGCGACTGGCGGTTGACGATCTCCGAGAACGGCGAGGGCAACGAATTCGTCGCGCGCATCGTCGAGCCGTATCTCGCCGATCCCCGCATATCGCACGTCGTCGTCGGCGAGAACGTCGGCGGCACAGGGAACGCGAACAGGCTCCTCGGAACCGGGACGGCCCGCTACGTCGGGATCCTGCACGACGACGACCGCTGGGGTCCGGAGTTCCTCGAGCGGCGCGTGAAGTTCCTCGACGCCAACTCCTCGTGCGGTCTCGTGTTCTCGGCCTGTGACTTCGTCGACCCGCCGGGAGCGGTTCTCTATCGGGACGACCCTGCTCTGCAACCAGGGCTGCAGGACCATGCCGTCTTCCTCCAGCGTCTCTACCGGCTCAACATCATCTGCACTCCGGCGGTGCTCGTTCCCCGCCGGTGCTACGAGGCCGTCGGTCCGGCGTACGACGCCTCGGTGCTCTTCTACGACTACGAGATGTGGCTCCGGCTGGCAGCCCGGTTCGACGTCGGCTTTCTGCCCGACTGCGACGCCTCGTACCGGGTCCACCGAAGCCAGACGAGCCAGGAGGTGCGCCGTCACTGGGGCGAGCACAGGATCGCGGTCCTCGACGCGGCCGAGAGCGTCCTGCCGGCGGATTTCCCCCCGCTCGAGCGCCGCCGAGTCCGTTTCGCCGCACAGGCGCGCGCCGTGGCCGATGCGGCCGCCCGACGCGATCTGCGATCAGCGCTCGCCAATCTGGGCAGGTCGATCCGCGAGCATCCGCTGGCGCCCGTCGACCCGGCGACGATCGCAGCGGGGATGAGTTGGGTGTCCCGACGAGGCCTGCGCCGACGCGTCAGCCGCGCGCTGACCCACTCGCCGCGACAGGGCGAGGCCGCCAGAGCGGGAAAGGCGTCCTGAGGATGCGCGCCCGCAAGCGACGCCGACCGTAGCCCGCGCCGGCGGCTGCCACGTCGGGAAAGAGACGCCGCACGCCGAACGGGATCGCGTCGATCTCGGCCAGGATCCCGTCGAGGTCGTAGCCCATCACCGCGAGCCGCTCGCTGCCGATCCAGCGCACGTAGCGCCGCGCCCAGGCACACCGCAGAGGGTTGCCCATCGTCTGCGCCCACCGGCCGAGCGGATCGGTGCTGACCTGGTCGTACTTGCCGGGCCCGACTCGGATCCCAGTAGGCGCGGTTCTTCAGCTCGAGCTGCTGGAAACGGTCGACGCCGGTGTCTCGATCGGAGACTCCGAGGTAGTGCAGCACCCGCCTGATCTCGCGCTCGGGGTCCGCCACGAGATCCTCGTACCGGACGGCGATCACTCCGGCCTCGTTCTCGCGGTAGGCGTCGACCAGGTGCTCCAGCCCGCCGAACAGGTCGGCGGCGTACGTGTCGAGGTTCCAGCGACCGCCGGCGAACGTCTCCATCATCGACGCCGCGACGGCGAGCGGGTGGCGCCAGAGGAAGACGAACTTGCCCTCGGGGAAGAGCTTCAGGAGATCGCCTACGACGTGGTGGTACCGCGGAGTCTTGTCCAGGAAGTAGACCTTCCCCGGCGCTGCCTCGGTGTACAGACGGAGCGCGAGGTCGTGCACGCCCTGCAGGTAGCTCGCCTGGCCGTCGGGCAGGTACTCGCGCGCGAAGCCCAGGGTGCCTCGCGCCATCGTCTCGTGCTCGTACTCGGCATGGACGCCCAGCTCGCGGAGCGCGTACAACTGCGGGAGGAGGAACCAGGGCTCGGAGGACGTGCCGATCTGGTCGTGCGATCCGAGGATGCGCTGGAGGAGCGTCGAGCCGGTTCGCGGCAGCGAGAGGATGAACGCGGGGCGCACCAACCCGGATCCGTTACTCACCGTCATGCCGTCCGCCGGCGGAGCACGCCGACCATCTGACGTGCCGCGTGGAGATCCGAGAGCGTGGGCACGAGGTCGCGGAGGGAGAAGCGGAGCGTTCGCGCGGCGATCAGCGCCACGAGCAATCCGCCGACCGTGTAGGCGATCGACGACGCGGTCGCCGCGCCGAGGCCGCCGTGGCGCGGAATCAGGACGACGTCGAGGACGACGGTGGCGACGAATGCACCTGCGGTCGCGATCGTCTCGAGCAGCGGGCGTCTCTGGGCGATGAGGGCGCTGCCGAGGAGCTTCGCCGCGACGATCCCGAACCCGCCGACGGCAAGCACGCGCAGCATGCCGACCGATCCGCCGAAGGCCGCGCCGAAGACCCTCTCGCACAGGAAGGGTGCCGCCAGTACGAGCACGAGGACGAGCGGCAGCGTGGCCAGGGTCGCGAGGCGGTATCCGGTCGCCGCCCGCCGGCCTGCGCTCGCCCGGTCATCACGGACGAGATCGGGTCGTTGGATGATCGCAATCGCCTGCGGCAGCAGGAACAGGCCCTCGGCCCAGGCGACCGCGACGCTGTAGAGGCCGAGCTCGCGGCTGCCCGCGAGCGCCCCGACGAGCCACTGGTCGAGACGGTAGTTGCCCCACATCAGAGACCTGCTCCCGTGCGCCTTGAGTCCGAAGCCGACCATTCGCCGTCCGAGCGCCGCGTCGGGCCGTCCGAAGCCGGCACCCGACCTGACGACCCCGAAGGCGAGCAGCGCGAGCGCGAGCAGTTGCCCACACACCCAGGCGAGCATCGCGCGCGCCACCGTCAGCTCACCCGCTGCGTACAGCGAGCCGTTGACGACGACCTGGAAGACGGCGGGGGCGAGAAACGCGGCGTTGGCGATCGAGAACCGATACTCGGCCATCGCGAGGCGAGACAGGTACTCCTGGAGGATCAGCGGAGCGATCGCGGCGAGTGCCAGCGCCCAGAGCGAGATGCTCAGGTGCGGTCCGATTCCCGGGAGCCCGAGCACGAGGAGGACGAGGGCCGCGACGGTCGCGAGGCCGAGCACGGCCGCGAGGACCGCTGCATTGGAGGCCAGCGAGGGCCGTCGCTCGGGGTTCGTACCGGCGTGGACCGAGATCGCCTCGCTGACGCTCAGACTCGCGATCTGACTCGAGAGAATCGCGATCGTGATCAGGAACACGACGTCTCCTCTCCCGGTCGGCCCCAGCGCCCGTGCCACGATCAGGACGTTGACGAGGGAGAGTGCGGCGACGCCGACCTGCGTCGAATAGGCGAACGCGGCAGCGGCCAACGTCGACGGGCGTCGCGAGTCGCCGGCACGGTCGACCGGCGGCAGGGGAGGATCGGCGACAGTCGCCACCCTGTCGTTATCGGAGCCGGACGACGGAAGGCTTAGCGGTCAGTCGCGCTCGCGCAGGAGCGGGAAGAGGATCACGTCGCGGATCGCGTCCCGGCCGGAGAGCACCATCGCCAGCCGGTCGACGCCGATGCCGCAGCCGCCGTTCGGCGGCATGCCGTACGACATCGCCTCGACGTAGTCGGGGTCGCCCGGCTCGGCCTCGGCGTCGCCCGCGGCGCGCTCCGCCTCCTGCATCGCGAAGCGCTGCTCCTGCTCCTCGCTGTCGTTCAGCTCGCTGAACGCATTCGCGATCTCCATGCCGCCGACGACGACCTCGAAGCGCTCGACGATCGACGGGTCGTCGTCGGTCGTGCGCGCGAACGGCGACAGCTCGATCGGCCAGTCGTGGACGATCGTCGGCTGGATCAGGTCCGGCTCGACGAAGTGCGAGTAGGCGTGATCGACGAGCTGTGACCAGGTCTGGTCGCGCCCGACGTCGACCCCCGCCTCGACCAGCTTCGACCGCAGCTCGCCGACGTCGCTCGTCCAGACTCCGGCGGCCTCGAGCGCGTCCGGGAAGCGCAGGCGCCGCCACGGCTTCGCCAGGTCGACCTCGTGCCCGCGGAAGGTCGTCGTCGTGCGCCCGTTGGTCGCCTGCGCCGCGGCCTCGACGAGTGCCTCGCAGCGCTCCATCGTGTCGCGGTAGTCGGCGTAGGCCTCGTACCACTCGACCTGCGTGAACTCGGGCGAGTGCTTGTACGAGTAGCTCTCGTTGCGGAAGTCCTTCGCCAGCTCGTAGACCTTCTCGAGCCCGCCGACGATCAGACGCTTCAGGTAGAGCTCGTCGGCGATGCGGAGGTAGAGCTCCTGGTCGAGGAGGTTCGAGCGCGTGACGAACGGCTCCGCAAAGCCGCCGCCGTAGCGCGGCTGCAGGATCGGTGTCTCGACCTCGACGAACCCCTCACCGTCGAGGTAGGCGCGGATCGCGGTCACCATCCGCGCACGCAGCATCGTCTCGGCGCGCGACTCCTCGTTCATCAGCAGGTCGAGGTAACGCTGGCGGTAGCGCGTCTCGGTGTCGGTGACGCCGTGGAAGGTGTCGGGCAGCGGCCGGCGGATCTTCGCGAGCAGCGTCAGCTCGTCGACCGTCAGCGACGGCTCGCCGCGACGCGTCTTCGACGGCGAGCCCTGGGCGCCGACGACGTCGCCGAGGTCGACGTCCACGGAGCCGGTGCGCTCGGCCGGGCAGAGCAGCTGGATCCGTCCCGAGCGGTCGACGAGGTCGAGGAAAACGATCTTGCCCATGTCCCGGCGGCCCATGACCCGGCCGGCCAGGCGGCGCGTCGTCTCCGCCTCGGCTCCCGGCTCGAGCGGCTCGGCCTCGGCGCGGACGACTGCCACCTCGACGCGGTCGGGGAAACGCTTGGGCAGCCCGCTCATGACGCGAGTCTAGTGCCGGACAGGTGCCAGGCACTGTCCGTCCTGGGTGCCGAGACGCCAGGTCTGGAGCTCGCTTGAAGCAGCCTGCTAGGAGGGCGAGCTTTGCTCGTCCTCCCTCGCGATGTTAGGACTGGACGCAGGATGCCGATGGAAGTCATGCGCGCCGAAGGCGCGGACTTCTATCGGCGACTACGCGGCCTTGATCTCGAGGATCTTGAACTTGAGCGAGCCGCGCGGCGCCGTGACCTCGACGGTCTCGCCCTTCTTGTGGCCCATGATCGCCTTGCCGACCGGCGACTCGTTCGAGAGCTTGTTCTCGGACGGGTTCGCCTCCGCGGAACCGACGATCTGGTACTCGAACGTCTTGTTCGCCTCGACGTCGCGGAGCCGCACCGTCGAGCCCACCGAGACGACGTCCTTGGCGACGTCCTTCTTCGAGATCACGCGCGCCGAGCGCATGCGCTCCTCGAGCGTCGCGATGCGGTGCTCGAGCATGGCCTGCTCGTTCTTCGCGTCGTCGTACTCGGAGTTCTCGGTGATGTCGCCGAAGTCGCGCGCGTGGCGGATGCGCTCGGCGACCTCGCGGCGCTTCTCCGTCGACAGGTACTCGATCTCCTTCTTGAGCTTGTCGTAGCCTTCTTTGGTGAGGATGACTTCCTTCACGGCGATCTCCTGCCTCGACAAAAAAACGCGCGGCTCGCAGCCGTCGCGGCCGGGGATTGTAGCGCAAGCGGCAGAGGCTGCGCAACGGCCCAGAAGCTAGGATTTTCAGGAGTTATGCAGGCAAATCTCAGTGAGAGCTGGCGCATCGGCCCGGTCGACATCCCGTCGCGGCTCGTGCTCGCGCCGATGGCCGGTGTGAGCGTGCAGGCCTTTCGCCGCCAGGGCCGCCGCTTCGGGGCGGGACTCGTCTGCTCGGAGATGGTCAGCTGCGCCGGCCTCCACCACCGCAACGAGCGGAGCCTCGGCTACCTGCGCATCTCCGGGGACGAGCGGCCGCTCGCGGTGCAGATCTTCGGCTCCGACCCCGTGGTGATGGCCGACGCGGCGGCGATGGTCGAGAAGGCCGGCGCAGACATCGTCGACATCAACTTCGGCTGCCCGGTCAAGAAGGTGACGAAGACCGGCGCCGGCGCGACGCTCCTCGACGAACCCGAGCTCGCATGCCGGATCGTCGACGCGGTCGCGAGTGCCGTCGACGTGCCCGTCACGGTCAAGATGCGCCGAGGCCTCGAGGACGGCTCGCGGGCGTGTCTCGAGGTCGGGCCGCGACTCGTCGCCGCGGGTGCGCAGAGCCTGACGCTGCACCCGCGCTCGGCCCGGCAGATGTACACGGGGTCGGCCGACCATTCGCTCACGGCCGAGCTCGTCGAGCGCGTCGACGTCCCGGTGGTCGCGTCGGGGGACATCACCTCGCGGGCGCGGGCGCAGGCCGTCCTCGCGACCACAGGCGCCTCGGCGGTGATGGTCGGCCGCGCGGCGCAGGGGAATCCGTGGGCACTGCGGGAGATGCTGGACGGCGAGGCAGCCGAGCCGACGCGCGAGGAGATCGCCGCCGAGCTGATCCTGTTCGTCCGCGAGACCGTCCGCGAGCTCGGCGAGCATCGTGCCTCCGGCTTCCTGAAGAAGTTCTACGGCTGGTATCTCGGCCACGGCGGCCGCTTTCCGAAGCCGTTCGTGCAGGAGCTCGTCCGTCTCGGCTCGACGGAGGAGATCGTCACGCGTCTGCTCGCGGCAGCTCCCGGGGCAGCGGAGATCGTCGAACGCCTCGAAGCCGAGACCGCGCCGAGCGACGAGGTCACGCTCGAGCTCCCGATCTCGATCTACGGCGGCGGCTAGCAGCCCCCGGGGTTGCAGCCCCCGGGGTCAGATACGTCCGACCAGGAGTTGACCCCCGCCGTCGTTGCGCACCGTTACCGCACCGAAACTCGCATCGCGCGCGAGACCGGCGAGCTCGGCGTCCGTATAGAAGTGGCCTCTGTTTGCGATCGGCTCCGGCGCAGCGGGCGTGCCTCGGAGCTCTGGCCCGGTCGTGAAGATTGCGATGCGGCCACCCGGGCGCAGCACACGACGGCACTCGCGCAACACGCGAACAGGGTCCGAGAGGAAGAAGAACACGATCGACATCGCGACCGCGCTGAACGTCGCATCCTCGAACGGCACACGCTCGGCTTCCGCGAGCACGACCGTCGAACCGGGCGCCCGCTCGCGCGCGAGCGCGACCATCTCTTCACTGTGATCGAGTCCCGTCGCCCGGGCGCCTTGCGCCAGGGCGTCACGAAGCAAGAGGCCGCCGCCGCATCCCAGGTCGAGCACGTGGTCGTCCGGGCTGAGTGCCAACGCGTCGAGAATTGCCCGCCGAGCGAAGTCGTGGATGTCCTCGGCGCCGTACACCTGTCGTGCGCGCGAGCCGCTCGGCCTGCGGGCGACACGGTCGGTGAGCCAGTCGTCGAACGCATCATCCGCCAGGCCGCTCGTACGCCAGGCAGCGAGGTCCTCGTCCCCGAGGCCGAACCCCCGAATCGCGTCCTCGTGACCAGCTCGGGCATCGAGACCCACGGCGCCGGATCGTACAGGCGTGCTCGACTGCCGCTCTAGCGACGGTCGAGCACTCGCGCGAGCGTCTCGGAGAGCACGGCCGCCGCGTCCCCGCCTGCGGCGTCGCGCGTGCGCCAGGCGACGAACCCGTCCGGACGGATGAGCGTCGCGCCCTCGGTGCCGGTGCCGTAGAGCTCTTCGAAGCCGTCCGCGGCGATCACGTGCGCATCGACCGCGAGCGACTCGGCGGCGGCGCACCACCGTTCGCCGCCCGGCCCCGCGAGCACCACGAAGCGCGGGCCGAAGAGGTCGAGCGTCGAGACGCCCGGCTCGACGAAGAGATGCGGCGCCCGCGAGCCCGGGCTCGCCGACGGCTGCTTCGGGTCCTCGTACAGCCCGTCGTCGCCGGGCTCCGAGATCGCGGCCGACGAGTGGTACCGGTAACCGAGCTCGACGATGTGCTCCGGCACGTACGGCTGGAGATTCTCCTTGCTGTCCAGCTCGGGGTCGAGCCGCACGACGTAGCGGGTGTACGCCTGCTCCGTCGCGAACTCGCCGACCGGCCGCCGCTCGGCGTCGTACGTCGCGAGCAGGCCCTCCCCGGCCGCGCCGTCGAGCACGAGAGCGAGCTTCCAGGCCAGGTTGTGCGCGTCCTGGACGCCGGTGTTGCCGCCGAAGCCGCCCGTGGGAGGCATGCCGTGGACCGCGTCGCCGGCGAGGAAGACCGGCCCCTCCTGGAAGCGCTCGGCCCACTCCGCGGACGCGTTCCAGCGCTGGACGTTCTCGATCTCGACGGGCAACTCGGGCGCGCCGAGCGCCTCGCGAACGTATTCGATGCACTCCTCTTCGCCGGACGTGGGCCAGATGTCGCGGTTGCGGACGCCGTCCGCGTCGAGCGTCGCGTTGACGACGAGGAAGCCCGCGTCGCCCGCCCGCGAGAAGCGGAAGAAGCCCTGCTGGTGCGGGTGGAAGACGTAGATGACGCTGAGGCTGCGGTCGCCGATCAGCTCACGGACGTCGGCGCGGAAGTAGATCGTGATGCTGTTCGAGAAGCTCGGGTGCCCGCGGAGCGGGATGCCGAGACGCTCGCGAACCGGGCTGCGCACGCCGTCTGCCGCGACGAGATAACGGGCGCGAACCGTCTCCTCGCTGCCGTCCGCGCGGTTCTTGACCGTCGCCACGACACCGTCGTCGCCGGCCTCGAACGAAGACAGCTCCTTGCCCCACTCGACCGTCGCACCGAGCTCCTCAGCGCGGCGGTGCAACAGCGGCTCGAGCCCGATCTGCGTGACGAAGAGCCGCGCCGACGGGCTCAGGTCCTCGACGCCCTCGTTGATGTTGCGGAAGTAGTACTCGAGCTCCTTGCCGCCGAGGCTCTCGACCGAGACGATCGCCCCGTTCTGGACGAACTCGAGCTCCGAGGCGGTGACGATCTCGTCCTCGAGGCCGACGCCGCGGTAGAGCTCGATCGTGCGCTGGTTGAAGAGGGCGGCACGAGGGTGGATCGCGGTCCCTGGATGCCGCTCGACGACGAGCGACTCGATGCCGCGTTGACCGAGGAAGAGCGCCGTCGACAGGCCGACGAGGCTGCCGCCCGCGATCAGGACCGGTACTTCACGCTCAGACATCGGCATTCCGCTCCCAGACAATACGGAGGCCCTCGAGCGTGAGCAGCGGGTCGAGCTTGCCGATCGTCTTCGAGTGCGGCGCGATCAGCTCGGCGAGACCCCCCGTCGCCACCACCGGCGCCTCCACGCCGAGCTCGCCGCGGACCGCAGCCACGATGCCGTCGACCTGCCCGGCAAAGCCGTAGACGAGGCCCGACTGGAGCGCCGTCGCGGTCGTCGTGCCGATCGGGGCGGGCGGCTCGACGAAGTCGACCTTGACGAGCCTGGCCGCGCGGGCGAACAGCGCGTCCATCGAGATCTCGATCCCGGGGGCGATCACACCGCCGACGTACTCACCGGCGGGCGAGACGACGTCGAAGTTCGTCGACGTGCCGAAGTCGACCACGATGCAGGGCGAGCCGTACCGCTCCTTGGCCGCCACGGCGTTCATCAGCCGGTCCGGGCCGATCTCGCGCGGCGCGTCGTGCCGGATCGGGATGCCGGTGCGCACGCCCGGGCCGACGACGAGGATCGGCGCCTTCGCCCACCGCTCCGCGAACCCCTCGTACTCACGGACGAGCGCGGGTACCGTCGAGGAGAGGCACACACCGTCCACCGAGGACAGGTCGATGAAGCGACCGACGAGCGCGCCGAGCTCGTCCCCTGTGCGCTGCGCCTCGGTTGCCACCCGCCAGTGCTCGAGCAGCTCCTCGCCCCGGTAGAGGCCGAAGACCGTCTGCGTGTTGCCCGCGTCGACTGCGAGAAGCACGGAAGGGAACTGGCTAGGAGTCGTCGTCGGCGGAAAGCGACTCACCGATCCGCTCGGCGAGCGCTTCCGGAGTGAGGCTCGGCCCGTCCCCGTCGCCGCGCAACTCCTCGACGGTGACGTCGGCCGACGTGTAGACCTCGGTGCGCGGGAGCATCCGCGAGGGCCGGTTCTTGTCCCAGACCCACACGTCCTCCATCGTCACGCGGAAGAACGGGTAGTGCTCACGCGGGATGAACTCGAGGTCGTACCGGTTGCAGAGGTACGTCGCGTCCTGCGTCAGGACGCAGTAACGGAAGAGCGCGAAGACCGCCGAGTATTCCTTCTTGATCCGGAGCTCGAGCTCCGCCTCGTATTCGTCCAGCTCGTCGAGGTGGGACATCACGATGATTGTAGACCTGCGAGCAGGGCCTGCACCGGGCCGCGCCCGGGCACGACCAGATCGGGGTGGAGCTCGGCGAGCGGCTCGAGGGCGAATCTCCGCTCGTGCAGACGCGGATGCGGCACGACAAGCCCGGGCTCGTCCACGATTTCGTCGCCGTACAGGAGCAGGTCGAGATCGATCGTGCGCGGTCCGAAACGCGGGCCGTCGCGCGTGCGCCCGAGTTCGCGCTCGACCGCGAGCAGGAGGTCGAGCAGGGCGTGCGGGCGGAGCCCGGTGTCGACGGCGGCCGCGGCATTGAGGAACGACGGCTGGTCGAGCAGGCCGACGGGCTCGGTCTCGCGGATCGACGACACGGCGGCAACGTCGACCTCGGGGTTGAAGGCGAGCATGTGGATCGCGCCCCAGATCATGTGCTCGCGGTCGCCGAGGTTCGAGCCCAGGCCCACGTAGGCCCGAGGCATCAGCGACGGCGCTCGACCGTCACGGCCGAGTGCTCGACCGACGGATCGAGCTGAACCCGAGGCTTGCGGACGCGAACGCGCGCAGCCACGACCGGAAAGCGCGCCAGCAACTCCTCGACGAGCGTCGCCGCCAGCGCCTCCAGAAGCTGGAACGCGCGGCCGTCGGAGACCTCGCGGACGAGCGCCGCCACCTCGCGGTAGTCGATCGTGTCCTCGATCCGATCCGAGGCGCCCGTCCCGTCCGGCACCTCGAGCCAGACGTCGAAGACGAACGGCTGGCCGTCGCGCCGCTCCTCGGGATTGACGCCGTGGTACCCGTACAGCTCGAGCCCTGCCAGCTCGATCGTCGTCACACCGACACCGCCTTGGCGACGGCGAGCGCCTCGACCGTCTCGCGGACGTCATGGACGCGCAGGATGGTCGCGCCGCGCTCGTACGCGGCCACGGCGGCGGCGAGGCTCGCCGAGAGCGGCCCGGTGGTGGCCTCCGGGTCGCCGACGATGCGGCCGAGGGACCGCTTCCGGGAGAAGCCGACCACGACCGGCCGTCCGAGTGCAAGCAGGACGTCGAGACGGCGGACGAGCTCGATGTTGTGCTCCACGGTCTTGCCGAAGCCGATGCCCGGGTCGAGGCAGACCATCTCCTCGCGGATGCCCGCCGACACCGCGAACGCGAGCCGCTCCTCGAGGAAGGCGGCGACCTCGGACGCGACGTCGCCGTAGCGCGGGTCGTCCTGCATCGTCCGCGGCTCTCCGAGCATGTGCATCAGGCAGAGGTAGCAGCCCGCGTCGGCCACGACTCCGGCGAGCTCGGGATCGGAGCGGAGCGCGGTCACGTCGTTGACGAGCTCGGCGCCTGCGGCCAGCGCCCGGCGCGCCACCTCGGCCTTGGACGTGTCGATGGAGACCGGCAGCTCGCCGGCCACGGCGTCGAGCACGGGCATGACCCGGCGGAGATCCTCGTCGACCGACACGCCGTCAGAGCCTGGCCGGGTCGACTCGCCGCCGACGTCGACGATCGCGGCGCCCTCGTCGACCATGTGCCGCGCTGCTGCGATCGCGTCCTCCGCGCGCAGGTTCACGCCGCCGTCCGAGAAGGAGTCCGGCGTCACGTTGACGACGCCCATCACGGAGGGCGCGGGGAAACGCTCCTCGAGCGGCGGTCTCACACCGCCAGCGTAGTCGCGCTGATCAGGACGGAGGGGACGCCGGCGGTGCACCTCGCCGGGGTCGGATAGGTTCCAGGCGTGCGGATCGCCGTCCTCGGAACCGGGATGATGGGCGCGCCGATCGCGCGACGGCTCGCGGAGGCTGGCCACGAGGTCCGAGTCTGGAACCGGACGCGCGAGCGGGCGGAAGGGCTCGGTGCCGAGGTTGCCGTGACCCCGGCCGAGGCGGTAGCGGACGCGGAGCTCGTAGTCACGATGCTCGCCGACGGCCCGACCGTCGACGCCGTCGTACGGGAGGCGGTTGCCTCGGCGGTGCCGGGAACGCTCTGGGTGCAGACGAGCACCGTCGGCGTCGACTGGACGACCCGGCTCGCGGCGCTGGCAGCGGATTCCGGGCTCGCCTACGTCGACGCGCCGGTGCTCGGCACGCGCGCGCCGGCCGAGCAGGGCCAGCTGGTCGTCGTGCTCGCCGGGCCGGAAGGCGCGCGGGCGATCTGCGAGGCGGTGCTGCCCGCAATCGCCCGCAAACTCGTCTGGCTCGGCGACGAGATCGGCTCGGCGAGCGCGCTCAAGCTCGTGCTCAACCACTGGATCCTGAACTCGCTCGAGAACGTCGCCGAGACGATCGCGTTCGCACAGGCTCTCGGTGTCGAGCCGGAGCGGTTCCTCGAGTCGATCGCGGGGGGCGGTATGGACATGCCCTACGCGCACATGAAGACCGAAGCGATCGTCTCCGGGAACATGGAGCCGTCCTTCACGCTCCGGCTGGCCGCGAAGGACGTCGAGCTCATCGTCGACGCGGCGTCGAACGCCAGGATCGACCTCGCCCTCGCGCCCGCCGCGCTCGAGCGGATGACGCGCGCGATCGAGCTCGGCCACGGCGACGAGGACATGGCCGCCACGTACTACGCCACCCGCCGCGAGTGACGCTCAAGTGCCAGACACGGTGCCAGGCACGTGCCTGGCACCAATAGTGTCCGTACCAGACGAGGCAGATCGAAGCGGCCGCTGAGCGGACGCGTGAGAACGCTGTACTAGCCGGGAGCCGAGCCGACCGAAATGGGTCGCGAGGCTTCGCGGCTACGACTGGGAGGGCTCTGGCGGGGGTTGCATCGTCGCTCCCGGGAGCGGGAACGGCTTCGGCTGCGGCAGCCGCTTGCGCTTCTCGGCGGCGGGCTTCTCGGCGACCGGCGGCGGGGCCTCCTCCGTGAAGACCTCGTCCTCGGCCTCGCCGGCGAGCAACCGCTCGAACTGATCCTTGTCGATCGTCTCGCGCTCGATCAGGATCCCGGACATCTGGTGCAAGAGCTCCATGTGCTCGCGGAGCACCTGCAGCGCCGTCTCGTGCGCCTCCTCGATCACGCGGCGGATCTCGTCGTCGATCTCGCGCGCCATCTCCTCCGAGTAGTCGGGCTCGGCGCCCATCTCGCGTCCGAGGAACGGCATGTCGTGGTTGCGGCCGAGCACACGCGGCCCGAGCTTCTCCGACATGCCGAAGCGCATGATCATCTGCTTGGCCGTGTGCGTGACCTTCTCGATGTCGTTCGCGGCGCCTGTCGTGACCTCGTGGAAGACGAGCTCCTCGGCCGCGCGACCGCCGAGCGTCATCGCCATCTGCGACATGAGCGTCGCCTTCGTCGTCAGATACCGGTCCTCGCGCGGCAGCGAGATCGTGTAGCCGAGCGCCTGGCCGCGGCTGATGATCGAGATCTTGTGCACCTCGTCCGTCTCGTCCAGATAGTGGCCGACGAGCGCATGACCCATCTCGTGGTAGGCGGTGATCTTCCGCTCGGCCTCCGAGAGCAGCCGCGTCTTCTTCTCGGGGCCTGCGATCACACGCATGATCCCTTCCTCGAGCTCCTCCTGGTCGATCAGCTTCTTGCCCCGGCGGGCCGCCAGCAGGGCAGCCTCGTTGACGAGGTTCGCCAGGTCGGCACCGGTGAACCCCGGGGTGCCGGCGGCGAGCGTGTCGAGCTCGATCTCGCGCGCGAGCGGCTTGCCCTTCGTGTGCACCTCGAGGATCTTGCGGCGGCCGACGCGATCGGGGCGGTCGACGACGATCTGCCTGTCGAAGCGGCCGGGCCGAAGCAGTGCCGGGTCGAGGATGTCGGGACGGTTCGTGGCCGCGATCAGGATCACGTTGTCCTTCAGCTCGAACCCGTCCATCTCGACGAGCAGCTGGTTGAGCGTCTGCTCGCGCTCGTCGTGCCCGCCGCCGAGGCCCGCGCCACGGTGACGGCCGACGGCGTCGATCTCGTCGATGAACACGATGCACGGCGCCGCCTGCTTGGCCTGCTCGAACAGGTCGCGGACGCGCGAGGCGCCGACGCCGACGAACATCTCGACGAAGTCGGAGCCGGAGATGGAGAAGAACGGCACGCCGGCCTCGCCTGCAACCGCGCGCGCGAGCAGCGTCTTGCCGGTGCCGGGCGGGCCGTACAGGAGCACGCCCTTCGGGATGCGCGCGCCGAGCGCCTGGAACTTCTTCGGGTTCTCGAGGAACTCCTTGATCTCCTGAAGCTCTTCCACCGCCTCGTCGACGCCGGCCACGTCCTTGAAGCCGATCTTCGGCGAGTCGGGCGCCATCCGCTTGGCGCGGCTCTTGCCGAAGCTCATCACCTTCGAGCCGCCGCCCTGCACCTGGTTCATCAGGAAGATCCAGAAGCCGAACAGGAGCACGAACGGGAGTAGCGAGGTGAGGATCCCCCACCACGGCGAGCCGCCGACGCCCTTCGAGTCGAAGTTGACGCCCTGCTTCTCGAGCTGGTTCTGGAACTGCTGGGCCGACTGGTCGCTCGGATAGTTGACGGTGAACTTCGGAGCGTTCGGGTCGGTCGGCGTGACCGTGAGCTGCCGCTTGCTCGGGTTGAAGACGACGAGCTTGTACTTGTCCGGCGTCTGCTTGACCGTGTTGATGACGTCGGCGTACGTGGTCGGCTGCGCGGAGGTCTTGTGCGGGATCAGCGTCTGGCTCGCCAGATAGACGAGCAGCACGATCACGACAAGGGGGAAAAGCGCGCTGCGGAAGAAGCGATTCACGCGGTCTCAGTGGCCAGAGTAGCAGGCACCCTGTCTTCGCCAGATGCCTGCAAACGGTTTCCTTTCAGGCTCCTTCGGGGATCAACTCCTCGCTCAGTACGCCGACATACGGCAGGTTCCTGTATCGCTCGGCGAAGTCGAGCCCGTAGCCGATCACGAACCGATTCGGGATCTCGAAGCCGACCCAGCGGACGTCGACGTCGATCTCCCGCCGCGCGGGCTTCGTCATCAGCGCGGCGACCTCGAGCGAGGCGGGCTCGCGGGACTCGAGGTTGCGGATCAGGTAGGAGAGCGTCAGCCCGGAGTCGATGATGTCCTCGACCACGAGCACGTGACGGCCCTCGATGTTGATGTCCAGGTCCTTGAGGATGCGGACGACGCCGGAGCTGTCCGTGGCGGCGCCGTAGCTCGAGATCGCCATGAAGTCGACCTCGCAGGGCACGGTCAGGTGCCGCATCAGGTCGGCCATGAAGAAGACGGCGCCCTTGAGGACGCCGACGAGGAGCGGGTCACGCCGGTCGCGGCCGTAGAACTCGGAGATCTCCTCGCCCAGCTCCGCGATTCGGCTCTGCAGCGAGGGCTCGTCGATCAGCACCTCGCCGACGCCGCGCTCGAGGTCAGTCCGCGTCGTCATCGCGCTCCCACTCCACACCGGCAGTCTCCACGATCCCGGGCACGCAGACAACCTCGCCGCCCTCGACGACCAGCGGCCAGCCGGCCCGATCGCGGCGCGGGACCTTCGCGTCGACGAACACGTCCTGCACCTTCTTCCGGCGACCCTTGAGGCGATCGCCGGGGTGCCAGGCACGCACCTCGAGCCCGGGCCGGTCGGAGGCGATCGTCCAGGGCCCGAAGCGCACGGGGCCGTGCTCGAGGCTCACGCGGTCGTACTCCCGAACCGCGCGAATGCCGCCGCCGAGGTCGGCCTCCTTCGTGCCGGCGCCGGTCGCCAGCAGCTCCCGCAGCGTCCGCTCGAGCCTGCGCGGCAGGCGCGGCTGCTCCTCCGCGCCGGCGAGCGCCAGCAGGTTCTCGCGCGCCCGTGGGTCGAGCTCTTCGAGGAGCGGCAGGATCCGCGAGCGGATCAGGCCGCGCTTCGTGTCGCTGTTCGAAGCGTCCTCGCGGTACGCGAGGCCGGCCGTGGCGCAATAGGCCTTCGTCTCCTCCCGCCAGAGCCCGAGCAGTGGCCGCACGACGCCGTCCTCGCGCCTCGGCTTGATCCCCGCCCCGACGCGGCCGCTCGAGACGAGCCGGTAGATGACCGTCTCGACCTGGTCCGAAGCCGTGTGGCCGGTGGCACGGAGCCGGTCGGTCGCGAACGAATAGCGCAGCTCGCGCAGCTCGTTCTCGGTGCGACCGGGCGGCGCCGCCACCACCTCGGCGCCGAGGACTTCCCGGCAGAAGCGCGCGTCCTCGTCGGACTCCGCCTCTCGCAAACCGTGATTCACGTGCAGCGCGGAGACGCGGTAGCCAAGCTCGCCAAGCACGTGCCAGAGGCAGGTCGAGTCGGCTCCGCCGGAGACGAGACACGTGATCTCGCCGCCCGCCTCGATCAGCTCGTGCCGCCGGATGTGCCGCTCGACTCGCGCTCGAAGCCCCTCGAGATCCATCGCCCCATTGTTCCAGCCGCGACGCGGTGCCAGGCACGTGTCTGGCACCAGAGCTGTCCGGACTCGACGAGGCAGATCGAAGCGCTGCCGCGCGGCCGTATCAGAAGATAAGGCTGCGATAGAGAATCGTCTGCTGCATCCCGATCGATTCGTACGTGCGGATCCCGGCCTGGTTATCGGCGCGCACGAAGAGGCACACGGTCGGTGTGTGCTCGAGCAGGAGACGGCAGAGGTCGCGCATCCCGCGTTTCCCGAAACCACGCCCGCGCACCGACGGATCGACCCAGACCTGCTGCAGCTGGACCGCGTGCGGCGTCCATGCCGACGCCTCGGCCTTGAAGAGGATCGTCTCGCCGTCGAGCCAGATCCACGAGCGGCCCTCGCCGATCTGCGCCTGCGTTCGCCAGCGGAACCCCTCGGGATCGCGCCGCAGCGGGTCGATCCCGATCTCCTCGAAATGCGCCCGGGCGCAGGCCGGGACGAGGATGTCGAGGTCGCTCGTCGTCGCCTCCCGGAGCTGCGTCTCCCCAGGCTCGGGCGGCTCGCCGATGACGTAGACGGGCTGGCCAGGTCGATCCTCGCGAGGAGCGGGCATGCGCGCCGCCGCAGCCGCCCAGAGCTCGCCCACCGCGCGCTCCTCGCCGATCAGCATGCGCGCGCGGCTGCGCGAGGTGACGCCCGCGAACGCCTCGCACCCGCGACCCGAGGGGACGACGTTGGCGCCGACGTGGCAGAGCGCGACGAGCCGGCCGTCCTCCTCGACGGCGCTGAACCGGCCGAGCCCGCGCCGCGCGACGTCCTCGAGGAAGACGCGCTCGACCGGGTCCTCGGCGCAGTACTCGAGAATCGGCTCGAGCCTGGGGATGACCGTTGCCGCCGACATCGCCTGCAACTCTAGGAGACTGCCGGGCGCCGAAAAACCCGTAGGCTTCCGCCCCATGCCGATCCACCTTCGAGCCGAGCCGGGCGACTACGCCGAAGCCTGTCTCCTCCCCGGCGACCCGCTGCGCGCGAAGTACATCGCGGACACGTTCCTCACCGACGCGAAGCAGGTGAACGGCGAGCGCGGCATGCTCGGGTACACGGGCACATTCGACGGCAAGCCGGTCTCGGTGCAGTCGAGCGGGATGGGCTGCCCGTCCGCGGCGATCGTGATCGAGGAGCTCGTGATGCTCGGCGTCAAGCGCATCCTCCGGGTCGGGACGTGCGGCGGGCTGCAGGCGGACATGAAGCTCGGCGACCTGATCGTGGCGCTGACCGCGGTTCCGGCCGACGCGACCGCGCGCCATCTGGTCGGCGAGCCCCACGTGCCGACGGCGGACTGGGACCTCGTCCACGGCGCCGTCCACGCGGCGAAGGAGCTCGGCAAGCCGGTGCGCGTCGGCCCGATCGTCTCCAGCGACATCTTCTACAACCCGGACGGCGGCCAGTACCAGCGTTGGTCTGATCGGGGCGTGCTGGCGGTCGAGATGGAGGCGTCGATCCTGTTCACGCTCGGTGCGCTCCGGAAGATCAAGACGGGCTGCCTACTCACGGTCTCCGACGTCGTGATCGAAGGCGAGTTCATCCGGATCTCGGACGAGGAGATGCGTGCCGCGGTCGACCAGATGACCGAGCTCGCGCTTCACACCGCCACCGCGGACGAGAAGCATTAGCGGCACCCGGACCGTCTTCCTCGTCAACCCCGCGTCGGCGAGCGGCGCCACTGGCCGCCGCTGGCCGGAGCTCGCCCGCCGGGCGGCCGCCCTGGGACTGGTCGGCGACGCGCTGTTCTCCGAACAGCCCGGGCATCTTCGCGAGCTCGCCCGCTCTGCGGTGGAAGGAGGCGCGACGCTGCTCGTCGCCGTCGGCGGCGACGGCACCGTCAACGAGGTCGCGAACGGGCTCGTCGGGGCGGAGAGCGCCGAGCTCGCGGTCATCCCGCGCGGGACGGGCGGCGACTTCGTGCGCACGTTCGGCATCCCCGCGAAGCTCGAGGACGCCGTTCGGGTCGCGCTCGAAGGCCGGACGCGCACCATCGACCTCGGCCGTGCCGCCTACCGCGCCTGGGACGGCGAGCCCGGCGAGTCGTACTTCGCCAACATCGCGAGCGCGGGCATGAGCGGGGCGGTCGCGAAGCGGACGAACGAGGCGACCCGCGCTCCCTTCGGAGGCAAGGTCGCGTACCTCTGGTCGACCGTCGTCGTCTTCGCGCGCTGGCGGAATGCCGACGTGAAGGTCACGGTCGACGAGGAAGTGCGGTCGGGCCCGATGTTCGACGTGATCGTCGCCAACTGCCGGTATCTCGCCGGCGGGATGAAGATCTGCCCCGACGCGGAGCCCGACGACGGCCTGCTCGACGTCCTGCTGATCGGCGACGTGGGCAAGCTCGACCTCGCGCTGACGATGCCGAAGATCTACCGCGGGACGCATCTCCCGCACCCGAAGGCAGAGCTCCTGCGCGGGAGGTCGATCGCCGTCGAGACCGCCGTGGCGCTCCCGGTCGAGCTCGACGGCGAGCAGCCCGGGACGACGCCGGTGCGGTTCGACGTCGTTCCCGGTGCGCTTCGGCTTCGGGTCCCGGCCTAGGAGCCGCTCGAGCCCGTCTTCGGCTTCGGCTTCGCCCGGGTGGCGGACTTGCGGGTGGTCGTCGTGCGCCGGCGCGCGGCGGTCGCCGTCGCCTTCGGCTTCTCGAGCGAATCGAGCCGCTTCTCCACCGCCGCCACCCGCCGCTCCAGCGGATCGATGCGCCGCAGCTTGGTCGCGAGCTCGTCGACCCCGCCGCGGACCTCTGCCATCGCCTTCAGCATGAGCTTGCCGCCCGGCAGGTCGGACAGGCGCTGGAGCGCGTCCTCGCCAGCGTCGCCGAGCCGCGAGACGACGTCCTTCTCCTGTGTCTTTCGCGAACGTGCCATACGGGGACGATAACTCGCGCGGTACCCGGCACGCGTGCCGGGCCGGTGCCAGGCACGTGCCTGGCACCGGTCAGGTGCCCGGCGGCGCGACGAGGTGGCGTCGCACTGAGGAAAGCGTTTCCCCGGCCGATGCGTGGATCACGACTGCCGCCCTGTCGTCGAACGACGTCGGCTCGGCGTTCACGATCGCGATCGCTCCGCCCGCCCGGAGCGTCGTGTCCGGCAGCGCCGCAACCGGGAAGACGGCCAGCGACGAGCCGACGACGAGCAGAAGCCGCGCGCCCTCGGCGAGCTCGACCGCCCGCTCGACCGCCGCAGCCGGGAGCAGCTCGCCGAACATGACCACGTCGGGCTTGAGCACATCGCCGCAGAGAGAGCAGCGAGGAGCAGGCGCGTTCTCGAGTTGCCGCCTCACCTCGTCGAAGGCGGCCGTCTCGCCGCACGTGAGGCAGCTCGCCGTCCGGATCGAGCCGTGCACTTCGACGACGTCGCGCGAGCCGGCCAGCTCGTGGAGACGGTCGACGTTCTGGGTCACGATCGCCTGAATCAGCCCGTCCCGCTCGAGCCCGGCGAGCGCCTCGTGAGCGGCGTTCGGCCGCGCGCTCGAGAGCAGCTCGAGACGCCGCCCGTAGAAGTCCCAGACCTTGACGGGATCACGCGCGAACGCGTCGATCGTCGCGTACTCCATCGGGTCGTACCGAGCCCAGAGACCGCTCGCCGAGCGGAAGTCGGGAATGCCGCTCTCGGTGCTCACACCGGCTCCCGTCAGGACGACGCACGGCTGGTGCGAACGGATCAGCGCAGCGAGACGCTCGACGGACATGTCTGATTCGTACCACTCGGTGCCAGGCACCGACCTGGCACGTGCCTGGCACTAGAGTTGTCGCCCGTGTCCGACGAGACGTTCTCCCACGCCACCGAGGTCTCCGTCCGCTTCGCCGAGACCGACGCGCAGGGCATCGCGCACAACGCGTCCTACCTCGTCTGGTACGAGGTGGCCCGCGTCGACTATCTGGCCCGGTTCGCGGGCGGGTACAACCGCATCCGCGAGCTCGGTATCGAGGCGCTGACGATCGAGGCGCACGTGCGCTACCTGGGAGCGGTGCGTTTCGACGACCGGCTCCGGATCAACATCCGCTGCGGCGACCTCCGCGGAGCGCGCTTCCGCTTCGACTACCTGATCGAGCGCGTCACCGACGCGGGCGCCGAGCCGGTCGCGGACGGATGGACGCTGCACGCGACGGTCGACCACGAGTCGCTTCGTCCCACGCGGCTTCCGGACTGGTTGCGCGAGGCGATGGAGCGGGCCGAAGCCCCGTCGTAGGACGCCTCAGTGCTTCGAGCCGGTCGGGCCGGCAGCACCAGTCGGACCGGCAGCGCCTGCGCCCGTCGGACCGGCAGCGCCCGTGGGGCCAGTAGCTCCGGTCGGCCCGGCCTTCACGGGCGGCTTCGTCCCGATGTGGATGACGCGCTTCTCGCCGTCGTAGCGCGAGTACCAGACGTTGTCGTAGATCAGCTTCCCGTCGGCCGCGTACACCTTGCGGTGCACGGACGTCGACAGCGGCGACGACCCGGCCTCCACGGTCACCTTCGTCCCCTTCGTCAGCGTCGGGTCCTTCACCCACTGCGTCGGCGGCTGCCCGGTCGTGACGAGCGGGGCCGTCTCGCTCACGACGCGCCGGTGCGGACTCGTGCCGTACAGGTTCACCGTCAGCGAGTAGGAGGAGACGAACGTGCGCAAGAGCAGCCACGCCTTCGTGTCGTTCACGAACTTGAGGTCGATGTCGGGGTAGTCGACGGTCGCGTCCCGCCCCTGCGGGTAGTGGCTGATGTAGAGCGCGTGGTTCGTCCGGGCGGTGATGTCGAGCCCGGCCTCGTAGGCCGCGTTGAACACGGTCGTCGAGACCTGGCAGACGCCGCCGCCGAGCCCGGTCGTGAGCTCGCCGTTGATGATCACGGGCGCGACGAGGAAGCCCTTGGACGCGTTGCGGTCGCCCGTCGTGCCGTTGAAGGAGAAGGTCGCGCCGGGAGCGATCAGCGTCCCGTCGATGAGGTGCGAGACCAGCTCGACGTTGTGGATGCGGTTCGCGACACCGCCGAACTCGGTCGTGTACGAGGAGACCAGCTCCTTGACGCCCATCGCCTGCAGGTCCTTCACCCTCCGCTTCGCCGGCGAGGTTTGCACGACGACGAGAGCCGTCCGGCCGGTCGGTGAGAGCGCGGCCTTGACGATGTTGTTCGCCGTGGCGGGAATGTTCAGCGCCCGGCCGGGCACGTCGGGCACGATCCGTACCGCGCTTCCGGAGACGGCGAAGGTCGCGTCCTTCGGCGCCCGGTTGAGCGCCCTCTGGAGCTGCGCGACGAAGGCGTCGGCCTTCTTGCCGCCGAGCGAGATCGGCCGGGAGCGGCTGCTCGAGAGGCGCAACAGCCCCGCGAGCTGCCAGCGTCCGAGCCGGTAGGTCGCATCACCGCTCCTGAGCACGATCGGCGCCGACAGCGCAGTCTGCACCTTCGCCACCGCGCCGGTCAGCATCGCCGCGGTCACCTGCGGCGGCTGCGGCGAGAGCGCCAGGACGAGCGGCGCGCGGCTGAGGCCGGCGAAGCGGGCGAGGAGCTGCCCGCGGGCCGCCGCCCGGTCGATGGAGATCCCGGCGCGGCCGTCGACGACCACCGGATGCAGGCCGTGGAGCACGATCGAGGCGTTCCTCGGGACTCGGCCAACCGAGTCGACGACCCGAGTGAGCGCGAGATCGAGCGTGTGCACGTCGGCGTGCGCGACGGGCGTGACCGTGACGCCGAACAGCGACTGGAACAGCCGGCGGAATCCGCGGATCGGCCCGAACCCGTCGCTGCTCGAATGGGCCGACGTGACGGCGTGCGACCAGTCGACCGTGATGCCGAGCTCGCTCTGGCGCAGCAGGAACGTGTGCCCGGCGACATGCACGGGAACCGGCGTCGTCGCGAGCGCGGCCGCCTTCTGCTCGAGCAGGCTCACGGCCTCCTTCGTCGTCATGCCCCCGACGTCCACCCCCGCGATGGTCGTGCCGTCGGCGAGCGTGCTCGGCGAGCCCGCATAGACCTCGCCGACGACGAAGGCCCCGATGACGAGCAGAAGCAGCACGGCACCGACCAGCCGCCTGATGGCGCGGTTCCTGGCCTGCCTCCGCCGCCTCACGTGCCGCGCGATCTGAGTTTCGTGGTGGGCGATCTCCCCCTGCACGGGCCGCCATTGTATCGAGCGGACTTTCGGGCTTTCGACGATGATGTCTGGCTTGGCAGCACCCGCCGCGCACCCGCTCACGATCGCCGAGGCCCGGGGCCTCTGGAAGCCCGAGCGGCCGTACCTGAACACGGCGAGCTACGGGCTGCCGCCGCAGCCGGCGTACGACACGCTGCAGGCCGCGCTCGACGAGTGGCGGCACGGGCGTACGAGCTGGGAGCACTGGAACGAGGCGACCGACCGTGCCCGCGATGCGTTTGCGCGACTCGTGGGCGTGCCGCCGGAGCGCGTGGCCGCCGGCTCGACGGTGTCGTCCTTCGTCGGTGTCCTCGCGTCGTCCGTTCCCGACGGCGCCCGCGTGGTCGTGCCGGAGATCGACTTCGCATCGCTGCTGTTTCCGTTCCTCGTGCACGAGCAGCGACTCGACGTGGTCACCGTGCCACTCGAACGCCTCGCCGACGCGGTCGACGAGCTCACCGACGTGGTCGCGTTCAGCGCCGTGCAGTCGTCGAACGGCGCCGTGGCCGACGTCGACGGCGTCCTTCGGTCCGCCGCCGCGAACGAGGCGCTGACCGTCGTCGACGCGACACAGGGATGCGGCTGGCTTCCTCTGGACGCGTCCCGGTTCGACGCGCTCGTCTGCGCCAACTACAAGTGGCTGATGTCCCCACGCGGCACGGCCTTCATGACCGTGTCGGAGCGGCTGCGGGAGCGCACGGAGCCGCTGCTCGCGGGCTGGTACGCAGGGGACGACGTCTACGCGTCCTACTACGGGCGCCCGCTCCGCGTTGCCGAGACCGCTCGCCGCCTCGACACGTCACCGGCGTGGTTCAACTGGGTGGCGGCGGCGCCCGCGATCGAGACGCTCCTCGCCGTGGGCGTCGAGGCGGTGCACGACCACGACGTGTCGCTCGCGAACCGCTTCCGCGCCGGGCTCGGCCTCGGCCCGTCCGACTCGGCGATCGTCTCGACGGACGTTCCCGGCGCCGCCGAGAAGCTCACCGGAGCCGGCATTCTCGCCTCGGTCCGCGCCGGCTCCCTCCGCGCCTCGTTCCACCTCTACAACACGGACGACGACGTCGACGCGGCGTTGGCGGCGCTCCTCGGCTGACGAGCGGTGCCAGGCACGGTGCCAGGCACGTGCCTGGCACCGATACCGAGCGGTCAACCGGGGAGCCGCACCTCCACCTCCGTCCCTCGCCCGGGTGCCGAGCGGATGTCGAACCGTCCTCCGGCGCTCTCCACGCGCTCTCGCTGCGACTGGAGCCCGATGTGCCCCTCCGCGATCCGCGCCGGGAGCCCGCCGAGGTCGAAGCCGCGGCCGTCGTCGCGCACCGCGAGCTCGACCGATCCGTTCCGCTCGGAGAGCTCGACCGATACGTTGACGGCATGCGCGTGGGCCGCCGCGTTCGCCAGGAGCTCGCGCGCTGCGCCGAAGAGAACGACCTCCTGCGGATGCCGCCGGGGATAGGAGAGATCGAACCGGACCTTGAACGACCCGCGCCGGGCCGCACGCTGCCCCGCCGCCCGGAGCGCAGCCTCGAGGCCGGACTGCTCGAGCACGTACGGATGGAGCTCGAACACCGCCTCCCGCAGCTCGGCGATCGTCGCCTCGACGGCGGCGTCGGCGCGAGCCAGCGCTTCGTGCGCATCGAGCGTTCCGCTCTCGGCCACCTCCTCGAGGTCGTGCCGGGCCGAGAGGAGATTCTGGATCGCCTGGTCGTGCAGCCCCTCCGCGAGTGCGCGGCGCTCACGCTCGCCGGCGCTCAGGGCCTCGGCGATCAATCCGCGCCTCCGCTCGGCGAGCTCGGCGACCGCCTGCGTCCGCTGCTCGAGCACCGCAGACAGGAGCACGGCGGCGAGACCAATCCACAGGAGATAGCCGGCCTGGACGGCGATGTACCGCGCGGCTTGAGGCTGCGCGTGCGCCGGGTGCGCGACGGCCTGGAGGAGGTAGGCGATGACGGTGATCGCGCTCGACAACGCCGTCAGAGCGGGCTGGAAACGGAACGCGACCGCGATCGGCACGAGGAAGTACGTGAGCCGCGCCTCCGAGTAGGCGCCGCCCGAGAGGACGACGAGCATGGTGATCGCCGCCACGTCGATCGCCGTCCCGACGAGCGCGAAGCGCGACGAGATCGGCCTCGCGTAGACCCAGACGAGCATCCCGAGCGCGTAGACGGAGACGACGGCGACGGCGACCAGGAAATCTGCCCGCTCCTCCTTGGGATGCGGCAGGGTCTCCGCGGCGACGATCAGCGGCAAAGCCAGCAAGCGCAGCCAGGCCACGCGCCGCTCGACCTCGGTCAACGCGGCCGACGTGATCTCCGAGGATCGGCTGCTGCGGCCGAAGTCCATGGTGGACCTATTCGATCAGGCGGCGGCGCATCGCCTCGGCCACTGCGGCGGCGCGGTCGGAGACGCCGAGCTTTTCGTAGAGGTGCTGGACGTGCGTCTTCACGGTCGTCACGCCCAGGTACAGCTCCTTCGCGATCTCGGGCAGGCTCTTGCCCGACGCGATCAGGCCCAGGATCTCTCGCTCCCGGTCGGTGAGGACGGGTGTGTCGGTGACGCGACGGACACGGATCTCGGAGACGAGCCCGGCGGTCAGCTCCGACGGGAGCACGGTCTCCCCGCGCGAGCACGCGAGGACGGCGTCGACGATCTCGTCGCGCTTCGCCTCCTTCGGGAGGTAGCCGGACGCCCCCGTCTGGAGCGCCTCGTAGACGAGCCCGCTGTCGGTGAACGCCGAGAGCAGGAGGACCCGCGTCTGCAAACCGTCCCGCGTGACGGCATGCACGACCGAGACACCGTCCAGATCGGGCAGCTTGTAGTCGATCAGCGCTACGTCCGGGGTGTGCTCGCGAATCTGCTCGAGCGCCTCGCGACCGCCCTCGGACTGGGCGACGACGTCCACCCGGCCGCTCGCCGTCAGTGCGCGGACGACCCCCTCGCGATAGAGCGGATGATCGTCGGCGACGACCACGCGCACCTTCTTCTTCGTGTCGGCCATCACGTCCATCGTACGCCCGTTCCCCGGAACGTCCAGCATCCGCGCACCGAAGCGGTTCCGTCATCCCGCCGACGATCGATCCGGCTGCCGCGCCGGGGGAGAGGATCGGAGGATCCCGTCTCATCCGCCCGCTCATCCGATCGGCCGCCCGAGCCGGGCGAGGCACGGCGTCGGTGCCAGGCACGTGCCTGGCACCGAGACGTTGCCGGGACGAGCTGCCGCGCGTCCGGAGCGGGACGAAGGGCTAGGATCAAGAGCGACCCAGCCCTCGATCCGGAGGACATCTGTGGCCGCAAAGAGCGCCGCGCCCCCCACGCTCGACCCACTCGACTTCCTGGCCGTCGACGCGCTCCTCGACGAGGAGGAGAAGGCGATCCGCGACACCGTCCGCGCATTCGTGCGCGAGCGGATCGTGCCCGACGTCGGAGACTGGTTCGAGCGGGGAGTTCTACCCCGGGAGGTGCTGGTGGAGCTCGCCGGCCTTGGTCTCTTCGGGATGCACCTCGACGGCTACGGGCTCCCCGGTGCGAGCGCCGTCGCCTACGGTCTCGTCTGCACCGAGCTGGAAGCAGGCGACTCCGGCACCCGCAGCGCGGTCTCGGTACAGGGCTCGCTCGCCATGTTCGCAATCTGGCGGTGGGGCTCGGAGGAGCAGAAGGAGCGCTGGCTGCCGCGGATGCACACGGGCGAGCTGATCGGCTGCTTCGGGCTGACGGAGGCGGACGCCGGCTCCGATCCGGGCTCGATGCGCACGCACGCGCGACGCGACGGCGGGGACTGGGTGGTGAACGGGTCGAAGATGTGGATCACGAACGGATCGATCGCGGATCTGGCGGTCGTCTGGGCCCGCACGGATGCGGGCGAGGTCCGCGGGTTCGTCGTCGAGAAGGGCATGCGCGGCTTCAGCGCCCCCGAGATCCACCGCAAGCTTTCGCTGCGCGCATCGGTCACGTCCGAGCTCGTGCTCGACGACGTTCGCGTGCCCGACGAGAACATGCTGCCCGGTGCCAGCTCGCTGCGCGGGCCGCTCTCCTGCCTCGACGAGGCGCGCTTCGGCATCGTCTGGGGCTCGGTCGGCGCGGCGCGCGCGTGCCTCGAGGCGGCGCTCGACTACTCGAAGGAGCGGATCGTCTTCGAGCGGCCGATCGCCTCCTACCAGCTCACGCAGCAGAAACTCGCCGAAATGGCACTCGAGGTCAACCGAGGCATGCTCGTCGCGCTGCACCTCGGGCGCATGAAGGACGGAGGGACGCTCAGGCCGGAGCACGTGAGCCTCGGCAAGATGGGCAACGTCCGCGGCGCCCTGGAGGTCTGCCGGGCGGCTCGCACGATCCTCGGCGGCAACGGGATCACACTCGAGTATCCGGTCATCCGGCACATGAACAACCTGGAGTCCGTCCTCACGTACGAGGGCACCCACGAGGTCCACACGCTCGTCGTCGGCGCCGCTCTCACGGGCATCCAGGCGTTCCGGTAGCGCGCCGAGCTCCGTCCACGGCCAGTCGTCGGCGACCTTGCAGAGCCCTGCATCGACGGGGTTCTGCCGGATGTACTCGAGCGCGGCGAGATAGTGCTCCTCGTTGTGGATCGGTGTCGCCGTGTAGCGCCCCTCGAACAGGCAGCCCCGACGGGCGTGGCGCTTGTTTTAAGCGCTTCGTGTACGTGCCGTTCAGCAGCTGCATCCCTGCGGAAAGGGCCGCCCGGCTCGTCTCGACGATCAGGTGGTAGTGCGTTCCGAGGGAGCAGCGTGCGTGGACGCGCCAACCGAGCCGGTCGACCGCCCGCGCGACGAGCGCGTTGAAGTCGACCCGGTCGAGGTCGGCGCGAAAGAGCAGCCCGCCGCCGGTTGCGCGGCCCGTCACGTGGTAGAAGCCATCCGGGAGGTCGCTGCGACGCATCCTGGGCACGGCACCGACGCTAGCCGCGTCGCGGCGTCGGATCTAGTGCAGTAGCGCGTATCGGCACACATTTGTTGCACGCCTGTGCCAGGCACGTACCTGGTCGGTGCCAGGCACGTGCCTGGCACCTGCAGGTGTCCGATTCAGCCGTGGAGCTCGAGCGCGGCAGGCAGCGCAGTCAGCGACTCGATGCGATCCGGCGCGGCTGGGAAGCGCCCCGCTCGGTCGAGCAGCACGGCCCGCATGCCGACCGCCCGCGCGCCGACGATGTCGTCCTCCGGCGAGTCGCCGACCATCGCCGCGGCAGCGGCCGTGCAGCCGACCAGCTCGAGCGCGGCCCTGAAGATCAGCGGGCTCGGCTTCACCTTCCCGTACGAGCCGGAAGCGATCCAACCGTCCACATCGAGCTCGAAGTGGCGCACGAACGCGCCGAGATCGCGGCTCGTGTTCGAGATGAGCCCGATCCGCAGGCCGCGTCGCCGCAGCTCGCCGAGGACAGGCGGCACGTCGTCGTACAGCTCGAAATGGGCCGCCTGCTCCCACCGCCGCACGATCTGTAGCGCGATCTCGCCCACCTCTACCCCCTCGCCGCCCATCCCGCGCACGATGTCCTCCGTGAACCGCACCCAGATCGCCTCGTCGTGGTCGAGCTCCGGATGGCGCTGCAGGTCGTCGATCGCGGCCAGCCTCGCAGCCTCGTAACGAGCCGGGTCGAGCGAAAGTCCGTACTCCTCTCCGAGCGCCGCGTACCCCTCAGGCCCCAGCTCGGGCCCCGGCCGGCACAACGTGAAGTCGACGTCGAAGAGGACGGCGTGGAGCGGCTTCACACGGCAGAGGGCCACCGATAGGCGGCGGGTTGCCGGCTCGCGAGCGCCGGGAACCGCTCGCGGATCGCGTCGAGCCGGGCCCGGTCGAGCTCGGCGACGATCACGGTCTCCTCGTCCTGAGCCTGGGCCAGCACGATGCCCCAGGGATCGACGATCGACGAGCGCCCGAAGCTCTGCCGCCCGGGCAGCGTCTCGCCGATCTGCGCCGCGGCGGCCACGAAGCACTGGTTCTCGACCGCCCGTGCCCGCAGAAGCAGCTCCCAGTGGTCCTTGCCGGTGTAGAGCGTGAAGTGCGCCGGCACCGTGAAGAGCAGCGCTCCCTCGAGAGCGAGCACGCGGTACAGCTCCGGGAAGCGGAGGTCGTAACAGACCGTGAGCCCGACCGGCCAGCCCTCGATCTCGGCCACGACCGGCTCGTCGCCGGGCTCTTCCGCATCCGACTCGCGGTACACGAAGCCTCCTGCCTCGACGTCGAAGAGGTGGATCTTGCGGTACACGGCCGAGATCTCCCCCGCCGGATCGACGACGACGCACGTGTTCGACAGCTTCTCGCGCCCCTCGCGGCGCTCGGAGATCGACCCGCCGACGAGCGTGACGCCGTGGGATCTCGCCCAGCCGCGCATCGCCTCGACCGTCTCGCCGCCCTCGAGCAGCCCCGCCGCAGCGTGCAGCTGAGCGTGGTCGCCGATCGCGTCCCACTTCTCGGGCAGGACGACGACGTCGGCGCCCGTCGCAGCAGCCCGCGCGACGAGCCGTTCGGCCTGCTCGAGGTTGGCCGCCCGGTCGGCGCGGCTCGTCATCTGGACACACGCGACGCGAATCGTCTCGGCCACGCTCGAACGATAGCTTTGGCGCATGGGCGAAGCTGCGGCGCTCACGGGTGGTCTGCGCGCGTTCAAGGCCTTCCGGAGCCGGGAGTTCCGTCTGGTCTGGTCCGCGCAGGCCGTATCGCTCGTCGGCGACGCGGCCTTCGTGACGGCGCTCGGCTGGAGGACGTTCACGCTGGCGGGCTCCGGGAAGCTCGGGATCGTGCTCGTGTGCCAGTCGCTGGCGGTGCTGGCCACGGTCCTGATCGGCGGCGCGCTCGCGGACCGCCTGCCGCGCCGGACGATGATGATCGCCTCCGACCTCGCCCGCTGCGCCGCCGTCGGCGCGCTTGCCGGCCTCGACGCGTCGGGGCACCTGAGCTTCCCGCTCATCCTCGTGCTGGCGACGCTGATGGGACTCGGGGACGGCTTCTTCTACCCCGCGTTCGGCGGCATCGTGCCGCTCCTCGTCGAGCCCTCCGCCGTTCCCTCGGCAAACGCGATGATCGGCATCGCACGCTGGTCGAGCCTGCTGCTCGGGCCGTCGCTCGCGGCGTTCGTCTACGGCGGGGCCGGGTCGGCGACCGTCTTCGCGCTCGACGCGGCCACCTTCCTCTTCTCCGCCGCGCTGCTCTGGGCGACGAAGCCACGCCCGACCGAGCCGAGCGCCTCCGAGGGCACGGTCCGCGAGATCTGGACCGGCGTCCGCTACGTCTCGCGGATCCCGTGGCTGTGGGTGACGATCGCGGTCTTCGCGCTCGTGCTGATGCTGCAGTTCGCGCCCCAGCAGGTGTTGATGCCGAAGCTCATCTCGCAGCACTTCCACAAGGGCGTCGGCGCGTACGGCCTGCTCACCTCGCTGCTCGGAGTCGGAACCATCGCCGGGACGCTTCTCTACGGGCAACTGCAGCCGCGGCGGCGGCGAGGGCTCCTCTCGTACGCGATCTGGCTCGTGAACAGCCTCTGCATTGCCGGTCTCGTGCTGTCGCCGTGGTACGAGCTGGCCGGCGTGCTCGCGATCGTGCGCGGGGTCTGCATCGGATTCTCGATCGCAGTCTGGGAAACGATGCTGATGGAGCTCGTCCCGGAGAACATGCTCTCGCGTGTGGTCAGCCTCGACTTCTTCGGCTCGTTCGGTCTGATGCCGCTCGGGCTCGCACTCTCCGCGGGGATCGCGGGCCTGGCTTCCCCGAGCGTGATCATCGCCTCCGGCGCGGTGGTGTCGGCGCTGATCATCGGCGGTGTGATGACCCGGCCGTGGCTGCGAAAGGTGGACTGACGCCGCGTCGAGGCGGCGAGTGCCGGGCCGCCCGCACGCTAATCTGTCCCCATTCGGGGTGTGGCGCAGCCTGGTAGCGCGCTCCGTTCGGGTCGGAGAGGTCCCCAGTTCGAATCTGGGCACCCCGACTGAGGCGCCCGGGAGTCGCACGACTTCCGGGCGTTTCCGTCTGCGCGGAGATCGTCACCCTTGCGGCACAGACGCGTCACGGGTTCCGCGCTACCGTCGTTCAGGTGAACGTCGTGACCCTCATCGGCAACCTGGCGACGGACGTCGAGGTGAAGGAGCTCGCCGAGGGCAAACGCGTCGCGAGCTTCCTCCTCGCGGTCGACCGGGCGGGAAAGGAAGGCGGCGCGGACTTCGTCCGGATCTCGGTCTGGGACCGGCAGGCCGACCTCTGCGGGCAGTTTCTCCACAAGGGCGACCGCGCAGCCCTCGACGGCCGCCTCCGCAGCCGATCGTGGCAGGCACCCGACGGCACGCGCCGAAGCGCGCTCGAGGTCGTCGCGAACCGCGTTCAGTTCCTGACGCCGCCGAGCGGCGACGCGTCCGCGGCCTCGACACCGTTCGAGGAGGCCGCCGTGTCCTGACCGCGTCACGACGAGAACCGCGGCGTAGACTGCGCCCGGTTGTGGCGCCGCGCGACGAGATCATCGCCTTCGCCGACGAGCTCCTCGATATCGGCTCGTTCCGTGACTACGGGCCGATGGGCATGCAGGTCGTGGGAGCGGACGAGGTGACGAAGGTGGTCTGCGCCGTGTCGTCGTCGCTCGAGCTGTTCGAGCGGGCGGCGGCCGCGGGTGCCGAACTCGTCCTCGTCCACCACGGCCTCTTCTGGGACAACGAGCCCCGCGTGGTCGACACGCGCATGAAGGGACGGCTGCGAGCGCTGTTCGACGCCGACATCACGCTCGCCGCCTATCACCTCGCGCTCGACGCGCACCCGGAGATCGGCAACAACGTCCTGCTCGCCCGCGAGCTCGGCCTGACCGTGGAGCGTGCGTTCACGGCGCTCGGCGTCGGGGGGAGGTTCGACGACCCGCCGACGATCGCCGAGCTGGCCGAGCGCGCCGCTCGGGCGGTCGACCGTGAGCCGCTCGTCTTCGCCGACGGGCCCGAGCGGATCGAGCGGGCCGCCGTGATCACGGGCGGTGGCGCCCGCTACCTCGCCGAGGCGGCCGCCGAGGGGTACGACGTGCTCGTCACAGGCGAGGCGGCGGAGCCCACGATGATGACCGCGCGCGAGCTCGGGGTCCACTTCGTCGCCGCCGGCCACTATGCGACCGAGCGTCTCGGTGTACAGGCTCTGGCCGCGCGGATCGGCGAGCGCTTCGCCGTCCAGTGGGAGTTCGTCGAGCTCGAGAACCCGGTCTGACGCCCGCCCTCGTCCGCTTGCACGAGAGCCGCCGCCGAGACTATGCTCTGGGCGAGATGGATCGTTTCGGGACGCGGGCCCGTTGACATCCCGCGAGCAGACAACTTCAGCTTCGATTGAAGCCCGTCCGAGCGCACGCGCCCGACGGGCTTTTTCATGCCAAGGAGGCGAGCGATGCCGAATCACCTGACGCCTGAAGAGCTGTCCAAGGAGCTCGGGATCAACCGCGACGACGTGATCCGGCTCTGCGTCCAAGAAGGGGTGCCGATCTACCACGGGAAGATCGACCGCTTCCTCTTCGAGGCTCAGCTCAAGGCCGTCAGCGCAGCGGCGGTCGAGTCGGCCTAGTTTCGAACACCGCCGGCAACCCTGCTCTCGAGCGGCGAAAGCCGCTCGAGACGTCTCGGAGGACTACTTCGCCTTCGTCGTACGCTTGCGGGACGCCGTCGCCTTCGCCGGCTTGCGGGCCGAATCCGGCTCCTTCCGCTGCCGGGCCTCCTCGACGCTTCGCCGAAGCGCCTCCATGAGGTCGACGGCAGCGGGCTCTTCCTCGACCGGCTCCGGACGCGCGATCTCCTGTCCCTTGAGCTTCGCCTCGAGGAGCCCGCGCAGATCCTCGCGGTAGTCGCTCGTCAGCTGCTCGGCGGGCCGGAAGTCGGTGACGAGGCTGTCGATGATCTGCCGCGCGAGCTCGACCTCCGCGTCCTTGACCTCCGCCTCGGCGACGGCCTCGTCGATCTCGGCCTGCGAGTAGACGTCCTCCGCCAGGTACATCGTCTCCAATGCGAGCGCGTCGCCTTGCGCGCGAATCAGGCAGAGCTTCTCCTTGCCGGCGAGCACGAAGCGCCCGAGCGCCGCCATGCCCGTCTCCCGCATCGCGTGCTGGAGGAGGACGTAGGGGCGGCGTGCGGCGACTGCGGCCGCGGGCACGAGGAAGTACGTGCGGTCGAAGTAGATGGGGTCGACGGCGTCTTCGGGCACGAATCCGGTGATGTCGATCGCGCGGGAAGTAGAGTCACGCTCGATCGCCTCCAGGTCGGCCTCCTCGACGACCACGAACTCTCCCTTCGAGATCTCCCACCCCTTGACGATCTCGTCCGGGCCGACCTCGCGATCGTGAACCGGACACCAGCGCTTCTGCTTGATCGGCGTCTTGCACTCGCGGTGGAGCAGGCGGAAGGAGACGTCCGACTGCCGCGCAGCAGGCTTCGTCGCGGGCGCGAGCCCGATCGGGATGTTCACCAGCCCGAAGCTGATCGATCCGTTCCATGTCGTCCGCATAGACCCTGTCCTGATTGTAGGAGAGTGTGCCGTTTTCGCCTTCGTTGCACAGTTCCCTGCGCACGATCGCGCGGGTTAAGCTCGGTTATGGCCGGCGCGCCCTCCCGCACCATTCCCGCCCTCTGGCTCGCGGCGCTGGCGGAGAACCGCACCGGCACCGCCTACCTCGCCGAACGGGACGGCTCCTGGGAGCCGGTCACGTGGCAGGCGGCGGGCGAGCGCGTCGCCGACCTCGCCAACGGCCTGCTCGCGCTCGGCCTCGAGAAGGGCGACGCGTTCGGGATCCTCGCCTCCACGCGTCTCGAGTGGGCGCTGTTCGACTACGCGCTCGCCTTCGTCGGAGCCGTGACCGTGCCCGTGTACGCGACGAGCTCCCCGCCTGACTGCGCCTACGCGCTGGAGCACGGCGACGCGATCGGAGTCCTCGCAGAGGACGAGCAGCAACTGGCGAAGCTCGACGACGTCAGGGCCGACATCCCGCGCGTCCGACACATCCTGACGTTCGCCGACCTGGATGACCTGGCGGCCCGCGGCCGCGAGTACGCCGCCTCCGACCCGCATGCCCTCGAGCGCGCAACCGCCGCGATCGGCGAGGACGACCTCTACACGTTCATCTACACGTCGGGGACGACCGGCTCGCCGAAGGCGTGCATGATCCGCCACCGCAACGCGTACGAGATGGTCTCGGCGGTGGATGAGGCGAGCACCCTCGTCCGGTCCGGCGACGTCGTGCTGCTCTGGCTCCCGCTGGCTCACAACTTCGGACGGGTGCTGCACCTCACCGGCGCCCGCGTCGGCTTCACGACGGCGTTCTGCTCCGATCCCCTCCGGGTCGCCGAGGCGCTGCCGGTCGTGCGCCCCCACCTCCTGCCGGGTGTCCCGCGCGTGTTCGAGAAGGTGCACGACGCCACGCAATCCGCCTTCGACGACGCATCCGGCCTCAGGCGCAGACTGATCGAGTGGGCGCTCCGGGTCGGCCGCCGCGCGAGCGTCCTGCGGCAGGACGGCAAGCCGCTTCCGCACGTCCTCGCGCTCCAGCACCGCATCGCCGGCAGGCTCGTGTACTCGAAGTTCAAGGAGCGGCTCGGCGGACGCATCCGTGTCGCGGTCTCCGGCGCGGCGCCGCTGTCCGTGGAGATCGCCGAGTTCTTCCATGCTCTCGACGTCCTCATCCTCGAGGGATACGGGCTGAGCGAGTGCACGTCGGCGGCGACCGCGAACCGGCCGGACAAGTTCAAGTTCGGCACGGTCGGCCCTGCGCTGCCGGGCTTCGAGCTGAGGACTGCGCACGACGGCGAGCTGCTGATCCGCAGCGAGACCCTGTTCGCCGGCTATTACAAGGAAGATGCCGCCACGCGCGAGATCCTCGACGGGGACGGCTGGCTGCACACAGGCGACATCGCCGAGATCGACGCCGACGGCTTCGTGCGCATCACCGACCGCAAGAAGGACATCCTCGTCACCGCGGGCGGCAAGAAGGTCGCACCGCAGAACCTCGAGAACGCGCTCAAGAACTCGAAGTTCGTGTCACAGGCTCTGGTCGTCGGCGACCGTCGGCCCTATATCGCCGCGCTGATCGCGCTCGATCCCGCAGCACTCGAGGCAGGCGGCCTGTCCGGCGACGCAGCGGTCGGCCAGCTCGTCCAGGGCATCGTCGACGACGCGAACCGCGGCCGGACGCGTTATGAACAGATCAAGCGCTTCGCCGTCCTCCCGCGGGACTTCTCGCTCGAGGAAGGCGAGATGACGCCAACGCTCAAGCTGCGCCGCCGCGTCTGCGAGCAGCACTTCACCGACGAGATCGACGCGCTCTATGCCGGCAGCGAGAGGGCCGGCAGCGAAGGGGCCGGAACCTAGAGGATCCGGCGCGCGCCGACGTACGTCGCCGCGTACCAGCCTTCGTTCAGGTTCGAGATCTTCACGACGTCGCCGGTGTGCGGCGCGTGGATGAACTGGCCGCCGCCGATGTAGATCCCGACGTGGCCGAGGCCGTCGAAGAAGACGAGATCGCCGGGCTCGAGCTGATCCTGCGAGACGTAGACGCCGGCGTTCCAGAGCGCGTAGGACGAGTGCGGGAGCGAGACGCCGACCGCCGCGTACGCGTACACGACGAGGCCCGAGCAGTCGAACGTGTCGGGGCCGGCCGTGGCGTAGACGTACGGCTTGCCGAGCTCGGCCATCGCCACACCGACGACGCCACCGTAGTGAGACGGCGGCGCGACCGTCGTGACCGCGTTCGGATCGCTCGTGCTCGCCGGCGCCTGGATCGTCGCGCCGACGACCGTCGCGTTCACCCGTGCCTGCTGCACCTGCTGCTGCTGGATCAACCGTGCTCGCGCCTGTGCCGCCAGCAGCGCCTGCTGAGCCGCCTCCTCCGCCCGGAGCCGCTGGATCTCACCCTTGATCGACGACAGCAGACGCTTGCGGTCGGCGAGTCCGTTCTCGATCCGCGACTTCGCGGCCGCACGGTCGGCAACGACGCGTTGCTGCGCCTGGTGGGCTTGCCGCAGCGCCGCGCCGTGGATCGCGACCTGATGCTTGAACGTCGTCACCTCTCTGAGCACCTGTGCGTCCTGGTCGGAGACGCGATTCGCGGTCTCGAGCCGGTTGATCACGTCGTCGAGGCTCCTCGAGCCGAGCAGCACCGCGACCGTCGAGTCCGAGTCGCCCGTGATGTAGAGGTCACGGAGCCGCGCGGCCAGTCTCCCTTCGGCCGCCTTCAGGTTGCCCTTGGCGATCTTCTGCTCGAACAGGTTGACGTCCAGCTCCTTGCGGATGTGGTCGAGCTTCACGGTTGCCGCGTCGTACGCCTCGACGGCCTTGCCGAGGCTCTGGTCGAGCTGGTTGATCTCCTGGAGCACCTGCCGGGCCTCTGCCTGCTTCGACGCGACCGGGTCCGCCAAGCCGGGGACCGCCGCGACGAGAGCCGCAACGACGATGAAGATGACCGCTGGCACCCACCTGCCGCAGAAGGCCTTGCTTCGACCTTGCGCCGCATGCGACTGGGGGCGCACCGGGAGGGGCCGGTACGTCACAGGGGAAGGACCCTACCAGGCGTATCGGCGGGCTGCAACAGACAACCGTGTCTCGATGTGTGCCAAAAGTGCTGCAAAGTGCATCGTTTCGACGTCACGAGGTCGTTTCCTGTGGTAGCGTCGTCCCGCTTTGCGCACGCCGGCACGTAACGTCGGACGTCTCACGCTCAGCCTGCTCCTCCTCGCGCTTCTGGCTCTGCCGGCGACGAGCGGGGCAGATCGAGTCGGGCAGCTCCGCGCTGCCCGCTCCGCGCTCGCGGCGCGCGAGCAGGCCGCGCTCCTGCAGCTGTACTCGATGAACACGAGCCTCGACCGGGCCCGTAGCCGGCTCGCGAACATCGACGCCGCGCTCGCCACGGCACGCCGCGATCGCAACGTCGCCCGGGTCCAGTTCCGCGTTGCCCAGAGGTCGCTCAGGATCGCGCAGACACGACTCGGCCAGCAGGTCCGGGCCCTGTACGAGCAGGGCGCTCCGGATGCGCTCTCGGTGATCTTCGGGGCCACGTCGCTCGACGAGATCCTCACCGGCTTCGACAGCATCAACCGCACGGCGACCGCGACCAACGACGTGATCGCGCAGACGACGCGGGCGCGGCGCGAGGTCAGCCGCGAGCTCCGCTCGCTGAGCCGAAGGGCGGCCCGGCTCGCCCGGCTGCGCGCCGACGCGGCGACCCGAGCCGACGAGCTCGTGCGCGCGCAGGCGGAGCGCTCGACGTACATCGCCGAGCTCCGGACGCGCGAGCGGCTGACGGGGCAGCGCATCGCGCAACTCGAAGCACGGGCACGTTCGGCCGAAGCGGCGTCGACGGTCGCCACGGTCAAGGCGCAGACGGCGGCCAGCCTTTCCTCGCTCGGCGCGGCCACGGCGCCGAGCGCGACCCCGCCGCCACCGCCTCCGCCCCCCGCGGCGCCTGCAGCGCCCGCGCCGATCCAGCCTGCCTCCGGCTCCGGAAAGCAGCTGACCGTCGTGGCCACCGCCTACTCTCTCCACGGTGGAACCGCGAGCGGACTCCCGACCGGGCCCGGCGTCGTCGCCGTCGACCCCACCGTCATCCCACTCGGCACGCGAATGGAGATTCCCGGCTACGGCACGGGCATCGCAGCCGACACCGGGACGGCGATCAAGGGGCTCAGGATCGACCTGTGGTTCCCGACCCTGAAGCAGACGTACGCGTGGGGCAAGCGGACGGTTACGATCACGCTCCGCTGATCGCCCGCCTGGCCCTCGCAGCAATCGTCGCCTCGCTCGGTTGGGGCGCCTCTCTCGCTGCGGCGAGTGGCACAGCCGACCTCGGGACGAAGCTCGGCGCCGCGCTGCACGCCCCAGGCATCGGCCCGTCGCGGACGGGGGCGATGGCGTTCGACCTCGCCTCGGGCCGCGTCCTCTTCGCGCACAACTCGGACGTCGGCTTCGTGCCGGCTTCGAACGAGAAGCTCCCGGTCACCTACGCGGCCCTGAAGGTGCTCGGGCCGGGCTTCCGCTTCCCGACCGAGGTGCGCGGCCAGGGATCGTTGGGCGCCGACGGGACGTGGAGCGGCAATCTCGTGCTCAAGGGCTACGGCGATCCCACGCTGTCGACGGCCCGGCTGCACATTCTCGCCGACCGCGTCCACCGGCTCGGGATCACGCACGTGACGGGCATGGTGATCGGCGACGAGTCGTTCTTCGACAAGCTGCGCACGGCGCCTGGATGGAAGGCGTCCTTCTACATCGAGGAGTCGCCGCCGCTCTCCGCGCTCGTCGTCGACCGCGCCTGGACCGGCAAGGGCTTCACGCACACGCCGGCGTACACGGCAGCCGACCGGTTCCGCGCGCTGCTGATCAAGGCGGGGGTGGCGGTCGACGGCAAGGCGCGCTCGTTCCGGGCCGGGGGCAAGGTGCTTGCCGTCTCGGTCTCGAAGCCGCTCGACGAGATCCTCCACGCGGTCGACGCCGACAGCGACAACTTCTCTGCCGAGTTGCTGCTCAAGGAGCTCGGCGCGGTCGCGGGCGACGGCGGGACGAGCGAGGACGGGGCCGCTGTGGTCAAGCGGATCCTGGCGCAGAATGGTGTCCCGCTCGACGGCGTCACGATCGCCGACGGCTCGGGCCTCTCGTCGCTCGACCGACTCACGCCGCAGGCGATCGTCGCCATCCTGCGGCAGTGCTGGGCCGACGGCGCGCTCCGCTCGACGCTCGTGCAGGCGATGGCCGTCGCCGGCATGTCGGGCACCCTGGAGCACCGGCTTACCGGGCCTGCGACCCGCGGGGCCGTCGTCGGGAAGACGGGGACGACCGACCTCGCCTCCGTGCTCTCGGGCTTCGTCCGCGGCCGCTACGCCTTCGCGGTGATGGAGAACGGCGCGCCCGTGCCCTGGTGGACCGCCCGCGGCGCCCAGGACCGCTTCGTGCAGCTCCTGGCCGCCGCGTCCTAGTCCGGCGCCGACGTCGCGGTGCCAGGCACGGGACAGGCGAGGTGCCAGGCACGTGCCTGGCACCGGTGTTGGCCCTAGCGGCCGAGCAGGGTGTCCAGATCGGCCTCGGACAGGATCGGCACGCTCGCGCGACCGGCCTTGGTCAACTTCGACTGCCCGGGCTCCTCGCCGACGACGAGCCCGGTCGTCTTGCTCGACACCGAGTCTGACACCTTCGCGCCGAGCGCCTCGAGCGCGACCTTGGCCTCGTCGCGCGTGTACTTCTCGAGCGTGCCCGTGATCACGTAGGCGGAGCCGCTCAGCGGGCCCTCGACCGGAAGGTCCTCTTCGCCGCTCTCGAACCGCAGCCCGAGCTCGCGCAGCTCCTGCACGAGTGCGCGGTTCTGCTCGTCCGCAAACCACTCGACGATCAGCTCCGCGCGCTCGGGGCCGAAGCCGTCGATCTCCTGGATCTCCTCCTGCGTCGCGACCTGCAGCCGGTCGACGGTGCCGAAATGCCGTGCGAGGTTCTGAGCCATGATCCACCCGACCTTCGGGATATTGAGCCCGAAGAGGACGCGCGAAAACGGAATCTGCTTCGACGCCTCGATCGACCGGATCGTGTTGGCGGCCGAGATCTCGCCGAAGCCGTCGAGCTCGAGCAACTGCTCCTCCTGCAGTCGGTAGAGATCCGGCAGCGAGCGGACGAGCCCGAGGTCCCAGAAGCGGCGGATCGATTGCTCGCCGACGCCCTCGATGTCCGCGGCGGCCATGACCCAGTTGTTGAGCGTCTCGAGACCTCGCGAGGGACAGGCCCGGTTGGGACAGCGGTGCATCGCCTCGCCCTCGGGCTTGACGACGTCGAACCCGCAGAGCGGGCACTGCACCGGCATCCGGAACGGCTTCGTCCCTTTCCGGTGCGGGCCCGCCGGCCCGACCACCTGCGGGATCACGTCCCCGGCACGCTGGACGACGACGAGATCGCCCTCGCGGATGTCCTTGCGGTTGATGTCCTCCTCGTTGTGGAGCGTCGCGCGCGAGACGGTGACCCCGCCGACCTCGACCGGTTCGAGGAGTGCCCACGGATTGAGCGCGCCCGTGCGGCCGACGCGAATCAGGATCTGCCGAAGCGTCGTCCGTGCTGTCATCGGCGCCCACTTGAACGCGCGCGCCCAGCGGGGGCGCGAGTGGAGCGCACCGAGCCGTCTTTGCTGGTCGAGCGAGTCGACCTTGATCACGATGCCGTCGATCTCGTAGTCGAGCTCGATGCGGCGCGTCTCCCACTCGCGACAGGCGGTCGCCACCTCCTCGATCGTCTCCAAGCGCTCGGCGTAGGGGTTCGTGCGGAAGCCGCGCTCACGGAGCCACTGCAGCATCTCGGACTGGCGGCCGAAACCGACGCCCTCGGTGTGGCCGGTGCCGTAGATCCACGTCGAGAGTGGCCGCTCGGCGGTGATCGCGGAGTTCTTCTGCCGGAGCGAGCCTGCGGCCGCGTTGCGCGGGTTGGGAGCGAGCTTCTGGCTCGTCCCCGCGAGCCGCTCGTTCAGCTCGCGGAAGCCGGACAGCGGGAGATAGACCTCGCCGCGCACCTCGACGACGGTCGGTAGGTCGTCACCGCGCATGCGCAGAGGGATCGCCTCGATCGTGCGCAGGTTCGGAGTCACGTCCTCGCCCTGGATGCCGTCACCCCGCGTCGCGCCGCGCACGAACACGCCGTTCTCGTAGGTGAGGTTGATCGCGAGCCCGTCGATCTTCGGCTCGACCACGTAGGCGACCGCCTCGTCAGTGCCGAGCCGCTTGCGAATGTCATCGGCCCATTTTTCCAACGCCTCGTCGCTCGTCACCTTCTCGAGCGAGCCCATCGGCTCCAGGTGTCGCACCTTCTGGAAGCGGTCGGAAGCCGGGACGCCGACCCGCTGGGTCGGAGAATCGGCCGTGACGAGACTCGGATCCTGCTCCTCGAGCGCGGCCAGCTCGTCGTAGAGGCGGTCGTACTCGGCGTCCGACATGATCGGAGCGTCCTCGACGTGGTAGGCGACGAGCGCCTCCGTCAGCGTCTCGCGCAGCTCCGCCGCACGGGCGGCCGCAGTCGCGCTAGAGGACGGCAAGCAGCTCCTCCGCGTGGCGCACGAACGCATCCGGCTGCTCGCGCTCGAGCACGGCGTCCGCGTGGATGCCGCCCCAGCCGACGGCGACGGCGAAGGCGCCCGCCGCCTTGGCCGCAAGGATGTCGTACGGCGAGTCGCCGACGTATGCCGTCCCCGCCGGCGACGCGCCGAGGCGGTCGATCGCGGCGAGGATCGGGTCGGGAGACGGCTTGTGCCGCTCGGTGTCGTCGGACGTGATCACGACGGCGAAGTTGTCCTCGAGCCCGGGCAGCCGGTCGAACGCGAGCCGGACGGTCTCACGCCGCTTGGCGGTGACGATCCCCAGGAGGCGCCCTTCGTCGCGCAGGCGCGGCAGCACCTCGACGACCTCCCAGAACGCCTCCAACTCGTCGTGCAGCGGCTCGTTGTGCTCGCGATAGGCGGCGACGAGATCGTCCGCGCGCTCCGGCGCGAGCGCCTGCATCTGGGCGAAAAGGCCGGGCCCGCCGACGGCCGCGGTGAGCACCTCCTCGGGGATGTCGCGCCCGAGCACGGAGCGGGCGGCGTGCTTCATCGAGGCGACGATCATCGGCCCCGAGTCGATCAGCGTGCCATCGAGGTCGAAGAGAACGACGGGAAACCGCATGCCCGCCAATCGTAGTGCCGGGCAGGTGCCAGGCACGTGCTGGCTAGGTGCCAGGCACTGTAAAGCCCGTTGACGGTGCCTGGCACGTGTCGGGCACCGAGCCTTGTCCTCAATAGCCGACGCGGACGAGGACGAGGCCGTGCGGCGGTGCCGTCTGCCCCGCCTCGCTGCGCGGACGGCCGTCGAGAAGACGGGCGAAGTCGTCGGGCTCCCGCTCGAGCATCGTTCCCACCAGCGTGCGGACCATGTGGCGCAGAAAGGAATCGGCCGTGACTTCGAAGTCGAGAAAGTGGGCGCGTTCGTGCCAGGCCGCCGACTCGACGACGCGCACGAAGACCTCGTGCTGCGTCTCGGCCGGCGTGAAGGCGCGAAAATCGTGCTCGCCGACGACGATCGCCGCCGCGCGGGCCAGGCTCGGCACGTCGAGCGGGCGTGGGTACCACCAGGCCCACCGCTCCTCGAACGGACTCCGCTCGCGCCGGCGGTAGAGCCGGTAGCGATAGCTGCGCGAGCGGGCCGAGAAGCGGGCGTGGAAGTCCGGCGAGACCGCCTCCGCCGCGACGACCGCGACGTCGGGCGGCAGGACGCTGTTCAGCGCCTCGGCCGAGCGCTCGGGCGGCGGGCCGCCGTCGACGTCGACCGAGACGACGTTGCCGAGCGCGTGGACGCCCGCGTCCGTCCGGCCCGCCACGGCGAGGCCGTCCACGCCGCCAAAGAGGGATCCGAGCGCCTCGCGCACGACACCCTCGACCGTGCGCAGGCCCGGCTGCGCGGCCCAGCCGTGGAAGTCGGTTCCGTCGTACTCGACGGTGAGCTTGAGCCGCAGGGCTTCAGGCGCCTGCGTGGGCCTACGAGGCCGACGCCTCGACCGGCTCGCGCTCCCGACGTGCCGCCGCCGGTGCCTCGCCGCCTGCCTCTGGCACGAAGTCGACGAGTTCGAGGTACGCCATCGGCGCCGCGTCACCCTGGCGCGGGCCGAGCTTGACGATCCGCGTGTACCCGCCCGGCCGGTCGACGAACCGCGGTGCGACCTCGGAGAACAGCTTGTGCACGATCTCCTGTCCCCGCAGGTAGGCGAGCGCCTGCCGCCGCGCGTGGATCGAGCCGTCGCGGCCGAGCGTGATCATCTTCTCGGCGATCGGCCGCACGGCCTTCGCCTTCGTCTCGGTCGTGCGAATGCGGCCGTGGTCGATCAGCGACGAGGTCAGGTTCGCGTACAGCGCCTTGCGATGCGCAGAGTCGCGGCCGAGCTTCTTGCCTGAGCGCTGGTGTCGCACTAGGCGGGCAGCTCCTCGCCACGGAGCGTCAGGCCGTGCGCGGCCAGCGTCTCCTTGACCTCTTCGATCGACTTCTTGCCGAAGTTCGGGATCGTCCCGAGCTCGCTTTCGGTCTTGGTGACGAGGTCGCCGATCGTCTCGATGCCGACGCGCTTGAGGCAGTTGTACGAGCGGACGCCGAGCTCGAGCTCCTCGATCGGGAAGTTCTCCATCCCGTGCGCGAGCGACGGCTCCGCAGCCTGCTCGGCGGCCACCTCGGCGAAACCCTCGATCTTCTCGATGTCCGTGAAGATGGCGAGCTGGCGGATCAGGAGCTCGGCCGCCTGCGCGATCGCGTCGCGCGGGTCGATCGAGCCGTCCGTCGTCACGTCGAGGATGAGCTTGTCGTAGTCCGTGCGCTGGCCCACGCGCGCGGCCTCGACGTCGTACGCCACGCGGCGCACCGGCGAGAAGATCGAGTCGATCGGGATGACGCCGATCGTGTGCTCGTGGCCCTTGTTCATCTCGGCCGGCACGTAGCCCCGGCCGCGGCCGATCGTCATCGTCAGCTCGAGCTTGCCACGATCCGACAGGTGGGCGATCTCGAGCTCCGGATTGAGGATCTCGAGGTCGGCCGGCGCCTGGATGTCGGCGGCGGTGACCGGGCCGGCGCCCTTCTTCTGCAGCCGCACCTCGATCTCGGGCGACTCGCCGTGCAGGAGGCAGGTCAGGTTCTTGAGGTTGAGGAGGATGTCGGTGACGTCCTCACGCACGCCCGGAAGCGTCGTGAACTCGTGCGCGACGCCCTCGATCTTCACCGAGGTCACCGCTGCGCCCTCGAGCGAGGAGAGCAGCACGCGCCGGAGCGAGTTGCCGAACGTGTAGCCGAAGCCGCGGTCGAGCGGCTCGATCTGGAACACGCCCCGGTTCTCGTTGACCTCTTCGTGGACGATCTTCGGGATCTGGAAGTCCATCAAGCTGGTGCGAGTTGCCAATGTGTGTCCTTTCCTTTCGTTCTTTCCAGTGGCGCCGTGGCGCTACTTGGAGTACAGCTCGACGATCAGCGACTCCTGGACCGGCGTGTCGATCTCGGCCCGCTCGGGCCACTTGAGAATCGTGCCGGTGAGGCCGTCGTGATCGGCCTGGAGCCAGGGCGCAACCGACGCCGTCAGGTCGGTCGCGTCGCGAACGACCTGCTCGGCCGAGCTGCCCTGCTTCAGGGAGATGACGTCGTCGGGACGGACCTGGTAGCTCGGGATGTTCACGCGGCGGCCGTTGACCTGAAAGTGGCCGTGACGGACGAGCTGCCGGGCCTGCGCCCGGGAGGCGGCGAAGCCGAGGCGGTAGACGACGTTGTCGATCCGCGACTCGAGCATCCGCAGCAGGTTGTCGCCGGTGACGCCGGCACGTTGTTTCGCTGCCTTCTCGTAGTAGGTGCGGAACTGCTTCTCGAGCAGGCCGTAGTACCGGCGCGCCTTCTGCTTCTCACGCAGCTGCAGCAGGTACTCGGACTGCTTGATGCGGCCGCGGCCGTGCTCGCCCGGCGGATACGAGCGGCGCTCGATCGCGCACTTCTCGGTCAGGCAGCGCTCGCCCTTCAGGAAGAGCTTCATGCCCTCGCGACGGCAGAGCTTGCAGGCGGGGCCGCGATACCGCGCCACTAGACGCGCCTCCGCTTCCGGGGGCGGACGCCGTTGTGGGCCTGCGGGGTGACGTCCTTGACGCCGAGGATCTCGAGGCCGGCGGCCTGGAGCGACCGGATCGCCGTCTCGCGTCCGGAGCCGGGGCCCTTCACGAACACCTCCACCTTCTGGAGGCCGTGCTCCATGCCCTTGCGCGCGGCGGCGTCGGCCGTGACCTGCGCCGCGAACGGGGTCGACTTGCGCGAGCCCTTGAACCCGGCCGAGCCGGCCGACTCCCACACGATCACGTTCCCCTCCTTGTCGGTGAGGGTGACGATCGTGTTGTTGAACGAGGTCTTGATGTGGGCCTGGCCGATCGCGATGTTCTTCTTGACGCGGCGGCGCCCACGACCGCGGGTCGCTGGTTTGCGAGGGGGTGCCATGACTAGGTCTTCGCCGTCGCTTTCTTGCCGCGCCCGACGGTCTTCTTCGGGCCCTTGCGGCTCCGGGCGTTCGTCTTCGTGCGCTGACCGTTCACAGGAAGGCCGCGCCGGTGGCGCATGCCGCGGTAGGAGCCGATCTCCTGCAGCCGCTTGACGGCCTGCGAGCGCTCACGCCGCAGGTCGCCCTCGACCTGGAGGTTCGCGTCGATGTGGCGCTGGAGCCGGGTGATCTCCTCGTCGGTGAGGTCGCGGACCTTCGTGTCCGGCGAGAGGTCGAGCTCGGTGCAGAGCTTGTGCGCCGTCGTGCGGCCGATGCCGTAGATGTAGGTGAGCCCGATCTCGAGCCGCTTCTGGTTCGGGAGGTTGACTCCCGCGATACGTGCCATCGCTTGTCGCTACCCCTGTCTCTGCTTGTGGCGTGGGTTCGTGCAGATGACCATGGTCGTACCGTGCCGCTTGATCACGCGGCACCGTTCGCACATCGGCTTGACTGAAGGACGGACTTTCATTTGTGTCTGTAGGTGATGCGGCCGCGAGAAAGGTCGTAGGGCGAGAGTTCCACCTTCACTCGGTCACCGGGGAGGATGCGGATGTAGTGCTTTCGCATCTTTCCCGAGATCGTGGCGAGCACGTCATGCCCACCTTCGACCCGGACCCGGAACATCGTGCTCGGAAGCGCTTCTACGACCTCCCCTTCGACTTCGATCTTCTCTTCCTTGACGGTCATGCTCGTTCCACACACGCAAAGGGACGGCGCAGCCAGGCCGCGCCGCCAGCGCGCTCATCGTAGCAAAAGGGCCTTCGCCGTCAGAATCTGAGGTCCCCCCTCTGTGATCGCCACCGTGTGCTCGAAATGGGCAGCCAGCGAGCCGTCGGCGGTCGAGATCGACCACTCGTCGTCGTGCACGACGACATCGGGCTCCCCGGCGGTGATCATGGGCTCGATCGCGAACGTCATGCCCTCGGCGAGCAGCGGCCCGCGGCCCGGCGCACCGTAGTTCGGGATCTGCGGATCCTCGTGCATCGCCCGCCCGACGCCGTGGCCGACGAGGCTGCGGACGACCGAGAAGCCGGCCTCCTCGGTGACGACCTGGACGGCGTGAGAGATGTCCGAGAGGCGGCGGCCCGGGCGGCACTGATCGACGCCGGCCTCGAGAGCCGCCTGGCCGACCTCGAGCAGCCGCTCGGCCTCGGGTGTGATCTCGCCGACCGGGAACGTGGAGGCGGAGTCGGCGACGAAGCCGCCGAGCGTGACGCCCACGTCGACGGAGAGGATGTCGCCGTCCGCGAGCGTGTACGGGCCGGGGATGCCATGGACGACCATGTCGTTCGGCGAAGCGCAGATCGAGGCCGGATAGCCCCGGTAGCCCTTGAAGGTAGGAGAGCCGTCCTGCGAGCGGATGAACTCCTCGGCGGCCTTGTCGAGCTCCGCCGTGGTGACTCCCGGGCGGATCAGGTCTGACATCAGCGCCAGCGTCTCGACCACGATGCGTCCCGCCCGCCCCATCTGGGCGATCTCCGCGGGAGACTTGCGGACGATCACGCGGGCACCGCCTGCGAGAGCGCCTGCTCGATCTCGGCCCAGACCTCGTCCACCGACCTGTCCGCGCGAATGCTGACGAGCTTGCCGAGGGCACGGTAGTGATCGGAGAGCGGCGCCGTCTCGCGCTGGTAGATCTCGAGCCGGCGGGCGATCGCCTCGGGCGTGTCGTCGGCCCGCCCCTCCTCGGCCGCGCGCCCGAGCAGCCGTTCGACGCAGAGCTCGTCCGCGACGACGAACTCGAGCACGGCGGAGAGCGGCCGGTCGAGCGCGGCGAGCAGCTCGTCGAGCGCCTCCGCCTGGGCGATGTTGCGCGGGAACCCGTCGAGGACGAACCCCGCGCGCGCGTCGTCCTCGGCAAGCCGCTCGCGGATCAGCCCGATCGTGAGCTCGTCCGGGACGAGCTCGCCGGACTCGAGGATCGGCTTGACCTGCAGGCCGAGCGGCGTCTCGCGCGCGATCGCTGCGCGAAACATGTCGCCCGTCGAGACGTGGGGAACACCGTGCGCAGCGGAGATCCGCCTCGCCTGGGTTCCCTTGCCTGATCCCTGCGGACCGAACAGCAGGACGTTCAGCTGCGCCGGCACCTATTTCCGGTCCAGGAAGCCCTCGTAGGATCGCATCATCATCTGCGACTCCATCTGTCTCATCGTGTCCAAGGCGACACCGACCATGATCAGCAGCGACGTGCCCCCGAGGAACGTGCGGGAGCTCGTCGACAGGTCGAAATAGGAGCCGATATACGTCGGGAAGACGGCGATGAACGCGAGGAAGAACGACCCCGGCAGCGTCAGCCGGGAAAGCACGCGGTCGAGGTACTGCGCGGTCGGCGGCCCCGGACGGATGCCGGGGATGTAGCCGCCGTACTTGCGTAAGTTGTCGGCCTGGTCGACGGGATTGAACTGGACCGCGGTGTAGAAGTACGTGAAGACGATGATCAGGATCGCCTCAGTGAGCAGGTAGTCGGCCTGGTGCGGCTGGAAGTTGCGGTTGATCCAGCCCTGCGTCTTCGGGAAGAACTGGGCGATCGTCGGCGGGAACGCGAGCAGGGCGGCGGCGAAGATGATCGGGATCACACCGGCCATGTTCACGCGGAGCGGCATGTACGTCGACCCGCCTCCCGACAGGCGCCGGCCCACCATGCGTCGCGCGTACTGCACCGGGATGCGGCGCTGTCCCTCCTGGACGAAGACGACCGCGGCGACGACGGTCACGACGAGGATCGGGTAGAAGAGCTTCGTCGTCGCACCGCCGTTGGCCCAGGCATTCACCGTCGTCGGGGCGTCCGCGATGATCGACGCGAAGATGATGATCGAGATGCCGTTGCCGACGCCGCGCTTCGTGATCAGCTCGCCCATCCACATGAGCAGCGTGCAGCCGGCCGTCAGCGTGACCACGATCAGCACGATGCGGCCCGAGTTCGTGTCCAGCACCTTGCCGCTCGAGTTGACGCTCGACGTCGAGCGCGTGAACAGGAGCACGTAGCCGAGCGACTGCACCGCCGCGAGACAGACCGTCAGGTAGCGCGTGTACTGGTTGATCTTCGCGTAGCCGGCCTCGCCCTCCTTCTGCAGCGCCTCGAGCTTGGGCACGACGACGGCCAGCAGCTGCAGGATGATCGAGGCCGTGACGTACGGCATGATCCCGAGCGCGAAGATCGAGAACCGCGACAGCGCCGAGCCCGAGAACAGGTTCAGCAGCCCGAGCACGGTGTTCCCGTTGGTCGAGAAGTACGACTTGATCGCGTCCGAGTTGATGCCCGGCGCGGGCATCCACGAGCCGAAGCGGTAGACGGCGAGCACGGCCGCCGTGAACAGGACGCGACGCCGGAGCTCCGGAACCCGCCAGGCGTTGCTCAGCCAGGTGAGCATCTAGGCTTCTGCGTCCTCCGTCGGCCCGCGTCGTCGGCGGCCCCGGTCTCGGGCTCGGCCTCCGCCTCGGCCTCGGCCTCCGCCTCGGCGGTCTCCGCGAGCGGCTCGTCCGCGGCCGCAGCGGGACGCTTCCGGTGCTTCTTCACCTTCGGGACCGGCTCGCCGCGGAGCCACGTGATCTGCCCGCCGGCGGCCTCGATCTTCTCGCGTGCGGTTTTCGAGAATCCGTGCGCGGACACGATGAGCTTCTTCGTCAGGTCGCCCTGTCCGAGGATCTTCACGTCGACCCGGACCGAGCGGATCAGCCGCTTCGCCTTCAAGAGCTCCGGAGTGACCTCCGTGCCGGCGTCGAAGACCCGCTCGAGCTCACTGACGTTGACGCCCTGCGAGACGGTCCGGAAGGGGCCGATCGGCATCGCGTCCTTCGACGTCGAGCCGCGCATCTTGCCGAGCCGCATGTAGATCGGCATCTGGCCGCCCTCGAACCCGGCGCGCATCTTGTGCGAGCCCGCGCGGGACTTCTGGCCCTTGATGCCGCGGCCCGAGTAGCGGCCCTTGCCGGAGCCGAGGCCGCGGCCGACGCGCTTGCGGTCACGCCGTTTCTGCGCGGGCTTCAGCGTTGAGAGGTTCAGCTCGGACGGCATCTCAGGCCTCGTCGATCCGGACGAGGTGGCGGATCGTTCTGAGCATACCGGCGAGCTCCGGGCTCTCCTCACGTTCGGTGGACCGCCCGATCTTGCCGAGCCCGAGCGCGCGCAGCGTGCCCCGATGCTTCTCGGTCTGCCCGATCATGGACCTCACCTGGGTGATCTTGAGCTTGCTCACTCGGTGGGCTCCTCGGCGGCAGGCTCCTCCGCGACCGGCTCGGCCGCGGCGGGAGGCTCGGTCACGGCCGAGGCAGCGGCGGCGGGCTCTTCTGCTGCAGGCGCTTGGCTCCGCAGCGGCAGGACCTCGGCGATCGTCTTGCCGCGCATCTTCGCGACGTCCTCGGGCCGGCGCAGGTTCTGGAGGCCGTTGACGGTCGCCTTCAGCATGTTGATCGGGTTCGTCGTGCCGAGGCTCTTCGCGAGGATGTCCTTCACGCCGCCGAGCTCGAGCACGGCGCGGACGCCGCCGCCGGCGATGACGCCGGTTCCCTCGCTCGCCGGGCGCAGCATGACGCGCGCGGCGTCGAACTCGCCGACGATCTCGTGCGTGATCGTCGTGCCGTGCTTCGGCACGGTGAACATGTTCTTCTTGGCGTCGTCGACCGCCTTCGAGATGGCCAGCGGCACCTCACGCGCCTTGCCGTAGCCGACGCCGACACGGTCGACCTCGTCGCCGATCACGACCAGCGCCGAGAACGAGAACCGCCGGCCGCCCTTGACCACCTTGGCGACGCGGTTGATCTCGACCACGCGCTCCTTGAGCTCCCTGGTCTCCGAATACTCACTCAGACTCAAAACGTCAGGCCCCCTTCGCGGGCGCCCTCGGCGAGCGCCTTCACGCGTCCGTGGTACAGGTAGCCGGCCCGGTCGAACACGACCGACTGGTACCCGGCCTTCTTGGCGCTGGCGGCGAGCACCTTGCCGACCTCCCGCGCCTGATCGGTCTTCGTTCCCTTGAAGCTCTTGGGCAGCGACTTCCAGCCGGCAGAGGCGAGCGTGCGACCGCCGCCGTCGTCGACCAGCTGGGCGTAGATGCCCAGATTCGAGCGGAAGACGACGAGGCGAGGGCGCTCGGCGGTGCCGGCGACCTTGCCGCGCACGCGCCGGTGGCGGCGTGCCCTGGCTTGGCTTGTGGACAGCTTCATACCTAGGCTCTCTTTCCGACCTTGCGCCGCACGTGCTCGCCCTCGTAGCGGATCCCCTTGCCCTTGTAGGGCTCGGGCGGGCGCACCTTGCGGATCTCGGCGGCCGTCTGGCCGACCATCTGCTTGTCGATCCCCTTGACGGTGATCTGTGTCGGCGTCGGGACGTCGAACGTGATGCCCTGACGCGGGACGATGACGACCGGGTGCGAGAAGCCGACCGCGAGCTCGAGGTCGGTGCCGCGCAGGCTCGCGCGGTAGCCGACGCCCTGGATCTCGAGACGCTTCTCGAACCCCTTGGTGACGCCGTCGACCATGTTCGCGATCAGCGTGCGCGTCAGCCCGTGCAGCGAGCGGTCCTCGCCGCGGTCCGTCGGCCGCGTGACGACGATCGTCTCCTCCTGCTTTTCGATCGACATACGCAGCGGCACGACCTGCGACAGCTCGCCGAGCGGGCCGTTGACCTGCACGCGGCCGGGCGACAGCGCGACCATGACGCCGGAGGGCAATTCGATTGGCTGCTTTCCGATTCGACTCATTCAGCTCACTCGCTCACCAGACGAAGCAGATGACCTCGCCGCCGACGCCCTTCTCCTCCGCGCTCCGACCCGTCATCACGCCGCTCGAGGTGGACAGGATCGCCACGCCCATCCCGCCGAGCACGCGCGGAAGGCGGTCCTTGCGCGCGTAGATCCGGCGGCCGGGCTTGGACACGCGCTTGAGCCCGGAGATGACGCGCTCGCGGTTGCGCCCGTACTTGAGCTCGATGACGAGCGTGTCGTAGGCGAGCTCCTGGTCCTTCCCCTTGGCTGCCGCCTTCGAGTCCTTCTGGCGTTCGACGCGGTAGTCGCGGATGTAGCCCTCCTCCTTGAGCAGGCGGGCGATCTCGACCTTCGCCCGGGAGGACGGCAACGAGACCGTGTCCATCAGCGCCTTGTTGGCGTTGCGGATCCGGGCGAGCATGTCTGCGATCGGGTCGGTCATCATGATGTCGTCACCAGCTCGATTTCGTCATGCCGGGGATCACGCCTTGGTGCGCGAGCTCGCGCAGGCAGATCCGGCAGAGGCCGAACTTCTTGTACACGGCGCGTGGCCGCCCGCAGCGGTTGCACCGCGTGTACGCGCGGGTCTTGAAGCGCTGCGGACGCGCAGCCTTCGCGATCATCGACTTCTTGGCCAACGCTCCCTACTCCCTTCTGTCGTCCGCTGCTGCGAACGGAAGACCGAGCCCGCGCAGGAGCGCGAATGCGGCCTCGTCCGTCTCGGCTGTCGTCGTGATCGTCACGTCGAGCCCGCGGATCGTGCTCACGTCGTCGTAGTTGATCTCGGGAAAGATGATCTGCTCGCGGATTCCGATCGAGTAGTTGCCGCGGCCGTCGAACGAACGCGGCGAGAGGCCGCGGAAGTCGCGGATGCGCGGCAGCGCGATCGACACGAGCCGGTCGAGGAACTCGTACATGCGGGCGCCGCGCAGCGTGACCTTGGTGCCGATCGGCATCCCCTCGCGGATCTTGAAACCGGCGATCGACCTGCGGGCGCGGCGCACCTGCGCGCGCTGGCCGGCGATCGTGGTCAGCTCCTCGATCGCGCTGTCGAGCGCCTTCGCCTCGGTCTTGGCCTCGCCGACGCCCATGTTGAGCGTGATCTTCGCGACGCGTGGCACCTCCATCACCGACGAGACGGCCAGCTCCTCCTTCAGGCGCGCGCGGAGCTCGCCCTCGTAGAGATCCTTGAGGCGCGGGCTGTATGTCTCGGTCTTCTTGGTCTTGGTCGCCATCTCGGTTACCTGTCGATCTCCTGTCCGCAGTCGGCACGACGGCAGACGCGGACCCTCACCTTCCGGCCCTTGATCTCCTTGAACGTGATCCCGATCCGGGTCGGCCGGTCACAGCTCGGGCAGACGATCATCACGTTGGACACGTTCAGCGGCGCGGGCATCTCGATCACGCCGCCCGGCTCCATCGTCGGCCCGCCCATGCGGCTCGAGTCCCTGATCGGCCGCGGCTTCCGGTGCCGCTTGACCATGTTCAGCTGCTCCACGATCACCCTCTTGTCACTGGGCCGCGCCTCGAGCACCTTGCCCTGCTTCCCGCGGTCCTTGCCGCTCAGGATCTGGACGAGGTCGCCCTTCTTGATCTTCATTGTCTGGGCCATTCGCTACAGGACCTCCGGGGCCAGGCTGACGATCTTCATGAAGTTCTTCTCGCGCAACTCGCGGGCGACGGGGCCGAAGATGCGGGTGCCCCGCGGGTTGCGCTGATTGTCGATGATCACGGCCGCGTTCTCGTCGAACGCGATCGACGTTCCGTCGTCGCGACCCTGCGGCTTCTTCGTGCGCACGACCACGGCGCGCACGACCTCGCCCTTCTTGACCGTGCCCTGCGGGGTCGCGGTCTTCACAGTACCGACGATGATGTCCCCGACGCGCGCGTAGCGCCGATGCGATCCGCCCATGACACGGATGCAGAGCAGGGTCCGGGCGCCGGTGTTGTCGGCCACGCGGACTCGTGTCTCCTGCTGGATCATTACTTGGCCACCTCGAGGATCTCGGCCAGGCGCCAGTGCTTCGACTTCGACAGCGGGCGCGTCTCGACGATGCGGACGGTGTCGCCGACCTTCGCCTGGTTCTGCTCGTCGTGGGCGTGGAACTTCGTCGAGCGCCGGACGATCTTCTTGTAGCGCATGTGCGACTTGAGCGTGTCGACGCGGACGACGATCGTCTTGTCCATCGCGCTCGAGACGACGACGCCGCGGCGCTCCTGCTTGCGGCCCCGCTCGCCCTCGGGCTTCGGTAGCCGCGTGATCGGCTTCCGCGTCTTCGCAGGCTCACGCTTCGGGCTCGGCCGCTGGCGCCGGGCGGCGCGCGGCATGCGCTTCCGCTTCGGCTTCGCCGTCGGTGCGGCGGGTGCAGCAGGCGCCTCGGCCACGGGCGCGGCTGCAGCTGCGGGTGCCTCCGGCTCAGCCTCCGCGGCGGGCTCCTCGGCCACGGGCGCGTCGGCGACAGGCTCCTCCGCTACTGGTTCCTCCGCCACGGGCTCTTCGACGACGGGCTCCTCCGCAGACGCCTCGTCGGCGGCCGGCTCGGGCTCCTCCGCGGCGGGCTCTTCGACGACGGGCTCCGCGGCGACAGGCTCCGCGGCGACAGGCTCCCGGCGACAGGCTCCTCCGCCACGGGCTCCTCCGCAGGCGCCTCGTCGACGGCAGGCTCGGGCTCCTCGGCCACGGGCTCCTCGGCGACGGGCTCCTCCGCAGCCGGCTCGGGCTCGGGCTCGGCAGCGGGCGCCTCGGCGACGACCTCCACGGGGGCATCCTCGGCGACAGGGTCCTCGGCCTTCGGCTTCCGGGCGCGCGGCTTGGCAGGCGCCTTCGGCTTCTCCTCGGCCGAGTCGGCCTTGGGTGCGGCCTTTGCGCGCGTGCGCTTCGGCTTCGCCTCTGCCGCTTCGCCCTCTGCCGGCTCGGCCTCTGCCGGCTCGGCCTCTGCTGGCTCGGCCGGGGGCGCGACGGCCTCGGCCCCGACCGGGGTCTCCTCGACCTGGTCCTGGGCCTGCTCGTCTGTCTTCTTCGGTTTCTTCTCTGCCATTACTTCCTCTCCAGGCTTGCCTCGCGCTCGCGGCGGATCGTCAGGATCCGCGCGATCTCGCGCTTCGCGAGTCGCAGCCGCGCGGAGTTCTCCAGCGCGCCGGTCGACGCCTGGAAGCGCAGGTTGAAGAGCTCGTGGCGCGTCTCGGCCATCTTCTTGTCGAGCTCGTCATCTGTCATGTCGCGTAGCTGCCTTGCTTTCATCGGTTCCTCCAGGTCGCGGGGGCCTACTCGAAGAGATCGGCTTCCCGCTGGACGATCTTGGTCCTGATCGCGAGCTTGCTGCCTGCGAGCCTGAGCGCCTCCTTGGCGAGCGGCTCGGGCACACCGGCGAGCTCGAACATGACGCGGCCCGGCTTGACCACGGCCACCCAGCCCTCGGGCGAGCCCTTGCCGGAGCCCATGCGCGTCTCCGCCGGCTTCTTCGTGTACGGCTTGTCCGGAAAGATGTTGATCCAGACCTTGCCGCCACGCTTGATCTTTCTGGTCATGGCGATACGGGCGGCCTCGATCTGCCGGTTCGTGACCCAGCCGGCCTCGAGCGCCTTGAGGCCGAAGTCGCCGTACTGGACCGCGAGCTGTCCCTTGGACGTGCCCCGGCGGTGCCCACGGTGGTACTTGCGGAATGCGGTTCGGCGAGGGAGAAGCACTACTCGCTGGTCTCCTCGCTCGTCGTCTCAGGCGCGGTCGGCTCGGCCGCCGGTGCCTCGACCGCAGCGGTCGTCGGCTCGGCCGTTGTCGATTCGACGGCGCTCTGCGTCGGCTGGGCCTCGGTCGGCTGGACTCCGGGCTGCTGGGCTTCGGTCTGCGGAGACTCGGTCGACTCGGCCGCGGTCTCGGGCGTGCGCCCGCGCGGGCGGCCGCCACCGCGGCCCGGCCGGCGGCGTCGCACGGGGCCGAGGCCTTCGCGGTCGGGGCCTCGCCGGCCCTCGCGCTGGTTGAGGCCCTCGCTCGGGGCGCCCGATCCGCGGCGCCGGCGAGCCTGGTCCTGGTCGCCGAGCCGCAACTCCCGCCCGCCGGCCAAGCCCTCGAAGCCCTCGGGCATGATCTCGCCCTTGTTGATCCAGACCTTGACGCCGATGCGGCCGAAGGTGGTCTTCGCCTCGGCGAAGCCGTAGTCGATGTCGGCGCGGATCGTGTGCAGCGGGACGCGGCCCTCCGAGTAGCTCTCGGAGCGGCTCATCTCGGCGCCGCCGAGGCGGCCGCCGCACTGGACCTTGACGCCGTGGGCGCCCGAGCGCATGGCCGAGGCGAGCGAGCGCTTCATGGCGCGCCGGAAGCTGACGCGGTTCTGGAGCTGCTCCGCGATCGACTGGGCGACGAGCTTCGCGTCGAGCTCGGGCCGCTTGATCTCGTTGATGTTGATCTGGACGTTCTTGTGCGTCATGCCGTGGATCTCGCGGCGCAGCGCGTCGACCTCGACACCGGACTTGCCGATGACGATGCCCGGACGCGCGGTGTAGATGTCGATCGTGATCCGCTGCTTGTCCTTGCGGATCAGGATGTCCGACAGGCCCGCGTGGGACAGCTTCTTGTAGATGTGCTCCCGGATCCGGACGTCCTCGAGCAGGGCGCCGGCGAAGTCCTTGTTCGACACGTACCAGTTGGACTTCCAGTCGTGGATGACGCCGACGCGCATCCCGCCGGGGTGAACTTTCTGGCCCACTACTTGCTCCCCTCGTCTTCGGTCGTCTTCTTGCGGCGGACGGGCGACTTGCGCCTGGGCTTCTCGGCCTTCGGCGCCTCGGCCTGCTGCGCTTCGGCCTGTGGTGCCTCATCCGGGGTCGCTTCGGCCGTGGTCTCGGCCGCAGTCTCTTCCTTCGGCTTGCGCACGGCGGGCCGGCGCGGCGTCGGGATGCGACGCTTCGGCGCTGCCTGCGGCGCAGCGGCAGCAGCGCTCGAGCGGCGACTGCGCTTCGCGCCTCCGACCGGCTCGGGTGCCTGCTCGAGCACGAGCGTGATGTGGCAGGTCCGCTTGCGGATCCGGGCGACGCGGCCGCGCGCGCGGGCGCGCCAGCGCTTGAGCGTCGGGCCTTCGTCCACCCAGACGGCGCTGACGACGAGCTCGTCGCCGTGCCACTGCAGGTCGGGACGGGACTCGGCGTTCGCGACGGCCGAGCGCAGCACCTTCTCCATGTCGCGCGCGGCGGCGCGCGGCGTGAAGGCGAGCACGGCCCTGGCCTCGGGCACGGAGCGCCCGCGGATGTGCTCCGCGACGAGCCGCGCCTTGCGGGCCGAGGTGCGCACCCACTTGGCCTGGGCGCGGACGGTCTGAGTCTGGTCTCCGTCGTCGCCATCTCTACTTGCGCTTCACCTGGGTCTGGCGGTCACCGGCGTGGCCGCGGAAGTGCCGCGTGGGCGCGAACTCGCCGAGCTTGTGCCCGACCATCTGCTCCGTCACGAAGACGGGAATGTGCTTGCGCCCGTCGTGGACCGCGATCGTGTGCCCGACCATGTCGGGGAAGATCGTCGACGTCCGCGACCAGGTCTTGATCATCGTCTTCGACCCGGAGTCGTTCATCGTCGCGATCCGCTTCATCAGCCGCTCCTCGACGAACGGCCCCTTCTTCATCGATCTACCCATTTAGCGCTTCTCCTTGCCGCGGCGACGGCCGCGGACGATCAACTTGTCGGATGCGTTGTGCTTCTTGCGGGTGCGCTTGCCCAGCGTCGGGACACCCCACGGCGTCACCGGGTGGCGGCCGCCCTTGGACTTGCCCTCGCCGCCGCCGTGCGGGTGGTCGACCGGGTTCATCGCCGAGCCGCGGACGGAGGGGCGCTTGCCGAGCCAGCGGCTGCGGCCGGCCTTGCCGATCGTGACGTTCTGGTGGTCTGCGTTCCCGACCTGTCCGATCGTCGCGCGGCAGACGAGCGCCACGCGACGAAGCTCGCCGGACGGAAGCCGGAGCACGGCGTACGGCTCGTCCTTGGCGACGAGCTGGATGCCCGCGCCTGCGCTCCGCGCCATCTGGCCGCCGCGACCGGGCTTGAGCTCGACGTTGTGGACGAGCGTGCCCGTCGGGATGTTGGCGAGCGGCAGCGAGTTGCCGGGACGGATGTCCGCGTCCGGGCCCGACTCGAGCATCGCGCCGACCTTCAGCCCCGCGGGCGCGAGGATGTAGGCCTTGGCGCCGTCGGCGTAGTGCAGGAGGGCGATCCGCGCGGAGCGGTTCGGGTCGTACTCGATTGCAGCGACCTTGGCCGGCACGCCGTCCTTGCGCCGCTTGAAGTCGATCACGCGGTAGCGGCGCTTGTGGCCGCCGCCCTTGTGGCGCGTGGTGATGCGGCCGTACACGTTGCGACCGGCGTTCTTCTTCAGCGGCTCGGTGAGGCTCTTCTCGGGCTCGGTCTTCGTCACCTCGTCGAAGCTCGAGACCGACATGAACCGGCGCCCGGGGCTCGTCGGCTTGTACTTGCGGACCGGCACTAGACCTGGGCCCCTTCGAAGATCGGAATCGTCTCGCCCTCGCGCACCTGCACGATCGCCTTCTTGAACCCGGCGCGATAGCCCTTCGTCGCGCCGCGACGCTTCACCTTCGGCTGCACCTTGGAGATGTTCACCGCGGTGACGTGCACGCCGAAGAGCTGCTCGACCGCCTGGCGGATCTGCGTCTTGTGCGCGTTCTTGTGCACGCGAAACGTGTACTTGCGCTCGGCGATCTTGCTGTAGCTCTTCTCGGACACGATCGGGGCGATCAGGATCTCGTTGGGATGGAGGCTCACGCGGTCTCCTTCGCCCTGGCGGGCTCCTTGCCGGCGCGCGCTTCGACGACCTTCAGCGAGGCCTCGGAGACGAGCAGCGCGCGGGCCCAGACGACGGCGGACACCTCGAGCTCCTCCGGGGTCGTCACGACCGTGTGCGCGAGGTTCCGGAACGACTTTCGCGCCGTCTCCTCCTCGTCCGTCAGGACGACGACGAGCGGCAGCTCCTTGACCCAGGTGGCGACGAGCTCGGCGGCGACGCGCGTCGACGGCGTCTCGAACGCGCCTGCGTCGATCAGCGCCAGCGTTCCCTCGGACACGTGCGCGGAAAGCGCGGCCCGCATGGCGGCGCGCTTCTCCTTGCGGTTGACCTTGATCGCAAAGCTCCGCATCGTCGGCGGGAAGGCGAGGCCGCCGCCGGTCCAGTGCGGCGCGCGGGTCGTGCCGATGCGCGCCCGGCCGGTGCCCTTCTGGCGCCACGGCTTCGCGCGGCCGCCCGAGACCTGGCCACGGCTCTTCGCTCCGCGTGTGCCGGCGCGGGCTGCGTTCTGCTCCGCGCGCACGGCCTCGTGGACGAGGTGCGGCTTGATCTCCGCGTCGAAGACGACGCTGTCGAGCGTCACCTGCTTCGACTCCTTGCCGGCGGTGTCGAGAAGCGGTGCCTTAACGGCCGGCATGTGCCTTCTCCACGCGTACCTCGACGATGGCGTTCTTCGGCCCGGGGACCGCGCCCTTGACGAGCAGCAGCCCGTGCTCGGCGTCGACCTCGTGCACGACGAGCCCGACCTGCGTGACTCGCTTGCCGCCGAGCCGGCCGGCCATCTTCGTGCCCTTGAAGACGCGCGACGGCGTGGCCGAGGCGCCGATCGAGCCGGGCCCGCGGACGTTGTGGGAACCGTGCGACTTCGGCCCGCGATGAAAGCGGTGCCGCTTGATCGTGCCGGCGAAGCCCTTGCCGATCGAGATCCCCGCGACCTTGATCGTGTCGCCGGGCTGGAAGGCCTCGACGGTGACGGTCTCGCCGACGGTCAGCTCGGAGCCGCCGCGGAACTCGACGAGGCGGCGATGCGGCTCGACGCCGTTCTTGCGCAGGTGCCCGAGCTCGCCCTTCGTCAGCTTGCGCTCGGCGACGGCGTCGAAGGCGAGCTGCACCGCGTCGTAGCCGTCCGTCGCCACGGTCTTCACCTGGACCACGGGACAGGGGCCGGCCTCGATGACCGTCACGGGCGTGACGACTCCGGTCTCCTCGTCGAAGACCTGGGTCATGCCCAGCTTTCTCCCCACGATCCCCTTCATTCCGTCCCCTAGAGCTTGATCTCGATGTCGACGCCGGCAGGAAGGTCGAGGCGCATCAGCGAGTCCACCGTCTTCGGCGTCGGGCTGTGGATGTCGATCAGCCGCTTGTGCGTGCGCACCTCGAAGTGCTCGCGTGAGTCCTTGTCCTTGAACGGGGCTGCGGATCACGCAGTAGACGTTCTTCTCGGTGGGCAGGGGCACAGGACCGGTGATCGTCGCGCCGGTGCGCTGCGCCGTCTCGACGATGTCGCGCGCCGACTTGTCGACCTGGTGGTGGTCGTAGCCCTTGAGCCTGATGCGGATCTTCTGTTGCGCCAAGACCTGTCTGCCTCTCTACTCGTTGAGCCTTGCTACGCGATGACTTCCGTGACGACGCCGGCCCCGACCGTGCGACCGCCCTCGCGGATCGCGAAGCGGAGGCCCTGATCCATGGCGATCGGCTGGATCATCTCGATCTCCATGTTCGTGTTGTCGCCCGGCATGACCATCTCCTGGCCCTCCGGGAGCTTGATCGAGCCGGTGACGTCGGTCGTCCGGAAGTAGAACTGCGGCCGGTAGCCGTTGAAGAACGGCGTGTGGCGCCCGCCCTCGTCCTTCGAGAGGACGTACACCTCGGCCTTGAAGTGCGTGTGCGGCGTGATCGAGCCGGGCTTCGCGAGCACCTGGCCGCGCTCGACCTCCTCGCGCTTGACACCGCGCAGGAGTGCACCGGCGTTGTCGCCGGCCTGCGCGAAGTCGAGGATCTTGTTGAACATCTCGAGCCCGGTGACGACCGTCTTCGCGATCTCGGGATGGATGCCGACGATCGCGATCTCGTCGCCCGGTCTTGATCTGGCCCTGCTCGATCCGGCCGGTGACGACGGTGCCGCGGCCCGTGATCGTGAACACGTCCTCGATCGGCATCAGGAACGGCTTGTCGACGTCGCGCGTCGGCTCCGGGATGTAGGAGTCGACGGCGTCCATCAGCTCGAGGATCTTCGGCGTCCACTCGGGGTCGCCCTCGAGCGCCTTCAGCGCCGACACCTGCACGACCGGGATGTCGTCCCCCGGGAACTCGTACTTGGAGAGCAGCTCGCGCACCTCGAGCTCGACGAGCTCGAGCAGCTCGGGATCGTCGACCATGTCGACCTTGTTCAGGGCGACGACGATGTACGGCACCTCGACCTGGCGGGCCAGGAGGATGTGCTCGCGCGTCTGCGGCATCGGGCCGTCGGCGGCCGACACGACCAGGATCGCCCCGTCCATCTGGGCGGCACCCGTGATCATGTTCTTGATGTAGTCGGCGTGCCCCGGGCAGTCGACGTGGGCGTAGTGGCGGTTCGCCGTCTCGTACTCGACGTGCGCGGTGTTGATCGTGATCCCGCGCTGGCGCTCCTCGGGAGCGTTGTCGATCGACGCGAAGTCGCGGACGGTCGTGTTCGTGCCCTGCTCGGCGAGCACCTTCGTGATCGCGGCCGTCAGGGTCGTCTTGCCATGGTCGATGTGACCGATGGTGCCGACGTTGAGATGCGGCTTGGTGCGCTCGAACTTCTGCTTGGCCATTCTCTCTTTCTCCTTGTTAGCCCTGGGCGTCGACGATGTCGCCCGCGATCGACTGAGGTACTTCCTCGTAGCGATCGAATTGCATGGTGAACGTGGCCCGCCCCTGCGTCGTCGAGCGCAGATCGGTGGCGTAGCCAAACATGGTGGCGAGCGGGACGCGCGCCGTGATGACCTGGGCGTTTCCGCGCGGCTCGAGCCCCAGGACGTGTCCGCGACGCGAGCTCAGGTCGCCCATGACGTCGCCGAGGTACTCCTCCGGTGTCACGACCTCGACGGACATGACCGGCTCGAGCAGCTTCGGCTTCGCGCGCCTCATGGCCTCCTTGAAGGCCATCGAGCCGGCGACCTTGAACGCCATCTCGCTCGAGTCGACGTCGTGGTACGAGCCCTCGACCAGCGTGATGCGGATGTCCACGACCGGATAGCCGGCGAGGATCCCCGACTCCATCGCCTCCTGGATCCCGAGGTCGACGGCCGGGATGTACTCGCGCGGGATCTTGCCGCCCACGACCTTGTCGATGAACTCGTAGCCCTCGCCCGGCTCGGTCGGCTCGAGGTCGATGACGGCGTGGCCGTACTGGCCGCGACCGCCGGTCTGCCGGACGAACTTGCCCTCGACCTTCTGGACCGCCTTGCGGGCCGTCTCGCGGTAGGCGACCTGCGGCCGCCCGACGTTCGCGTCGACGGAGAACTCGCGCATCAGGCGGTCGACGATGATCTCGAGGTGCAGCTCGCCCATGCCGGAGATGAGCGTCTGTCCGGTCTCCTCGTCGGTCCGCACGCGGAAGGTCGGGTCCTCCTCGGCGAGCCGCTGCAGGCCCGTGCCGAGCTTGTCCTGGTCGGACTTCGTCTTCGGCTCGATCGCGACCGAGATGACGGGCTCGGGGAACTGCATCGACTCGAGCCTGATCGGAGCCGTGTCGACCGCCAGCGTGTCGCCTGTCGTCGTGTTCTTGAAGCCGACGACGGCGGCGATCTCGCCGGCGGCGATCTCCGTCCGCTCCTCGCGGTGGTTCGCGTGCATCTGGAGGATGCGCCCGGCGCGCTCGCTCTTGCCGGTCGTCGTGTTGAGCACACGGTCGCCCGACTGCAGCTGGCCGGAGTAGACGCGGACGTAGGTCAGCTTGCCGACGTACGGGTCGGACATGACCTTGAAGGCGAGCGCCGCGAACGGCTCCTCGACCGACGCGCGACGTGAGAGTTCGTTCTCCGTGCGCGGGTCGATGCCGTGCACCGGCGGCACGTCGAGCGGGCTCGGCAGGTAGTCGACGACGGCGTCGAGCAGCGGCTGGACGCCCTTGTTCTTGAACGCCGTGCCGCAGAGCACGGGCACGACGCTCATGTCGAGCGTGGCCTTGCGCAGCGCGCGGCGGAGCATGTCCGGCGTGACCGAGCTCTCGTCGAGGAGGTAGGCCTCCATCAACTCGTCGTCGTGGTCCGCGACCGCGTCGATCAGCTGGTGGTTGTACTCCTCGGCCTGCTCGACGAGCTCCGCGGGGATGGCGATCGACTCGGCGTTCATCCCGAGATCGTCCGACCAGACGAGGCCGCGCATCTCGACGAGGTCGACGACACCGCGGAAGTCGTCCTCGCGCCCGAGCGGAAGCTGGACAGGCACGGCGCGGGCGCCCAGGCGATCGATCATCGACTGCACCGAGGCGAAGAAGTCCGCGCCGACGCGGTCCATCTTGTTCATGAAGGCGATCCGCGGCACGCGGTAGTGGTCGGCCTGCCGCCAGACGGTCTCGGACTGGGGCTCGACGCCGGCGACGGAGTCGAACACGGCGATCGCGCCGTCGAGCACGCGCAGCGACCGCTCCACCTCGACCGTAAAGTCCACGTGCCCGGGCGTATCGATGATGTTGATGCGAACGTCGCGCCAGAACGCCGTCGTGGCAGCGGACGTGATCGTGATGCCGCGCTCCTGCTCCTGCACCATCCAGTCCATGACGGCGGCGCCCTCGTGGACCTCGCCCATCTTGTAGGTGCGGCCGGTGTAGTAGAGGATCCGCTCGGTCGTCGTGGTCTTGCCCGCGTCGATGTGGGCCATGATCCCGATGTTCCGGACGCGGTCGAGCGCGACCTCGGCTTGTGTCTGAGTCGCCACCGCTACCACCTGTAGTGCGCGAATGCCTTGTTTGCCTGGGCCATACGGTACATGTCGTCCTTCTTCTTGAACGAGCCGCCCTGCTGCTCGAGCGCGTCGAGGATCTCGCCGGCGAGCTTCTCGTCCATGTGCTTCTCGCGCCGCTCGCGCGAGTAGGTGACGATCCAGCGCACTGCGAGCGTGCGCCCGCGGCGCTGCGGCACCTCGACGGGCACCTGGTAGTTGGCGCCGCCGACGCGGCGACTCTTGACCTCGAGGACGGGTGTCACCGTCTTGATCGCCTGCTCGAGCACCTCGACGGGCGAGCGGCCGGTCTTCTCGCCGACGCGGTCGAGTGCCTTGTAGACGACGCGCTCGGCGGTCGACTTCTTGCCGTCCGTCATCAGCCGGTTGACGACCTGCGAGACGAGGCGCGAGTTGTAGACGGGGTCCGGCTCGAGCGTCCGGACAGTGGCTCCTGCTCTGCGCGGCACGCTAGCTCCTCTTCGCGCCGTACTTCGAGCGGCCCTGCCGGCGGTCCTGGACGGCCGACGCGTCGAGCGCGGCCCGGATCACCTTGTAGCGGAAGCCTGGAAGGTCCTTGACGCGCCCACCGCGGATGAGCACGACCGAGTGCTCCTGCAGGTTGTGCCCCTCACCGGGGATGTAGGCGCCGACTTCCATGCTGTTCGTCAGCCGCACGCGCGCGACCTTGCGCAGCGCCGAGTTCGGCTTCTTGGGCGTCGTCGTGTAGACGCGCGTGCACACGCCGCGCTTCTGCGGAGCACCGCGAAGCGCAGGCGTCTTCACCTTCGCCTTCTTCGAGAGGCGCCCTTTGCGCACGAGTTGATTAACGGTTGGCATGGTGAGTCGTCTGTCTCCTTACGCACAACAAGAGTCGGCAGGGCGGAACCCCGCCAACCCAGGACTGTGCATGGTAGCGAATCCGCGTCGGCAGCGGCAACCGATCCGGCATCGTGCCTTTGGGACGATCCCGCATCGTGCCTATGGAAAGGTCGTCGATTCGCCACTACAGTGAGTCCGGCCTCCTCTCGCGGGCGGCCACGGGAGAAATGGGGTCTGATGGAGCTGCGGCTGATCTTCTCGACGTGGGACACGGTCGGCATCGCCGTGGGCGTCAGCCTGCTCTCGGTCGGGATCGCCGTGCTCGTCATGCGCCGCGTACGCGACCGGAGCGGCAGCCCCGAGGAGCGTGTCTCTGCGCTCGTCCGCGAGCTCGACCTGCGCATGCGTCAGCTCGGCGAGGATCTCTCGGAGGAGCTCGAGCGCACGAAGGAGGAGAGCCGCCGCTCGCGCTTCCTCGGGGAGCTCGCGTGGACGATCGAGCTCGAGGAGGTGATGCGGCGGACGCTCGACGCCGCCGCCGCGCTCGAAGGCGTGGACGCGGCGCTCGTCACTGCGCTCGACGAGACCGGGGAGCCGATGACGAAGGGCTCGGGACTCTCGGACGAGGAGGTGCGCCAGCTCGAGGTCGACCAGCGCACGGGCAGCGGCCGCGTGCAGTCGCTGACGATCTCCTACGCGCGGCCGCCCGGCACCGAGCCCGGTGACCCGCCGCCCGTCGCCATCAGCCTGCAGGTACCGATCGAGGCGCGCACTCACAAGATCGGCGTCGTCAGCGTCTTCTCCCGCGACGACATCCGCCCCTTCCCGGAGGAGACGCAGCGCGCGCTCGAGGACCTCGCCGCCCGGGCGGGGCCGGCGCTCGACAACGCGAGGCGCTACCTCGAGGCCCGGCGGCTCGCGGACCTCGACGGGCGGACAGGCCTTCACAACGTGCGCTACTTCGAGGAGACGCTCCAGCGCGAGGTGTCGCGCGCTCGCCGCTACGGCCGCCGGCTCGCGCTCGTCGTCTTCGACCTCGACGATTTCAAGCAGATCAACGACCGGCTCGGACACCTGGCCGGGAACGTCGCGCTCGCCGGCGTCGCCGACCGGCTCCGCGAGGTGCTGCGCTCGGCCGACGTCGCAGCCCGCTACGGCGGCGACGAGTTCGCGGTCGTCCTCCCCGAGGCAGGGATCGAGGAGGCACAGCTGTTCTACAAGCGGCTTCGCGAGCACGTCTCGGAGGCTCCGGTCGAGTCGATCGGCCAGATCAGCCTGTCGTGCGGGATCGGCGAACTCGAGGGCCAGGAGGACTGGGAGACATTCCTGAAGCGCGTCGACGACGCCCTCTACCGGGCCAAGCGGGCAGGCAAGGGCCAGGTCGCGCCTGCAGTCAGCGGTGTCCGCCTGATCTCCGACGACGTCCTCCGCTCGGCGATCTCCGAGATCGACCCGCCCGCAAACGGCGTCCAGTAACGCGAAAGGGGCCCGTAGGCCCCTTCGCGAACGACGTAGTCCGAGGCGCTATTCGCCGTCGAGGGGGGCCTCGGGGACTTCCTCGGCCTTGCCGGCTGCGGGCGGCTCGCCGCCGAGGTCGATCCCGAGCGATCCGAGATCGATGGCGGCGTTGCCGTTGCCGATCTCCTCGAGCGCGGCCAGCACGGCCTCGCGCTGGTACGCCTCGGGCGGCACGGAGTCGGACGGGCCGATGTCGATCATCCGGTAGCGCTTGAGGCCGGTCGCCGCCGGGATCAGCTTGCCGATGATCACGTTCTCCTTCAGCCCGAGCAGCCGGTCGATCTTGCCCTCGATGGACGCGTCCGTGAGCACCTTCGTGGTCTCCTGGAACGACGCCGCCGAGAGGAAGGACTCGGTTGCGAGCGACGCCTTCGTGATGCCGAGGATGAGCGGCTCGTAGGTCGCCTGCTCGCCCTTCGCCTTCTTCACGCGGGCGTTCTCGCGCTCGAGCGCGACCCGGTCGACCATCTGGCCGGGCAGGAAGTCGGTCGTGCCCGAGTTCTCGATCCGGACCTTCTTCAGCATCTGCCGGACGATCAGCTCGATGTGCTTGTCGTGGATGTCCACGCCCTGCGACTTGTAGACCTTGTGGACTTCCCCGACGAGGTAGAGCTCGGTCGGTGTCGAACCGCGGGACGACCTCGCGTGCAGCTCGAGCAGCTCGGTCGGGTTCAGCGAGCCCTCGTCGATCGGGTCGCCCGGCTCCACGCGCTGGCCCTGCGCGACGAGCAGTCGCGTGCGCCGCGGGAGCTGGTACTCGATCGGCTCGGGAGCCTCCTCCGCCTTCGGATCGGCGTCCGGGTGGACGAGCACGCGCGGGCCACGGTCGGTCTGCTCGATCGCCACCGTGCCGGCCACCTCGGCCAGGCGAGCAGCGCCCTTCGGGTTGCGCGCCTCGAAGATCTCGACGACGCGCGGAAGGCCGTGCGTGATGTCCGCGCCGGCGACACCGCCGGTGTGGAACGTCCGCATCGTGAGCTGCGTGCCCGGCTCACCGATCGACTGCGCGGCGATGATCCCGATCGCGTCGCCGATCTCGGTCATCTCACCCGTGGCGAGGAAGGTGCCGTAGCAGGCACGGCAGAGGCCGACCTCGGCACGGCACTTGAGCACCGAGCGGACCCGCAGCGTCATCTCGGCCGCGTCCTCGCCGAGCTCCTCGACGAGCGCCCGCAATCCGGCGACCGTGAGCTCCTCGCCCTTGCCGGCCAGCTTCGTCTTGCTCGGCCTCCCGGAGGAGAGCGGCTTGTAGACGTCCTGCGCCAGGACGCGGCCTGCGGCGCTGCGGTTCAGGCCGTCCGGCAGGAAGATCCGCAGCTCGATGGACTCGTCCGTTCCGCAATCCATCTCGCGAACGATCACGTCCTGCGCCACGTCGACGAGGCGGCGCGTCAGGTAGCCCGAGTCGGCCGTGCGGAGCGCCGTGTCGGCGAGACCCTTGCGGGCACCGTGGGTCGAGATGAAGTACTCGAGCACCGACAGGCCCTCCATGAAGTTGGCCTTGATCGGACGCTCGATGATCTCGCCCTTCGGATTCGCCATCAGGCCGCGCATACCGGCGAGCTGGCGGATCTGCTTGAACGACCCGCGCGCCCCCGAGTTGGCCATCATGAACACCGGGTTGAGCTCGAAGAGCGTCGCCTCCATCGCGTCGGCGACGGTGTCGGTCGCCTCCGTCCAGATGTTGACGACCGACTCGTGCCGCTCGGACTCCGTGATCAGGCCGCGCTCGTACTGGCCCTCGACCTCGGCGACCCGCGCCTCGTAGCCCGCCAGGATCTCGTCCTTGTTGGACGGGATGACGATGTCGTTCTTCGAGATCGTGATCCCGGCCTTCGTGGCGTACTTGAAGCCGAGCCGCTTGATCGTGTCGAGGACGGCCGCGATCGTGGCGGCGCCGAACTCGTTGACGAGCTCGGAGATGAACTCGCTGGACTCCTTCTTGGCCATCGTCCGGTTGATGAACGGCACGTCCTGCACCGTCTCGGCGCCGATCAGCTCGTTGACCGCGCGTGCGATCTCCTCGTTGAAGATCACGCGGCCGGCCGTCGTGATGATCAGCTCGTCGCCGCGCCGGTACTCGATCGTGTCCTGGATGTGGACCTGGCCGGCCTCGAGCGAGAGCTCGACCTGCTCCTCGGAGGCGAAGCGCTTCGGGTGCGGCTTGAGCTTGGCCGGGTCGACCGACGACATGTCCCCGTGGGACGAGTACGTGAGGTAGTAGAGCCCGAGCACCATGTCCTGCGACGGCGTCGCGAGCGGGCGCCCGTCGGCCGGCGACAGGATGTTGTTCGAGGACAGCATCAGGATCCGCGCCTCTGCCTGCGCCTCGGCCGACAGCGGCACGTGCACGGCCATCTGGTCGCCGTCGAAGTCGGCGTTGAACGCGTGGCAGACGAGCGGGTGGACCTGGATCGCCTTGCCCTCGACCAGCACCGGCTCGAAGGCCTGGATGCCGAGGCGGTGGAGCGTCGGCGCCCGGTTCAGCATCACGGGGTGCTCGGAGATCACCTCTTCGAGGATGTCCCAGACCTCGGGCTCCATCGAGTCGACGTACTTCTTCGCCGCCTTGATGTTCTGGACGATCTTCCGCTCGACGAGCCGGCTCATGATGAACGGCTTGAACAGCTCGAGCGCCATCAGCTTCGGCAGGCCGCACTGGTGCAGCCGCAGATGCGGGCCGGCCACGATCACGGAGCGGCCCGAGTAGTCGACGCGCTTGCCGAGCAGGTTCTGGCGGAACCGGCCCTGCTTGCCCTTGAGCATGTCGGACAGCGACTTCAGCGGCCGGTTGCCCGGGCCGGTGACCGCGCGGCCGCGGCGGCCGTTGTCGAACAGCGCGTCGACGGCCTCCTGCAGCATGCGCTTCTCGTTGTTGACGATGATCTCCGGCGCGCCCAGGTCGAGCAGCCGCTTGAGGCGGTTGTTCCGGTTGATGACGCGGCGGTAGAGGTCGTTGAGGTCGCTCGTCGCGAAACGGCCGCCGTCGAGCTGGACCATCGGGCGCAGCTCCGGCGGAATCACGGGCACGGCCTCGAGCACCATCCACTCGGGCTTGTTCTCCGACTTGATGAAGGCGTTGACGACCTTCAGCCGCTTGATCCCGCGGGCCTGCTTCTGCCCCTTCGACGTCCGAATCGTCTCGCGAAGCGACGCGGCCTCCGCGACCAGGTCGAGGTCGCGCAGCAGGTCGCGGATCGCCTCCGCACCCATCCCGCCCCGGAAGTAGACGCCGAAGCCGTACGGCGAACCGAAGCGGTCCTTCATCTCGCGGAAGATCTGCTCGTCGTTGACGACCATCTTCGGGTCGAGGTCCTTGAACAGGAGCCAGGTCTGCTCGAGCCGGTTGCGGGCCTCCACAGCCGCTTCGCGGGCGTCCTCGCGCCGCTGCTCGATGTCCTGGTACATCTCGCGCGCCTTCATCAGCCAGGCGATGACGGCGTCGAGATCCTCCTTCTGGATCCGGCCGTCCGTGCGCAGGCAGAGGTCGTTCGCGAGCTCGCGAACTGCGTCGTCGCTCTCTCCGTCGATCTGACCGACGAGCTCGCTGAGCAGGCCCTTGCCGAGCCCGCGAGTCGTCTCGAGACGCTTCGGGTCGACGCCGGTGACGAGCGCGGCGTCCTCCTCGTTCAGCTCCGCCCCCTGCAGCAGCCCGTCGAGAACGCGGTTCAGGTGCTTCGTGATCGCGCCCTTCTTGGAGCCGGTCGCCTTGGCGAGCTCCTTGCGGAGCGGGGCGAGCGCGTCGCGGATCTCGATCGCCGTCTGTGCGACTGCCTCGAGCTCGCGCGGCGTCAGCCGGCGGTCGTCGCGGATCGCCGAGTTGCGGACGAGCTCGCGGATCTTCTTCGCGTCCTCGGTCGAGACCTTCGGCGCCAGCTCGGCGAACATGCCGCCGACCAGGTCGCGGACGTCGGTAAGCGGGGGCATCATCTGCTCCTCCGCCCAGTTGTTCAGCCCGCGGGTCCAGAACTCGTCGTCCTCGTCGAAGTTCTTCTCCTTGCCCTTGGCCAGGTAGTCGCGCCTGCGGCCGAGCCGCTCCTCGAGCGTGGCGAGCTGCTCGTCGCGGTCGACGACCGTCTGCTCGTACTCGGCGCTGACCTTGTCCTCGAGGTCGGCGAGATCCTTCTGCCTCGCCTCCTTGTCCACGTAGGTGACGATCGAGGCGGCGAAGTACAGCACCTTCTCGAGCTCGCGCGGAGCGATGTCGAGCAGGTAGCCGATCCGGCTCGGGACGCCCTTGAAGAACCAGATGTGCGACACGGGCGCGGCCAGGTCGATGTGACCCATCCGCTCGCGGCGCACCTTCTGCCGCGTCACCTCGACGCCGCAGCGCTCGCAGATGATGCCCTTGTAGCGGACGCGCTTGTACTTGCCGCAGTAGCACTCCCAGTCCTTCGTCGGACCGAAGATGCGCTCGCAGAAGAGCCCGTCACGCTCGGGCTTGAGCGTGCGGTAGTTGATCGTCTCCGGCTTCGTCACCTCGCCGTGCGACCAGTCCCGGATCTGCTTCGCCGACGCGAGACCGATGCGGATCGCGTCGAACTCGTTGATGTCGATCTGTGTCACGTAAGTCGCGCCCTCTTTCCGTCAGTCGTCACTCGGTTCACAGCCGGCCTCGGTCTACAGCTAGCCAAGCGTCACTCCTCGCTTTCCACATCGGCCAGGTCGAGCTCCAGCGGCTCTGCATCTCCTTCTGCCACGGCGTCCTCGGTGTCCGGAGGGAGCTCCACGTCGAGCTCGCTCAGCACCTCGTCGGCGGGAAGCGAAAGCTCGCCGGACTCGTCGACGCGCTCGGCTCCTTCCTCGACCTCCTCCGCCGTCGGCTCACGAGCAGCCGCGCGGAGGGAGCCGGGCGACAGGTCGATGCCGAGCTCCTCGGCCGCGCGAAGCAGCTCGTCCTCCTCCTCGCGCACCTCGACCTCGTGGCCCTCCTCGCTCTGGACGTGGACGTCCAGCGAAAGGGACTGCATCTCCTTGAGCAGCACCTTGAAGGACTCGGGGATCGACGGCTCGGCGATGTTCTCGCCCTTGACGATCGCCTCGTAGGCCTTGACCCGCCCGACCGTGTCGTCGGACTTGATCGTGAGCATCTCCTGCAGGGTGTACGCCGCGCCGTAGGCCTCGAGCGCCCACACCTCCATCTCGCCGAAGCGCTGGCCGCCGAACTGCGCCTTGCCGCCCAGCGGCTGCTGGGTGACGAGCGAGTACGGGCCGGTCGAGCGCGCGTGGATCTTGTCGTCGACCAGGTGGAGCAGCTTGAGGATGTACATGTAGCCGACGGTGACCTTCGACTCGAAGGGCTCGCCGGTGCGGCCGTCGAAGAGCCGCACCTTGCCGGAGCAGCGCCGCCCCGGCGGTCGGGACTCGTCGACGTTCATCTTGATCGGCGAGTCGGGGTTCTGCTTCGTCCACGTGATCAGCGCGTTGTCGACGTCCTCCGGCGTGGCGCCGTCGAACACCGCCGTCGCGACGGGCGTGGGCTCGCCGGCAGGGGAGCCGTTCTCGCCGAACACACCGTGGGCGGCGGCCCAGCCGAGATGCGTCTCCAGGATCTGGCCGATGTTCATCCGGCTCGGCACGCCGAGCGGGTTGAGCACGACGTCCACGTGGGTGCCGTCCTCGAGGAACGGCATGTCCTCGGCGGGCACGATCTTGGAGATCACGCCCTTGTTGCCGTGACGGCCCGCGAGCTTGTCGCCCTCGGCGATCTTGCGCTTCTTCGCCACGTAGACGCGGACCAACTCGTTCACGCCCGGTGGCAGGTCGTCGCCCGCGTCGCGGGAGAACGTCTTCACGTCGATCACCTTGCCACCCTCGCCGTGCGGGACCTTGAGCGAGGTGTCGCGGACCTCGCGCGCCTTCTCCTTGAAGATCGCGCGGATCAGCTTCTCCTCGGCGGTCAGCTCGGTCTCGCCCTTCGGCGTCACCTTGCCGACCAGCAGGTCGCCCGAGCCGACCTCGGCGCCGATGCGGACGACGCCGCGCTCGTCGAGATCCTTCAGCGACTCCTCGGACCGGTTCGGGATGTCACGCGTGATCTCCTCGTCGCCGAGCTTCGTCGAGCGCGCGTCGATCTCGTACTCGTGGATGTGGATCGAGGACAGCATGTCCTCCTTGACGAGCCGTTCCGAGATGACGATCGCGTCCTCGAAGTTGTAGCCCTCCCATGGCATGAAGGCGACGAGCATGTTCTTGCCGAGCGCCAGCTCGCCGTGGTGCGTCGAGGAGCCGTCCGCGAGGACGTCGCCCTCCTTGACCTTGTCGCCGAGCTTCACGACCGGCCGCTGGTGGATGAGCGTGCCCTGGTTCGAGCGCATGAACTTGACCAGTTCGTAGGCGTCGCGATCGCCGTCGCGGCCTTCGACCACGATCCGCTCCGCGTCGACGTCGGCGACGGTGCCCGGCCTGCTCGCGATCACGACGTCGCCGGTGTCGACCGCGGCCCGGTACTCGAGGCCGGTTCCGACGAGCGGCGGATCCGTGATCAGGAGCGGCACAGCCTGGCGCTGCATGTTCGAGCCCATCAGTGCGCGGTTCGCGTCGTTGTGCTCGAGGAACGGGATCAGCGCGGTCGCGACGGACACGATCTGCGCCGGGGAGACATCCATGAACTCCACGTTACGAGCGTCGACCATGACCGCCTCGCCGTCCTTCGAGCGGCACAGAACCTGCCCCTGGATGAACTTGCCGGTCTTGGCGTCGAAGCGCTCGGAGGCCTGCGCGATCGTGTACTGCGTCTCCTCCGCTGCGTCGAGGTAGACGATCTCGTCCGACACCTTGCCGCCTGCGACCTTCCGGTACGGCGTCTGGATGAAGCCGAACTCGGAGACGGTCGCGTACGACGCGAGCGAGCCGATCAGGCCGATGTTCGGGCCTTCCGGCGTCTCGATCGGGCACATGCGCCCGTAGTGGGTCACGTGGACGTCGCGCACCTCGATCGGCGCGCGCTCGCGGGTCAGCCCGCCGGCACCGAGCGCCGACAGACGGCGCCGGTGCGTGAGCCCGGCCAGCGAGTTGGTCTGGTCCATGAACTGCGAGAGCTGCGAGGAGCCGAAGAACTCCTTGAGCGCGGCCACGACCGGCCGGATGTTGATGATCGTCTGCGGCGTGATCGCGTCGACGTCCTCGGTCGTCATCCGCTCGCGGACGACGCGCTCCATGCGATACAGGCCGACGCGGAACGCCTCCTGGATCAGCTCGCCGACCGTGCGCAGCCTCCGGTTGCCGAAGTCCTCGTACTCGTCGAGCTCGGTCCGGATCGGATCGCGCGAGAGCGCAATCGCGTCGGCGGCGAAGTCCTTCGACTCGGGATCGACGCCCAGGTTCGTCGGGAGCGCGATCAGCCGCCTGACGAGGGCGAGGATGTCCTCGGTCGTCAGGACGCGCGTGTCGTCGGGGACATTGACGCCGAGGCGCTGGTTCAGCTTGTAGCGGCCGACCTTGGTCAGGTCGTAGCGCTTGGGGTCGAAGAACAGGGAGCGGAGCAGGTTGCGGGCGTTGTCGAGCGTCGGAGGCTCGCCCGGGCGCTGCTTCTTGAACACCTCGATCAGGGCCTCTTCCTCGCGGGTCGAGGGGTCCTTCTCGAGCGTGTTGACGATGAAGAACGAGTTGTCGAACAGGGCGAGGATCGCCTCGTTCGTGGACGTGTCGAGCTGGTAGCCAGTCGAGGGGTCCTCGGCCGGCAGCGCCCGCAGGAGCGTCGTGATCGGGAGCTTGCGCTTGCGGTCGATGCGGGCGTACACGACGCCCTTCTTGTCGATCTCGAGCTCGAGCCACGAGCCGCGAGACGGCATCAGGTTGGCGGTGAAGACCTGCTTCGTCGGGTCCTTCGGCTCCATCAGATAGGCGCCCGGCGAGCGAACGAGCTGTGTGACGATCACACGCTCGGTCCCGTTGATGATGAACGTGCCCTGGTCGGTCATCATGGGGAAGTCGCCCATGAAGACCCGCTGCTCGCGGATCTCGCCCGTGTCCTTGTTCACGAAGCGGACCGTCATCGAGAGCGGAACCTGATAGGTCAGGTCCTTCTCTCTGCACTCCTTGATCGAAAACTGCGGCTGACCGAACTCGTAGTCACCGAACTCCACCGCAAGCGTGCCGGTGTAGTCCTCGATCGGCGAGATGTCGTCGATCGTCTCCCGGAGGCCTTCCTCGAGGAACCAGTCGAACGAGGCCTTCTGGATGTCGATGAGGTTCGGTAGATCGAGTACGTGGTTCAGCCGCGAGAAACCCTGGCGCGCGCGAGGCGCAGCTACCCTGCTGGTCAAATGAAACAGCCTCCGTTAAGAGAAATGGTGGAGATGGCAGGCGAAACGGCCGGAGGTCGGCGCAACCCGCAAGACTAGCGGAAGCACCCTACCTTAGGCAAGAACGGCTTTTGGAGCGTCTTCCTTCCCCGCTCAAAACTGGAAGTAGATGAACGGGTGCGGCTGGGAGATCGTCATGATAGCGACCGCGGCCGCGATGCCGGTGGCCATCCCGTACCAGACCCGCGGCTTGATGCGGATTTGCCAGGTGTTCGGGGCGACGTTGACGAAGACGAGCAGCGCGGCGAGGAGAGCAGGCGAAGCGGACCGGCAGCAGCGCGCTCAGCGCGCCGACGAGTCGAGCCCGTTGAGGCCGACCATCGAGGAGAGGATGTCGCCGGCGACGGGGAGGCTGGGTGAGCGGAAGATGACGAAGGCCGCGACAGACGAGCAGGAAGGTGAGTGTGCGGTTGAGCCACACGCCATGGTGGCGTCAGGCCGGCCTTGCGCAGGATCGCGTGGCCGGCGAGGAAGACGCCGTGGACGAGGCCCCAGACGACGAATGTCCAGGCGGCGCCGTGCCAGAGGCCGGCGAGGAACATCGACGACGAACAGGTTGCAGGACGGTCCGGCGGGCACCGCGGCGTGAGCCGCCGAGCGGGATGAACAGGTAGTCGCGAAACCAGCGTCGAGAGGCTCATGTGCCAGCGGCGCCAGAAGTCGGAGATGTTCTCTGCCTTGTACGGCGAGTTGAAGTTCTGCGGGAAGCGGAAGCCGAGCAGCCAGCGCGAGCCCGACGGCCATGTCGGAGTAGCCGGAGAAGTCGAAGTAGAGCTGGAGTGAGTAGCCGACCGCCGCCGCCCAGCCGGTGAGCACGCCGAGCTGCGCGTGGCTCGCGTAGAGCCGGCTCGACGTAGGGGTGGAGCTGGTCGGCGATCAGGAGCTTCTTGACCAGGCCGCAGGAGAGGAAGAAGACCCCGACGCCGCGTGACGCGAGGTGAGCCGCGGCGTCAGCCGCCGCAGCTGGCCGGCGAGGTCGGTGAAGCGCACGATCGGCCCGGCGATCAGGTGCGGGAACAGCGCGACGAACGTCGCGTACTCGAGCACGTTGCGGGTCGGCGCGATCCGCCGCCGGTAGACGTCGATCGTGTACGACATCGAGTTGAACGTGTAGAAGCGAGATCCCGATCGGCAGCACGATGTGCAGCGTCGGCGATGTCCGGCGGCAGCGCCGAGGCCGCTGCCGATCCCGTTCAGGATGTCGACGAAGAACCCGGCGTACTTGAAGTAGGCGAGGATGCCGACGTTCGTCGTCAGCGACGCCGACCAGCAGCGCCCGTCGCGCGCCGCTCGTCGTCCGTGCGGAGCGATCCAGCAGGCCGGCGACGTAGTCGACCGACGTCGCCAGGATCAGCACCGGCAGGTAGCGCCAGTCCCACCACGCGTAGAACAACCACGACGCGCCGGTCGAGGAACGCGAGCCGCAGCGGCTTCGGCGCGCAAGCGCCCACCAGCCCGCCAGCACGCACGGCAGGAAGCCGAACAGGAAGATGTAGCTGTTGAACAGCACCGCGCGGCGGTCTAGCGCAGTGCGCCGGCCGAGTGGGCAGCGACGTAGCGGAGCAGCCGGCGCATGTTTGCCCGGTTGATGTGCGTCGCGTTCGACCAGTCGCGTCGCCGTTCCGCCCCAGGTGCGGATGTCCTGCGCATCGACGAACACGAACCGGTAGCGCTTGTGGAGCTCCGCGATCTTCTCGAGCGAGGCCCGGCGGCCGGCAAAGCCGTACTTCTCCAGCTCGGCGAACACACTCGGATAGACAGGGTTGAGCACGATCACCGGCACCTCGCCTCGCGCGTTCATGAACGCGAGCGCCCGCTCGAAGTAGAAGAAGCGATGCGGCTGCGTGAGGTCGGCTCGCGCCTGGGCGAGCGTCTGGTGATGAGCGCGCACGGCTGCCACGAGCTTCGCGACCGCCTTCCGCAGAGACGCGGCGTGCTCCGGCAGATACCGCAGCGACTGGTTCGTCAGCGACCCGTCCGCATGGAAGCGGATATGCGAATGGCAGGTCGCAAGCACGCACTTCCTGAACACCCGCCACGACGCCTTCGTCGCATCGGTACTCAGATACGTCTTGACGTCCCCGAGACCGAAGCCCGCACCGCCCGGCAGATAGCGGCGAGCCCGCCGATCGTGCGCGAGTTGCGAGTTGACGCCGCCACCGGCCAGGCCGACATCGACGAACCAGAGGTACCGGCGCTTCTGATGCGCGAACAGGTCGGCCGCGTAACGAACGAACACATACTCGTCCGCCGACGTGCCGCCCGTCACGCCCGCGTTGAACCCTGTCCGCCCGGTCAGCTTTCGCAGAAACGCCGGCTCCGCCTGCCGTGAGCGCGAACTGCCGAGAATCAGCGTCTCCGGGCCACGCTTCAAGTCCTCGAGCAACGTCAGCTTGATCGACCTGTCCGACTCGACCGCGGTCGGCACGATCCCCGAGCCCGCGATCGCAAACGGATCGATGACGACATTCAGCGCCAGCACCGCCGCCAACACGGCGAAACACGAGCCGAGACAGGCGACGACGAAGCGTCTCTGGTTCGGGACTCGGGGCCTGCTCGGAAGCGCCCTCCGGAACGTGACGCGCCCCGCCGGGGAGCAGCGGTGGCTCCACGGAGCGCCTGAGTCGCTTCCTCACTCGACCATGATGATCGCAGCCGGAATCGACTTCAACTCGGAGGTCGCGCTGCAGGGGCTACGCGTAGAAAAAACGGCGGGAGGGGCCGTTGGGGGCCCCTCCCGGTCTTGCAGCAAGTTGTTGCCCGGCTACTTGAGCTCGACGGAGGCTCCGGCTTCCTCGAGCTGGGCCTTGACCGAGTCGGCCTCGTCCTTCGCGACGCCCTCCTTGACGGGGTTGGGCGCGCTGTCGACCAGGTCCTTGGCCTCCTTGAGACCGAGACCCGTTACCGCGCGGACGACCTTGATCACCTGGATCTTCTTGTCGCCGGCTCCGGTGAGCACGACGTCGAAGGCGGTCTGCTCCTCGGCGGCGGCACCGTCACCTCCGCCGGCGGCGGCACCCGGCGCCGCGGCCACGGCGACCGGCGCTGCGGCCGTGATGCCCCACTCGTCCTCGATCTTCTTCTTCAGCTCGACGAGCTCGAGCACGGTCATCTTGCCCAGGTCGTCGAACACCTTGTCGACTCCACTTGCAGCCATCACTCCTCCTTCTCTTCCTCGGCCGCTTCAGGAGCCGCCGACTCTGGTTCGCTCTCTTCCGACGTCGCCTCGGCAACCGGCTCCTCGGCAGCCTCTGCCTCGAGCTCTGCTGCTGGCTCGGACTCCGCCGCTGCTTCGGGCTCTGCCGCTGGCTCAGACTCTGCCGCTGGCTCGGGTTCTGCGGCCGCCTCGGGCTCTGCCGCTGCCTCGGGTTCTGCGGGTGTCTCTTCGGCCTCGACCTCTCCGCCGAGCTGCTCGATGCGGGCCTCGATCAGGCCGTGCAGCTCGCGCAGCGGGGCAGTGAACAGGCCGACGATCGTGTACAGCGGTGACGCCACGGCGCCGAGCACCTGTCCGCGCAGGACATCGACCGGCGGCAGCTTCGCGAGCTCCTCGACGTCCTCGGCCGTGATCGTGCGGCCCTGCATCAGGCCGCCGCGGACGGCGAGGACCTTCGTCGTGCGGGCCGAGTCGGCGAGCGCCTTGGCGACGGCGACCGGGTCGCCGTCCGCCTCGAGGAACGCGATCGCGGTCGGACCGTCGAGCAGCGCCATCAGCGCGTCGGCTCCGGCGGCCTCGGCCGCGCGGCGCGTCAGCGAGTTCTTGACGACGGTGAAGCCGGCGCCGTGCTCGATCAGCTTCGTGCGCAGCTCGTCGACCTCCTTCACGCTCAGGCCGCGGTAGTCGGCGACGATCAGCGTGTCCGACGAGCGCAGGCGCTCGGTCAGCTCCGCGACGATCTGCTCTTTCTCCGGTCTCTGCATACGTCTCCTTGGTCCTTCGAACGAAAACGCCCGCACGGAGGCGGGCACGGAGAAGACGGTCGTCTTGCTCGTACCGCCTCGGCTGGGCTTCTACCTCGCGGCTGCCAGCTGTCTTCGGCGAACGGGATCTCGAAAAAGCCTAGCTTGCCGCGACTTCCTCCTGGAGGTCCTCGACGATGTCCCGCGTCCGCGACGGGTCGACGTGCACGCCCGGGCCCATGGCCGTCGTCAGCGTGATCGAGCGGATGTAGCGGCCCTTGGCCGCGGACGGCTTGGCGCGGACGATCTCGTCCACGACCGCGGCGTAGTTCTCGAGCAACTGCCGCTCGCCGAAGCTCTTCTTCCCGATCGCCAGGTGCACGTTGGCGCCGCGGTCGGTGCGGTACTCGAGCTTGCCCGCCTTGGCCTCGCGCACGGCCCTGCCGACGTCGAAGGTGACCGTGCCGGTCTTCGGGTTCGGCATCTTGCCGCGCGGGCCGAGGATACGGCCGAGCTTCCCGACCGTGCCCATCATGTCGGGCGTCGCGATCGCGACGTCGAAGTCGTCGAAACCGCCCTCGATCTTGGTCGCGAGATCGGCCGCACCGACGACGTCCGCGCCGGCCTCCTCGGCCTCCTTCGCCTTCTCGCCCTCGGCGAACACGGCGACGCGCTGCTCGCGGCCGGTGCCGTTCGGGAGCATCAGCGTCCCGCGCAGCTGCTGGTCGGCGTGACGGACGTTCAGCCCCAGCCTGAAGTGCACCTCGACCGTCTCGTCGAACTTCTTGCCGGGGAGGTCCTTGAGCAGCTTGACCGCCTCGACGGGCAGGTAGGCGTGCTCGCGGTCGATGCGGGAGCGTGCCTCGCGGTAGGTCTTGCCGTGCTGCGCCATTACGGAGCCACCTCCACTCCCATCGAGCGCGCCGTTCCGGCGATGACCTTCATCGCCTGTTCGACGTCGCGCGCGTTCAGGTCCTCCATCTTCGTCTCGGCGATGTTTCGGAGCTGTGCCTGGCTCAGGCGGCCGACCTTCTCGCGGTTCGGCTCTCCCGAGCCCTTCTCCAGGTTCAGCGCCTCCTTGATCAGCACGGCCGCGGGCGGCGTCTTCGTGATGAACGTGAAGGAGCGATCCTCGAAGACCGTGATCTCGACCGGGATGATGCGACCGTTCTCGGCCTGCGTCTGCGCGTTGAACGCCTTGCAGAACTCCATGATGTTGACCCCGTGCTGGCCCAGCGCAGGGCCGACCGGCGGCGCCGGGTTGGCCTGCCCGCCGGGAATCTGCAGCTTGATGAGTGTCAGAACCTTCTTGGCCATGGCAAACCTCAGTCGATCTTCTTGACCTGGTCGAATCCGAGCTCCACGGGCACCTGGCGCTCGAAGATGTCGACGAGTACCTTCAGCTTCTGCTGCTCCGGGTTGACCTCGACGATCTCGCCGTCGAAATCGGAGAGCGGCCCTGAGGTTACCTTGACCGACTCGCCGAGCGTGAACTCGACCTGCGCGCGCGGGCGGTCGCCCGCCGAGGCACCGGTGTGCAGGAGCCGGTCGACGTCGGACTGCGCGAGCGGGACCGGCTTGCCTCCGGGACCTGCGAACCCTGTGACGCCGGGCGTGTTGCGGACGACGGCCCAGCTGTCGTCGTTCAGGTCCATGTTCACGAGAACGTAGCCCGGCAGGATCCGCTTCTCGATCTGCACCTTCTGGCCGTCCTTGGTCTCGATCACCTGCTCGGTCGGGACGACGACGCGGCGAAAGCGGAGCCGCTGCCCCATCGAGTCGATCCGGTGCTCGAGATTGGCCTTGACCTTGTTCTCGTGCCCGGAGTACGTGTTGATCACATACCAGCGAAACATGTTTGCTCTCGTCTCCCGCCTACTTGATGAGAAGGTCCTGCACCAGGTGCTTCCACGCGATGTCGCAGACCCAGATGAAGGTGCCCATGATGATGCAGGCCATCAGCACGACGACCGTGCCCTGGATGACGTGACTCTGGCTCGGCCACTCGGTCTTGCGGAGCTCGCCCCAGGACTCGCCGAGGAACCGCCAGGTGCGCGTAAAGAACTTGAAGGCTCCGGTCTCGGCGGGGACTGCGGGCTTGCCGGGGGCCGGCTTGCCGCGCTCCGGCCGTGAGGGCGGCGGCTCTGGAGCGATGCTGACCGGCGGCTTGTCGCCTGCACCGCCGCCGCCTCCCGCGCCTGCGAGTGCCGGCTCGCCCTGCTGCTGACGTCGTGCGCGCCGCTCTGCCCTCGTCTGCCGTGCCACCGCCTACCTCGTCTCGCGATGCAGCGTGTGCTTGCCGCACCAGCGGCAGTACTTGTTGAACTCGACGCGGTCCGGCGTGTTCCGCTTGGACTTCTGCGTCTGGTAGTTGCGGCGCTTGCAGTCCGTGCAAGCGAGCGTGATTGCGACTCTGACTCCGGTTGCCATCTCTCTCCGACTCGACCAGGGGACGATAGCGGCGGTAGGACTCGAACCTACGACACGCGGATTATGATTCCGCTGCTCTAACCAACTGAGCTACGCCGCCTCGCCGGTCGAGTGTAGCAGGGAGCATCCGGCCCTCTTCCTACATTCGTGTCGTGACCCAGATCGAGTCGTGCTGGCGTTGCGGGGCCGACATGCGGTGGGTGCACGGCACCTGGCAGTGCCCACGCTGCCGGTTCAAGCTGGGTTGCTGCGAGGGCGAGCCGCAGTCGTGCCACGCGCCACAAGCAGGTGTATCGTCGGTCGGCGAGAACGTCTGCGCAGCAGATCGAGAGCGACAGATGGAGGCATGATGATTCGACGGAAGTTGGTGCTCGTGGCCGCAGGAGCAGCGTTCGCCCTCGCCGCGGCGGGAATCGCCTCGGCGAATGGACCGAGCCTGATCGCGAACGGGGACTTCCAGACCGGCACGCTCTCGTCGTGGACGACGTTCACGACGGCGAACGGGACGATCAACGGCGGCAACGTCCAGCTCTTCGACACCACGGGATTCGGGGCGAGCGACGCCGCGCATGTCAACGCCGGCGACGCGGTGTTCACCGGTTTGTACGAAGGGGGCGGCATCTACCAGACCTTCTACGGCCAGCCCTACGGCATCTCGGCCGACATTGCGGCCCACGACACGGGCGGGCTCGCAAACGCGTCCTGCGGGAAGTTCGAGCTGCTGGTCGACAACGTCTTGATCGCCTCTCACGACTTCGCCGGCTGCCCTGCGGGCGGAACTGTCCGGGCGCACCTGTTCGGAGTCGTCAAGAACGCGGGGCAGACCTTCCACGAGGTCCGCATCCGGATCACGCGCCCGTTCACGACGGCCCCGGGGTTGACCCCCGACGAGTACGTGGACAACGTGATCGTCACGAACAAGCTGCACCGGGTCTAGGCCCGCGACGCAAGGCGCGCCGTGAAGGGGCGGGAGGAATCCCGCCCCTTCACGTTGCCCCTGGGGATGGGAGACGGGGCGATCGCGCGAGCCGGCCGCGGAAGCGAGTCGATGCGATCCTGGGCCAGGAGCCTGTGACTGTGGACGTCGAGTCGGAACATGCGCCTCCAATCTCTCGACCTGAGATATTTCGATATCAAGATACTAGCAGCAGATACGTCTTGACGTCAAGCTATTTGATGTGAAAGAATGGTGACGGTATGGCGAGGACGACCGACGTTCAGCGGGATCACGTGGATCGCTTCCTCGAGTCGATCCGCGACGAGCTGCCCGAGCTCGATCTCACGGTCGAGGGGATCGTCGACCGCATCAACGGGCTCAGCCGGCGGATCAAGCGGATGATGGACGAGACGCTGAACGAGCGCTCGCTCACGTGGGGCGAGTGGAAGGTGCTCGGCCTGCTCCGCCGCTCCCCCGGCCTCCAGCGCTCGCCCGGCTACCTCGCCGTCCACGCCGAGCTCTCGAGCGGAGCCATGACGAACCGGCTCGACAACCTCGAGAAGGCGGGACTGATCCGCCGCTTGCCCGACCCGACCGACCGGCGCGGGATCCAGGTGGAGCTGACGGAGGCCGGGATCCAGGCGTACCACGAGTCGACGGCGGCCCAGGCCGCCAAGGAAGGCCTGATCGCGTCGGCGCTGAGCGCAAAGGAGAAGGACGAGCTCAACAACCTCCTGCGGCGGCTGATGCTCGTGGCGGAGCAGCTCGACGCCCAGCAAGTCCCCGGAGAGGACGAGTGACGCCGGTCGTCGAGGTTCGAGACCTTCGACGCACGTATCGAACCTCCACAGGGGTCTTCCGCCGCAAGAGCATCGACATCGAAGCCGTCCGCGGCGTCTCGTTCGAGATCGCCGAGGGTGAGCTCTTCGGCCTGCTCGGTCCGAACGGCGCGGGCAAGACCACGACGATCAAGATGCTGATCACGCTGCTGATCCCGACCTCGGGAACGGCGCGGGTGCTCGGCCTCGACGTCGTCAAGGACGCGCGCGAGGTCCGCAAGCGGATCGGCTACGTCTTCGGCGGCGAGCGCGGGCTGTACGAGCGGCTCTCCGGCCTCGACAACCTGCGCTACTTCGCCGAGCTCTACGCGGTCCCGCCGCGCGAGCAGAAGCAGCGCATCGAGTTCCTGCTCGACCTCGTCGGTCTGAAGGGCCGTGAGAAGGAGCGCGTCGAGGGCTACTCCCGGGGCATGCGGCAGCGCCTGCACATCGCGCGCGGACTCCTGCACGATCCGCCGGTCGTCTTCCTCGACGAGCCGACGATCGGCGTCGACCCCGTCGGCGCCCGCGACCTGCGCGCGACGATCGCCGCCCTCACGGAGTCGGGCAAGACCGTGCTCCTGACGACGCACTACATGTTCGAGGCGGACAGCCTCTGCAACCGGATCGCCGTCATCAACAAGGGGCAGGTCGTCGCCGAGGGGACGCCGAGCGACCTGAAGTCGATCGTCGCCGACCGGACCGTGGTCGAGATCGAGACGTTCGGCATCTCGGAGGACGACGATCGAGCGGGTGCGGCGCGCCCCGGGGGTCACCTCGCTCTCGATCGAGGAGCGCGAGCAGGCGCAGGTTCTGCTCGTGCAGTCGGCAAAGGGGCTCGAGCTCACGCAGAGCTGCTCGCGATGCTCGACGGCACCACCGTCGGCCGTGTCGCGGCCCGCGAGCCGACGCTCGAGGACGCGTACGTGGCGCTCGTGGAGACGGCGTGAGATCGGCGCGGCTCGCTCTTCGTCGGCTGGCTGCTGCACTTCAAGATGCTGTCTCGCTCGTCGTTCAACAGCGTGCTCGGTGTCGTCTACCCGCTGTTCTTCGCGACCGTCGCGTTCTTCATGTACCGCGAGGGCAGCCCGCACGCGCTGCTCTACGCGTCGCTGGGCGCCTCGGTGATGGGGATCTGGTCGGCGACGAGCACGGCGGCGGGCGGCGCGCTGCAGCGTGAGCGCTGGCACGGCACGCTCGAGCTGCTCGTCGCCGCTCCGGCGCACTTCTCGCTCGTGATGCTCCCGGTCACGCTCGCGATGTCGACGATCGGGATCTACTCGATGGCCGCGACGCTGCTCTGGGGCCGGCTCGTGTTCGGGATCGCACTGCACATCGAGCACCTGTTCGTCTTCTGCGTCGCAGTCGTGGTGACGATCGTTGCGGTCGGGATGTGCGGCTTCCTGCTCGCAGTCACGTTCGTGCGCTACCGGACCGCCTGGGCGCTCGGGAACCTGCTCGAGTACCCGGTCTGGCTGATCTGCGGGTTCCTCGTGCCGCTGTCGCTCTTCCCCGGCTGGGTGCTGCCGATCTCGTGGATCCTCGCGCCGACCTGGGGCATGCGTGCGATCCGCGAGGCCGCGCTCGGCGGGCCGGCGCTGCCAGGACCTCGGGATGTGCGCCCTGCTCGGAGCGGTCTACACGGCGATCGGCGTCGTCGATCGTCGGACGGCTGCTCGACTCGGCGCGCCGCCGGGCGACGCTCGCGCTGACGTGAACGGCACGCGTATCTTCTTCGTCGGCGGGCTGATGAGCTACCGCGCGCTGTTCGGCTGGCTCTCGCCGTGGATCTTCATCCCGACCTTCCTCGTGGCGCCGATCTTCCAGATCCTGCTCTTCGTCTACATCGGCCGCTCGGCCGGCGTGCAGTCGGACAGCTTCTACGTGATCGGCAACGCGCTCCAGTACTGCGCGATCCCGTGCATCTTCGCGATGAGCAACACGATTGCGGGCGAGCGCTACCAGCAGCACGCTCGGGTACATCCTCGCGACGCCGGCCGGGCGGCTGCCGCTGTTCCTCGGCCGCTCGCTGCCGGTGATCGGAAACGGGATCTTCGTGTCCGTGTTCGCGTTCGCCGTCGGAGGCGCGATCGTCGGGATCCACGTGCCGGCAGGGTCGATCGCGAGCGCTCGTGCTCGTGATCGCCGTCACGTCGGCCTCCTGCACGAGCCTCGGTCTCGTCAGCGCAGCGCTCGGTCTCCGCGTCCGCGAGACGGCGACGCTGAACAACATCGTGTTCGGCCTCCTGCTCGTCTTCTGCGGGGTCAACGTGGCGCTGTCGGAGCTGCCGGGCTGGATGAGACGATCTCCGCGGGGCTGCCGCTCACGCACGGCATCGAGGCCGCGCGCGATCTCGCCGCCGGCCAGTCGCTCTCGGACGTCGCGGGCCTCGTCGGCAAGGAGGCGCTGATCGGCGTCGTCTACGGCGTCCTCGGCTACGGGCTCCTGCGCGGGCTCGAGTCGCAGAGCCGGCGCCTCGGGACCCTGGAGACGGCATGAGACCGGTGTCCGTCGCCCGGATCGTCCGCGTCGGCTTCACCTTCCGCGTCAAGGAGATGACGCGCTCGGGCCTGTTCGTCTTCACGTCGGTGATCGAGCCGTTGATCTTCGCGACGCTGACGTACTACCTCTTCAACTCGGGCAGCAACCCGAAGACGGTCGTCTACTCGGCGCTCGGGGCCGGGATGATGGGCATCTGGTCGACGACGCTCTTCGCCTCGGGCGGCGCGATCTCGTGGCAGCGCTGGCAGGGAACGCTCGAGCTGCTCGTCGCCGCTCCGCCGCCGTTCCTTCTCGTCATCTTCCCGCTCACGCTCGGCTCGGCGTCGATCGGGCTCTACGCGCTGACCGCCACGCTGCTGTGGGAGCGGCTGCTGTTCGGCCTGCCGTTCGACCCCGTGCACCCGTTCCAGTTCGTGGTCGCCGTCCCGTCGCTGATCTTCGGGCTCGGTGCGCTCGGGCTCGTGATCGCATCGAGCTTCGTGCTCTACCGGAACGCGAATGCGCTCTCGAACATGCTCGAGTTCCCGGTCTGGCTCGCGACCGGCGTGATCGTGCCGCTGTCGCTCCTGCCCGGCTGGACGTCTGCGATCGGCCTCGTGCTCGCACCGACGTGGGGCTTCCGGGCCGTGCGGAACTCCGTGTTCGGCGGCCCGGTCTGGCCGTCGATCGGCATGTGCTTCGCGCTCTCCGCCGTCTACTTCGTGATCGCGGCGTGGCTGATGGACATCTTCGAGAAGCGCGCCCGGGAGCGCGCGACGCTCTCGCTCGTATGAGCACGCTGCGGATCTTCACGATCGGCGGGCTGATCTCCTACCGCGCGCTCTTCAACTGGATGGCGCCCGCCCAGTACATCCCGACGATGCTCGCCGGGCCGCTCTTCCAGATCCTGTTCTTCACCTACCTGGGCCGGTTCGCCGCCAGCCAGTCGGACGCGTTCTTCATCATCGGAAACGGCATCCAGGTCTGCGCGATGAGCGCCGTCTTCGGCATGGCGCTGACGGTGGGGGGCGAGCGGTGGACGCAGACGCTCGGCTCGATCCTCGCCACACCCGCGAACAGGGCGGCGATCTTCCTCGGCCGGGCGCTGCCGAACATCGTCAACGGCGTGTTCGTCTCGATCTTCGGGCTCATCGTCAGCAGTGCGCTCCTCGACTACCGCCCGGCCGTCGGTGCCGTGCCCGCGATCGCGTTCCTCGTCGTCCTCTGCACGATCACGTGCTCTGCCTTCGGGCTCGCCGTGGGCGCGCTCGGGCTGCGCTTTCGCGACGTGTTCATGATCGCCAACCCGGCCTACTTCCTGATGCTGCTGCTCTGCGGCGTGAACGTGCCGCTCGACCGCCTGCCCGGCTGGATGGCGACGATCGGCAGCGGCCTGCCGCTTACGCACGGCATCGCCGCCGCCCGTGACGTCGCTGCCGGCGCCTCGCTCGGGGACGTCTCGACGCTGGTCTGGAAAGAGCTCGCCGTCGGCACCGCTTGGGCACTCTTCTCGTACGGGATGATCCTCTTCTTCGAGCTCGAGGGCAGGCGGCGGGCGACGCTCGAGACCATGTGACGCGACCCCGGCTCGTTCGCAAGAATTGAGCCGTGCACCGGAAGGACCGCGAGGCGATCCTCGGCGAGTACGGGCTCCGCGACCCGACCGCCCGCGAGCAGGCGGAACAGGCGCTGCTCGAGCTGGACCTGGAGAGCAGCCCGCTCCGCGGCAAGCCACTCCACGGGCGGCTGCGCAACTTCCGGCCGGCGGTCGACCGCTACATCGCCTCGCTCGGCGGGCCGCTTCCCTACATGCGGCGCCTGCGGGACATCGAGCTCGAGACCGAGAGCCACGAGCGGCGCCTCGCCGAGGCGTGGCACGAGCTGGCCTCGGCCTGCGCTGACGCGGGCGAGTTCGAGCGGCGTTGGCACGCGACCGCCGCCCGCTGGAGCTTCGTGGCCGTCAACGAGCTGATCGACCGCCACAACCGCTGGTACCCCGCCGAGGCGCGCCTGCCGATGGATCCGCGGAGCCGCGACTTCGTGCTCGTGGGCGGCAGGTCGTACCGGCTCGAACCGCTCGACACCTCCTGGATCCTCGGGCGCTTCCCGCCTGAGCTGGCGCTGGCACAGGTCGCCTGAGCCGGGTGTCCGGCTCGCGACTGCTTCACAGTCGCCGCAGATCGGGGAGAATCGCCGCGTGGGCGTGGGGCGACCGTCGTCGTCGCCGCCGGCGTCGGCGACAAGCCGCGCGGTGACGCTGCCGAGCGGATCGCCCACCGGCCTCAGGCTCTTCCAGAAGTACGACGAGCCGGTGCAGCACGCGGAGTGGTACGAGGTGCCGGACGTGGCGATCCAGCCCGTCGACCGGTTCGAGCTCCCGGTCCTGGACCGGGTCTCGATGATCACGTTCGGCTGCCCACTGCGGCAGCTGTACTCGGAGCGGTTCCCCTCTCAGTACTCGTGGGTCACGCAACCCGAGAGCGTCCGCCGCTTCGTCCCGCACGTCCGCGAGCAGTGGATCAACCTCGGCACGGCGGGCGATCCCGTCGGACGGACGGTGTTCGCCGACGTCCCCGCTCGGTGGGATGAGAACAACCCACCGCAAGCCCACCCGGGCGAGCCGCGCCTCGAGGACGTACTGCTCGGCAAAGGCGGCCACTCCTCGTACTGGACGATCCCCACGCTGTACGCGCGGCTGGCCGAGCTGATCGAGGCCTAGCCGCTAGCGCGCGCAGGCGCCGGAGGCAGGCTTCGTGCCGCGCGAGACGTGCCAGACGTCGCTGCCGGCCATCGTCTCGACGCAGAACGTCGTCGGCCCGGCGCTGCGGAGCTGGACGCCGGCCGGAAGCGCCGCGCCCGCGTACGTGCCGGCAGAGGCGTGCCGGCGCTCGAGCGTCTGGGTGACCTGCGTCAGTCGCGACCTGGCCGAATCGTCTCTCGATCCCTGGCGCAGATCGAGGTACTCGGGCACCGCGACGGCCGTTGCGATCCCGAGCACGACCGTGACCAGGCCCAGCTCGAGCAGGCTGAGCGACGCGTGCGCGCGGCCGAGGCGGTATGCGGCGATCACGCGGCACCCATCCGCCGTGTCCCCCGTCCGGGTGACCTCGAACGACTGGTGCTGAGCCGGGCAAGCGGAGTCGCGGTCAAAGCGCCCCGTAGAGGAACAGCGTCAGTACCGACCCGAGCGCGAGGAAGGGGCCGAACGGGAAGCCGACCTTGCGGCCGGCGCGGCCGTGGCGGATCAGGAGGACGATCGACGGAATCAGCGACGACAGGCTCGCGAGCACGAGCGCGACGGCCACGGGCGGGCCGAGCGCGGCGCCCATCAGGAACGCGAGCTTGACGTCGCCCATCCCCATGCCCTGCGGCGAGATCAGGCTGAAGACGAGCAGGAACAGGAAGGCGCCGCACGCGGCGATCGCCCAGCGCGGGCTCGGCTCGGCCACGGTCATGCCGGCAAGGACGATCACGGACGCAGGGCCGACGACCCTGTTCGGGATCAGCCGGTATTCGAGGTCGGTCGCGGTCACGATCACGAGCGCGAGGCAGAAGACCGAGGCGCAGAATCCGTGCAGCGTGGGGCCGAACTCGACGAGGCAGCCTGCGACGAGCGCCGCGCCGACGAACGGCAGCGCGCGGTAGACGCCTGCGGGCAGCCGGCCGGGCTCCCGCTCGACGTCGGGAAGCGTGTACGAGACGACAGCGGCGAAGAGGCTCACCGAGACAGTTCTCGGCAGGCGCGCCGCGGGAGTTAAGCGGTGTTGGCCTCCGCCCGGTAGGCGGCGCCGGGATCGCCCGCTGCCCGCGCGAGCCCCTCGATCATCTTCAACGCGTATCGAGCCGCGCCGCGTTCGGCGCCGGGGTGCTTCAGGTCGCCGCTCAGCATCCGCTCGACCGCGCCCCAGGCCACCGGAGATCGGCCGAGGTTGAACGTCAGCCAGGCATAGCGGTCCAACGCGATCTTCGCGCCCCACGACGCCGCAGCCGCGAGCGAGAGAGCGTTCGCGAGCTTCTCGTTGTAGCCGGCGAGGCTCTCCGCGCGGCCCTCGAGCAGGTCGACGATCGACTCCGTCGCGAGCCGGGAAGACGCGAACGCCTCGTACATGCCGTCTCCTGAGAGCGGGTCGACGAGGCCGGCGGCGTCGCCGACGAGCAGGGCTCGACCTCGCGCCGCCACCGATCCGGAGCGCCGCAGCGGCAACCGGTGGCCGCGCAGGTCCGACACCGAGTCCTCGGACATCCCGTGAGCGCGGCAGAGGATGCCGAGGTGGCCGCGGAGCGTCGGGCCGACGCTCTCCCAGCCGCCGACGCCGACGTTGATGTGGTCGCCCTTGGGGAAGATCCAGGCGTAGCCGCCCGGGATCGTCCCGAGCTCGAACTCGGCCAGACCGTCGAAGCGGCTGCCGACGAGCTCCTTCCGGACGTTGCCCTCGAACGCGACGCCGAGCACGTACTCGCCGCCGAGGTCGAGGACCTTCCGCGTCTTCCCGTTGACGCCGTCGGCAGCGACGAGCACCGCGGCCTCGACGGGAGCGCCGTCGACCGTCACGCTCGTGCCGTGCGCGTCCGCGTGGACGCCCGCGACCTTGATGCCGTCGCGGAACTCGGCCCCGGCGGCGACGGCCTGCTCGACGAGGTAGTTGTCGAGGAGGCGCCGCTGCGTCATGTAGACGAGCGGCTCGCGGCCCTTGCGCTCGAAGCGGCTGCCGTACCGGAGCCGGAAGCCCATCCGGTCGACGACGTGCTCGACGACCGGGTCGGGTGAGACCGGCAGCTGCCGTACCGCGCGCACGGTCAGCCCGCCGCCGCACGGCTTGTCGCGCGGGAAGCGCGCCTTGTCCAGAAGCAGCACGCTCTTGCCGGCGCTGGCGAGCCGGTACGCGGTGGTCGATCCGGCAGGGCCGGCACCGACGACGACGACGTCGAAACGATCCATCGGCGAGGATCGTAGTCGCCGAGTAGAGTCGGCGCCGATGATCGACCGTGTCCGCGTCGAGCCGGGGCACAGGCCGAAGATCGCCGAGCGCGATCCGCGGGACATGCTCGGCCTCGTGGACAAGGCCGAGGCGAAGGAGCGGCTCGTCGAGCTGCACGCGCGTCTCGAGTCCCTCCACACCCGCTTGTACGCGGAGGGGCGCCGCAGCGTGCTGCTCGTGATCCAGGGGATGGACGCGGCCGGAAAGGACGGTGTGATCCGCGCCGTGCTCCAGGGCGTGAACCCGCAGGGCTGCCGCGTCGTCTCGTTCAAGGCGCCGGCCGGCGCCGAGGTCGCACACGACTACCTCTGGCGGATCCACGCCGTGCTCCCGGCCCGCGGCGAGATCGGGATCTTCAACCGCTCGTACTACGAGGACGTCGTCACCGTCCGCATGCTCGACCTCGCGCCGAAGGAGGTCTGGAGCCGCCGGCCGCACCACATCAAGGAGTTCGAGCGCATGCTCACCGACGAGGGGACGACGCTGGTCAAGGTCTTCCTCAACGTCTCGCGCGACGAGCAGGCCAAGCGCCTCCGCGAGCGGATCCAGGATCCCGAGAAGCGCTGGAAGTTCCGCAAGGCCGACCTCGACGTCCACGAGCGCTACGACGAGTTCATCGCCGCCTACGAGAACGCGCTGGCGGAGACGTCGACCGAGTGGGCGCCGTGGCACGTCGTCCCGACCGACCGCAACTGGGTCAAGTCGACCGCCGTCGCGACGCTGCTCGTGGACACGCTCGACGAGCTCGACCCGCAGCTCCCTGCCGGCGAAGCCGGGATCGAGCAGATCACAATCGACTGACGCGGGCGCCGTTACAATGGCGCCGCTCGCGGGGGTGTACCCGAGTGGCCAAAGGGGACGGGCTGTAAACCCGTTGGCTCAGCCTACGGAGGTTCGAATCCTCCCGCCCCCATTTCCTCGATTTCCAGGGAGAATCAGATACACCAAAAGGCCAGGTACGAACCCGACCTCCGCCTGGCGCCGTCTCGGCTCAGCTCATGTGCTCGAGCATCACACGACGAGTGATCGATACGCCGGCGTGAGCTCCTGCCAGCGCGCCTTCCAGTCCGATTCGCCCCCGGCCAGGTAGCGGCCGAGATCCTCGATGTGCGCCTGCCATCCGGCGCCGTGCTTGTAGAGGACGTCGAGCGGCAGCCCACGCTCCTCGACGACCAGCCGCGTGCGCTCACCTTCCGCGGTGAGCACGGCTTCGATCACAGCCTCGTCCTCGGTCTCCGGCTCCATCGTGACCACGAGGTGGTGTGGGGGGTCACAGACATCGACGCGTCCAGGGCCTTCCCAGGTGCTCGTGAAGCGCGTTTGCACGGCGCCGCCGACCCTTAGGTCTCCCTCGACCGTGGCGATCCAGCGTGCGAGCCGGTGAGGCTCGGTGATGGCCGACCAGAGGTCGGTGATGTCGGTGTCGTAGACATCCTCCACGCGCACCGCACCGCGTTTCTCGTCGAGGCGGCGCATGCTGCCGAGGATCCGGCTCATGTCGCCTCTCCTTTCGCCAAGGCCTCGTAGGCGGGAAGCAGCTCTGCCCAGCGCGACTCGCTGCCTGCCAGCTCACGCCCGGCGATGTGGGCGGCGAGGTTCTCGAGGTGGATCTGCACCCCGGCTCCGTAGGCGGGGAGCAGAGGCAGGGGCAGGCCCCGATGCTCGAGGAGCAGGACGGTCTGCCCGCCGTCGGCGGTCAGCCAGGCCTCGATGACGGTGGAGGTCGGCTGACCCGGCCGGGCGTCGGGATCGTGCATCGTGACCAGCAGCCGCCGCGGGGGCTCGCACGCGTCCACGCGCCCGGTGCGTTCGCCCGCGTCGGGAATGCGCACGTGCAACTCACCGCCCAGGCGGAGGTCGCCCTCGACCTCGCCGTACCAGCGGACCAGACGTCTGGGATCGGTCAGGGCCGCCCACAGGTCGTCGATATCGGTGTCGTACCGGTCCTCCAGCCGCACGACCCCGTTGCCGTCCTCCGATCGCAGGCTGCCCAGGATGCTCGTCACTTGTCGCTCCTTCGTTCGCGCTTTCCCCGGGCCACCTCCGTGTGCAGGGCATCTAGCCGCTGCTGCCACAGGGCCCGATACCGGCCGAGCCATTCGTCGACCTCGGCGAGCGCTTCGGGGCGAAGACCGTAGACCCGGCGCTGGGCCTCCTGGCGAAACTCGACCAGCCCCGCCTCCCGCAAGACCCGGAGATGCCGCGACACCCCAGGCCGTGCAATCGGCAACAGCGCGGCCAACTCACCCGCGGTGGCCGGGCCCTCCGTCAACGCCTCCAGCATCGTCCGCCGGCTCTCGTCCGACAGCGCCCGCAGAACAGCTTCCATGGGTTGACCGTACCATAATGGTTACGTAACCGTCAAGGTATACAAGACGAGCCGAGAGGCCGACGCCGGCGGAGGACCGGCGTCGGCGGTACCCGGTCAAGCTCGAGTCTTCAGGATGTCAGCACCGGACTGGCAAACGCGGAGCCAGACGCGACGTCCTGTTCGTTCGGATCGATGGTTCCCAGGTTCTCGACGACCTCGAACCGGCTGTCTCTTGCCTGGGCGATGTACATGTTCATTCGAACGTGATGCTGACCGGGCACCATTTCGGCCGGACCGCCCGGCCCCTCGGGGATCGCTGCGTGGTCGAGCGCCTTCACGACATCGTCCTGCTCGAGCGAGCCTGCCTCTCGCACGGCGGCCTCCCAGAGCTTCAGGCCTCGGTACATGCCTGAACACGCGCTCCCGGCAGTGAACTGGGCGTTGCCCGGATAGAGCCTGTCGTACTCGCCGAGCAGTTCCTCGCTGAACGGGTCGCCGACGCTCTGGTAGTAGTCGAGGCAGCTGTACAGACCCTCCACGTGCGCGGCCGGCACCAGGTTCAGGAAGTTCTCGTCGAAGTACGTGCAGACGAGGGATCCACCTCTGCTCGTGAAACCGGAGTCGTAGAGGAGCTCGAGGAACGGTGTGAGCCCGGGTGGCACGATCGTGTTGAAGACCACGTCTGCGCCGCTGGCCGTGATCCTGTCGACGGTCTCTGCGTAGTCGGTGTGGTCGAGGGGGAAGTACTCCTCTCCGACGATCGCACCACCGTTCGCCGCGACGACCTCACGGACCTTGTCGTTGAGCGTGTGCGGCCAGATGTAGTCCGCCGACGGCAGATAGAACTTCTTCGCTCCCGTCTCCTGCATCAGCCAGGGGATCAGCGGTTCGACCTGCTGCGCCGGTACCGGCCCGGTGCAGAAGATGAGCGGATCGCATTCCTGCCCTTCGTACTGCTCCGGGTAGATGTAGAGCGTCTTGCCCTCCACGACGGCCGGGCCCTTGATCGCTTGCCTCATCGAGCTGTAGATGCCGCCGAGGATCACATCGACGTGGTCTTGCCGGACGAGCTTCTCTGCCTTGGCCTCGCCGACGCTGTCCGTGGTCTCGCTGTCCTCGAGGCACAGCTCGACCCTTCGTCCCAACAGCCCGCCGCTCGCATTGATGTCTTCGATCACCATCTTCGCCACGTTTGCGTTGGCGATGCCCATGAACGACAAGGGGCCTGTCTGGTCCGTGATCACGCCGACCTTGATCGGACGAGCTGAAGCTGACTCTTGCATTGGCTTTTTCTCCTCTTCAGACTGGTTTGCGGTTCTCGGGCGGCGGTCAGACGAGGTCATGCTCGAAGGCCCAGCGGGTCGCCGCGGCGCGGCTGTGGACCTCGGCCTTCCGGTAGACGTTCTGGACGTGGTGGCCGACGGTCTTGGCCGAGATGCCGAGATCCTCGGCGATCTCCCGATTCGACCCGCCGCGCACGAGGACGAGCAGGACCTCCAGCTCGCGCTCGGTGAGCCCGGCAGCAACCTCGCCTCCCGCGCGCGGAGAGGTACTAGGCGTCGTATCGGCCACCGAGCTCCGCCGCCTGCGGCTTGCCCTTGTGTCCTGCCTCTTGCATGATCGGCGGCACTTCGGGGTCGGAGACGAAGCTCTGCCACCCCTGCGCGTCCCAGTCGAACAGTACCCAGACCCGGTCGTCCTCGTTCGGGTCGCGGAAGACCGTCGCGCCCTTCGACCCGTGCTGCTTGCGCTTCTCGGCGCCCTTGGTCGAGAAGACGTCCACGAACCGGTCGTAATCCTCGACCTGTGTCGTTGCCAGAATCATTGCTCCTCCTCCTCCTCCGTCGCTTGACCGGACGAGCATGCGTTGCGCAACGCCAGGCCGCATCGGGCGAACGCCCTATGCCGCGCGAACGAGGTCGTGCTCGAACCAGACCGTGGCCGCGCCGCGGCTGCGAACGCCGGCTCCACGCCCGGCTAGAATCGCCCCGCACGCCCTCTTAGCTCAGCTGGTAGAGCACCTCCATGGTAAGGAGGGGGTCGACGGTTCGAGTCCGTCAGAGGGCTTCGCTCAGCAAGGCCGTGATGCGAAATACGAGCGAGGTCATGCCTCGCGATCGGCGCTGATCCGCCCCGCGGTGCGCGGTCTGCGGTTGCTACGCCGTTGGGAGCGTTGGGTATTGCTGAAGTAGGTCGAGCAGGCGGCCGATCTCGAGCCCGCTTTGCAGCTGGTGCCGCATTTCGTTGCTGGTCTTGATCGTGTAGTGGTTTCTGCGGCCGATGTGTTCGCGATCGATGTAGCCGGCTTCGATCAGCTCCGCGACGATGCGCTGTGCGGCTCGTTCGGTTATCCCTACCTGGACTGCGATATCTCGGAGTCGGACGTCTGGATCGTGGGCGAGGCAGAGGAGCACCTGGGCGTGACTGGTGAGGAATGTCCAGGGCTTCTCGTCCTTGGCGGGCTTCTCGTCCTTGGCGGGCTTCTCGTCCTTGGCGGGCTTCTCGTCCTTGGCGGGCTTCTCGTTCTTGACAGGCGACATTTTTAGCGTATTCTTATTGTCGTCATAAAGTTGTCCGGTTTGCATCGTAGCTCAGATCCTGCTGTCAGATCAACCCAGGAGGTCGAGATGAGTGCTACGTGGCAGGAGCCGGTCATCGGCACCGTCGACGTGACAGGAGCGATCACGGCTATCGATCTGAAGGGGGAGTTCGACGTCGCGAACGCGCCGGAGGTGATCGAGCATGCCGAGCGGGTTCTCGAGGCGGGTCGCCATCTGATCATGAACCTGAGCGATGCCACCTTCATCGACTCGGCGATCGTTCATGCCTTGTTCAGGGTCAACGAGACCGCCGGCAGCAAGGGGAGACAGTGTGTGCTCCAGTTCGGCACCCATCCGGGAGTCGAGCGTGTGCTCTCGATGACGGGCGCGGACAAGAAGCTGGCCTGCGCTTCCACCCGCCGGGAAGCGATCGATTTGATCAACCTCCAGACAGCATCCCGGTAGCGCCGATGAGCATGGGTGAGAAGGGGAGAGCTCGACGTTCGGGTCGACGGCGTCGTGGTGGTGGTGCTTCGCGGTGAGCTCGATGTCGCGACCGGAGCTGATGCGTCGGCTGCGCTGGGCCTCCAAGACGCCTTCGTGGACGCCCTCGCCGACCCCGACGAGGGCCGCGTCTGACCGTCCCTGTAGGAACCCGACGGCGACAGACTCGGCGTTCGGCGCCCAGACCTTTGAATGCGACCCGACCGCCCGTCATCGGAACCGACCGAAACGGGGACACCCAGCCATCGGCGAGCAGATCGACGTACGCTTGGTCGTGATTACCTCTGCTCTACGTGCTCTTCGACGGCTGGAGCATCCATCCGGCTCGCTGCCATACGGTTGATGCCGCTGCTGAGGCGTCCGCCTTCAGCGAGCTTGGTGAGCTGCTTGTCCGCCTTGCGTTCCTCGTCGATCGTCTGCTCGAGGAGCGACGCGGCAGCGTCGAAGTCGAGCTCGCGCGCCAGCGCCCGCGCCGTCCCGTACGCGGCCAGCTCGTAATTCTCGATGCGCTGCGCCGCGCCGATCAGGGCCGCGTCGATTGCTACCGCGTCACCGGTTGCCTCCGCCGTCACCACCGCGTCTGCGACCAAGCCCCGCATCGCTTCGCACGTCGTCTGGCCCGGCATCGCGAGACCGATCTCCACGGCTACCTGCCTCAAACGCTCGACATGCACACGAGTCTCCTCGAGATGAGCTTCGAGCGCATCCCTGAGATCGTAGGAATGCGCGGCCGCGGACAGTCTCGGTAGCCCCTCGACGAGCTGTTGTTCGGCGCTGTACAGGTCGGCGACCTCCTCGACCAAGACATCCGATAGCGAATTGAACTCCACATCGACCTCCTTCAAGCTAAGCGCGGCCTCGAATTTCGAGAACGCGATGTCGTTTCAGATCCAACGTTCTTTGGGCTCATCGGCCTTCTTCTACGGTCGTCGCCTGGGCAGCGCTGGCTATTCCTCGATCACGGTCCGTCTTCGGCGCGGACCGCGGTCCACGAAGTAGCCGGGGCCGGCCCAGCTCGACCAGAACACAAGCGAGAGCAACGCTCCGACAATGCCGACGACGAGCAGGATGTAGCCGACCGTGTGGATATTGAATCCGCTTGTACTCACATGAACCGCCCAGGCCATGATGGCACCGGCGGCGATCAGGATCATGCTGACTCCAAGTCCCATTGATTCCTCCTTGTGGTCAAACCGTCCGTCGCGCGAAGAACCCGACCAAGGCGACTAGCGCACAGACGAGCAGCACGAAGAACAGAAACTTTGTCACGAACACGCCGCCGAAAATAGCGACGGCGAGTAGCAGGATTAGTAGCGCAATTAGCATTTCCCTCACTCCTGAGTCGCTTGGACACATCAATCCCCAAAACAACGGCACGTTTAAACAGCAATGATGCGTGGTACCCGGCCGCCGGAATCCGCCGCGCGGCCGCACCCCATCCGCTACTACGCATCCGGTGTGGGCAGATCTTCCGCCGGAAGAGAAAGCGGCTACGACTTGGTGGTCTTCCGCCGTCGCCTCTTCGCCCGGGATGCAGTCTTACGTCGGCGTGACTCCTGGACGGCGTCCATGCTCGCGCGGAGCGCCTCCATCAGGTCGGCTGGTGCCTCTTCGTCTGCGGCAGGAGCGACGTGGACGCGGTCGCCTTTCTGCTTGCGCTTGATCACGGCCGTCAGGGCGGCCGTGTATGTGTCCTTGTACTTGGAGGGCTTCCAGTCGCCGGCGAGACTTGCGATCAGCCCGGTGGCGAGCTCGAGCTCGCGGCTGGAGACGGTGGGCAGCTTCGCCGGGACGATTCCGCGGGGCGGATCTACCTCGTCGGCGAAATGCATCTGCTCGAGCGTCAGCACCCTGTCGCGAACCCGGAGGCAGCCGAGGTACTGGCGGCTGCGCATCACGAACTTCCCGATGCCCGCCAGGCCTGACGTCTCCATCGCCCGGACGAGCAGCGCGTAGGCCCGCTCGGCGCCCTCCTGCGGTCCGACCAGGTACGTGTGTGCGAAGAAGGTCGGGTCGATCTGGTCGTAGGGGACGAAGTCCTCGAGTTCGAGCGCGTGGCCGCCGCCCTCGACCTGGGCGGCCTCGAAGTCCTCGTCCTCGAGGTGCACGAGCGTTCCCTTGGTCACCTCGAAGGCCTTGACGATCTCGTCATCCGGGACGGGCCTGTCCTCGAGCTTGCAGACCTTCTCGTACCCGATGGCGCCGTCGTCTCTGGCGTGCAGGAGCTGAAAGCGCAGCTTGTGCTCGTGAACGGCGGTGTAGACCCGGATCGGCACGTTCACGAGCCCGAAGCTGATCGATCCGGTCCAAAGCGACCTCGGCGCGCCCGCACGGGGCATCCTTCGTCTATCGCCGTTCCAAGCGCGACGCAAACACGACCAGGGCTGCGTTACGGCAGCCAAACGACGAGGGCCGCGACCCGACAAGAAACACCGTGCGAGCACCAAGTGCATACGATCACCTCGATCATCGCCTCCGAACTCTCGGCCGGCGCACTGTGCGGAGTGCCGCGGGTTTGAAAGGTGGCCGGCCGGGAGACATTGAGCCTGAACGCGAGCCCGCGACCGTGGAATGGATCAGGGTGCTCGCTTCGCACCAACCTGGCGTATGGCTGGAGGGCCTCAGGCCGAGGCCCTTCAGCACCTGCTCGGCAGCCAAGACTGGACGCGGCCGTATACACGGTTGATGTTCAGGAGTCCCTGCGCGAGGTCATGGCTCATCCCGATGTCTGTCGGACGTCGGATCAGCTGGCGGTCTCGCCGTCCTGGTGCGACCGGGCCTCTTCGTGTGGCCTCGCTCTCCGTCTTCGCCGCGGACTTCGCCGCCCCCGCTTCGAGCAGCGCCCGAAGGTGCGCGAGCACCGGCGGGATGGGTTTGAACGAGTCAGACCACCTCGTTGATAGGGAAGTCTCGCAACCAGCGTCGAGCAGCTACAAGGTCTTTGGGTTCGGAGGCGCGTTCTCGGCGCGTCGAATCATTCGCGCGCGCGTACGTCCGGCCGGGAAGCCCGACGGAGCGGCAACACGTACCAGATCAGGAGCACGGCGAACCCGATCACGCAGGTCGTGACGATCGCGACCGTCGCGCCGTAGAGCACCGAGGTCACGAGATAGACAGCCGCTAGGACCCCGAGAGCGAGAAGCCCCGTCCCCAAGAGGAACAATCGGCCCGCGACCACGATGACGTCGGTCTTCCCGCCCCAGCCCCAGCGGAGCCGGTGGTAGACGGGCGGGGCCATCAACAGCAGCGTGCCTGCGACCGTGCTGATCAACGCGATGAAGAGCGCGGCCTTCTCCACGGCGTCGACCTGGCCAAATCGCGTGGCAAACGGAACCGCGAGCAGAAATGCGAGCAACACCTGCGCTCCCGGAAGTGCGACTCTGAGCTCGTTCAGGAGCTCTGTCAGCTGACGGTCGCTGCGCTCTTTCGGTGTCTCGACCATGGCACCGACTCGCGTGGACGGCTAGTGGGCCGCCGCGACGACTAGCTCGCTCGGGCGAAGGCGCCCTCGGCGCCGAGGCGCACGAGATCGCGAGGTAAATGCTCCTCGAACGACCGTGAACACCCGAGCTCCATCAGGCGGCGGATCGCCGGGCTCGGGCTGACTCACGGAGATCGAAAATGCCATGCCGGGCCAGTACCCGAACCCCGAGCCGAGAAACCTATTCTGCGCTCGCCGGGCTCCCGCCCGAGAATCAGGTCTCGGTTTCCTCAGCTTCCTCTGCCTGCTCGCCGGCCTCGACGATGTCGCCGCGGGTGAAGAGGATCTCCTTCAGCGCGGCGCGCCACTTGGGTGTCCGCCGGAGGAGGAACTCCAGGTCCATTCCGAAGTGCTTGAACTCCTCACCCTGGGCGTTCTCCATGATCGCTTTGGCGTCGTCGTCTTGCTCGAGTGCGATTCGTTGCTGGTACCAGCCGATTGCCTCTGCCTCCTCGGTGAGCGAAGCGATCATGCGCGCGAAGGTGCGGTCTTCGGCCGAAAGCTCCTCGGGCGGCTCGTGGTATTGGTCGAATCCCATGCGTTGCTCCTCTCCATCGCAGACGATCGTCGTCGCGGCCCGTCGGTCGAGTTGCGGGGCCGGCCGAAGGACTGAACTCGCGTGCCCGGACTCGGCGCGGAAAGCCGGGACGACGATCCACGGGGTCTACTGCCCGGCGTGCTCGAGCTGGATCAAAAAGTCGAAGGGTGATCCAGAAGAAGTTCCCGCGGCTCGGTCATTCCAGACATGCGAGTGCTCCCGTCCCATCAGTCAAGACTTCGGCTGCACGGCCTCCAAACCCGAGATCACGAAGAGAACGCTCTCTCTCCACAACCGACCAGCGCCACACACGGAGCGGTAGCGAAGGTGAGCGTACGCACCTTTCCACTCGGCATCGCCTACGGCGCCGGGCGCTCTACGGGCAATCGACGTACACGGCAACCTGCTCCACGTGGATCCGCGCACAGCTTGCATCGTGAAGAGCATCACGCTCCGTCCAGCCGTCCGCTCGGCAATCACCGGCGGCAACGACACGGGCTGGGTCGCTGTCCAAGAGCCAACTTGATCAGGGATCGAGCCCGGGCCTGGCGGCGAGCGCCTGCGACAGAGGTGGGGGTTCGTCCCCGAGTCTTGTTCGAGCTCTCTCTGAGTCCATCAGGAGCTTCAGCCCGAGTACGCCGCGGGAGGTAGCCTCGTTTTTCGGTGTCCATCGCTCTTCCCATCGAGACGGAGCGCTTGGTGGTGCGTGCGTTTGCGCCTGCTGCCGACTGCGAGCAGATGCTGGAGGTCTACGGCGACGCCGAGGTCATGAGGTTCATTCCGGGTGGAGCGCTGCCCGACATCACGGCTGTGCTCGCGCTCCTCGCGGTCTACGCGAGGCGACAGCAGCGTCTCGGTTTCAGCTCTTGGGCGGTTGTCGAGCGAGAGAGTCAGCTTCTGATCGGCGATGTCGGCTTCGGCATCTTCCAGCCCACCGGCGACATCGAGCTGGGTTACACGCTTGCCCGTGACTACTGGGGTCGAGGGTACGCAAGCGAGGCAGCGAGAGCCTGTCTAGCAACAGCGCTCACCGATCTCGATGCTCCGCGAATCATCGTTGTGGTGGATGAAGAGAACGAAGCCTCGGGCCGCGTCGCCGAGCGGATCGGGATGGTAAGGATCGAAGCCATCGAGGCGCACGGACGCCCTCATCACGTCTTCGCCGCGACTCAGGCGACTCGCGACCGAACGGCCGCACAGCTCTAGGAGTCGGCCCACCAGTCGCGCTGGCCATCGACGTCGTCGCGCTGAGCCTCGCCGAGATTGGGCGCGCCGATGACGAGGATCTCGAGGCCGTCCGGCCCGGCTTCGTAGCCTCGCCACGTGCCGGGCGGGACGCGCACCGCATCCCATTGCTCGAGCTCGACGATCTCGTCGTCGACCTTCATCCGTCCGCTCCCGCGCACGACCACGTACACCTCTTCTTGCGTCCTGTGCGTGTGGCCGTACGGAAAGCGATAGCCGGGCGGGACGCGCTGGTAGCACAGGCCGGATTGCTCGAGCTCGAGCGCCTGCGTCGCCATGCGGAACTCCAGGTCCGGCGCGCCGTCGAACTTCGGGCCGACGTCCTCCAGATCCGCCCTGAGGTTCCTGACCGTGAACGGCACGGCCCAATCCTATGGCGCCGAATCCGCGCCTGGGGTTGTCCCGAGCTTAGGCCACCGCCGCCTAGCCTCACCGTCATGACTCGTGTTCCCGCCGCCCAGAGCTCGCCGGAACCGTCCGTGCAGCAGCGGTCGAGCACAGCCAGTAACCACGCCCACTGACAACGAGTCCCGCGCTCCCCTTCCCGGGCGCGGGACTCACCCGTGCCTGGCGTAGGCTCATCGGGTGCGGATCGACAAGTGGTTGTGGGCGGCTCGGTTCTTCAAGACACGCACCGCGGCGACGGACGCTGTCTCGGCCGGTCACGTGCGCGTCAACGGCGTGCGGGCGAAGCCGGCGAAGGAGGTCAGCGTCTCCGACACGGTCGTGGTCAGGCTTGGCGAGCTCGAGCGGACGGTGACGGTGACCGGGCTGGCCGAGAGGCGCAGCTCGGCCAAGGTCGCAGCGTCGCTGTACGTGGAGACTCCGGAGTCGATCGCGAGCCGTGAGCGGGCCATGCAGGAGCGTCGTCTCGCACGTCCGCTGGGAGCCGATCTTGGTGTGCGGCCGACGAAGCAGGCGCGCCGGCGCCTCGACGCGCTCCGCCGCTCGCAGCGGGACCGGCGGCGTTGAGTGGCGGCTAACCGGTTCCGCGCGACCTACTGCTCGCACGACCGAGCAGCGCGTCGCTAGGTGAACAGGCCGATCAGTCCGCGGGCGATGAAGACCGCGCCGATCGCCGCGAAGACCCCTGCGACGATGCCGGTGTTGTTCCGCGTCATCCAGGTGCGCATCGCGGAGAGGCGTCGCTCGGAGCTCGCGCGGTTCGTGTAGTAGACGACGATGATCGCGGCCACGCCGAGCGTCGAGAGCACTGCGTAGAAGAGGTACGCGAGGGTCGCGTCGGTGCGGCTCAGCCCGGCCGCGGCGACGGCGAGCGCCGCGTCTACGACGAACACGAGGTTCACCCAGAACATCCCGAAGCCGAAGGCGACGATCGGTCGCATTCGATCGAGCGCGGCCAGCCACTTCGGCTCGGCGGCGGTTGGATCGACGGCGACCCGTCCCTTCCATTTCCGGGTCGCCAGAAGGAGCAGGAGGACACCGAGGGCGAGTTGCACCGCGAGCATCGCGTTCGTGGCCGACTCACCAGGATTCGTGTGCGCCCCCCTGTAGACCCCGATGACGAGCGCGCCGACGAGGAGGATCGAAGTGACCCAGCCGGCCACGAACGCGATCGCGCCCCGCGGGCCGGACTTCGCGCCGAGCAGGACGATCACCGCGACGATCCCCCACGGCGTGACGGACGTGAGCAGGCCGAGCGCCAGCAGGTGCAGCAGGAGTTGCCGGCTCACCGGCCGGCCGGATCGTGCAGGCGTCTCGGCTCGCCGGGCGCGCCGCCGGCCCGGTTGCGATAAGTCGGCACGCCGACGCAGGTGAAGATCAGGCCGATCAGCGGCTCGCCCACGAGCCCGGGGATCTCGGAGTCGAGGAAGGTCATCCCCGAAGCACCGATCCCGAGCGCATAGGCGGCCAGGTGCAGGCGGCCCTCGACGATCCCCGCGTCGAGCTGGGCCTCGCGGTAACCGCGATCGTCGAGCCGCTCGGCGTCGGCCGCGGCGATCACGACGAAGGCCGCGTCACGCCCGAGGTCCTGGTCGACGCAGACGCGGAACAGCTCGCCGCGCAGGTCGCCACTGCGAGTCGGCGTTGCGAGGTCGGGCCAGCGGTAGAGGCCAGGCCCCAGCCCGTCGACGGCGTGGACCGCGATGAAGTGCGGCACCCGGCTCCCACGCAGCGCTGCGGCGAGCGACCACTCGAAGACGTCGCGCGCGACCGAGCGGGAGGCGTCCATGATCCGCGTCGAGCCGCGCTGCAGGATCACCTCGTCGAGGCCGGCGGACGGCGGCGGTTCACCCTCGAGCGGCGCGCCCGCAGGCCACGGGTCGCCGAGCCTGTCGCCGTCGCCGGCGTGCTGCGCCTGCGTGACGAGCGGGAACTCGATCGGCGGCCGGCTGTCGACCGCGCCGACGGCGGCCTCGCCCGTCGAGCGAATCGCCGGCTCGCCGTCGCCGAGCGTCACGATCGCCACCGGGAACTCCTGCGTTCCGTCGGCGCCGACGAGCCGCGTCACGGCGGCGTCCGGGAAGACCGTGCGCAGGCGCGGGGCCAGGCCCGCATCGTCCGCCACCACGAGCGTCTGCGCCAGCATCGTCCCCGCGTCCCAGTAGATGTGGCGGAAGCCGCGCTCGGAGTAGCGCCAGCCGGTGCGCCAGGGGAGTCCCGTGACGACGAGCGTCGTCCTCTCGCCCCCCGGCGGCGGGCCGATCTGGAGCAGCGCGTGATTCGGGGGATCGAACCAGTGCACGCCGTCGGGAAGGCCCTCGACGCCACGCGCTGCGACGTAGAGGTCGAGCGGGAAGCGGCCGCCGGCCGATCCCGCCGCACGAAAGAGGTAGCGCCGCCCGTCCGCACGCTCGGTCGTCCGGACGACGCCGGCCGACAGGTGGAGGAGGCGCGCGAGGCGGGCAAGGTCGAGCGTGCCCGGCGGCGACGAGCTCCGGCCGGCGAGAACGGAGGTGGTCGTGCTCCCGCCGGGAGGCCAGCTGCGCGGCAGCTCGACGGCCGGGAGCCCGGGCGGGTAGGCCTTGCAGAGCGCCGGGAACGTCGCCAGATCGTTCGCAACGAAATCCTGCAGCACGCGCGGGTCGTCGACCGGCGTCACCCAGTCGTTCGCGGGATCCCACGAGACCAGGTCGTACGAAGTCAGGCGATGGTAGAGACGCGCGGTGTCCCCGGGGGCCATTGACGAGAGTCTTCCAGCCCTCAGCCTTCGATGAGCTTCTCGATCGGCGGCGGCGCCCAGTCTCCGTCGACGACCTCCTCCCCGGGCCAGTAGATGCGGAGGATGAGGTTGAAGGGACCGGCCGGTGCCGGAAGCCAGTTCGACTCACGCCCGGCGCCCGGCGATTCGCGCTGGATCCAGAGGTCGAGCGAGCCGTCCGCGTCGAACGCAAGCGAGTCACGGTCGCCGATCGCGTACCGGTCGAGCGGGTTGTCGACGAAGTACTGGTGCTCGTCGTACATCGTGAGCGACCAGAAGGCGCGTGCGGGCGGTGTCTGCCCGGCCTCGAAATGGATGCGATAGCGCCGGGCACCGTTCAGCGGATCTCCGTCGCCGTCGATCGACGTGTGGGGATAGACAGCGTCCTCGGTGAGATTGGCGCCGAGACCGATGAGGGCGACGAACGCGCGCAGGCCGTAGTCGGTGCCGTAGGAGCCGAGCCCGCGCGTCATCGACCAGCCGTTCACGGCCTCGCCCGGCTGGCGAACCTGCGCCCTGAGCCCGGCCAGAGCGGCCTTCACTCCCTGGTCGAGGGCATCGCTCAGCTCGAGGCTCGGCTCGAAGGATCCTGGTCGCAGCCCGATCGACGCGAAGCGCTCCATCGCCGGCGTATCCGCCGCCGCCGGAGGGTTGTCGACCATGAGGGCCGCAAGCCGCTCGAAGAACGTCGCCGCGTCCATGCGCTCGACCTGAGCGGGGGGCGGCGTCTCCACGTCGACGTCGGGATCGATCGGCACCTCGGGCGGTGAGTAGTCGCTACCCCAGGCCGAGAGCGGAACGAGCGAGAGCTGGTCCTGGAAACGGTGCACGCTCTCGTAGTCGTCCTTACCGTTCGTCTGCGTCCGCCCGATCAGCCAGGCCATGGCCGTCGGGGAGCGGAGCTCCTGGACGTCCGACGGGAGCTGCCCCTCCCACGTCGGGCCGACGATCGCGAACGCGCCCTCGCCGTCTCCGGTTGTGCGCGTACCCGGCGAGGCGAACACGTCTGTCCAGCCGGACAGGATCGGCAGGAGGTAGTAGCGGCCCCCGGACGCGGGCACGCCCAGCACGACCGGCTCGTCGGACAGGTCGAGCACGGCGGTCGAGTACAACGTGTCCGCGTTCGGACTGACGACCGCGGTGAACGACGCGTCGGGGAAGGCCCGCGCGTGCGCGAGCTGGTTGACGTGCTCCTTCCCGAACATCCCGTCCGTGTTCAGGGTCACCGCGCGCGTCACGTCCATGAGCACGAGCGGGTACCCGAACACGAACGCCTCCGCCGCCACGATTCGTGCCTCGTCGGGCGTGATCCCGGCCATGCGAGCCTCCTGTCGTCGAGAGGCGGGATCGTGCCAGATCGTCTCGCGGACCGGCTATGCCTCCCCGGCGGCGCGCTCGAGCTCGGCGATCTCGATCTTCCGCATGCCGAGCATCGCCTTCATCGCGCGCTGCGCCCGCCCGGGGTCGAGGTCCCCGAGGAGCTCCTCGAGCCGCGTCGGCACGACCTGCCACGAGAGGCCGAAGCGGTCCTTGAGCCAGCCGCAGGGGCCCTCTTCCCCGCCCTCGGAGAGCTTGCTCCAGTACCTGTCGACCTCCTCCTGGCTCTCGCAGTGGACCTGGAACGAGATCGCCTCGCTGAAGCTGTACTCGGGCCCGCCGTTCAGCGCCAGGAACTCCTGGCCGTCGAGCTCGAAGCTCACGGTCATCACGGTTCCGGCGGGGCGCGGGCCTGCCTCGCCGTAACGCGCAACGTGGAGGATCCGCGAGTTCGGGAACACCGACGTGTAGAACGTCGCCGCCTCTTCGCCTTCCGTGTCGAACCACAGGCAGGGAGTCAAGTCGCGCATGTCCGTCCTTTCCGGTCGTGGTCGTCGCGGTGTAGACCGTCGCGACGGTGCCGGCTCATCGGCCTCTAGACTGACCGGCTGTCCGCGAGGAGGTGAGCTGACGCAGGTGAGCGGGGGTGCTTCACGCAGAGCAGGGCGGCAGGTGCACCTCTCTCCTTCGGAGCGCTCGGCCCGCGGGAGGGCGGCGCGCAAGGAGGCGCCGCGGCGGGCGCACGGCGAGTGGGAGCCGGCGGCGGACCGCCTCGACCCGATCGAGCTGCTCGAACGGCAGTCGGAGACCCGGGTGCCCGAGCTGGTGCCGATCCGCTACGGGCGAATGCTCGACTCGCCGTTCGCGTTCTTCCGCGGCGGCGCGGCGATCATGGCCGCCGATCTCGCGGACACCACTGCCTCGGGGTTCAACACGCAGCTCTGCGGCGACGCTCACCTCTCCAACTTCGGCATCTTCGCCACGCCGGAGCGGAAGCTCGTCTTCGACATCAACGACTTCGACGAGACGCACAGCGGCCCGTGGGAGTGGGACGTGAAGCGGCTCGCCGCGAGCCTCGCCGTCGCCGCCCGGGAGGATGGATACGGGCGGAAGCCGCGGGCGGCGATCGTCACGGCGGCCGCGAACGAGTACCGGACAGCGATGAGATCCCTCGCGAAGGAGCGAAGCCTGAAGGTCTGGTACTCGCACCTGGAGGTCGACAAGCTGATGGCACGGGTGCGCCGTGAGTTCGCCGCCCGCCGGCTCACCCAGGTCGAGGCCGACGTCAGGAAGGCGCTGACGAAGGACAGCCTGCGCGCCTTCTCGAAGCTGACCGGGATCGTCGACGGGGAGCGCCGGATCATCGACGACCCGCCGCTGATCATCTCGATCGAGCAGCTCCTCGAGGGGGAGGACTGGCGCCAGATCGACGACGAGATCCGCGCGATGGTGCAGCGGTACCGCCGTTCGCTGACCCTCGATCGACGCGACTTGCTCGACCAGTACCGGTTGGTCCACATCGCGCACAAGGTGGTCGGGGTCGGCAGCGTCGGCACGCGGGCATGGATCGCGCTGTTCGTCGGCCGCGACGAGTCCGATCCGCTCATCCTCCAGGTCAAGGAGGCCCAGCCGTCGGTGCTCGAGCCGTTCACCGGGGCCAGCAAGTTCCGAAACCACGGCGAGCGGATCGTCACAGGGCAGCGCCGGATGCAGGCGGCAAGCGACCCGTTCCTCGGCTGGACGCACATCGCGCGCTCTCTGGACGGCGTTTCCCGCGACTACTACGTCCGGCAACTCTGGGACTGGAAGGGGAGCGCGACGATCGAGGGGATGAGCGTCGAGGGGCTCGCGCGGTACGGGCGCACGTGCGGCTGGACGCTCGCCCGCGCCCACGCGCGCTCCGGCGACCGGATTGCGATCGCGTCCTATCTCGGCAACGGGGACGCGTTCGACCGGGCGCTCGTGTCGTTCGCAGAGGCCTACGCCGACCAGAACGAGCGCGACTATGCGGCGCTCGCCGACGCCGCCGTCTCGGGACGCGTCCTGGCATACCAGGGGTTCTAGAGGCCGGCGTCAGAGGTAGCTGTGGCGCTGGAGCCAGCGGAAGGCGAAGAAGCCCCAGATCGGCGGTAGGTAGAACGTCGCCAGCCGATACATGATGATCGCGGCGGCCGCGGCCGAGCTCGTCATGCCGGCGGAGGTGAGCCCGACCTCGAGCCCGAACTCGACGACGCCGATCCCGCCTGGCACCGGGATGAAGCTCGAGAAGAGCGAGATTCCCGAGTTGATCACGATCAGCTGGTTGAGCGGGATGTGGTACCCGAGGCCCCGGCACATCAGGCCGAGCGCCGTGGCGAACAGGACCTCGGTGGCGAGATTGCCGCCGATCAGCAGCAGGAGCTTGTTCGAGGCGCGGAGCGCGCCCAGGGCGCTCTTGACCTGCGGCAGCCAGACCCGCAGCCGGTCGACGACCGCCCGCCGGAGCCGGGGGACGACCACGACGACGAGCACGACGACGACCGCGATCCCGATGATGATCCAGAGCAGGGTCAGCGAGCTGGAGCCGGGCGCGGACAGGCCGAGCGAGAGGTCGGCGCTCGTGAACATGACCAGCACGAGCACGAGCACGGCCTGGAGGACGTTCCCCGCGAACGACTCGATCACTCCGGCCGTGACTGCCGCGGCCGCCGTCAGTCCCTGGCGCTGGAAGAAGCGGATGTCGACCGCCATCCTGGCCACGCTCGAGGGCACCGCGAGGTTGAGGTACGACGTGGCCAGCTGCAGGACGTAGACCGGACCGAACCGGAGCTTGGCGGCGATCGACCCGAGCGCCGCGACGGCCTGCGTGAGTCGAGGCACCTGGGCGAACACGACGCCGAAGACGAGCCAGCCCCAGGTGGCGTCGGACAGATCGGTCTTCAACTGGCTGTAGTCGACGTTGCCCGCGACCTTGAGCACGGCGGCGACCGCCAGCACGAGCAGGGCGATCTGGATGACCGAGCCCCAGGTCACGCGCCGGAGCTTGGCGAGCTCCGGCTCGGGAGCGCCGACCGCCGCCGCCGTCGCGTTTCGCAGCTCGTCGGTGTCGATCCCCCCCGCCTTGAGCGCGCTTCGCAGCGGACCGGCGAACGTCGGCGGCTGCAGATACGGGAGCAGATCGGCGACCGTGCCGGCACCGAGGGCGTCGACGGCCGCCTCGATCGCCCGTTCGCTTCCGACGACTGCCGCCGTCGACGCGAGCAGCTGGGCGCAATCGCTCTGCAGCTGGTCGGGCGTCGGCGTGACCGTTGCCTGACCGAAGTCGATCAGCCCCGCTTCGCCGTCGACGAGCGCGACGGTCGAGGGCGAGATCTCCCGATGCGCGATGCTGCTGTCGCGGAGAGACGCGAGCGCATGCCAGAAGCGTCCGAGCGCCTCCCGGTCGGGGTCGGGTAGCTCCGACAGCGGCCGGACGGCTCCTCGCAGCACGAGCAAGGCGTCTCCTCCCACCGTCGCCCCCGCCTTGACGAGCTTCCGGGTCGGCACGCCGGCGTCGATCGCGAGCAGCGTGACGAACGCCTCGTGCTCGACGGCCTGGACGCGGCTCAGCCCCGGCGCAGGGCCGCCGTCCTGGTACCACAGCTTTCGCCAGAAGGTCGCGAGGAGCTGGTTGTCGTAGGCGTTCCGGCCGTACACCTTGACGACGAGCGGCTGTCCGCGCTCGTCCTTCGCCTCCAGCTCGAAGACGCCCGCGACCTGACGCCGTGCCGCCTCGAGCCCGGTCGCGCGAACCCCGAGCTCCTGAAGGGCCGCCGCGACGTCCGCCACTCCCGGACGGCCGAGCGAGGTGCCGAACGCGAGCCGAACGGAGGCGGCGGCGGCAACCGCGACCAGGATCGCCGCCAGGGTTCCGCTCGGGACCGTCGGGTGCAGGACCAGGCCGCCGAGCAGCCCGAGCCCGAGGAGCCAGTGCCCGACCCGCTCCAGCCTGCGAACGAGCTGGGCGCCGACCGTGAGGACGACCGCACCCGCCTCGGCCACCCTGACGACGGGGAAGGACGGGGAGCGGGACCCGCCCAGGATCGCCCGGCCGATGTCGGGCCAGTGGCCAAGCGCGAGCCGGGTCGACACGATCGCGAGCACCGCGGCGGCGACGAACGACGCCAACGCCAGCACGACGACCCGGCCGCGACGGCTGATACCGACGAGGACGACGAGGACGATCGCCCACAGGGCGAGCAGGTCGAAGAGGAATCGCCAGACCGGATCGAGCCAGTCCGGGAAGCTGCCTAGGAACGCCGCGAAGGTTCGCTCGAACGGGCCGGGCGGGTAGGCGACGACGAGGAGGCCGAGCCCGGCCAGTGCCGCAACGAGGACGAGCACGTCGGTCGCGCGGCGTGACGTGGGGCCGCTCGACGGCGACGAGTAGAAGCCGCCCCACCGTGACGAGGCGACCGCCTCGCCCTGTCTGTCAGGGCCTGAGCTCACGGAGCCGCTGGTAGACGAGGAAGACAGCGAGGCCGACGAGGAGAGCGACGAACAGGAGCTTCCAGTAGTGGAGGAAGAGGACGATGACGGCGATCAGAGCCAGTATCACAGCGACCTGGTTGGCGGTCCGCAGGAACGTGCCCCTGAGCACCGACTCCCCGATCACGAAGGCGACCACGATCACGACCAGCAGCGCCCAGACCTTGTCCGGTACGACCAGGATCACGACGGCCAGCCCCACGAGCAGCGCGCTCAGAGAGATCGCCGCCCACACCTCTGCGGCCCGGTCGAAGCGCATCTGGGCAGGGGAAACCGGCTCGGCGGCGTTCCTGATGTGCGCCCGCGCATCGTCCGCCCGACCTGTCCGCCGGCGCTCGATCCGCCGCTCGAGACCCTCGAGGACGGCCGCGCTGGCCGACCGCTCCATGCGCAGGCCGGTCAGGCTCGCCGCCTCCTCCGCGACGAGCGCGTCCAGCCTCGTCGCCTCCACAGCGAGGTGCGGGCTTCCGTGCAGACTGCGGATCCGGACGCCGAGCTCCTGGAGCGTCGAGGTCGCCTCCGGGATCAGCCGGTCGAGCTCCTCCTGACGAGCCTGGAGCGACGCGCGCTCGCCTTCGAGCGCTTCGAGCTCGCGCGGCGGCGGTGGCACCTGGTCGAGCTCTGCGAATCCGAGCGGGTCGAACCACGAGTGGCGCGGCAGGCCGTCCCGCTCGTACATCGGGCCGGCCGGTGCGTTCTCACCGGAGATCGGGTCGCGCGCGAACAGGCCCCAGAGCCCGTGGTACCTGCTCGCCCACGGTGTCTCCTCGTCGATCACGTTGGGGCTCCACTCGTTCTCATGCCCCGGCCCGACCGCGACACCGTCGCCCCGGGCGAAGTCGATGAAGGGAATCCGGAGCGGGTTGCCGGTCTCGACGGTCTGGCCCAGTGTCGTCCGCCAGAACCTGCTCAGCGCACGGCTCAGGCCCCGCAACCGCACAGGGGTCGGCACCGACACCTCCGCCTGGTACTCCCCCGCCCTGAAGTACGCGGCATGGGATCCGGCGCCCGCGTACACGACCGGATGCTGGCCCTCGACCTCGAGGTCGACGCGATCGTCCCACCGGCGACGGAGATCGGCCCCGTGGTAGTCGTGCGACGCGTACGCGACCCACTCGGGGAGGAGCCGGTCGCCGTCCGCGTACAGGTAGACCGAGATCATCTCCCAGTCGGACTCGTGGTCGTTGACCCCGTTGAAACCGGAGCGCCACGGGTTGTACGCGAAGAAGAACCAGTACTGGCAGATCGTCCAGCCGCCCTGCCGCACGACCCGTCCCTGGTACGCGTAGCGCGGATCCTGCTCGTGGATCGCCGCGTACTTCAGCGCCGCGGCCGCGGCGGTCGCACTCGGAACCGTCCCGCGGAGGAGCAGGGAGAGCGAGAACAGCCCGTCCGCGAGCCTCGGCAGCAGGCCGCCGCGGGCGAGCCGGCCGACTCCCGCGCGGAACTCGCTTCCCTGCTGCTTCGTCAGGCGGCGCTCACCGGCGAGAGCCTGGGCGCTCTCCTGGAGACCCTGTGGACCGACGAACCTCAGGTAGAACAGCGCGCCGAACGGCGCGTCGCGCTGCTCGACGAGACCGTCCGGGGTCAACGCGCCCTCGGTGACGATCTCCTTGTCGGAACCGTCCGGGAAGTGGAGCCAGAGGCTGCATCGCCGCACGTAGGGCTCGACGTCCATGGGGAAGAACTTCTCGCCCTGCGTGTAGTGCACGATCGGCTCGAACGCCCTCAGGAGCTCGAGGTCGGTCGCCGTCGACTCGATCCCGGCCGGCTTCGCCGAGTCGCCCGCCTGCCCGGGAACGGGGTCGGCGGGTGGGAGACGGGTTCCGAACGCCAGCTGCACCCCGATGGGCGTCAGCATGAAGACCACGAAGGCGTCGAGCGCCATCGCCAGATGGTCCGGATGATCGAAGAAGAACTCGCGCAGCAGCTCGTTCATCAGGCCGACCACCGCCCAGGACATCAGGGCCGCCCATGCCCAGCGGCGCATCCGCAAGGCCCCGAGGCCGAAGAGGATCGCAGCGACGCCGAGGACGATCAGCGTGGCTCCCGCCGCGGTCCCGCTCGAGTCCGCTCGGTCGACGACGCCGAGCACGCCGCGGCCGATGTCGTAGGCACCCACCGACAGCGCGACGCCGGCGACCAGCGTCACGCTCACCGGCCGCTGCGGGAGCTCGTGGGTTTCCAAGCCGCAGAGCCTAAACCGCCGAGCGACCGGCTACGGACGAGCCCCGGGGCGTCGTTGTGTAGCGTCAGCCCGGATGGCCGCCGGGCACTTCCTCACCGCACCGCGGGCCTCGCACGCGGTCTACGGGTCGATCATCGTGCTCGCCGTCATCACCGGGCTCGACGAGGCGTCGGCGACGTCGCGCGAATGCCTGGTCGCAGTCGTGGGGCTCGCGATCGCGGTCGGCCTGTCCCAGATCTACTCCGACATGATCGCCGCGACGTTCCACGAGCAGCGCACCCTGCGGCGCGACGAATGGCTGGAGATCAGCGCCAACGTCGCATTCGGCTTCGGAGCGGCGCTCCTGCCGGCGATCTTCTTCGTCCTCGCGTCCGTCGGCGTGCTGAGCCTCGGCCACGCGTTCTCGATCGCCGAGTGGACGGGGATCGGGGTGATCTGGATCTACGTGTTCGCCGCAGCCCGCGCCACCGGGCTCCCGCTCGTGCGCTCGCTGGTGTGGTCGGTCGCACTGACCGCGTGCGGGGTCGGCCTGGTCGAGCTCAAGCTCCTGGCGCACCCCTCGGGCTAGAAGCTCAGGGCGCGAACGGCAGGGTCGCGATCTCGACCGCGGCGTAGATGATGAGGATCGCGCCGACGCCGAGCAGGGCGAGACGGATGCCGCGCATGCGGAAGTGCGTCGAGATGCCGACGAGGAAGAGCACGCTCGCGAGGATGACGGTCGTCCGCACGTAGTCGTCCGCGGTGTGTCCTGCCTCCTGGCCCTTCGCGTACTCGTGGTCTGCCTGGGCGTCGAGGACGACCGACTCCTTCGCGCCCGTCGCGTGGTACTGCGGCATCGACTGGGGGCCCGGCGGCGCATTCGGGTTCGTGAACGGGTGCGTCTTGATCCAGGCGTCGAACGCGACCTTGAGCTCGGGAAGGAAGCGCTTCTCCGCCACGCGGATCGCGTTCTTGTCCCCGGTCTGGTGGGCTCCGAGCCACGCGTTCATCGCCAAGCCGTCGCCAACCCGGTAGGTGAGCGACTCCTGGAACTCGCGGTTGGCCTTCGTCCGTGTCGCCGATGCCTTGGCGAGGTGGAGCGACGACTCGGTGCCCCACTTGGCAGCCGAGTAGCCCGACCAGGCGGCGACGATCGTGACGAGGGCGAGCATGAACGCCTCGGCGATCGTGATCGCACGGTCGCGATCGTGCTGCGTGTGCTTCGCGTGCTCGCCGAGCTCCTTGCCGACCTCCGTGGCCGAGAGCCCGCCCTCAGCCACGCGGTCCGTTCCGCATCGACGCGGGCCAGATGCCGTGCCGCCCCGGCATGAGGATGCCGTTCGGGTCGAGGGCGTCCTTGATCGTCTCCGTGAACCGCTTGTACGCGTGGTCGTTGAACGAGTACTGGTCGGACGCGAGATCCATGAAGTCGAGGTGCGCGCGGTACTCGCCGTAGCCCTGCTCACCGGCCTCGCGCACGAGCAGCTTGCAGGCGTCGTAGGCGCCGCGCACCTGCTCCTCGTTCGTCGTGTCGAAGATGACCATCGTGATGTGGACGAAGCTGCGGGCGTTGATCGGCAGCAGCGCGGCCAGGTAGTCGAGGTTCGCCTTCCTCTCGATCCGGTCGCGCAGGAGCCCGCAGACCTCGACGGCGTCCTTGCCCGTCATCGGCGCCACCGGCGAGAACCCGACGTGGCCGCCCTCCTCGCCGCCGTACCAGCCGGTCATCGTGTTGATGCCGAGGTTGGGGATGCCGATCTCGACCAACTCGACGGGATGCTCGATCCTGTCGTACTCGTCGGGCGCGTACTTGGTGCCCCACACGTCGGCTCCCTCGATCCGCGAGAACGCCTCCTGCACGCGCTTGAACTTGAGGTCGACGATGTCCTCGTGGCCGTAGATGGCGAAGCGCATGATCCAGCGGCCGATCTCCAGCTCGCGCGCGATCCGATCGATCACGTCGTCCGGGATCGGCTCGTCCCCCGCGTGCCACTTCGAGCGTCCCTCGGTCGTCAGGACGGCGGCGAGCAGGAGCGTGTTCAGCACCTGCGGCACGCCCTCGACGTCCCTGGCCAGCATCAGCTCGCGAAGCGTGTCGATCACCTGCGGGAGATCGGTGTCCTTCCAGACCCGGAGCCAGCACGGCATGTAGCACTCCGGCGTCGGCATCAGCCAGACGCCCATCTTCGTGACGATCCCGTAGTTCGACTGCATGAACATCTGGTCAGGCGTCGGGCCGAGACCGCGCTTGTAGACATGCGCCGCCTTGCCGTTCGGAATCGCCCAACCGCCCGTCCGCATCAGCTCGCCGTCCGGGAGGACCACCTCCATCCCGCACTGCATCATCTGGTCCTGGCCGTAGGGCAGGTAGGTGATGCCGTGGTCGAGCGTGTTGCCGACGACGCTGCCCCAGCCGAGGTCGGCCACCGAGAGCCGCAGCTTGTGGCCCCCGGCCTCGATCGCGTCGTAGAGGTCGAACCACCTGACGCCCGGCTCGACGACGGCGTAGCCGAGCTCCCCGTCGATGTGCAGCACGCGGTTCATCCGCCGCAGATTGACCACGACCGAGCCGCGCACCCGCGGCGACGAGCCGCCGTACCCGTTGTTCCTGCCGACTCCGGAGACCCACAGCGGCACGCGGTGCTCGTTCGCGATCCGGACGATCGCCTGGACCTCCTCGACAGACTCGGGCTGGACGACGGCCGAGGCCTCGTAGTCGTCCCAGTCGCGGAACCAGAAGGGATCGCGGAACTCGGCCATGTCCTCCGGTGACGTGAGCACGTGCTCGGAGCCGACAGTGCGTTCGAACTCCCGGAGGGCGGCGGAGAGCGCGCTTTCCGAGACCGTTGGGGGAAGCGTCAGCGACACGGGACCTCCCGGCGGGGTTGGTCTGGACGGAGGCCGCGAGTATATGAGCGGCAGCGCGTATCTAGAGTGGACTGGCCCCGATGGCGCGCTTCGTGACGACGATCGAGTCCACCCTCGCCCCGGCGGACGCGTTCGCCTACATGGCCGACTTCGCAAACGCCTCGCGCTGGGACCCGAGCGTCGGCCGGGCGGAGCGCGTCGGAGACGGGCCGATCGGCGTCGGCTCCCAGTTCGACCTCGTGGCCCGGTTCGGAGGCAAGGACGTGCCACTTCGATACGCGGCCGTGGAGCACGAGCCGCCGAGCCGCGTCGTCCTCGAGGCTCGCCGGCCGGGCTTCACCTCGCGCGACACGATCACGATCGCGCCGGCCGCGGGCGGATCCACCGTCCACTACGACGCGGTGCTCGAGTTCGGCGGCTTCCGCCGGTTGCTCGACCCGCTCATGAACCTCGTCTTCGCGCGCGTCGGAGCCCGCGCCGCCGCGGGGCTCCGCGCCGAGCTGAACCCGTGAGCGCCGCGCCGGGCGCCGGACTCGTCGACTCGCTGCTGGAGGTGACCGTCGTCGGGAGCTTCACGAGGATCGGCTTCCACGCCCGCCGGCGCCTGTTCCGCTGGACACCGCTCGCGTCGTTCCGGCTCGACGGCAAGGTCGTCGTCGTGACGGGCGCCACCTCCGGGCTCGGACGCTGGGCTGCCGAGACGATGGCCGGCCAGGGCGCGCAGGTCTGCATCGTCGGGCGCGACCCGGAGCGGACGGAGCGCGCACGAGCCGAGATCGCGGCGGCCACCGGCTCGGAGGTCGAGACCGAGCTCGCCGACCTCTCGTCGCTCGCGGAGACGGCCGCGCTCGCCGCACGCTTCGCCGAGCGTCACGACCGTCTCGACGTGCTCGTGCTGAACGCGGGCCTCCTCACGCACGACTTCACGCTCACGCCCGAGGGGAACGAGGTGACCCTGGCAACGCATGTCCTGTCGCAGTTCCTGCTCACGGCCGCGCTCCGCCCGCTGCTCGAGGCGGCGGCGCCGGCGCGCGTGATCAGCACGTCCTCGGGAGGCATGTACACGCAGCCACTCGACGTCTCCGCCCTCCAGCCCGACGCCGGCTCGTACAACGGCACGAAGGCCTACGCGCGCTGCAAGCGAGCCCAGGTGGCGCTGACGGAGCAGTGGACGCGGCGCCTGCTCGGGACGGGCGTGACCGTCAACGCCATGCATCCCGGCTGGGCCGACACGCCGGCGATCCGCGACGCGCTTCCCGGCTTCAGCCGGATCGTCGGGCCGCTGCTCAGGACGCCGGGCGAGGGCGCGGACACGATCGTGTGGCTCGCCTCGGCGTCGGAGCCCGCCGAGCTCAGCGGCCTCTTCTTCCTCGACCGCCGCCAGCGGGCGAAGCACCGCCTCAGCCGCACGCGCCGTCCAGACGAGGCCGAGGAGTCGGCCCGGCTCTGGCAGCTCTGCGTCGAGCGCACCGCCGCGTTCGCGCCTGCGGATGCCGCTCCGTAACCGCGTCACGCCGCTCGGCGAGCTCGTCGCCGATCCGGCACGGGGCCTCGTCTACGGCAACCGCGGCTGCCTCCACGACGAGCACGGCCGGATCCGGCGGCGCTACAACGGCAAGCTCTGGATCGCCTGCCGGCTCGAGTTCAAGGGCTGGCAGCGCGGGCCGCTCATGCAGCCCGGCCGCTTCACCGAGCTCTTCTTCCTCGACGAGGCGACCGCGTTCGCCGCCGGGCACCGCCCCTGCGCGCTCTGCCGGCGGGAGGACTACAACCGGTTCACGGAGCTCTTCGGTGCGAGCGGCGCGACCGAGATCAACGAGCGGCTGCACACCGAGCGGGTCGATCCGGCCACGCGCACCCACCGTCTCCACGCCGCGCCGCTCGACGACCTGCCGGACGGGGCCTTCGTCCTGTACGACGGCGCGGCGAGGCTCGTGCTCGGCGGCGCGCTGCTCACGTGGACGCCGGGCGGCTACACGGCGCGAACAGCCCGCCCCGTGGGCGGACGGGCGACGCTGATCACGCCGCCGTCACTCGTCCCCGTGCTCCGTAAGGGCTGGCAGGGAGCGGTCCCGCTCCTGCACCCGTCGGCGTTCGAGCCGGCTACTTGAGCGGGTTCGTGCCCGCCATCCAGATGATGACGCGGCTGAACTTCCCCTCGTCGTCGACGTCGAAGAAGTTGCAGTTGTGCATGTCGTTCTTCGTGCCGTCGTTCAGCTCGCCGATGTAGCTCTGCTCGGTCGCGACCTTCCCGGCGTCGGGCTCGACGACGATGTTCTTGATCTCGTGGAAGATCGAGACGGAGTTGTTGCAGAAGTCGGTGAACATCCGCCGGATCTCGTCCGCCCCGGTGAACACCGCGTTCGCGGTCTGAACCGTCATGACACAGTCGTCGGCGAAGTGGGACAGGATCGCGTCGACGTCCTGCGCGTCGACGGCCTTGAAGTAGGAGTCGGGCAGGGCTGCGAGCTGCTCCCTCGACAGCCGGGCGGTCTGCGTGGCCACAAGCGCCTCCTTGGAGTTCGGGGCCGCCGAGTCTATCGCGCCCCGGCCAGACGCTCGGCCGCGAGATCGAGGGCGACGCGACCGGTCGAGACGCCGTCGGCCTCGCTCCGCTCGTAGATCGTCGCGAGGGTGGCGCCGATGCCCTCGAGCGCCCGCTCGACCTCGGCGTCGTGCCAGCCGAGCGACTCGCGGCCGACGTTGTGGAAGATGCCGCCGGCGTTGATGACGAAGTCGGGCGCATAGAGGATCCCGCGCGCACGGAGGAGGTCGGCGTCGGCCGGATCGGCCAGCTGGTTGTTCGCCGCGCCCGCGACGATCCGGCAGCGCAGGCCGGGGATCGTCTCCGCCGACAGTGTGCCGCCCGTCGCGCACGGAGCGTAGACGTCGCACTCCGCCGTCAGCGCGTCGCCGGGCTCGACGGCGCGGGCGCCGAGCTTCGCGGCCAGCGCCCGGACGCGAGCGGTGTCGACGTCGCTGACGACCACGTCGGCGCCGTCAACGGCCAGTGCTTCCGCGAGACGCGCGCCGACGCTACCGACGCCCTGCACCAGCACCGTCCGCCGCTCGAGCGACGGCGAGCCGTGGACGCGGGCGATGCTCGCCCGGATCCCGTGGAAGACGCCGCGCGCCGTGAACGGCCCCGGCTCGCCGGAGCCGGAGCTCTTCCCGAAGACGTGAGGGCACGTCTCGGCGACGACGTCGAGATCGGCCGGCGTCGTGTTCATGTCGCACCCGGTCAGGTAGTTGCCGCCGAACGAGCAGAGGAAATCGGCATAGCGCCGGAGCAGCGCACGCCGCTCGTCGCCGGACGGGAGGCTCGGCACGGCGAGGACCGCCTTGCCGCCGCCGAACGGCAGCCCCGCCACCGCGAACTTGGCCGTCATGCCGGCGGCGAGGCGCATCCCGTCCCGAAGTGCTTCCGCGGGGCTCGCGTAGACCTTCATCCGCGTGCCACCGCCTGCCGGCCCGAGCCGCCGCGAGTGGATGCAGACGAACATCCAGGTACCCGAGGGCGCGTCGAATCGGACCGCGACCTGCTCGCCGTCCCAGCTCTTGATTGCCTCTTCGAGATCCGCTGCCATTGACGCCAGATTGGCATCCTAAAGCCTCGTTCTCCAGGGCCAATCTCTCCATAATGGCTTTCGATGCGTCAGGTCAGCGCCTCCCACGTCCGGCGGCTGCTCCCCGGCGTGCCGGGCGCGGCGCTCCCGGGCGGCGGGCCTGCCTACCAGCGGCTCGGTGCCGCGCTGCGCGCGCTGATCCTCGACGGACGCCTCCCGCTCGGGACTCGGCTGCCGGCCGAGCGCGAGCTCGCCCGGGCGCTCGGCGTCAGCCGGACGACCACGAGCGCCGCGTACGGCCTCCTCCGGCGCGAGGGCTACCTGTCCAGCCGGCGCGGCGCGGGCTCTTTCGCCGCCTTCCCGTCCGAGCCCTCCGCGTCCGGCCTTCCCTGGTTCGGCGAGACGGACGAGGGGCTGATCGACCTGACGATCGCGGCGCCGAGCGCCATCCCGGAGAGCATCCTGGAGGCAGCGACCCGCGCCCTCGAGCAGCTGCCGCGCCACCTCGCCGGCGACGGCTATCGCGTCCTCGGCCTCCCCGAGCTCCGCGAGGCGGTCGCCGAGCTGTATCGCAGGCGCGGCCTGCAGACGAGCGCAGACGAGGTGATGATCACGAGCGGCGCGCAGGGCGCGATCGCGCTCGCCGCCCGCGTCTTCGTGTCTCCCGGCGCGGCGGTGCTCGTCGAGTCGCCCACCTACCCGAACGCCCTCGACTCGTTCCGCGCCGCGTCGGCGCGCCTCGTACCCGTTCCCGTCGCGGCGGGCTGGGACGACGAGCTCGTCGAGTCGAGCTTCCGCCAGGCTCTGCCGCGGCTCGCCTACTTCACGCCCGACTTCCACAACCCGACCGGCCGGCTCATGCGCGCGGACGACCGTGCTGCGCTCGTGCGCGCTGCGCGCCGCACCGAGACGCTGCTGATCACCGACGAGAGCTATCTCGGGCTCGGTCTCGCCGACGACCTTCCGGCCGTCTCGCCGCTCGCCGCGCACGACCCCGAGCGCGTGATCTCGATCGGCGGGCTGAGCAAGAGCACGTGGGGCGGCCTCCGCATCGGCTGGGTGCGCGCCACGCCGTCGCTCGTCAAGCGGTTCGGCGCCGCGAGGCCGAGCATGGACATCGCCAATCCGCTCCTCGAGCAGCTCGTCGCCCTCCAGCTCCTCGACGACCTGGACGGGATCCTGGCCGAGCGGCGCCGGCGGCTCGCGCGGCAGCTGCAGGCGCTCGCCGACGCCCTCGCCGAGGAGCTTCCGGGCTGGACGTTCGCACCACCCGACGGCGGACTCTGCGTCTGGGTAGCGCTCGACCGCTCGAGCACGTCGCTCGTCGGACCGGCGGCGCGTGCAGGCGTACGGATCGTTCCAGGGCCCAGATTCGGCCTCGACGGGACGCTCGAGCGGTTCCTGCGCCTGCCGTTCGTGCTCCCGCCGGCGACGCTGCGCGAAGCGGTGACCCGGCTGGCGCAGGCCGCAGAGGACGTGCCGCGGTTCGAGGAGCTCGCGGGCGAGATCAGCTACGTCGTCTGACGGCGACGACCGCCGTCGGCCCGGCTCACGCGGCGTGCGCGTGCTGCGGCGCCGGAGCGCCCGCCCGGGGCGTGCTGGCGTCGACGAGCCCGAGGAGCCGCGCAGCGCTCGTACGGTCAGGTGCGAGCAGGAGGCGGCGATCGAGCCCGAACGTCTCGAACTGGCGCACGATCCACGGAGGAAGTGCGACCGCGAGTTGCCCGCCTTTGTCGACGAGCAGCTGCCGGACGGCGAGCAGGGCGTTCATGCCGGCGGTCGTGACCTCGTCCGCCTGCGTCAGGTCGACGAGGATCTTCGTCGCACCGGCCTCGACTGCCTGGCCGAGCTCGCTCTCGAACAGCGCCACGCTGCCCACGTCGATGATCCCGCGGGCGTTCACGATCGCGAGCAGCACGTTCGTGGAGACGACCGAGTCCGGGCGTTTCGCGTCCCGGGCTCGGAAGCGAGGATGGAAGATCGCTGAGGCGTGAGCGCTCATCCGACTCTGCCCGAACCGTTCCCGGCTCCGAGCAGGGCCAAACCCGCTCAGGCCGTGCGCTGGTCGAGCGCGGCCGCGCGGATGAAGGCGACCTCGGCCGCCCAGCGCGCTGCTTCGGCCTCGGGCAGCGGGCCGGAGAAGTAGAAGCCTTGCCCGGCGTCGCAATGCAGAGCCGCGAGGGCGCTGCTGATGTGCGCCGTGGCGACGCCCTCCGCCACGACCTCGAGACCGAGGTTGTGGGCGAGGTCGACCGTCGAGCGGACGATGGCGGCGCTGTCGTCGTCGGCCATCATCGTCATCACGAACGACTTGTCGATCTTGAGCACGTCGAGCGGCAGCCGCTTCAGATAGCCGAGCGACGAGTAGCCGCTGCCGAAGTCGTCGATCGCGAGCCGTACGCCGAGCTCCTTGAGCCGGTTCAGGATCGTGCGCGTCCGAACGGGGTCGCTCAGGATCGTGTTCTCGGTGATCTCGAGCTCGAGCAGGCCCGGCTCGATCCCGGTCTCGCTGAGCAGCAGGCTGACCTCGTCGGGGAGGTGCATGTCGAGCAGGTCGCGAGACGACAGGTTGACGGCGACGCCGACTCCGAGCCCGTGCTCCTGCCACTTCGCGCAGGTGCGGACGGCCTCGCGCATGACGTAGCGCGTCAGCGGCTTGATCAGCCCCGTGTGCTCGGCGAAGGGGACGAATCGATCCGGCGTCAGCAGCCCCTGCTCCGGGTGCTGCCAGCGGACGAGGGCCTCGAAGCCGACGACCTCGGAGGTTCTCAGGCTGATCTTGGGCTGGTAGTAGAGGACGAGCTCGTTCTGCTCGATTGCCCGGCGGAGCTCCCCGAGCAGCTTCAGCCGGTCGGGTGAGTACACGTCGCGCTCGGGCGAGTAGATCCCGACGCCGGAGTGCCCCTCCTTGCTCTGGTACATGGCCACGTCCGCGTGGCGGAGCAGCGTGTCGACGTCGGTGCCGTGCTCGGGAAAGAGCGCGATGCCGATGCTCGCCTCGACCTCGAGCGTCAGCCCGCGGAGCGTGAACGGCCACTCGACCGCCTGGCGGAGCTTGCGCGCGATGACGAGCGCGTCGTCCGCCTCGTCGAGCCCGGATGCAAGCACGCCGAACTCGTCGCCGCCGAGCCGGGCAACCGTGTCTCCGGCGCGCAGGCTGTGGGCGAGCCGCTGCCCGACCTCACGGAGCAGGACATCCCCGCTCTCGTGCCCGAGTGTGTCGTTGACCTCCTTGAAGCGGTCCAGGTCGAGGAACATCACGGCGACCTCGCCCGGGCGCCGCTTGGCGCCGTGGAGCGCCTGTTCGACGCGGTCGCGGAAGAGCACGCGGTTCGGGAGGCCGGTGAGGTTGTCGTGCATGGCCTGGTGCTCGATCTCCTCGACCTGGCGGCGCAGGCGACGAGTGACACGGCGAAGCAGGGGGAAGAGCGACAGGTAGAGGATGAACAGCACGACGCCGAGGACGGCCGCCACGGGCCAGAAGGTCGACGACGCCGCCGCGGCGACCGGCCCGTAGTCCTCGTAGATCTCGATCACGCCCGTCCGCTTGCCCTTGATCACCATCGGCGCGTAGGTTTCGAGCGCCTTCGTGTTCGGGCCCGTGCCGCCCTCGTCGTCGAGGTGGCTGACGTCGGTCGCCGTCGTCTGCGTCCGAAAGACCTGCTGGACCGTGTCCTCGCCGGGTCGCGTGCCGATCAGTTCGTGCGCGTTCGAGTAGGTGACGCGGCCGTCGGGGGCGTACAGCTTGACGCGGAGCGCCCCGTCGATCAGCACCTGGCGGCTGAACAGCCGGTCGAGCGCCGCGCGGCGGCCGGCCGGCACCGGCCCCCGGAAGTCTGCGAGCCACAGGTTCTGGCGCGCGATCGTGCGGGCGACGAAGCTCGTGTGCGCGCTGGCGTTGGCCTCGGCTCGGTCGAGGGCGTAGCGCCCCGTGTACACGATCATCCCCACACCCGCGACCACGATCGCGACGACGGACGTACCGAGGACGCGGAGCATGAGCCGAGGCGGGCTCGACGTATCGTGGCGACGGAACCTCACCGAACAAGGTTGTCGGCATGCGAGGCGCCACGCTTGAAGCAACGGAGAGGGCCGACGCCACCGCGTGAGGACCCTCGGAACGACGACGAGGGGCTCCGTGCCGGAGCCCCTCGTGTCACCTCGGTCCCCCCGGGGTGAGCTAGAGCCTCCCGCAGTGGCGGAGGCCGTTCAGGCAGACGTTGACGAGTCGCGTCAGCGCCGTCTGGTTCCAGGCGTTGAAGAAGTCCGCATGCGCCGAGTAGACGCCGCCCGACGAGAGGGCGAGCTCGTGCGCCCCGGACACCGGGTAGCGGTAGATCAGCGTGATCGCAGGCACGGCGACCGGATGATCCGCCGGGCATGCGCCGGCAGCCGGATACGCCATATGACTCTTGTGGTCGGCGCTGTCCGTGCTCTTCCCGTCCCAGCAGCTCGGGAAGATGACGTGGAGCCGGAGCCCCTGGCCGCGGCCGCCCGGACACGCAGGCGGCGCTTCCGACGCCGGCACGCCGCCCGCGACGCCGCAGTTCCAGAACGTGATCCGCTTGCTCTGCGGGGTCGTCGCCTTCGAGTCGCCGGCGATCATCTCGAGCCCGGCGGGGAACGCGGTCACCCTGGCCATGGTGTTGCGGCGGTAGTAGATCGTCGCGCCGAGTGGTGTCACCGGCTGGCCGTCGACGATCAGCGTCGGCATCCAGTAGGCGGCCTTGTCGTTCGGCCGCTGGCAGGTCGTGCCCGCTGCCTGCAGCGACGCGAGCGTCGAGTTCGCGTCCGTGGACCTGTTGCCGACGAACGTGTGGTCGTGCGACTTCCCGGGCTGGCCCGGGTAGACGATCGGGTCGTCCGGCAGGAAGTGGACGAACCTGCACTCGCTGACGAAGTTGACGCCCGCGAGCACCTTCGCCCCCTTTGCCGCCGGCTTCGCGCCGCCGCCCCCGGCGAGGGCCGTCGAGACGGCGACCGCGGCGACGAGCGCCAGCGCCACCGTTCCGAGCATCAAACCTGTTGCCTTCCTCTTCATCGTTTCCGATCCCCTTTCCAAGAACGTGGTCAGCCGGAGGATCGGCGCCGCACCGCAGGGGGCGGCAAGGCGGTTGTAAGGAGTTTGTGAGGGTACTAAAGGTCAACTCCGCGGCCATCCGGCCGATCACCTGGGAGAGCATCGTGAAACCTCCACTGAGCCGCACCGCCGTCCGCCTCGGACGCCGGGCCTATGCGTGTCTGGCCGTCGCCGGCCTGGCCGTGTTCGCGCTCGTGTCGGCAGAGGGGGTCGGCGGGTCGACGGCATCCTCGATCGTCGACCCCTGGCTACTCGACGGGTTGCTCGTCCTCGCCGTCATCGTGCTCACGACACGTGTCGTGCTCGTCCGAGACGAGCGCGGCGCGTGGGCCGCCCTCGCCCTCGGGCTTGCGTGCTGGGCCGCCGGCGACCTGTCGTTCGACCTCGTCTACGGCGGCAACCCGCCCGTCCCGTCGGCCGCCGACCTTCTCTACCTCGCGTTCTACCCGTGCTGTTACGTCGCCCTCGTCCTGCTCTTCCGCTCGCGCATCTCGCACATCAGCCGCAGCCTCTGGCTCGACGGCCTGACCGCGGCGCTGACCGCGTGCGCGGTCGGATCGGCGGTGCTCGTCCAGGCGGTCGTCGAGACGACGGACGGGAGCTTCGAGACTGTCGCGACGAATCTCGCCTACCCGCTCGGCGACACGCTGCTGCTCGCGCTCGTCGTCTCCGTGTTCGTGCTCGCAGGGAAGCGACGGCCGGGGAGGACGTGGCTGCTCCTTGGCGCGGGCCTGCTCACGACGACGATCGCCGACGGCATCTACCTGTTCCAGGCGGCGACGAACACGTATGCCGAGGGGTCGATGCTCGACCTGCTCTGGCCGGCCGCGATGCTGCTGCTCGTCTGGGCCGGGCTGGAGGAGCGGACACAGACGCAACGGGTCGAGCTCGAGGGCCGCCCGCTCCTCGGGACGTCGCTCGTTTGCGGTCTCGTCGCGATCGGGATCTTCGCCGGCGACCACTTCCACCGGTTGAACCCGCTCGCCGGGCTCGCCGCCGGCCTGGCTCTCGCCTGCGTCGTCGCCCGCGCGTTCCTCACCTTCCGCGAGAACAGGCGAATCCTCGACCGGATGCGCGAGCAGACGGTGACGGACGCTCTCACCGGACTCCGCAACCGCCGCGGACTGCTGGCCGACCTGGAGGTGGCGAGCACAGCGGCGGGCCACGGCGAGGCGTGGGTGTTCGCGATCTTCGACCTGAACGGGTTCAAGCAGTACAACGACACGTTCGGCCATCCGGCCGGAGACGGGTTCCTGGCCCGGCTCGGCGGGCGACTCCGCGAGTCGGTCGAGTCCGAAGGCACGGCGTACCGGCTCGGAGGCGACGAGTTCTGCATCCTGTGCACGGCCGGCGACGACTCCGAGGCTCTCGTCCGCCGCGCGGTGGAGGCGCTGTCGGAGCGGAGCGAGGCGTTCGAGATCGAGGCCGCATACGGCGTCGCGTACCTGCCTCTCGATGCGTCCGACGCGTCAGAGGCGCTGCGCATCGCGGACGCCCGCCTGTACGCGCAGAAACGTGGGGCGACGGCGGGTCGCGGCCAGCCGCACGAGATCGTGCTCCAGGCGCTCTTCGAGCGCGACCCTGAGCTCCGTGCCCACGTCGGCGAGGTCGCCGCGCTCGCGGTCGGAGTCGGCCGCCATCTGGGCTTCGCCCCGCCGGCGCTCGAGGAGCTGCGACTCGCCGCCGAGCTTCACGACATCGGGAAGCTCGGTGTGCCCGACGAGATTCTCCGCAAGCCGGGACCGCTGAGCGAGGACGAATGGAAGTTCATCAAGCGCCACACGCTCGTCGGCCAGCGCATCCTCGCAGTCGCACCGATGCTGTCCCGCGTCGGCGAGATCGTCCGGGCGACGCACGAGCGCTGGGACGGAGGCGGGTATCCGGACGGGCTCGCCGGCAAGGAGATCCCACTCTCCGCCCGGATCGTCTCCGTTTGCGACGCCTACACGGCGATGACGGCGGAGCGGGCGTACCGCCTCCCGGTCTCTTCCGCGGACGCGGTCGAGGAGCTGACGAGGTGCGCGGGCACCCAGTTCGATCCCGAGCTCGTTCCGCTGCTCCTCGTCGTGTTGCTCGAGCACGCCCGCGAACACACGGCCGCAGAGCAGAAGTCGAAAGCCGCCTAGACCGAGGCTAGGAGATGCAGTCCTTGAGGCCTTGCGCTTCGGGCAGCGACTCGAGCTTCTTCAGCGTGTTGTTCTCGATCTGACGGATCCGCTCACGCGTCACGCCGAACGCCCGGCCGACCTCCTCCAGCGTGCACGGCGGCTCGCCGTTCAGGCCGAAGCGCAGCTCGATCACCTTCCGCTCGCGCTCCGGCAGCGATCCCAGAGCCCTCTCGATGTCCTCGCGCCGCAGCGACAGCGTGGCCGAGTCGTAGGGCGACTCGGCGGCGTCGTCCTGGACGAAGTCCCCGAGCTCGGACTCCTCCTCCTCGCCGATCGGCTTCTCGAGCGACACGGGATGCTGGGCCATGCGCAGGATCTCGCGCACCTCCTCCGTGCTCAGCTCGAGCTCCGAGGCGATCTCGTCCGGGCGGGGCTCCCGCCCGAGCCGCTGGACGAGCTGCCGCTCGATGTGCACGACCTTGTTCAGCTTCTCGACCATGTGCACGGGGATCCGGATCGTGCGCGCCTTGTCGGCGATCGCCCGGGTGACGGCCTGCCGGATCCACCAGGTCGCGTAGGTCGAGAACTTGTAGCCCTTGCGGTAGTCGAACTTCTCGACGGCGCGGATCAGCCCCAGCGAGCCCTCCTGGATCAGGTCGAGGAAGGAGAGGCCGCGGCCGAGGTAGCTCTTCGCGATCGACACGACGAGGCGGAGGTTGGCCTCCGTCATCTGCCGCTTGGCCTCCATGTCGCCGCGCTCGATCCGTTTCGCCAGGTAGACCTCCTGGTCGGCCGTGAGCAGCGGCACCTTGCCGATCTCGCGCAGGTAGAGCCGGAGCGAGTCGAGCGACGGCTCGACGGAAAGGTCGAGCTTGGGGGTGACCTTCTCCTCTTCGACGAGCGGCTGCTCGTGCGGCGGATGCTTGTGCTGCTCGCCCTCGACGAGCTCGATGCCGTGATCGACCAGGTACGTGTAGAAGTCCTCGACCTGCTCCTTGGTGAGGTCGACCTCCTCGAGACCCGTGGACGATCTCGTCGTAGGTGAGGACCCCTTTGTCGAGCCCGTCCTGGACGAGCTTGTGGAGCTCCTCGATCTCCGGCAGTGCAATGTCGACGGTGAGCACGTGACCTCCGTTTTCTTCGCGCTTGGTGGGACGTCGTGCCTGGGCCTACCTGGAAACGCAAAGAGCCGGTCACGCTCCTCCGGCTCACCTTCGGGGAGCAGCGGATATTACAGCGGGAACCGTCAGGTTGTCGGAGACGGAACCGGCTTAAAGAACTCGTGACGACCGCGTCAAGCTCGTCACGTCCCTGGGACGGAGGAGACGGCCGGCGTGTCCTGCCGGGAGGTGGCTGAAGAGAAAAAGGCGGCGGGCCGTGGCCCGCCGCCTGAGACCCCCTGCGCGTCCGGAAACTCTGCCGTTAGTCTCTCGGTCGGAGGAGTTCGTCCCGTCCATCGGCACGTCGGGCGCCCGGCTTTAGAGTGGGCCGCGTGGCTCATCCCCTCATCGAGCGACTCGCGGCCGGCCCTCCGCTCTGCTGCGACGGCGGCATGGGCTCGCTGATCACGAGCGCCGTCCCGCGCTTGCGCTGCCCCGAGGAGGCCAATGTCCGGGCGCCGGAGAGCGTCCTCTCGTTGCACCTCGGCTTCATCCGCGCCGGAGCCGAGCTGATCGAGACCAACACGTTCGGCGCCAACAGGCGCAAGCTCGCCTCGCGCTTCCTCGAGGACGAGGTCGAGCGCATCAACTCCGACGGCGTGAAGATCGCCCGCGAGGCCCGGGAGGTGTCGGGCCGCCAGGTGTTCATTGCCGGCGCGATCGGGCCGCTCGGCGACCTCCGGGACGCGGAGGACGACCGGCGGGCGCTCTTCGCCGAGCAGGCCGAGCTGCTGGAGGCGCGCGGCGTCGACCTGTTCTTCGTCGAGACTTTCTACGACCTGGACGAGCTCGAGACGGCGATCGCCGCAGTGCGCGCCGTGTCCTCGTTGCCCGTCGTCGCGTTGCTGACCTTCGACGAGGACGGCCAGACGCTCGCCGGTGTCTCCGCGCGGGCCGCGGCGCTACGGCTGCGCGAGCTCGGCGTCGCGGCCGTCGGCGCGAACCACGGCGCGGGACCGCAGGCATGCCTCGAGGCGCTCGGGCGGATGGGCTCCGGACGGTCCGCCGCTTGCCGCGCTGCCGAACCTGGGCCTGGCCGGGCTGGCCGGCGGACGGATCGTCTTCCCGCACGCGACACCGGAGTACTGCTCGGAGTTCGCGGCCGAGGCGATCGAGCTCGGCGCGATGCTCGTCGGCGGCTGTTGCGGAACGACGCCGACCGAGATCGAGGCCATTCGCACCGCGATCGACGAGGGCCGCCGCCCGCGGGCGCCGTTCCAGGCGACGGAGCGCGAGCTCGCAGTCGCGGCCGCCGCCGAGGAGGGCGAAACCCGGCTCGCACGCGACCTGCGCGAGGGGAACTGGGTCGTGTCGATCCAGCTCGACCCGCCGCTCGGAGGCAGCCACGCCGGGATGCTCGAGGTCGCCGGCGAGATCGGGGCTTCGGGCCTCGCGGGCTTCGTGGACATCAACGACAACGCCACCGCGCGGGCGGCGATGAGCGGCCTGATGATGGCGGCGGCGATCGAGCGCTCCGCCGGCGTCGAGACGATCCCGCATCTGACGCCGCGGGACTCGACGATCATGGGGCTCGAGTCGCTGCTCCTCGGTGCGCATGCCGAAGGCGTCCGAAACATCCTCGCCGTGACGGGCGACCCTCCGGAGGTCGGCGACTACCCGGGCTCGCAGGGCGTGTACGAGGTCGACTCGATCGGCCTGACGAAGCTCGTCTCGCATCTCAACGCCGGCGAGGACTACAACGGCAAGGCGATCGACGCGCCGACCTCGTTTTTCCCCGGCGTCGCCGTCAACCCGACCGCCGACGACCTCGAGCTCGAGGCGACGCGCTTCCGCGAGAAGGTCGACGCCGGCGCGCGGTTCGCGATGACACAGATCCTGTTCGACCTCGAGTACCTCGTCCGCTTTCTCGACCTGTTCGGCGGCAGCTCGCCGATTCCGCTCCTCGTCGGCCTGTTCCCGGTCTGGAGTTACCGCCTGGCGCTGCGGCTGCACAACGAGGTGCCGGGCATCGTCGTCCCCGAGCACCTGCAGGCCGCGCTCCTCGATGCAGGCCCAGGAGCCGCGGAGGTCGGCCTCGAGTACACGCGCCGCCTGTACGCGGAATCGCGCGAGCAGGCGGCCGGCGTCTACGTGGTGGCGCCGTTCAGGAAGCCACTCGCGGCCCTCGACGTGCTCCACTAGACTGTCCCCGCTCGGGGGCGTAGTTCAGCTGGTTAGAACGCCGGCCTGTCACGCCGGAGGTCGCGGGTTCGAGTCCCGTCGCTCCCGTCCTAGCGAAGCCCTGCATGTGCAGGGCTTTTCTGTTCAGATGGGTCATTGCCCAGTGGCGCTTTTGCTCGACATCCTTTCGGATGTCAGCGCAATGTCAGCAGGGCAGTCGAAACCGGCTTTTCGCCCGCCTCTCCCGACAGGTCGTGCGCGGGTGCGGATGCGCCGAATCCGAACGAAAGCAGCCGGTCGCGGGCTTCATCGCGCTGCGGCTTGCCGAACGACCGGGCGTAGCTCCTCATCCAGACCGAAAGCGAGTGCCCGGTCATTTGCGCCGCCTCCACGGGGTCAACTCCTCGACGTCCGGACAGCGAGCAAAACGATCGACGGAGGTCGTGGGGGGTCACCTTGCCGAGTCCGGCTCTCTTGGCGGCAACTTCGACTCCGCGCACGGCGACGTTCCGCTGACTGAGGGGCGTGCCAGCGCGACTGACGAACACGAGGTCGCCGTCGCCACCTCGTCCCAGTGCCTGCTCGCGAGCCAGCAACTCGACCAGCGCATCCTCGACAGCCGGGAGCATCGGCACCACGCGAACGCCCGCCGCTGTCTTCGTCGGGACGATGCGAGCGGGCCGGTCTGCCCGCGCCAACGAAAGCTGTCCACGGATGTTGATCTCGCCTTCGACGAAGTCAACGTCGCACCACCGGAGTCCGAGCGCCTCGCTCAGCCGGAGGCCGGTGTAGGCGAGGACGGCCACGACCGGCTTGTAGATCGTGTCGGCGTGCCGGGCCAGCGCCGCCAACTCTTGCTCATCAAGAACGCGGCCGTGTCCTCCAGCACGAGGTCGGGGAAGCTCGGCCGGATCAAGTCCATCAAGTGGTGATCTACTGATAAGTCCTCGACGGCCAGCCAGCCGGTACACGGCGCGAAGAATGAGCAGCACAGACGCGATGGTCGATTCGGCGTACCTTCGCCGCCGCATGGAATGAATGACTTCGGCGACGTGATCAGGCTCAACATCACCGATCTTCCGGTGACCCAGTGCCGGGGAGATGTGCAAGCGCCACCGGTCGCGGTAGAGGTCAACGCCTCGTTCTGAGCGTCGCCCGCTGGCGGCTAGCCCGTCAAGCCAGGGAAGTAAACGAGTTGAGCAAACGCGTCCAGGCTCTGGGGGACGGCGACGACCCGGTCGCCGATGTCACGTTGCGCGAGTAGCGCGCGTGTCTCCTTGAGAGCCGCCCGGTCGCTCCTGGCTGAGAGTTTCTTCGTGTGTTGCGTGCGATCGCTATCCCGGAACGTAGCTTCGTAGACCCACGTCCCATCTTTCCGGCGACGCTTGTAGATGTTCTCGGCGACGCGGACGCGCGATGCAGCGCCGTGCGAGGATTCATTTCGCATGGGGAGTAGCTCCTCTCCTTGCCGGGGGCGGGGCCGTTAGCGCGGCGCTCGCCCCATTTCGTGTCGTCTGAATCGTACCGTCCGCCCTCAAAGCGGCGTCCAGCGCGGAGGTATCGACGAGCCAGCGTGCTCCGTCTCGGACAGCACCTGGAAGCTGTCCGCGCTGAGCCCGTTTGCGAAGCGCGCCGGACGTGCTCCGATAGCGCGTGGCGGCCTCCTCCAGGGTCAGCCATGCCGGTCTCGCCTCACCGAGTTGCGCCAGCACGATCTCGGCCGCCCTCATCGCGATCGTCTCGATCGAGCCCGGCGGGCACACGAACGTCATCTCGACGATGTTGCCGTTCGCCGTGCCAGCCGTCCTCGTCCGAGTCCGAGGATCGCTGTTCACGCGTCCTCCGGAATGTCAGGGGTGAACGGGAGGTCGTCGTCGTCGTCGTCGTCGTCTAGCTCGAACTCCTCGGGTTGGCAGCGTCGCCCTGCAAGGGCGTTATCAAGGAGGCGGTAGGCGTACCCCGCATCAGAGCGGACGTCCGGCCGCTGATCTACGGAGGCGAGAACGTCGTAGACCTCGTCCGCGTCCAGACGTCCGAACCGCTTTCGGAAGAGCAAAAGTGTCCCTGAGTCTGCGTCTTCGAGACTGTCCACTAGTTCTTGAAGAGCGTGGTCTGTCTCGTCCTCGACTGACGTGGGTTCTGATCGCAGATACTCGCGCGGCGTCGCGTCAGCGGCGTCCGCGTGACAGTCAGTCAGGCTCTCCCTACTCTCTCCTCCTTCCTCTATACGTGCCCGCTCGATAGCGGGCGTTTGTGCGGGTGTTTGTGCGGGGCTTCCCGCGGGTGTTTCGCTCGCTATGTCCCGCTCGGACGCGGGGGTTTCGTCCCCGAAGAGGAGCGTGTACGTCCCACGGTGACCGCGACCCGTGTGTTCGGGCGGTTCGTAGCTGAGCAGGCCCTTGTAGATCAGTCCGTCCCTGGCCCGCTTGAAGCTCCGCCCGTGGTGTAACCGCGAAGATTCGCGGAGCAGGTCTTCACCGACGCGCTGTGACCTGACACGGAAGCCAAGCAACAGGCGAACGAGGGCTATAGCAAGCTGCCACTCCTCAGTACCCAGCCCGGCGTCGAGGAGGCGCTCGTGGAAGACGTTGTAGTCGCTCACGCGCCCGCCTTCAGCGCGTGGCCGACGCCCCTCTCGGGGGCTAAGTCAGGGTCGTCCTGTCGCCCCGGGCCCGCCCGCGTCGGCCGAGCCCGGCGACGCCCGCGCGGCCGTGACCTCCCCTGAGCCGTCTGCCTCGACGTACTCACCGACGTCGCCCGCGCACACGTTGACGGCGAGATCGCGGCGCGGCTCTGAGCCACGCGGGAGTCGAGTCGCCACGCCACCTCCGTGAGTGCGGCTGCGGCCATCTCTATCTCGCTCGCACCGCCGTCCTCGCCAGAGGCAAGGGCGTCGGCTGCGTCTTCTCGCTCGGCGCGTGTCATAGAGACGCCGTCCCGACCCGCCCGGGTGATGGCTTCCGCCAACGTGTCCCTAGCCGCCTCCAGGCGCATCGCCGAGGTCGGCGGCGACGACCACGCTCCGCCCTGGACTTGCCACGCCGCATATCCCGCTGCGGCGTGATCAGCCGGGTCTAGCTCGGCGGTCGGACTCAGCGCGTCGGCGGCCACCGGAATACCGTCCTGCAGTTCACGCAAACGAGTCTAGGACGGCGCCAGGACGGAGCCCCGAAACCCGCCGCAAAACGGCTAAGGGCCGCACATTGGCGGCCCCTGCCGGTGAACTTCGTCGGACGGTAACCGACAGAGCGAATCGTAGAGACCGCGCCGGAGAGCAAACCTCATTTGCCGCGAGACGAGCCGGGAGGTCGAACTAATCGCCCAGATGCCGAAGTTCCTTCGGCACCCAGGTCGGGCTGAAGTGCTCGAAGCAGTCGAAGACCATCTTCGCCACCCCGTGATCGACGCGAACCGCCACACCCTTCCGATACAGCCCGCAAACGTCGGCATGTCCGACATCCTCGTCGCGATCGATCCGCGATTCAAGCTCGCTTGGCCCCGAGGGTGTGGGGTAGACGGCTCTGTGGTGCAGACCTATCATCCTCGCCTCAGCGAGCACAAGGAGGCAGGGAACCCATGCGCGCATCGATTCGATACCTCGCCGTTGCCGCGCTCGCGGCCGCCGTGACCAGCGCCGTCATGGCGACAACCGGACAGGCGAGCAGCGACAGGACGGCGACGAAGAACTACACGCTGAAGCCTGGGAGCTACGTCAGGTTCGTGGGCATTGACCTGTCCTGCCTCTATCAGCCGAACGACCCGGATCATCACGATCCAGGGCCTGCGTTGTTCTGCAACCGCTACAGCGCCAACAACAGCCGGTCGTTCGGCGCGAGCAACTACCACTACAGGGTGAGCGATCCAGCGGGCAATCACTGGATCACCACCATCAACAGGTCGCCGTAAGGCTCGAAACCCGACCCCCTGCGTCGCTCACCGTCGCGGCCGACTTGTACCCCGGAAGCGGCCCGGCGAGGGAGATCGTGGCCGCGCCTCCGACGCGATGAACCTCGGCCCGTCCGCTTTCGCGGCCAACATGGAGCAATGCCGCGCACGTGCAGCGTCTGCTCCCATCCGGATAGGCAGAAGATCGACAGATTGCTCCTGGAGCAAACGTTAAGGGACGTGTCGGGACAGACGGGTATCGGGAAGTCGGCGCTCGGTCGCCACAAGCTCGCCCACCTGCCCGGCGCGCTCGTGCTCGCCAACGAGCAGGAGATCGAGCGGCACCGGCAGTTGTTCGACGAGGCGCAGAGCTTGCAGCGGTCGCTCGCGGGCTGGGGCGCAGTGCGCGAGCCCGGGGAGTGGCTGGAGCTTCGCGAACGCGCTGTGGCGGACTACGAGTCGGGACGGTTCCTCCTCACCCGGCTGGGCGCCGAACGGCACCTCGACCCCGAACAGGTCGCGACGCTACTCCACCTCCGCGGCCGGATCATCGACGAGATGCACCTGACCACCGGGCTGGAACTGATGCTGCTCGACGCGGCGCTCATCGCCTTCAGAAACATGCTGCTGATCGAGGAGTGGATCGGGAACCTAAGCTTGCTGGTCGAACACCACCTGTTCCGCGACGAGGGGCCGACCCCGAAGATCAACCGCACGAACGGCCGCTACCAGGGCCTCGCTGCCGAGGACGACGCGCGACGCCTCCGGGACGACCTGCTCCCCGCGCTCGACCGGGCGAGCAAGAACTTTGTCAGCGCGATCAAGACGCTCCGCGACTTCCACGGCACCGGCGTCAACGTCACCATCGCCGCGGTGGGCCAGATGAACGTCGGCGAGCAGCAACTTGTCGTCGGGCCGAGTGTGACGCCGTCCGCCTAGCGCGCGACCGACCCGACGGCGCAGGCGGACGCCCGCTGAAACCTCACACGATGTGAGACTTGGCGAGCCCGGGCTCAGCCCGTGAGCGGCTCTCTGACGTCGATCCGGCCCGGGACGACGATCACCCCACTTCCGCCTCGCAGGGCTTCCACTGTGCTCGTGGCGGGTTGTAACAGGCTCGTCGCTAAGCCGGGCCCCTCGCCCTACTACGCCCTCGCGCCGACGAGCATCACGAGCGGCGGCGAGGTGTAGGCGTCGTGGCTGTGTCGTCCGCGAGTCGGAGCCCAGCCTGGCGCGTGTCACCATTCCTGGATGGGGCGGACGCCATGGGAGATTCTGACCGAGGCCGATGAGCACCTCCGCGAACCGAGGCTGTCTGGTGTCGAGTCTTGGCGCATGACACCGGGGACGGTCTTGCAACGGTGGTCGTCTCTGAGCGAGCTGGACAGGCCGCGCTACCTGACGTTCGAGCAGCGGATGGGCCGCTTCCCGGATGCGGTCAGAACCTGGCCGGTGGAATGGCAGGGCAACCTGATTCTGGTGGCGCTGCGCCACCGGCACCTTCTCGACCAGGAGAAGCTGGCTCGAACGCTCGGTGTCGAGCCATGGGAGATCAAGCCCGCCCTGCCAGTGCGAGTGCGGATGAAGCTCGGGTTCGAGCCGGGCTTCGAGACGCTCGTGACCGACGAGCAAGTAGCCCGATTCATCGACGTTCGAGTGACCCGGATGCGCGGCGCGACCATCGCCACCGGCACTTCCTACGCCACCGCCACCGTCATCCCCGACGCCCTGATCGCACTGACGCGCGCGGCCGTCGGTGACTTCGCGACCGAGCCACTGCCTCTCGACCACCCGCTCGGCCTCTACCAGTCGTATCTCCGTCAGACGCCCGCCGTGGTCAAGACTGTGCTTGAAGACGTTTCGAACCGGGTCAACTTCCCGATCTGGGCTCCAGCCGACCTGCTAGCCGGAGGCGATGTGTTCCATCTCGACGGCGCTGACTGGTCATCAGCACTGGGCTCACCCGCCAGCGAACTCGACCGGATCACTCTCACACTCTCGATGCAGCCCGGCCACTGGACGACCTACCTCGACCAGTCGCCGAGCCCCGCACACAACAAGCAGGCACGACAGGAGTGGCCGCGATACACCACACCCGGAGCCGATAAACCCTGGATGACAAACGTGCTCCAGGTCGAGCGCGAGGGCGTCGGGATCACGATCGTCGCGCACGAACGCTTCCCCGAATCCCTGCAACCGATCGCGGACTCGCTCGTCCCGTTCGCAGCCGGGTAGCGGCCCCTCCGACTTCAACCGGCCCCCGGTCAAGTTAGACGTATCGAGCCGCAGCAGCGGCACGGAAAGGTACTGACGGCCACCCGCATCGACAAGCCGACACTTTCCTCGCACAGCACACCCGCACCGTCCCAGCAGTGAGGGCCGCTCGTGGCGGTGCGGGCTCCTTACCCCACAGAACCGCCTGACCCTGGCCGCCCCGGGGCCAGGCGCGTTTCGCCAAGCCTCCTAGTAGTAGGCCGAGCCCGAGCCGGGCCACCCGCCCTCGACGCCCGACTACGCCTCGGCGAAGACGACCATCACGTACGGCGCCGACGCCGTCACCTCGATCGGCGCCGCCAGACAGGTGCTTACGCCATGGCGGTTCCGACCGCCTCGATCGGCTTTGACCCCGAGGAAACCTCCTTCACCTTCCGACCCCGCCGTGCCTGCTTGCGGCCCTTACGGGCAAGCTCCTCAGCTTCTTCAACCGTGACATCGAGGACAAACTGGCCCTTACGGGAGTCCGCGAACGTGACTGTCACGGTCGCGCTATTGCCTTCCTCGATGACGTCGCCCGAGAGGTCTGAAACGATCACGGTTCGTCTTGCCACGTCCGCTCCTTTCGCCGAGAGGGGACGAAACCTAGCCAAGCCAACGCGCGACAGAACCACTTCACGGTGGGCCCGGGATCGGCCGACTCCGAGTGCGTGGGCGATGAAGTGCGAGTTGAGTCCGGTCGGAACCGGGGTAGGCCTAGATCGAGTCCCGCTCGCGCGAGCTTGCGGCGGGTACCGACGGCGGCGTGGTGTCGTCGTCGATCGCGTCGGCGTGGTGGACGATGCCGTCCTTCAACTCGCGGATGCCCTTGCCGAGAGAGCGTCCCATCTCGGGGAGACGCTTCGGCCCGAAGACGAGGAGTACGACAAGCGCGAAGATCGCGATGTGCCAGGGGCTGATCAGTCCCGATCCCATCGCGAGTGAGGCTAGCAGCCGGGCCTCGCGCTCTGATGCGCGCTCGCGTCGTTGAGACCAGGCACGGCCCGATCGGGGGCGATCTCGCCTCGATCAGGCCGAGGATGAGGGTTTGCTGCCTCGCGTCGACGCGTCTCACTCTCGCCTCATCTGGGATCGTGACCCTCGGTCGCCACTCAGGATGGATAGGAGTGACGACCAGCCTCGGGTTGAGACGCGGTCGCGTTGTGGTCAGACGGGTCGCGTGTGACCAGCGAGCGGGCGCCAGGTGCAGCCGCGTGGCTGGTGGCGGCGTTCGGCTGGCTGGAGCGGCTGGCCGGTAGCTGGCGAGGGGCAGTTGCGCTGTTTGCTGTCGCGCTTGCTGATTTCGTTGTGCAGGCGGTCGCGTGGCCGTTGATCGCCGGGAAGAACCTCGATCAGTATCTGCTGACGTACGTTCAGTTGTTCGATCGGCACCCGTTGTTGCCGTGGGCGCCGCTGTTTCGCGGCCCGGGAGCAGGCGTCGTGATCGGGCCGTTGCTCAGCCTCGACCGCGGCGGGTTGGCGGAGCCGGTGGCGGCGGTGCTGTTCGCGGTGTCGATCGTCGCCTGGAGCGGCGCGGCCCTGTGGTTCGGACGCCGTGCCGCGATCCTGACCGCGTTCGCGCTGCTCTTGTATCCGGGGTACGGCGGTCTGTTTCACGAGTTCGCGAGCGAGATCGTGATGGCGACCGTGTTCTCCCTGTGGGCGCTCGCGGTCACGAGAGCGGCGATGCGGCCGTCCGTCGCCCGGTTCGCGCTCGCCGGGCTCGGGATCGCCGGGCTCGTGCTGATCCGGCCGGGCAACGCCGTCCTCGTGCCGTTCGCTCTGTTCCCGCTTCTACTCGCCGGACAGCGGAGACGGCGGCTGACGTGGGCCGCTGCGTTCGCGGCCGCGGCTTGCCTGCCCCTGGCCGCCTGGACGCTTCAGAACGGCTGGCGCTACGGCGACTACACGCTCGCCCGAGGGGGAAACGCTGTCATCCCCTTCTACCGCACCTTCGTGCTCGACAAGACCGTCTCACCCGCCAACGGCCCCGCCTCACGCCGACTCGCCGCAGCCATCCAGCAACACCTACTCACACACAACCCCTACAAGGCGAACCACGTCACCCTGCAACAAGTGCTCGCGTCCGGTAGCAGCCGTGTCCACGAAGACCTGTACGTCCTTTCCGACCAGGTCTTCGGCTGGAACAGCGCCTACTCAACCCTCCGCGACGCAGGCTGGGAAGCGATCAAGGCACACCCGGGCACCTACGCCTCCAGCGTCGCCGACACGGTCTGGCAGCAACTCTCAAGCCCCGTCTACTCCACCCGCTCCCAGCACACACCCACGACTCCCACCGGCAACGATGGCCGCGTCCCCGCACCGAGCAAAGGCGAGTTGATCCCAGTCGGGCAGACGGCCTGGATATCCCGACCCGATCAGAGCATCCGCGAACTCTGGACATCCCCGACCACCCACGAGTTCGTCTTCCTCAAACCCGGCCAGAAACCACGCTTCAACCAGATCACCCACGACCTCACGACACTCGCCGGCAACTTCCCCCACCGCGCCGGAAGCACCGAAGTCCAGCATCGGTTGAACCAGATCGCCCATCGCTACCCGCCACCGATCTTCTGGCTCCTAGTCGGGCTGGCTGCCCTCCTGATTCGACGCCCGCTCGGAACAAAGACCGTCGCCATGCTTACGACCGCCGCCCTGACGGTGATCGCCTTCAACGCACTCGCCCAGACCGCGGAGCCGAGGTACATGCTCCCCGTCGCACCCGCCTTCATCCTCCTCGCAGCCGCCGCACTCCTCGGCCACACGCGACCGTCTGATCCGACAGACTGACCACATGTCCACGACCGCGGCGCGAAGCGGCCGCGAACATGAAGGGCCCTGACCGGCTCTGGGCAGGCGAACACGACGAGCGCCACTGGCGATGGGCGCCGCTCGGCGTCGGCACGTTGGCGTTCGCCCTCGGGCTAGTCAGCCTCACAGGTCAGCGACGCTCCTACGACGAGCGAATCACGATCGAGACCTCGGCCCGCTCGGTAAGCGGTATCTGGCACGCGGCACGGACGACCGAGGCACCGCACCTCGTCTACTACCTACTGATGAAGCCCTGGCTCGCTGCCTTCGGGTCGAGCGACTGGGTTGCACGCTTCCCCTCCATCGTATTCGGGGCACTAGCAGCGACGCTGCTGACGGCACTCGGTATCCGCCTGTTCGGAGGCCTCGCCGGTCTGGTTGCCGGGGCGGCCTTGGCGACAGCCCCGTACGTGATGCACTTCTCGCAATGGGCGCGCGGCTACTCGCTGGCGCTCCTCCTGACCGTGCTCGCCAGCTACGCCTACGCACGCGCCCACGACGACCCACGGGGACGATGGGTGGCGCTCTGGGCGGTCGCGCTCGTCGCCGCCTGCTGGGTCAACCTGTTCGCGATCTCCGTCCTCGCCGCACAGGTGACCGCTTACCTGGTCATGCGGCCGCGCCCACGGCCCCGTCTCGCCACTGCCGCCCTCCTCGCAGTCAGCGCGGCCGTGACACCGATCATCATCCTCGTCGCGACCGCAGACAACGGCCAACTCAACTGGATTCCCACACCCACCATCCACCGCGTCGCCGTACAAACCTGGGACTGGTCGAGCCGAAACCCCGTCGCGCTCGTGGCGGCAGCGATCGGCGTCGTCGCACTGCTGGTCGGAACCCGGCGCCCCCCGCGCTGGAAAGCACTCCTCGTCATCGGCTGGACGATCGCTCCCTTCCTGCTCACCCTCGCCCTGTCGATCGTGCAACCCGCCTTCGACTCCCACTACCTCCTAACCGCAGCCGCCGGACTCGCACTCCTCATCGGAGCAGGCATCGCCGCCCTCCCACAACGGGCATCCCTGATCCTGCTCGCCCTCGTCGCCGCAGGCGCCGGACTGCAACTCGCCCACTACTACATCGCACCCGGACGCCCCTTCACATCGCTGTTCTGACCCGCAGCATCGAGTTGGCTTAGCCGTTCTCCTTGCGGTCGCGGTGGGAGGCGCGCCAGAAGAACCAGCCGACAACGCCGAGAATCACCAGCGGGACGACGATCGAGGCGACGATGATCCCCGCCGTCGCGGCCGCCTCGGACACCCTGAAGACCAGCACCGAACAGGGAGGTTATGCTCGACCCGTGGGCCCGGGCTTGCGGCTTGACGAGATTTCGCTGCTGCACGGCGTGCTGCCCTGGAAGATCGACGCGACACGACCGAGGATCGTGAATCGTCCCAGAGTCGCGCTCGCCCTCGTGGCGAATCATGTTGGCCGCGGCCGCGTCACGGTGCAAATCCTGAAGCCGACACATCCGACCGCGGCAGCGACTGTTGCTAGAGCTTCGTCGCCCAGTACTCAGTGGGCTGTTCGAGATCGATGCAATAGAGGGTCTGCTCCTCCCCGAGCGTGATGCCGGGGAAGCGCACCGGCCAGCAGAGGTCGCGGAAGACATGGAACGTGACGAGGACTCCGTCGCCGTCCGTCCTCGCGCGGAGGAGGTGCGTGGGTTCGACGATCCTGGTGCCGTGTCGGTTCGCGGCGCAGTACGCATCGGCGGGTTCGGTTTCGCCTTTCATCGCCGCCTGGAGCGCCTCACGCACGGGGTCGAGCGCGACCTCGTAGACGTTGTCGCCGAGGCAGAGCGCGAGGTACAGGTAGGCGATGCCGACCGGAACGTGGAGCGGGGTGATCGGGTCGGTGAGGGCCGGTGCGAACTTCGCGTCAGTCCAGTCGATCTGCCACTGGATGCGGTAGCCGGGTCGGACGTCGATCCAGTCACCGGGCTCGGCCCTCTCGAAGCGGGCCAGGAGGTCTGCCTTCTGCTCGTCGGATGCGCCCATCCGGTCTAGCTCGGCGAGCGCCTGCTTGATCGTGTTCTCGTCGCTCTTGATTCTCGCCGACTCCTTTGGCCGTAGCTCCGCCCGGTCGTCCATCCCCGCCTCGACTCGGCCGTACTCCTGGTGGTCGGTGAAGTAGCTCTGCTGGTAGCGAACACTGGTCACAATGCCTCGCGGGAGTCGGTCTTCGAGCTTGTCCACGAGCAGGCGCACCGAGATGTCTCGTGCGAGCAGCCCCTCCGAGGCGCCCATGTCGCTGTTGCACCGCTTGCAGACGTTGAACGCCGAGAGCCTGCCGCCGATCGACTGCGGAATGACGTGTCCGTCGGTGCGCTGTGTCATCGGCTCGCCGTCCTCGGGCGTTCCGAGGCAGACAACGCAGCGCGTGTCGAGCCAGGGCACCTTCACGGCACCGAGAGTACGGAACCGATCAGAACCGGCGGCGGCGACCGAGCGACAGCTACACGACTCGGCTGTTCGCCGTGTCAGCGCGATGTCAGCACGGACGCGTCTTGCGCCGTCCATACCCGTCGCTCGGAAGCGCCAGGATTCGAGAATCCACGGTGGCCGCGGGACGTCGTGTCCAGCCGTGTCGCAGCACTGTTCGGCCTGTCACGCCGGAGGTCGCGGGTTCGAGTCCCGTCGCTCCCGTCCCGAAAGACGCTGGAAACAGCGTCTTTTCTTTGCTTCCAGGCGCCGCGTCCTTCACGCGGATCCGCCAGGGAGGCGCCGCCGTGGAACCACGTGGAGCGCCTTCCGGGCAGAGCGACCGATCCGTCCCAACGTCCTATCACCGTCGCCGGATCAGACGTTCCCCGGCTCCTGCTCGCTGCGGGCTCGCGCGATGATCGCGGTCGTCGAGAGGGGGTTGCCGGCAGCGTCGGCGCTCGTGTACGGAACCGTGGCGAAGATCCCGAGCCGGACCGCCGCGCCGTAGTAGTGGGCGATCTCGTTCTCCTCGAAATCGTCGCCGTGGACGACGAGGTCGAGCTCGTGCTGCTCGATGAAAGGGTCGTCGACGATCAGCGGGCAATCGGGCACGACGAGGTCGACGTACCTGCAGGCGCCGACCACGGCCACCCGTTCGGCGAGCGGGACGATGGGACGCCGCTTGTACGCGGCCGCCGCGTCGTCGCCGAGCAGCCCGACGAGCAGCCGCACGTGCGAATCGGCCTCCTCGAGCGGGACGCCGTCTCGGTCGGCAGCGCGTTCGCAGGCCAGCACGCGCACCTGGCGGAGGAAGTTGACGTGGCCGCCGTGGAAGAGGTCACCGACCATGTCCGCGTACGCGTTGAAAGCCCGGGTCACGGTTGTATAGTCGCCCGGATCGTGCCCAGCTGCCGGCGGACCGTCGCACGGTGACCACCTCGCCCTGGGACGATGTCTGGCAGAGGCGGACGTTCGACTACTCCCGTGGCTCGCTCCTGTCGGCGCTGATGGCGGCGGACGGATTCGGCACGGGGTTCGGCAAGGTCGACGAAGAGAACTGGGCCGGCTATGTCCGGACTATCGCCGGGCGGCTGCGCATCGCGCCGGGCTCGAGCGTCCTCGAGGTCGGCTGCGGAGCCGGCGCCTTCCTCTATGAGCTCTACCGACAGGGGTGCACCGTCTCGGGGATCGACCGGTCGCCCAAATTGATCGAGTACGCGCGGCAGGCAATGCCGGAGGGGCGCTTCGACGTCGCCGACGCCTCCGAGCTCGACCCGGGCGAGCCGGTCGACGCCGTCGTGTCGTTCGGCGTCTTCCTCTACTTCCCCTCGCTGGCCTACGCTCGCCGTGTCCTTGAGCGCATGGCCGTCTCCGCACGGCACGTCGTCGCTGTCCTCGACCTGCCGGATCGCGCCAGGCGGGCCGAGGACCTGGCCCGCCGTCAGGAGCTCGCCGGTGGCGCCGAGGCCTACGAAGAGTTCTACCGCGGGCTCACGCATCTCTACTTCGACCGGACCTGGTTCACCCGGACGCTCGACCGGTGCGGCCTGGCCGACGTGGAGGTCGCCGACCAGGAGCTCGTCGGCTACTCGCACGCCCCGTTCCGGTTCAACGCCTGGGGTTTCGCCCGAGACTGATCAGGTCTGGGCGATCGCCTGCACGACCGGCTCGGGCGGGAGCAGCTCGCTGCCTCTCTTCACCGAGATCCAGAACAGCACTCGGTCCTCGTCCCCCTGGTTCGCAACGCCCCGGTGGATCGTTCCGAAGTCCATCTTCAGGATGCTGAACGGCGGCCCCAGCAACTGCCGAACGCTGACCCAGTCCCCCTCGCGCGCAAGCAGGCGGAGATCGACGGCGTCGAGGTCCTTGGTCGCGCGACGGTAGACCTCCTCGGAGGTGCGGAGCGGGAGAATCGCGTACTGCAGCGCGTTCTCCGGCCGCAACTCGGTGAGGGGGATGAAGATCGTGCCGTAGTCCATCGTGTAGTCGACGTGCCAGTCCTGCGCCGTCGATCCGACCGGATTGACGATCAGGCCGTAGCCGTCGAGGTGGACGCCCGGGCCGTAGTGCCGGGCCATCTGACGAGCCCAGGCGTCGAGCTCCTCCCCACGCTCCACCGGAAGCCTGTCACCGTCGCCCGACCGCTGCCAGATGTTGACCCAGAACACCGCCTGCCGCGCCATGCTCCCGCTCCACTCGTCGGCCATCAGCCGCTCCACATCGCGCCAGGCGCCGGCCAGGAGCTCCTGCTGGGGGACGGCCACCGTTCCCAGGTGCGTCATGCCCGCCGGTGAGTCGTCGTAGGGCACCGGCGTGCGAGGCGCCTCGCGCCATTCCTCGAGGATGAACGCGACGTACGCGAGCTCGCACCACGCGTACAGGACGGCCGGCGCCAGCAATCCCCACTCGAGGACGTGGAGGATCGTCGTGACGGACCCGGGCTGCCCCGACCAGGCCAGGTCGACACACCAGGCGAGCGCGACGACCGGGTAGGCGAGCCACAGAAACGAGCCGAACGCCGTGTACGACCCGCCCGGCATGCACCACTGGAGGATCACGCGGAAACCGCGCTGCGGCCCCAGCCGCGGGTACCGCCCGGTCGCGGTCGTGGCGAAGTCGAAGACGCAGGCGACGAGCTCGATCGTTGTGACGGCCAGGATCAGCGGCGCCCAGGTGGGCGAGAGCCTGACGAACCAGGACAGGATGACGACGTAGGCCAGGACGTCGGCCAGCCAGTCCACGCCCGAGCCGAACACCGTGCACTCGCGATACGCGCGGGCCACGGGGCCGTCGACCCAGTCGAGCAGGATCGAGGCCAGCAGCAGCCCCGCCGTCAGCAGCGGATGTGCGGTGGTGATCGTGGCGCCTGCCGCCAGGCAGAGAGCGACCCGCGCGTAACCGATCAGGTTCGACCGGTAGTACCGGATCTCCGCGAAGCGGGTGGACGGGCCGCCCGGCGCAGGCGACGGCACCCACTCGCCGCCTTCGAAGATCAGCACTCCCGCCGGGCGCACGTCGCGACTATAAGGCTGCCAGGCTCGACGCGGTGCGTCAGTATCCCCCGATGCACCCGCGCGAACGTAGGTCGACCAGGCGGCGGTTCGTGGTCGCGTCGGCCGGTGCGATCGCCGCGCTGCGAGCCGGCCTATCGGTCGCCGCAGCCGCAGGCGTGCCGCTCGGACCCGGCGGCATCCCGCTCGCTAGGCGCGATCATCCCGTGACGCTGCCGATCTACCCGGACAACGAGCCGATCGACTCCGTCAAGAGCCCAGAGCGGGGGCCGCTCCAGGTCTTCACCTGGAGCGCCTACATCAACCCGACCGTCGTGAAGGCGTTCGAGAAGCAGTACAAGGTCGGAGTCACCGTCACGAGCTTCGAGAACGAGGAGGAGGCGCTCGCGAAGCTGTCGAGTGGGGCCGTGCACTTCGACGTCTGGTTCGGGACCGTGCAGTACCTCGGCAAGTCCGTCGCAGGCAAGCTGATCCAGCCTCTCAACCATCACTACCTGCCGAACCTGCGCGCGAACATCTGGCCGTCGCTCGTCAGCCCCTACTACGACGTCGGCTCCCGCTACACCATCCCGTACGTCGTCTACACGACGGGCATCTCGTGGCGACGCGACAAGGTCAGGGCCCCGACGACCTTCGCGAACCCTTACGACATTCTCTGGGGGACGCCTAGGAGCGCGGGCAAGGTCGCCGTGATCGACGATCTGCGGGAGGCACTCGGGATGACGCTGCTTCGGCGTCACGTCGCAAACGTGAACACGGAGAGCCCCGCTCTCGTCGGACGGGCCGGCGCCGATCTCTCCGAGCTGACGAAGCGTCTGAACGTCAAGGTCAACCAGACCGACTACCAGGACATCCCCTCGGGAGCGACCTGGATCGCCCAGGCCTACTCGGGAGACATGGCGACCTCCGCGTACTACATGCCGAAGGGCGTGCCGGTGAGCGTGGTCGGCTTCTGGCGGCCGCAGCGGGGCGGGATGATCGGCAACGACGTGATCACGGTGCTGCGCGGCTCGAAGCGGCCGGTCCTGGCACACCACTTCCTGAACTTCCTGCTCGACCGAGGTCACGCGCTCGAGAACTTCGGCTTCCTCGGCTACGTGCCGCCGCAGAAGAGCCTCGACCCCGCGTCGCTGATCGCGAAGGGGTACGTGCCGAAGAACCTGGCGTCCACGATCGTCCGGGAGGAGGAGTTCCGGCACGACCACACGCTGCTGCCGCTGACGACGGCCGGCGAGATTCTCTGGCAGAACGCCTGGTCGAAGTTCAAGGCCGGCGGCTAGGCGCGGAACCGAGGAGCGGGTGATGGGGCGGCACCGGTTCCTCTGGCCCCTGTTCGCTTTCCCGGGAACGGTCTGGCTCGTCCTGTTCTTCCTGATCCCGTTCTACGCCGTCCTGTCGGTGGCGTTCGGCACAGTCGATCCGATCTTCCAGGGCCCGGTGCCCGTCTGGAACCCCCTGGACTGGCAATTCGAGACGATGCGCTCGGTCCTCGACCAGCTCCGGCCCGGGGAGGTCTTCTGGACGGTCTTCGTCCGCACGTTCGCCTATGTGGCGGTCGCACTCGCCGGCTGCCTCGCGATCGGCTATCCCGTGGCGTACTACCTCGCCCGTCATGCCGGGCGGACGAAGGTGCTGCTGCTCGTGCTGCTGATCATCCCGTTCTGGGTCAGCTACCTGATGCGGATGCTGGCCTGGATCGGGTTGCTCCTGCCCGACGGGCTCGTCAACCGCACGCTCGTCGACCTCGGCATCCTCAGCCACCCGTACGGCTGGCTCGACGGGCAGCCGTCGTCCGTGATCTTCGCGCTCGTCTACGGCTACGTGCCCTACCTGATCCTGCCGCTGTTCGCTGTCCTCGATCGGATCGAGCCGCACCTGATCGAGGCCGGCCTTGATCTGGGCGCGAGCCGTTTCGCCACATTCCTCCACGTCACGCTGCCGCTCAGCAAGCAGGGCATTCTCGCCGGCTGCGTCCTGATCGCCCTGCCGATGTTCGGCGACTACTACACGAACGACGTCATCTCGGGCTCGCCGGGCACGTCGATGATCGGCAACCAGATCAACCTCTTCTTCCAGGGTGGCCCTCAGCGCACGACAGGTGCGGCGCTCGTCATCGTCCTGGCCCTGCTGCTCGCCGGGCTGATGTCCTACTACCTGATCTCGACCGCGCGCGCGTCGCGCCGGCCGGCGGTGGCATGAAGCGCGTCCGCGAGTGGTGGTCGAATCCGTGGGGGCGGCCGCGCTTCCTCGTCGCGTTCACCTGGCTCTACATCGCCTGGTCGATCGTCCCGATCGCGATCGCCATCCTGTTCTCGTTCAACGCGGGCAAGTCCCGGAGCGTCTGGCAGGGCTTCTCGACGCGCTGGTACTGGGGCCCTCAATCCGTCCTCCACGACCCGACGCTGCGAGGGGCGCTCGAGCAGAGCCTCAAGCTGGCCGTGGTGGACATGGCGATCGCGGTTCCGCTCGGCGTGGCGCTCGCACTCGGGCTCACGCGCTGGCGGGGTTACGGCTCACGGCCCGCGAACCTGCTGATGCTGTTCCCGCTCGTCATGCCCGAGATCGTGATGGCGGTGTCGCTGCTGCTCGTCTTCACGACGCTGTACCGGTTCGAGCTCGGCACGACGGCGCAGGTGCTCGGGCAAGTGACGTTCTCGGTCTCGTTCGTCGTGGTGGTCGTACGCGGCAGGCTCCTCTCGATCGGGAGGGAGTACGAGGAGGCCGCGGCCGACCTCGGCGCCTCGCCGGCCGCCGCGCTGCGGCTCGTCCTGCTGCCGCTGCTCTTGCCGGCGATCCTCGCCAGCTTCGTGGTCGTGTTCGCGCTCTCGATCGACGACTTCGTGGTCACGGACTACCTCTCGTCCGACGCCTCCACCCAGACGGTGCCGATCCAGATCTACTCGAGCGTCCGCGGCACGAGCACGCCTGCGCTCAACGCCGTGGCGACGCTGATGGTCGTGGCGACGCTGCTCGCGTTCGCGCTGGTGTTCGTCCTCCACCGGCGCTACTCGGGCCGCCAGGACGCAGGCGGCAGCTCGTCCCTGCGGGAGATCGCGGCCTTCGATGTCTGACACGCCTGTCGAGGCTCGCCCCACGCTCAAGGGCGGCGCCGTCGAGCTCGTCGACCTGCGCAAGCGGTTCGGCGATGTGGACGCGGTCGACGGGATCAGCCTGCAGATCCCCGCGGGCGAGTTCTTCTCGCTGCTCGGCCCGTCCGGCTGCGGCAAGACGACGACGCTGCGCCTGATCGCCGGGTTCGAGCGGCCCGACGGCGGCCGGATCTCGCTCGACGGCGTCGACATGGCCGCGACGCCGCCTCACCGCCGCAGGGTGAACACGGTCTTTCAGAGCTATGCGCTCTTTCCCGCACCTGTCCGTGTTCGACAACGTGGCGTTCGGCCTCCGGCGACGGCGGACGCCGCGGGCCGAGATCGACCGACGCGTCGGCGCCATCCTCGAGGCCGTACGGCTCGAAGGGCTGGAGAAGCGCCGGCCCTCGCAGCTTTCAGGCGGCCAGCAGCAACGGGTTGCGCTGGCGCGAGCGCTCGTGCTCGAGCCGTCCGTGCTGCTGCTCGACGAGCCGCTCGGCGCACTCGATGCGAAGCTGCGCAAAGCTCTCCAGCTCGAGCTGAAGACGATTCACGAGGAGTTCGGGATCACCTTCGTCTACGTCACGCACGACCAGGAAGAGGCACTGACGATGTCCAACCGGATCGCGGTCATGTCCGCCGGGCGCGTCGAGCAGGTCGCGACGCCCGAGGAGATCTACGAGGAGCCGGCGACCGTGTTCGTCGCGGACTTCCTCGGCGTCTCGAACCTGATGACGGCGACGGCGGAAGGCACGGACGACGGCCGCTGTGTGCTGCGGCTCGGGGAGTCGGTGCTGCACGCGTCACGCGGCGAGACCTCGGCGCGCGGCAAGGTGAGGATCGTGATCCGCCCGGAGCGGGTGCAGGTCGAGCCGTACGCGCCGGGAGGCGAGAACCGGATCCCGGGGATGGTCGAGCGGGTCGTCTACCTCGGCTCGCTGGACCAGCTCGTGATTCGACTAGCGACGGGCGACGTGCTCCAGGCCGTTCTCGTGAACGACGGCGGGCCGAAGGCGTTCGCCCAGGGCGTGCCGGTACGAGTGCATCTGCCGGCCGAGGCGTTGCTGGTGCTCCCCGAGCGGCCGGGCGTCGCGCCGTGAACGTGAGCGACGTGAACGCGACGGAGGACCCGGGAATCCGGCAGTCGCTCCAGGCGCTCTGGCCCTACTTCCGCCCCTACCCGCGCCTGCTCGTGCTCATCGGTCTCGGCCTGCTCGTCGAAGCGGCGTTCAACGTCTTCCTGCCGCTGAGCTTCAGCATCCTGATCGACAAGGCGCTGATCCCGAAGGACAAGCAGGTGCTCGTGATCGTGCTCGTCGCGCTCGCTTTGGGCGTCGTGATCACGGGCGTGGTCGGCGTCGCCCGCGACCGGCTCTACGCGCGGCTGACGGCGAGCGTGATCGCCGACTTGCGGCTCGAGATCTTCGCCCATCTGCAGAAGCTCTCGCTCGGCTTCTACGCGCGCATGCAGCTCGGGGACATCCTGGCGCGGTTCTCCGGCGACCTGGTCGCGCTCGAGGGAGCGTTCGTCTCCGCCCTGGCCTGGGCGGTCGCACCGGCGCTCGACGTCTGCGTCTACACCGTGGTGCTGTTCATCCTCGACTGGCGGCTGGCGCTCCTGGCGATGCTCGTCTGGCCGATCGCGCTCCTCGGGCCCCGCTACTTCGCGCCCCGCGCAGTATCCGGAAGCTACGAGAAGAAGCGCCTCGAATCCCAGACGCTGAGCGTCGTCCAGGAGAACATCTCCGGCCAGTCCGTCGTCAAGGCGTTCGGGCTCGAAGACGCGTGGCTCGCCAGCTTCGAGGACCGCAATGCCCGACTGCGGCACAGCACGGCCCACGTCTCCTTCCTCAGCTCGCTGGTGGAGAGGAGTGCGTATTCGGGCGTCCTCGCACTCGACGTCGCGATCATCGGCGTCGGCTCCTGGCTCTCGTTCAACGGCTCGCTCTCGATCGGGAAGCTGGTCGCCTTCCAGGGCGTCTTCCTGGCGCTCGGCTACGGGCTCGCATACGTCACGCAGTACATGCCCGGTCTCGTGCAGGGGCTCGGGGGCTTTCGCCACATCTCGGAGCTCTTCGAGCAGGAACCGCAGGTCGTCGACGAGGCGGAGAGCGTGCCCCTGCCGCGGCTGCGCGACGAGATCCGCTTCGACAGCGTCACCTTCGGCTACTCCGAGCCCGACGCGAACCTACAGAACCTGAGCGTGAGGATCGCCGCCGGCGAGTCCGTCGCCTTCGTCGGTTCGAGCGGCTCGGGTAAGAGCACGGCGCTCAGCCTGGTGATGCGCTTCTACGACCCGTGGTCCGGCTCGGTGACGTTCGACGGCCACGACCTGCGGACGGTGACGTCCGCCTCGCTCCGCTCGCAGTTCGGCGTCGTCTTCCAGGAGAGCTTCCTGTTCAACACGTCGGTCCGCGAGAACATCCGCATGGGGAAGCCGGACGCGAGCGACGCCGAGGTCGAGGCTGCCGCGAGCGCGGCTGAGATCCACGAGTTCGTTCTCGGTCAACCGGAGGGCTACGACACGGTGGTCGGCGAGCGCGGCGGCATGCTCTCCGGAGGCCAGCGCCAGCGGCTCGCGATCGCGCGCGCGATTCTCCGGGATCCGGCGATCCTCGTGCTCGACGAGGCGACCTCGGCGCTCGATCCGGGCACGGAGGCCGCGATCAACGCGACGCTGGAGCGGGTCGCCAAGGGCCGGACGACGATCACCGTCACGCACCGGCTCGCCATCGCCACGACCGCCGACCGGATCTTCGTGCTCGACCAGGGCCGGCTCGTCGAGAGCGGCCCCCACGAGGAGCTGGTCGCAGCCCAGGGCCTCTACCACGAGCTCTGGAAGCGGCAAAGCGGCTTCACGGTGGAGGCTGACGGCGACCGGGCCGTGGTCAGTCCCGAGCGGCTCGCGCAGGTACCGATCCTGAGCGGCGTCGCGCCCGAGCTGCTCGCGCAGATCGCGGCGCTGTTCACGAGCGAGCAGTACCCGGCCAGGCGCGTCGTCGTCCAGGAAGGAGACCCCGGCGACCGCTTCTACCTCGTGGTCCGGGGGCGGTTGATCGCCACCCGGAAAGACGCGGACGGCAACGCCGTCCAGGTCAACGTCCACGAGGACGGCGACCACTTCGGCGAGATCGCGTTGCTGCGCAAGGCGAACCGGCTGGCGACGGTGACGACCGAGACGCCGGCCCTGCTCCTCTCCCTCGCGCGCGAGCCCTTCCTCGAGCTAATCGAGAGCGCTCCTCACGTCCGGGAGTCGATGGATCGCATCATCGACGAGTACCTCGCAGCCTGGGCCGCGCGAGATCCCTAGGCCCCTCGAGAGACGGCACCCCGGCAACGCGCGAATCGCTCACACAAGCCGAATCGGCGACCAGCGGCGACTAACGGCGACGGGTCACCCTTCTCCGAGTGCAGATCCAATGCCGGCTGAGGGATCTCGCGTTGGCCATCAGCCGGTCAGCCAACGGGTCGACTGCCCTGAACACCGATGCCGACTAGGCAGGTTTTGGAACGAACATGGAACGCAGAGGTGACGACCGACGGCGAACCGAGCACCGCCGAGATCCCGGAATTCGGCTCAAACAGGCGTGGATGGCGAACAGCGGCGACTACGGCGAACCCCGACGCTCAACTGTCACGCCGGAGGTCGCGGGTTCGAGTCCCGTCGCTCCCGTCGCGAAAGGCGCTGCCTACGGCGCCTTTTGCTTACCGCGTGCGGAGCTCTGCGATCACCTGCTCGGCCTCGCGCAGGTCTTTGGCAAGCGTCTGCAGAAGCTTCCAGCCGATCACGCCGTTCGCCTCGACGAGCGGACGGAGCTCCCAGAGCGTGAGCCCGTAGCAGACGAGTTCCTCGGACGCAGTGATCGTCGCGATACGCACACCTTCGTCGATCAATGCGACCTCGCCGAAGTAGTCGCCTGGCCCCAGGGTCGCACGGAGCTCGCCGCCGATCGTGACCGTGACCTCGCCGGACTGGATCACGTAGAACGCGGCTCCGCCCGAGCCCTCCTTGATCACCGTCTCGCCCTTGGGGAAGTGACGTTCCTTGAACAGGCGGGCGATCTGGACGACCTCGTCGCGGTCCAGGTCGGCGAACAGACGAACGCCTTGAACGACCTCGACCGGTGCGCCTCCCGAGGGCGCCGGGTCGGAGCCGGTTCGCGTGATCGCCCGGCACTGGAGCAGGTAGAGCTGGTCTCCGGCGATGGCCCATTCGATGTCCCGGTCGGGGCCGTAGACCTCCTCGCACCGCTCCGCCAGCCGGTGCAGTTCCTCGAGCTGGGAGTCGTCGAGGCAGAGCTCTTCGGCGAGCTCGGGTGAGAGCTTCTCCTCGAACGTGCCGCCTTCGGGAAGCGTCCGGATGGCGATCTTCTTCAGGCCCGCCGTGCGCTCGAGCACCTGCCCGGAGCGATCGATGCGGAAGTTGTCCGGGATCACCATCCCGGCGACAACGGCTTCGCCGAGCCCCCAACTCGCTTCGATCAGCCGTTCGTCTGCGCCGTTGATCGGGTTCCGGGTGAACATCACGCCGGCGCACACGGGGTCGAGCAGCGACTGGACGACGACACCGACGCTGGGCCGCCTGAAGAGCCCGACGCGCTGCCGATAGGTGATCGCCGAGTCCGAGTTGGCAGACCACCAGATCTCTCGGACCGCGTCCGCGACCGCGTCCACCCCGGGAACGTTGAGCAGCGTCATGTGCTGCCCGGCGAAGCTCGCCTCCGCCCCGTCCTCGTCGACAGCCGACGAGCGCACCGCGAGCGGGCTCCCGAGCGGTCCGACCAGCTTCGCCACGTCCTGGAATGCCTGCTTCTCACCGCCCGCGACCGCCTCGACGACAGCGCCCGAGAGCGCCACGCCGGGCGGGAGCGGCAGACCCGAACGTGCCGCCTCCCCGAGCCCGACCGCCTTCGAGCCGAACAGGGATTCGTCGTGGGCCTGCTCGAGCGGGACGATGCCGTCCATCAGAGCACGGTCACCTCGCCGGCGTCGCCGTCGACGCGGACCTGCGCTCCGTCAGGGATCAGCCCCGTCCCCTCTCGCGTCCCGACGACGCCCGGGATGCCGTACTCACGCGAGACGATCGCCGCGTGTGACAGCAGCCCACCCGCGTCCGTCACGATCGCCCCGAGCAACGGGAGCAGGATGTTGAACGCCTCGGTCGTCGACTCCGTCACGAGAACGTCCCCCTTGACGATGCGGTCGAACTCGGTCGGGCCGGAGATGAGCCGCGCCGTCCCCTCGTAGCTGCCGGGGCTCGCCGCCAACCCTCGCACGAGTCGCTCCTCGTGCTCGGCCTCCGAGCTCGCGAAGATCTCGCCGACGGCGATCATCGTCGCCCGCATGATCCGCGCGACGCCGGGCGGAAGCCCGCTCGGGTCGGGCGGAGGCGGCGGGGGCGGGCCGAGCGTCGGCGGCGCATCTTTCGCCGTGAGCGACGTCCGCAGCGCGTTCCGTGCCGCGAGCTCCTCCGCGGACGGGCCACCGGTGCCGGATACGAGCGCCTTCATCTCCTCGAAGTCGGCGTCGACGAAGTGCTCCGGATCCTGGATCCGCCCGCTCGCTGCGAGCCGCCGACCGGCGCCGATCACCGCTCGCCGCATGATCCCCGATGCCCAGATGTCGCTGAAGACACCGCGTTCGTCGCGGAGGCGGTAGGTCAACCGGGCCTCCGCGAGCAGATCGTCGAACTCGGCACGATGCTCCTCGGGCACCTGGTTGCGGACGTCGGCGATGCGCCCCTCGACGTCGGACTCCTCCCGAGCTCCCTCGTCCGCCGCGACGCGGATCGCCCGCAGCAGCGTGTCGGGCATCTCGAGGGCGTATCGGCCTGCGATGTCGAAGCCGTCGAGGAGCCGGTAGCCGACCAGGTCGAGGTACGCGGACGCCGCCGCTCCTGCCTCGCCGTCGAACGAGCGCAGCTGCTCCAGGACGTCGCCCGGATCGCCGTCCGACTCGAGGAGCTGTCGAGCCGCGGGATCGGCGTCGATCGCGGCCAGCAGCCGCTCGAGCTCCGACGAGGCACCCGAGGACACGGGCGACGCGCCGCGCATCAGGCCGAGCAGCTCCGACGGTGGCAGGCCAGTCCAGTCGCCCACGTGCGCCAGGAAGTCCCCGGTCGGCAGCACTGCCGCGCCCGTGAAGCGCATGTGCTGGTAGATCATCTCGATGTGGTGGTCGCGGCAGCGCGTCAGGTACGCCACCAGCTCGTCGTCGGAGAGCGCTTCGGGATCGACCGACTGCAGCTCCCGGTGCACGGCCACCGCCGCAGGCTTGAACGTCTCGTCCCACTGGCGCAGCTGCTCGCGCCAGAGCTTGCCCTGAACGGCCTCCTCTGCCCGCTGGAAGCGAGCCGGGATCTCACTCTCGGCGACGGGGACGATCGTCTTGTACGCGAAGCCGTTCAGATACTGGTAGCCGAGCGTGTCGATCAGCATCCCGTAGAAGCTCGTCAGCTCGCGAAAGCCTCGCTGGAACGGCTCCGGGTGCATCTCGGCCCAATAGCGCGTGACGGGACGCGGAAAGTGAACGGCGTCCAACTCCCAAAACCCCGGCCCGGGAGAATCGAATTGAAGGTCGCTCGCTGCTGTTTCCGTAGACATCTGGCCCCCTTCTCGTTCAGCGAAAGCTTTCCCGGAGAGCTTCTCAGACGGCACCGACCGGCGCAGAAGCAACAAACGCCGGCAAGCGCTCTTCGGACGAGAGGGGCCTAGACTCAGGGCAGATGTCGAGTGTCTACGGTGCGTTCGACGACGCCGCCCGGGAGTACGTGATCCGGCGGCCGGACACGCCGTTGCCGTGGCTCAACTACCTCGGCCAGGATGACCTCTTCGGCCTCTGCACGAACACCGGAGGCGGCTACACGTTCTGGCGTGACGCGCGCTTGCGGCGGCTGACCCGCTACCGCTACAACGACGTGCCGCTCGATTCCGTCGGCCGCTACCTCTACGTCAACGACGGCGGCAGCGTCTGGAACCCCGGCTGGAAGCCCACCAAAGCGCAACTCGACCGTTACGAGTGCCGGCACGGACTCGGCTACACGCGCATCCTCGGGGCGAAGGACGGCATCGAAGCCGAACTCTGCTTCTTCGTGCCGCCCGGCGACGACGTCGAGGTATGGCGGACGACTGTGCGCAACACGAGCTGTTCAGCGAAGGAGCTGCGGCTCTTCTCCTACGTCGAGTTCTGCCTCTACGAGGCGCTGAACGACATGTCGAACTTCCAGCGGACCTACTCGATCGGGGAGGTCGACGTCGAGCGCTCGGGAGCGGCGATCTTCCATACCACCGAGCTCCGCGAGCGGCGGGCCCACGTGACGCTGTTCGGCTGCACTCGGGACGTCACCGGCTTCGACACGTCGCGCGACGGCTTCGCCGGCGTCCACAACGGCCTGCACGAGGCCGCGGTGCCGTCCGCGGGCTGCGCCACCGGGAGCGTTGCGCACGGCTGGAACCCCGTTGGCTCGCACCAGGTCGACCTGCGGCTCGAGCCCGGTGCGGAGGAAACCTTCTCCTTCCTGCTCGCCTACGTCGACGAGGGCGGGACAACGAGCGGGCCTGGAGCTGCTCGACCGCTATTCGAATCCCGCCGCGGTCGACGACGCGCTGGCGCGACTCGCTGCATTCTGGGACGAGCTGCTGTCCGGCTTCCAGGTCGAATGCCCCGACCCGCATCTCCGGCGGATGCTGAACACCTGGAACCAGTACCAGTGCATGGCCACCTTCAACTTGTCGCGCTCGGCCAGCCTGTTCGAGACCGGCATCGGCCGCGGCATGGGCTTCCGCGACTCGAACCAGGACGTGCTCGGCTTCGTCCACCTGATCCCCGACCGAGCGCGGCAGCGCATCCTCGACCTCGCGGGAACGCAGCTCTCGGACGGAACCTGCTACCACCAGTACCAGCCGCTGACGCGACAGGGAAACGCGGAGATCGGCGGCGACTTCTACGACGACCACCTCTGGCTCGTCCTCTCCACGTGCGCGTACGTCAAGGAGACCGGCGACGCGTCGATCCTCTCGGAGCCGGTCGGCTACGCGGACACGCCGGGGAGCGCCGGCGACCTCCTGCACCACCTCGAGACGAGCATCGCCTACACGCTCTCCCACCTCGGCCCTCACGGCCTGCCCCTGATCGGGCACGCCGACTGGAACGACTGCCTCAACCTGAACTGCTTCTCGACCGAGCCGGACGAGTCGTTCCAGACGGCGGGCGACGTCGAGGGATCGGTTGCCGAGTCCGTGATGATCGCGGGCCTCTTCCTCTACGCCGCCCGCGAGCTGGCGGGCCTCTATCGGCATCTCGAACGGCCCGCCGACGCGGAGCGGGTCGAGCGCGTCCGCGACGAGCTTCTGGCCGCCGTGGAGGCGGAGGCATGGGACGGCGACTGGTATGTGCGCGCGTTCGACGCGGAGGGCCGGCCGGTCGGCTCGCGCGCCTGCGACGAGGGGCAGATCTTCGTCGAGAGCCAGGCGTGGTGCGTTCTCGGGGGAGCCGGCTCGAACGGCCGCGCGCGGTCGGCACTCGAGAGCGTGGGCGAGCGGCTCGCGACGCCCGACGGAATCGTTCTCCTGCAGCCCGCCTACACCCGCTACCGCGTCGAGCTCGGCGAGATCTCGAGCTACCCGCCCGGCTACAAGGAGAACGCCAGCATCTTCTGCCACACGAACCCGTGGATCACGCTCTGCTGGTGCCTGCTCGGCGAAGGCGACCGCGCCCTCGAGACGTACCTCGCGATCTGCCCGTCCACGCGAGAAGAGCGGATCGACACCTACCGCAGCGAGCCCTACGTCTATGCGCAGACGATCGCCGGGCCCGACGCGGCCACCCCCGGGGAGGCGAAGAACTCGTGGCTCACGGGCACGGCGGCGTGGACGTTCGTGAGCGGGGCCCAGGGACTGCTCGGAATCGTGCCGGACTATGCAGGTCTCCGGATCGACCCGTGCATCCCCGGCGGATGGGAGGCGTTCCGCGTCACCCGCCGCTTCCGCGGCACCGTCTACGAAATCGAGGTGCGAAATTCCGACGGCGCGGGGCACGGCGTCCGTTCGCTCGCGGTCGACGGCCTTCGCCTCGATGGCAACGTCGTGCCACCGCAGGCGGGGCCGGGTCCCGTCCGGGTCGAAGTCCTGCTCGGCGCCCCGGGGCCGGGTGCGCGAACCGGTTAGCGCTCCGGGCCTACCTCTTCACCCATCGGCCTGAACGGAGGTCCGAGACCCCGGCGCCAATCGAATCTGCTTCGACTGAGCTTCACGGAGCGTCAGGGAGGTCCGACCGGCGGGCGTCGTACCGTTCAGCACGTGAACGCGCAGGGCGGGACGTGGACCCGGCTCTGGGACCCACGGAAGTGGTGGGACCTCATCGGGTCGCCCAAGGAGGATGTCCGGCGCGAGGCCTGGGGCTACGTCTTCTGGTTCCCGGTCATCTTCCTGCTCTTCCTTCCTGCCGAATTGATCCCCGCGATCTGGGGGACGGCGAACTGGCCGACGTTCTCGACGACGATCGGACACCTCGAGTACCTCTGGGGCCCGGTGGGACTCTTCGTCGTCTGGCTGATGGTCTTCACCGCCGTCAACGCGATCGCCAGGCGGCGGCTCCGGCAGAAGGCGCGCGAGGGCAAGCTCACGAAGGCCGGGTACCGGATCGACCCCGAGGGCGGACGCCTCGTCTGGCGGCGGAGGACGACGCCGCAGTCGCTGAACCGGCCGCTCGCGCTGCTGCGTGTCCCGCCGGCGCCGCCGCCGGCCGGACAGGAGGGGCAGGTTCGGATGAGCTTCTACCTGCCCGGCAGCGCTGCCCTGATTGCCGCGGGGGCTGCGGCCGCCTTCGTCTTCGGCGGGTACTGGCCCGGCGCGTACGTCCTGTGGACACTCGTGGCGTTCTTCGTGCTCGTCCTACCGAGCATCCTGTCGTTCTTCTACGCGAAGCTCGTGCCTTTCCCGACCCTGTTCCAGACGGTCGCGAACCTCCGTGGCCACGTGCACATGGTCGGGACGGCCGTCCTCGGCTTTCTCGCCGCGCTCGCGCTTCACCTCAGCTTCTACCCGTGGCCCAACACGGCCCACGTCCTGCAGGTGGACCACCGGATCGCGCCGACCGTCTCCGGTTCGGCCGTGAGCGGTGGGACGATCACCGTCAGCGGCTCGGTCGAGAACTGCGCGCGGCCCGAAAAGGTCGTCGTGCGGTCGCCGGCGTTCCCGGGCGGTGCGGTCACGGCGCCCGTCGAGAACGGCCACTACACCGTGCAGGTTCGGCTCGCGTCGACGCCGAAGCAAGACGACACGGTCGAGGTCTCCTGCGGTCGCCCGCAGGTCGGCGTCGCCGACTTCCCCTAGCCGTCACTCCCTGAGCCGACTGGTCAACCGCGTTCGGCGCCGACGGGCGCGTCGCGCGTGACGATTCGTGCGAGCTCGGCACGGGAGTGGATGTCGAGCTTGCGGTAGGTGTTCGCGAGGTGGTACTCGATCGTCTTCGGGCTGAGGTACATCGCCACCGCGATCTCCTTGTTCGACTTGCCCTCGGCGACGAGGGCGGCGATGTGCAGCTCCTGCGGCGTCAGATCGACCTGCGCCCGGGGCGCGGAGCTGACCTCGACGCCCGAGGCCCGGAGCTCGGCTGCCGCCCGTTCCTGCCAGGGATTCGCCCCGACGGCCGCGAATGCCTCCAATGCCGCTCGAAGCTGGGGCCTCGCCTCGCCGTGTCTGCGTGCCCGGCGCAGGCGCTCGCCGTAGGCGAGGCGGGTTCTCGCGAGCTCGAGGGTGTAGGGCGAGCCCTCGAGGAGATCGACCGCCGACACGAATGCAGCATCGAAGCCGTCGGCAGGCGCCAGCAGCCCAGCACAGCGAGCGCATGCGCCGCGCATCCACACGTTCCTCGACGCCTCCGCGACCGGGGCGAAGCGGTCGAGCAGGTCACGCGCCTCGCTCGTCGCGCCGGTGAGCGCGTATGCCTCGACGAGATCGGGGATGAACGCGACGACCACCGGGTTGCCCACTGTGCTCTTCGACCAGAGCCGCGCGAGAGGTTCCAGCTCGACCACGGCATCGGCGGGCTTGCCGGTCCCGAGCGCAAGGAGCGCGAGCGCCTGGCGGGCGAATCCTTCGACCTCGAGATCGTGTGCAGCCCGGGCCGAAGCGACCGCGCGCCGTCCGTTCGCCGTGCAAGCGTCAGCCTGGCCGCGCCAGGCTTGCACGCCCGCAAGTGCCGCAGTCGCAATATCGATCTTCGCTTCTGACAGGATCTCCCGGAGCGGGATCGCCTCCGCCGCTGCCGCCTCGGCGGCATCGAGGCGCCCGTGGCGAAGCTCGAGGTGGGCGGCAACCGTCCGATTCCAGCCGATGTTGTGGAGGTTCCCTTTGGCACGCGCCCCGACGATCGTCTCGGCCACCGAGACCCGCACCTCGTCGTGCCACTCCAGCGCCATGAACTGGAATCCGCCCATGGTCGCGTGGGCCGGCTCTGACACCAGGGGGCGGAAGCGATCGGCCGCGCGGCGAAAATCGCCGGCGAACAGGTACACAATGGCCGCTTTCCCCCGTGCGCGGAGGCTCCAGTCGGGACCCGCGCCTCGCCCGTGTCGTTCCATCTGCGGTGCGAGCGCGACAGCGCCGGCGGCGTCCCAGCGGTTGATCCGCTTGTCGATGACGAGCATGAGCAGCTTCACGCGGCGCTCGTCGTCGAGCTCTGCCACCTCGAGCTCCTTCAGCAGCATGGCCTCGTCCACGGTCGTTTCGCTCCAGTCGTCCATGACCGACAGCAGAAAGAGGATGTCGGCGCGAAGGACCGGATCGTCCGTGAGGGACCGCGCCTCCTGGGCAAGCACCCGGGCCTTCGCGGCGTCGCCGCCGGCTCGTTGCGACAGGGAGGCAGAGAACAGCCGGCGGGCACGGTCTGCGCGCTCCGGCGAGAGGCGGGCTGCCCGTTCGAGCGCCTGTGCGGCAGCCGCATGCCCGCCGCGGGCGATCGCCCGCTCTGCCGTCTCTTCGAGAAGCGCCGCAACGGACTCGTCCGGCCCGTCGGCGGCGCCGGCAAGGTGCCATGCGCGCCTGTCCCCGTCGGTCTCGTCGGGCAGGGCTTCGGCGAGAGCACGGTGCGCGTCGGCCCGGTCGGCTGCAGGTGCGCTCGCGTACGCAAGGGAGCGCACGACCGGATGGCGGAACGCGAGCACACCGTCTCCGACGCGGATGAGGCCCGCCGCCTCCGCGGGGCCGAGCGGGTCTCCCAGATGCTGAAGCTGTGCCGCCCGCCGCACCGTGGCCGGGTCGGGCTCGGCTGCTGCGAGCAGGAGCCCGAGCCGTGCCCCGCGCGGCAGCGCGTCGATGCGGTCCGCAAACGCCCGCTGGAGACGCTCGTGGGACGAGCTCGCGGCGGGCAAATCCTGCGCGAGCTCCGCCGGTAGCTCGAGGAGTGCGAGCGGATTCCCAGCGGCCGCGCCGAGCACGCTCGCCTCGTCCGCGGCGGCCACAGGCCTCGCCCGTGCCCTGAGCAGCCGGCGGGAATCCTCCGCTGTCAGCGGTTCCAGCTCGAGTCGGGGAAACGGTTCGAACGCCGCCGCCGAGGCCGGGCGAAACGCCGCGAGCACGGCGACCTGCTCCAGCCGCAGGCGGCGGGACGCGAAGACGAGCGCGTCCGCCGATGCGCCGTCGAGCCACTGGGCATCGTCGAGCAGGACGAGGACGGGCATGTCCTCGGCGGTTTCGACGAGGAGAGACAGAGTTCCCGCGCACACGGCCAGCGTGTCGGGCTTGCCGTCCTCGAGTGCGAGCGCGGCCGCGAGCGCCCGCGCCTGGGCATCAGGGATGCGGGGCAGCAGCTCGAGCAGCGGCCGGAGAAGCTCGTGCAGAGCCGCGAACGGAAGCTCGGACTCGGTTTCGATGCCCGTGGCCGTCAGAAGACGCATGTCGGCAGCCTGCTGTTGTGCCTCCCCGAGCAGCGCCGTCTTGCCGACCCCGGGCTCGCCCACGACCGCCAGCGTTCCGCTCCGCCCTCGACGGGCCTCGTCGAGCAGGTCGCTGATCCGCAGCAGCTCCCGGTCACGCCCGATGAGCACGGTCCGAGCCTAGCCCAGCACGATCACTAGGGAAATACCGGGTACCGCTGCGTCGTGCCGGTGCTCATGCTGGCCGAGCATGTCGCACACCGCCTTCTCCATTCACTTCCGCGGCCAGTCGATCCGGCTCTCGCCGGGCGTGTTGACCGCCCGTGCGACGGCGCCGAGCTGCGCGCTCGTCACGCTGATCGACGCGGCGGGAGTTCATGGGCGGCTCGAGTCCTGCGAGGGCGGCGAGGCGCACCTCGAGTGCCGGATGACGTTCTTGGACGAGAGGCGGTTCGAAGAGGTCGGCACGATCAGCTTCGGAAACGGCAATGCGCTGCGCTTCCGCACGCTCGGCGAGGGAACGCTGACCTCGTCGGAGATGCCCGGCCTCAGCCACGGGGCGTCCTCCTGGGACGTCGACGGCGGCGCCGGGGTCTTCGCCGGTGCAACCGGCCGGATCGTCTCCAACTTCCTGCTCTCCGAGAGCGGCGACCTCACTGACCACCAACTCGGGGTTCTGTTCCTGCCGAGTGCCCAGTGAAAGCGATGACCGCGCTGCGAGCGATCGCTGCGACCGGCCTGGTGGCCGCTGTCGTCGCTGCGGTGTCCATCGCTGCGGCAAGCGCGATGCCGGCGGCGAGCGGTCCCGCTCCGGAGTCGGACGCGACAGTCGTGGCGAGGACGTTCTCCGTCGCGGAGCAGCAGGTCGGCATCGCGACCGCGACCTGCCCGGCCGGGAAGCGCGCCGTCGGCGGTGGCGTCGGTCAGATCGAAACGGGCAGCACCGCCGCAAAGGTGGAGCAGAGCGGGCCGCTCGACGAGACCGGCACAGCTGCGAACACGGAATCGGGCGACGTGGCGAGATCCTGGCTCGGTTCCGTCTACAACAACGGTCCGATCCGCGAGTTCCGGATGTTCGTCATCTGTTCCGCGACCTCCGACGCGACCGTCGAGGCGACGTCGTTCTCGGTCACGGCGAGCACGCTCAACGGCGCAGTCGCGACCTGCCCGGCCGGAAAGCGGGTCGTCGGGGGCGGAATCGCCTCGACGGGGCCGAGCCCACGCTTCAGTGACGTGCTGCAAAGCGGGCCGCTCGACGACACGGGCGCGACTGCGACCACGGAGTCAGGCGACGTCGCCACGTCCTGGTCCGCCTCTGTCGGCAACTCCGACGGCGACGTCACACGGGAGTACCGGGTGTTCGCGATCTGCTCGGCCACCTCGGACGCGATCGTCGCGGCGACGACCTTCTCGCTCGAGGGCGGCGAGCATGGCAGCGGTGTCGCGACCTGCCCGGCCGGCAGGCGTGCCGTCGGAGGTGGAATGGGCGAGACCGGCCCGACCCCGTACTTCGGCTTCGTGCACATGAGCGGGCCGGTGGACGGCACCGGCGCGACGACGAACACGCAGTCCGGCGACGTGGCCAGATCCTGGTACGTATTCATCGGGAACGACACCGAGCCCCGTGAATACAAAGCGCTTGCGCTCTGCGCCAGCAACCCACCGCCTCCGAAGGCGCGCTGCGCCGGCCGACAGGCGACGATCGTCGGCACCCCCGGCCAGGACACGCTCAAGGGGACCGCAGGCGCGGACGTGATCGCGGGCCTCGGCGGCAACGACACCATCTCCGGCCTCGGCGGCAACGACACCGTCTGCGGCGGTGACGGCAACGACGCCATCGCGGGAGGCAGCGGTGACGACCACCTGTTCGGCGAGGCCGGCAACGACCGCTTGAGCGGCAACAGCGGCAACGACACGCTTGCCGGCGGGCCGGGGAATGACGTGCTCACCGGCGGGCCTGGCACCGACAGCCTGAACGGCGGCACCGGCCGGAACACGGTGAGACCGTGAATGCCGGCCTCCCTCTGACAGCGACCTTCACAGCAAAGGAGATCTCATTGTGAGTCGACTCGTTCGCATCACCCTCTCGCTCGCCCTCGCGGCCGCAGCACTCGGGCTGGCGGTCATCTCCGGCGCCGGCGGAGCGCTTTCCGCACCCACCCGGAGCGCAGGGCCGGCCAGGAGCGACGCGTCGGGCAAGCCGGGACCGAGAGGCCCCGCCGGGCCGCGCGGCCCGCAAGGACCGGCCGGGCCGAGCGAGGCCGTCGCGACGTTCAAGGACGGACCCGTCGCGCTCTCGGTCGGAACGTCCTCGAAGGTAACCAGCCTCAGCATCCCGAGGACAGGGAGCTACGTGGTCACGGCCAAGGCGATCACGGGCGCCCCAGCCCAGTTCGCCGGCCTGGTCACCTGCCAGCTCGACGCCCACGGAGATCAGGACATGTCACGAAGCCTCGCCGAGCCGACCATCGCCCTCGCACTCAGCCTCGAGGTCGTGCATACCTTCGCGGCACCCGGGACCGTCGATCTGAACTGCTCGGTCGGGTCCGTGCTCGGGGCGACCGCCGGCGGCTTGCTGAGCTGGATCAAGATCGTCGCGATCAGGGTCGGAAAGCTCACGAACACGCCCGGCTAGCCCCGGTCGACCTCCATTCCCACACGACATCCACACGACTCGAAGGAGAAGAACATGCGCTCGATCATTCGTTACCGCCCTTCGGCCGCGATCGTGATCTCGATGATCGCGCTCCTCGTCGCGCTCGGCGGGACCAGCGTCGCCGCGGTGAGCAAGCTCCTGCCCGCGAACAGCGTCGGCACGGCCCAGGTGGTCGACGGATCGCTGCTCGTCAAGGACATCAAGTCAGGGCAGCTGTCGCCGGGGACGTTGGGCTTCGCGCACGTGAACAAGGACGGCACCCTCGACAAGCCGAACTCCCGGAACGTCACGGTCGTCAGCGCGAAGAAGCTGGACAACGAGGAGCACTACTGCCTGGCCACGACCGGCACCACTCCGGCGCGCAATGCCGTGGCGACGCTCGACCAATCGGGCAGCGGTGAGAAGCGAATCAGGGTCTTCGCGAACCCGACGTTCGTCGCCCAGGACTGTCCGACCAGTCAGGGGACGGCCAGCGCGGTGGTCGTGACTGCGAGCGACCCTCCGTTCTCTCCGGCGAACGCCTTCTACGTCGTCCTCAACTGATTCCGGGGAGCGGCTTGCAGGATCGATCTCGGAGAGCTAGATAGGGGCGACCGTCAGCCGCTCGTTCTCCGTGAACGTCCACTGAGGGAGAGAAATCATGAGAAACATTCTGGGTGCGACATTGATGGCGATCGTGATCGGGGCGGCGGCCGCGTTGGCAGCCGCCGCCCCCGGTGCGAAGGCCGTGTCGGGAACCGACACGATCGTGACCGTAGCCGGGAGCGGCACGGTTGGATCTTCCGGCGACGGCGGCCAGGCCACGTCGGCGCAGCTGACCCAGCCGGTCGCGCTCGCCTTCGACGCTCAGGGGAATCTGTACATCGCCGATTGTGGCGCTAGCACCGTCCGCAAGCTGAGCAACGGGATCATCACCACGGTGGCTGGGACCGGGAAGGCGGGGTTCTCCGGCGACGGTGGCCCGGCGACCCAGGCGCAGCTCGCCTGCCCCGAGGGCATTGCCTTCGACCCGCAAGGCACCCTCTACATCGCCGACAGCTTCAACCAGCGGATCCGCGAGGTCAAAGACGGGATCATCAGCACGGTCGCCGGCAACGGCGTGGAGGGCTTCTCGGGCGACGGCGGCGCTGCGACGGCGGCGGCGTTCCATTTCCCGTGGGGTGTCGCCGTGGATGCGGACTACAACCTGTTCGTCGCCGACGGATACAACAACCGGATCCGGAAGGTGAGCGGCGGGACGATCACGACCGTGGTCGGGACAGGCACAGCCGGCTTCTCGGGCGACAGCGGCCAGGCGACGGCAGCCGAGATCGACCACCCGTACGACGTCGCGGTCGACGCGCAAGGCGATCTGTTCATCGCGGACGACTTCAACGACCGAATCCGGAAGGTGAGCGGCGGGACGATCACGACCGTCGCGGGGGGCGGATCCACCCTCGGCGACGGCGGTCAGGCCACCTCCGCTCACCTGGCCGACGCGCCCGGCCTCGACATCGACAGTCAGGGCAACCTCTACATCGCCGAGTGGGGCGACAACCGGATCCGCAAGGTGAGCGGCGGAACGATCACGACGGTTGCCGGCACCGGCGTCAAAGGGTTTGCGGGCGACGGCGGCCAGGCGACGTCAGCTCAGTTCAATCGCCCGTATGACGTTGCGGTCGACCAGCGAGGCAACCTCTATATCGCCGACAGTACGAACAGTCGCGTCCGCGAGATCCTGAACAAGCCACCGACGGCGTCGTTCCGTGCTTCCGCGACGAGCGGCCGCGCGCCGTTGACGGTGAACGTCGATGCGTCTGCCTCCTCGGATCCCGACGGCCAGATCACCAAGTACGTCTGGGAGTTCGGCGACGGCGCAACCGCCGGTGGGCAGAAAGCCAGCCACAAGTACATGAAGACCGGGACGTTCACCGCGAAGCTCACGGTGACCGACGACTCGGGTGCCACCGGCACGACGACGAAGACGATCACCGCGACGGCGCCGAAGCCGAGGCTGACCGTGAGCCAGTTCTCGGTCGGCAAGGCGCAGGCGGGGAGGTCGTTCACGGCGGCGTTCACCGTCAAGAACGCCGGCAAGGCCGTGAAAGGATCACTCTCGTGCTCGGCCAAGCTGAACGGCAAGCCCTTCGTCGCCTCGCACCACTCGACGTCCTCGAACGGGAGCGCGAGCTGCACGTGGAGCCTGCCGCGCTCGTCGAGCGGCGGGCGATTTGCGGGCTCGATCGCAGAGAGCTACAAGGGAGCGACCGTCAGCCGCTCGTTCTCCGTGAAAGTCGACTGAGGGAGAGAGGATCATGAGGAACATCGCGAGTGCGGCATGCGTGGCGATCGTGTTGGCGGCAACCGCCGTCGGCCTGGCCTCGACGTCCAGGGCGGCTTCGGGCCCGCCGACGCTCCGGGTCCAGGGGCGTCAGCTCGTGGACGGGGCCGGGAAGCCGGTGCAGCTGCGCGGCGTAAACCGGGCGGTGTTCGAGAGCCGCTGTACCTATGACGACACGGGGTTCAACGACGGGCCGGTCGATCAGGCGTCCGTGACGGCGATGAAGAGCTGGAAGATGAACGCCGTCAGGGTGACGTTGAACGATCAGTGCTGGCTGGGCGTCAACGGCTTGCCCGCGGGCGGGAACGCGGCCGGCTACCGCAGCGCCGTGCTGGCGTACATTCGGCTCCTGCGCGCGAACGGCCTCTACGTGATGCCGGTGGTCGAGGTGTTCGGGTCCGATGCGCAGAAGGCGACCCAGATCGACTACATGCCCGACAAGAGCCACATGCCTGCGTTCTGGCGCAGCATCGCCTCGGCGCTGAAGTCCGACCGCGGGGTGATCTTCGACCCGGTGACCGAGGTCGCGATGGCCGACTGGAACGATCCGCACCCCGACCCGGCAGGGCAGTGGGCCTGCTGGCTGCACGGCTGCACGATCGACTCGGTCTACGACAACGCGCCTCGCTTCACGGCCGCCGGCCTGCAGTCTCTGGTCTCGACGATCCGCTCGACCGGCGCCAAGCAGCCGATCGTTCTCGGCGGCATCGACTACAACGCCGACCTCACGCAGCTGTTGACACATCTGCCGAGCGATCCGGCCCACCAGCTGGTGGCGTCCGGGCACATCTACGACTTCGTGCAGGGCAAGGACGTCGACGCGTTCTTCCACGACCAGCTCGAGCCGATCGCGAAGCGGATGCCGGTCATCCTCGGCGAGCTCGGCGAGCGATACTGCGACTCGGGCTCAGCCGCCTACACGAAGCACGTTCTCGGGCTCATCGACTCCGAGAAGCGCAAGGGGAACCTGATCGGCGTTCTGGAATGGGCGTGGAACGCGGTGCAAGGCCCCGACGGCTGGCACTGCCCGACCGGACAGTACGGCGAAGGCGGCCCACTCCTGATCCGCAGCTACAACGGCACACCAACCGTGATGGGCAAAGTCTTCCGAACGTGGACAGTGTCCAAGGCATCACGCTAGGTCGTCGCCTGAGCTCGGTCTCAGCAGCAACCCACGACGACAAGGACGGAGGACAAAGAAAACGCCCGACCGTTTGACGCAGAACACCGGTCTTGCGACCTGCGAACCGCCTCGCCCGATCGGGCAAGAGCACCCTTTCACACTTCAGCCGCCTACGTCAAGCCCCGTCCGTCTTCGCCGTCCGAATCTCCACGATCGTCGCGCGCCACGAGCCTCGTGGCGCCGCGATGGTCGCCGAATCGCCGACTCGCTTGCCGAGGATGGCCGATCCGAGCGGCGACGAGGGCGAGACCGAGCCCGACCCGCCGAGCGCCGACAGCTCGATGTCGATCCGCTCACCGCGCTCGTCCTCGACGACGACGTGGGAACCGATGGCGACGACGTCACCGGTCGCGTCATCGACGATCTGCGCCTGTCCGAGGCGGTCGCGGAGGACCCTGATCCGGCTCTCGAGCAGGCCCTGCTCGTTCTTCGCCGCGTGGTATTCGAAGTTCTCCGAGAGATCGCCGTGGCCGCGCGCCACCTTGATCGCCTCCACGATCTCCGCACGCTTCGGCCCCTCGAGCTCGGCGAGCTGGGCGACCAGCTTCGCGTGCTGCTCCGCGGTCATGTGGTCGCCCACGCCTTACACCGCCGCCAGTCCGCGCGCCTTGCGGCTCGCAGCCGTCTGCCGGGTCTGCGCGGAGAGGTGGACCTTGCGCAGGCGCACGTTGGACGGGGTCACCTCGACGCACTCGTCCTCGCCGATCAGCTCCAGCGCCTGGTCGAGCGAAAGGGCCCGCGGCGGGATCAGCCGCACGAGCTCGTCGGAGGTCGACGAGCGCATGTTGGTCAGCTTCTTCTCCTTCGTGGCGTTGACGTCGAGATCCTCGGACCGCGAGTTCTCGCCGACGATCATCCCCTCGTAGACGTCCGTGCCCGGGCCGACGAACAGCGACCCGCGCTCCTGCAGGTTGAGCAGCGCGAACGAGTTCGTCTTGCCGGAGCGGTCGGCGACGAGGCTCCCGGTCGGCCGCATGCGGAACTCGCCGTGCCAGGGCTCGAAGCGCTCGAAGACGTGGTGGAGGATGCCGGTGCCGCGGGTCTCGGTGAGGAACTCCGTCCGGAAGCCGATCAGGCCGCGCGCGGGGACGACGACGTCGAGCCGCACCCAGCCGGTGCCGTGGTTGACGAGCGCTTCCGTCCTGCCCTTGCGCAGCGCGAAGAGCTGGGTGACGACCCCGAGGTACTCCTCGGGCGCGTCGACCGAGACGCGCTCGACCGGCTCGTGCACCTTCCCGTCGATCAGCCGCGTCAGAACCTTCGGCTTGCCGACGGTGAGCTCGAACCCCTCGCGGCGCATCTGCTCGATCAGCACCTCGAGCTGCAGCTCGCCCCGGCCCTGGACCTCCCACGTGTCCGGGCGCTCGGTGGGGAGCACCCGCAGCGACACGTTGCCGACGAGCTCGGCGGCGAGGCGGTTCTCGATCAGCCGTGCCGTCACCTTCGCCCCGTCGAGGCCGGCGAGCGGCGAGGTGTTGATGCCGAGCGTCATCGACAGCGAGGGCTCGTCGACCGAGATCACGGGCAGCGGCCGCGGGTCGAGCGGGTCGGCCAGCGTCTCGCCGATCATCACCTCGGGAATGCCGGCGACCGCGATCAGGTCGCCCGGCCCGGCCTCGTCGGCCTCGACCCGGTCGAGCGCCTCGCTCACGTACAGCTCGGTCACCTTGACCCGCTCGATCGTCCCGTCGGCGCGGCACCAGGCGACCTGCTGCGCCCGCCGGATCGTCCCCTGGACGACGCGGCAGAGCGCCAGACGACCGACGTACGGCGAGGCGTCGAGGTTGGTGACGAGTGCCTGCAGCGGGTGCCCCTCCTCGTAGGTTGGCGGCGGGATGTGCTCGAGGATCAGGTCGAGCAGCGGCTGCAGGTCGGGGCCGAGACCTTCGGGGTCGGAGTCGAGCGAGGCCCGGCCGGCCCGCGCGTTGCAGTACACGATCGGGAACTCGATCTGGCTCTCGTCGGCGTCGAGGTCGAGGAAGAGCTCGTAGACCTCGTCCACGACCTCGGCGATCCGCGCGTCGGGGCGGTCGACCTTGTTGACGACGAGCACGACCGGAAGCCGGGACTCGAGCGCCTTGCGCAGCACGAAGCGGGTCTGCGGCAGCGGCCCCTCGCTCGCGTCGACGAGCAGCAGCACGCCGTCGACCATCGTCAGCCCGCGCTCGACCTCACCGCCGAAATCCGCGTGGCCCGGCGTGTCGACGATGTTGATCTTGACGTCGCCGTAGCGGACGGCCGTGTTCTTGGCCAGGATCGTGATCCCCTTCTCGCGCTCGAGATCGCCCGTGTCGAGGACGCGCTCGGCGACGTCCTGGTTCGCCCGGAAGGCGCCGGACTGCCAGAGCAGCGCGTCGACGAGCGTCGTCTTGCCGTGGTCCACGTGGGCGACGATGGCGACGTTCCGGATGCCGGAGACGGTGGGCACTCGTCGAGGGTACCCGCGGCCGGCCCACGACCCGCTCTAGGCTGCCGGCGTGAAGCCGGACGACGACGCCCCCGAGGCCGACGACGACCGGCCGCCGATCTGCCCCGCCTGCGGGGTGACGATGGGCATCGTGGTCGAGGGCGAGGAGACGACGCACGTCTGCCTGGAGTGCGGCTTCGCCGACGAGTGACGCGGATCAGCCGGGCGCCCGCGCGAGCTCGAGGACGGCGGCGACAACGTCCTCGAGAGGTGCGGTGGTGTCGATCTCGTATCCGGCGGCACGCCGAAGCAACGGCTCGACCGTCTCCAGGAGCTCGAGGACGCGCGCCACCTCGTCGGGATGCGTGCCGTATTCGTCGCCGTTCCGCGCGCCCAGCCGCTCGACGATGACGTCCGCCGGCGCGTGCAGCAGCACGATGCAGTCGAAGCGAGGCAGGAACGGGCCCATGTTGGCTGCGCTTCCGCTGACGAACAGCAGCTCGCCTTCCTCGTTCGCGAGGAGATCGCCGACGCGGTCCTCCCGCCAGACCCAGTCGCGATCCGGCTCCACCGGCGTCCCGGGCGAGCCCGCGAAACGAGCGGCATCAACCCACTCCGAATACTCGTCGCCGTCGAGGTCGACTGCGCGGTAGCCCCGCGCAGCCAGCTCGGCCACGACCGTCGACTTGCCTGTCCCGGACATCCCGGTGAGCAGCACCCGCCTCACGGCCGCGGAGGCTAGCGACCACGCGCCGAGCTCGCCGATTAGCATGACTCGGTGGGGATCACCGCCCGCACCGGGCCGGCTTCCGAGGCGCTGAACCAGCCGCCGCCGCTCGCCGGGTACAACCTCTTCACGCAGAATCGGCCCCTCGTCGAGGCGCTCGACCGCGAAGGCGCCGCCTGGGCGGCCGAACAGGCGACGTCCCTCGGCGAGCTCCTGGCCGATGAGCCCGCCGAGTGGGCCCGGCTCGCCAACGAGAACCCGCCGCGGCTCCGCACGCACGACCGCTTCGGCAACCGGATCGACGAGGTCGAGTTCCATCCAGCCTGGCACTCGCTGCTCACGACGAGCGTCGGACACGGAGCTCACGCGCTCTCCTGGCGCGAGTCCCGCGACGGTGCGCAGGTCGCCCGGGCGGGGCTCTTCTACCTCGTGGCGCAGGTCGAGGCGGGTCACACGTGCCCGCTGTCGATGACGCACGCGGCCGTGCCGGCCCTGCGCGCGCAACCCGAACTGGCGGACGAGTGGGAGCCGCGGCTCACGTCGCTCGTCTACGACCCCGGCCTGCGCCCGGCGGCCGGGAAGCGCGGTGCGCTCTGCGGTATGGCGATGACCGAGAGGCAGGGCGGCTCCGACGTCCGGGCCAACACGACGTCAGCGCGCGGCAGTCGGCGCCGGCGAGTACGAGCTCACGGGGCACAAGTGGTTCTGCTCGGCCCCGATGTGCGACGCGTTCCTCGTCCTCGCGCAGGCCAAAGACGGGCTGACCTGCTTCCTGCTCCCGCGCGTCCTGCCCGACGGGACGCGCAACGGCTTCCGGATCCAGCGGCTCAAGGACAAGCTCGGCGACCGCTCGAACGCCTCGAGCGAGATCGAGCTCGACCACGCGTGGGCGCAGCGCGTGGGCGACGAAGGCCGCGGCGTGCCGACGATCATCGAGATGGTCAACCACACACGTCTCGACTGCGTTCTCGGCACGGCAGCGGGCATGCGAGCCTCGGTCGAGCAGGCGACACACCACGCCGCCTACCGCTCGGCCTTCGGCCGGCTGCTCGTCGACCAGCCGCTCCATGCGCAACGTCCTCGCCGACCTGTGCGTGGAGTCGGAAGCCGCGACGATCACCGCGCTGCGCCTCGCGCGCGCTTACGACCACAGGGAGACCGCGTTCGCGCGCGTCGCGACCGCAGTCGCGAAGTACTGGATCTGCAAGCGCGGCCCGGGCCACGCCGCCGAGGCGCTCGAATGCCTCGGTGGCAACGGGTACGTCGAGGAGTCGATCCTGCCGCGCATCTACCGGCAGCAGCCGCTGCAGTCGATCTGGGAGGGATCGGGCAACGTGATCTGCCTCGACGTGCTGCGCGCGCTGCGGCGGACGCCCGAGGCGCTCGACGCCTTCCTCGCCGAGTGCCGCCTGGCGGAGGGAGCCGACCGTCGCCTCGACGCGTGGCTCCACGAGTTGCGAGCGGGAGCTTCACGACCAGGACGAGCTCGAGGGCAGCGCGCGGCGTGTCGTCGAGCGGATGGGTTTCGCGCTGCAGGGATCGCTCCTCGTCCGCGAGGGCGACCCGATCGTCGCGGACGCGTTCTGCGCGTCACGCCTCGCGCGCGACGGCGGCCACGCCTACGGAACGCTGCCGCCTGGGCTCGACTGGGCCGCGATCGTCGAGCGGCACCGGCCCCGGATCTAGGCGACGCCGGACTAGCCGGTGTCGTCGACGAGCGCGTTCCAGCGCTCCTCGATCCGGCGCGTCTTCCAGATCACCACCGAGATCGCCCAGGTGGCGACGAAGATGCCGACGACGCCGTAGCCGATCGTCCCGAAGTCGAGGTCCTTCGAGCCAGCCCCAGAAGCCGTCGTCGAGGCCGAGCTTGGTCGCGAACACCTGCAGGAGCTCGACCGTGCCGATCGCGAGCGCGACCGCGACCGAGAGCGTCGTGACCGTGATGTTGTAGTAGACCTTGCGGATCGGGTTCGAGAACGCCCAGCCGTAGGCCTGGCTCATGAACGCCCCGTCGGCCGTGTCCATCAGGCTCATGCCGGCGGCGAACAGGATCGGCAGCGAGATCACGGCGAGGAACGGCACGTGGTGCGTGGCGACGCCGGCGGCGAGCGCGAGCAGCCCGACCTCGGACGCGGTGTCGAAGCCGAGCCCGAACAGCACGCCGAGCGGGTACATCTGCCAGCTCGACTTGATCTGCGACGCAAAGCGACCGACGAAGAAGCGGTTCATGAACCCGCGGTCGAGCAGCCGCTGCTCGAGCCGCTCCTTGTCGTAGCTGCCGCGCTTCATGTCGCGGTAGATCCGGACGATGTCGAGCAGGACGAGCAGGTTGAGGATGCCGATGATCCAGAGGAACGTGCCCGAGACGCCGGCGCCGACGTACGCGCCGTAGTCGTGGAAGGCGCCGATCTTCGAGTTCACGGTCTTCGCGGCGATGGCGAGACCGGCCGCGAGCGAGAAGACGATCGTCGAGTGCCCGAGCGAGAAGAAGAAGCCGGTGCCGAGCGAGCGCTTCCCGTCGGCGAGGAACTTCCGCGTCGTGTTGTCGATCGCCGCGATGTGATCGGCGTCGAACGCGTGGCGGAGGCCGAACGTGTAGGCGAGCGTGCCGAGGCCGGCAAGCGCCGGGATTGCGTCCGCGAGTAGTAGATGAAGAGGCCCCAGCCGACGAGGTGCAGCAACGCGACGGCCGCGCCGAAGCCACCGAGGCGCCACCACTCGTCCCGCGTCAACGCTCCCGTCCACTGCCTGAATCGCATCCTGGCCTCCTGGTCGCCACCGACGTGTTGCGACCCATTCGCGGTCGAGCCGGTATCGGTTCGGGCCGGTACGTGCTCTAAGAGACTGTTCGCACGGCCAGCGAGAACTCCGCCACGCGCCCACCGCGGACGACGGCGGTCAGCAGCGCGTGGTCGGTACGCCGGTCGATCTTCGTGAGCCAGTCGCCGCCCGGATGCCGCGTCGCGTCCGGATAGAGCCGGTCGAGCTTCGCCACCGAGTCGCCGACCGTGAGCCCGTCCGCCGTCTTCCAGAGCGGGCCGGTCGCCGTCAGCGTCTGCACGAGCATCCCGGTCGAGACCGAGCAGAGGCTGCCCGTGGTCGACGATGAACTGCATCGCCAGGCCGAGCGACGACCAGGTGGCACGACTCTTCTTCCCCGGAAGCGAGCCGGCAGCTCGTCGCCTGACCGAAGACAGCGGTCGCCTGCGCGTAGGTCCCACGCAGCGTCGCGCCTTCAGGACGGAGAACGGTCCGACCTGGATCGAGGTCGCACCCGCCCTGATCACGTACGAGCGACTGCGGCGCCTTCGCCAGCGGGCGGCTGGCAAGGGTCGGCGCACGCCGCGAGCACGAGCGGCCGCAGCAGGTGCGCCAAGCCCCCAGGCGCCGGCCGAGTTCAGATGGATGCCGTCGGAGTTGAACCAGTCCTGCCCTTGCCCGGCCGCGTTCCAGTCGGCAACCACGATCTGCGGCCACCGTGCCGCCTCGGCGCGGATCGTCGCGTTGATCGAGCGGTAGTCCTGGCGCACCTCGTGCAGCGTCGTCCAGATGACGTGCTCGACACCCTTGGCGGCGAACGCCTTGAGCAGCGTCTCCATGTCGTTCTGGTACTGGTCGACGTAGTCGTTGTAGCCGACGTCGACGACCACGATCGAGCCGAGCGAGCCGTTCGCAGCAGCGTTGACGACGTCGAGCACGGTCGGCGGGCGGACGCCCTGGTACGGGCAGCTGAGCTCGACGAGCCGCCGGCAGACCCTGAGCTGCCAGTTCACGTCGAGGCCCTGGCCGAGGTACTGCTTGGCGTCCGGGACGTAGTCGAGCACCTCGGCCGCCGAGTCCCCGAAGATCGTGATCCGGGGCGCGGCCGTGGTCGCGGGCAGCGCGGACGACGCCCCGATGCGCCGCTCGCGATCAGCAGCGGCACGACGACAAGGCGCCAGAACGTGCCGGCGAACGAACGACCCACCCGTCGGCCATGGTAGCCAGATCGACCCGGGTCTCCCCGTCGACTACTCCTCGTTCGCGAGCATCCGGCGCTCCCACCAGCGAAGCCCGAAGACGACTGCCGATGGTCGCGACCACGATCCCGCCGGCCGCGTAGAGGCCGTACGTCTGGATCGCATCCGCGGCCGCACCGCCGAGGTAATAGGCGACGAGCCCGACCAGCGTCGCCCAGAGGATGCCGCCCGCGGCGTTGTAGAGCAGGAATCGCCACCACGTCATGTGCGAGATGCCGGCCATCCAGGCGGCGGTGATCCGCAGGACGGCGACGAAACGGCCGAAGAAGACGGTCTTGCCACCGTGCTTGGCGAAGAGCCGCTCCGCCCGCGGCAGGACCTTGTTCGCATGCCTCGACACGATCGACCAGCGCTCGAGCAGCGCGCGGCCGCCCTTCCGCCCGATCCAGTAGCCGATGTTGTCGCCGATGATCGCCGCCGCGGCCGCGATCGCGATCACGGCGACGATGTTGAGCTTGTCCTGAGAGGCGAGGACTCCGCGACGCCACGAGCGCCGTCTCGCCGGGCAGCGGCACGCCGGCCGACTCGATTCCGACCAGCAGGAACAGCAGGAACAGCGCCCAGGACTGATGGTGCTCGATCACGTGCGACACGCGACCAGTCTAGGACGGGCCACCCGGGCAGAATTAGCCGGTGGTGCTGATCCCACGGCCTGTGCTTCTCTACGACGGCGGCTGCCGTCTCTGCCGATTCGCAGCGCGCGCTCGTCGACGCGGCCGACCGGCGCGGCTGCATCGCGCTGCTGCCGCTCGCGGACGACGTCGCAGAAGAGCTCGTCGCCGCGCTGCCCGAGCCGGAACGGCTCGCCTCCTGGCATCTCGTCCGACCCGGCGGTCGGATCGCCTCGCGCGGCGCGGCGGGGATCGAGCTGCTCGACGCGCTCGGCCACGGCTGGCACGGCACGCGCCGCAAGCCGGGCGGAACCGCTCGTCGAGCGTGCATACGCGGTCGTCGCGGAGCATCGCGACAAGCTCGGCCCGCTCGTCCCGAACGGGCCCGCCCCGCGGCGCTTTCCGTAGCTCGCTCAGCCGGCGATGGCGGGTGTGATCGTCTTCTTCGCCAGCATCACCCCCTTTGCGTCGTACTCCGCGTACCGGAACCGTCGCCCGGCCGTAGTGGATCCCAGCGACGCTGTCTCACGCGTACGGGTAGCCGTCCGGCAACCGGATAGACCTCTCCGAAGCCCGGCTGGTCGACGACGATCCACGCTGCTCGGGCGAAGCGGGTTGATCCACGCGAACGCCGCGACGGGCCGTCCCCGGCCGCCGGTGCAGATCGACAGCCGTGGCATCCGAGACGCGACGATGGCGGAGCGGCCAGGCAGCTCGACCGCACCACGGCCTCGAGACGGCTCGCGGGCTTCGGTCACAACCGTCGACTGCGCGACGAGAGCCCGAGGAAGGTGCAGTGTCGCGCCCGCTCGACTCCGATTCGCTCGACGACCTGACGTCCCCCGGGGATCCGGTCGCCCGGGACACATGCGGCCACCTGCGTGCGCCGCTGCCTCGCTCGGACGAGCCGCACGCGCGTCATCACGAGCCTCCCGTGTCCGCCTCTCAGTGCCCTCGGCACGGCCGGCGGCATCGACCCGTCGACGAGGCGCGCCGGGCGCGATCCGTCGCGCCGCTCCCGCGCCGGCCGAGACGACGATCGCGACGACGAGCGTGCAGAGGGACGCGAGCCGCGCCCCTCTGCCGATGAGCCGAGCGGCCCGGTTCATCCCCATGCCAACCGGCGGACGCCGCTGAACCTCGATTGCGAGCGGTACGTCTCGATCCACTCGTTCGTCCCGTAGGCCTCGCCGAGCGCCTCCCAGACGAAGTCGCTGCCGCTGTCGATCCGGAACTGCTCGAGGGCGATGTGGGTGTCGCTCGCGAGCGCGTCCATCATGATGATGCTCGCACTTGTCGTACTTGACGTGCGGCGCGCCGGAGCCGCTGGTCGCGTACTTGAACGCGGTCGTGTTGTACGGGCCGTGGTCGTAGGTCGACCGCTGCCAGAAGTAGAACGAGTTGTCGCTCGGATAGGCGCGATTGGACTCGCGCCAGACGCGCCAGACGAGGCCCGAGCAGTCCGGCCCCTCGCCCAGCGTCGACTTCGTCTCGCGGGGATACGCGTTGGGCGTCGGATCCCGGTCGTCGTTGTCGTAGCAGCCGCCGGCCCACTGGTAGCCCTCGCCGACGGCGATGTTCGCGATGTCCGTTGCCGCCGCCCGCGTGAAGCTGTTCGGGCCCCGTGTGCCCGGGGTCGTAAGCGATGTCGACGACCTGGCAACTCGTCCGCCCCTGGTCGGCCGTGTGCGAGTAGACCCAGCACTTCGAGTTCGCGCCGTAGTAGCAGCTGCCCGGATCACCCCAGCCGGGCACCTCCGGCTCGCCGGCTGCTCGCGCCGCCGTCGCGGTCAGGACGACGCAGACCCCGACGAGTGACAGGACGAGCGCGAGACTGATCCGCGTCGATCTGTCGAATCCGAACGCCATCTAGCTCACCCCCAGGTCGTAGCGATCGACGAAGGCGCCCTGCGTCGGTCGAGCCGAGCTCGTAGAGCGACGACCCGACGAGCCGGAAGCGCGAGAGCGGCATCGACTGCGCCCACTCGGCCGCCGGGAGCGAGAACTGGTCGACGAGCGTCCCCCGACGGGTCGATCTACGACAGCCTCGTACTCGTGATCCGTGTCCGTGTAGACCGAGAAGACGACGAGCAGCCGGCCGCTCGGGAGCGTCTGCGCGAGCTGGATGTCGGCAACGGGCGTCGCGCTCGTGATCCGCACCGTCGAGAACCGAGATACTGCCGATCCGACGTTCGAGTACGTGCCGACGCGGATCTCGTTTCCGGTGCTCAGCACGACGACGTTGCCGTCGAGGACGGCGCACCGGGGACCGCCGCGCGAACTGCGTCGACGGGTCGACGGGAGTTCGTCCGTTTGCCTGCAGGACGGGCGCCCACATGCTGGACGGGTACTCCGACACGTAGGCGGTGCCCGCGCGAGAGCCGGATCTGCGCCGCCGCCGCGTCGGCCACGGGTGACGAGCTCACCAGCGCGCCCTGCAGCGTGTACGAACGGAGGAGCGGCTTCGGCGCAGCCGTGTTCGCCACCTCGAGCACGTAGGCCGTCCCGGACGAGTCGCTGACGCGGAGGTCGGCCTTGACGCCGGCGAGACCCGGCAGCGGGATCGCCTGTGCCGCACCGCCGGCGAGAAACTCCAGCATCCGCGCGTGCGCTTCGTCGAGGAGGTAGACGTCGCCGGCCGGGTCGACGTCGAACGACGCACGCGCCGGTCGGCATGTCGACGCCGTCCTCGAGCCCGACCTGCTGGTCACCGCTGCCCCAGCCGGCACTAGCCACCCGCGCCGACGCCGTGGCGGGTCGAGCCGAACGTGTGCGTTCCGAGGTCGATGGACGGAGCCGTTCATCGCGAGGCTGATCTGAGGTGCACTGCTCCCGCCTGGCGGCACCACGATCGATCGCCCGGTCGTGTTGTCGCGGATCACGGCGTAGTACGTGAACGCGGGAGCAGCCCAGATCGTTCGCGGGAACGGCGGCCACGTACCGGCCGACCTGCACGCTCGGATCGAGCTGCAACGGCACGCTCGCCGTGACCCCGGCAACCGTCCGGAAGTAGACCGTGCCACCTCCGTCGCAGACACCCGGCCCTTCGGCGTCGCCGTCGGGCGGCAGGCACGAGATGTCGTAAGCGGATCTCCTGCGGATCGCCCGGCGCCCGCAGCTTGATCGGGGCGGAGATCGCCTTCAGGAACTGGTCGTCCGCGGCGATCCTGTGCTTTCCGGCATCGGCGGCTCCAGTCAGCGTGAGCAACGTCGTCGCAACTGCGACGAGCGCCGCCACGGTCGCGGCACTCCAGACGATCCGCCTTCGTCCGGAGTTTCCACCCGAGAATGTCGACCATGTGCGCCTCCTTCGGTTGTTGTCTCTACAGAGAACAGATCGCGGAGGCGCCCGTCAAGACCCGAGGGCACGAAGTTCCACACTTGGCACACATCCGGCACAGACACGTCACGCCTGGGGCGCTACCACTGAAAGCCCAATCGAGAAAGGAGCGTCATGTCTCAGGTTCCTCGTGTCCCCCGTCCCCGGCTGCTCATGCTCGCGCTCGTCGTCGCCGCGATCGCCGGCGGCAGCGCATTCGCCGCCCTCGCCTCGACAGAGCGGAGCCGACGGTGCCGTCATTCAGGCCTGCAAGCACAAGATCACCGGGCTGCTGCGGGTGGTCGGCAGCCCATCGAAGTGCATGAAGCAAGAGCTGCCGCTCGCGTGGAACATCCAGGGACCGGTCGGAGCTGCAGGCTCGACCGGACCGCAAGGCCCGAAGGGCGACGCCGGTCCGGCCGGCGCGCCGGGCGAGCGAGGTCTGCCTGGAGCGCCCGGGCCTGCCGGCGCCCAGGGACCTGCAGGCAGCCAGGGTCCTCCAGGCGCACAGGGGCCTGCAGGCGCGCAGGGCGCGCCCGGTGCCCAGGGACCGGCTGGGCCGCAGGGGTCGCCGGGACCGAAAGGCGATCCCGGCTCGGGCTTGTCGACCTTCGACGATCTGGATGGGGTCCCGTGCACTGACGGCACACCCGGGACGATCTCGATCTCGTACGACTCGGCGCGCCACGCTGTGATCACCTGCGTCGCGTCGAGTGGACAGGCGGTCATCCGCATCAACGAGTTCATGACCGGCGTCACCGGCGCGGCGACCAACGAGTTCGTGGAGATCGTGAATGCCGGCACCGCCTCCGCCGACCTCTCCGGCTGGAAGCTCGCCTACCGCTCCGCCACTGCGACGAGCGACACCGTGCTCGACACGCTCCCGAGCGGGACCACGCTCGCTCCTGGCGCCTTCTATCTCTTCGGCGGGGCCGGGTACGCGGGCCCGCCCGCGGCCGACCAGTCGTTCACGTCCGGTCTGGCGGCTGGGGCCGGCGGCCTGGGCATCCGCGACTCGAACGGCACGCTGATCGACTCGGTCGGCTGGGGGTCTACGGCCGCGAACGGCTTCGTCGAAGGGACCTTCGCGCCGGCGCCGCCTGCGACCGCGGCACCGGGCTCGAGCGACGTCCGGAAGCCCGATGGCCACGACACGAACAACAACTCGGTCGACTTCACCGTCGTCACGCCCCCGACACCGCGCGCGACGAACGGTTCGTGACCGGAGGAGCCGACTAGATCCGCACCTCCATGCCCTCGAACGCGAGCTCTGGCGGGGGCCCCGTGCCCTGCCAGAGCTCGCGCGCCCGGGCCTGGTGCACGTCCAGCTCGTCGTCGGAGTGACGTGGATCGTGGTGGAAGAGAAGCAGGCGGCCGGCGCCTGTCATCGAGCCGAAGGAGAGCGCCTGCGACACGCTCGAGTGGCCCCAGCCGACGTGGTCGAGGTACTCGAGGTCGGTGTACTGGGCGTCGTGGATCAGGACGTCGGCCCCTTCGGCGAGGCTGTAGCCGGAGATCCAGTCGCTCGTCAGGTTCTCGAGGTCGACGCCGACCGCAGGCTCGTGGTCCGGTAGGTACGCCAACGAGCCGCCGTCGGCCTCGATCCGGTAGCCGAGCGTCGCCCCCGGATGCGAGATCGGGGCCGCGTCGAGGCGTGCGCCACCGATCTCCCACGGCTCGTCCCCGACGTCGTGGAAGACGAACGTCGCCGGTAGGTCACGGAGCTCGACCGGGAAGAGCGGCGCGGACAGATAGCGGGCCAGTCGCTCGTCGAGGCTCCGCACCGAGGACGGTGGCCCCCAGATGTTCACTTCGGTGTCCGGGTCGAAGATCGGCGCAAAGAAGCCGATCCCCTCGATGTGGTCGAGGTGGAGATGCGTCAAGCAGAGGTGGATCGGGCCTGAGCCGTTGCCGGCCAACTGCCGGCCCAGCGTCCGGATACCGGTCCCCGCGTCGAGGATGACTCGCGTACCGTCGTCGCACAGGACCTCGACGCACGACGTGTTGCCGCCGTAACGAAGCGTCTCTGCACCCGGTGTGGCAAGCGAGCCGCGACAACCCCAGATGCGAACGAGCATCGGGTTCTAGCTGAGTTCCCAGAAGATGGCCATTATCCCGTGGAACTCGCCGTCCGGGCCGAACAGCGGGAGCGCGGTCGTCTCGACCGTGTGCCGCTCGCCGTCGAGCCCCGTGACGCGCATCGTCCCGTGCGCCGGTCGCCGCTCGGCGAACGCGATCCCGCCCGGCATCTCCTCGCGTGAGAGCGGCTTGCCGTCGACCGTCTCGGGCGCCAGCAGCCGCACCCAATCGTTGATCGACGTCTCACCACGCTCCGCGAACCGGCCCGCCGCGATCTGCTCGGCGGGCTCGTTGAAGTAGACGAGGTCGCCGACCGCGTCTGCGATGTAGATCGGGGTCGCAAGATTCGTCGCGAGCTCGCGCGCGAGGATCAGGACAAGGCTCTTCTGCTTCCGCATGCTCATCGACCGCGCGAAGCCTACGCCCTCGCGGGCTCGCCGTGGTAGTGAGAGTTTGTTAACCTAGTTAAGTAAATGTCGATGACGAGCGAAGTGGATACGGCGGTCTCGGTGGCGAACAGGCTGCGCCCCGTGCTGCTCCGCCTCGGTCGCGAGCTTCGCCGCGAGGCGCACGCCTTCGGCGTCACCGGCGGACAGGCGACTCTGCTCGCCGTCGTCGAGCGGCAGGGAAGAATCGGGCTCGGAGAGCTCGCCGCCGGCGAGGGCGTTTCCGCGCCGGCGATGTCCAAGCACGTCGACCGCCTCGAGCGGGCGGGTCTCGTCAACCGGGTGCCCGGCTCGAGCGGTGATCGCCGCCGGGTGGAGATCGAGTTGACCGCCAAGGGGCAGCGGGTACTACGGCGTGTGCGCTCGCAACGCACGGCCTGGCTTGCGTCCCGCCTCGACCGCCTCGATCCGCGCGCACTCGCAGCGATCACCGACTCGATCGGGCCGCTCGAGGCGCTGCTCGTGGCGGACTCGTGACCGCCGCGATCGCGGCGTTGAACCGACGCACGTTCGCGAGCCTCGCGCACCGCAACTACCGGCTCTACTTCGTCGGCCAGGTCGTGTCCGTGACGGGCACGTGGATGCAGAACATCGCCATGGCCTGGCTGATCCTGGACCTGACGCACTCGCCGGTCGCGGTCGGCGCGCTCGCCCTGTGTCAGTTCCTTCCGTTCACCGTCTTCGGCCTCTTCGCCGGCGTGATCGTCGACCGCCTCGACGCCCGGCGACTCGTGATCGGAACGCAAGCGGCCTCGATGGTGCTCGCAGGGGTACTCGCCGTGCTGACGCTCCTCGGGCTCGTCGAGCCGTGGGTCGTCTACCTCCTCGCCGGCCTCCGCGGAACCGTGCTCGTGCTCGACGCCCCCTCCCGCCAGGCGCTGACCTACCGTATGGTCGGGCCGCGGGAGCTCCCGAACGCGATCGCACTCAACTCCAGCCTGTTCAACGGCGCCCGGATCGTCGGCCCGGCACTCGGCGGAGTCGTCGTCGCGCTCGCCGGAGCAGGCTTCTGCTTCGCATTCAACGCCGTCAGCTTCCTCGCGGTGCTCGCCTGCCTGCTCGCGATGCGCGCGAGCGAGCTCCTCCCCACCGAGCGCGCCGAGATCCGGCCTCGCATCCTGGCCGGCACGCGAGAGGCGCTCGCGTACGTGCGCCGAACACCACGTGCCGGAACCGTGCTCGTGCTCGTCGCCGTCATCAGCACGTTCGCCTTCAACTTCAACGTCCTGCTCCCGGTCCTCGCCAGGAATACGCTGCACGCAGGTCCGGCGACCTTCGGCATCATCACCGGCTGCTTCGGTGCGGGCGCCCTCGTCGGAGCGCTGATCTTCGCCACTCTCGGCCGGGCGAGCATGCGCATGCTCCTCGTCTGCATGACCGGCTTCGGCCTCACCGAGCTTCTGCTGGCCCCGTTGCACACGGCGCCGGCGACAGGCTTGATGCTCTTCTTCGTCGGGCTCAGCTTCACGATGTGGACCGCGAATGCGAATTCCACGCTGCAGCTCGAGGCCCCCGGGCACCTGCGGGGGCGCGTCATCGGCCTCTACTACTACGCCTTCAACGGTGCCGGGCCGGTGGGCGGACTCCTCTCGGGCTGGCTGGCCGCGACCGGAGGCACCGAGCTCGCGTTTGCGGTCGGCGGCGCCGTGACTCTCGGCGCGATCGGGTTCGTCGTGCTGCGGTCGACGGAGCGGCCCGGACTCCGGCTCGCGCACCTGCTCAGCCTCAAGCTGTAAAACCGGCGCGCGCTGCGGCGTGCTTTACAGCCGCTTGCGGAAGGCCTTGCAAGGCGCCGACAGCGCGTTGACCTTCGTCGAGCCAGATGTGAGCGATTCGTTAAGCGACCCACGGAGGTGAATCGCATGCAAGGCAAGTACCGCGCACTCGCTGTCTCGGCGGTCTCCGCGCTCGTGCTCGCCGGCGCGGCGCTCGGAGCCACGAAGGCCGTGTTCGTCGGCACGTCCGGCCCCGACGTCATCAACGGCACGACCGGCGCCGACGCGATCTACGGCAAGGCAGGCGACGACAGCCTGCACGGCCGGGCCGGCAACGACGTCATCTACGGCGACCGGGGCAACGACACGATCAAGGGCGGCGACGGGAACGACGTCGAATACGGCGGCGAAGGGAACGACGTGATGTGGGTCGGCCGCGGCGCCGACGCCGAGTACGGCGGCGCGGGCGACGACGTTCTGCACGCCCTCGCCGACGACAACCAACTCGACATCGTCGACTGCGGCCCCGGTCACGATGTTGCCTGGCTCAACGCGAACGAGAAGGGCAAGTACGTGATCCGCGGCTGCGAGGTTCGGAACTGGATCGTTCCCACGGCCGATCAGCTGGCCGAGGAGACCGGCGACTGAGTCGATGCTCCCCGCGACGGACGCGAGCGGGCCCGGCTGCGGGCCCGTTCGCTACCGTGGCCCGCGTGCGCTTCCGGCCGGCCGTCGCCCTGACTGCGCTCCTCGTCTTCGCGCCGGCAGTCGCTCTCGCAGCCCGCATTCCAGGCACCGCGCACGCCGATCGGCTGGTTGGGACGGCCAAAGCGGACACGATCGACGGCCTGGCCGGAAACGACGCGCTGTTCGGGCTCGCCGGCAACGACGTCCTGCGTGGCGGCCCCGGTCGCGACCGGCTCGACGGCGGCGCGGGGAACGACTCGATCGCTGCGAACGGCGACGCCGCGCGAGACACCATCTCCTGCGGGCCCGGCATCGACGTCGTCAACGCCGACCTCGGGGACTCGGTCGCCGCCGGTTGCGAGGTCACGAGCCGGCAGATCTCGACCGACACGGTGACGGACGGCGGTGGCCAGCACGCAACCGAGGTCGAGCCGGACAGCTTCGCCTTCGGGCAGACGATCGTGGCTGTCTTCCAGGTCGGACGCGTGGAGACGGGCGGCGCGACGGCGATCGGCGTCGCCACGTCCGCGGACGGCGGCAACCACTGGCGATCGGGCCTCCTTCCGGGCATGACGACGCTTTCTCCGCAACCGGGAACGGACCCGCGCGCGAGCGATCCCACGGTCGGCTACGACGCCCTGCACGGCGTCTGGCTCGCGACCGCTCTCGGCATCGCGTCGGGCAGCTTCCAGGTGCTCGTGAGCAGATCCCCCGATGGGATCGCCTGGAGCCTGCCGGTTGCAGCGCGCGTGGGACCGAGCGGGTCGCTCGACAAGGAGTGGGTCGCGTGCGACAACTGGCCCTCGAGCCCGAATCGAGGCCACTGCTACCTGTCCTATCTCGATGTGTCGAGCAACGTGCTCGTAACGCAGACCTCGACCGACGGCGGGCTGAGCTGGAGCCCGCCCGTACCAACCTCGATCCATCCGGCCGGAAACGTCGGACCGAACGGCGCGCAACCGCTCCCCCGCCCCGATGGGTCGCTGACCGTCGTGTACGCGGTAGGCGCGGCAGAGGACGACGAGGGTGGCGACGGGTACCGCGCGGCACCGCAGTCAGCAGCCCTCTACGCCGCGACGTCGCTCGACGGCGGCGCGACCTTCGGCTCGAGTATCGAGATCTCCAACCTGACCTGGTTCCCGACGCCGGGGATCCGCGCACCGGCTCTCCCGTCCGCGGACGTGGCACCCGACGGCAAGCTGTTCGTGGCATGGGAGGACTGCCGGTTCGACCCGACATGCAGTCGCGACCGAATCGTGCTCTCCACGTCGACGGACGGCCAGACCTGGAGCGCGCCGGCGCCCGTCGGGGCCGCAACTCCCGGCGCCGACCAGGTCGTCCCCGGACTCGCATTCGGCCTCACCTCCGGAGGACTCGGGCGGGGACTCGCCGTCGCGTACTACTCGATGCCGCAAGGCTGCGCGGCCCGCACCTCCTGCCCCGGCATCGACGTCTGGGCCACGTCATCGGTCACCGACGGCAGAGAGTGGGCACGTCCTCAGCGGCTCGACGCCCAGCCGATGCGGCTCCAGTGGCTGGCGGAGGCGGGAGGCCGGTTCTTCGGCGACTACATCTCCGTCTCGTTCGTCGACGGTCGGGCGATCCCGGTCTACTCACTCGCGGTCACGCCGTTCGGGGGCACGCTGCGCCAGGCGATCATGGCCCTCCAGACGGGGTAGGGGAGATTCCGGACCCCCGATCAGCGGGAACCCCGGCGATGCGGCGCGCTCGGCGGCCGAGGATGCAGGCAAGCCGAACGAGGAAGGAGCAAGCCGTGAACGACGTGTACCGAAGTCCCGAGTTCGAGTCGATCCATACTCTGCAGCGACGCCTCGGGACGACCCGGAAGGCGGAGCAGCGTCCGTATCAGGCGGTGCTCGACGGACTCGGCTCGCTCAGATGCGAGCCGACCCGCCGACATCGGCGATTCGCGCCTCGCTTCCGCAGCGCGTCGGCGGCGTAGCTCGGCACACACGGGGCGCGACGACCGGCCTGCCCGTCCGGGCCGGCCACCTGTGGAGCAAGAGTTACCGAATTGGCACTAACCGGCTTCACGTGCGTGCAAGTTTCGGGGTTACGCTCTCGGCGTGGGTGGAGGGCTGTGGCCCCACCCACTAAGGGTGGGGGTGCGCGCTTTCACGCGGCTCCGCGCGTGCGGCGGATCGTCCCCGCCTGCCGGTCCGAGGCGCTAGGAGATCGTCCAGGTGTCGTTGCCGTGCAGGAGGGTCGTCAGGTCGCCCTCGCCCCGCTGCTCGACCGACTTCTCGATCTGCTCGGTCATCAGGTCGTCGTAGACCGGCTGCGCGACATCTCGGAAGACGCCGACGGGCGCTGCTCCGACTTCGTCCAGCATCAGCCGCGACAGGGCGAACGCGAGGCTCGGCTGCGGGTGGTGCTCGTCGTGGACGAGGAGCGCGTCCTCCCCAACCGTCGCGACGTCCACGATCTCCACCGAGCCGTCGCCGCGGGCGACGACGCCGCGCGCGCCCTCCGCGCCAAAGCGCACGGGCTCGCCGTGGCGGAGGTAGATCCGATTCGCCTCGTCCTCGCGCACCGCGTCGAACGCGCCGTCGTTGTAGATGTTGCAGTTCTGCAGGATCTCGACGAACGCCGCGCCCCGGTGGGCGCCCGCGCGGCGGAGCACCTCGGTGACGTGCTTGCGGTCGGTGTCGATTGCCCGCGCCACGAAGGTCGCTTCCGCGCCGATCGCCACGCCGAGCGTGTTGAACGGCTCGTCGATCGAGCCCATCGGTGTCGAGCCCGAACGCTGGCCGCGCGGCGAGGTGGGCGAGTACTGCCCCTTCGTCAGCCCGTACACCTGGTTGTTGAAGAGCAGGAGCTTGAGGTTGACGTTGCGGCGCAGCGCGTGGATCAGATGGTTGCCGCCGATCGAGAGCATGTCCCCGTCGCCGCCGACGACCCAGACGGACAGGTCGGGCCGGGACGTGGCCAGGCCGGTGGCGATCGCAGGCGCCCGCCCGTGGATCGAGTGCATCCCGTAGGTGTTCATGTAGTACGGGAAACGGGCGGCGCAGCCGATGCCGGAGATGAAGACGATCTTCTCGCGCGCGAAGCCGAGTTCGGGCATGAAGCTCTGCATCGAGGCGAGGATGGCGTAGTCGCCACAGCCCGGGCACCAGCGCACCTCCTGGTCCGACTTGAAGTCCTTCGCCGTCAGCGTCAGGTCGCTCTTGCCATTCGATCCGTTCTCGCTCACAACATGGCCTCGATCGCGTCCGCGAGCTCGCTCGGCCGGAACGGCACGCCGCGGACGCGGTTGTAGCCGATCGCGTCGACGAGGAACTCGGCGCGAATCAGCTTGAGCAGCTGCCCGAGGTTCATCTCCGGCACGAGCACGCGGTCGTAGCGCGAGAGCACCTCGCCGGTGTTCCGCGGGAACGGGTTGAGGTAGTGCAGGTGCGCGTGGGCGACCGAGCGGCCCTGCCGTCGCACGCGACGAGCTGCGGCAGCGATCGGCCCGTAGGTGCCGCCCCAGCCGAGGACGAGCAGGCGAGCGTCGCCGGAGGGGTCGTCGACCTCGAGCTCGGGGATGTCCGCCGCGATGCCGGCCACTTTCTGCGCGCGGAGCCTGACCATCGCGTCGTGGTTGTCCGGGTCGTAGGAGACGTTTCCGGTCACGTCCTGCTTCTCGAGCCCGCCGATGCGATGCTCCAGGCCGGGCGTGCCGGGGATCGCCCACGGCCGCGCCAGCGTCTCCGGGTCGCGGAGGTACGGATGGAACTCGTCGCCCGCGTTCGGGCCATCGGCGAACTGGACAGTCAGATCGGGGAGCTTGGCGGCGTCGGGGACCAGCCACGGCTCGGAGCCGTTCGCGAGATAGGCGTCCGAGAGCAGGTACACGGGAGTCCGGTACTTGACCGCGATCCGCACGGCCTCGATCGCCATCTCGAAGCAACCGCCGGGAGTGGACGCCGCGAGCACGGGCACCGGCGACTCGGAGTTGCGTCCGAACAGCACCATCAGGAGGTCGGCCTGCTCGGGCTTCGTCGGCATCCCCGTGGACGGCCCGGCCCGCTGCACGTCGATGACGACCAGCGGGAGCTCGAGCATGATGCCGAGCCCGACCGTCTCGGCCTTCAGGACGACGCCGGGACCGGCCGACGTACAGACGCCGAGCGCGCCGCCGAACGACGCACCGAGGGCGGCGCCGGCCGCAGCGATCTCGTCCTCGGCCTGGAAGGTGCGAATGCCGAACTGCTTGTAGCGCGCGAGCTCCTCGAGAATCGACGAGGCCGGTGTGATCGGGTACGCGCCGAGGTAGAGCGGCAGCTTGCTCTGGACGCTGGCGGCGACGAGACCGAGCGAGAGCGCCTGGTTGCCCGTGATCTGCCGGTAGAGGCCGGGCGGCATCTTCGCGGGCTTGACCTCGTACGAGACGACGAAGTCCTCGCTCGTCTCGCCGTAGTTCACGCCCGCCTTGAACGCGCGCGAGTTCGCCTCGGCGAGCTCGGGCCGGTTGCCGAACTTCTCCTGGATGTAGTCGAGCGTCGACTCGACCGGGCGGCCGTACAGCCACGACATCAGGCCGAGTGCGAAGAAGTTCTTCGACCGCTCCGCCTCGCGCGACGTCACGCCTTCGATGCCCTTGAGCGCCTCGACCGTCATGCTCGTGAGCGGGAGCGCATGCACCTTGTAGTCGTCGAGCGACCCGTCCTCGAGGGGATTCGCCGCGTAGCCCGCCTTCTGCAGATTCTTCTCGCTGAACGCGTCGCGGTTCAGGATCAGGGCCCCGCCCGCCCGCAGGTCCTTCAGATTCGTCTTCAACGCCGCGGGGTTCATCGCAACGAGCACGTCCGGCTGGTCGCCCGGCGTGAGGATGTCGTGGTCGGCGAAGTGGATCTGGAACCCGGACACGCCCGGGAGCGAACCGGCGGGTGCGCGGATCTCCGCAGGGAAGTCGGGCAGTGTCGACAGGTCGTTGCCGAACGCCGCCGTCTCGCTCGTGAAGCGGCTCCCGGTCAACTGCATGCCGTCGCCGGAATCGCCCGCGAAACGGATCGTGACCTGCTCGACCTGCTCGACGCTCTTCGCCATGCTGTTCAGCTAGGTATAGCGAATGTCGCGGCGACCCCGACAACCATGACCGTCGTCCTCGCGATCCTGCTGGCGATCTTCGTGCTCCCCTCGCCCTGGGGCGTGGTCGCGATCGGCTGTGCCGCGGCCTTCGAGATCACGCAGACGTTCGGGTCGATCTGGTGGTCGCAACGGCGCCAGGCGCAGGTGGGAGCAGAGGCTCTCGTCGGCGTCGAGGCGAGGATCGTCGAGCGCTGCAGCCCGTACGGACGGGCGGCGATTCGCGGCGAGATCTGGAACGCGCGCTGCGAGGGCGGTGCCGAGGTCGGGGAGACCGCGATCGTCCGCGGCCTTCAGGGTTTGACGCTGCTCGTCGAGCGGAAGGACGCCGCGGCCAGCGAGCCGCACAGCCACCAGAGGCAGTAGCCGAGCCACGGAACGCCGTAGGCGTCGGTCTGCACGGCGATCAGGAGCACGGCGGCGAGCGCGGCCGCGACCCCCGCGGCGCCGTCGCGCAGATCGCCGGACGGCTCCGCCCAGGCGCGCCGAACGAGCCCGGCGAGGAGCGCCAGGTTCCAGGCGACGAAGAGGGCCATCCCGAGGATGCCGGTCTCGACTCCGATCTCCGTGTAGTTCGACTCGCCCGCCTTCAGCTGGACGCCGAAGCGCTCCGCCGTCGCGCCCGCGTTCCCGAGCCCGTAGCCCTGCGGGTGGTGGACGACCGTCCCGAGCCCGTGGCGGAGGCTGGACAGGTGACTTCGCCAGGACGGCTCGTTGAAGTTGAAGAGTTGGTTCTTCGCGCCGGGGTGCCTGTGGGCGTTCGCCTCCTGCTCCTTGAGCTCGGCCGGGAGGAAATGGGTCGTCGGGGCAACGTGCGTGTACACGCGGTCGAAGCCGATCCCGACGCCGATCACGACGACCGCGGCCGCGAGCGGCCAGAGCTCTCGCCTCGCGATCGCAAGCACGACGAGGCCGGCCACGAGACCCGTGAGCGCCGACCGCGAGATCGTGAACACGAGCCCGGCGAAGACGAGCGCGGCGAGCGGCAGCGCCAGGCGCCGGAGCGGCGCGACGAGCAACGAGACGACGAGCATGTAGGCGGCCCCGAGCGGGCTGACGAAGGTCGAGATCAGCCGCCGGAACAGGTGGTTGTTGCCGGTGTTGAAGGCGAAGTTCTCGGGCATGCCGCCAGGCCCGTGGTAGTCGAAGCCGAGCTGGTGGCGGAAGTAGCCGACCGCTCCCGAGCGATGCCACCACCCCACGCCGACCGTGTACTCCTCGACCAGGCCGAACCCGGCCACGGCTGCACCCGTGCCGAGGATCGTCCAGGCGACCGAGCGGATCTGCGCGCCCGTGACGCCGATCGAGCGGCCGAGGAAGAACGCGACGACCGGGACGAGGTCGTGCCGGATCGCGTGCAGGACGGCGCTGTGACCCGCGCTCCCGCCGAGCGCGCTCTGCGGGATCACGGCGTAGAGGAGCACGAGCACGGCGAACGCGAGCGCGAGCGCGTCGACCGGCCCCGGCCGGAACGGCAGTCGCCGGGCTCGAGCTGTCGCGAGTCCGACGCTCGCCACGGCGACGGCGAGCAGGATCTCCTTCCACGCCGAGATCAGCTCGAGGGACGCCCCGCGCACCCCCGCGCCCCAGAGGAGCGACATGACGAGGTTGTGCGCCGCGAGCCCGACGACGAAGAGGTAGAGCGCAACCAGGGGACGCCGCCAGACGGCGATCGCCGCCGCGCCGATCGCGACGGCGAAGACTGCGAGCGCGAGCGCCGACGCCATTACGCCCGCTCGAGTCGCAGGAAGACTTCGCGCGCGTAACGGTACGGCGAGTCGGGGCTCTCGTCCCGAGCGGCCACGCGGAGGCCGGCGGCTGCGAGCGCCGTCGTCGAGCTCGGAGTCGGTGAGCCGGAAGCCGCGGTATTCGGGCCGCCGCGCAACCTCGCGGCCGCGGCTCAGGGGCACCACCAGCCCGCGCCCTGCGCGCCAGGCCCGCGACCGCAGCCCGGGCAGGAGCACCGGAAGCTGCACGAACGCACGGCCCGCCGGCGTGAGAACGCGCGCGAACTCGCGCAGGTAGGACGCGACCACCTCGCGCGCCGGGAGGTGCTGGAGGACGAGGTAGCAGACGACGGCGTCGGCGCTCTCGCGTTCGACCGGTTCGAGGCTCGTGCCGGAGACGGGCAGGAAGGTCGACGTTGGCGGCGACCACTTCGCGCCGTGCGCGCTCGAGCATCAGCGGCGAGACGTCGACGGCGACGACACGGTCGAACCGCTCGGCGAGAAAGCCGGTCATCCGGCCGAAGCCGCACCCGACCTCGACGCACGTGCCGCCGCGCGGATCGTCGCCGAGCCGGGAGAAGAGCGAATCGAGCTCCTGCCTCGCCGTCGCAGGGTCGCCGACGTAGTGCTCGACGCGGTCCGAGGCCGCGGCGGCGTCCCAGGTCGTCCGCATCCCCTCGCCCACGCACGGGAGAGCGTAACGGGGCCATCCGAAGGAAATCTTTAGGGTTCCGAAATGGTCGACGTCGTCGTGCGGCCCCGCGGCCCGTACTCGCTCGCGCTGACGGCACGGCATGCGGGTGACGCGACGCGGCGGTTCCGCGACGGCGTCTTCGAGGGGCTGCTGCAGGTTGGCGCCCACGTCGAGCGCGGCGCCGCCCGCCAGCATCCCGACGGTTCGCTCCGGCTCGTCGCCGACAGCGAGGAGGCGATCGAGCGGTTGCGCTTCTCGCTCGCGCTCGACGACGACCACAGCGAGTTCCTGCGCCGCTTCCGCCGCGATCCGATGCTCGGCCCGGCGACGCGGCGGCTTGCTGGCCTCCGCCAGGTGCGAGTCCCGACCGTCGCGCACGCTCTCCTGCGAGCGCTGTGCGGCCAGCTGATCGAGTCGAGGCGGGCGCGGGCGATCGAGCGGGCGATCGTCCGCACGGTGATGCCGGCGCACGGTCCGTTCCACGCCCCACCGACCGCTGCGGCACTTCGCGCCGTCTCGCCCGCCGAGCTGCGCCGGCTCGGCCTCCACGCCCGTCGCGGCGCGACGCTCGTGCGCGTCTGCCGCGCGCTCGACCTCGACCGGCTCCGCGAGCTGCCCGCGGCGACGGTGGCGGCGCGACTCGGACGGGAGCGCGGGCTCGGCCCCTGGTCGGTCGGCGTCGTCGCGCTCGAGGGCCTCGGCCGCTACGACCTCGGTCTCGTCGGCGACCTGGGGCTGATCAAGCTCCTGTCGGCGATGCGGGGCCGCCGTGTCGAGGGCTGGGAGACCGAGGAGCTGCTCGCGCCGTACGGCGAATGGGCCGGGCTCGCAGGCGTGTACATGCTCTCCGCGTGGGCGCGAGGCCTGCTCCCGGTCAGCCCGGCCGAGCGGCGAGCGGCCTAGACTCAGGAGCGTGAACGGCCGCGTCGCCATCCTCGGCTGCGGGAAGATCGGCGAGTCGCTGCTCGCCGGACTGCTCAGCTCCGGCTCGACCGACATCATTGCCACGGCCCGCCGCGCAGAGCGCGTGGCCGAGCTGAAGGAGCGCCACGGCATCGAGACGACGCTCTCGAACGCGGAGGCGGTCGTAGGTGCGGGCCTCGTCGTGCTCGCGGTCAAGCCGCAGGACTTCGAAGAGCTGCTCGACGGCGTGCGCGGAGCGATCAAGAAGGACCAGACGGTGCTCTCGGTCGCCGCGGCGATTCCGACGGCGTTCATCGAGCGGCGGCTCGGCCCGGAGGTGCCGGTCGTGCGGGCGATGCCGAATGCGCCGGCGACCGTCCACGAGGGCATCACGGGCCTCTGCGCGGGCGCCCACGCCTCCGAGCAGAACGTCGCGGCCGCCCAGGAGGTGCTCGCACATCTCGGCGCGGTCGTACGCGTGGCCGAGCCGTACATGGACGCGGTCACGGCCGTGTCCGGATCCGGCCCGGCCTATTTCGCACTGCTCGCCGAGGCCATGATCGAGGCAGGCATCCTGCTCGGCCTCTCGCGGGAGATCTCGACGCAGCTCGTCGTCCAGACGATGCTGGGCACGGCCGTGCTGCTTCGGGACGAGAACATGCACCCGGTCGAGCTGCGGGAGGCGGTGACGTCGCCGGGCGGCACGACGATCCGCGCGATCCACGAGCTCGAGCAGGCAGGCGTGCGAGCGGCGTTCCTGAACGCGATCCAGGCGGCAATGGAACGCTCGCGCGAACTCGCGTCGGGTCTCGACTAGCGCGTCTCAGGCGATCGGCAGCAACGGCGAGTCGAGCTCGGCGGCCAGTCGGCGGCGACCGGCAAGACTCTGCAGCACGATCACCGTATCGGCGACGGCCACGTCCTCGAGGTACGCCTCGCGGGTCTCGAACGAGCGGAGCACCTCGCCGACCGCGCCCACGTATGCCGCGGCGTCCGCGCCGGCGATCGCCAGCAGAGACCGGGCGACGTCGTCCGGGAAGTCGTCCCGACCGGCAAGGGACGTTGCGAAGCCTCGTGCCGCCTCGTCGTCTCCGAGCACGAGCTGGGCGAGACACGCGGCGTAGCGCCCGATCGGCGAATCGCTGCTCGCGGCGCCCGCGGCCAGCGTCCAGCGGGCGTCGTCCGCGGCGGCGTCCCAGTCCTCCGCGAGCACGCGCGCCTTGATCGCACCGATCGGACGCCCCCAGCTTCCGGGAGGCGCCTCGCGAAAGCTCTCCCGGTAGCGCTCGGCCGCGCGCGCGAACCAACCGGCGGCGTCGGCGCCACGGCCGTCCATGAGCAACGCCAGTCCGGCCCCGGTCGCGGCATTCCCCATGCGCGTCAGCTGCCGCTGCCGCTCGTCCGGATCCGCGAGGCCGGCCACCCGCAACGCACCGTCCTCGTACCGCGCCCGCTCGCGCTCGAAATGTGCGGCCCAACTCGACGCCATTCGCTACCCCCGCGGCCCTCGGGCGCCGGCTCTATTGGTTTCCCCCGGGGCCTTCGGCCCTGGCCCCCCGGTTTTGAGCGTAGCGCGGAAATCGGTCACGCGTGTGAGACGGAGCTGTGCCGGATGTGTGACTTCAGCGGCGGGCCGCCGGTAGCCTGCAGCCTGCGATGGCGCGCGACGACTGGCGGATCCGGATCGAGCTCGAGGCGGAGCATGCAGGCGGGTTCCTGAACCGGCTCGGCGGAGGCCTCGGCTCCCGCGCGCGCGATCTCGCGAAGGAACTGGAGGCGAACAAGCTGGCGGTCTCGCGCGACGACGACACGCTCTTCGTCTACGCGGCCTCACGCTCGCAGGCGCGGCAGGCGCAGCAGATCGTCGAGGCCGAGCTCGAGGAGGCGACGATCGAGCCTCTCACCGTCAAGATCGAGCACTGGCTCGCCGAGGAGGAGCGCTGGGACGACGAGCCGAAGCACGAGTCCTGGGAAGAGGAGGTGCTCGACGAGGGGTACGCGCCGTGGGAGGTCCGAGTCGAATGCGCGTCTCACGAGGAGGCCGAAGCGCTCGCTGATTCCGCTGGAGCAGGAAGGGCTCGGAGTCGCGCGACGCTGGCGTTACCTCGTCGTCGGCGCGACTACGGAGGAGGAGGCACAGGCGCTCGCGACGCGGCTCCACGGGACGGTCGAGGCGGGCGGCGAGGTCGTCTACGAGGCGATGCCGCACAACCCGTTCGCGATCTTCGGCGGCCTCGGCGGCTGAGAAGCCGGGCCGGCTACCGGGGACCCGCCGCTCGATTGGTTATGCTTCCGAGTGCGCCGCCTGCAGAGTGTCGCGGGCGCACCTTCTCGAAGTAGCAGCACCGGCGCGTGCTGCGCGCATGCAAAAGATCATCGACCAGCCGACGAAAGCCCCGCCCGGGGCGGACGGCCTGGAGGCCATGGCGCTCCGAGCCACGACCTGGGCCGGCGAGCCCTTCCTCCACGAGGAGGAGGATCCTGTCGTCGCGCTCGCGCCCGGCACGGCCCGCAGGCGCGCACTGGACGAAGCGACTGCCGAGATGGAGGCCGGTCGCAGCGAGCCGAGTCCCGAATGGAAGGTCCGGTTCGCGCTCATGCTCGGGCTCGAGCGTGTCCTCAGCGGGAAGCCGCCTCATCTCGCCTCAGGAACCGAGCTTCGCCGCCACCAGATCGACGCGCTCGCCGGGATGCTGACCGAGCTGATCGCGGCCAACCAGCGCGAGCCCGAGAACGGCAACGGGGCGAACGGCCACGCCGAGCCCGTCGCACCCGACGACGAGGATGACGACGAGGACGAGCTCGACGTCGACCTTGCGGAGATCGAGGACGTCGCCGTTCCCGACCCCGGCGCGAGCCGGCGGTTCCGCTTCCGCCATCCGACCGCCTCGGGCAAGACGATCGCCGCCGCCGGCTTCGTCGAGGCGGCGAGCACGATCGGCGTCCTCATCCTCACCCACCGGCGCCTGCTCGTGAACCAGTTCCGGCGGGAGCTGACGGACGAGGGCTACGGCAGCAGGCTCACCCCCGAGATCCTCGATTCGACGCCGCTTCCGGCCTCGAGCCCGATCACGATCCAGACCTATGCCTGGTTCGCGCGACACGTCGGCGACCTGCGCCGCGACGCGTACCAGCTCGTGATCTGCGACGAGGCGCACACCGCCCTCGGCGAGAAGACGAGCGCCGCGATCCGCAGCTTCCCCGAGCCGCTGTACATCGGGATGACCGCCACCGAGCAACTCATCGCGAAGCAGGTCGCGGACGTCTTCCCGGCCTCGGTCGACGACCTGCCGCTGCAGGACGCGGCGCGACGCGGACTGATCGCATCGCTCCGCTGCCTGCGCGTCCCGCCGGTGGCCGCGATCAACTCGGTACCCATCGTCGGCGGCGACTTCGACCAGCAGGAGCTGGCCAAGGTGCTCGACCACCAGGCACTGAACCAGGCGGCAGCGAGCCTCTACCGCGACCGGTTCGACGACACCCCGGGGATCGTCTACGCCGCCGGCGTCGACCACGCGTACAACCTCGGCCAGGAGTTCCGCTCCGCCGGGATCAAGGCCGTCGCCGTCTCCGGCCGCACTCCGCCCGTCCAGTTGGCGGAGACACTCGCGGCCTACGAGCGCGGCGAGATCAACGTCCTGATCAACGCCATGCTGCTCGCCGAGGGCTGGAACTCGCCCCGTGCGACGGTGGTCATGCACCTCGCGCCGACCGCGAGCCGCCGCGTCTACCAGCAGCGGATCGGCCGGATCATGCGCATCCACCCGCGCAAGGAAGCGGGCATCGTCGTCGACTTCGTGAACAAGGGCGCGACGCACTCGGAGCGCGTCGTCACGCTCCACTCGCTGCTCGACGCCGACTTCTACCGCGAGGGCGCGAGGGTGATCCCGACACCGCGGCGGCGCATGCAGCGGCGCACGCGGCGGAAGCTGACGCCTGCGCCGTGGCTCGTCCCCGTCACGCCGGACGTCAAGCGGCGGCTGAGCGTGATCGCACGCGAATGGCAGCGGATCGATCCGCGCTATCTCGACGAGGACGAACAGCGTTACTGGGCCACGTTCGCCGGCCGCAACCTCCGCTTCGAGGAGCGCGAGGCGTTCGTCCAGAAGCTCACCGACGGGCGCGCGAGCAAGACGGCGCTCGAGCAGTTCCTGTTCACGTGCGCCGCCGAGAACCCGAACCGGCGGCTGCGGATGATGGCGCTCGCCGACCGGGTCTCGATGCGCATCGACCGGGCGAGCTTCGACGACCTCGTCACGCTGGTGACGCAGGCACCGACGTGGGAGAAGGACCGCCAGCCCGGCGTCCGCACGCTGCTGCAGGCGATCGGCGCCGGCAAGCCCGACGCACCCGATCAGATCCTCGCCCGCTGGACGTGGCGGCTGGCGCGCGCGACGCGCAAGGCGCTCGACCGCAAGGCGAGCGGCGAGTACCCCGAAGCGAAGCGGCTGCTGGGCGCGCTCGCCAACTCGCGCGGCCACCGACACGAGGAGAACGCCGCCAAGCTCGTTGTCGCGGTCCGCGAGCTGCCGCTCCCTGTTGCCGCGGCGCTGCTCGCGTCGGCCGACGGCTACACGCCGCGGGCGACGAAGCTGCTCGAAGCCGCACGCGAGGAGATCGGGACGATCCACGAGGTCGCGGCCGCCCTTGCCGATGACCTGCCGGAGCCGAAGCCCCCGCGCCGGTCGCGACGGCGCCGCCGACGGAAGAAGCGGGGCGGCGGAGAGGCAGCGGCTGCGACGGCAGAGACCGCAGAAACGGCGGAAACACCGGCTGCCGAGCCCGAACCCGACACCAACGACAACGCAGCTGTAACAACCGACCAGGCAAACTCGACCGAATAACGGTCGGATGGTCGTCGTAGCGCTCCCGCTCGCGTTTCTCGCCGGGCTGATCACGGCCATTTCGCCTTGCGTGTTCCCGGTACTTCCGGTTGTTCTCGGAAGTGGGATCGGCGGCGGCAGGCGGCGCCCCTACGCGATCATCGCAGGCCTCGCGACCTGCTTCTTCGTCTCGATTCTCTTCGCCAGCTGGGTTCTCGACGCCCTCGGGCTTCCGAAGGATCTCCTCCGGAACATCTCGATCGCGCTCCTTTTCCTGTTCGCGGCGACCCTGCTCGTCCCGCAGCTCGGCCTGTTGATCGAGAAGCCGCTCACGCGGATGTCGCGGCGGCCCTCCGGCGACCTGGGCGGTGGCTTTCTCCTCGGTTGTGCGCTCGGCTTCGTGTTTGCTCCGTGCGCGGGCCCCGCGCTCGCGTTCGTCACGAGCTCGGCAGCTGCCCGCGACTTCGGCCCCAAGACGATCGGCGTCGCGCTGGCCTATACGCTCGGCGCGTCGCTCGTCATGCTCGGAATCGTGCTCGGCGGGCAGCGCCTGGCGGCTCGGCTCCGAAGCCGGATGGACGAGCTCCGCGTGGTATTCGGCGTCGTCCTCGCGGCGGCCGCAGTCGGGCTCGTCTTCAACCTCGACACCAGGATTCAGACGTGGTTCCCCGACTACACGAGCGCACTACAGAGCCCGACCGAGAAGAGCAGCGCCGGCAACGACGCGTTCCGACGGGGCAAGAACGTCACGGACAACAAGCCGGTCGCCCACGAGAAGCCGACGCTGAGTGGGCTCAAGGACTACGGCGCCGCGCCTGACTTCACCGGGATCAAGACGTGGCTGAACACAACGGGCGGACGGCCGCTCACGCTCGCAAAGCTCCACGGGAAGGTCGTGCTCGTCGACTTCTGGACGTACTCGTGCATCAACTGCCTGCGCACGCTCCCGTACCTGAAGGCGTGGTACCGCACGTACGCGAAGGACGGATTCGTGATCGTCGGCGTCCACACGCCCGAGTTCGCCTTCGAGCACGAGGTGTCGAACATCCGCCAGGCGATCCACGAGAACGGCGTCCGCTACCCGGTCGCGGTCGACAACGACTACGGCACCTGGAACGCATACGGCAACCAGTACTGGCCCGCCGAGTACCTGATCGACGCGCGCGGACACGTCCGCGAGGCCAAGTTCGGCGAGGGCGACTACTCGAAGACCGAGAACGCGATCCGCTCGCTCCTGGCCGAGCGCGACGCCTCCCTCCCGAAGGCCCTCCACCTCGCCGACCACACGCCGCACTACGTGGTCACGCCCGAGTCGTACCTGGGCTCGGACCGGCTCGACCGCTACGCCGGCTCGCCGCTCAAGGCAGGGAGGATGGCGAAGTACTCGCTGCCCTTCGTGCTCGACCAGAGCCAGCTCGCCTACGGCGGCTACTGGAACGTCGGCGGGCAGCGCATCGTCGCCGGCAAGGACGCCGAGTTGCGGCTCCACTTCTTCGCCCGCAAGGTGCATCTCGTCCTCGGCGGCACCGGGTCGGTCCAGGTGCGTCTGAACGGCAAGCTCGTCCGCACCGTGCACGTGACGCAGGACCGGCTCTACACACTGCTCGATCAGGGCCACGCCGCCGACGGGCGGCTCGACCTCCGCTTCACGCCCGGCCTCTCCGCTTACGCCTTTACGTTCGGCTAGCGCGGCCGTAGAGTCTGCGGCGTGAGCGGACGTGCGGAACTCCTCGACCTGACGACCGCGACCAAGCGGAACGCGCTGACGCCGGAGGAGCGCGAGGAGTTCCTGCTCCGGAAGCTGGTCGCGCGGCTCGGCACGCAGCGCGAGGACGGCTGGCCGCACGTGACGCCGATCTGGTACGTGTGGGAGGACGGGCGCTTCCATCTCTCGCTCGGCAACAGCCGCCGCCACCTCGCGAACCTGCGCCGCGACCCGCACGCGACGATGTGCGTCGACGTCGACCCGCGCGTCGACGACCCGACCCAGCCGCCGCGCTCGGTGGTCTGCTTCGGAAACGCCGAGCTGGTCACGGACGAGCCGCGCGTGCGGGAGTTCACGGAGAAGCTCGAGCTCCGCTACCTCGGCGCCGTGCCACCGGAGTTCGAGGAAGCGCTCTGGTTCGAAGGCCGCACGATGGTCGTGATCACCCCCGTCCGCTGGCTCGCCTGGGACCAGGGCAAATCGCAGGAGTGAAAGCGCCTGTGACGGGCTGAGCGTGATGGACGACGTGCTCGTGAGTTGGAAGGACGGCCCGGCGAAGCAGGCCGTGGTCGGCTTCGTCAAGTCGTCCACGCAGGATGGGCCGGGGTTTGTGCCACCCGCCGACAGGATTGCGACGTTCGACAACGACGGCACGTTGTGGGTGGAGCAGCCGATGCCGCCGCAGTTCGACTTCGTCTTCCGGAAATGGGCCGAAGAAGCCCAGAAGGATCCGTCGCTGGCGAGTCAGCAGCCGTACAAGGCGATCATCGAGAAGGACGCGGCGTTCTTCGAAGGGATCGCAACGCAGGATCCGGCGGTCGTGGCGACACTTCTGAAGGCGTTCGCGCGCTCCTGGTCCGGGACGAGGCCGGACGAATACGAGGCGCAGGTGCGCGTGTGGCTCACCGACGTCGACCAGCCGAAGTTCGGCGTGCCGTACATCGAGCTCGTCTACAAGCCCATGCTGGAACTACTCGCCTACTTGCAGGCGAACGAGTTCCGCGTGTTCGTGTGTTCCGGCGGCGGTCGCGAGTTCATGCGGGTGTTCGCCGAGGAGACGTGGGGGATCTTCCGAGAGAACGTGATCGGCAGCGCGGCGGGCTACGAGTACAAGGACGGCAGGATCGTCCGCACCGATCAAGTCCTCGGGGGCCTGGCGTTGGGGCCGGGCAAGCCCGAGCACATCTTCGCCCAGACGGGCCGGATGCCGCTGTTCGCCGGCGGCAACGCCGACGTCGACATCGAGATGCTGACCGTCTCCAGGTTCGCGTTGCTCGTCGACCACGACGACGAGGAGCGCGAGTACGCCTACACCAAGGGAGCCGAGAAGTCGCTGACGAGGGCCAAGGATCTGGGCTGGACTGTGGTCAGCATGAAGAACGACTGGACGACCGTCTTCTGAGCGCATGAGCGGCCTGACCGCCATCGACATCCTGATCAACCCCGACGAGGCCACGGTCGCGCGCGCGCGCCAGGTCAACGCGCGAATGCGTGAGAGCGTGCCGGACGGGTTCGCGCTGGACGCCACCCACCAACCGCACATCACGACGCTGCAACGCTACGTGCGGACTGCCGATCTCGTCCACGTGTATGCCGCCGTCGCGAAGACCGTCTCCGATACCGACGTCGCCTCGCTCACCTACCAGGCCATGGCAATCCGGCATGCCGACTGGGGTGTCCCCGGTCAGGGACTCGCCGTTCTCGTCGTGCAGCCCAGCCCGCAGGTGCTGGACTTTCAGGCGGATCTCCTCGCCGCCGTCTCCCCGTTCACCGAATCGGGGGGGCACCGCCGAAGCGTTCGTGACCGATCCCGGCGAGACGATCAGCCAGAGCACGCACGACTGGGTCGAAGAGTTCGTCCCCGCCCAGATCGGCCCCGGCAAGTACATCGCCCACATCACCGTGGGCTTCGCGACGCTGGACGACCTCAAAGTCATCGAGGCCGAACCGTTCGACGCCTTCCAAGTACGCCCCACGAGCCTGGCCGTCTACCACCTCGGCAACAGCGGCACGGCGCGCAAACAGCTGAAGGAGTGGGCGCTCGCGACGTAGCTCGCGACGCAGCCTCGCGTCAACCGGACCGTGTGAGCTCGCCGAACCGGAAACAGGTCGTGACGTGGTCGTTGACCATTCCCGTTGCCTGCATGAAGGCGTAGCAGATCGTCGGGCCGACGAAGCGGAAGCCGCGGCGCTTCAGGTCCTTGCTCAGCGTGCGTGACTCGTCGGTCTCGGCCGGGATCTCGGCGAGCGACGCGAACCGGCCGACGATCGGCTCGCCGCCGACGAACTCCCACAGGTAGTCCGCCAGGCTCCCGCGCTCCTCTCGCAACGCCAGAACGGCGCGCGCATTGTCGATCGCGGAGCCGATCTTGAGCCGGTTGCGGACGATGCCGGCGTCACACAGCAGCCGCTCGACGTCCCGTGGCCCGAACCGCGCCACCCGCTCGACGTCGAACCCGGCGAACGCGCGACTGTAGCCCTCCCGCTTGTGCAGGATCGTCGACCACGAGAGGCCGGCCTGCGCGCCCTCCAGCACCAGCAGCTCGAACAGGTGCCGGTCGTCGCGCGACGGCACGCCCCACTCCTCGTCGTGGTACGCCAGATAGAGCGGATCGGTCGGGCTCGCCCAGCCGCAGCGGGTGAGGTCGCTACTGGTCGGTGGCGACGTCGGGCGGCCCGTCTTCCTCGTCGCGCTCCTTCAGGAAGCGCGTCAGCTCGGCCGCCAGCGACTCGCCGCTCGGCAGCGAGGTCTCGTCGATCATCTCCGAGCGGCGTTCGAGCTCCTGGACGTACTCGGCGGTGTCCTCGTCCGTCGACACGGCCTCGGTGACGCGCTGCGTGTACGCCTCGACGGCCTCCTCCAGCTCGGCCGTGTCGATCTTCGTCTCCAGCAGGTCGCCGAGCCGCTGGCAGAGAGCGAGCGCGGCGCGGGGGCTCGGGGCTAGCGAGACGTAGTGCGGGACGGCTGCCCACAGGCTCACGGACGGGATCGACGCCTGATGGCAGGCGTCGTGGAGCACACCGACGATCCCGGTCGGTCCTTCGTAGCGGGAGGCCTGGAGCCCGAGCTGCTCGACGAGCTCGAGGTCGCTCGCGGTGCCGGTGACCGGAGCCGGGCGCGTGTGCGGTACATCCGCGAGCAGCGCGCCGAGCGTCACCACCATCTCGACCTCGTACTCGCGCGCCAGGTCGACGACCAGGCTCGAGAAGCGCCGCCAGCGGAGGTTCGGCTCGACGCCGAGGAGCAGCAGCGCGCCCCGTCCGAGCCCCTCGGGGGACGCGTGGTAGAAGTCGTTCTCGGGCCAGTCGATCCGTCGCGTGAGCCCGTCGACGAGCGAGACCATCGGGCGCGTGGCCTGGAAGTCGTAGAAGTCCTCCGGCTCGATCGTCGCGAACTGCTCCGCGCCCCACGTTTTCGCGAGATAGCCGCCCGCGAGCGAGGCGCCCTGCGCGCCGTCGTTCCAGCCCCGGAAGGCGGCAATGAGCACCGGGTGCTCGAGCACCGGCCGATGGTCGATTCGGAGCTCGTCGCTCATCGTTCCAGTCTACGCGCGGGCTGAGCCGGCCTCGGGCGCGAGCCAGCCGAGCGGCCGGCGGAACAGCGCCGCCAGCGCCACGATCCCGGCCCACACCGCGCCCGCGAGGCCGACGTGGATCAGCACGAGCCACCACGGGAGGTGTGTCCGGTACTGCGTCTCGCCGATCGCCATCTGGACGAGCAGGACGGCCAGCACCGCGAGGGAGAGCAGGAACAGGCGGGGCGAGCGGCTGCGGCGGGCGGCGAGATAGCCGAGCGCGAACACGAAGCAGATCCCGAATACCGCCGTCGCTCCCGCGTGGAGGTAGATCGCGTCGCCGAGCCGCCACAGTCGCTTGACCTTCGACGAGTCGCCGGGATGCGGGCCGGAGGCGGTCGTGATCGTCCCCGTGACGAGCAGCACGAGCGCCGCGAGCGCCGCGACGGCGATGACGTGCTGGAGCTCGCGTGGCACGAGTTGCTCCGCCCTGCCGTCGCGGAGCTCGAGCGCCCGCAGCAGGACGACGATGGCGGCTGCGAGCACGATCGCCGAGAGCAGGAAGTGCGAGATGACGAGGTACGGGTTGAGGTGGAAGCGCACGGTCAGATAGCCGAGCGGCGCCTGCGCGAGCGTGCCGACGAAGACGGCCACCGCGAGGCGGCGGACAGAGCGCGGCAGTGCCGGGACACGGGAGGCGCCGAGCGCGGCGATCAGCGTCAGGGCGATCGTCAGGCCACCGACGAGCCTGTTGCCGAACTCGATGTACGAGTGGTAGCCCTTCTCCGGAAACGGCTGGCCGGCCTGGCACCCGGGCCAGTTGTCGCAGCCGAGGCCGGACGCGGTCAGCCGTACGGTCGCGCCCGTCACGAGGATCAGGTAGAGGCTGACGGCCGAGGCGGCCGCGAGCCACACGAACATCCGCGGCGAGACGGCGAGCGACCGCAGCCGCGCGGCGCGGCCGGTCGCGACGCTGACCTCAGGCGAGGACGACGCCATCGCCCTCCTCGACCGCTCCGATCCGTGTCAGGTGGAGCGCGGCGCCGTCGAAGGCGGCCTGGAGCGTGGCCGCGCGCTCGACCGGCAGGGAAACGAGCAGCCCGCCCGACGTCTGCGGGTCGAACGCGAGCGCGACGAGGTCGTCCGGTACACCACGGAACGTCACGCGGTCGCCGACGAAGTCCCGGTTCCGCGCGTCGCCGCCCGTGCGCTCGCCGGCGCGTGCGACCTCGAGGGCGCCTGCGAGCGGCACGAGCCGGTCGGCGTCGAGCCGAATCCGGACGCCGCTCCGCGACGCCGTCTCGTGCGCGTGGCCGATCAGGCCGAAGCCCGTCACGTCGGTCACGGCGTTCGGCGCGAACGGGCGCAGGGCATCCGCCGCCGATCGGTTCAGCGTCCGCATCCAGCCGACCGCCGCATCGCGCTCCCCGTCGCCGACGAGCCCGCGCTTGTGCCCGTGCAGGACGAGCCCGGTGCCGAGCGGCTTGGTCAGGAACAGCACGTCGCCGGGGCGGGCGGTCGACTTCTGCCACACCGCGTCCGGGCTGACCGTGCCGACGACGGCGAGCCCGTACTTCGGCTCGTCGTCGCGGATCGTGTGCCCGCCCGCGAGGATCGCGCCTGCCGCGCGAACGACCTCGTCGGCCGCAGCGATGATCGCGGCGAGCATCGAGACAGGGAGCTCCTCGGGAAAGGCGGCGACCGACAGGGCGAGGAGCGGCACGCCGCCCATGGCGAACACGTCGTTGAGCGCGTTCGCCGCGGCGATGGCGCCGAAATCGGCCGGGTCGTCGACGACGGGCGGGAAGAAGTCGACCGTGAACACGAGCGCCCGCTCGTCGTCGAGGCGGTAGACGGCTGCGTCGTCGGCCGGGTCGAGGCCGACGAGCAGGTTCTCCGCATCCGCCGGGACGAGCCCGGCGAGCAGCTCCTCGAGTCGCCCCGCCGCGTACTTCGCCGCGCAGCCGCCGGCGACGGCAAGGCTGGTCAGCGACACCGCCCCGGCGCTCGTCTCCACACCGGACACGTTAGCTGGGTCCGCGCGGCGCGACCGACCGGTCAGGAGAGGTAGCGGTGCACGGCGGTCACGAGCTCGCCCACCGAGACGGAACCCTCGAAGCGCTGCTTGATCCGTCCGTCCTCTGCCGACGAGAAACGTCCACGGCTCGGTCGGAAGATGCCACTGCTTGAACCACTCGTTGAAGCCGAGCCCCGGGTTGTTGTCCTTGTAGACCTCGACGTGGATGAAGCGGACATCGGTGCCGCGCGAGCTGCTTGCGAGCCGCGTCGACGACGTCGACGACGGGCCCGCACGTGCGGCTGGTGCAGAACTTCGGCGTCGCGAACACGACGACGAAGGGCGCGTGCGCCGCGAGCGAGTCGGCGACCGAGTACCGGAGCAGCGCCTTGTCGGGCGGCGTCCTCGTCGTCAGCTCGCGGAAGTTCCCGTGCGTGCTGGCGATCGTCGGCGTGTTCGATGCGATCGCCTTCGAGCCGACGGCGGGTGCCTTCGCATGCTCCGCAACCTGGATGCGGAACGCCGCCTGAACAGGCTTGGCCCCGAGCGTCTCGATCCCGAGCACGTACTTCCCTGCGCTCGGCACCTGGAAATGGGACACGTAGAGCTTCGTGATGTCGCCGGTGTCGACGTCGACGCCGGGGACGCCGACGGGCTGCAGCGCGGCGCTCGTGACCGCGAGCGGCCTCGCGTCGGTCGAGGTCGCGACCGACACCCGAACGTGCGGGCGATTCACCGGCGCGCCCTGGTTGTCGATCAGCAGGAACGAGAAGCGGATGGGGCCGGGCGCGTAGTCCTCGGTTCCCGGGACGACGCTGACGTTGGCTCCCGGCCGGGCGAGAATCGACGTGACCGAGCCGGCCTGCGGAGTCGTCGCCGGGGACTGCACGGTGTGCGCCGAGCTGCCACAGCCTGCGGCGAGCACGGCTCCGGACGCGACGAGCGCCGCTGCGACCCCTCGAGCGCGCACCCGTCGAGTCTAGCCGGGCGGACCAGAAGCCCCTCAGAGCAGCTGAGAGGCGAGAGCGGCGTCAACAAGGGCAGACCGCTCTCGCCCCGGTGCCGTCGTCTAGTTGCCGTCGAACAGGCCGAGCGGCCGCACGATCGCGAACTGCCCGGCGACGAGCACGACGGTGGTGAGGATGAAGAAGATCCTCGCCTTGCTCATCGAGACTCCTCCTTGTCGGCCCCGGGGCGGGGCGTTGCTAGAAGCGAACGTCCTGCAGCGCTTCTGCCGCCTGCCGGTACAGCCGTGCTGCATCGCGGTCGTCGTCTCGCTTGGAGGCGAGATCGCCGAGCGCGATCCAGGCGGATGCCCGGTGGCCGGCAGAAGCCAACTGCTCGAAGCTCCTATCGGCGGCGTGGAGGATGTCTTGAGCCTCTTCTAGGCGATCCTGCTCCATCAAGGAGCGGCCTAGCGCCAGCTGGGCGGTGCCGATCTCTTGGATGTAGTCGACCCGGTCGCCCAGCAGGTCGAGTGATGTGCGTGCCTCGGACTCGGCGTCCTCGAATCGACCCATTCCAAGGTGGATCTCGGCGAGTGAGCACACGACATGGGCGGCCTCTACGTCGCTTCCCTGGTCGAGAAGCACGCGGAGCGCGTCCTTGAGGTACTCGACGGCCTCCTCGGACTTGCCGAGCAGGTACGCGAAGGCGCCGAGGTTGTTCAGGAGCCGGCCGACCATGGCGCGGTCGGCGATCTCCTCGTAACGGGAGCGAGCGCGTTCCGCGTACGAGCGGGCGAGGCCCGGATGCCCCTCACGGTCGGCGACGAGCGAGGCCTGGAAGTAGGCATTCGCCGCCGTGGCGGGATCGTTCAGCGCCTCGGCGAGCTCGAGCGCCCGCTCCACGTTCTCGCGGGCGGCAAGGTAGTCACGCTGATGCCGGTAGCAGCGGGAGCGCCAGAGCAGGATCTCGGCGCGCAGGCGATCGCAGGGATGCCCCGAGCGCTCCGCGAGCTCGAGCGCCTCGTCGAGCAGTCCCGCGGCCGTCGCGATGCTGGAGAGCTTGTAGCGGCAGACGCCGAGCCGGAAGAGGATGTCCGCCCGCTCGACGTCGTTCGAGCCCGGCCCCTCGGCGAGGGTGCGGGCGTCGAGCAGAAGCTGGATCGCGGTCTGGAGCTCACCGAGCTCCATCCGCGCCCACGCGAGCGCGGCGAACGCCCGGACGGTGAGGCCGGCGGCGCCGAGCTCTCGCGCGGCTTCGAGCGACGCCTCGAGCTCGAGCACGGCCTCGTCGTAGCGCCGCTGCTCGACGAGCGCCTCACCGCGCGCCAGTGCCGCCTCCCAGCGGTAGCGCTCGACGGACGAGACTCCGGTCGCGAGGAACTCCGTGTCGGCTCCGAGCCGCTCCCCGAGCCAGACGAGCGTGTCGGGCGTCGGGCGCGTCTTGCCGCGCTCGATCTGGCTGACGTACTCCTTGGAAAAACGGCCGGCCGCGAGCTGCGTCTGCGACAGACCGGCGGCGATCCGGAGGCGGCGGACCCGCTCGCCGAGCTCGGCGGCACTCGACGTGGACTCCGAAGACGCCGCGCCGGCTCGTGTCAGCGCCGTGATGTCGTCTGCCGCCTCGAGCCCTCTGCTGTCCTCGAGCCTTGCTCGATCCATCCGCGTCTCCCACCCTCCGAACGCTTCGCCTTGAGTCAAGCGACTGTAGCGCAATCTACTTCACATGGCTACTTGACTTTTTCGGACAGGCGGGTTACAGTCCTGCCACCTTGCAGGGCTGAGGCCCGAAGCGGGGGGCGCGTCACGACAGATCGCGCGAGGTTCTGGGACTCGACCGGGCCGCAGGGTCGAGTCTCCGGAACATCGCCGCGGCAGTGACGAGCAGGCAACTCCAGTGAGACCCCCGGGTGGCCGCAGCCGGGGGTCTCACCTCTTTCATGGGGAAACGGCCGGTTCCCATGTGCCCCCTTTCCTTTCGCAGCGCGTGGAGAGCCGCTCGAGCGACGCCCGGGCCAAGCCCGGTCTTCGCGGCGTAATCCGTAGATCTGGCGGATGAACCCCGGCTGACGCGGGGCGATGATGTCCTCGTGATCCGGCTTCTCGGTGTCGGCGCGGCCATCGTCGGCTTGCTGGCGGGGTCCACCTCGCCGGCGTGGAGGCCACTGCCGCGGGCTCCGATCGTCGGGCGGATCGCTGCGGGGACCGTTTGGACCGGCAAGGAGGTGATCGCGGGCTCTTCCCAATCGCCTGGACGGGACACGAGGCGCTCTTCGTCGACCTGCCGCGGAACCGAGTGGTCGGCTACGTGCCGGCGACCGGCCGCTGGCGGACGAGAGGCACGGCCCCCTGCTCGATCCCGTACGGGAGCTACGCCCAGACGGCCTGGCTCGGCGACCGCTACGTGACGGCGTGCGGCAGGACCTTCCTGCAGATCTACGACCCGGCGAAGGACCGGTGGACGGTGATCCGGGCCGGCCGCTCGCCGCTCAACTCGCGCTCTTCCAGTGCGATCGCCTGGACCGGCCACGAGTTGATCGCGTGGAGCGGGACGGTGGCGAAGTCCGGCAACCCGACCCCCGCCGACGGCGCATCGATCCTGCTCCCGCGCTAGCGGAAGCCGACGAGCCAGCCGCGGCGGGCGCCCAGGATCGCCGCGAAGTCGTCAGGCGCCAGCAGGCCGCCGAGACTGTCCTGTACCGACCGCAGGAGCCCGATGCCGAGGCCGATCCATGCCTCCGCCGACGGGTCGCGGTCGGCGGGCATGCCGCCTTCGGCCTGGGCGCGCCGGTACAGATCGGCGATGAAGTCGTGCACCTCGCGCATGTGCTTCCGGACGTAGCGGCGAAGCTCCGGGTCCTCCCCGGCCTGGCTGAGCGCCTGGATCCAGAACTGGTTCGGGTGAACGCTCTTCGCCCGCAGGATCGCGATCGCCTTCGGCACGGCGAAGAGCCACTCGCCCGGGTCGGGCTCGGCGGCGACGACCTGCTCGACCGTCTCGCGCAAGCGCAGCCACATCTCGTCGAGACACGCGCAATAGAGGTCGCGCTTGCAGCCGAAGTGCCGGTAGAGGATCGGCTCGCTGACTCCGGCCGCCCGCGCGATGTCGGCCGTCGTCGCACCGTCGTAGCTGCCCTCGCCGAAGACGTGCAGCGCCGCGTCGATCACGGCGGCGCGCCGCTCGGCGGCCGGAAGCCGGGAACGGGCAGGTGTCGCGCTCATGCGGCCGCCGGGACAGGCTCTGCATGCCGCACCTTGCGTATGAGAGCGACGGCCACCATCGCGCCCGCGAGCGCGATCACGGCGGCCACGTAGAGGCTCAGGTGATAGCCGCGAACGAATTCGTCGACGTAGATCGGATTGTTGGGGTTCGGGGCAACGTGAACCTCGCTCGCCACGAGCGCACCCATGATCGCGATGCCGAGCGAGCCGCCGACCTGCCGCATCGAGTTGAGCACGGCCGAGCCGACACCCGCCTTGTCGACCGGGACGGAGCTCATCGCGGCCGCGGTCGTCGGGGTCATCGTCAGCGCCATCCCGAAGCCGCCGGTGAGCAGGGCCGGCACGATGTTCCAGAAATCCGAGTTCTGATCGAGCTGGGCGAAGAGAAGCAACGAGAGGGAGAGCAGGCTCATCCCGGCGCCCACGAGCCAACGCGATCCGATCCGGTCCGACAGCCGGCCTGCCTGCGGCGCCACGAGGATGATCAGCACCGTCATCGGCAAGAAGATGGCGCCCGTCTGGGTCGGCGTGTAACCGAGGATGTTCTGCAGGAAGAGCGAGTTGAAGAAGAAGATCCCGAACATCGCCAGGGCGACGAGGAGCATGGCGACGTTTGCACCCGTGTAGGTGGGGCTGCGGAAGAGCGACAGATCGAGCATCGGCAGCCGCTGCCGCTGCTCGAGCAGAACGAAGACACCGAGGGCAACGGCCGCGATCGCGAACAGCGCCAGGATCCGGGTCGACGTCCAGCCGTAGCTGTTCGCCTCGATCAGCGCGTAGGTGAGCGCGAACAAGCCGATCCCGGAGCTGAGTAGGCCCGGCACGTCGAGCCGCTGCTCGTGCGAGGTATCGCGGCTTTCGTCGATCGCCCACCGCGCCACGACGATCGCGATGATGCCGATCGGAACGTTGATGAAGAAGATCCAGCTCCAGTGGACGTACTGCGTCAGCAACCCGCCCACGAGCGGCCCGATGGCAAGGGCCATCCCCGAGACGCCCGCCCAGATGCCGATCGCCAGCCCTCGCTGACGCGGCGGGAAGGTCGCAGTGATGATGCTCAGCGTCGCCGGGTTCATGATCGCCGCGCCGACGCCCTGGACGACGCGTGCTCCGATCAGGAAGCCGGCGTTCGGTGCCAGGCCGCAGGCGAGGGAGGCACCCGTGAAGATCACGAGCCCCACGATGAACATGAGGCGCCGCCCGTACCGGTCGGCGAGCTTGCCGCCCGTGAGCATGAACGTCGCAAAGGTCAGCGCGTATCCGACCACCACCCACTCGAGTTCGCTCTGGCTCACGTGGAGCGACGACTGGATCGAGCGCAGCGCCACGTTCACGACCGTGTTGTCGAGCATGATCATGAACAGGCCGAAGGAGACGGCGTACAGCGTCCACCACTTGCGGTTCTCCTTGGCGAAGGCGATCTCGAGCATCCTGGCTTTCACGGGGCGGGCCTCCTTGCTTGTTAGTCCGCACTAAGTTAGCAGACACTAGCTTTGCTCCGCAAGGACTACGCTTCGCCGTGTGACGGAGATCGTGTGGACACCGGGGGAGGATGTCCTCGAGCGGTCGAACGTCGTCCGGCTCATGCGCCGCCACGGCATCGCGGACTACCGCGAGCTCGTCCGGCGCTCGGTCGACGAACGCGACTGGTTCTGGCCCGCGGCGATCGAGGACATGGGGCTCGAGTTCTTCGAGCCGTGGGAGCAGGTCGTCGACCTCTCCCGCGGGCCCGAGTGGGCGACGTGGTTCACCGGCGGGAAGCTCAACATCGCGTGGAACTGCGTTCACCGCTGGGCCGCGGGGCCTCTGGCGCCGACGGAGGCGGCGGTCGGGCTCGGCGAGGACGGCTCGCGCCGCTCGCTCACCTTCGCCGAGCTCTCGCACGAAGTCATCAGGCTGGCAGAGGCACTGGTCCGCCTCGGCGTCGAGCCCGGCGACCGTGTCGTGATCTACCTCCCGATGTCGCCGGAGGTCGCGATCGCCTCGCACGCCTGCGCCCATATCGGCGCGGTGCAGGTGCCCGTCTTCTCCGGCTTCGCGGCGCCCGCCGTCGCCCAGCGTCTCCAGGACTCGGAGGCGAAGGTCGCGATCACGACGACCGTCTCGCGCCGACGCGGCCGCGAGGTGCCGATGCTCGCGATCCTCGAGGAGGCGCGGCGGGAGGCGCCCGCGCTCGAGCACGTCGTCGTCGCGCCCTGGGACGAGCTGACGGCCGACTGTCCCGCCCTGACCGAGGCCCTCGCCGTCGACTCCGAGCACCCGTACCTGCTCACGTACACCTCCGGGACGACCGGCAAGCCGAAGGGCGTCGTCCACGTCCACGGCGGCTTTCTCGTCTCGATCGCACGGGAGGCGTGCTACCAGGCCGACGCGCAACCCGGCGACGTGATCCACTTCGCGACGGACATGGGCTGGATCATGGGCCCGTGGACCGTCGTCGGGGGCGGCGCGATGGGCTCGACGATCGTCTTCGCAGAGGGGGCGCCCGACTGGCCTCACGACCGCCTCTGGCGGCTGATCGAGCAGGAGCGCGTCTCGATCCTCGGCTGCTCGCCGACGCTGATCCGCGCCCTGGTCCCGCACGGCGACCCCCAGGCCGACCTGTCCAGCCTGCGGCTCGTCCTGACCACCGGCGAGCCGTGGAATCCCGACCCGTACATGTGGCTCCACGAGCGGGTCGGCGGCGGGCGCTGTCCGATCATCAACGCCTCGGGCGGCACCGAGATCGGCGCCTGCTTCCTGTCGCCGTCGGTGGCGATGCCGATCAAGGCGTGCTCGCTCGGCTTCGCGGCGCTCGGGATGGCGATGGACGTCGTGGACGACGAGGGCCGGTCGCTCACGGGCACCGGCGAGGTCGGCGAGCTCGTCTGCCGGCAGCCCTTCCCCGGCATGACGCGCGGCTTCTGGCGCGACCGCGAGCGGTTCCTCGACACGTACTGGCGTCGCTTCCCCGGCATCTGGACGCACGGCGACTGGGCCTCGGTCGACGTCGACGGCTACTGGTTCCTGCACGGACGCTCGGACGACACGCTGAACATCGCCGGCAAGCGGATCGGCCCGGCCGAGATCGAGTCGGCCGTCGTCGCGCACCCGGCCGTGGCCGAGGCGGCGGCGGTCGGCATCCCGCACGAGGTGAAGGGCGAGGTCGCGTGGGTGTTCTGCGTACTCACGCCGGGCACCTCGGGCTCGGACGAGCTCGCCGACGAACTGCGCTCGCTCGTCGCGGCCGACCTCGGCAAGGCGTTCGCGCCCGAGCGCGTCGTGTTCGTCTCGGGGCTGCCGAAGACGCGCTCCGCGAAGATCGTCCGCCGTGCGGTTCGCGCGACGGCGCTCGGCCGCGATCCAGGCGACATGTCCTCCGTGGAGAATCCCGAGGTGCTCGACGAGATCGCCGCGCATGCTTGAGCCGGCCGACGTCGCCCGCGCGCTCTGGGACCGCTTCCAGGCGCGCGACTGGGACGCCGCGGCCGAGCTGCTCGCCGAGGACGTCGTCGTCGACTGGCCGCAGACGCGGGAGCGCATCCGGGGACGCGAGAACGTGATCGCCGTCAACCGGAACTATCCCGAGGGCTGGACGATCCGCGTCTTGCGCCTCCTCCAGGCGGGCGACGTCGCGGTGTCGGAGGTCGCCGTCGACCACGTCGACCAGGGCACCTTCCACGTGGCGTCGTTCTTCGACGTACGGGCAGGGCAGATCGTCCGCGCGACCGAGTACTGGGTCGATCCGCCCACGACGGACCCGCCCGCCTGGCGCGCCCGATGGGTCGAGCGCTATTGAGGCTGCCGGCCGGCTTCTCGTAGTTTTCGCCTGATAGGCTAAAACCATGAGACTCGCGCTCGCCCAGATCGACTCGATCGTCGGCGACCTCGACGGCAACCGGGAGCGGATCCTGACGCGTCTCGGAGAGGCACGCCGGGCAGGGGCCGATCTCGTCCTCTTCCCCGAGCTCGCCGTCACCGGCTACCCGCCCGAGGACCTGCTGCTCCGGCCGAGCTTCATCCAGGCCGCGAAGCGCACGCTCGGCGAGATCGCGCGAGAGACCGAGGGACTCGTCGCGCTCGTCGGCGTTCCGCACTACGACGGCGACCTCTTCAACGCCTGCGCGGTCTGCTCGGCCGGCGAGGTGAAGGCGATCTACCGAAAGCGTTTCCTGCCCAACTACGGCGTCTTCGACGAGGACAGGTACTTCGCGCCGGGTCGCGACCTCGTGCTGCTCCGCCTCGGCGAGACGCTCGTCGGCGTGACGATCTGCGAGGACATGTGGCAACCGGGGCCTCCCGCGACCGACCTCGCTCTCGCCGGCGCGCAACTCCTCGTGAACATCTCCGCGTCGCCGTTCCATGTCGGCAAGGATCGGGAGCGCGAGGAGATGTTCGCCGCCCGCGCGCGCGACAACTCGGCGTTCGTCGCGCTCTGCAACATGGTCGGCGGCCAGGACGAGCTCGTGTTCGACGGCCACTCGGTCGTACTCGACGACGAGGGCGAGGTCGTCGCCCGGGCCCCCGGGTTCGAGGAGGCACTGCTCGTCGTCGACATCGACCCCACGGCGGCGATCGGCCGTCGACTTCGCGACGTTCGCCGGCGGGCGCTCGCACGCGAGCTGGACGAGGTGCCGGCGCCGGCCGTCGTCGCGCTCGAGACGGCGCCGGTCCAGGCGCCGCCCGCGCCGGGAGGGATCGCGCCGCTCGTCGACGACCTCGAGCAGATGCGGCTCGCGCTCGAGCTCGGCCTCCGCGCCTACGTGGACAAGAACGGCTTCCGGGACGTCGTCGTCGGCCTGTCCGGGGGCATCGACTCGGCGCTCACGGCCGCGCTCGCAGCCGAGGCGCTCGGACCGGAACGCGTCCACTGCGTGTCGATGCCGTCCCGGTTCTCGTCCGAGGCCACGCGGGCCGACGCGACGCGGCTCGCGGAGTCGGTCGGCGTCGACTTCCGGGAGATCCCCATCGACGAGGTCGTGACCGGGTTCGAGACGGCGCTGGACCCGTCGTTCGCAGGCACGAGCCGCGACCTGACGGAGGAGAACGTGCAGGCGCGGGCGCGCGGCACGCTGCTGATGGCGCTTTCGAACAAGTTCGGCTGGCTCGTGCTCGCGACCGGCAACAAGTCGGAGCTCTCGGTCGGCTACGCCACGCTCTACGGCGACATGGCGGGCGGATTCGCGCTCCTCAAGGACATGTACAAGACAGACGTGTGGCGGCTTTCGCGGCGGCTGAACGAGCGGGCCGGCCGCGAGCTGATCGCCGAGTCGATCATCGAGCGGGCGCCGAGCGCCGAGCTGCGCCCCGACCAGCTGGACGAGGACTCGCTCCCGGCCTACGCCGCCCTCGACCCCGTGCTCGAGGCGTACGTCGAGCACGACCGCTCCCGAGAGGAGCTGCTGGCGGACGGCTTCGACCGGGACGCGGTGGAGCGGGCGATCGCGCTCATCGACCGCGCCGAGTACAAGCGCCGCCAGGCCCCGCCCGGCGTCAAGCTGCGCCCGAAGGCATTCGGACGCGACCGCCGCACGCCGATCACGAACCGCTGGCGAGGCTGAGCCGGCAGGCGTCCCTCCCCCTGGCCCGCAGGGCCGACTGTGGACGGAAAGTTGCACATTCGTCACACATCTGGCACGCCTTCGTGCGCATTTCGGCGATACGCTCACCGCGGGTGGCGGGTGGTTCTTCCCCGCCCTGGGTGGGGAAGCGTGCGCTGCTCGCGCGCGCCTTGACGAGTGCCTGTCAGGCGCGCTACACGCCGAGCGCGGGAGGTTCGGCCGGAGGGCCGTGGTCGAGGAGCTCGCGAACGAGAGCCGGCAGGCGGCAAGGGCCGAACACGTCCGCGGAGGACGCGAGCTCGTCCGGCGTCCACCATCTGAGGTCGCTCACGTGCTCTGCGGCGAGGTCGAGTCTCGGAACCGGCTCGAACGGCTCCACGCACACCAGGTAGCAGCGCTCGCGCTGCCCGCGGAAGCGAACCGCATGGTCGAACTCGTGCTCGCGTGTCCAGAGCAGGGGGCCGAGCACGAACTCGTCGAGACCCAGCTCCTCGGCGAGCTCGCGCCGGAGGGCGTGCTCGTCGGACTCGCCGGGGTCGAGCCCGCCGCCGGGCGGCGCCCACGGGAAGGGCGGGAACGAGAAGCGTACGAGGAGCACACGGCCGGCAGGATCGAGCACGAGTGCGCGGACACCGTCCCGCCACGGCCTCACGGCAAGAGCCGCCGCAGCTCGCGGAACCAGCGCAGCCGGTCCGCGTAGGGCACGGCGGCGTTCGCCGGCGACGTGGACGGGAGCACGAAGAGAACCGTGTCCGCGAGCCGCCGCTCCTGAAGGCCGTGCTCGGGCCGCTCGCCGAACGGGCCGCGGTAGGCCTCCTTGCCGACGAACGCGATCGCGACCGGGCGAAGCTCGGCCGCAATCCGCTCCAGACGAGCCGCGGAACCTGCGAAGTCCGCCTTGCGCAGGTCGCCCGAACCGGGCGTCGTACGGAAGGCGGCGTTGGTCAGCCCGTAGCCGTAGTCCGGCAACTCGTGCTGCTCGGCGGGCGCGAGCAGCCTGGGCGTGAAGCCGGCGTCGTGCAGGAGCCGCCAGAAGTCGTTGCGCGGATTCGCGAAGTGTGCGGCGGCGGCGGCCGACACCCGGCCGGGGTTGATCCCGCAGAAGACGGCGGAGAGCCCCGGCGCGAGGACGTCGGGGACCGCAGACGGCGATGGGCGCCGGTCAGCCGCGCCGCGCGACGGATCGCCGGGCACAGGCCCACGCTCCTCGGGACCTGGGACGCGGGCGCAGCCTCACCGCGCGTCCGAGCCGTCGCCAGCGCGCACACGTGCGGCCGGCGAGCACTAGGCGGCTTCGGCGTCGAGCCCCACGCGCTCGCGGGCGTCGAGCCGCTCGTCGAACGCGTCGCGCACCTCGTCTCCGGCCATCGTCGGCCGCGACGAGACCCGCGGATTGCGTGAGACGATCGTCACCGTCGGGTCGCGCTGGCCGTAGAGCCTTGTGTAGCAATCGCTCTCGCTGAGCGGCCGCAGCCGATCCATGCGGGCACGGTAGTCGGCGGACCGGATGACATAGGGTTGGCCGGGATGAGCGAGCCGCGCGCCAAGGTCCTCGACTACTCGATCGAGGTCGACAGGCGTTACCGCGTCGCGGCCGACGGCGGCGACCACCAGCAATTGCCGCGCGACTTCGCACCGGAGCACCTCGTGCTCGCCGGGCTCGCGCGCTGCACACTCACGAGCCTTGCCTACCACGCCGAGCGGGCCGGGATCACGATCGCCTCGTCGTCGGCGGTCGCTCACGGCCAGGTCACGAAGCGGCCCGCGGACGGCCGGTACGCCTTCGTCGACCTCGAGTGCCGACTCGACGTCGAGCTGAAACCTTCGCCGGCCGCTGGAGCACAGCGAGAGCTGCTGTCGAAAGCAGAGCGCGACTGCTTCGTGGGCGCATCGTTCGTCGCACCCACCCGCTACGTCTGGCGGGTCAACGGAGAGGACGCCGTCTGAGCGCGATCGCCCCCTTCGACCTCGAGGCCACACGCGCCCGGTTCACGGCGCTGCAGCGAGACCTCGTCTTCTTCGACGGACCCGGCGGCACGCAGGTCCCCGATGTCGTCATCGAGGCGATCGCGGCCTATCTCCGCGATTCGAACGCAAACGTCAGCGGGCCATACGAGACGAGCCGCCGGACAGAGGTGCTGTTCGACCGGGCCCGCGCGGCAGCCGCGCGGTTCCTCGGCTCGAGCAGCGAGGAGATCGTCTTCGGACCGAATATGACGACGCTCAACTTCGCGCTCTCGCGCACCGCAGGGCGCGAGCTCGAGGAGGGCGACGAGATCATCGTCACGCGCCTCGACCACGACGCGAACGTCTCGCCGTGGCTCGAGCTCGCCCACGACAAGGGGCTCGAGGTGCGCTTCGTCGACATCCACGAGGACTGCAGCCTCGACCTGGACGACCTCGAGCGGCAGCTCTCCGAGCGGACCCGGGTGGTCGCATTCCCTCTCGCGTCGAATGCGGTCGGCACCGTCACCGACGCGCCGCGCATCGCCGCGCTCGCCCACGAGGCCGGCGCGCTCGCCTGGGCGGATGCAGTCCATTTCGCACCGCACGGGCCGATCGACGTCGCCGCGCTCGGCGTCGACGTTCTCGTCTGCTCGCCCTACAAGTTCTTCGGCCCGCATCTCGGGATCGCGTACGGGCGGCCGGAGCTGCTCTCGCGCTGGCGCCCGTACAAGGTCCGGCCCCAGTCCGAGCAGCCCCTCGGCCACCGCTTCGAGACCGGGACGCAGCCCTACGAGCTGCTGGCGGGGATGGTCGCGGCGATCGAGTACGTCGAGTCGATCGGCTGGGACGCGATCGTCAGCTGGGAGCACGTGCTCGGGCAGCGATTCCTGGACGGACTTCCCGACGGCTGCCGGCTGCACGGTCTGCCGACGATGGAGGGGCGCGTCCCGACGTTCGCCTTCACCGTCGACGGCCTCTCGTCCGCAGAGGTCGCCTCCCGGCTCGGGGAGCGCGGATTCGCGGTCTGGCACGGCAACTACTACGCGCTCGAGATCATGAAGCGCCTCGGCCTCGCAGACGGCGGCGCCGTCCGCGTCGGACTCGTCCACTACAACACGCTCGACGAGGTCGACCGGCTCATGGACGAGCTCGCGCGACTGGAGTAGGGTCCGCCGGGCCGGGCCTCTCCCCGGCATGTATCGACACAAGGAGGGAACCTTGTCTACGGCGGTTGCTGACGAGCAGATCTACGACGAGAGCTTCGGGAGCCGGTGGTGGATCTTCCTGATCACCGGCACGGCGTGGCTGTTCCTCGCGCTGATCATGTTCCGGTTCAACATCACGTCGGCGAAGTCGATCGGCATCCTGGCCGGGATCGTCTTCCTGGTCGCAGGGCTCTTCGAGTTCGCCATGACGGCGGTCGTCAGGGGAGGCTGGTGGAAGGCGCTCAACGCGATCCTCGGCGTGCTCCTCGTGGTCGGCGGGATCCTGTCCTTCATCCACCCCGAGAACGCGTTCGTGGCAGTCGCGTCGATCACCGGCTTCATGTTCCTGTTCACCGGGATCCTCGACATCATCGTCGCGCTCTCCGATCGGACCGGAGTCTGGTGGGTGCGGCTCGCCGTCGGGATCGCGTGCGTGCTCCTCGGCTTCTGGGCCGCAGGCGACTTCTCGCGAAGCTCGAAGCTCCTCGTCGCCTGGGTGGGAGCGTTCGCGCTGCTGCGCGGGATCAGCAGCCTCCTGGTCGCGTTCGCGCTTCGCGGCGCCCACAAGGAGCTCGCCGGCTGAGACGCGTCCACGGCGAACGGTGTGACGACGGGGGCCGCAAGGCCCCCGTCCGCGTCTCGGCCCGTGGACGACCCGTGCCACGGAATCGGCACGAACACGTCACACACGCGTGCGAATTTCTGCGCTACCGTCAAAAACGGGGGGCCAGGGCCGAAGGCCCCGGGGGTAAAGCTAGAACTGCCTAACGCGCCGGGGGTGAGGCCGGCGGCGCGGATCGCGGCCGTCGCGAGTGCCTCGTCCTCGTCGCCGGGGAGGCCGCTCACGCCGACGGCGCCCGTGCGGCGGCCTTCCTCGAACACCGCCACGCCGCCCTTGAAGAACGTGAACCTCGGGTCGAAGCTCGCCAGCTCGGCAGGGTCGTCGCGCACCTTGGCCGCGAGCGCGCTCGTCGTCTCGGCGTCGCTTCGCGCGGCCGTGTACGCCTTGCGCTCGGCGTTCAGGCGCGTGTCCGGCGCTGCTCCGTCCATCGTCGCGGCGGCCACGAGCTCACCGTGATCGTCCGCGACGTAGACGGACACGGGTCCGCCGGCCGCGTCGACGACGTGCCGCACGATCGTCAGGCCCTGCTCGAGCTTCACGCGTAGAGCTCCCGCGCGCGGGCCCAGCGCGGATCGTCGCGGCGGATCGGATCCGGGTCGACGCCGCGCGCCTCGGCCAGGTCGACGGTGAGAAGCTGGAACGCGACGATGTCGACCACCGGGTGCTGCGTGGAGATGAGCGTCACGTCCGCGCCGAGCTCGCCGAGGGCGGCGACGGCGCCGTGAGCGCGCTCCGCCGCTCGGCCCTCGCCCTCGAGCACGAACGCGCGCACGCCCTCGTCGACAGCGGCCAGGTAGCCGTGGAGGAGCTGCTCTGTGTGCAACGCCTCCGCCGCCACGTGCGCTCCCTCCCGCAGCTTGAGCACCGCCTCCTGGGCCGTCGGCCAGTCACGGCCGGCACCGACGACGAGCCAGCGCTCGTGCTCCGAGACGGGAAGCCTCGGACCCGCAAGCACACCCGCGACCGCATCGGGAAGCCACCCCACGTCCTCCCCGCGCAGGGCCGCGAGCGCCGCGACGGCCGCGGTGTAGCTCGCCGTGTGGCACCAGCTCGTCTCGAGCTCCGGTGTGCAGACGACGACCTCGTCCGCGAGCTCCGCCAGCGGGCTCTCGGTCGCTCCGGTCACGAGCCAGACCGGGCCACCCCACGCCCGCGCCGCCTCGAGGGTCAGCGGCGTCGTCCCCTCGTGGCTCACGCAGACGAGCAGGTCGGCCTCGCGCTCGGGCCGAAGGACGAGCTCGAGCGCCTGCACCGCGTCGCCGCCCGTCTGTGCGGCGTGGAACGACGTCCCGCAGCCGGTGAAGAGGGCTCGGCCGGGCGGCAGACGACGATCGATCGGGACGCGGGCGAGCCAGTCGGGTTGGGCGTCAATCGCCCGCCGGGTCTTCTCGCCGCCGCTCACAACGGTGTCTATACCATCGACCGCGTGCCGACGTTCGAGCGACAGACGCTGGACAACGGGCTCCGGGTGCTGACGGCGTCGATGCCGCACGCGCAATCCGTGTCGTGCTTCGTGATGCTCGCGGCCGGCTCGCGCTACGAAACGCCCGAGACGAACGGCATCGCGCACTTCTCCGAGCACATGTTCTTCAAGGGCACCGAGCGGCGCCCGACGGCTCGCGACATCGCCGCCGAGATCGACGCGATCGGCGGCGAGTTCAACGCCTTCACCGGCAAGGAGTACACGGCCTACTACGTCCGCTGCGCGACCGAGTATCGCGACGTCGCCCTCGACGTCCTCGTCGACATGATCCGGAACGCCACCTTCGACGCCGAGGAGATCGAGCGCGAGAAGGGCGTGATCATCGAGGAGATGAACATGTACGTCGACACGCCGCGGGACTACATCTCGCGCGTGTACGACCAGCTCGTGTACGGCGAGGAGCCCCTGGGCTGGAACATCCTCGGCTCGAAGGAGACGATCCAGGCCACCTCGCGCGAGACGTTCCGCGACTACGTCGGCCGCTGGTACTCGCCGGAGCGGATGGTCATCGGGCTCGGCGGCAACCTCGGCGACGGACCTGTCGAGAAGGTCAGGGAGCTCCTGGGCGACCTGCCTGCGGTCGAGACCGACTCGCCGCCTCCCTCGCCGTTCGCGGCCAACGGGCGGATCCGCGTGCACGAGAAGGTGTCCGACCAGGCGCATCTCTGCCTGGGCGTCGCCGGCTATCCGATCCAGCATCCCGACCGCTACGTCGTCGAGCTGTTGCGCACCGTGCTCGGCGGAGGCATGTCCTCACGGCTGTTCACCGAAGTGCGGGAGCGGCGCGGCCTCGCCTACTACGTCTTCGCCGCCAACCAGGGCGTACACCGACTCGGGCACGCTCTACTCGCAGGCCGGAGTCGACCTGAAGCGGATCGACGAGGCCGTGACGACGATCCTGGACGAGCTCCGCAAGATCGCTGCCGAACCGGTGCCCGCGGACGAGCTCGAGAAGGCGCGGTCGTACGCAAAGGGTCGCTTCGTGCTCTCGCTGGAGAGCCCGCAGGGAACGAACATGTTCGGCCTGCGCCGCGAGGTGCTCGAGGGCCGAGCGACGGAGCCGTCCGAGGTGCTCGCCGAGCTCGACAAGGTGACGGCCGAGGACGTGCAGCGCGTCGGGCAGGACCTGATGCGCGAGGAGGCGTTCCGGCTGGCGCTGATCGGCCCGTTCGACGACGCCGACCGCTTCCAGAAGCTGCTCGACTAGCCGGCCGGAGCGGCCGCCGGGTCGAGCCGGTAGACGGGGCCGTTGACCGAAACGAGGTAGGCGCGTCCGAGGGCGTCCATCCCGAACGAGTCGAGGCCCGGCACGTTCAGCTTCAGGTCGTCGTTCTCGGCCACGGCGCCGCCGTCGACGCGCAGCGCCCGCACCTCGCCCCCGCAGAGATCCGAGTACAGGAGAAAGCCGTCGAGCGACGGAAGCCGCGGATCGTGCAGGACGACGCCGCCGATCACCGCGCAGAGATCCGTGTTGTGGTTGTAGTCGTAGACGGGCGCGACCGATCCCGAGCAGCTCGCTGTCGGGTCGAACGGCACCGTGCCTTCGAGACACGGCCAGCCGAAGTTGAAGCCACCCTTGCCGGCGGGCTCGTAGTCGATCTCCTCCCTGACGCCCTCGCCGACGTCGCCGAGGTAGAGATCGCCCGTCTTCGAGTCGACCCAGAAGCGCCACGGGTTGCGGAGGCCGTAGGCCCAGATCTCGGGCCGGTCGCCGGCGACACCGACGAACGGGTTCGAGTCGGGCACCGTGTACGGCGCGTCGGCGGTGGCCCTCGGGTCGATCCGCAGGATGTTGCCGAGCAGGTCGTCGAGCGTCTGGGCGAACGCGCCCGGCGGGTTGAGCACGCCGCTGTCGCCGTCACCCACGGCCACGTACAGATAGCCGTCGGGGCCGAACTGGAGCATCCCCGCGTTGTGGTTCTCCCACGGCTTGACGATGCTCAGGACGACGCGGGCGCTCGCCGGATCGGCCACGTCCGGGTTGGTCGCCGAGACGTGGAACTCTTCGAGATAGAGGTTGCCGTTGCCCTCGTGCCGGTTGAAGAAGACGTAGAACAGGCCGCTGTCCGCGTAGTCGGGAGCGAACGCGAGGCCGAGCAGCCCCGTCTCGTTGGCCTCCTGCACCTGATCGGAGATGTCGAGGAAGGGCGCCGTCTCGAGCATCCCGTTGTCGATGACGCGGATCACGCCGCTCTGTTCGACGACGAACAGACGGTTCGGGTCGTCCGGCGGAGAGGTCACGAAGTCGGGGCGGTCGAAGGTGCCGATCGGCGTCAGCGCCAGGTCGGCCGTCTGCTGCGGCGCAGTCGTCGTGGGTGGAGGCGGCGGCCGGGTGCCGGGCTTGCCGACGACCAGCGTCCCCTTCATGCCGAGCGCCGCGTGACCCGCGACGGTGCAGCGGTAGGCCACGCGGGCAGCCTTGGCGAAATGCACCAGGATCGTCTGCTGCTGCCCGTGCTTCAGGAGTCGCGTCTTCGCGCGCCCGACCGCGAAGTCGTGGTAGGTCGAGCCCTTGTTCGTCACCACGAACCGTACGGTCCCGGCCGGGACCTGCTTCCGCGAGAGCACGAACCGGAAGTCGAGCGCAGTCACGTGGATCGTCACGGGGGTGGCGGCCTCGCCGCGCCCGACGAGGGCGAGCGCCGCGGCGCCGCCGAGCAGCACCAGGCCCAGCGTGACGGCTGCGAGCCGGAGAGACGAAGAAGCGAACTTCACTGGGGCTGCGACTCTACAACGAGGCGCACGCCGGAACCCCGGAGGGCTCCGACTGCAGACCCAATCGAACGTCCCTGGTCGGCGAGCCGTGGATCGGCACCTTGCCGGCTTCGCCCGTCGGAGTGCCGTCGACCCGGACGTGAACAGCGAGTCTTCCATCCTGATCGGATGGATTCAAGCCAGACTTGAACCGTTCGCCACGCGCCGGCGAGATCCTCTACTCGTCGACCGGAGCGGACACGGACCGCTCGCGGATCTCCTCGACCACAGTCGGGTCGGCGAGCGTGGTCGTGTCTCCGAGCGGGCGGTTCTCGGCCACGTCGCGGAGCAGGCGGCGCATGATCTTGCCGCTCCGCGTCTTCGGGAGCTCCGGCGTGAAGAGGATGTTGGCCGGCTTGGCGATCGGTCCGATCACCTCCGCCACGTGATTGCGGAGCTCCTCGAGCATCTCGACCGAGCCCTCCCGGCCGCTCTTCAGGGTCACGAAGGCGACGATCGCCTGACCCGTGAGCGCGTCCGCCCGCCCGCACACGGCCGCCTCGGCCACGGCCGGGTGGTCGACGAGCGCGCTCTCGACCTCGATCGTCGAGATCCGGTGGCCGGAGACGTTCATCACGTCGTCGACCCGCCCGAGAAGCCAGAAGTCGCCGTCCTCGTCGATGCGAGCGCCGTCGCCTGCGAAGTACACACCGTCGTAGCGCGACCAGTACGTGGCCAGGAAGCGCGCGGGGTCGCCGAAGATGCCGCGCGTCATCGCCGGCCAGGGCCTGCGCAGCACGAGATACCCGCCGCCGCCCGGCCCCACCTCGTTCCCCGCCTCGTCGTAGACGGCTGCATCCACGCCCGGGAAGGGTCGCGTCGCCGAGCCGGGCTTCGCCGTCGTGACCCCGGGAAGCGGCGTGATCATGACCATTCCCGTTTCCGTCTGCCACCAGGTGTCGACGATCGGGCAGCGGCCGCCGCCGACGTGCTCCTGGTACCAGATCCAGGCCTCCGGATTGATCGGCTCGCCGACCGAGCCGAGCAGGCGAAGCGACGAGAGGTCGTGCGCGGCCGCGTGCTCGGGCCCCCACTTCATGTGCGCGCGGATCGCCGTCGGAGCCGTGTACAGGGTCGTGACGCCGTAGCGCTCGACGATCGCCCACCAGCGCTCCTTGTCCGGAAAGTCCGGCGTCCCCTCGTAGATCACGCTCGTCGTCGCGTTCGCGAGCGGCCCGTAGACGATGTACGAATGGCCGGTGATCCAGCCGATGTCGGCCGCGCACCAGTAGACGTCCCGCTCGGGCTTCAGGTCGAAGATGTAATGGTGGGTCGCCGCGACGCCGACGAGGTAGCCGGCCGTCGTGTGGACGATGCCCTTCGGCTGCGCGGTCGTTCCGCTCGTGTACATGAGGAAGAGCAGGTCCTCGGCGTCCATCGGCTCGCACGGACATGACTCGGGATCGTCGGACAGCCCGGCGGCCACGTCGTCGAGCCAGCTGTCGCGGCCCTCGGCCATCGGCACCTCGCCGCCCGTCCGGCGGACGACCAGGCAGGCACGGATCCCGGGCGCGTCGGCCATCGCGTCGTCGGCCGTGCGCTTGAGCGGCACGGTCGCGCCGCGCCGCCAGGCCTCGTCCTGCGTGACCAGCACCTCGCAGCCCATGTCGTTCATACGGCTCGACAGCGAGTCGGCCGAGAAGCCGCCGAACACGACCGTGTGCGGTGCGCCGAGCCTGGTGCACGCGAGCATCGCCACCGGCAGGTCGGGCACCATCCCCATGTAGATCGCGACCGCCGTGCCTCGCTCGACACCCAGCTCCCGGAGCGCGTTCGCGAACCGCACGACCCGACGCTGCAGGTCGGAGTACGTGATCGTCTCGATGATCGCCGGGCTCGCCCTCCCAGTGGTAGGCGACCCGGTCGCCGAGCCCGGCCTCGACGTGCCGGTCGACACAGTTGAAGCAGGCGTTCAGCTTCCCGCCGTCGTACCAGCGGGCCGACGGCAGCTCCCACTCGACGAGCGTCTGCCACGGCTCGAAGAAGCTGATCCGCTCGGCCTCCGCGGCCCACAGCTCCTCGAAGCCCCGCTCGTAGATGTCCGGCTTCGCGTTCGCCTGCGCCGCGAACCCGGGCGGCGGCGGGTACCTGCGCTCCTCCGCCAGAAGCGTGTCGATCGCCTGTCCCGAAGGGACGTCCGTCAAGGCGTCAGGTCGTACGGGTAGTCCGTGAGGTTCTCGGCGCCGTCCGCCGTGACGAGGATCAGATCCTCGAGCCGGCAGCCGCCGAACCCGGGCCGGTACAGGCCGGGCTCGACCGTGACGACGTCGCCCGCGATGAACGGGTCGCGGCTCGCGATGCCCATCCCCGGCTCCTCGTGCACCTCGAGCCCGACGCCGTGCCCGAGCCCGTGGATGAAGCCCTCCTCCAGCATCTCGCCCGGCTCCTTCGAAAGCCACGTCTTGTAGCCGTGCTCCTGGAAGAGCTCGCAGGTGCCGACGAAGACGTCGCGGCCGGGAACTCCCGCCCTGATCGCGCCGATCGCGTCGTCGAGCGCCTGCCGACAGAGCCGCTGGTAGTCGACGAGCTCCTGCGGCGCGACACCGACGACGTACGTCCGCGTCATGTCCGCGAAGCACGCCGTCTCGCGGTCGCGAGGCCACAGGTCGACGACGATCGGCTCGCCGGACCGGAGCTGGCCCGAGCCCATGTCGTGTCCGACCGCACTCTGAGCGCCGTGCGAGACGATGAACTCGTCCGCGAGCATGTCGTGCTCGTTGAAGACTTCGCCGATCCGGCGCTTGAGACGCTCGGACGTCAACGGCTTGCCGTCGACCTCGAGCCCGGCGCCGTTCTGCGTCGCGGCCCGCAGCAGCTCGCGGACGGCGTCCATTGCCGCCTCGCAGGCGCGCTGGGCCCGGCGGATTCCCGCCAGCTCGACGGCCGACTTCACCCGCCGGCGCGCGGCGAAGATCTCGCGCTGCGGCGTGAGCTCGATGCCCTCGCCGCGCAGGTAGTCGGCAAGCTCGACAGGGAAGGTTGGCGGCACGACGGCGCTCGTGATGCCGAGCGCGCGGCAGGCGTTCACCACCAGCGGCTTGTACATCTCCTCGCGATGGATGCCGGACTCGATGATCTCGTCGTAGCCGACCTCTTCGTACGGGTGCGTCTCGATGCCGTCGAGCGCGCGGATGCGGGCCACCTCGAGGGCGCTGACGTACACCGATCGCAAGCCGTCGCGTTCGGCGTAGAGAAAGGGATCGGGCACGGTCAACGGCACCTCGTGCCGGAGCTCCGGGGAGCGAACTGTGTCGCCGTAGATGAGGATGTCGGTCATGGTCTGATCCTAGACGCTGCGGCGCCGGGCTCTGGCTGTTTGCTTTCCCCCGAGGCCTTCGGCCCTGGCCCCCCGGTTTTTACGGTAGCGCCGAAATCGACACGCGTGTGTGATGCCTTCGTGCCGACTGTGTGGCGGCGTGTGCCGGGCAACGCGGCGGCTAGAGTGAGAGCCGATGCATCTCGCGGTCGATCGCGCGCTCGAAGTGAGCTCGTTCTGGGACGCCGAGCTCCGCTCCGAGCTCCCGAGCGGCGCTGACGTCTTCGACGCGCACACGCATCTCGGCGACGACATCGACGGGATGCGCGGGCGCATCGGCGAACTGCTCGGGATCATGGACGCCTACGGCGTGACCCGTGCCTTCATGTTCTGCATGGACGAGCCCGACCGGCACCCGGGGTTCCGGGCGCCGAACGACCGCACGCTCCTCGCCGCCGAGGAGTCGGACGGGCGTCTGATCCCGTTCGTGCGCCTCGATCTGTCCGAGAGCCCGATCGACGAGGCGCGCCGGTGTCTCGAGCTCGGCGCGCGCGGGATCAAGCTCCATCCGCGGGCACAGCGGTTCCTGCTCGACGACGAGCGCCTCGCGCCGGTGTTCGCGATCGCGTCGGAGTGGCGCGTGCCGATCCTGATCCACGGCGGACGCGGCCTGCCGCCGATCGCCGCCGGGCTGCGCCGGCTCCACGATGCCTATCCCCAGACGCAGCTCATCATCGCCCACGCGGGGATCGCCGACCTGGCCGGGCTGGCCGAGGCGTTCTCAGGCCGACCCGGCGTGTTCTTCGACACGTCGGTGTGGAGCCCCGTCGACCTGCTCGACTTCTACCGGCAGGTCTCGCCGGAGCAGGTCGTCTATGCCTCCGACTATCCCTACGGGCAGCAGCCGGCTTCCCTGCTGATCGCCCTCCGCACCGCCCGTGCGGCCGGGTTCGACGACGCCCAGCTGCGCGCGATGCTGGGCGGCACCGCGAACCGGATCGCGGACGGAAAGCCGCCGCTCGAGACGACGGCGCCCCGCGGCAGCGACATGCTCACCCAGCCGATGGTCTTCGCCCGCATCCACGGCTACCTGGCGATGGCGACGTCGCTCCTCTGGTTGCGCCAGCCCGACACGTTCGGTGTCCTCGGACTCGCGCTCAACGCCTGCGACGAGCGCGGCGGCCAGGCGGAGGAGCTCGAGCGGCTGCGCGAGGTGCTGGCGGCGGCGCGCGACCTGTGGCAGAGCCTCGGCGACATCGAGGACGAGGCCGACCGGCTGCGCGCCGGCAGGCTCACGTTCAAGCTGCTCCACATCGCCGACATCGTCGCCGTCACCGGCGGCGTCGGGCTCGCGCTCGCGGCGAACGGGCGAGCAGCCAGCGCGATCCGCGCGGTGCGCTAGCGCATGGCTCGCGGGGCGCTCGTCCTCGTCGTGCTCGTCGCGGTGGCGGCGACCCTCGGCGGTGTTTCGACGCCGGCCGCGACGCATGCGAGCGGCTGCCCGAAGGTCAAGGCGCCGAAACCGCGGAGTGCGAGCCGGAAGCCGCCGAAGGGCAGTCTCGACGCGAGCAAGATCTGGAAGGCGACCGTGAAGACGAGCTGCGGCTCGTTCACGATCCTCCTCGCGGTGAAGACGTCGCCCCGGACGACGGCGTCCTTCGTCTCCCTCGCCCGTTCGCGCTTCTTCGACAACACGATCTTCCACCGCATCGTGCCCGGCTTCGTGATCCAGGGCGGCGATCCGACCGCGACGGGCACCGGCGGGCCGGGCTACTCGGTCGTCGACAAACCGCCGGCGAGCACGAAGTACCGGCTCGGCACGGTGGCGATGGCGAAGACGTCGACGGAGCCGCGCGGGACCTCGGGCAGCCAGTTCTTCGTCGTCACCGGCGACGCGTCGTTCCTCACGCCCGACTACGCCGTCCTCGGCCGGGTCGTGAGCGGGTTGCCGGTGGCGCTCAGGATCGGCAAGTACGGCGACGTGAACGATCCCGCCGGAACGCCGACGCGGGTTGTCGTCGTCAAGCACATCGCCATCTCGAGCTCGTGATCGCCGCCGTGGTGCTCGCGGCCGGCGCCGCGACGCGCTTCGGATCGCCGAAGCAGCAGCTGCTCGTCGAGGACGTGGTCGAGCGTGTGCGTGCGGCCGGAATCGAGGAGATCGTGGTCGTAGCCGGCGCGTACGAGCTGGAGGCGAGCGCCCGCGTCGTGCGCTGCCCGGACTGGGAGCGCGGGCCGGGCGCGTCGCTCCGCTGCGGCCTCACGGCGCTCCCGGAGACCGCCGAAGCGGCGATCGTCGCCCTCGCCGACGGCCCCGACCTGGCCCCGGCAGCGATCGAGCGCGTCGTCGGTGCCTGGCGTGCGCACGGCGACGACGTGCTGGCGGCGAGCTACGGGGGCGAACGCGGCCATCCGGTGCTGATCGCCCGTGCGGCCTGGGACACGGTCCCGGACGAGGGCGCCCGCGCGCTCGCACCTCTGCTCGTGCCGTGCGACGACCTCGGGCCGCCCGGCGACGTGGACTATCCCGAGGACCTGCCGGGACGGTTCAGAGAGGCGTTCTGAGCGACGCGAGCTTCTTCTTCAGCTCGGGCGCCATCTCTTCTTCACAGCACTTGCGGACGAACTGCCGCAGGCTCTCCTCGAACCGGTAGCGCTTCGCGCAGTAGGAGCAGCCGACGAGATGCTCCTCGGCCTCGCGAAGCTCGGCGTCGCTGAGCACGCGGTCGAGGTAAGGCTGCATCACCTCTTCGCACTTCTCGCACGGATCGATCTCGTAGCCGGCCATCACGCGCCTCCTGTCGCCCGATCTGCGAGCTCTCGTTTCAGGATACGCCTCCCACGATGCAGGCGGGACATGACGGTGCCGATCGGGATGTCCAGGATCTGGGCCGCGTCCTGGTAGGTGAAGTCGCCGATGTCGACCAGCACGACCACGTCGCGGAAGTCGTGCGGGACGAGCGACAGCGCGCCGACGATGTCGTCCTGCGACAGTCGCTCGACCACGCGCTCCTCGTCGGCGTTGCCGTCACGCGACGCCTGCTCGAGGCGGTTGTACAGGAAGTAGTCACTTTCCTCGAGGGGCTGCTCGTCCGGCGCGCGCTGCTTGCGCCGGCCGCGGTCGATGTTCAGGTTGGTGAGGATGCGCAGGAGCCAGGCGCGCAGGTTCGTGCCGGGCGTGAACGAGCGCCAGCTGCGAAACGCGCGTGCGTACGTCTCCTGGACGAGGTCCTCCGCCTCCTCGCGCGACGAGACGAGCCGGCGTGCCACGCGGTAGACCTGATCCGAGAGCTGGAGCGCCTCCTCCTCGAAACGGACGCGGTTTCGCGCCTCCGTGGCGGCTCGTCGTGCGCTGGTCTCCTCTTCGGTCCCGCTCATCGCGGCGCCACCCTAGCAGCGTGCCCGTCACGGAGCCTGAAACGGCCGGGGCCGGTGGGCTATTCCGCCGAAGGCGCGGCCGGAAGCTCGTGGAAGCCCCCTCTGGCCATGGCTTCGAGCAGCTGCTCGCGGCTCGTTTGGGCCTCGTCCCAGGAGAGGGTGACCTCTCCCATCAACGTCGCGTTCGCCGACTCGAGGCCCTCCTGGCCGGTCAGCACGGAGGCGAGCCGGTGGACACAGCGTTCGCAGCGGATGCCGCTGACCTGGATCGTCTCGGTGGTCACGACGGCCATGCTAGCGAGCGGTCCGCGAGGTCACGTACGGCCTCCGGGAGCCCGAGGTCGAGCTGCCGCTCAGCTTCGGGGCGGCTCTCGAGGAGTGGGCGGACGGTCGGCCAGGAGCCGAGCTCGCGCGCGCACGGCTCGACCAGCGCCGCGAGCGCATCCACGTCGCCTGCGTCCGGCGGGCCGGCGGCGCCGGCCGCGCGCCGCACGGCGTAGAGGTCGCGGTCGTATGGCTCGTGCTCCCGGCCGGCGACGGACACGACGAGCGCCTGGACGAGCGCGGCGAAGGCTCCGGAGCGGCGGACGTCCGTCTGCTGGTCGGCGATCCTGACCTCCACCGTTCCGAAGCGCGGGTGCGGCCGCACGTCCCAGTGCCACCGCGTGTAGTCCGCCCCGGTCGCGAGCTCCCACTCGCGCCACGAGCGGAGGATCGGCGGCGGCCCGCCTCTCGGCAGCTGCGAGAGCCGGCCGGCGCGCGACGACCGCAGCCCCGAGTCCTCGCCGTTCACGAACGGCGAGTTCGCGGACAGTGCCAGCAGGGTCGGGAGCCACGGCACCACGCCCTCGAAGGCGCGCAGGCAGGTCTCGGCGTCGGGAACCCCGACGTGCACGTGGAGCCCGCAGACGAGTTGCCGGAAGACGCGTTCACCGGCCTTCGCCACGAGATCCAGGTAGCGCTGCTCGGGGACGATCGGCTGGCCGGCGCCGACCGCCGTCGGATGCGTGCCGGCCGCGAGGACCGTCGCCCCGTGCACCGCCGTGCGCGCCGCGACCTCCCGCCGAAGCCGCACGAGCTCGGCCAGCGCCTCGTCCGCGTCGGCGCAGACCGGCGTCGTCGTCTCGACGATGCAGGCGAAGAGCTCGGGCTTGAGGCGCGGGCCGGGCTCGGGCACCACGGCCGGGAAGATCGGCGCGGTCTCGAGCGTCTGCGCGTCGACGAGGAAGAGCTCCTCCTCCACGCCGACCGACCACGGCGCGGAGAGACCGAAGCTCATCGTCCGCGGATGCCGTGCACGGGCCGCCCGGCGGCCTCCCACGCGTAGTACGAGGCGCTCGGCCCGTAGCCGGGCGAGTACTCGACGACGCGCGGGTTCCTGCCGACGCGCTTGGCGCGCTCGGCGTGGCGCAGGAGGTTCGGGTCGTCCCGCTCCTCCCAGACGAGGATCAGGTGCGCTGCCGTCATGAACTCGGCGACGAAGACGCACCCGGCCGCAGGGCACGGAAACGGATCGGTCGACACGCAGTGCCAGCCGGCGTGATCCTCGCTCCCATCGTCTGTCCAGAGCTCCTCCTCGGCGAGGAACTCGGAAGTCTCGAAGACGACTCTGCCGGTTTCCGGCACCGAGGCACTCATGGACGGAACAGGCTAGCGACCTGCGACGAGTTCACCGTCGCCGCGAAGCCCGGGCTTTGCCCGGGTGGAGCTCGAGCGGCAAGAGACGCGCGGCGAACAAGAAGGGGGCTCATGGGGGAAACATGGTTTCCCCCATGGGCGATCAGGCGGCTAGCCGGAGGGAGAGGAAGGCTGCCGCCCGAGCTTGACGTGCAGGGTCATCGGCGTCCACCGAGCCGTGCCCTGGGTGCTGCGGTAGGCGACGAGCGTGACCGTGTCGCCCGGCTCCTTGGACGCGATCAGGTCGCGGAGGGCTGCGAGCGAGCTCGCGGGCTCACCGTCGACGCGCGTGATCACGTCGCCGCCGACGACATAGGACTCGCCGGCCACGGTCACCTGCGTGGTGCCACCCTGAAGCCCGGCCTTGGCCGCGCCGCTCCCGGGATCGACCTTGGCGACGAGCAATCCGGTCGCGACCGGCGGCAGATGCAGGATCCGGGCGAGGCCGGGCGTGATCGTCTGCGGCTCCACGCCCAGGAAGGGGTGCTGCGCGTAGCCGGTCTTCTGAATCTGGCCGACGATCGTCCGGACGGTGTTCGACGGGATCGCGAAGCCGATGCCGACGTTGCCCTGCTCGCCGGTCGAGCCGGTGTCGATCTGGGCGTTGACGCCGATCACGCGCCCCTCCATGTCGAGCAGCGGGCCGCCGGAGTTCCCGTGGTTGATCGCCGCGTCGGTCTGGATCACGTGGTCGATCGTGTACTGGTTGGGCGAGGTGATCTGGCGCTGCAGGGCGCTGACGATGCCCGCCGTCACCGTCCGTGAGAGGCCGAACGGGTTGCCGATCGCAACGACGTCGTCGCCCACCTGGACTCGATCGGAGTCGCCGAGCGTCAGCGGAGTCAGTGCTCGCGCGGGGGCCTTGACGCGGAGGACGGCGAGGTCGGTGGTGGGGTCGGAGCCGCGGATGGTCGCCTGGAAGCTCTCGTTGTTCGAGAAGCTGACGAGGACGGACTTGGCGTCGGCGACGACGTGGTAGTTCGTGACGATGTAGCCGGCCTTGCTGATGACGAAGCCCGAGCCCAGCACTTTCTGCGTCTGCACCGTGGGGCCGAAGGGATTGACGAACGGGTCGGCGGGCGTGACGACCTCGGTCGTGGCCGTGATCTGCACGACCCCCGGAGCGGCGTCCTTGTAGATCTCGGCGATCGACATCTCCCCGTATCGATTCGGCGCCGTCGAGGTGACGACGCTCGTCGGCGGCAGCGTGACCTGGCGGATCACGGTGGTCTTCGTCGACCCGAAGCCGCCGACCGCGAAGGCGACCGCGAGCGCGACGCCTGCGCCGGCGGCGCCGGCACCGACCAATGCGGCTGCACGAGGAACGACGGGAACCACGGCCTCGTTATAACGGCGCCCGGTTTGGAGGCAGTTGCCGCCCGCTTAAGGGTCATTGGGCCTGTGTTAAGCGGGTCGGCGTGGTGCGTGGTTTCCCGCGCCCGCGACCGGCCGATCCCCGATGCCCGTCGTCCGGTTGCGGCCGACGATGTACCTGACGTGAAGACGTCCGTCATCACCGATCGCACCACGGTTCGCGAGCCGGCAGCGAAGGCCGTCGCGACGCCGACCGTTCGGCCGAAGGAGTTCCGGTTTCCCGTGACGGTCGAGTGGGTCGGCGGCCGCCGTGTCGCTGCGCACGTCGAGGGGAAACGGCCGGTCGAGATCGCGCCGCCGCCTGTCTTCCGCGGCACCGATCCGTCGGCGTGGAGCCCCGAGGACTTCCTCGTCGCTGCGGCCGCATCGTGTCTGGCCGTCACCTTCACCGGGCTCGCCGAGCGGGAAGGCCTGATGTACGCCGGCCTCAAGGTCGACGGCACGGGCATCTGCGGGAAGCGTGACGACGGCCGGTTCGGCTTCACCCGCCTCGAGCTCCGGCTCGGCCTCGCGACCGATCCCGCCGACGAGACGCGCGCGCGGGCGCTCGCGGAAAAGGCGGAGGCGACCTGTCTCGTCTCCGCATCGCTCGATCTCCCCGTCGAGACCGTCGTCGAATGGGCCCCGCGCGTGTCGGGCCAGCGGACCTCGCGGGAAACGCGCTAGAGCGCGGCCGCCGGCGCCGCGTGGCAGGCGTCCAGCGCCGCGGCGAAGCCGGCCGCGATCTCGTCGAGCTCGCCGCGTGAGATCACGAGCGGCGGGGAGACCTGCAGGGCACCGCCGAGGAGGACGCGGGTGATGACGCCGTGCTCGCGCGCGAGCAGCGAGGCGCGATCCGCGAGGGCGGGGTCGGTCAGCTGGACGGCGGCCATGACGCCCGTTCCGGAGCGAATCTCGGCCACGAGCGGATGGCCGGCGAGCGGCTCGAGCGCCTCCGTCAGCTCGCCCTCGAGCTCGAGCCCGCGGGCGATCAGGCCGTCGCGGTCGAGGATGTCGAGGTTGGCGTGCGACGCAGCCGCGACCGCGGCGTGCCCCGAGTACGTGTAGCCGTGCCGGAAGATGACGCCGCCGCCGGGACGCCAGAACGGCTCGGCGATCCGTCCGGACGCGATCACGCCCCCGAGCGGCAGGTAGCCGGAGGTCGAGCCCTTCGCGAACACGATCAGGTCGGGATCGAGCTCGAAGCGCTCGCTCGCGAACCAGTGGCCGCAGCGGCCGAAGCTCGTGATCACCTCGTCGGCGACGAGCAGGCACCCGGCATCCCGGCAGATCGCGCGCACCTCGGCGAGGTAACCGGGCGGCGGAGCGAGCACGCCACCCGCGCCGATCACGGGCTCGCAGAAGAACGCCGCCACGCGCCCGGCTCCAACCTGGTCGATCGCGTCGCGCAGCGCGGCCGCCGAGTCCCAGTCGACGTGCAGGACGTGCGGCACCGGCGCCTCGATACCCTCGCGGAACACGTCCGCCCCGGCCAGGCTCGTCCCGAAGCCGGCGACGCCGTGGTAGGCGCGCTGGCGTGAAATCAAAACGGTGCGCTCCGGTTCGCCGGTCAGGCTGAAGAACCGGCGCGCGAGCTTGGAGGCGGACTCGATCGACTCGGCGCCGCCACTCGTGAAGAACACCCTCGCGTCGTCGAGCGGACTGAGTGCCGCGAGCCGCTCGGCGAGGTCGACCGTGGGGCGCGTCGCCAGATCGCCGTAGGCGGAGTAGGCCGGGATCTTCCGGATCTGCGCGGCCGCCGCGTCGCCGATCTCGTCGCGGCCGTAGCCGACGTTGCAGTACCAGAGGGCGGCCGTGGCGTCGACGTAGCTCCGGCCCTGCTCGTCCCACAGCCTGGCTCCCGCGCCGCGCTCGAGCACGAGCTCGCCGCGCTCCTCGACGAGGCCCATGTCGGCGAACGGATGCCAGAAGCGCGTCAAGACGCCGATGCTAACAACGGCCCGACGGCCTGCCCGTACAACAGACTGTCGCCGGATGTCCGCGGAGCTGACGCCGATCGCGCTCGCCGAGGCCACGCGCGTGTGCGCGGAGGTCGAGAGCGGGCTCGAGCTGCTCCTCGCCGACCTGGCCACGTGGGTGGACGTCGACACGCCGGGCGGCGACTTCGAGGCGCTCGACGGCATGGCCCGGCTCCTCGCGAGTGTGTGCGAGCGGTACGGGCTCGAGCCGGAGCTCGTCGCATCGCCGGCAGGCCTCTACGTCCATGCCGCCCTGCGCGGGCCGGGGCGCGGACGCGTGGCGCTCCTCTGCCACCACGACACTGTCTTTCCGCTCGGTACCGCGGCGATGCGACCCTTCCGGCGGGACGCCGGGCGCTGCTACGGACCCGGCGTCGCCGACATGAAGGGCGGGATCGCAGTCGCCGTGCACGCCGCGCGCGCGCTTGCGGGCGGCCCGCGTCCGTTCGCGCTCGTCGAGGTCGTGTCGGTCCCGGACGAGGAGTCGCGGCCGGATCCACCTGCGACGCTCGAGCGGCTCGCCTCCTTCGACGCCGTGCTCTGCCTCGAGTGCGGCCGTCCCGGCGGCGAGATCGTGTCCGCGCGCAAGGGCGCGGCGTGGCTCCGGGTGCATGCCGAGGGACGTGCGGCGCACGCAGGCGAGGCGCCCCGCGCCGGCCGCAACGTTGCGCTCGCCCTCGCCCGCGAGGTGTTGCGACTCGCCGAGCTCGACGCAGCCCGGAACGGACTGACGCTGCAGATCACCGCGCTCGAGGCCGGCGAGGGGCTGAACACGGTGCCGAGCCGGGGCCTGCTCGCCGCCGACGTTCGGGCCTCGACGCAGGACGACCTCGACTGGGTGACCGGCCGGATCCGCGAGTTCCCGGCCTACGACGGGATCTCGCTCGGCTATGAGGATCTCGGCGGCCCGCCGCCGTTCGAGCGGATGCCGCCGGTCGCCCGTCTCGCCGAGGCCGCGGTCGCCCTCGGTGCCGCACTCGGGCACGAGTTCGGCGAGGCGGTGGCGGGCGGCGTCTCCGACGGCTCCTGGACGGCGAGCGCCGGCATTCCCACGCTGGACGGGCTGGGCCCGGTCGGCGGGGACGACCACTCACCGGCGGAGTACGTCGAGACGGCGAGCTTCGCGACCCGCTGCGGCGTCGTCGCGGGCCTCGTGGCCGCAATCGACGCCGGCCTGCTGAACACGTCCTAGCCGGCCACATCAGCGTCGCGGCGCCATCTCACGCACATGCAGCCGCCGCGAAGTCCGGGCTCTGCCCGGGCGTAGCTCGAGCGGCCGGAAACGCTACCGCAAGGGGAAGGGGGCTCATGGGGGAAACCGGCCGTTTCCCCCATGCCTCAACCGCCGGCAGCCTCGGCCCTTCTCAACCCTCGCATCGCCCAGAGCCCCAGGAGGGCGGCCAGACCGAGGGCGGTGCCGAAGGCCAGGGCCGCATAGGTCGAGTCTCCCGAGACGAAGCTCCGGCCCGACTCGAGGAAGTACGTCACCGGGTTCCCCTGCGCGACCACGTGGATCCACCCGCTCAGCAGCGCGAGCGGCACGTAGACCGGCGCGAAGAACAGCGCCAGGAAGACCGGCATCTGCATCGCGGGCCCGGCCTGGATCGACCGGATCCGCATCGCCAGGCCGGCCGACCAGCACAGCGTCACGACGTTCACGATCAGGGCGACCCCGTACAGGCCGGCGAGCTCCACGCCGTCTCCGCCGACCTTCATCCCGACGGCAAAGGCGACCGCCGTCAGCAGCGCCGCAACGACGACCCAGCGGATGACGGCAGCCACGGCGTAACCGACCACGATCGCGCTGCGATTCGGCGCCGCCAGCATCAACCGACGCGCGAAGCCGTACTCGAAGTCGCGCGCGATCCCGAAGCCGGTGAAGACGCCGCCGAACGCGGCCGACTGGAGGATCACGAACACGAACTGGAACGCCGTATACCCCTGCGGGAAGGTGAAGCCCGGCAGGTGCGAGAGCTGCGAGAGCCCGCCGGCGAACGCGATGAAGAAGAGGAGCGGGAACGCGATCGAGGGGATCACGAGGTTCGGAGTCGTCAGGGCGTTGTGCGCCGTCCGCCAGGCGACTCCGAGCGCGACCGAGCGATAGGAGCGGAACCCGTCGCGGGTCACGTCCGCGCCATCCTCTGCCCGAGCGCCCATGAGGCGAGCATCACCGAGATGCCGCCGATCGCGAACGTGAACGCGAAGGCGAGGCCGAGCGCCTGCGCGTCCCAGCCCGTGATCACGAGGCTGCGCACGCCCTCGATCAGGTACGAGACCGGATTGATCGAGGCGGCGATGCGGAACCACTGCACCGCGATCAGGTTGCGCGGCGTGTTCATCGACGAGATGAACAGGAAGACGAACAGGACCGGGAACGTCGCCTGGATCGCCTCGCCGGAGCCGGTCCGCAGCGCCAGGAAGGCGCCGAGCATGCCGAACGAGGCCGCGATCAGACTGGCCAGCACGAGGATCACGAACGCGCCGCCGACGCCCGCCGAGAAGCGCACGCCGACCACGAGCGCGAAGCAGATGTAGAAGACCGCCTGGATCATCCCGAGCACCATCACCCCGGCCAGGTGACCGATGAGGAGCGAGCTGTTCCGCATCGGCGTCAGCGCAAGGCGGTTCAGAAAGCCGGTCTGGATGTCGCGGGCCAGCTCGGTGCCGGCGTTCATCGTCGAGAACAGCGCACCCTGGATGAAGGGGACGGCGATCGCGAAGGCGAGGAACGAGCTGGTCGGGAAGCCGTGCAGCATGGTCGAGGGGCGCAGGCCGGCGGCGTTCACCGTCACGAGCAGGGTCGGGAAGACGAGCGGCGGGATCACGTACGCCGGCTGGCGCATGGTGCGGAGGACGCTCCGCCGGGCCAGATTGACGATCTGACTCCGAGCGGCACTCACGGGACGAGCTCGGCCTCTTGCTCCTGTTCGGCACCCTCGAGCGTCCGCCCGGTCTTGGCGAGGAACACGTCGTCCAGGCTCGGCGCGTGCAGCTGCAGCTGCTCGACATGGAGCTCCTCGGCGTCGAGCGCCCGCACGACGTCTGCGAGCCCGAACTCGTCGCCTGCCAGGCGCACGGCGACGCCGTGCGGCGAGGCCTGGGTGAGGTCGCCGAACTGCGCCAGCACGTCGGCGACGCGGTGGCGCTGCTCGTGGTCGAGCGGCACGACGTCCACCGTCGGCCGTGCGATCGACGCCTTCAGCTCGGCCGGCGAGCCCTCCGCGACGATCTTGCCGTGGTCGATGATTCCCACCCGGTCGCAGAGGACGTCCGCCTCCTCGAGGTACTGCGTCGTCAGGAAGACCGTGACGCCGTCCTCCTTCGCGAGCTGGGCGACCTCCTGCCAGAGCGCTGTTCGCGACTGCACGTCGAGGCCGGTGGTCGGCTCGTCGAGGAACAGGAGGCGAGGGCGGTGCACGAGCGCGAGCGCCAGGTCGAGCCGGCGCTTCATCCCGCCCGAGTACGTCCGCACCTTTCGGTCGGCGGCGCCGGTCAGGCCGACCCGCTCGAGCAGCTCGTCGCCGCGCGGCTTCCGCTCCTCACGCGGCACGGCATGGAGCGCCGTCTGCAGGCGCAGGTGCTCGCGGGCGGTCAGCATCGGATCGAGCGCCGCCTCCTGCAGTGCCGCCCCGATCGCCTTCCGCACCTTCGGGCCTTCGTGGACGATGTCGAATCCGGCCACCGTCGCGCTGCCGGCGCTCGGCGGCAGCAGGGTCGTCAGCATGTGCACGGTGGTCGACTTCCCGGCGCCGTTCGGGCCCAGGAACCCGTAGATCTCGCCCTCGGCGACGCTGAGATCGATGCCCGCCACCGCCAGCACGCCGCCCTTGAACTCGCGGGCGAGACCGGCCGCTTCGATGCCTTTCGACGCCATCTTCCGAGCCTATCGGCTCGGCTAGAGGTCACCGCGGTACGCGCGGGCCTGCTCGACGAGCTCCTCGAACAGGCGCAGATCCTCGCCCTCCTCGGGGTGCCAGAGGACGCCGACGGCGAACCGGCGAGAGGGATCTTCGATCGCCTCGATGGTGTCGTCGTCCGCCCGCGCGGCCTCGCGCAGGCCGTCGCCGAGACGGCCGTAGCCCTGGTGGTGGTGCGACTTCACCGTCGTCCGGTCGCCGATCAGCGGTGCCAGCACGGTGCCCGGCACCACGTCGACGCCGTGCTCCGAGAAGGTGCCGGGCACCTCGCGGTGACCCTCGTGGCCGACCCGCTCGGGGACGTGCTGCTCGAGGTCGCCGCCAAGTGCCACGTTCAGCACCTGCGACCCGCGGCAGACGGCCAGCACGGGCATGTCACGCTCGAGCGCCGCCACGAGCAGGGCGAGCTCCGCGCTGTCACGCCCCGGCCGCGTGCCGAGCGTGGTCGGATGGGCGTCGGCGCCGTAGGCGCCCGGGTCGATGTCGGCACCACCCGAGAAGACGATCCCGTCCAGCCGGTCGAGCGTCTCCTCGACGCCGTCCTCGGAAGGCGGGACGAGCAGAGCGCGGCCCCCGGCCTGCTCGACCGAGCGCACGTACGAGAGCGGAATCAGCGCGGCCGGCAGCGTCCAGACACCCCACGTCGCCTCCTCGGCATACGCTGTGATCCCGATGACCGGCCGCATCCTGCGATTGTCGCCGATCGCCCTGGTACTCGTCGCAGCCGCGTGCGGAGGCGGCGGCGGAACGAAGACGACCGCGACCTCGGCGACGACGAGCACGTCGACGACGCCCACGGCGACCACCTCGGCCGGGACCACGAGCTTCCGCGTCTACTTCCTGCAGAACGGGAAGGTGCAACCGGTCGAGCGCACGGTGCCGAAGACGAAGGCCGTCGCGACCGCCGCGTACACGGAACTCCTGAAAGGGCCGACGGAACAGGAGACCGGGATCGGGCTGACCACGTCGCTCGGCGAGCCGGCGAGCGGTGGGACGATCGGCATCGGCAACGACGGTCTGCTCAGTCTGAGCTCCAAGCCACTCGCCGGGGTCGCGCTCGCCCAGGCCGTCTACACGCTCACCCAGTTCCCCGGGCGGCAGACGGTGGTCGTGAACGGCAAGCGGTACACGCGCAACGACTTCGAGGACGTGACCCCTGCGATCCTGGCAGAGCTTCCGTTGCCGTTCGAGCGAGTCGCCGGTCGGCTCAGGCTCGCCGGCACGGCGAACACGTTCGAGGCCACGTTCCAGTACGAGCTGAAGGACGCCGCAGGCAAGGTGCTGGCGAAGCACTTCGTCACGGCCACATCCGGAAGCGGCGTTCGCGGGACGTTCGACGTCACGATCCCGTTCGCGGTCCCGAGCACGCAGGACGGCACGCTGACCGTGTTCGAGGTGTCGGCGAAGGACGGCTCGCGCATCAACCGGGTCGACATACCCCTCACCCTCGAGCCGTGAGGGGGACAACGCTCGCTCTGGCAGCCTGCGCGCTTCTGCTCCTGGCTCCCGTCGCCGGCGGCCGAGGCGGCGCCACGCCGGTCGTCCCATCCGGAGCCCTGCTCGCGGCCGACCGGCACGGCGACCTGGCCGTGCTCGACCGCGCCGGCCATGTGCTCCGGCGGATCCACGTCCGCCCGGCCGGTTGCTGCCAGGGCGTCGAGCTGGCAGCCGACCGCCGCCACGCGTTCGTGGCCGTGCGCCCCGTGGAGGTGCCGTCGCTCTACGAGATCGACCTCGCGAGCGGCCGGGCACGCCGTCTCGGAGCGGGCGGAAGTCCGGCCCTGAGCCCTGGCGGCGGCACGCTCGCCTATTACGCGGTCGCCTTCCGGGACGACACCCTGTATCGCACGGGCGTCGCCGTCCGTGACCTCGCGACCGGGTCGACACGGGTCATTCCCTTCAGCCACAGGACGTCGTGGAGCACACCGCCGGATGTGCTGCTCAACTGGGCACCGGGCGGGCGGGAGCTCGCGCTCGTCGACCGTGACTCGCGGACCTTCCACGACGGCGTCCGGATCGTCGACGTCGAGGCAGCCACTGACGTCGACTCGCAATCCTTGCTTCCCGGCCTGACGGCCCCGGTGTTCCTCGGCGACGGGACGCTCGTCGCGCTCGCGAACTGCTGCATCGGGAAGCAGCGGATGGCGAGCGTCGACACGGCCAGCGGCACGCGCACGGCGTTCGCGACGCTGCCCGAGCCGCCGGAGTCGTTGCGCCGCATCGCGCCAGGATCGTTCGTGACGACGACGCCTGACGGGTACCTGATCGTCTTCGCCAAGGGGAAGGTGATGCGCATCGCCACCGGGTTCTACGCCGTCAGCGGCTGAGCGCGCGGCAGACTGGCCCCGTGAACCTCGCGGAGCGTGCCGGGCGCTGGAGCGCCGCCCACTGGAAGACCGCGTTCGTCGCCTGGATCTGCTTCGCCGCGATCTTCTACTTCCTCGGGAACGCGGCCGGCACGGTCAAGCTCGCCGACGCCGACACCGGCTCGGGCGAGACGGCGCGCGCGCAGTCGATCCTCAAGCACGCGAACTTCACGCAGAAGGCGACCGAGGAGGTGCTCGTCCAGAGCCCGACCCTCACCGTCGGATCGCCCGCGTTCCGCAAGGCGATCCGTGACGTCGAGGGGCGCCTGCGCGCGTTCCCGGTCATCGACCTGATCCGCTCGCCGCTCGACCCGGCCCAGCGCGGCCTCGTGTCCAGGGACCGCCACTCCGCGCTCGTGCAGTTCGAGATGCGCGAGGTGAGCCAGGTCGCGCGGAGCCACGTCCAGCCGATCCTCGACGCGGTCGCGGCCGAGCAGAAGGCCCATCCCGGCATCACGATCGAGGAGTTCGGCCTCGCGAGCTCGGCGCACGTCCTGAACAAGACGGTCGGCGACGACTTCCGCAAGGCCGAGCAGCTCACGGTGCCGATCACGCTCGTCATCCTCCTGTTCGCGTTCGGCGCACTCGTCGCTGCGCTCCTGCCCGTCGGGCTCGCGTTCACGGGCTTCCTGGGAGCGCTCGGCGTCAGCGCCCTCGTCAGCCACCTGCAGGGATCGTCGGACGCGACCAACTCGGTGATCCTGCTCATGGGCATGGCGGTCGGCGTCGACTACTCGCTGTTCTACCTGCGGCGTGAGCGGGAGGAGCGACGGCGCGGCCGGCCTCCACGCGAGGCGCTGCGCGTGACGGCGGCCACGTCCGGCCAGGCCGTGCTCGTCTCGGGCCTGACCGTGTTGATCGCCATGGCCGGGATGCTGCTCGCCGGCAACCCCGTCTTCACGTCGATCGGGATCGGGACGATGATCATGATCTCGGTCGCGATCGTCGGCTCGCTCACGATTCTCCCGGCGCTGCTGTCGAAGCTCGAGGACCGTGTCGACCGCGGGCGGATCCCGTACGTGTCGCGGTTCGTCCGCGCAGACGGCGAGTCCCGCTTCTGGGGCGCCGTCGTCTCGGCGGTGATGCGGAGACCGGCGCTCGCGCTCTGCGCCGCGGCCGCGGGCCTGCTCGCGCTCGCGATCCCGGCCCTCGGGATGCACACCCGCCTCCTCAGCTACACCGACCTACCGCGGAGCCTTCCGGTGATCAGGGCCTACAGCGACATCCAGGCGGCGTTCCCCGGCGCGCAGACCCCGGCCGAGGTCGTCGTCAAGGCGCCGAACGTGCGTGCGCCGCAGGTCGTCGCGGCCGGCGAGCAACTCGTCCGCCGGGCGCTCGCGACGCCCTACATGAAGCTTCCCGTCTCCGCCACGATCAGCCCGGACGGCACCGTGGCGCGGATCAACATCCCTCTCGTCGGAAACGGCAGCGACGCGAGCTCTGATCACGCGCTCCAGCTCCTGCGCCGAACGCTGATCCCGGCCACGCTCGGCAAGGTTCCGGGCGTCGAGACGGCCGTGACCGGCATCACCGCCGGAACGAAGGACTTCAACGACCAGATGAAGAGCCGTGCACCGATCATCTTCGCGTTCGTGCTCGGACTCGCGTTCTGCCTGCTCCTGCTCACATTCCGCTCGATCGTGATCCCGATCAAGGCGATCCTGCTCAACCTGGTTTCGGTGTTCGCCGCCTACGGCGCGCTGGTGCTGATCTTCCAGAACCACTGGGCCGAGGGGATCCTCGGGTTCCACTCGAACGGCGCGGTCGTGTCGTGGCTGCCGATGTTCCTGTTCGTCGTCCTGTTCGCCCTGTCGATGGATTACCACATCTTCATCCTGAGCCGGGTCAAGGAGCTCGTGGACGCGGGCATGCCGACCGAGCAGGCGGTCGAGCGCGCGGTGAAGGCGACGGCAGGGACGGTGACGAGCGCGGCCGTCGTCATGGTGGCCGTGTTCGCCGTGTTCGCCTCGCTCCGCTCGCTCGACATCAAGCAGATGGGCGTCGGCCTCGCGATCGCCGTGTTCCTGGACGCCACGATCGTCCGCGCCGTCCTGCTGCCGGCCGGGATGAAGCTGCTCGGCGACTGGAACTGGTACCTGCCGCGATGGCTCGACTGGCTGCCGTCGCTGTCGGCCGCGGGCCACGCGGCGCCCGAGCCTGCCCGGCGCTCAGCCGACGAGCTCGACCTCGCCCGACTCGACGGCGCGCCCGTCGACGAGGAGGCGGCCCTGCCGGTCGAGCCCGCCGCCCACGCCCTCGAGGCCGTCGACCGAGACGCGGCGGCCACGTAGGAAGTCACGCGAGCCGATGCCGTCGAAGACGGCGTTCAGGCCGCCCGTCACCCAGGCGTCGTAGTGCCGCTCGAGCCGGACGAGCAGGTCGGCGACCAGCGGCGCGCGATCGCGGGCGACGCCGTCGACGGTGCGAAGCGACGCCGCCGGCACGCGCGCGTCCGCCGGAAGCTCGTCGCGGGTCTGGTTCACGTTCAGCCCGATCCCGAGCACGACGATCCCGTCGTGCGCCTCGGCGAGCAGGCCCGCGACCTTGCGCCGGTCGACCATCACGTCGTTCGGCCACTTGATCTGCGCCGAGAGGTCGAGGGCAGCCTCCACCGCCTCGGCCACGGCCAGGCCGCCGACGAGCGAGAGCTGCTGGATCGGTGCGCCCTCCGGCGGCCGCAGGAGCACCGAGAGCTGGATCGCCGTGCCACCCGGAGCCGTCCAGCGCCGGCCGAGCCGACCGCGACCCGCCGTCTGCACGTCGGCCACGGCGACGGCGCCCTCCGGGTCGTCCGCACCGACGAGCACCTGCGTGGTCTCTGTCTCTTCCTCGTAGCGATACGGCCGGCCAAAGCGCCCCGTCAACAGCGACTCGACGGCCGACGGAGCGAGCGAACCGCCCATCAGTGGAACTCGATCACGGTGCGGATGCCTTCCTGGCGCTCCATGGCGTGGAAGGCCTCGTTCACGTCGTCGAGGGCGATGCGACTCGTGACGAGCCGGTCGACGTCGATCTCGCCCGCCAGCCAGCGGTCGACGAGCTGCGGCACTTGCGTGCGGCCCTTGACCCCGCCGAAGGAGGTGCCGGCGACGCGACGGCCCGTGATCAGGAGCCGTGGCACGAGGTCGAGCGTCTCCCCCTTGCCGGCGACGCCGCACATCGTCGCGAGGCCCCAGGCCTCGCGCGCGGACTCGACCGCCTGGCGCATGACGGCGACGTTCCCGGTCGCCTCGAAGGTGTAGTCGGCGCCGAACCCGCCGGTCTCGCCACGGATCCAGTCGACCGTGTCGTCGGCGGCAGCACGCGTGTCGGTGGCGCCGTGGTGGCGCGCCTCGGCGAGCCGTTCCTCCGAGAGGTCGATCGCGACGATCCGCTCGGCGCCCGCGAGCCGGCAGCCGATCACGCAGCCGAGGCCGACGAGGCCGCAGCCGAAGACGACGCAGGTCGAGCCGGGCTCGACGTGGGCCGTGTAGAGCGCGGCGCCGATGCCGGTCGAAAGCCCGCAGGCGAACGGCGCGCAGCCGGCGAGCGGCGCCTCGGGATCGACCTTCGCGAGCGCGATCTCGGGGATGACGGCGTACTCGGCGAACGTCGACGTGCCCATGAAGTGGCGCAGCGGCTCGCCGTTCCGCGCGAGCCGGGCCGTGCCGTCGGGCAGATAGCCGAGCCCCTGCTGGTCGCGGATCGCGACGCAGCGGTTCGTCCGCGGGCTGCGGCAGTGGACGCATTCGCCGCACTCCGGCGCGAAGAGCGTGACGACGTGGTCGCCGGGCGCGACGAGCCCGCGGCCGCCCTCGCCCACGCGCTCGACCACGCCGGCCCCCTCGTGGCCGAGGACGCACGGCGCGTAGCCGGTGGGATCGGCGCCGGAGGCGGTGTAGAGATCGGTGTGGCAGACGCCGCAGGCCGCGAGCCGGACGAGCGCCTCTCCGGCCTTCGGCTCGGAGAGGTCGACCTCCTGGACGGCGAGCGGCTGCCCGAACTCCTCCAGAACGGCGGCGCGGATCTTCACGCCGGGATCGTAGTCGGCAGCCCTTCCGGCGCCTGTGGGTGTTCGGTCAGGCCACCTTGACGGAGAAGGAGCGGCTGACCCTCACGCCCTTGTAGCTCTCCGCGATCGTGCCCGTGAAGTTGTCACCCTTGGCCGACCGGGGAAGGCTCCAGGTACAGCTCGCCACGCCGCTCGCGGCCGTCGACCGGTGTGTTGTGCCGAACGGCTTCCCCTCGAGCTTGGCCGTGCACGAGAGCGACCCCTTGACGCCCTTGCCGGCACTCTTGACCGTGAAGGAGGCCGTGAACGACTTGCCGGCCGTGGCCTTTACGACCGAGAACTGGCTCACACTCAGCTTCGGCTTCGGCTTCGGCTTCGGTTTGGGCTTGGGCTTCGGGGGGGCTGTCGCCGTGATCGTCTTGGTTGCGGTCGCCGTCGCGCCGGCGTCGTCGGTGACCGTGAGCTTCGCCGTGAAGGTGCCGGCCTGAGCGTACGAGTGGTTCGCGGTCGCCCCCGTCGCGGTGCCGCCGTCGCCGAAGTCCCAGGCGTACGCGGCGACCTGTCCGTCGGAGTCGGTGGATGCCGACGCGTCGAAGCTGACGGCCAGCGGAGAGCGGCCGCTCTCGGGACTCGCGGTGAACGAGGCGGAGGGCGCCCGGTTGGCGATCTTGCGCACCCGGTTGTTCGCGAAGTCGGAAACGATGACGTTTCCGCTCGGATCCGCGTCGACGTCGACCGGAATGTTGAGTTGGGCCGCGCTGGCCGGTCCCCCGTCGCCGGAGAAGCCGACAGACCCGGTCCCGGCTACCGTCGTGATCGTCCCGCCCGGCGTCACCTTACGGACGCGGGAGTTGTCCCCGTCGGCGATGTAGACATTGCCTCCGCGATCCACCGTGACGCCGTAAGGGCCATTGAGCTTCGCGGCTGTCGCCGGCCCGCCGTCGCCCGAGAAGCCGGCCGTTCCTGTCCCGGCGAACGTCGTGATCGTGCCGTCGGTGCTCACCCGGCGAACCCGTTGGTTGGCCAAGTCGGCGATGTAGACGTTGCCGGCCGCGTCGAGGTCGACGTCGACGGGCAAGTTGAGCTGAGCCGAGGTCGCCTGACCGCCGTCCCCCGAGAAGCCGGCCGTCCCGGTACCGGCGATGGTCGTGATCGTCCCGTCCGCGGCGACTCTGCGGATGCGGTGGTTGCCCGAGTCCGCAATGAAGACGTTGCCGCCTCCATCCACGGCGAGGCCGTAGACGAGGGACAGCTGCGCTGACGTCGCCTGCCCGCCGTCGCCCGAGTAGCCCGCCGTGCCGGTGCCGGCGACGGTCGTGATGTTGCCGTCGGCCGTGACCTTGCGGACACGGTAGTTCAGGCTGTCTGCGATGAAGAGGTTCCCGGCCGCGTCGACCGCAACGCCGATCGGAGTCTTCAGCTGCGCCGAGATCGCCTGCCCGCCGTCGCCCGAGTAGCCCGCCGTGCTCGTGCCGGCAACCGTCGCGATCGTTCCGGCGGGAGTGACCTTGCGGACGCGGCTGTTGCCCTGGTCGGCGATGTAGACGTTCCCCGAGGAGTCGGCGGCGACGCGGTACGGCAAAACCAGCTGCGCCGATGTCGCCTGGCCGCCGTCACCCGAGAAGCCGGGCGCGCCGCTGCCGGCGATCGTCGTGATCGTGTCGCTACCGACGACGCCGATCGCGCTCGGAACAGCCAGCACGGCTGCCGCCACGACCAGCGGAAGAACAACCCTCGCCTGCCTCACTCTCTGCCCCCTTCGGAGCAGGCTTCGTATCACCGCTCGGTATGGGCGTCAAGCGAGCGCTTCGACGCGCACCGCGCTGACCTTGTACTCGGGCGTGCCGATCAGCGGGTCGCCGACGTCGTGCGTCAGCCAGTTCACCTTCGCCTGCGCGAAGTGGAGCGCCATCCAGACGAGGCCCGGGTAGACGCGATCCGAGATCGACGCCCGTGCTTCGAGGTCGCCGCGGCGCGACACGAGCCGGGCCCAGTCGCCCTCGGCCAGACCCAGCGCGGACGCGTCCTCGAGCGAGATCTCGAAGAACGGGTCCACCTGCTTGTCGGTGATCCCGGCCTCGCGCATCGTCATCGTCGCCGAGTTGTAGTGATAGAGCGTGCGGCCGGTCGAGAGCGTCAGCGGGTACTCGGCGTCGGGGAGCTCGATCGGCGGCTGGTACTCGACGGGCCAGAGCTTGCCTCTCCCGTTCGGCCGCGCCGGTCGCGGCGCGTGCAGGATCTTCGAGCCCGGGTCGTCTCGATCGAGGCACGGCCACTGGATGCCCTGCTCCTCGAGCCGGTCGTAGCGGATGCCGTACCAGTTCGGGCACAGGTCGGCGAGCTCGTTCCAGACCGACTCGGCGTCCGCGTACTCGGGCCACGAAGCGCCCATCGCCCGCGCGAGCTGGACGACGATGTCGCGGTCGACCCGCGCCTCGCCCGGGCAGGGCACGCCGGCACGCACACGGTTCACGCGGCGCTCCGTGTTCGTGAACGTCCCGTCCTTCTCCGCGAAGCTCGACGCCGGGAAGACGACGTCTGCGTGCTTCTCGGTCAGCTCGTTCAGGAACAGATCCTGCGCGACCACGAACTCGACGTGCTCGAAGCCCTCGTCGACGTGCTTGGCGTTCGGCTCGGTGTGCCCGGGGTTCTCGCCGACCAGGTAGAGCGCCTTCGTCCGTCCGTCGTGGAGCCCGGAGATGATCTGGTCGAGCCGGTAGCCCGGCGTCTCGGGGACGTCCACGCCCCAGGCCGCGGCGAACTTCGCGCGCACCTCGGGGTCGTCGGCGGACTGGTAACCGGGGTAGTACGCCGGGTTGGCGCCGGAGTCGTTCAGCCCCTGGACGTTGTTCTGGCCGCGCAGCGCGTTCAGACCGGTCGACTCGTAGCCCAGGTGGCCGGTCGCGAGGACGAGGTTGGAGAGCGACCAGATGTTGTCGACGGCGCAGGCGTGCTCGGTGATCCCGAGGGTGTAGAAGACCGCCGCGTGCCGCTCGGTCGCGTACTCCCGCGCCGTGGCGCGGATGTCCTCGGCCGGCACCCCCGTGACCTGCTCGGCCGCCTCCGGCGTGTAGCGCTCGACGATCCGCCTCACGTCCTCGACGCCCTCGGTGTGCTCCGCGATGTAGGCGTCGTCCTGCAAGCCCTCTTCGAAGATCACGTGCAGCATCGCGTTGATCAGCCAGACGTCGCTGCCCGGCCGCAGCTGCAGGTGGCGCTTGGCGATCTTCGTCAGCCAGATCTTGCGCGGGTCGCAAACGACGAGCGTCGCGCCCTTGCGCACCGCCTTCTTCATCCGCAGCGCGAGCACCGGGTGCGCCTCGGTCGTGTTCGAGCCGATCACGAGCAGGAAGCGGCAGTCCTCGATCTCCGGGATCGAGTTGGTGCTTGCCCCTCTGCCCAACGACCTGACCAGGCCGTAAAGAGTCGGCGCGTGTCAGGTGGCTTCGCAGGAGTGGATCGAGTTGGTCCCGATCACCCCCCGCGCCAGCTTCTGCAGCAGGTAGTTCTCCTCGTTCGTCAGGCGCGCCGAGGCGAGGATGCCGATCGACTGCGGGCCGTGGCGCTCACGGACGAGGGACAGTCCCTCGGCCGCGGCCCGGAGAGCCGTGTCCCAGTCGGCCGGGTGGAGCTCGCCGTCCTCGCCGCGGACGAGCGGGCGGGTCAGCCGGTCAGGGTGGTGAACGAAGTTGAACGCGAAGCGGCCCTTGACGCAGAGGTTGCCGTCGTTCGAGACGTAGCCCGGATCGGACGTGACCTTGACGATCCGCCGGGTCTCCGGGTCGACGTTGAGGTCGATCTGGCAACCGACTCCGCAGAACGTGCACGTCGTCTTCGTCTTGACGAGCGCATGCTCGTGACCGGCCGGCGCTCCGCCGAGGAACTGCTCGTGGATCGCCCCCGTCGGGCACACGGAGAGGCAGCCACCGCAGAGCTCGCACTCGGTGTCGAGCCACGAGTGGCCGTGCGTCGGCACGACACGGGCCTCGGCACCCCGCCCCTCGAACACGAGCGCCGAGCACTGCATGATCTCCTGCGTGTAGCGGACGCAGCGGTTGCACAGGATGCAGGCACCCGGGTCGTAGCCCATCAGCCGGTTGCGGTCCTCGTACGGCTCGCGGGTCGCATCCGGCAGGAGGAACGGCGCCTGCGCGTCGAGCTCCTCGGCCAGGTCGACGAGCTCGTTCGGCCGACCGCCCGGGTTCGGGCTCAGGTGCTCGGCGAGCAGCATCTCCGTCAGCGTCTTCCGCAGCGCCCCGTTCTCGCCGTTCGTCGAGACGACCATGCCCTCGCGCACGCGCTGGGCACAGGCAGGCACCGGCCGCGGCGCGCCCTCGAGGTCGACGAGGCACATGCGGCAGCCGCCGTAGGGATCGAGCTTGTCGTCGTGGCAGAGCGTCGGGATGAACGTCCCGACCCGCGCGGCGGCGTGCACCAGCAGCTCGCCCTCCGGGGCCGAGACGCGCTTCCCGTCGAGCGTGAACTCGACCACGGCGCGGATCGTACTCGTCACGCGGCGTCGAAGGTGACGACGAGCCGCGCGATCCGGTCGCCCGCACGCGTGAGCCGCAGGTCGCCCGCCGCACGGCCCTCGTCGCGCAGCCATGCGTAGCGCGCCAGCACCTCGTCGCCTGCCTCAGCCGCGTCGAGCACCTCGATCTCGTCGTCGGGCGGCCGGTCGCGATAGGCGGCCGCGATCGCGTCGTACCCGTGGAACGGCCCGACGGGGACGCCCTCGAAGGCGAGCTCCGCGTCGTCCGCGAACAGCTCCAGCATCGGCCCGAAGTCGCCTGAGCGCACGCCCGCGTTGAAGCGCTCGAGGTGCTCGGCGAGGAGCTCGAGACCGGTCACGTCCAGGACGCTAACGCACCCGTTCGAGGCATCCGCCGACGAGGATTCCCGGCCGATGCCGGAACCATGAGGCTCAGCTTGCTGGCAGCCGTCGCCGTCACGGCCGCAGTTCTCGCCGCCGCGGTCGGCGCCGCGCCCACACCGCTCTCGCCCGCTCCGGGCAGCTCGACGACCGCGACCCATCCGACGTTCCGCTGGCGCGTCGCCGTGCCGGAGGTGTCCGACTCGATCACGATCGCCAAGTCGCCGAAGCTGGCCGCCAACGGCGAGTTCGTCACGGCCGATCTCGTCGACGAGGACGATCTCCAGCCGGATGCCACGAGCTGGTCGCCGATCAGGCCGCTCCCCGCCGGGACGTACTTCTGGCACGTGGGCTCGGTGGACACGACGCCCGGCGCGGCGCCCGGCGACCTCTTCACGCCGGTTGCGAAGCTCACGATCCGGGGAGCCGTCACGGTGCAGTCACTGAAGCTGCAATGGGCAGGCCGGCAGTTCCTGGCGTTGCTCGGCGTGAAGGCGAACGTGAATCACGTCACGGTTGACATCCGCCTCTTCAGCGGCACCCACCTCATCGGGTCACACAAGGCGACGACCGGCAACCTCAACCTCGACCAGCCGACGACGGACCAGTCCGTGTTCACGGTTCCCCCGAACGTCAAGCGCGGGACGAAGCTCCGCCTCGTCGTCAAGCTGACGGCCAAGGGCGCCACGGCAACCGCTGCGCTGGTCAAGAACCTCAGCGCGCCGTAACGCCCACCGCAGCGTCCGGCTGCGCACCGTCGTTCTGATTGAATCGAGGCATGTCCGCTGACGCGACAACGCTTTCCGTCGGCGGCGTCGACTACGCGGTCTGGCAGCTCGGCGACGTCTCGCACCTCCCGTTCTCGCTGCGGATCCTGCTCGAGAACGTGCTGCGGACGAGCAGCGCGGAGGACGCCGAGGCCGTCCGCGGCTGGCGCGCGACCGACGAGCCCTCGAGGGAGATCGGCTTCACGCCCGCCCGCGTCCTGCTCCAGGACTTCACCGGCGTGCCGGCGGTCGTCGACCTCGCCGCGATGCGCGACGCGATGCGCGACCTCGGCGGCGACCCCGCCCGCATCAACCCGCAGCTCCCGGCCGAGCTCGTCATCGACCACTCGGTGCAGGTCGACGTCTACGCAAGCCCGCTCGCGCTCTTCCGCAACACCGAGATCGAGTTCCAGCGGAACCGGGAGCGCTACGCGTTCCTGCGCTGGGGTCAGCAGGCGTTCGAGAACTTCTCCGTCGTCCCGCCCTCGACCGGCATCGTCCACCAGGTCAACCTCGAGTTCCTCGCCCGCGTGATCGAGGTGCGGGAGGTCGGCGGTCGCGTGCAGGCCTTCCCGGACACGCTCGTCGGCACCGACTCGCACACGACGATGGTCAACGGGCTCGGCGTGCTCGGTTGGGGCGTGGGCGGGATCGAGGCCGAGGCGGCGATGCTCGGCGAGGCGATCTCGATGCTCGTGCCGCAGGTCGTCGGCTTCAAGCTCGTCGGCGCGCTGCCCGAGCGCGCGACGGCGACCGACCTCGTCCTCACGGTCACGCAGATCCTCAGGAAGGTGGGCGTGGTCGGGAAGTTCGTCGAGTACTTCGGCGAGGGCCTGGCCGCGCTGCCACTCGCCGACCGCGCCACGATCGGGAACATGTCTCCCGAGTACGGCGCGACGTGCGGCTTCTTCCCGGTCGACGAGCGCACGGTCGAGTACCTGCGCCTGACGGGCCGGCCCGCCGACCGCGTCCAGCTCGTCGAGGCCTACTGCAAGGAGAACGGCTTCTGGCACGACCCGGCCGACGGCGAGCCGGACTACTCGCAGGTCGTCGAGCTGGACCTCTCCACCGTCGAGCCGAGCCTCGCGGGGCCGCGCCGCCCGCAGGACCGCGTGCCGCTCGCGCGGGCGAAGCAGGCATTTCTCGAGGAGCTGCCGACGTTCGGCGTCGACTACGGCAACGCGCACGACGCCGGCGTCGCCGACACCTTCCCGGCCAGCGATCCCGTCTCCGAGCAGGCGCCCGGCCACGAGGACGTCCACGTGGCAGCACAGATTGAGCTACCGGCAGAGCTCGACGTCCAGGCGATCGCCGTCGCGGAGCGGCCGGGCGGAGTCGAGGTCGAGCTGGACGGCGAGACGTTCGAGCTCGAGCACGGAGCCGTCGTGATCGCCGCGATCACGAGCTGCACGAACACCTCCAACCCGTCCGTGATGATCGCCGCCGGCCTGCTGGCGAAGAAGGCGGTCGAGCGTGGCCTCATGCGCAAGCCGTGGGTGAAGTCGAGCCTCGCGCCCGGCTCCAAGGTCGTCACGGACTACTACGACGCGGCCGGCCTCACGCCCGCGCTCGAGCAGCTCGGCTTCAACCTCGTCGGCTACGGCTGCACGACCTGCATCGGGAACTCAGGGCCTCTCGCGGAGCCGATCTCGAAAGGCGTCGCCGACGGCGACCTCGTCGTGTGCGCCGTCCTCTCCGGCAACCGCAACTTCGAGGCGCGCATCCACCCCGAGGTGAAGGCGAACTACCTCGCCTCTCCGCCGCTCGTGGTCGCCTACGCGCTCGCCGGCCGGATGGACCTCGACCTCGAAACGGAGCCGATCGGCCGCGACCGCGACGGGAACGACGTGTACCTCGCGGACATCTGGCCGGCGCCCGAGGAGGTGCAAGAGGTGATCGCCCGCACGGTCCGCAGCGAGATGTTCACGCACAGCTACAGCGACGTCTACGCGGGCGACGAGCACTGGCGCTCGCTGCCCGTGCCTGCGGGCGACCTGTTCGCGTGGGAGCCGGACTCGACCTACGTGCGCCAGCCTCCGTACTTCGAGGGCATGTCCCACGAGCCGGGCAGGGTCGAGGACGTCCGGGGCGCACGCTGCCTCGTCATGGTCGGCGACTCGGTCACGACCGACCACATCTCGCCCGCGGGCTCGATCAAGCCGGACAGCCCGGCCGGGCAGTACCTGGTCGAGCACGGCGTCGAGCGCAAGGACTTCAACTCCTACGGCTCACGGCGCGGCAACCACGAGGTCCTCGTCCGCGGGACGTTCGCGAACGTTCGGCTCCGGAACCTGCTCGTGCCCGGCTCGGAGGGCACCTGGACGGTGCACGTCCCCACCGGCTCCGAGATGACGATCTACGACGCGTCCAAGCGGTACCTGGCCGACGGCGTTCCGCTCGTCGTGATCGCCGGCAAGGAGTACGGGTCCGGCTCCTCGCGCGACTGGGCCGCCAAGGGGCCGCTGCTCCTCGGCGTACGCGCGGCGATCGCGGAGAGCTACGAGCGGATCCACCGGTCGAACCTGCTGATGATGGGCATCCTGCCGCTGCAGTTCATGGACGGCGAGAGCGCGGCATCGCTCGGCCTGACCGGCCGTGAGGAGTTCGCGATCGAAGGCGTCGAGAACGCCGAGGCGAGCGAGGTCACCGTGCGCGCCGACGACAAGGTCTTCCAGGCCCGCCTCCGCCTGGACACGCCCCGGGAGCGCGACTACCTCCGCCACGGCGGCATCCTCCCGTTCGTCCTGCGCCGCCTCCTCGGCTCCTGACCGAGCGCGTCCTCACCTGGGAGGGCTGCCTCAACGTCCGCGATCTGGGCGGGCATCCGACCGCGGAGGGCGGCGAGACGAGCTTCGGCGCCGTCGTTCGGGCCGACAGCGTGCAGCACCTGACAGCGGCGGGACGGCGTGCGCTCGTCGAGTACGGCGTGCGCACGGTCGTCGACCTGCGCCGCCACGACGAGCGCACCCGCGACGTGCCGCTCGAGCCGCCGGTCGACGTCGTCCACGTCCCCCTCGACGACTGGCACCAGCAGGAGATCCACAGCCTCTGGCGCAGCGAAGGCGACGACGAGGCGGGCGTCCGTGCCGCGTACCGGATGATGACCGAGACGCTGGCACCGAACTTCGCCCGCGCGATCGAGGTCGTCGCCGACGCGCCCCCGGGAGGCGTGGTCGTCCACTGCTACGCCGGGAAGGACAGGACCGGTCTCACGTGCGCGATGCTCCTGCGGCTCGCGGGCGTCGGGATCGACGACATCGCCGCCGACTACGGCCTCTCGGGCGACAACATCCGCACGCTGATCGAGCCGTGGGCGGACGCCGCGCCCGACGAGCGCGAGCGAGCACTGCGGCTGCGCATCGGGTCCTCCCCGCCGCAGGTGATGACGGACGTCCTCACGGCGCTCGAGGAGCGTCACGGCGACGTGCGCGGCTACCTCCTCGCCGCCGGCGCGGACCCGGCCGCGCTCGACCGCGCCCGCGAGCGGCTCCTCGGATGACCCGTCCGCCGCTGCTCGTCGTCGTGACGGGTATGCCGGCGGCCGGGAAGACGACCCTCGCGCGAGAGCTCGCCGGCAGGCTGGAGCTGCCGCTGGTCGAGAAGGACGAGCTCAAGGAGACGCTGTTCGACACGCTCGGCGTCGGCGACGTCGAGTGGTCGCAACGGCTCGGCGGCGCCGTCTATCCGCTCGTCTTCCTGTTCGTGCGGCGCGTGCTCGCCGCCGGGCGCTCGGTGATCGCCGAGGCGAACTTCTTCCGCGGCGACCAGGAGTGTCACTTCGCGGCGCTGCCGGCACACCGGCTCGTGCAGATCCATTGCTACGCCCCGCTGGAGGTCCTGCTCGAACGCTACGCAAACCGCCCCGACCGCCACCCCGGCCATCTCACAGGCCTGCGCGTCGACGAGCTCGCCGAGCGATACGAGTCCGGCCGAAACGGGCCACTCGAGCTCGACGGCGAGCTGATCGAGCTGGACACGAGCCGGCCGTTCGACGCCGAGACGCTCGCTGCGACGCTGCGCGCGTCGCTCTAGGCGCTCGCGCTTCCCCAACGGGCCACGGCCCAGCCGGGAATGAAGCGGTCGTCCGTCCCGATCAGGCCCCCGATCGCAAGCGCGGCGCCGGCTGCGATCGCAAGCCAGGCGAGCGGGCTCGGAATCGCGAGCGCGTAGAAGTTCCTCGCGAACGGCGTGATCAGGACGAGGGCATACACGCCTCCGAGCACCGCGCAGAGCGCCCCCACCCAGGCGCCGCGGCGCGCCGTCGTCGACTCGAGCGCGAGGATCAGGTACAGGCCGACGATCAGCAGGACGGTGGCGGCGACGGTTCGCGACTCGTCGAGCGGCCGGTCGAGCACGTCAATGACGAACGTGTAGCTCGACAGGACGCCCAGGCCGGCGGCGGTGCCGGCCGGGATGGCGAAGCGTGCGATGTCCCGCAGGAAGCCTTTGATCCGGAACTCCCCGGCGCTCGGGGCGAGGGCGAGGAAGAAGGCCGGGATGCCGATCGCGAGCGAGGCGACCAGCGACAGGTGCCGCGGCAGCAGCGGATAGGCGGTCGGTGTCAGGCCGATCGAGACCACGAGGAAGACCGCGAACGCCGACTTGGTGATGAAGAGCTTCGTGACACGCGTGAGGTTGCGCAGGACCTTCCGGCCTTCGACGACCATGTCCGGCACCGAGCCGAAGTCGTCGCGGACGAGCACGAGGTCGGCGACGCTCCTCGCCATCTGCGAACCCGTACCCTGCGCGATGCCGAGCCTGGACGCCTTCAGGGCGGGGACGTCGTTGACGCCGTCGCCGATCATTGCCACGTACTTCCCGGCCGCCGTGAGCGCCTCGACCACGCTCTTCTTGCCCTCCGGCGAGATCCGACCGATGACCGATGTCTCGAGCACGGCCTTCGCGAGTGCGGCTCGGCTCGTCGGGAGGTCTGAGCCGTCCAGCGGTGGACCCTTCTCCGGCACACCCGCGTCGCGGGCGATCGCCGCCACCGTCTCGGGCCGGTCGCCCGAGAGCACGCGCAGCTCGACGCCCTGGGCGAGCAGGTACTCGACTGTCTCCCGCGCATTCGGCCGCAGGCGCTCCCCGATCACGACGATCCCGAGCGGATGCAGGTCGGACGGCGGGCCCTCTTCGGCTCTGACGTCGCCGAGGTCGGTGGTCGTCGTGCCGATCGCGACCACGCGCCGGCCCTGTGCCGCTTCGGTCTCGGCGCGCTCCTTGAGCCCGTCGAGGGGGAAGAGCTCGGGCGCACCGAGGACGTACCGGTCGTTCCCGAGCGCGACCGCGCTCCAGCGCCGGCTCGACGAGAACGGCACCTCGTCCGCCGGATGCTCGGCCGGCGCGGCGAATGCGGAGCGGATGGCATCGAGCGTCGACGTGCGGCTGGCGGCGCTCGCGCCGTAGCGACCGAGCGCGCGCTCCAACTCGTCCTTCATCACCCCCGGCGCCGGCACGTCCTCGAGTACCTTCGGCTCGGGCTCGGTGAGCGTGCCCGTCTTGTCCGTGCAGACCAGATCGACCGAGGCCAGCGACTCGAGTGCGTTCAGCTGCTGGACGAGCGCGCCACGGCGGGCGATGCGCAGCGCGGCGACGGCGAACGTCAGGCTGGTAAGCAGGATCAGGCCCTCTGGCACGAGCGTGACGACCGCGGCAACCGCGGTGGGCACGGCGTCACCGACCTTCGTGTGCCGGTGGTAGAGCGCGTAGCCGAGCACCAGGCCGAGCGGGACCATGATCGCGACGAGCGTGAGCAGGAGCTTGTTGAGCGCGCGCTCGAGCGGCGAGCGCGGGTGGCGAAACGACCGCGCCTCGCCGGCGATCTTCGACGCGTAGCTCTGGTCGCCGACCGCGGTCACCTCGAACTCGCCGATCCCCTCGGCGACGAACGACCCCGAGCGAACGTCATCGCCGGGCGCGCGCAAGACCGGCCGCGACTCGCCGGTGAGGATCGATTCGTCGATCTGAAGGCCGGTGGCGGTCTCGATCCGCCCGTCCGCGACGATCTGGTCGCCGGCCTGGACGCGGAGCAGGTCGCCGACGACGACGTTGTCGACGCTCACCTGCCGCGCCGCGCTGTCCCTGACGACGGTCGCCGTCGGAGCCACGAGCGCGGCCAGCTGGTCCAGCGCCTTCTTGGCCCGTACCTCCTGGACGATCCCGATGGCGGAGTTGAAGAAGAGGATCCCGAGAAACAGTGAGTCCTGCCACTCGCCGAACGCGATCGTCACCGCGCCGGCCACGGCCAGGATCAAGTTGAAGATCGTGAAGACGTTGGCCCGGACGATGCTCGCGTACGAGCGGCTCGTCGCCGGGGGCCGCTGGGGACCCCGCGCCTGGAGACGCCGCGTTGCCTCGGCCTCGGTCAGCCCGCTCGGCGGCCGCGCCGCCGCCGTCGTCGCGGTCGCCATCGGGAGAACCTACCCCGATTCGGGCTCAGGAGCGAGCCTGGCGTAGCCGACGGTGCCTGGCACGTGCCTGGCACCGATTCGTTCTAAAGCGTGCTAGAGTGTTTTTAGTGACCAGCCTCTCGGCCATCGCCCAGCCGGAGCTGCGAGAGATCGTCCTGTTCGCACGCTCGCAGGCCCGGCCGGTGAGCGCGGACGACGTCGCGGCGCACTTCCGGATCCACCGCACGGTCGCGCGAGCGCGGCTCGAGCGAATTGCCGCCGCCGGACTGCTCACCGTCTCGTTCGCGCGCCGGTCGGGCCGGACCGGGCCCGGGGCGGGACGGCCCAGCAAGCTGTACGCCGTGCCGCCCGAGACGAGCGCGATCGAGTTCCCGGCGCGGCGCTACGACCGACTGCTCGCGCACCTGCTCGACGCCGTGCCCTCGGAGGGGCGCGAGATCGCCCTTGCCGAGGCCGGTGTCGCGTACGCCGGCGACCTCGCCGAGAGCGCCGCCCTCGGCCGCACTCGGGGCATCCGCTCGGCCGCCGAACGCGCATGCGCGGCGCTGGGCAAGCTCGGTTTCCAGGCCTCCGTGACCGAGTCCACCGAGGACAGCGTCACGATCACGACGCCGACCTGCCCGCTGCGACCGCTCGTCGTCGCGAATCGCGGAGCCGCCTCCGTCGACCGCGGCATGTGGATGGGGCTGGTCGCCGCCTACCTCCCGCGAAGCCGACCGTGCAGCGTGACGTGCGAGCCGCAAGGATGTCTCGACGGCCACGCGTCCTGCCGCGTCCTGCTCACGTTCGGGACCGACAGTCCAAATACCGACCGACACTCGTAAGAAGCGATCGAGGAAGGAGACATCGTGAGCTCGTACCGCTACCTGATCGTCGGAGGAGGCATGACCGCCGATGCCGCGTGCCGGGGGATCCGCGAGCACGACGCCGGCGGCTCGATCGGACTCGTCGGCGCGGAGGGCCACCCGCCCTACGACCGGCCGCCGCTCACGAAGGCGCTCTGGCAGGGCAAGGACGAGAGCACGATCTGGCGTGGCACCGACGAGCTCGGCGTCGACCTTCGGCTCGGACGCCGGATCGTCTCGCTCGACCTCGACGCGCACAGCGCAACCGACGACCAGGGCGACGAGTACGGCTACGAGCGTCTCCTGCTCGCGACCGGCGGCCGCCCGCGGCAGCTCGCCGGCGTGGACGACGCCGTCTACTTCCGTACGTTCGACGACTACCAGCGCCTGCGGGAGCTCTCGAGCGACGGCGGCCGCTTCGTCGTCGTCGGCGGCGGCTTCATCGGCTCGGAGATCGCCGCGGCGCTGCAGTCGACCGGCGCGGCTGTGACGATGCTCTTCCCGGACGACGGGATCTGCGCCCGCCTCTTCCCCGCCGCGCTCTCGAGCTTCGTCACGGACTACTACGGGGAGCAGGGCGTCGAGGTGCTGACCGGAGAGCGCGTCGCCGCGGGCGACCCCCGGCTCGAGGGTGCGAAGGCCGTCGTCGCAGGGCTCGGCATCGAGCCCGACACGGCGCTCGCAGCGCAGTCCGGTCTCCCGGTCGACAACGGCATCCTCGTCGACGACCACGGCCGTGTCGGCGGACGCGACGACGTCTTCGCCGCGGGTGACGTCGCACGCTTCCCCGTCCCCGCCCTCGGCACCCATATGCGCGTCGAGCACGAGGACCACGCCCGCACCCACGGACACTCGGTCGGCGCCAACATGGCCGGTGCGGACACGCCTTACGACCATCTGCCCTTCTTCTACTCGGACCTGTTCGATCTCGGCTACGAGGCCGTCGGCGAGGTCGACTCGCGCCATGCGACGGTCGAGCACTGGAAGGAGCCGGGCCGCGAGGGCGTTGTGGCGTACGTGAACGACAGGCAGCAGCCGCGTGGATTCCTGCTCTGGAACGTCTGGGGGAAGGTGGACGCCGCGCGCGACCTGATCCGCGCCGGGCAACCGGTCGACGAGTCGACCGTGAAGGAGCTCGCAGGATAGTGAGCGTCGCCGCCCAGTACGACCTCTTCCAGCGGTCGATCAAGCACCGGCCGGGAACCGAGCTCCTGTGCGAGTACGTCTTCCGGCCGGCCGCGCAGCTCGTCGTGGTCGCGCTTCGCCCGCTCCGCGTGGCGCCGCCCGCGGTCGTACTCGCCAACGCGGCCTGCGGCCTCGCCGCCGCCGCGACGATCGCGCGCGGCAACCTGATCGCGGGTGCGCTGCTGCTGCAGGCGAAGACGCTGCTCGACAACGCGGACGGCCAGCTCGCCCGCGCCACCGGCCGAGTGTCCGTCCTCGGCCGCTATCTCGACTCGGAGTCGGACCTGCTCGTGAACGCCGCCGTCTTCGCCGCGCTCGGGTCTGCGACGGGTGAGCCGTTCCTCGCTCTCGCCGCGTTCGTCGTGCTCACGATCGTCCTCAGCCTCGACTTCGACCTGGAGCGGCTGTACCGGCGCGAGCGCGGCGACGAGCGGGATCCGGCGCCGCCCGCAACCGCTGGGCTCGCGCGGGTCCTCGCACGCGTCTACGCAGTGGTCTACGGGACGCAGGACCGGCTGATCGAGTCGTTCGTCGAGTGGCGCCTCCGAGGCGCGACGCCGGCAGAGCGGCTCGCCTACCACGACCGCGCCACGCTTCGGATCCTGGCCAACTTCGGGCTCTCGACCCAGCTCGCCGTCCTCGGCGTCTGCCTGGCGATCGGGCGCCCCGCGATCTACCTGTACGTCGTCCTCGCCTGCGGTGTCGCGATCGTGCCGCTCTTTCTGCGGAGAGAGCTGCTCGCGCACCGGGCCGGACGCATGTCCACCACGAGGAGGTAACGAGTGCAGAGCGAGAACGTCGTCGATCTTCGAGCAGCCCTCTCGCACCGGGCCGAGCCGGCGCCGCGCGAGATCGGCCCCGACGACTGGCAGCGCTACGAGCAGTACATGGAGGAGATCTTCGCCGCGCTCGGCATGGCGGTGGACACGCCCGGCACCCGCGAGACGCCGGCGCGGTTCCTGCGGGCGCTCCACGACGCGACGGCCGGCTACGACGGCGACCCGAAGCTGCTGACGGCGTTCCCGGCCGAGGGCCGCGGCGGACCGGACAGCCTGGTCAGCCAGGTGGTCGAGGGGCCGATCTCCTTCCACTGCCTCTGCGAGCATCACGCGCTGCCGTTCTTCGGCGAGGCCCATGTCGCCTACGTACCGCGCAACGAGATCATCGGCATCTCCAAGCTGACCCGGCTGGTCCAGCTCTACGCCCGGCGCTTCACGGTGCAGGAACGCCTCGGCGAGCAGATCGCCGACTCGTTCGGTGGATCTGATCGACCCGCACGGCGTCGCCGTCCACCTCGAGGCTGCGCATCTCTGCACGCAGATGCGCGGTGTGCGGGAGGAGAACTCGCGCACCGTGACGACGTTCTGGCGCGGCGGCTATACCGACGACCAGGCGCTGCGGCAGGACTTCCTCGCGCTCATCCGCCGCTCGTGAACCCGCTCGAGCTTCTCTGGGAGGCGGACGGGCTCCCGTCCTTCGACCTTCCGGAGGAGCTCGAGCGGCTGTACGGTGGCGGGTTCGGCCTCGCGCGGCCGCTGCTCTTCGCCAACTTCGTCGAGACGCTCGACGGCGTGGTCGCGATCCGGTCGGAGCCGCGGACGAACCGGCTCGTAAGCGGCGACAGCGAGGCCGACCGCTTCGTGATGGGCCTGCTCAGGGCGTGCGCCGACTCGGTGCTGCTCGGCTCCGGCACGCTGCACGGCTCGCCGACCTCCGTCTGGACCCCGGAGCGGGCCTGCCCGGCAGGCGCCGACGCCTTCTCGGAGCTCCGGCAGCGCCTCGGCCTGGAGGCCGACCCCGAGCTCGCCGTGCTCACCGCGAGCGGCGCGATCGAGCCCGAGCACCCGGCGCTCGAGCGCGGCGCTGTCGTGCTGACGACGAAGGACGGTGCGGCCCGCTGCCGACCCAAGCTCCCCGGGGCGGTCGAGGTGGTCGTACTTGGCGGCGAGTCGTCCGTCGACCCGGCCGAGGCGGTCGGTGTCCTCAACGAGCGAGGGCGCCGCTCGATCCTGTCGGAGGCCGGGCCGCACGTCTTCGGCTCGCTGCTCGCCGCCGGCCTCGTCGACGAGCTGTTCCTGACGGTCTCGCCGCTCCTGGCCGGGCGCTCCCCGCTCGGCGAGCGGCTCGGCCTCGTCGAGGGCGAGGAGCTGCTCCCCGGCCGCGCCTCGCCGTCACGCCTGCTCGGGGTCCGACGCGACGGGGCACATCTCTTCCTGCGGTACGGGCTATCGTCCGGCGCGTGACGACCGGCCTCCACGAGCTTCCGCGCGAGCGCACGCAACTCCTCGACAACCTCGGTTGGATCCGCCGGAACGTGGGCCTGGTCACCCCCGAGCTGTCGGACGCGCTCGCCGACCACATGAACATCCGGCGCGGCGAGGTGGCAGAGGTGGCCTCGTTCTACTCGTACCTGCGCCTGCCGGCCGACATCGTCCGTGTCTGCACGGGCCCGGTCTGCGACTGCCTCGGCGGACGCGAGCTGCTGGCGCAGAACCCGGGGGCGGTCGAGGTGCCGTGCATCGGCCACTGCGACCTGGCTCCCGCGATGCTGCGCGGTGACGAGGTCGTGCCCGCCGTCACCCACACGACGAGCCACGGCCCTTCGATCGACCTGCTCGGGCCGGACGAGCCTCGTGACCCACCCGCGCTCGATCCGGACAGGATCCTGGCCGAGCTCGAGGCGTCCGGGCTCGTCGGCTACGGCGGCGCCGGTTTCCCCACGTTCCGGAAGTGGGCGGCGGTGCGCGACTATCCCGGCCCACGCGTCGTGATCGTCAACGCCGACGAGGGCGAGCCCGGGACGATCAAGGACCGCTACGTCATGGAGCTGCGACCGCACCTGCTCGTCGAAGGGATCGAGATCGCACTGCGGTTCGCGGAGGCCGACGAGGGCTACGTCTACCTGCGCGAGGAGTACACGACCGCCCGCGAGCGGCTCGCCGGCGCGATCGCCGCACGCGGGCTCCCGGTCACGATCGTCACCGGCGCCGGCTCGTACGTCTGCGGCGAGGAGACCGCGATGCTCGAGTCGATGGAGGGCCGTCGCGGCATGCCGCGTCTGCGCCCGCCGTTTCCGGTCGAGTCCGGGTTCCTCGGACGGCCGACGCTGATCAACAACGTCGAGACGCTGGCGCACATCCCGGCCGTCCTACGGCTCGGCGGCGCGGCCTGGCCGCGCGTGCGGCTCTGGTCGGTGTCAGGAGCTGTCCGGAAACCCGGCTGCTACGAGGCGCCCGTCGACGTGACGGCGCGGCAGCTCGTCGACGACTACGCGGGCGGCGCAACCGAGGAGATCGGCGCGATCGTGCCGGGCGGCGCCGCCTCCGGGATCATTCCTCCGGACGCGCTGGACGTGCCGCTCACACGCGATGGCCTCGCTCCCTTCGTAGCGGGCCCGGGCTCGGCCGGCCTCCAGGTCTTCCCGGCGTCGTACCCGGTGCTCCGGCTCCTGCGCGAGACGATGCGCTTCTTCGCCGAGGAGTCGTGCCAGAAGTGCACGCCCTGCCGGATCGGCACCCGCGGGCTCGAGCACGTCCTCCACGAGCTCGAGGAAGGCCGCCCGGCGATGCCCCCCGCGCAGCTCGAGGAGTGGCTCGTGGCGATGGAGAAAGGCTCGATCTGCGGCCTCGGCCAGGGCGCCCCGGTCCCGCTGCGCGGCGCGATTCGCCACTGGCCGGCGCTGTTCGCGCCGCTCAACGACTAGGGCGTCCGTCGCCGAAGTGTCCACGCGCCCAGCACCAGCGCGACCAGGGTGAACGCGACGACGGCGAGCACGTACGCGACGAGCTCCGCGCCGTAGACACCCCGCGTGACGCGGTCGAGCGCGCCGTAGGCATAGGTCATCGGCGCCGCCCAGGACACGATCTCGAGCGGGCGCGCCATGTCGGCGCGGGGGATCAGCAGCCCGCAGACGAGGAGCTGCGGGAGGATGAAGGCGGGCATGAACTGGACGGCCTGGAACTCGGTGACGGCGAACGCCGACGTGAACAGGCCGAGCGCCATTCCGAGCACGGCGTTCGCGATCGCGAGCAGGACGACCGCCCACTTCGGGCCGGCGACGTGGAGGTCGAGCGCCCCGAACGCGACCGCCGACACGATCGACGCCTGGATCGCGGCCATCAGCGCGAACGCGCCCGCGTACCCGAGCAGGAGGTCGAGCTTGGCGAGCGGCATCGTCAGCAACCGCTCCAGCGTGCCGCTCGTCCGCTCCCGCAGCATCGCGATCGACGTGACGAGGAACATCGAGATCATGGGAAAGACGCCGAGCATGGGGCCGCCGATGCGATCGAAGACCGGGCTGCCGGAGAACACGTACTTGACGAGCGCGACGAGCGCGCACGGCACGACGACCAGCAGTGCGACCGTTCGTGGATCGTGCCGAAGCTGGAGCAGCACGCGCTGCGCCGTCGCCCCGGTGACGCGGATGCTCACGGGGCCGGCTGCTCTGCTTCGGCGAGGCGCAGGAACGCCGTCTCAAGGTCCTGCTCGCCGGTTCGGTGACGCAGTTCGTCGGGGGTGAGCGCAGCAAGGACGCGTCCCTCCCGGAGCAGCAGCAAGTCGTCGCAGCGAGCGGCCTCGTCCATGACGTGGCTCGAGACGAGCAGCGTCGTCTCGCTGGCCGCGAGCTCGTGGAACGTCCTCCAGAGGTCTCGACGGAGCACCGGGTCGAGCCCGACCGTGGGCTCGTCGAGGACGAGCAGGTCGGGCGCGTTGAGAAGCGCCGTCGCGAGCGACACGCGTGCGCGCTGGCCACCCGAGAGCGTCGAGGTCAGCTGCTCGCCGGCCTCCGGAGATCGACGGTCGCGAGCACCGCGTCGATCCGCTCCGACGGGACGTCGAGCACGCGTCCGAAGTAGCGCAGGTTCTCCCGCACGGTCAGGTCGCCGTAGACGGAGGGCGCCTGCGTCACGTACCCGACCCGGCGGCGAAGCGACGGTGACCCGGCCGCCTCGTCGAGTACCGTCACCGCGCCGCCTTCGACGATCTGGACGCCGACGATCGCGCGGATCAGCGTCGTCTTGCCGGACCCGCTCGGGCCGAGGAGCCCGGTCACGCGCCCCGCCGCAACCGAGACGCTCAGCCCGTCGAGGACGAGCCGCCCGCCGCGGCGGACTCGCAGCCCGTCGACGACGATCGCCTGGCCGGCCAACGCCTAGGAGAGGAGCCCGAGCTCGCGGCCGACGCGTTCGAACGCCGCCAGCGCGCGGTCGAGGTGCTCGTCCTCGAGCGCGGCCGACATCTGCACCCGGATCCGCGCCGTGCCCTCGGGTACGACCGGGAAGCCGAAGCCCGTGACGAAGACGCCCTCGTCGAGCAGTCTCTGCGACATCTCGATCGCGAACGCGGTCTCGCCGACGATGATCGGGATGATCGCCGCCTCGCCGTCGAGCGGCGCGTAGCCGAGCTCGCGGAGCTGCAAGCGGAAGCGGGCCGTGATCGCGTGCAGCCGTTCGACGAGCGCGGGCTCGCGGCGCAGCACGCGCACGGCCTCGAGGGCGGAGCACGCGACGGTCGGCGGCAGCGCGTTCGAGAACAGGTGCGGGCGCGAGCGCTGGAACAGCACGTCGCAGACCTCCTCGCTGGCCGCCACGTAGCCGCCGGCCGCGCCGCCGAGCGCTTTTCCGAGCGTGCTCGTGATCACGTCCACCTCGCCGAGGACGCCGAAGTGCTCGGCCACGCCGCGGCCGGTGTCGCCCATCACGCCGGTGCCGTGCGAGTCGTCGACGAGGACGACGGCGTCGTGCTCGCGGGCCAGTTCGAGGATGTCGGGCAGCCGCGCCAGGTCGCCCTCCATCGAGAAGACGCCGTCGGTGATCACGAGCTTGCGCTGCCCGCGCTCGCACGACTCGAGCCCGGCGCGCAGCTCGTCCATCGAGGAATGGCTGTAGATCACCTTCCGCGCCGGCTTCGAGAGGCGGATCGCGTCGATGATCGAGGCGTGGTTGAGCGCGTCCGAGAGGATCACGGTGTTCTCGTCGGTCAGGCTCGGGATCGACGCCTCGTTCGCGTTCCAGCAGGAGACGTAGGTGAGCGACGCCTCGGTGCCGGAGAAGTCGGCGAGCTCCCGCTCGAGCTCGAGATGCGGCTCGAACGTCCCGCAGATGAACCGCACCGAGCCGGTCCCGGCGCCGTAGCGGCGCAGACCGTCGATGCCCGCCTCGACCACCTCCGGTCGAGCGGCGAGGCCGAGGTAGTTGTTGGAGGAGAGCACGAGCACCTCGCCGCGGCCCTTCATCTCGACGACCGGGCCCTGCGGCGACTGGAGCACGTTCGGGTGCTTGTAGGTCCCCGCCTCGCGCAGGCCGTCGAGCTCGGCGCCGAGGGCGCGGTCGAGCTCCGTCCCGGCGCTCACCGGTGCGTCCACCGGCCGGGCCCGGACGTCGCCTCGACCGGCTCGCGCACGGGAGTCTCGGCCGGCTGCGCCACCGCGGGCCTTCCGCCCGGGTAGACGACGATCTTGCACGCCTCGCCGGCCTCGAGCTTCTCGAACGCGGGCCCGAAATCCTCGAGCGAGATCTCGTCGGTGATCAGCGGCCGCAGGTCGACGACGCCGCTCCCGAGCAGCCAGCGGGTCTTGTACCAGGTGGCGAAGATCCGGCGGCCGTTGACGGCGAGCACGTCGAGGTTCTTGAAGATCAGCGACTCGGCCACGTCGATCTCGACCGGCCGTGAGGGGATGCCGAACAGCAGCACGCGGCCGCCGTTCCGTGCGATCCGGAACGCGTCGGCGATCGCATGCGGCGAGCCGGACATCTCGAAGACGACGTCGAAGCCGAACCCCTCGTTGTGCTCACGGAACCAGGACGCGACGTCGGAGGTCTCCTCCACGTTCACGGCGGCGTGCGCGCCCATCGTCTCGGCGAGCGCGAGCCGGAAGGGCGTGCGATCGGAGGCGATCACGAGCGCGGCGCCCGACGCGCGCGCGATCGCGATCGTGAACAGACCGATCGGGCCGCAGCCGAGCACGGCCACCGACCGGCCGGCGAGATCCTGCTCGCTCGTCGCGAAGACGGCGTTGCCGAACGGCTCCTGGAGCGTCGCGATCTCCGGCGGGAGCTTCGAGCGGTCGTTCTGCCAGATCACCGTCTCCGGCACGGCCACGTACCGGGCGAAGGCACCCTCCCGGTCGACGCCGAGGATGCGCGTCCGCTCGCACATGTGCGCCTGCCCCGTCCGGCACTGGAAGCACATGCCGCACGTGATGTGGCTCTCGGCCGAAACGTAGTCGCCGACCTGGACGTGGTCGACGTCGTCCCCGATCTCGACGACGGTGCCGGCGAACTCGTGCCCGAGCGTGAGCGGCGGGTGGATGCGCTGCTGCGACCACTCGTCCCACTTCTTGATGTGCAGGTCGGTGCCGCAGATCGACGCGGCCTCGACCTCGACGACGACCTCGCCCGTCCCGGCGACCGGATCGGGGATCTCGGCGAGCTCGAGCCCGGCCCCCGGCGCCACCTTTCGCAACGCGAGCATGACCGGGTCACTCTTGCACACCGGGGCTCCGTAGAAACCCTCAGCCCGGTTCAGGGGCTTGCCGGATGCCCCTCGGGTGGCGGGGCGGCAGGGTCCTGCCCGAGAAGGAGGACGAGCGATGGCGACAATCGCGATCGAGCCGGCGAGGCGTGCGGTGCCGGATCTCGCGCCGGTCGTGCTGCGCGCCGAAGGTGTGCGCAAGATCTACCGCTCCGGCGCTGAGGAGGTCGAGGCGCTGCGCGGCGTCGACTTCGAGGTCGGCGCCGGCGAGTTCGTGGCCGTGATGGGCCCGTCCGGCTCGGGCAAGACGACGCTGCTCAACTGCCTCTCGGGGCTCGACTCGATCGACGGCGGCCGCGTGCTCGTCGAGGGCAAGTCGATCCACGAGCTGCCTGACGCCGAGCGCACGCAGCAGCGCGCCGCAGCCATGGGCTTCATCTTCCAGGCCTTCAACCTGATCCCCGTCTTCACGACGGTCGAGAACGTCGAGCTGCCGCTGCTATTGGCGGGGAACAAGGAGGCGGAAGCCCGCCGCCGCGCCGAGGAGACACTGGCGCGGGTCGGTCTCGGGCATCGTCTCCGGCACCGCCCCACGGAGCTGTCCGGCGGCGAGCAGCAGCGCGTGGCGATCGCGCGCGCACTCGCCGGCCGACCCCGCATCGTCTGGGCCGACGAGCCGACCGGCAACCTCGACTCCGAGATGGCGGCGTCGGTCATGGATCTGCTCGAGGAGCTCCACGCCGAGGGGCTGACCTTGATCCTGGTCACACACGACAGCACCGTCGCCGAGCGAGGCACGCGACTGATCACCGTACGCGACGGGCTGATCGTCGCCGACACGCCGGTCGTGACGATCGGCTGAGCCGTGGGCACCGTCGCGCTCGCCGCCGCGTGCCTGCTCTCACTGCCGTTCCTGTACGTGCTCCTGCGCCGGCCGGTGCTGCGACGGCTCGCGATCCGGAACGCTGTCCGACGCCCACGCGAGGCCGCGCTCGTCGTCGTCGGCTCGATGCTCGGCGCCGCGATCATCACGGGGTCGTTCGTGGTCGGGGACACCCTCGACCGCTCGACCCGCCAGCTCGCCTACTCGCATCTCGGTCCCGTCGACGAGGTGGCCACGGTCGCGAACCAGGGAGACTGGATGCTGGTCGGCGGCCGGCTCGTCGCACTCCCGGCGCGGTCCGTGGACGGCGTCCTGCCGATCGCCTCGATGGACGCGGCGGTCACGGCCGGTCCGCCGGGCGCGCGACGGTCGGTGCCCGGGTCGCAGGTCGTCGGGATCGACTTCCGCTACGCCCGCACCTTCGGCGGTGATCCAGGCGTCACCGGCGTCACGGGGCCGACGCCGCGGCGGCTCCACGCGGCGGTCACGACCGACCTCGCCCAGGCTCTCGGCGTCGGAGTCGGCGACCGGGTCGTCGTCTGGGCCTACGGCCGCGACACGGCGCTGACGGTCGACCGCGTGCTCCCGCGGCGCGGGCTGGCCGGGCTCACGCTCGCGCAGACGCACGCCGAGGCGAACAACGTGCTCGTCAGCTACGCGACGTTCTCGTTCCTCTCCGTGCCGGTGAGCCATCCTGAGTACTACGCGCCGCCCACGTACGCCCTTGCCGTGTCGAACCGCGGCAGCGTCGAGGGCGGCGCCCGGCTGACCGACACGGTGTCGAAGCAGATCCACGCACTGGCGGGCGGCGCCCAGATCCTGCGGATCAAGCAGATCGTGCTCGACCAGGCGAAGGCGAACGGTGACGCATTCAGCCAGCTGTTCACGGGCATGGGCAGCTTCGGCGTGCTCGCCGGCGTGCTGCTGCTCGTGAACCTGTTCGTCATGCTCGCAGCCGAGCGCAAGCCCGAGCTCGGCATGGCGCGGGCCGTGGGCATGCGGCGGAGCTGGCTCGTCGGCGGCTTCGCGACGGAAGGCTGGCTCTACGCGCTCGTCGCCTCGCTCCTCGGCACGCTCGCCGGCATCGGGCTCGGGCGGTTGATCATCGCCGCCTCGTCGCGCATGTTCAGCACGCCGCACAACCGCTTCGAGCTCCTGTTCACGGTGCGCGGCCCGAGCATCGCCGAGGGCTTCGCGATCGGCTTCCTGATCGCGCTCGTCACGGTCGTGGCGACGAGCGTCCGCATCAGCCGACTGAACATCATCGCCGCGATTCGCGACCTCCCCGAGCCGCGCGTGCGACGGCGGCGGCGGCGCTGGCTCGTGCTCGGAGGACTCGCCACGCTGCTCGGAATCCTCTGGACGCTGAGCGCGCTACCGAAGGACGAGCCCTTCGGGCTGCTGCTCGGACCGGCCCTCGCGCTCGCCGGGCTCGGGCCGCTCGCCTGCCGTGTCGTCAGCACGAAGACGGTGGTCACGTTCATCTCGGCTGCCGTCGCCGCCTGGGGCGTGCTCATGTTCACCGTCTTTCCCGCCGCCGCAGACGGCGCCTCGATGATGGTCTGGGTCGCGCAGGGCGTGACCCTGACGGGCGCCGCCGTGGTGTTGATCGCCGCGCAGCAGGAGCGGGCGGCCGGCGCGATTCGGAGGCTCGCACCGGGCCGCGGACTCGCGCTGCGGCTCGGGCTCGCCTACCCGCTCGCGCGGCGTTCGCGCACCGGCCTGACGGTGGCGATGTATGCGCTCGTCGTCTTCATCCTGACGTTCATCACGACGCTGTCCGCAATGATCGGAAGCCGGACAGACGCCGTGACGAGCAACGTCGCCGGCGGCTATGGCGTCGTCGTCTCGTCGAGCGCCGCGAACCCGATCCCGCTCGCACAGCTCGCCGCGCGGCGCGGCGTGCGCGCGGTCGCCTCGCTGTCCACCGTCACCGCCACGTTCACGCGCAAGGGCACTCCGGCGACGCCATGGCACCTGACGGCATTCGATGCGAGCTTCGTCCGCTTCGGGCGGTCGCTTCATGACCGCGGCTTCTATCCGTCCAACCGGGCGGCGTGGGACGCTGTCCTGCACGACCCGAGCCTCGTGATCGTCGACGAGAACTTCCTCGTCACGGGCGGCGGCCCCGGCGCGAGGATCCCGCAGGTCGGCGACCGGCTGACGGTCACGGACCCGCTGACCGGCAGGCACCGGGCGCTGCGGGTGGCAGCGCTCGCCGAGAGCGACGTGCTCATCAACAACGGCGCGCTCTACGGCATGGCCGGCGCGCGCTCGCTGTTCGGCGACGAACTCGTACCCGCGCGCGCCTACCTCGCCCTCGAGCCCGGCGTGGATCCCGACCGTTTCGCCGCCTCGCTCCAGGGCAGCTACCTCGTCAACGGTGCCGAAGCGTCCTCGATCCGGAGCCTGATGCAGGAGGCGTTCTCGATCTGGGATGCCATGTTCCAGCTCTTCCAGGGCTACCTCGGCCTGGGACTGGTCGTCGGCATCGCCGGGCTCGCCGTCGTGATGGTTCGGGCCGTCCGCGAGCGGCGGCGGCAGATCGGCATGCTGCGCGCGATCGGCTTCGGCTGGCGGACCGTGGGGCGGAGCTTCGCGATCGAGTCGGGCTTCATCGCCGTCGAGGGCACGCTGATCGGAGCCGGCCTCGCACTGCTGACGATCTCGAACATCGTCGCCAACACGGACGCGTTCGGCGACATGCCGTTCACGGTGCCGTGGGTGTCGCTGCTCGTCCTGCTCGCCGGCACGGTGGCGGCCTCGCTGCTCGCCACCGCCTGGCCCGCCGTGTCGGCCACGCGGATCAAGCCCGCGGTCGCGCTGAGAACCGTCGACTAGCCGCGGCTGTGGCGGCGCGCGCAGTAATACCCGTAGGGGGTATACTCACCACGTGGAACGCGCGACGCTCGAGATCCAGGGCATGACCTGCGCCTCGTGCGCGGCCGGGATCGAGAAGTGCCTCGGGACGCTCGACGGCGTCGAGGAGTGCTCGGTCAACTTCGCCACGCACACGGCTTCGGTCGCCTTCGACCCCGATCGGGTCGACACCGACGGGCTCGTGGCCGCCGTCGAGGACGTGGGGTACGGCGCCTCGCTCCCGGGCGAGCACACGCACATACACGACCACGGCCCCGACGCCCGCCTGCTCGTCGCCACGGCGGCGCTGACGCTGCCGCTCGCGCTCGTCGCGATGGTGCCGGCGTTCCACTTCGCCGGCTGGGAATGGCTCGCGTTCGCGCTCGCGACGCCGATCGTCTTCGTCGGCGGCATGCCTTTCCACCGCGTGGCGATCGCGCAGGCGCGGCACCGCCGGGCGACGATGGACACGCTGATCTCGATCGGCACGCTCGCGGCCTGGGGCTGGTCGACCGTGGTGCTGTTCGCCTCACTCGGCGCGGACACGTACTTCGAGGTCGCGGGTGTGGTCACGACGCTGATCCTGCTCGGGCGCTACCTCGAGTCGCGTGCCACGCAACGCGCCGGCGACGCGCTGCGCGCGCTGCTCGAGCTCGGCGCGCGCGAGGCGAGTGTGCTGCGCGACGGCGTCGAGGTGCCCGTTCCGGTCGACCAGCTCCAGGTCGGCGACGTCTTCGTCGTCCGGCCGGGCGAGAAGATCGCCACCGACGGCGTCGTCGTCGAGGGCCGCTCGTCGGTCGACCGGTCGATGCTCACCGGCGAGCCCGTCCCCGTCGACACCGCGCCCGGGGACGACGTCGTAGGCGCGACGATCAACGTGGACGGACGGCTCGTCGTGCGCGCCACGCGCGTCGGCGCCGAGACCGCCGTCGCCCGGATCGCGCAGATGGTCGCCGACGCACAGGCAGGGAAGGCGAGCGTGCAGCGGCTCGCCGACCGCGTCTCGGCGGTGTTCGTGCCGATCGTGATCGGCATCTCGCTCGCGACGCTCGCCGGCTGGCTCGCCGTGACGGGCGACGCGTCGGCCGCGTTCACGGCCGCCGTGTCGGTGCTGATCATCGCCTGCCCGTGCGCGCTCGGACTCGCGACGCCGGTCGCGCTCATGGCCGGCACCGGCCGCGGCGCACAGCTCGGCATCCTCGTCCGCGGGCCCGAGGTGCTCGAGCAGACGCGCAAGATCACGACGGTCGTGCTCGACAAGACCGGCACCGTCACGGAGGGGCGGATGGTGCTGACGGAGGTGCGGACGATGAACGGCGCCAGCCGCGAGGACGTGCTGCGACTGGCCGGGGCGCTCGAGGACGCGAGCGAGCATCCGATCGGACGCGCGGTCGCCGCCGCAGCCCATGCCGAGGTCGGCGCGCTCCCACCCGTCGAGGCGTTCCTGAGCCGCGCGGGCGTCGGCGTCTCGGGACGCGTCGAGGGGCACGAGGTCGAGGTCGGGCGCTCGAACGGCCGGCTCGTCGTCGGCTGGGACGGCGAGGCCCGGGCCGAGCTCGTCGTCGAGGACACGGTCAAGCCGTCGAGCGCCGAGGCGATCCGCGAGCTGCAGCGGCTCGGCCTGACCCCGGTGCTGCTGACCGGCGACGCCGAGGAGACCGCGCGCCGGATCGCCGGCGAGGTCGGGATCGAGCGCGTGATCGCCGAGGCGCTGCCGGCCGACAAGCTCGCCGAGATCGCGCGCCTGCAGGCCGCCGGCGAGGTCGTCGCGATGGTCGGCGACGGCGTCAACGACGCCCCGGCGCTCGCGCAGGCCGACCTCGGCATCGCGATCGGCACCGGCACCGACGTGGCTGTCGAGGCGAGCGACCTGACCCTCGTTTCCGGCGACCTACGCGCGGCGGCCGACGCGATCCGGCTTGCGCGGCGCACGCTGCGCACGATCGAGGGCAACCTCTTCTGGGCCTTCGCCTACAACGTGGCCGCGATCCCGCTCGCGGTCGCCGGCCTGCTCAACCCGATCGTGGCGGCGGCGGCCATGGCCGGATCGAGCCTGTTCGTGGTCGGCAACTCGCTCCGGCTCAAGCGCTTCCGGAGCCGACGGGAGGAGACGCGATGACCCACGGCTACGCGGAGAACAAGGACGCGATCGTCAAGCGCCTGCACCGGATCGAGGGCCAGGTCCGCGGCATCGAGCGCATGGTCGACGAGGACCGCTACTGCATCGACATCCTGACGCAGCTCGGCGCCGTCACGACCGCCCTCGACAGCCTCGCGTTCCGGATCCTCGACGACCACGTCCAGCATTGCGTGGCCGGTGCGCTCGCCTCGGGCGACGCCGCCGAGGCGGACGCAAAGAGCAAAGAGCTGCTCGCCGCGGTGCACCGCTTCGCCAGAACTCGCTGAGTGACGCGACGTTCCCTCCGTCGGGGGATATCGAAGGGGAAGCAATCGTCTCAAGCTCAGAGCATGACCGCGCGCCTCAGAAGAGGGCATTCGACCGGCGAGCGGCGCCCGGCGACCCGATCCTGGGCAGCCGGCTAGCGGGAGGGGGCGCGGACTGCGGCCCCGCGCTTCCTCCCCGCTCTGCTGCACGACGCTCCAGGCGGCCGGAACCGATCGGGTTCCGGTCGCTTCGTCGTTCCCCTGAGCTGGTTCCGCGCGCTCAGTTCCAGGCCGGTCTCCTGTGCCGGGTTGGAGACCGATCATCGGTGCTCGCCGCGAATACTCAAAGGATGATTAGCCCATCCTTCGGCGAGTACGATCCCGGCGTGGCCCCCGAGAGCGAACGCGTGACGGACGTGATGCTGAGCCGTCCGAAGACCCTGTCCTCGAGCGCGACGGTCGGGGACGTCCGCGAGTTCTTCCGAAACCCGCACGTCATGACGGCGCTACTCGTCGACGACGGAGACTTCCGGGGCGCAATCGACCGCGGAGCCCTGCCGGACGATGCCGCCGACGACTCGAGCGCGCTCGGCTACGCCGCGCGCGACGTACCGACGATCTCACCGGACGCAGGGGTCGAGGACGCTCTCGCCGCGCTTCGCGGGGTCGAGTCCAGACGCCTCGTCGTCCTCGACACGGACGGAGCCAGGCTCCTCGGGCTCGTCTGCCTGAACACCACCGGCACCCGGTTCTGCACGAAACCATGAACATCCGCACAGCGCGTCCGGTCGCGGGCAACGCAGCGTGAGGGACCGCCGCGGTCGGCTCAGCGGGTCGGGATCAGGCGGGTGCCTGCAGCCTTGAACGACGCCGAGACGCGCTGCCCCGCACGAAGCTGCAGTCGCTCCGCCGACGACGCCGTCACCTCGGCCACGAGAGGGCCCAACCCCACCCGCACGCGGTTCGCGACCGGGACGAGCGACGTGATCTCCGCCCAGATGTGGTTGAGCGCCGATTCCGAGACGGGCTCGAGCGCGATCGAGACCTCCCACGGGTAGATGACCGCGGTCACGTCGCCTTCGACCTCGTCGGTCGAGTAGATCCGCTCCCCGCTCGCGAGCGTCACCTCGGCGAGGCCGTTCGAGCCTCGGCGGGCGACCCCGCGGAGCAGGTTGGCGCCGCCGAGGCTGGCGACGAACGAGTCGGCCGGAAAGGCCACGAGCTCGGCGGGGGCCGCGAGCTGGACGAGCCGGCCGTCGACGATGACCCCCACACGGTCGGCGAGCGTCGACGCGTCCTCGAAGTCGTGGGTGACGAGCAACGTGGGCAGGCCGCACTCGCCGAGGAGCTCGTGGAGCTCTCCGCGCACGCTGGTCCGGGTGTGCGCGTCGAGGGCCGACAGGGGCTCGTCGAGGAGCAGGACGGCCGGGTCGCGTGCAAGGGCACGGGCGAGCGCCACGCGTTGCCGCTCGCCTCCCGACAGGTGCGCGGGCCGGACAGCTGCGAGATGGCCGATCCGAAAGCGTTCGAGAAGATCGTCGACATCGCCACCACCCCCGAAGGCGACGTTGCGCCGGACGTCGAGATGGGGAAAGAGCGCGTACTCCTGGAAGACCAGGCCAACCGACCGCTCTTCGGGCGGCAGGCACACGCCCGTCTCGCTGTCGAACCAGCTCCGGTCGCCGCAGCTGATACGGCCGCGCTCGGGCCGTGCAAGCCCGGCGATCGTCCGGAGGACACTCGTCTTGCCCGCGCCCGAGGGGCCGACGAGCGCGACGGTCTCCGTCCCGACCTCGAGCGCTAGCTCGAGGGTGAACGAACGTAGAGGAAGGGAGATGTCGAGCTGGAGCGCGTCCATGCGGGGCGAACCTTGACTGCCAGCAGGATCATGGCGCTGATGAGCACGAGCAGGGCGCTGATCGTCAGGGCGATGTCGAAGTTGACGTCGAACTCGGCGTAGATCGCGAGCGGCAGTGTCTGCGTGACGCCCTGGAAGCTGCCGGCGAACATGATCGTCGCTCCGAACTCGCCGATGCCGCGGGCGAACGCGAGCGCCGCGCCGGCGCCGAGGCCGCCGAGCGCGAGCGGCAACGCGACGCGGAAGAACACGCGGGCCGGCGACGCCCCGAGCGTACGCGCGGCGTCGACCAGATTCTGGTCGAGCCCCTCGAACGCGGCGATTCCCTGCCGCAGATAGAACGGGCTGGCGACGAAGACGATGGCCATGACCACCGCAACCTGCGTGAACGGGATCTCGAGCCCGAGCCAGCCGATCGGGGTCCCGAGCAACCCGACCCGTCCGAACGCGGCGAGCAATCCGATGCCGGCGACCGCGGGGGGCAGGACGAGCGGCAGCTCGGCGAGCGTCAGCGCGAAGCTCCGCCCACGGAACCGCCGCCTGCCGATCAGGTAGGCGGTCGGGGTCCCGATCAGCAGGATCAGCGCCATCGCGATCGCGTTCGTCTTCAGGGTGACGACGAGCGCGTCGGTCACGACCGGATCGCCGAGCTGGCTGATCAGCGTGCCCGGCGGGACGCGCAGGAAGATCGCGAGCAACGGCAGCAGCAGAAACAGCGCCGCGATCCCCGCGGCGAGGAAGAGCCCGAAGCTGAACAGCCGCCTGCTGAGCGTCGGAGCTACTTCCTGACCGTCCCCTTGGGGCCACCGAAACCGGCCGCGAGCAGGAGCTTCTGCCCCTGCTTCGACAGCACCTTGGCGATGAACACCGCCGCGGCCGACCGGTTCGAGGAGCTCTTGAGGACGGCGATCTCGTACTTGACGTGCGGCTGCGCCCAGCCGGGAAGGAAGAGCGTCTTCACCTTCCCCGGCACCGTCTTGGCATCCGTGATGTAGACGAAGCCGGCATCGGCCTCGCCCAGCGACACCTTGGTCAGGATGTCTCGCACGTTCTGCTCGTTCGAGACGACGTTGGAGAGAACGCATTGCAGACCCAGGTTGGTCAGGATCTGCCGCGTGTAGGAGCCGATCGGCACTGACTTGTCGCCGATGTCGACCTTGACGCCCGACTTGCAGAGGTCGTACACCTTCGTGATCCCTGCAGGATTGGACGTCGGCGTGATCAGCACCAGCCGGTTGGTCGCGAACACGACCGGCTTCAGGACGAGCCCCTTCTGGAAGAGCTGCTCCGGGTACTTGGGACTCGCCGCCGCGAACACGTCTGCAGGAGCGCCCTGCTGGATCTGTGCCGCCAGCACGTCCGAGCCGCCGAACGAGTACTTGTTCGCCGAGTCGATCCGCGGGAACACGTTCGTCAGCGAGGACGCGGCGAGCACGGTCAGGCCCGCCGTCGTCTTGCCCGACCGGGCTGGGCCGGCGCTCGCGGCACCGGCAAAGGCAGCGACGACCGCGAGCACGATCAGAGCAGCGATGTGCAGCCGCCACCGGACTGGGCTTCTCACGTCGACCCCCTCCTCCGGAGGCTAGCGCCGGACCATGACCGAGGTCGCCTTGACGACCGCGGTCGCATCCATCCCCGGGCGGAGCCCGAGCTCTTCCAGTGATTCGCGCGTGATGATCGACACGACGCGGGCGGGCTCGGTGACGTCGATGTCGACCTGGGCGAGCAGCCCGTCGACCTTGATCTCGCGGACGATGCCGCGGAACCGGTTCCGCGCGCTGAGCGTTCCGTCGCCCTGGGAGCCGCGGAGGCGTTCGATCTCGGCCGCAGCGACAATGCGACGGTTGCCACGGTCGCGGCTCGTCTCGATGCGGCCGTCCCGGTCCCAGCGCCGGATCGTGTCGATGCTGACGCCGAGGGCACGGGCAGCTTCGCCGATCGTGAAGTGCTGCTTAGGCACTGCCTAGACCGTAGCACTCCGGTCGGCGTCCTCACGAGATGAACGGATCGAGGGCGGCGGAGCCCTCCTCGACGGTGAGCGGAACCGGGAACGACATGCCGATCGGCTTGTCCAGTACGACTCCGGAGAACAGGCTCAGATGCTCCGCCTGGCTGGCAGCGATCCGCGCGAAGACGCCGCGCGTGCCGGCATCCTGAAGCGACGCGACACCGCCCAGGTAGATGCCCAGGAACGCCGTCTCGAGCTGTATGCCGAGCTGGGCCGTGCTCTTTCTGCTCGCGAACGCCTTGGCAGGGAAGGTGAAGTCGAAATCCGAGGCCTGCCCCGGCGTCTGGCCGGCCCCGCTGAGGAACTTGGCCGTCGCCGTGTAGTGCTCGCCCTCGTTGAAGAGCGCGCGACCGAGAGAGCGCGCCTCCGCCTGGTCGAAGACTTTCGCGGCGAGAGCCTGCGTGTAGAACTCCGCGCCGAGCAACTCGGCCGCCAGCGCCAGGGTGACGACGGGAATGTCCGCCGGGCCGATGCCCGCAGCCGCCGTCGGTGCATCCGCCGCGAGCACGCCCCCGCCCACCGCGAGTGCGACGCCGCCTGCCGCTGTCCGGCTGAGCAGTTGAGCCCGGGTCAGCCCCGTCACCGATCTCCTTTCGCGCAGCCTAGGTAATGCCTGGACACCAGGGCCGGATAGTAACAGACTGACTACCGCGGCCGGTTGTCCGAAACGGCGTCGAGAAAGCGGAGGACAGCCCGTGTCGACTCGAGACGCCACTGGACGAGCGTCCGCTCGAAGCCGGCCAGTCGCGGCTCGCGCTCCTCGAGTGCCGCGGCCACGGGCAGCAGCAGCGCTCGCTCGGCGTCGAGCAGTGGCCCCGGGTCGAGGCCTGACCGCTCGATGAACAGAAGCTTGAGCATCAGCAGCGACCGCACATCGCGAACATGCTCCACCGGTTCGGTCAACCAGACCCGGACCCGCCGCCTACCGACCGGAGTCGCCCGGATCGACGTCCGACGCGGGCCACGCTCGCTGGGCTCGGCGGCTCCCTTCTCGATCAGCCCGCCGTCGACGAGGTCGTCGAGTGCGCGGTACACGAGCGGTCGTGAGAGCGACCACACGCGACCGATCTCACCGTCCGGCCCGAGGGCCTTCGCCACGGCAAACCCGTGCGTCGGGCGCTCGGAGACGAGCGACAGCACGGCCCAAGCACCCGCAGCCAACGGCTTCTCGGCCACGAACAGACCCTACTGCTCTCCGTCCCTGAAACGGGGGATGCCCAGGCCCGCCCGACTGGTCCATGCTGTGAACCGATGCATACCGCGCACCTGCCCTATCGACGCTCGGAGGACGGCCTGACTCACTATCAGGCACGGCCCGTGATCATCACCGTCGGCGGACGCCGCCGGGTCCTGACTCCGACCGACACGCAGTTCCTGCTCGCCGAGCTCAACCGCCTGCCGCAGACGCGCTGGCCGGCGGCGCCTTCGCTCCGCGCGCGGATGCTCGTCGGGCTGTCGCGAGGCTGGCCGGTCACGCTCACGGAGGACGAGCATCCGGCGCTCCTGCGCGCCCTCGAGGGGGCACGGACGCGCCGGCCGCTGTCCGTCAGCCTCCGCGAGCTGCGCGACTCGCTCGCCCCGGCCCTGGTCGGTTAGAGTCTCCCGACCGGGGTGCCCCGGCCGGTCGTCCGGGGCTGAGATCACACCCGTCGAACCTGATCCGGTTCGTACCGGCGAAGGGAGGCGCATGAGCGTAGGCGTGACGGAGCTCACAGGTGAGCGGAGGCGGCGGCTCTGCCGGCGCCGGGAGCGGGAATGAGCTCCAAGACACCTCCGTGGGGCATCGAGCCCGTCCCCGACCGGCTCCGCGTCTTCAGCTTCCTGGACTCGCTCCTCCTCTGGGGGAACCTCTCCGTCTCGCTGCTCGTGATCGTGATCGGCGCGCTGCTCGTGCCGGCGCTCTCGCTGCGCGACGCGCTGCTCGCGATCGTGGTCGGCTCGGTCGCGGGCAGCGCGCTCCTCGCGCTCGCCGCGCTGATCGGGGCGGACGGACGCGTGCCGGGCATGGTGCTCCTGCGTGCACCGCTCGGGAAGCGCGGCTCGTACGCGCCGACCGCCCTCAACATCGCCCAGAACCTGGGCTGGTCGACGTTCGAATTGATCATCATCGCCACCACGGCCGGGGCGCTCTCGAAGCACCTGTTCGGCTGGCAGGGCACGTGGTTCTGGACGATCGTGTTCGGCCTCCTCTCCTGGGCGCTCGGGATGCTCGGGCCGATCGGCTTCGTACGCCGCTACCTGCGCAAGTTCGCCTCGTGGGCGCTGATCTTCTCCATGGCCTACCTGACGTACTGGGCGATCTCGAAGGCCAACCTCCATGCGTTCTGGGCGCAGCCGGGAAAGGGTGGCTTCCCGACCTTCGGCCAGGCGATCGACCTCGTGATCGCGAGCGTCGTCTCCTGGACGCCGCTGGCCGCCGACTACACACGCTTCTCCCGCTCGCGGCGCGGGGCGTTCTGGGGTGCGGGGCTCGGCTACCTCGCGCCGACGATCTGGTGCATCGGGCTCGGCATCCTCGTCGTGCTCGCACGCGGGATCGCGGACGCCCAGTCGCTCCCGGCAGGCGTCGCAGCGGCCGGGCGGCGTAGCGCTCGTGGCACTCGCGGCGATCACGATCGACGAGAGCGAGAAGGCGTTCGCCGACATCTACTCGACCGCAGTCTCGATCCAGAACCTGCTCCCGCGCGTACCGCAGCGCCTGCTGATCACGATCGTCTCCGCGGCCGCGACGGGGCTCGCGCTGGCGCTCGACCTCGGTAACTACCAGAACTTCCTCTACCTGCTCGGGTCGTTCTTCATCCCGCTCTTCGGGGTGCTGCTCGCCGACTGGCTCACGGCCGGGGCGCACTACGGCGAGCAGGACATCTTCTCTGCGCCCCCGTTCCGGTTCGAGCAGATCGCCGCCTGGGTCGTCGGCTTCTGCCTCTACCAGTGGCTGTCGCCGGTCGGGCCGAGCTGGTGGACGGACATCGTCGCGCACACCCATCCCGGCTACGTGAGCTTCACGGCGTCGCTTCCCGCCTTCGGAGCATCGTTCGCGCTCGCAGCGGTGGGCGGATTCGGTCTACCGCCGCGTCCGCACGCGCTCCTCGCTCGCCGAGGCCTGAGCGCACACTTATCGCGCCGGGAGTCGTCTAAGTTCTCGGGGATGGCGACTCGGCGAAACCTCTGGCTCGCGGGGGCGCTCCTCGGCCTGGTCGTGCTCGTCGCGGTCGCGAGTCGCGCGCACTCGCCGGCCGGCGGCGGGACGACGCACGGGGTCGACTCGAACCTCGTCTGGGAGTTCATCCTGATCGGGTTTCTCGCACTGTTCGTGCTCAGCCTGCCCGTTGCCGTTTGGATCGTCGTCACGACCCGGGCAGATTCCGTCCGGTCGGGCCGCCGGGGGAAGCGGAACTCGATGTGGGGACTCGTGATCGGGATCGTCTTCATGCTCGTGGCCGTGGTCGCGGCCGAGCGGTTCTACTCGGGCAACCACCACGGCAACAAGCAGACCCAGAAGCAGATCGTCCAGTCGGCGGGGCCCAGGAAGCCGAATAAGCCCGGCAAGAAAATCCCCTTCGACTGGCTGCCGGCGATCGTGATCCTGTCGATCGCGGGCGGTGGCGCCGCCGTGATCGCGTACACGTTGTTCCGCAAGCCGACCCATCACGTCCCGACGGAGGCCGAGCTCGCGGCCCAGCTGTCCGCCGTCCTCGACGACTCGCTCGACGACCTTCGGGCCGAGAAGGATCCGCGCCGGGCGGTGATCGCGACGTACGCGCGCATGGAGCGGACACTCGCGGGCGCGGGGCTTCCGCGCGCCGAGTCCGAGACGCCCCTCGAGTACCTTGGGCGCGTGCTCCGTGAGCTCCTGAACACGAGCGCCGACGCCGTCTCGCGGCTGACCGCGCTCTTCGAACGGGCGAAGTTCAGCCCGCACGAGATCGACAGCAGCATGAAGCGGGACGCGATCAACGCGCTCGTCGCCGTCCGTGACGAGCTGCAGGCGGCGGCGGTGGCAGCGTGAGGCGGAACCGTTCTTTGGCGCGCGCGGGCATCACAACCGCACTCGGGGCGGCGGCGCTCATCGTGGCGCTCTCGGTCCGGCCCGGCGACGGCAGCCTGGCGACCGAGGCGTATGTGCTCTTCCTCGGCGCAATCGGTACAGCGGTGCTCGCCCGCGCCACGTCGAAGGCATTCGCCGCCCCCACGGAGTCGCAGGTGGCAGTGGTGCTGCGCCGGCCGAAGCCCAAGCCGCGACGCGTGCCCGAGCTCGAGAGCCTCGAGCGCGAGCTCGAGATGTCGACGCAGAGCGCGTACGACACGCACTACCGGCTGCGGCCGATCCTGCGCGAGATCGCCGCCGCCCGGCTCGGGCGCAGCGCGGTCGAGCTCGACCGGCCCGACAGCCGTGCCGCGGAAATGCTCGGCCCCGACGCGTGGGCGCTCGTCCGGCCCGACTCGCAGCGGCCCTCCGACCATTACGCGCCCGGTGCCAGCCTGGCCGAGATCGAGCGCGCACTCGACGCGCTGGAGGTGCTCGGCCGATGAGCGCGGAGCCGCAGATGACCCTCGACGAGGTCGGAACGCTCGCGTCCCGGATCCTCGACGAGGTCGAGCGCGCCGTCCTCGGCAAGCGCGACGCCCTCGAGCTCGTCCTCCTCGGCCTGCTCGCCGACGGCCACGTCCTGATCGAGGACTTCCCCGGGCTCGCGAAGACGCTGATCGCGCGCTCGTTCGCGCAGGTCGCGACCATGGAGTTCCGGCGCATCCAGTTCACGCCCGACCTGATGCCGGCCGACGTCACGGGCTCTTCGATCTTCGACCAGCGGGTCTCGGACTTCGAGTTCCGCCCCGGGCCGATCTTCACGAACCTCCTCCTCGCGGACGAGATCAACCGCGCCCCACCGAAGACGCAGGCGGCGCTGCTCGAGGCGATGCAGGAGCGTCAGGTGACGATGGAGGGCGTCACCCGACCGCTCGCGCGGCCGTTCCTCGTCCTCGCGACGCAGAACCCGCTCGAGTACGAGGGCACGTACCCGCTGCCGGAGGCGCAGCTCGACCGGTTCCTGCTCCGCCTCGGCGTCGGCTATCCGACCCGCGACGACGAGTGGAGCGTGCTCGCGGCACGCATCGAGCGGCGCGAGGACGAGGTCGACCTCGAGCCCGTCGTCGACGGGGCCTCGCTCGCGGCCATGCAGCGCGCGATCGAGCACGTCCACGTCGCGGAGAGCATCGGCTACTACATCGTCGACGTCGTCGCCGCGACCCGCTCGAGCCCGAGCGTCCAGGTCGGTGCGAGCCCCCGCGGATCGCTCGCGGTGATGAAGCTCGCGCGCTGCAAGGCCGTGCTCAGCGGCCGCGACTTCGTCACGCCCGAAGACGTGAAGGCCGTCGCCGTCCCCGCGCTCGCGCACCGGCTCGCGCTCCGCCCGGAGCTGTGGGTGCAGCGGATCAAGCCCGAGGACGTCGTCGCCGAGCGCCTCGCGACGGTGCCCACGCCGCGCGCCGAGGACGTCTCGCCGAGCACAAGCACGAAATGAAGCGCTCGGCCGCCCCGAAGCTCGGCGCCTACGCCGGGCTTGCCGGGCTCGGCCTCCTGGCGGCGCTCGTCCTCGGGCAGCCGCTCCTCGTCACGATGGCTGCGCCGTTCGCGCTCGTCCTCGTCGGCGGCCTGATCCTCGGCGACGATCCGGGGCTGCGCGCGAGCGTCGAGCTCGACCACGAGCGCGTGCTGGAGGGCGACGAGGTCGTGCTCGAGCTCGAGCTCTACGCCGCGCGCGGGATCTCGCGGCTCGACGTCCTGATCGGCGTTCCCGAGGGCCTCGTCGTCGAGGACGGCCTGAATCCCGTGTCGATCCGGCTCGAGCCGCGCGAGTCGGAGAGCGTCGAGCTCAGGCTCCGCGCCGACCGCTGGGGCGCATACGTCCTCGGCGACGTGCTGCTCCGCGGCCACGACACGCTCGGCGTCTTCCGCTTCGACCAGGCGCTCCCGCGCGACCTGGAGCTGCGAGTCTTCCCGCGCGAGGAGTACCTGCGCACGCTGCTGCGGCCGCGCGACACGCAGCCGTACGCGGGCGACGAGGTGGCGCGCCGCCGGGGCGACGGGATCGAGTTCGCGGACATCCGCCCGTTCGCCTTCGGCGACCAGGTCACGCGCGTCAACTGGCGCGCGACCGCGCGGCGCGGCGAGCTGTGGGTGAACGACCGCCACCCGGAGCGGAACACGGACATCGTGCTCTTCCTCGACGCGTTCACCGAGGCGCGCCGCGGCAATGCGAGCACGCTCGACCTGGCGCTGCGCGCCGCCGCCACGCTCGCCCGCGGCTACGTGGGCGCGCACGACCGGGTCGGGCTCGTCAGCTTCGGCGGCGCGCTCCGCTGGCTGCAGCCGGGAACCGGCGAGGCGCAGCTCTACCGGATCTGCGAAGCGCTGCTCGACACACAGATCCTGCAGAACTACGCCTGGCGCGACATCGCGGTCGTGCCGGCGCGCGTCCTGCGGCCGCAGTCGCTCGTCGTCGCCCTTACGCCGCTCCTCGACGAGCGCAGCATCGCCGCGCTCTTCGACCTGCGCGCCCGCGGCCACGACATCACGGTGATCGAGGCCTCTCCCGTCCCCTACATGGATCCGGGCCGGACGGCGTCCGAGCGGCTCGCGTTCCGCCTCTGGCGATTGCGGCGCGACGCGCTGCGCGACCGGCTGCGCCAGAGCGGCGTCGCAGTCGTCGAATGGCAGGAGGGGACACCCCTGGCAGTCGGAATCGAGGAGGCGAGCGCATTCAGGCGCCACGCATTGGCCGGCCGCGGCTGAGCATCCACTGGCCGCGCGTGAGCCGGGCCACCGGCTCGCTGGCCTGCGCCTGCGCGCTCGCCGTCTACCCGGCACTCGGGACGTCGCGGCTCGCGTGGATGCTCGCGACCCTCGGCGTGATCGCGGTCGGGACGCTCGCCGTCGGCCTCGGCCTACAGCGCGCCCAGCTCCTCGTCTGGGCGCTCGTCCTCCTCGGCGCCGACTACGCGGTCTGGCTCGAGCTCGGGACACACGCGCTCGACCAGCGCGCACCGGTCGTCGGAGCCGGCCTGCTGTTGACCGCCGAGCTGGCATTCGACTCGCTCGAGCCGGAGATCGGCTCGCTCGGCTCGACCGCCGTGCTCGCGCGGGCGATCGCGCTCGCCGTCGTCTCCTCGTCTCGGTCGGAGTCGGAGCAGTCGTGCTCGCCGCCGCCTCGATCCCGCTCAGCGGCGGCGATCGCGCTGACGGGCGTCGGCGTCGTCGCCGCGGTCCTCGCGCTCGGCCGTGATCGCCCGGCTCGCGACCGCACGGCGCTGATCATGGCGAGCGCGTCGGTGCTGACGGTCGACGGCGTCTTCCTCGTCGACCTCGACGACGGCACGGTGCTCGGCCCCTCGGCCGAGGCTGAGTTCGATCCACCGCCCGCCCCGGCCGCGAAGCCGTTCCTGCCCCGCCTCGTCGCGGCCTCTGCGACCGGCTCGACGGTTGCCGCCGTCGTGGACGCGAAGCCGCCGCTGCTCGTCTCGCACGACGCCGGCCGAACGTGGAAGGACTCGGGCCGCGGGCTGCCACCGGGCCACGCGGTCGCGGTGTCGCACGACGATCCCGGACCGGATCCTCTACGCCGGCCGCAACCGCCTGTATCGTGTCGACGGACGGCGGACGGTTCTGGCGCTCGCTGGAGGGAGAGCTGCCGGATATCGAGAACGTGGCCTGGGCCGACTAGGGGCCGCTCGCCCCCGGTTCGTGCGTGTGCGACGCTTCGCCCTTGGGCAGGGCGCGATCGACACGGGTCGTCCAGGTGTTCGCGACGATCGCGAGGAATCCCGACCTCCGGCGCCTCCAGCTCGCGTTCTTCGGCTTCAACGCGGCCGAATGGGCGGTGTGGATCGCGATCCTCGTCTACGCGTACCGGCACGGTGGCGCGACCGAGGCGGGCATCGTCGCCGTCGTCCAGCTCGTACCGGCAGCGATCCTCGGCCCGGTGCTGTCCGTGCTCGCGGACCGCGAGTCGCCCGCGCGGGCGCTCCGGCTGGGCTACCTCGTCCAGGCCTCGCTGATGGCGGCGGTCGCGGCGGTCCTGATCGCCGGTGGCAACCGTTACCTCGTCTACGCCCTTGCGGCCCTGGCCGCGACCGCCGTGACGATGACGCGGCCTGCGCAGGCGGCGCTCGTGCCGCATCTCGCCCGGCGGCCGGAGGAGCTGACCGCCTCGAACGTCGTCTCCGGGTGGACCGAGAGCGTCGCCATGCTGACCGCGCCGGCCGTCGCGGGCGTGCTCCTCGCGACCGCAGGCCCAGGCTGGGTCTTCGCAGTCATGTCCGCGTTGACGCTCGGCTCGGCGCTGCTCGTTGCGCCGCTCAACGCGCCCGCCCTCGCCGAGGAGGCGGACGAGGCCGAGGCCGACGCGGAGCCGCGTCCGGGAATCGTCGGCGAGCTCGCCGCAGGTGTCCACGTCCTGCGAACGGAGCGGGCGGCGCGGATGCTCGTGCTCCTGCTCGGGATCCAGTTCGCTGCGATCGGAGCGCTCGACGTGATCACCGTCGTGGTCGCGCTCTCCGTCCTCCATCTCGGCCAGGGCGGCTCCGGGTACCTCAACGCGGCCTTCGGCCTCGGCGGTGTGCTCGCGATCCTGCTGACGGCGACGTTCGTGGGCAGCAAGCGGCTGATCCCGTGGCTCGTCGGCGCCGCAGGCGCGTGGGGAGCCGCGTTCCTCGTCCTCGGCCTGCGCCCGACCGTGACCGGCGCCGTGCTGCTGCTCGTCGTGGCGGGCGTGAGCTTCATGCTCTTCGACGTCGCCGGCCGGACGCTCCTCCAGCGCTCCGCTCCCGCGGACGTCGTTTCGCGGATCTTCGGCGTCCTCGAGGGCGTCTCGATGCTCGGCCTGGCGGTCGGCTCCCTGCTCGTGCCGGTGCTCGTGTCGGTGCTCGGCACCAGGGCAGCCGTGATCGGAACCGGCGCCGTGCTCCCGTGCGCCCTCCTCCTCTGCGGCAGGCCGCTCTTCGAGATCGACGCGGCGGCGACGGTGCCGGTCGTGGAGATCGCGCTGCTCCGGTCGGTGCCGTTCCTGCAGCCGCTGCCGGCGCCGGCGGTCGAGAGCCTGGCGCGGAGCCTGATCCCGATCGAGGCCGCGCCGGGCGACGTGCTGATCGCCGAGGGCGACGTCGGCGACCGCTTCTACGTGATCGCCGAGGGCGAGGTGGAGAGCACGGCAGCCGGCAGAGATCTCGGCCGGCTCGGCCGCGGCGGCAGCTTCGGGGAGATCGCGCTGCTCCAGGACGTGCCGAGAACGGCCACCTGCACCGCGGTCGGCCACGTGCGGCTGTATGCGCTCGAGCGTGAGCCGTTCCTCTTCGCCGTGTGCGGGCATCACCGGAGCCTGCGCGCTGCGAACCGTCTCGTCGACCGGCGCCTCGCGAACACGGCGCCGGCCGCGCCCGCGGCCTCGCTCGAGAGCTAGCCCTGTCCTAGAGCTTGAACTCGCCGCGCGCGACGATCACGGCGCTGCCGCCGACGTGGACGCTCTCGATCGTCTCCGGCGTTCCCTCGACCCGGGCGTAGAGCTTCGACGGCCGCTTGATCTCGGCACCCTGCGAGATCTCGATCTCCTCCCCGGGCGGGACACGGCCGTGGCGGACGAGATGGACGGCGAGCGGACCCGCGGCCGAGCCGGTCGCAGGATCTTCGGACACACCGCCGGCCGGAGCGAACATCCGCGTCTTCCAGGCGGTGCCCGAGCCGGCGAAGCAGTTGACCCCGAGCACGCCCGGGAGGTCGGAGAGCCGCCTGATGTCGGGCTTGAGCGCGGCGACCGCCTCGGGCGACGGGAGGCAGACGTAGACGTGCCGCAGGCCGTTGTCGTACACCTCGACGGGGAGCTCCGAGCGCTCGACGCCGATCGCCTCGAGCAGGAGCCCCTCGCCTGCATACGGCTCCACGGACGGGACGGGCTGCGACATCCAGCCGAAGACGATCCGCGCGCCCTCCCGCTCGAGCAGGACGGGCACGACGCCGACGCCCGTCTCGAGCCGGATCTCGGCGAGCTGCATCGGCCCGGCGAGCACGAACGCCGTCCCGAGCGTCGGGTGCCCCGCGAACGGAATCTCGGACGCCGGCGTGAAGATGCGCATCCGCGCGTGCCCGTCTCCCGCAGCCGGGTAGACGAACACCGTCTCGGAGAAGTTCATCTCGCGCGCGAGCGATTGCAGCCTCTCCTCGGGCAGGTCGCGCGCGTCGGTGAAGACGGCGAGCTGGTTCCCCTCGAGCGGCGTGTCCGTGAAGACGTCGCAGACGACGTAGCGGAAGCGGGCCATGCAGGCAATCTACTGCCCGGGCCGCGATCCAATTCGCAAGCCTTGGCTACGCCTGTGAGGCCTACTCGTCCGCTTCAGGCGGCCAGTGCAGGTCGGCACCCGGAATCGGGTCGCCGTGCGGGTCGCGCGTCGGGAAGCCGAGCGACTCGTCGATTCGCGCCTCGAGCTCCTCCGAGAGCGCGTGCTCGAGCCGGTCCGCCTCGGCGTGCACCTGTTCGACGGGCATCCCGAGCGTCTCCGACAGGTACTTCTCGAGCAGACGGTGGTGCCGGATGACCTCGATCGCGGCCTTCTCGCCGGCCCGCGTCAGGATCACGCCGTGGTAGCGCTCGTGGCGGAGCGAGCTTCAGCTCGGCGAGCTTCTTCAGCATCGCCGTCGCAGACGGCGGAGACACGCCGACCCGCTCGGCGAGCGCGGACGTCGTGGCGCGGCCCTGCTCGGTCTGGAGCTTGTAGATCTCCTTGAGGTAGTCCTCGGCCGTCTGGCTGAGCGGCGCCGTCGTCACCGGTACGAGTTTAGACACGCCTAAAGGTCGTCCTGCTTGGGCGGGGATCTATCCTGGGCGCGATGCGGCTCTACCTCGTCCGACACGCCGAGGCGCGCCGGCGGGCGAGCCCGACGAGCTCCGGCCCGCTGACGGCGCAAAGGCCGCCAGCAGGCGCGCGAGCTCGGCGCGAGGCTCGCCGCCGAGGGCGCCGGCGGGCGCGGCCGTGCTCACGAGCCCGCTGCTGCGCGCCCGCGAGACCGGCGAGGAGATCGCCCGTGCGCTCGGGACGGATCCCGCTCCCCGACGAGCGGCTCGCGCCCGGGCGCGACGGCGAGCGGCGTGCGCGAGGCCGTCGCGGAGCACGGGCGGCGGTCGTCGCGATCGGCCACCAGCCGGACTGCGGCCGCGTCGCCGCCGAGCTGACCGGCGGCCCCGAGCCGCGGTTCCCCACGGCCGGCCTGGTCGTGATCGACCTCAGGCCGGATCCGAGCAGTTGACGGTCGCCATCAGCGTCACCGACCTGCGCAAGTCGTACGGCGAGGTGGAGGCCGTGCGCGGCGTCAGCTTCGAGATCGCAGCAGGGCGAGGTGTTCGGCCTGCTCGGCCCGAACGGCGCGGGCAAGACGACGACGGTCGAGGTGCTCGAGGGCTACCGCGATCGCGACGGCGGCAGCGTCTCCGTTCTCGGCGTCGACCCGCAGCAGCGCCGGCGGCGACTGGCGCGAGCGGATCGGCATCGTCCTCCAGTCGTCGGCCATGTACCCGAACCTGACCGTGGACGAGCACGTCCGCGTCTTCGCCGGCTACTACTACGCGCCCACGCGACCCGGCCGAGGTGATCGACCTCGTCGGACTCGAGGAGAAGCGCGGCGGCCGCGGTGAAGACGCTGTCCGGCGGCCAGAAGCGTCGGCTCGACCTCGCGCTCGGCCTGATCGGCGACCCCGAGCTGATCTTCCTCGACGAGCCGACGACGGGCTTCGACCCGCGGCGCGCCGGGCGGCCTGGGACATGATCCGCTCGCTGCGCCAGCTCGGCAAGACGGTGCTCCTGACGACCCACTACCTCGACGAGGCCGAGCAGCTCTCGGATCGTGTCGCCGTGCTCCGCGAGGGCAGGATCGTCGCGATCGGGCGGCCGTCGGAGCTCACCGGCGCGCGCGTCGCGACCGAGGTCCGCTACCGGCTCGACGGCAAAGACGTCGTCGTCGAGACGCACGAGCCGACGAAGCTGCTCCACGAGCTGACCGGACAGGCGCTCGCCGAGGGCAAGGAGCTCGAGTCGCTCGAGGTGCGGCGCCCGTCGCTCGAGGAGATCTACCTCTCGCTCACCGGAGGCGACGAGTGAGCGACGTCCTCCACGAGCTCCGCACGGAGCAGCTCCTCTTCTGGCGCAGCCGCGAGCTCGCGTTCTTCACGTTCCTGCTGCCGATCCTCTTCTTCGTCCTGCTCGGCTCGGTGTACGGCACGGACAAGATCGAGGGCGTCAAGGGCTCGCGCTACCTGCTCGCGGGCATGCTCGGTTACGGCGTCGTGGCGACGGCGTTCGCCGGCCTCGCGATCACGATCACGATCAGGCGCGAGTCGGGGGTGCTCAAGCGCCTCCGCGGGACGCCGCTCCCGGCCTGGGCGTACATCGGCGGCGTGCTCGGCTCGACGATCGTCGTCTACGCGATCGAGGCCGTGGCGTTGATCGGCCTCGGCAAGGCGCTCTTCGACGTGCCGCTTCCGGATCGCTACTTCTCGCTCGCGCTCGCGCTGCTGCTCGGAGTGCTCTGCCTTCGCGGCGATGGGCATCGGGCTGACCGCGGTCATCCGGTCGGCGGAGGGGTCGTCGGCGGTGGTGAACGCGATCTACCTCCCGATGGCGTTCATCGCCGGCGCCTTCTTCTCGCCGCACTCCTTCCCGCAGTTCCTGCGTGGGATCGCCGACGTCCTGCCGTTGACGTACTTCATCCGCCTGGTGCGCGACATCCTGCTGCACGACGCGCAGATCTGGGACCAGCCGGAGGCGGTGGCCGTGATCGCCGCCTGGGGCGCATTCGGCGCGCTCGTCGCGTTCCGGCGTTTCCGCTGGGAGCCGCGCGAGGCATAGAAACACGCCGGAGCGGGAACGGACAGCGCATGGTCGGCACCGATGTCCCGATGGCGTTCGTGGCTCTGGCCGTGTCGCCGCCCGAGCTCGAGATCCGGATCAACTTCGGCGTCTTCGCGGGCCGCGAGGCGACGCCCGCCGAACTCGACCTGCTCGGACGCGCCGTGATGACCGAGGTCGAGCATGTCACGCTGGTCTCCGAGCACCGGCACGAGCTCGGGGGCGGCAGTGAGACGTCGCTGCATCAGGTGCGGATGGGCATTCCGCTGGCCGCGCTGCCTGAGGACGCCGCCGAAGCGAAGTGGACGCGCGACCGGATCGTCACGCTGGCCGAGTGCTGGGCGCAGGACTGCATCGACGAGCGCCACGCCGACGTGGTCGAGTTCTCTCCGGCTTAGGGGAAGACGGCCGTCGCTACGGTCGCGCCGGCGTCTTCGGCTTGCCGCCGCGGCCGGCGCGGGCTGCCTTGAGCGCGAAGCGCGTCATCGCCGACGGCATCCGCTGCGCGCGGGCGACGACGGAGTCGAGCGCGTCGGCGAACCAGTCCACGTCCTCCTCGGTCAAGACGAGCGGAGGCATGGCCCGCACGACGTTCATGTTGTGCCCGGCCACCTGGATCAGCACGCGGTGGTCGGCGAACAGGGGCACGACGACGAGCTGCGAGAAGATCCCGGGCTGCAGCCGCTCCAGCATGCGCCACGTCGTCGAGCGGCCGGGCTCCCCGAACTCGATCGCCCAGAACAGGCCGAGCCCGCGCACGTCCTGCACGACCTCGTAGCGCTCGACGAGCGGCCGCGTCCGCTCCAGCAGCAGGTCGCCGATGCGTGCGGACCGCTCGACGAGCTCGGCCGACTCGAGCTCGTGCAGCGTGGCCAGGCCGGCGACGACGCCGAGGTCGTTCGGCGCGAACGTCGATCCGTGGCTGAGCGCGTGCTCCATCGAGTCGAACACGGCGTCGAACACGCGCGGCGTGAACAGCGTCGCGCCGATCGGGACATACCCGCCCGAGAGCGCCTTCGCCACCGTCATCACGTCCGGCTCGAGCCCCCAGTGCTCGCAGGCGAACAGCCGCCCGGTGCGCCCGAAGCCGGTCGCCACCTCGTCGACGCAGAAGAGCGTGCCGTACTTGCGGCAGAGCGCCTGCGCGCCCTCGAGGTAGCCGGGCTCGGGCAGCCGCACGCCGTGTCCGACGATCGGCTCGGTGACGAACATCGCCACGTCCTCCCCGCGCAGCTCCCCCTCGAGCGCGTCCAGGTCGTTGAACGGGACGTACGAGAAACCGGGGACGAGCGGCTCGAAGCGGGACGTGAACGCGGCGTCGCCGTTCGCAGACAGCGCACCGAGCGTCAGGCCGTGGAAGCCATGCTCGACGGAGACGACGCGCGAGCGGCCCGTCGCGGTGCGGCCGATCTTGATCGCCGCCTCGATCGACTCGGCGCCGGAGCCCGTGAAGAGGACACGCCCGAGACCGTTCGGCGCCCGCGCCAGCAGCGCCTCGGCGAGCGCACCCGCGGGCTGGGTGATGCCGAGCGCGACCCGGCCGGGAAGCTCGAGATCGAGCGCCTCGTGCAGCGCCGCCCGGACGCGCGCGTTCGAGCGCCCGACGTTGTACATCCCGAAGCCGCCGAGCATGTCCAGGAAGCGGTTGCCGTCCGTGTCGTAGAGATACGGCCCCTCGCCGCGAGCCCAGTGCCGGTCGAAGCCGATCGTCCGCAGCATCCGCAGGAACTGCGGGTTGATCGTCCGGCCGTGCAGCTCGAGCTCGCTCCCCGCGCCCTCCTCGACGAGCGTGCGGATGCTGAAGTCGCTCACGCGCTGAGCCTAGCGCGCGTCATACTGATGCGCATGAGCACGCCCGAGGGCTGGAGCGAGGTCGACGGAGCGCTGCAGCGCGAGTTCCGGTTCGCGAACTTCGCCGAGGCGCTCGCGTTCGTGAACCGCGTCGGCAAGCTCGCGGAGGCGGAGAACCACCACCCGGACGTCGAGCTCGGCTGGGGCCGCGTCGTCCTGCGCTGGCGGACGCATTCCGCCGAGGCGATCACCGACCGCGACCGTGAGCTGGCCGCGAGGTCGGCCGCGCTCGCCTAGCTCCTAGCCGGACAGGCAGCAGCCGGGCTGACAGACGTCGTGGCTCGGGCCGAAGCGGCCGAGCGCGCGTCGAGGCAGCTGCGGGTCGAGCCGCTCCTGGATCAGCTCGCGGACCATCGCGACGAACGCCGGATGCGTCCCGGCGGTGCGTGCGCGGACGAGGGCGACGCCCGCATCCTCGGCGGCCTCTCGAGCCTCGACGTCGAGGTCGAAGAGCACCTCCATGTGGTCGGAGACGAACCCGACCGGCGACAGCACGACGTCGCGCACGCCCCGCTCGGCGAGCGTACGGATGTGGTCGCAGACGTCGGGCTCGAGCCAGGGCACACGAGGCGAGCCGCTGCGGCTCTGGTACACGAGAGCGTGGTCGCCGACGCCGACCTCCTCGGCGACGAGTCGCGCAGCCTCCCCCAGCTGGCTCTCGTACCGAGACTGCCTCGCCATCGCGAGGGGGATCGAGTGCGCCGTGAAGGCCAGGTGGACGCCCGCGCGCCGCTCCTTCGGCACGGTCTCGAGCGCAGCCGCGACGTACTCCGCGTTCGCCCGCACGAAGCCCGGGTGGTTGTAGAACATCCGCGTCCTCGCCACCTCGGGCGCGTCCGGCCCGACCTCGGCCTGCGCGGCGAGGATGTTCTCCCTGTACTGCCGGCAGCTCGAGTAGGAGCTGAAGCCGCTCGTGAAGAAGGCGAGCGCCCGCCGGATCCCGTCGTCGCGCATCTCGCGCAGCGTGTCGGCCAGGAACGGATGCCAGTTGCGGTTGCCGAAGTAGATCGGCAGGTCGATCCCGTGCTCGTCGAGCTCCGGCCGCAGCGCTGCGATCAGCGCGCGGTTGTGCGCGTTGATCGGGCTGATGCCGTCGAAGCGTGCGTAGTGGTGGGCGACCTCGTCGAGCCGCTCCGGAGGGATGTTCCGTCCCCGCGTGACGTTCTCGAGGAACGGCATCACGTCGGCCATCCCTTCGGGCCCGCCGAACGCGACGACGAGGATCGCATCGAAGACCTCTGGCTCGGCGCCGCGGACACCGTCCGCGGGCGGCTTCGGGGTCGTGACGGCGGCCATGCATTGACGCTAGCGGAAGGTCGGGCAGAGCTTGCTTTACACGAACGGCCCACGCGGGGTAGCGTCGCAGCGACGGAACGTCGGAAAGGAGCTTGGATGGCCCCCATCACCGGCTCGATCGAGATCGTGCGAGCACCGCAGGACGTCTTCGACTACGTAACCGATATCGAGCGCCAGGGCGAATGGCAGGAGGCGATCGTGAGCGTCGAGGTCGAAACGGAAGGCCCGACGCGAGTCGGAACCAAGGCAGTCCAGACGAGGCACGTGCCCGGCGCCACGCGGAGCTTCCCGTTCGAGATCACCGAGCACGAGCCCCCGACCCGGAGCAGCTTCCAGGTGACGGGCGGGCCGGTTCGGCCGCACGGGACGATCACGTTCGCACCGCTCGACGACGGAGCCCGAACGCGCGTCGACCTCGAGATCGAGTTCAAGGGCCACGGCCTCGGCGGCGTCCTCCTCCTACCGATCGCCAACCGCGACGCACGAAAAGAAGTTCCGAAGAACCTCGCCCGCCTCAAAGAGCGGCTCGAGTCCGCGGGCTGACGGCCGCTACTTCTCGGGCGACGCCGTCTGGAACGTGACCTTGCCCTGGCCCGTGCCGACGGCGATCAGCAGCGGCTTCCCCTTCGCGGGAGCATGCCGGTAGTCGACGAGCGCGAGCTCGCCGCGCTTCAGGAGGAGCTTTCCGTCCGTCCACACGGACTCGCCCTGCGGTGACTCGCGCACGACCGAGAGTACGTACACGGCGTAGCCGGTGTTGCCCTTCGTGCCCGTGGTGTCGAGCGCGACGTTTCCGCCTTTGCTGTCGATGTACATCGTGAGCTTCGAGCCACCCTTGACGCCCACGGCGATGGCGGCGAAGGCGTACGTGTTCTTCCCTTCCTGGATCGCGCTGTCGAGGACCGGCGTCTGGTCGTGGTGCGGGTCGGTGTGGAACGTGAAGCCCGACGCACCGCTGCGGAAGTCGATCGTGTTCGTCTCGCCCGGCCGCAGGACGATGTCGTCGACCTGTGCGTAGAGGCCGGGGCCGATCAGATCGATCCGCTCCTTGTCGACCTTCGCGAGGTCGGAGCCGTCGACCTGCACCGACACGGCTGTCCTCGGCGGAATCAGGTAGGTCGGCTCGGGCGCGACGCGCCAGTTCTGCGACGTGATCGTCGCCTCGACGCGCACGCCCGGGATGTGGTTGACGACGCGCCCGCCGACGAAGCCGGTGACCCGGCCCAGCTCGTCGTAGAGAACCAGGTGCCCGTGATTGGCCGGGTTCCCGACGAGCGTCAGCTGGTCGTACCGGTCCTCGGGCGCGAGCACTGACCCGGCAGACGGCTTGGAGCCCTTGCGGAGGCCCTTGCAGAACGGGCACGGCTGGCGGGTGAAGCCCGGCTTGCTCGGAATCAGGAACAGCGAGCCCGTCCGCGCGTCGCCCTCGTACAGCTCGCTCGTGTCGGACGGGTCGGGCCCGCCGATGTAGCACCACGTGTTCTTCGTCGTGTCGACGCGGATGGCGCGGATCACGCCGGGGAAGTTGTTGTCGTAGATCAGGATCGCGAACTTGCCCTTCCCCTTGTCCTCGATCGCGAACGGGGTCACGGCGTGGCCGGCCGTGCCGTCGCGCTTGAAGATCGCGATCGTGTACAGCTCGCTGTTCTTGCTGTTCAGCACGGTCACGAGCGTCTGGAGGATCTTGGTCGGTGACCCCGTGACCTCCTTCCGGTCAATGGCGGGCAGGTCCTGGAACGTCCAGTTCTCCGCCAGCAGCGCCTGGAGGGAGTCGTTGTCCTGGATCGGTAGCGCGATCGTCTGCTTCGCACCGAAACGGCGCGGATCGCGGAACCGCGAGAAGAACTCGAGTGCGGTCACGGAGAAGCCCATGCAGTGCCCACCCGCCATGCGCGCGTTCTCGTCGTCCATCCACTGCTGTGCGACCGCCGTCAGCTGGCAGCGCGCCCCCGTCCCGCGCGCGCACACCTGCGTGCCGAACAGGTCCGCGACCTGGGCAGCCGTCATGTTCTCCGGCTGGACGTCGTTCCCGTAGTTCTCGAAGCCGAACCCGTCGACCCAGGGACGGAACCCGTCGTCGGCGACGATCTTCCCGGTCGGCCGGTAGCTCGGCACCGTGCCTGCGGAGCTGCCGACGGCACCGTGGCCGCCGAGGAGTCCGGGTTGCCGGTGCGTCGCCGGCGCCGCCCCGATCGTGTGCGAGCTGCCACCGCACGACGCGGCCGCGACGACGACCAGCACGAGCAGTGCCGGTAGGAGGGCGCGCCGCATGGCCCGGCAGCCTACAGACCACCCGGCGAGGCGCACCGCGCGTTGCCCAGCACGGGCTTATGCGGGTGGACACACGAGCGGGGCCGCCGCCGCGGCGAAACGCTTGTTCTCGGGAAGGACTGCTTCTGCGAGGTCTGCGAGTTTGAGTCCGCGGCTAGGTTCAGGAGGCTCCGGGGATTCTATCGCGTTCGTGATCTCTGCAACAATCACTCGATCGAGGGACTCTCAGTACGCCTAAGGCCACAGCTGCCCGAGTAGACCCTCGGGCGTGACCGTCCAATCTCCTGCCCGCCAACGCTCGCGTAGCAGTTCGGAGAGCGGGGTTGCCATTGTCCGATGCGCATCCCACTGGAGCTGCTTGCGCGTCGCGAATGCCTCGCTGGCCGACTCCCGAGCCCGCAGCATGCCGAGCGCTTGCCAGGCGGCGGTGCAGCGTCCCGGACAAAGGCCGTCTTCGGGGCTTGCGACCTTGGCGAGGGGCCGGGTGCGCTGCTCCGCACCGCAAAGAGGGCAATAGGCGTTCGCATAGCTACGACGCCGCTGGGGCAAAGGGAGCGGAAACGCCACCCTCGTTGCGCTCTTGATCATGGACGCCGGCATTGGTTAGGTGACGGCGAGCATCCGCGCGCCACCGGTTTCGCCCTGCTTCAGAGGGAGATCCAGTGGGGCGATGCAGTCGCGGCCTCGTTTGTCGAGGGTGGCGAAGCCCTCCCTGTCGAGTGAGATCATTCCGTTCTTCTGCAGGCGGTCGAGCGACTCGTCGAGCTCGAGGAACGAGCACGTCCGGCTCCCGATCAGCATGAGCGTGAGGTCGTTTGTCAGCCGACGCGCGTGGCGCAGGCTCTCGCCGGTCGCAGCCTCTGCGAGGATTCGGAGAACGCGAACGTCGAGGGCTTCCAGCTGCTCCAGTTCGCGGTCGACCTCGACCGGTAGTTGGTGTTCGGCTGCCCGTGTCCGGCGTCCCCACATACCCACTACATCGGCGGCTAACGGCGACGGGAGCTACGCGCGCACCCTGATCCGTTTCGCACCACCACCACCGGACGAGCCACAGAGCCGATTTCTCCTACCCTCGACGCGAGCAGAATCACTCGATCGAGTGTCCAGCGTGCTCTGAGATCGGCCGACATCTGCAGGTTCGCCATAGAACCGGGACGTTGCCGCCCCTGGGAACTCGACCCCGACGTCTTTCGCATCGCGTCGAGCAGCGACTCACCCGAATGCATCATCGTAACGCGAATTACAACCGGTTGGACTCGCCGTAGTATTCGCTTCGTCGCAAGGGAATCCACGTACCTGGGGAGGCGGGTCGATGAGTACGGAGTCGTCGTCAGGTTCGAGCGGGCGCCCGTTTCCTGACGGATTTCGCTGGGGTGTCGCGACGTCGTCGTATCAGATCGAAGGCGCCTGGGACGAGGACGGCAAGGGCGCGTCGATCTGGGACACGTACGCGCACACGCCCGGGCACATCAGGAACGACGAGAACGGCGACGTCGCCAACGACCATTACCACCGGTACAAGGAGGACGTCGCGCTGATGAGCTCGATCGGCGCCACCGCCTATCGGTTCTCGATCGCCTGGCCGCGAATTTTCCCCGACGGAGAAGGAACGCCGAATCCGAAGGGTGTCGACTTCTACAGCCGACTAGTCGATGAACTGCTCGAAGCCGGCATCGAGCCGTTCGCGACGCTGTATCACTGGGACCTTCCGCAGGCGCTGCAGGACAAGTACGGCGGCTGGCAGTCGAAGGAAACGGCCGAAGCCTTTGCCGACTACGCCGGCTATGTCGCCGAGCGACTCGGCGACCGTGTCAAGCACTACTTCACGATCAACGAGTTCTCGACCTTCGTCGGGACCGGCTACCAGGGAACCGAGGCGAATATCGGTGGCGGCAAGACGGTGCACCTGGGTGGCGCGCCCGGACTGCGGCTGTCCGACGCCGAACTCAAGCAGGTCCGCCACCACTCAGTCCTGGGTCATGGCCTGGCCGTCCAGGCGATGCGCGCCGGCGCTCCCGCCGGAATCAAGATCGGCTTCGCCGAGAACCTCTACGTCGGTGTGCCGATCGTGAACACGCCGGCGAACGTCGCAGCCGCCGAGAAGGCCACCCGCGAACGCAACGCCGGCTTCCTGACCGTGATGATGGAGGGCCGCTACACCGACGACTACCTCGCCTCTGCGGGCGGCACGACGCCGAACTACACCGACGCCGAGCTGGAGATCATCTCGTCTCCGCTCGACTTCGTCGGCATCAACGTCTATCGGCCGAGCTCGTACATCGAGGTGGCCGACGAGCAAGCCGGGTACCGAGACATTCCGATCAACGCTTCTCACCCCAGGATGGGGTCGACCTGGCACCTGCTCGACCCCGAGGTCATGTACTGGGCTCCCCGACACGTCCAAGCGCTATGGGACGCAAGGTCGATCTACATCACCGAAAACGGCTGCGCCACCACCGACGTGGTCGCAGAAGATGGCCGAATCTACGACACCGACCGGGTCATGTTCATGCGAGGCTGCCTGACCCAACTCCAGCGGGCGACTGCCGAGGGGGTCCCCGTCGACGGCTATTTCTACTGGAGCTCCCAGGACAATTTCGAGTGGATCTACGGCTACGGCGATCGCTTCGGACTGATCTATGTCGACTTCGAAAACCTGGAACGCATTCCGAAGGTCAGCGCCGAATGGTTCCGCGAGACCGCCAGGCGCAACGCCATGAGCTAACCCGGTCACGGCTCGGTCCGGCCGTGCAGTGGCTCCAGCGTTCGGCCGGTTTCACGATGGGCGCTCATGTGAAGGGACGACGAAGGGAAGACCCACGGTTAGACTGACTGACGGCTCAAGGCAGGGAACTACCTGCAAATCGCCTGAAAACGCCCCCGTTTAGCTCAGTGGATAGAGCAGCGGTTCTCTCCACGAAAACACCGGTTCAGCGCCCATTCCAAGCCATCTCTGGCTCTCGCGGCGGATGTTCTATCCACCGCGACTCAGGGCGTTGCCAGCTCGGCGAACGCTCGTCCGTCAGGACAGCAAGGAACTCGTCGCGGATCGTCGGCGCCAAGAGCTCGGCGTACGCGCGCTCCGTCACCACCGTGCTCGAGTGACCGAGCAGCCGACTTACGACCTCGAGTCTCAAGCCTCGGTTCAGGAGATACGACCCGAACGTGCGCCGCAGCGTGTGAGGCGTTATGGCGGACACGTTCTCGCCGCTGACGGTGCGGGGACATCCGCGGTCATGGCGGCTCCGTCGACCTGAGCCGCATTCACAAGCCACCGGCCTCACGTCCGCCCTGGCTCCGGCTCGTTTGACGAGCCGCCAGACAAACGTCGGCTCGTAGGCGCCGCCGTTCTTCGTCGAGAGGACGAAGCCCTGCGGAGACGTCACGCCTCTGCTCCCCAGGAGGTCGAGCCACGTTTCCAACTCCGGGATCAGGTTCGGTACGAGCGGGATCGTTCGCATGCCGGCGCTCGTCTTGCTCTTCCGGACCATCAGGCTCTCGCGCTCGGGCGTCAGATCGAGGTCCAGCAGCCGCAGCGCACACACTTCCGCGACACGAAGGCCGGTCCATCGTAAGAGCCAAACGACCAGCCGCTCGGCTGGCGGCGAGTCGCACTCTAGGAGTGCGGAATCTTCGAACGGGCGGAGGAAGTCGTTCGGCCGCTGTTCGAGACTCGGGGCGACGATCGCCGCCATCGGGTTCGGCACGGCGTGGCCTTCGGCGTCTGCGAGGAGGCCGCTACGCTCGAGGTAGGAGAAGAAACTACGAAGCGCCGCGATCTGCGCACGCACGGTCGCCCGACGCGGCCGACGGCCGATCCGATGTTCGACGTGGGCTTCGCGATCTGCCAGGAACAGGTCGATGTCGAGGCTCGTCGGCGGGCGACTGAGGACGGCGCTCCATTCCAAGAAGGCTCTTACCGTCGGCACGTACTTTCGCCGAGTCCCGGCGGCACGCCCCTGCCGCGAGAGCGCCCCATCGAAAGCCGTCGCGAGCTGCTCCGGAGACCTGTTCACAGACCCAAACAATCTGTCCATATCATAGCCACTTTTAGTCTCAGCTGCCACGACGCCCTGTCCCCGTCGTAGGGTCCGCCGATGACGTCCAAGCCACTGCGCGTCGTCGGCCTCGCGGAGATCGCGGTTCTTCTCGACGTCAGCAAACGGACCGCAACCCGCTACACGACGCGGCCGGACTTCCCCGCGCCGGCAGCGCGGCTGGCGATGGGTCCGATCTGGTGGAGCGAGGACGTCGAAGCGTGGATCAGGCAGACGCCGATCCGCCGAGGCCGGCCTCCAAAGTCCTAGGTGCGCCGACCTCGACGGCTCAATGCCGTCCGCCCCATCCGTCACTCTGCGAGCGCTGACACGGGTCGACCAGCGTGTCCGCGACCAATGCTCAGCTGGAGCAGGGCGAAGCACTCCCTAGTGCTGTCCGACGGACACGGTAGGACCTGTGTCCATGAACCGGAAAGGGCATCGCGAGACTCTGATGCCGCGGCAGCCCGGCAACCGCAATGCCGTAACGCATGGCGCCTACTCGAAGGAGCTGAAGGCGCCGCGGGTAGCGGAGGTCCTGGAGGAACTTCGAGCCGAGCGTCCGGACGAGGCGATCGCGAACCTCAGGGCCCTTGCCGACCTCTACGTGACGGCGGAGCGGTTGAGCGAATGGGTCGCCATCCGAAAGGACGGCGGCATCTCGGCCAGCGGCAAGATTAGCCCGGCGCTTCTCGAGGCGCGCAAGGCGTGGGAGTCGTACCTCGCACGCGCCAGAGAGCTCGGCATGACTCGCCGTGGGCGCAGAGAGGTGGCAGCGCTTCCCGAGGAGCGTTTGACGACAACTCGCCTCGCCCGGCACCTCCGCGGAGACGACAGCGAATGACGCTTCAGCCCCGCGAGACGCTCCGATATTTCGCCGAGGAGTTGGTCGGTGTCGAACTCGTGCCCGGCCGAACGGAGCGCTTCGAGCGCGTCGACCACGTCGTCGTACAGCGCCGGAACCCTCGCGCGGTCCAGCAGCTCGCGCAGCTCAGAGTCGCTGAGGCTGACCTGTACCTCGTCAAGGGCAGCCTGGAGCGCATAGCGGGTGACGCCGACCCAGTCCTCGTAGCGTCCCATCAGCGACAGCAACCACGAGATCTCAAGCTGATGACGGCGCCAACACGCCGCCAAACCGGACCGATCGTCCACATACCGGGCGAGAACATCAGCCTGCGAAGCCGGATCGACCAACGTGCCATAGAGATCGAACGCAAGCGACTCAGGCATCGCGACCACTCCTCTCCGTCTAAAGGGATCATGTCTATCCGGCACACGAGCCAGACGAGGAACCTGTTCAGGCTGCGTTCGCCCTCAGGGGCTGGCGAAGACCTCGATCTCTGCGGCGCCGGTGTTCCCACCGGTGGACTTCACGACGTCGAAGCGCAGGCGGCGGCCGGTGAACGACACAGCCGCGACTCGCGGATCGAGGCGATCGCCGGCCGGGAACGGCCCGTATCGCCTGCCCCCGTCGACGACGACGTCGAACGTGCGCGTGATCGCCGAGCCGTCGGACATCTCGCGCGTGCGGAAAGCGACACCGGCGATCGCCATCGGCCTTCCCAGGTCGATCGTGATGAACGCATGGTTTCCGTCGCCGTTGGACGACCATTCGGTCGAGAGGTTGCCGTCGACCGCATTCGCCGCCCGGAAGTCGCTGCTGAACTGAGAGCTCACGGCGACGATCTTCGCGCCCCGCGCGATGTCTCGGCCTTGGACAGCCGCGTTCGAGGGTGTCGTCGTGAAGGTGGCGAGCTTAAGGGTCTGGAAGACGCGGCCCCGCGCGTCGGTCGCCGTCAGCCGGAATCGGTACGTCGTGTTCGGCAGGAGATCCTTCAGCAAGACGGTGTGCCGAGCGATCGCAGTGCCGCCCATCCCCGGATCGTTCGCGATCGATCCCAACGAGCCTGTCCTGCCGTATGCGACCGCGCAGACGGTCGGCGGGTCGGTCTGCAACTGCAGGACGGCCGACCTTCCATCAGATGCGACCTGCAACCGCGTCTTCCCGACCTCGATCATGCGGAAGTCGCGGACTCGGTCAGCCTGGCCGGTTCCGCGCGCACCCCCGCACGCCGCCAGCCCACAGCACACCATGACCAAGCCGAGCCCCCCGAGGCCCGGCCGCGGCCTGACCCAACGCCTGCCGGCAACGCTCATCAGCCTCCCTCCCGCCTCGCGAGCACGAGAGCGTACGCGGAGTTCCCGACGACGAAGGCCTGAGAGAACAGTCAGCACCCCACCCGACAACGAGCCCCTGGTGCGACGGCCCGCCACGCCGGGCGGGCCGTCGCGTAAGGGACGGTCAGGCCTTGGTTACGTACCAGCCCTGGACACCGTTGCAGAGGATCTTCGTCGGCGTGTCCTTCGAGAACGTGTACAGCGGGTGGCGGTCCCAGGTCACCTGATGCGTGCCATCCGGACGCATGACCACGCCGAAGGTGCCCATCGCACCTGGCACGTGCTTCGGCACCGCCTCACCCTTGGCGACAAGCAGCGGCGGCCACAGCTTCGCGCACGCACCCGTGCAGTGCACCTTGAGGTCTTTCTCCTTGGTCCACGTGTACAGGGCCAGGTGCTTCTCGTTCGCGAGGATCTTTCCGAACTTGGCGGTCTTCTCGACCGTCACCGGGCTCATCATCGACGAAAAGGCCTGGGTCGCGATCACGGCGGCCGCCGCAAGTGCAAGCACGAGGGGAATCAATCGGCGCATACGTGTTCTCCTTCTTGACGGTCTCAGAACTGGACGCTCTCCGTTATAGGCGTGCATCGACCGCAGGAGCAGGCTTCCGGCACACCTTTAAGCAACTGTTCAGACAACACAGCCGGAAACGAGGCGAACGCCCGGCAGGCAGACCTCAGTGAGTGTCAGGCGGGCATTACTCTTCTCGCGAAGGTTCGTACCTGACACCTAGGGTCATAGACGGCGGAGCACTCTTGAACCTAATGGAAGAAAACGGGGCACGTTTGAACCGCGACCGGCTCGCCGGCGCGCACCCGCGGTGGTTCGAGCGCTCGCCGAAGCCGACCAGCCGCTACGAGCCCGCGAAATCCACCAAGCCGCCCAGAAACTCGCCGGCACGGCGCTTTCCTGGAACACCGTCAAGGACTGCCTGCACAAGAACGCCCGCCGACCCGGCAGCCCGATCGAGCGGGTGAGCCACGGCAGGTATCGATATCGCCTCGCGGTTGGGGGTACGGATTCTTAGCGGGATGTGTCGGGCTCGGCTGGTCGCCGCTTAGGCTCCGGCGGCGGGGGCCAGTTGGGTGCGCTGACGACGCCTGGCAGCGCCTTCTCGTAGAGCTTGGCGAGACGGTCGAGTTCGCGCTGTGTGAGCCGCCCGAGGTAGAGCTCGCGCACCGTCGCGTGGTGGACGATTTGCGCACGGCGCAAGGCCTCGAGCCCCGGTCGGGTCAGCGCGGCGAGCGAGGCGCGCCCGTCCGCGGGGTCGGCCTCGCGGTGAATCAGGCCGCGTTCTTCGAGGCGCGTGACGACCCGGGTGATGCCGCTGGGCGTGAGCATCCGCTGAGACCCGAGGTCACTCATGCGCAGTTTCAGTCCGCGTGCGGTGGCGAGCGTGATCAGGACTCCGTAGTCGGCGAGCGACAGATCGCCGTGCTCGCGGAGGCGGCGGTCGATCTCGCGCATGGCGGTTTCCCGCAGGCGGATCAGACCGCGCCAGGCGCCGAACTCCTCCGGAGTGAAGGCGTCGGGCTCGGGAAGCTCGTCGAGCCAGCGTTCGGGATCATCCTGGATATTTGACATCGTGAAGTAAATCTGAGAGTGTGTTGTTTGCGTGTGTGAAGTATATAGGGTCGAGCTGTACGGTCGACCCCGACCGAAGGAGGACGCCCCGTGAGCACGTCGGCGACAACGAGTCGGTACACGGTTCTCGCCCCGGAGGAGGGGCTGCGGCTCCAGTCGGGCCCCGGACGAGATCTCATCTTCAAGGTCACCGGCGAGCAGACCGGCGGCGCCTTCGACTACTTCATCGTCGACGTCGCACCCAGGGGCGGCCCGCCACTTCATGTCCATCACAAGCAGGAGGAAACGATTCACGTCCTGAAGGGCCGCTACAAGATCCAAATCGGCGAAGAGGTCTTCTACTGCGAGGAAGGCGACTTCGCCTACCTACCGTCAAACGTCCCGCACGCCTTCCTGAACCTGACCCATGAGCAGGGCGAGATCATCGTCGTCTACACCCCCGGCGGCGGACACAGTTTCTACGAAGAGCTGGGACCGCTGACGCGGACCGGGACGCCAGACCGAGCGGCCGTCGCAGCACTCTTCGAGAAGTACGACATGACCCTGCTCGGACCGCCGCTCAGCGCCGACTGAGGATCGCCCCATGTTCCCTCATCAACCGGAGAAGCCGGGTTGCCCAGCCTTTCACGAACCCGCTCACGGAGGTCGCGGTTCATACCTGACAAATTTCCTGTTCACGCCTTCCCTGGAAAACAGGGGCATGGGCGCGGCTGGGATCGAACCAGCGACCTCCCGCGTGTGAAAACCTCCGGTGAGGAATCAGCTGGAACTAGTGGGCAAGGAATAGCTGCGAATTAACCACTTCTCTCAAGTTACCGCATTCATGAGTTCCCGCTGTTTCCTGTCCGTACTTGCCAAGAACTTGCCAAAGTTCGACCGCTAGGGAGGCAGTCTTGAAAGTGGGATCGTGGATGGCGGTGCGGCGGGTGGTGGCGGGGCAGGTTGAGGGACGGCTGGTGTTTTCGGGGTGGGTGCGGGAGGCGTGAGCGCTGGAGTCGTTGGCGTTGCGGGCGTCGTTGTCGTGGTCGGTGGAGCGACGGGCGGGGGTGCATACGCCGATTTTGGGTATTGGTCGTATGGGCTGAAGCTTGGTTGTGGGAAGTCGCGCACTGGCAGGTTTCTGACCGCGTCGGCCATGAAGGCGTGCCAGATTTGTGCGGGTAGTGATCCGCCGAAGACGGCGGGCACGCCTTCGACGTTCAGGAGCGGCTGCTCTCCGTGGGGGTAGCCGACCCAGACGCACGTTGCGAGCTGAGGCACGTAGCCGCAGAACCATGCGTCAGCGTAGTTCTCGGCGGTGCCGGTCTTGCCGGCGGCCGGTCGCCCGAAATACGCTGCGGTGCCGGTGCCGTACTGCAGCACGCTCTCTAGAACGTAGGTGACGGTGTCTGCGTCGTTCTGGGGCATCGCCCGAGTGCCATTCCATTGAAGCGACTCGATCGTTCCTCCCGCTGCGTTGCGAACACGTCTGATCGCCTCGGCTGGATGATGAACGCCACGCGCCGCAAGCGTTGCGTAGGCGTCGGCCATCTCGAGCGGACTAACGCCCTGGGTGCCGAGCGTGATTGAGCACACTGGCTGCAGCAGGGATGTGATCCCGAGCCGGTGGGCGACTGTGACCACATTCTGCGGACCGACGTCGACCGAGAGCTGGGCATAGATTGTGTTCACCGAGTGTGCGGTCGCGTCGACCAGGTTCATCGAGCCCGCTGACTCGTCGGCGTAGTTGTGCACGTCCCACGGTTTGCCATTGGTGAAGCAGCGCGGGTCGTCGACAACGAGTTCGGGCGGACCGTTCCAGAATGAGTACGGCGAAACTCGCTGACCGAGCGCTGTTGCGAGCACGAACGGCTTGAACGCCGAGCCAGCCTGCCGACGCGACTGGGTTGCAAGATTGAACTGCAACGCCTGACCGCTTGGCGTGTACGAGACCAGCGCCCTAACCGCCCCACTACCCGGATCGATCGCAACAACCGCAGCTGACGGGTCGGACTTGGAGCGCAGCACGTTCTTGATCGCGGCCGTGGCAAACCGCTGGAGCCGCCCGTCAAGCGTCGTCCTCACACGCAGCCCGCCTTCCTCGACGCGCGCTCCACCCAGCTCCCCCACCAGTTCATCACGGACGAACCCGAAGAACGGCGGCTCCTTGATCTGGCTATACAACCCGCCCGGCCGGAGCCCCAACGGCGTGTGCGACGCCCACACGTACGCAGACGCCGTGATCGCGCCCGCAGCCACCATCGCCCGCAGCACCTCGTTACGACGCTCTAGCGCCTCGCGGGAGTTCACAAAGGGATCGGACGATGACGGCGCCCGCGGAAGCCCGGCGATCAGCGCAGCCTGTGGCAAATCGAGGGCAGCTGCATGACGAGAGAAGTACGTCTGAGCCGCAGCCTCGACCCCGAACGCATGACTGCCGTAATAGACATCATTCAGATACGCGGTCAAGATCCGCGACTTCGACCAGTCCCGCTCGAGCCGAAACGCCAGACAGGCCTCCTTCACCTTCCTCGAGAGCGTCCGCTGCTGCGTCCCGCCCAGATACAGCGTCCGGACGAGCTGCTGGGTGATCGTCGAGCCGCCCTGACTGAACGAGAACGATGTCAGATCATCTACCGCTGCTCGCAAAATGCCCTGGTAGTCAAGCGCCCCATGCTGGTAAAACCGGCGGTCTTCGACGGCCACTGTCGCCAGCGGTAACCAACGCGACATCTGTCCTAGGGTCAGCCATTGGCGATTCTCGACAGACGGGATCGATCCAAGCAACGAGCCGTCGCTTGCGTACACGAACGAGTTCTGCGAAAGCTGAGCCGACTTGATCTCTGACAATGAACAACTCGAGCTGAGCAGTGCCGCCCCGCCAAAAGCCGCAGCAGCGATACCCGCGACGACGACGGCAACGATCACCAGCACCAACACCACCCAGCGCCTACCGCCTCGTCGCCGCCTCCGACGCAGACGCCGACGAGCCGCCGCCTGCAGCAACCCATCATCCGGTCGGCTGACTCGCGACACTCCTGTCCAGAGTACCCCGGCATCCCACCGATTCCTCTGGGGATCGAGATCCCAGAGTCGGCTATCGGGTCAGCTCAGAACGCAAACTGCTTGATTCCTGGCACGCCCTCTGATCGGCGCAGGCTGTGGAATCGAACAGCAACCTCGCGCGGCGCCAGAGAGCTATTGCTCGAGGAGTTCTGGCTTGGACTCGGTCCAGCGCGCTCGGGTCGACTGGCCCAGCCACCGGGAACGCTCGATGTGCCCGGGCACGACACGCCGGCCGGCGTCACCGCGGGTCGATCACGAGCAGGCGCTCTTCGGTCATCTCCCGGATCGTCCACCGCATGCCCTCGCGGCCGTGGCCGGACCGCTTCGCGCCGCCGTAGGGCATCTGGTCGACCCGGAACGTATTCACGTCGTTGACGATCAGGGCGCCGACCTCGAGGCGCTCGAAGGCGCGGTTAATGACACGGATGTCGTTCGAGAACAGCCCGGCCTGAAGGCCGTACGGCGTGTCGTTCGCGCGCTCGATCACCTCGTCAACGTCCTCGTAGGTCGAGAGCACTACGATCGGCGCGAAAGCTTCTTCGGCACAGATTCGAAGCGTCTCGGGCACGTCGACGAGTAGCGTCGGCTCGAGAACCGTGCCATTGCGCGTCCCGCCGCAGAGGACGCGACCGCCCGCCTTGACCGCTTCGGCGACCAGCGCTTCGGCCTTTTCGGCTGCGGCCTCGTCGATTAGCCCGCCGACGAGCGTCGACTCGTCGAGCGGGTTCCCTGTGCGTAGCTCGCCGATCTTCGCGAGTAGCTTTTCCTGGAGCGCATCGGCGATCGACGCGTGCGCATAAAGGCGCTGGACGGAGATGCACGCTTGGCCGGCACGGAGGAAGCCTCCGAAGGCACACCGCTCTGCGACGTAGTCGAGATTTGCGTCCGGCTCGACGATTACGGCGCCGTTTCCGCCCAGCTCGAGTGTCACGCGTGGTGTCGCGGCGACCTTCTGCAGTCGCCATCCGACCTCGGCGCTGCCGGTGAACGAGACGATCTTCACGCGTTCGTCGCGCACCATTCGCTCGGCGAGCTCGGTACGGCAGGGGATCACGGTTACCGCGGCCGGCGGCGCACCCGCCTCGACGAGGATCTCGGCCATCGACAGCGCCGATAGCGGCGTCTTCGATGCTGGCCGCACGATGCATGGGCAACCGGCTGCAAGCGCTGGCCCCAGCTTGTGGGCGACGAGCAGGAGCGGCGCGTTGAACGGGGTGATCGCGAGCACGGTTCCGACGGGGAAGCGCCGTGTGAGGCCGATGCGCCCTTCGCCGCGCGGTACGGCGTCGATCTCGACGAGCTCGCCTGTGGTGGCGCTCCGCCGAGCCTCCTCGCCAGCGATCTGAAGGATCTCGGCCGTGCGTTGAGCCTCGAAGCGCGTTTCCCAGACGGCGTTGCCGGTCTCAAGCGTCATCTGCCGCGCGAGCTCGTCCTCGCGTGAGCGGACGAGCGCGGCGGCTGCGATCAGGATCTCGGCGCGCCTGAACGGCGGCAGCGCGGCCACCTCGGCCTCGGCCGCGGCGGCAGCGGCGAGGGCCTGCTCCACCATTGCCTCGTCGGCCAGCCAGACTCGCGCCACTTCGTTCCCGTCGTAGGGGAAGATCACCGGCGCGCTCTCGGTTCCCGTCGTTGGGCGGCCTCCCAGGAGCAAGGGTCGGGGCTCGGTGCGGACTGCGGTCTCGGTCATCGTGGTGCCTCCTTTGGCTGGCTGGCTGGAACGATCGTCGGCAGGTCGATCACGTCTTGAGTCTCTCCGTCGCGGTGTTGAGAGCGCCCTCGCCCGGCTCGGACTGGATCGCGGCTTCGGAGTCGAGGTCGAAGAAGTGCAGCCGGCGAGTATCGACTCGCATCTCGACGTCCGCCCCGGCGGTTGCCGTGGAGCCGATCGCGAACCGGCCGACCATCACTGTGCGTCGGGCGCGGGCTTCTGACTCGAGGGCGACGACGCGCGAGCTGTCGACGTCGGCGAGCACCTCCCGCACTTCCTGGGTGACCACTGGTGGCGCGTCGACTTCGACGTGGGCGAGAAGCTCCGACCCGAGCAGTTCGGTCGTCACAATCCGGCCGCCGAGCTTGCTCTCGTGCGGCACGTCCCCCGCAAGCGCGGCGTCCTCGAGCTGCTCGGGGCGGATACCGAACCCGATCGTCCTCCCGACGTACCGTTCGAGGGCTGGTCGGGACTTGACGATCTCGGATGGCACGGCTATCGCCTGGTCGCCGACGCGGCAGATGAGGCCGCCGTTGGCCTGCTCGAGCCGGGCTTCGACCAGGTTCATCTCCGGGCTGCCGATGAAGCTGGCGACGAACAGGTTGGCTGGCCGGTCGTAGAGCTGCTGCGGCGCGGATACCTGCTGTAGCCGACCTTTGCGCAGGACGGCGACGCGATCGCCCATCGTCATCGCCTCGACCTGGTCGTGCGTGACATAGATCGTTGTTGCGCCAAGCTCGTGCTGGATACGGGAGATCTCGGCGCGCATTTGGACTCGCAACTTGGCATCGAGGTTCGAGAGCGGCTCGTCCATCAGGAACACTTGCGGATCGCGCACGATCGCCCGTCCCATCGCGACCCGTTGGCGCTGGCCGCCCGAGAGTTGTCCAGGCTTGCGCTTCAGCTCATCGGTGAGGCCCAGGATCCGCGCCGCCTCGTCGACTCGCCGCCTGATCTCGTCGGAGGGCATCTTGCGCACCTTGAGCGCGAAGGCGATGTTCTTGTAGACCGTCATGTGCGGATAGAGCGCGTAGTTCTGAAAGACCATGGCCACGTCGCGCTTGCGCGGGTGGAGGCCGTTGACGACCTGATCGGCGATTCGTACCTGGCCTTCCGTGATGTCCTCGAGCCCGGCCACCATGCGCAGCGCCGTGGTCTTGCCGCAGCCCGACGGTCCCACGAAGACCATGAACTCGCCGTCTGCGACGTCCAGCGTGAAGTCCGTGAGCGCTCTCGTGCCGTCGCGGTAGACCTTGCCGACCTCGCTGAAGGACACTGCGGCCATCTACTTGACGGCTCCAGCGGTGATGCCACGAACGATGTAGCGCTGGACGACGATCACGAAGATGAGCACCGGGATCACCGTGAAGACGCCCACGGCCGCGGCGACGTTGAAGTTGATTGGGCTCTCGACGGTGAGCAGCGACGAGGCCGCGATCGGGATCGTCTCCTTGTCTTGCGAGTTGATGATGTAGAGGCCGACGAGGAATTCGTTCCAGATGAAGATGACGCCGAACGTCGCCGCCACGAGCATTCCCGGCCGGGCGAGCGGAAGCAGCACCTTCAGCAGCACCTGCGGACGCGTCAGGCCGTCGACCATCGCTGCCTCGTCGATTTCGCGAGGGATCTCGTCGAAGAACCCGATCATGATCCAGACGACGAGTGGAAGCGAGAACGCGATATAGGGCAGGATCAGCCCGGGGAACGTGTTGACCTGCCCGAGGTAGCGGATCATCAGGAAGATCGGGATCGCGACTGCGACGGGCGGCATGAACCGGAAGCTCAGGATCGTGGAGGACCAGGTGTCGCTGCCGCGGAAGCGCAGGCGCGAGAAGGCGTAGGCGGCGGGTACGCCGAGCACGAGCGCAATCAGCGTCGAGATGCTGGTGACGATGATCGAGTTCTCGACGTAGGTGAAGTAGCTGTTCTCGTGGATCACCTGGCTGTAGTTGTCCTTGATCGTCGCCCAGTCGAAATGCAGCGTCGGCGGCACCTCGACGAAGGTCTGGAGCTGCGACTTGAACGAGAGCAGCAACAGGTAGAGGAACGGTGCGATGCCGATGATCGCTAGCAGGACGAGGACGATGTAGGAAACGCCTCTCCCAAACGTCCGCGCCGAGATCATGCCGTCTCCACCCGTCGCACCTTGACCACCTTGAACAGCACCGTGATCCCGATCGCCGCCACGAGCACCATCACGTAGGAGATCGCCGACGCGTAGCCGTAGTGCTGGAACTCGAATCCGTTCTGGAATGCCTGGAACGACAGCGTTGTCGTCGACTCGACCGGCCCACCATTCGTCAGGCCGTAGACGAGGTCAAACGTCCGGAAGGCGTCGATCGCACGGAAGACCGCCGCGAAGATGATCGCCGGCATCAGTAGCGGCAGTGTCAGGTACATCGTCCGCTGGAACCAGTTGGCGCCGTCGACCGACCCCGCCTCGAAGACTTCCTGCGGCAACGCCTGCAGGCGGGCGTAGACGATCACGAACACGAACGGCGTCCACTGCCACGAGTCGACCACGACCAGCGTCCACAAGGCGACGTTCGGGTCGGACAGCCAGCCCACCTGCCCGACGCCCGTCTGGACGAAGAGCCAGTTGAGGATGCCCCAGTTCGGGTCGAGGAGCGCCCGCCACATCAGGCCGACCACGAGCGGCGTCAGCAGCATCGGCAGGATCAGGATCGCGCGCACGAACGAGGCGCCGCGCAGCTGCTGGTTGAAGAAGAGCGCGAGCGCCGTTCCGAAGAACACCTGGATCGCGACGCCAACGACTGTGAGCAGCACCGTGTTCTCGACCACGGTCCAGAAGTCGCTCGAATGGATGAGCTGGCTGTAGTTCTGCAGGCCGACCCAGCGCCAGGTGTCGGTTCGCGTGTTGTAGTCCTCGAACGAGCGGAAGAGGCTCGTGATCAGCGGGAAGATCGAGAACGCGATCAGGTAGAGCGCGCACGGACCGAGCAGGAGAAGCGCCTCACCCCGACCCTGCGTGGGCGAGGTGAGGCGTTTGCTCCTGCGGGCTTTGCTGGCCGCGTCCAAGCTCACGCGCCCGGCAGCGGCTAGCGGTTACTTGAGGTGGCCGCCACGCTTGAGAACGGCGATCCACTTGTCGTTGGCGGCCTTGCAGGCGGCCGCGGCGGTCGATGAGCCGCTCAGCGCCGCCGAGAACTCCACCGCCGCGTCCGTGATCAGCTCGAACGTCTCCGGGATGTTTGCAATCTCGAGGATCTTGGCCTTGGCGTTGGCCAGTCCTGCAGCCCGTAGGTAGGGGAACTTCTTGTTCAGAGCGGCGCTGTTGAAGACCGAGTTGCGGGTTGGGTCGGTCTGGTGGGCTGCCACCTCATACAAGCCCCACTCCCGCGAGCAGAGATAGGTCAGAATCGTCCACGCACCGGCCTTATTGACGGCGTTCTTCGGGATTCCCATGCCCCATCCTCCGCGGACGATCCGGCCGTGTAGCCCCGGCGTGCTGCCAGGCGTCGTCGTGACGCCGACCACGTGTGCGACCTTGGACGTCTTGGGGTTGTAGACCGGCCCGGCGATCGTCGACCACATCAGCATCATCGCGGTCTTGCCGGCGCTGAACGCGTTAGTCGAGACGGTGAAGTCGTACGAGAGCACACCGGGAGTGGAGGCTTTCACGCAGTCGACCATGTGCTGCAGCGCAGCGACGGCGGCCGGGCTCGTAAGGCGGGGCGTGTAGTTCTTCTGCTGGGGCGAGCCACTCATCAGCTGGCCGCCCATGCCGGCGAACCTCGAGTACCAGTCGACCAGGAACATGGACACGTCGCCGGACTTCGCGATCATCGTGTTGCCGGCGATCCCGTTCGTGTTCAGCTTCTTCGCGGCAGCGAGGTAGTGGGTGAAGTTGGTCGGCACGGCGAGCCCGGCCTTCCTGAGAAGATCCTTGCGGTAGAAGAGGATGATCGGTCCGGCGTACAGGCCCGGGATCAAGTAGGGGGTGTTGCCGCCGAAGGTCTGCGTCTTGATGTTGTAGTTGCTCAGGTAATCCAGCTCGCCCTGTGCGAAGTCGCTCGGGTAGCCGTAGCTCTTCGGCAGAGTCTTGATGTAGGGGGCAAGCGGCGTGAAGTAACCGCCGCCGACGAACGCCGAGACGGTGAAGCCGAGCACCGAGATCAGGTCGTACGTGCCGGTCGAGGCCTTGACGCTCGCACTCAGCTTCTCGTTGAGTGGCCCGACGGGAAGCGCCGTCATCTTCACATCGATGCCGAACTGCTTCTTCATGTAGGCCATCTTTTCTTGGACACCCAGCTGCGCCCCCTCGGCGGGGACGAGCAGGTTGACGGTGCTCCCCGCTAGCCGGCGAGCCTCGTGCATGTCACCGGCTGTTGCCTTGCCGGCCGCCGCAAGCATGCCGCCAATGGCCGTTGCAGACAGTCCGAGCATGCCTGCTCGCTTGATGAACTCATCTCGGGATGTCCGTCCCGAGGCGAGCCCGCTGACGAGGCCTTCGGTTGGCTCGAGGTCGTCAATCGGCTTCATGTCGCTCATCGTGCCCTCCCTGTTCGAATCTCTGTCAGACGTTCGGACTTCGAGGCCGCCAGTGACGTTCTCGCTCTACTCCTCCTTTCGCTAGCTGATCGATCCTGGGAAAAGCTCGAGGCCGGTCACGCCCTCGAGCGTTGTTCGCGAGATCGAGCCGTGGTATTCGGCGTCGTCGCCGGATCCGCCACCGATGTCCGTCACCCATAGCTCGGAGCCACGGAACTGCACGTTGCTGACGTAGTCGCCGAATCCCTTCAGGAGACCCTTGTCGGAGCCGTCGGCGCCGACGACGCTGACGCCTCCGGTCAGGACGGTGGCGATGTAGAGATCGCCGTCCGCAGCTGGTTTGAGCCCGTCCGGTATCGCGTCTGAGGTCCTCGAGCACGCATACGTCCTCGACCTTGCCGGTTGTCGGGTGGTAGCGGCGAACGGCGCGGGTGTACGACTCGACCCAGACGACGTTGCCGTCCGCCTCGACCGTGATGCCGTTCGGGAACGTCGGCCCGGCCTCCGCGACAACGTGTCCCGTTCCGTCGGGGTCGAGCGAGAAGATGTAGCGGGCGGCGGCGGCGTTGTTCGGCTGAAGCCGCCGGCAGGGTCGGTGAAGTAGAGCTTGCCGTCCTGGCCGAAGGCCAGATCGTTGGGTGCGCTCAGCTGGATCCCCTCGATCTCGGTGACGACAACATCGACGGCACCGTCGGCTGACACGCGCTGAATCGATGGGGGCCGCTGATCGTCGGCGCGCCATTCCCGGTCGATGCCTCCGTTCTGGGTGACGAGCAGGGAGCCGTCCTGGCAGGCGAGAACCGAGTTCGGGCCGCCGCCGACATGAACGAGCGTCTGCACACCGTCTTCCGGCGTCCAGACCGAGCACGGCTGCGCCAGATCTCGACGAAGATGAAGCGTCCGTCCGCTAGGAAGGCGGGGCCTTCGGCGGCGCCGAGGCCATCTGCGAGCCGTTCGATCTTCAACGTCGACTCCCTCATTGGGCCAGGTAGCCGTCGTCGACTGCCAGCGTGTGCCCGGTCACCTTCGCGGCGCCGTCTCCCGCCAGGAAGATCGCCGCCGCCACGAGCTCGTCCGGCTGGATCAGCGGCCCCAGCATCCGCTGCTGGATGAAGTCCGTCGTGGTCGTCGAGCCGCTCTCCGCCAGAACCTTCTTCAGGAGCGGCGTCTCACACAAGCCGGGTGCGATCGCGTTCACACGAACGCGTCCGTTCCATCTGCCACCGCAAAGGACTTGGTCGCCTGCACGACGCCTCCCTTGCTGCACAGGTAGGCACTCGAGTGCGGGTAGGCGATGAAGCCGCCGATCGAGGCGATGTTGATGATGCTGCCTTTGCCCTGAGCGTGCATCTTGCGCCCGATCGCCTGGCTCACGAAGTAGGTGCCCTTGAGGTTGAGGGCGAGGATCCGGTCGTACGCCTCTTCGCTGAACTCGTCGATCGGCGATCGATGTGCCGCCCCAGCGCTATTGATGAGCACGTCAACTCGTCCGTGGGCGTCGACCAAGTCGTCTGCGAACGCATTCACGGCGGCGACGTCGGTGACATCGAGGGAGCGGAACTCGGCGCTGCCGCCGTCCCGCTCGATCTCTCCTGATCGACCTCGTCGGCGAGGGATTGGTTGATGTCGGCGACCACGACGGTGGCGCCGGCGGAGGCGAGCCCTCGCGAAAACGCGGCGCCGAGGCCGAGGCGCCGCCGGTTACGACGGCCACCCGATCCTGGAGGCCGAACAGTTTCTGCAGAAAGTCCATGCGTATCTCCTCCGTCGTCATGGGACCGGTAGCCCTTTGACAGCAAGGTCGTAGCCGAAGGCTTGACTCGCCTCGGCGGACGCCCTGCGAGCCAGGTCGAGGTAGGAGTCTCGGTCGCGGCGGAACGCGTCCGGGAGCAGGTTGAAGGCGAAGGCGGCTCGAATGCCGCCCCGGTGGTCGAAGATCGGCGCTCCGACCGTGGCGACGCCCGCGACTACGTCCTCGTCGCTGAAGGCGACGCCCTCCCGGCGAATGTCGACGAGCAACTCGCGGACGTCTGCCTCAGTCGCCGGAGAGCGGTCGAGGGCTCGATCGGGACGGCCGCGAAGTACTCCTGCCAGAACGACGACGTCTCGACGCGAGCAGCGCGCGCGGTGCCGCTCCGACGTGAAGCGGAAGCACGCCTCCGAGCTTGACAGCGAGTGAATGCACTCGCTCGCCCGGCAAGCGCTCGACGAAGACGGCTTGGAAGCCGCGGCGAAGACAGAGATGAACGGTTTCTTTGGTCTCGGCCCGGAGGCTCTCGAGCACGGGCAGTGCGAGCTGCCGCTCGTCGAAACGCGTCAGGACCTCGCCTGCGAGTCGAATCAGTCCGAGTCCGGGCCGGTAGACGCCCCGCCGCGGCCC
>CAVXVO010000005.1:0-542500 GCA_963765295.1 uncultured Actinomycetes bacterium
TGATTCGTTGTTGGTCTGACGAGAGGAGCCGTTTTGAGGAAGAGCGATAGACGTGTGAATCGGGCGAGCATGGTCGCTGTGGGGCTGATCGCGGCCGCCGTCGGTCTCGTTTTCGCCGCTGCACCGGTGGCAAGCGCGAGTCCTGTTCCGGCGGTTTCGCACGGGGCGATCACGACCGCGACTGCCAAGGCGGGTGTCGGTGCCAGTTCGGCTTCGAGCGCGCTCCCGACCACGGCCGCGACAATCTTCAACAACTTCGGGCCGGGGAACGCCTACGACGCCAGTACCGGCTGGACCGTGTCGCAGCCTGGTTCAAGCCCTGGCCTGTTCGAGAACGCGAATGCGTTCACGCCCAGCGCCGGCGGGCAGATCTCGCGCATCGACCTCGCGCTTACGAACGTTCTCGGAGCGAACAACGCGACCGTCGAGTTGGCCCAGGACAATGGGGGGTTGCCGGGAGCGGTGATTCGCAGTTGGTCGGTGGCCGGTCAGCCTCCGTTCGGGGGCTGCTGCACGGTTACCACGATCAGCGTCAGTCCGCTGATCCCGGTCGGGGCAGGAAAGCAGTACTGGCTGATCGCCATTGCCGGCCCAAACGTCCTGAACAACATCTGGGATGCCTGGGGCGAGACGTACAACGGCGCCAGCACAGGCCCGGTCATGTCGTGGGACGGCATCAGCTGGATCGATAACACCGGCTCCCCGTCGGGGGCGTTCGACATCCTCGGTTGCGGCAAGCTCTGCAAGGTCTACCCCTAGGCCGCACAAGCCCTAACGGAAGCCAGGGGGTCAAGGGCGCAAAGTAGCGCCCTTGACCCCTTACTGCACCCGGGATCGCGCCAAACAGGCTGCCTGCTAGTAGTAGTAGCTAGCGGGTGGGCCGCTCGCAACATCCCGCTTTCGGCTGGGCCGCCCTACGATAGTAAAGGGATGTTCCGACGCTCTGACCCGCTGGCGCACCCGGAGTCGCTGATCCGCCGCGTCTACGCGTACGTCGCCTACCGCCTCGGCGACGGGCAGGACGCCGAGGACGTGACCAGCGAAATCTTCGCGAGGGCGCTTCGCTACCGCGAGAGCTACGACCGCTCAAAGGGCGAGCCGATCTCCTGGCTGCTCGGCATTGCGCGGCGTTGCGTCGACGACGCACTCGCGCCGGTGCCGGAAATCCTCGGTGAGACCCCAGAAAGGGCCGACGACGGCGATCTTGAGCAACGAGCAGTCGCACGCATCACTCTGGCGGACGCTCTAAGGAAGCTGAGCAGGCGCGATCGCGAACTGATCGCTTTCCGCTACGGCGCCGACCTGACCGCAGCGCAGATCGGAGAACGACTTGACCTCAGCACGAACGCAGCCGAAGTGGCCCTGCACCGGGCTCTCGACCGACTGCGCCTGCATGTCGAGTCCGCGGCCGGTGAAGCATCCGACCTCGCGCCTGTAAGGGTTCCGGCCGCCACCCCGGTATCTCTGAATGAAAGGACTTCTGGGTCGACGGGGGAGGCAGCGTGAAGAACTTCTGGCAGCGGTCGCGTACCACGAGTCTCGAAAGCGAGCTTCAGGAGCAGCGACCCGCGCCACGGGACGAGTTCGTCGCGGCTCTCGCCCAGAGGATCGAAGCACGCCCAGGGCGGCAAAGCCGTAGCGCCCGCATGGGCGCCGCCATTGCTGTGACCGGTGTTGCACTCATCGCGCTCGGCGCTGGCGGAGCAGGCTATGCCTATTCCTCGGGCTCGACCGCGACCAAGAAGACGTCCGGCGTGCACATCAATCAGTCCGCTCGTATCCAAGCCCCCGACTCGTCGAGTCATGCCCAATACGGTCCCGTCCCCGTTCCTCCCTTTCCTCCGGCCACCAACCCTCCACCCGCACCCACTCCCGCACCCCTCCGCACCCACCCCGAGCCCAAAACCGACGCCAACGCCGGGAGGCGGCTCGGGCGGCCACACGGGCGGCAACGGCACTGGCGGCGTGGCAGGAGCGAACAAGAGCGGAGGCAGCGGAACAGGCACGAGTAACACGGGCACGGGAAGCACTGGCACGGGCAACGTCGCAGGCGCGAGCAAGAGTCAAAGCGGTCTTCCCTTCACCGGTCTCTCTCTCCTCTTCCCAGTGCTGCTAGGAGCCGCGCTCATCGCACTCGGTTGGATCCTCCGACGGCGAGCACGAGCGATTCTCGATAGCCGGCGTCCAGCGAAACCGGGGGCATAGGGCAGAAGGACGGCGAAGCGAAGGCGTCCCACACCACGTCGATCGCCTGTCGACAAACCTCCGACACTCGTATGGAACCGCCACGGTAGGTGGTTTGGTCCGGCAGTGCTATTGTGATTGTTGCATCATTCGTCACAGAGCGGGTGCCTAGTTCGGAGTCTCAGCAAACGACTCCTTCGCTCTTCCGCCCATAGCCCTTTCGGTCGGAGCCGGTCGGCACATACCACGCTGACGGTGTATCGGTCGAAATGACCAGCTACAGGAAGGCGGACCCTCGCTCGCGTTCACTCTCTTCGGAACAACCGGCATCGTCGCGATTCTGATCCTCGCGCTCATCATCGCCGCACTCGTCTATGTCGTCCGCCGAGCGTGAGTCAGGTCGACCCGAGCCGAGCTGTCCAACCCGTCACAGGTCGCAACCGCAAAGAATGGAGCCGCAATGAAGACTGACACTCCCGACACGATTGAGACCGAAGAACAGACAATTACGCCGCCGCCGAGCGACGTAGAGGCGCCGAGCGACGCAGCGGTGGCTGCGAGCGACGGGGAGGTCGCTCTTTTCGACATCGGCGAGTGGCGCGGCCGAGAGTTGGTCGACAGCAACGGTGAGCGGATCGGAAAACTCGAGGAGGTTTACTTCGACATCGAGACTGATGAGCCGCAGTTCGGGACCGTGAAGGAAGGCTTTCTCGACGCCACCTCACGTTCGTCCCGCTGACCGGGATCACAATCGGCCCCGACAATCTCCAGATGTCGGTGACCGCGCAGCCAGGTCAAAGATGCGCCCAACATCGCGCTCCAGGGCGGCGAGCTGTCCCAGTCCGCCGAGTCCGCTCTCTACCACCACTATGAACTCAACTACACCCCGCCCGACAACAAAAGCGGACGGCGGCTCGCCCGCCGCTAAACGCGCCCGATAAAGGCCGCGGCCGTCTTTCTCCTCGACGGCTGCGGCTTCCTCCGAGCCGATGCCGAGAATGGGCGGTGGCCCCGATCGCGTTTGGGGTCAATCGCCGTGGGTGGCGATCAGCCAGCACAAACGGAACGAACAAGCAGACGCAGCGAGGATGATCACGACAGTCACGACTGTTCAACTATCGGATTCGAGCCGGACGAAGCCGTCCCTCCAACGAGTACAAGCAAGAGGTGGATCTTGTTTCGCTAAGGATGTTTCTTGGGGACGATCGTCTTGAATGGGCTAACACCGAAGTGGACCGCAATCAGCGTCAAGACGAACCCGACACCAACCAGCACGCCCGCCACCAGGATTGCTTGAGGGCGACGACTCGGCAAGACCCCGGCTAACACCAACCCAACCCCGCCGAGGGCGCCGAGGAACAATCCAAACTCGATCATGCGTCGCGACGAGGAATGGTGCAGAAGAATTGCAAGCATGATCGGAGTGTACTCAAGTCATGTCCGGATGCAATGTCCTCTTGGAAGGGTTCTGGAAGTTGCCGAGCACGGCAGGCGACCGTATCTGGACGATGGTCGAGTATGCCGACCTAAAAGGTCATTACGCTTCACTCGGGCAGAAACGACCAAGCGTTGCGGAAACGACCAAGCGTTAGTGTGAGGCGCCGGGAGAGACGACCTCGTTGGCGCCCCCGAACTGTCGCCGCGGCGCGATCGTCCCCGAGGCGGCGGAGTCCCGCACCTGCAGACCGTCGAATAATGCGACTCCAGCGTTGCGGGCGAAGTGTTTCTGTCGCGGGCAGGCTGGTATAGCGCGGCCCCTCGGCTGGTCGCGTCCTTTAGCCGGTGACGTTGAACTGGGTGCTGCTGGTCGCTGACCCTGCTGGGTTGGTGACCTTCCAGTTGGCGTTGCCGACGCCTGCTTTGGGGACGGTTGCTTTGATGCGTGTGTTCGAGACGACCGTGTATGAGGCTGGGTAGGTTGAGCCGCCGCGTACGAGGGCGACTGCGGTTGTCCCAGTGAAGTTGGTGCCGTTGATTTTGACGGTCGTTCCGTGACGTCCACTTGTGGGGCTGAAGCTGGTGATCTGCGGCGCGCTCCCGCCGCCGCCACCGTAGGTCTGCACGCACGCCGACCCGTTGTTTGAGTACTCGCGCTGCAGGAAGTAGTGATGCGAGTTGATCGTCTGGTTGTACTTGGCGCCCTTCGTCCCGCTCAGTGTCCCGAAGTCCCAGGCGCACTTGTCGCCGATCTCATAGCCTGCCGCGTCATACCACGCGTTCAGTTGCGGGTCGGTGATCGCTTCGATGTGCTCGTGGCTAACAACGTTGATGGTCGGGTCAGCGTCGTTGCCGTTCGGGTATTGGCCCTGATCGCAACCGGAGTGCTTTGCGTACGGCTGGTTGGCATAGATCGCGCCCGAGTTCGCGTGGCCGTGGTAGGCACAGTAACCCGTGTAGGCACACGCACTGCCGTTGTCGAAACAGCTGCCGACGCCGATTGGCGTGAACACGAAGAACATGTTCGTGCCGTTGTGAATCCACCCCTGGCTGGCGGTGACCTTGTTCACCTCGGCGATGATCTGGGAGTCCGTGAGGCACTCGCTGATGTCACCTTCGTAGAGCGAGCATCCGCTGGCCGGGAACGCGCTCGCATCGGTGTAGGAGCCGCCGAAAGCGGAGTTGTATCGGATCCCGGAGTACTGCGTCGTCACGGCGTAGACGTTTGACGACATGCCATTGTCATGCGCGACGTCCCCGAAGAACTGAGTGATCGTGGACGTGTAGCCGGACCCGAACGTGTAGCCCGACGGCGCCCAGAAAATAGCGTACGAGTTGTTGGTCGCCATCGTCGGGCCACCGTGATTGATCAGGTCGCCCGCCCCTTGAACCTGATTGCCAATCGTCGGCACAACACCACCGACATGGCTAGGAACCTGCGGAGCCCCCGACGTGACGGCCGAAGCAGAACCCGATACGAGCGCGGCAACGGCGGCAAGCGTGCCGAGCAGCGTCGCCCACGCAAACATTCGCTTCATCTTTAGTCCTTTCCTGACCTCGGGGGCCGATGCGAAGGGGCTGAGCGGAAGAACTATACGGGTCTCCTACGAGCAGCCTGGGAGGGCCGGCAAGGTCGCGAGCCGATAGGAATCCGCTGCCTGGAGAAAGGTCCGATTGACCAAGACGAAGGTCGTGAAATTGTGCACCCCAAGGGGGTGTCCTCGCGAGCCATGGCGGGCTACGGTGGTATCCGGCGATGGCCAGGATCGTGCGAATGACGAGTGACTTCCGTGAAACATGGTGGCGCCGCGTTCTGCCTGTGGGCGCCGTGCTGATACTCGGGTCGCTGGTCCTCTTGAGCGGCGTTGGCTTGGCGGGCGGGCCGGCGAAGGCACGTGCCGCTGTTCAGAGAGCAGCATCGGCGGGTCTATGCGGTGCTCTCGTAGGGACCGCTCCGCCGCCGGTGTTCTCGCACGTGATCTGGATCTGGCTCGAGAACCACTCCACTGGCCAGATCATCGGGCCACCCGGATCGCCCGCGGCCACGAAATCCCCGTATGTGAACGGGACGCTGGTGCCCAGCTGCGGGCTGGCCACGAACGATCACAACCTGTCGCATCCTTCGCTGCCCAATTACATCGGGGCGACCTCGGGCGGAACACAGGGGATCACGAGCAACTGCGGGCCTGGGAACTGCCCGCAGTCGGTTCCGAGCCTGTTCGGCCAGCAGACGTCGGCAGGTAAGACGTGGCGGAGCTACGTCGAGAGCATGCCGGGCAACTGCTCCACCACCGGCACCTCTGATTACGAACTGGTGCACAACCCCGCCATCTACTACACCGATGCTGCCGCCAAGTGTCCGAGCTGGGACGTCCCGATGGGCACAACGAGCTCCGGCAACCTCCGCAGCGACCTGGCCAACAACACGCTGCCCGGCTTCTCGTTCGTCATTCCGAACGAGTGCAACAACGGCGGCTGCTCCGTCACAGCCGGCGACACCTGGTTGAGCGCATGGGTGCCTCTGATCACCTCTAGTGCGGCCTACCAGTCTGGAAACACGGCCCTGTTCATCACCTGGGACGAAGGAGCAGGCGGCTCGAAAGGCGAGGACTGCACCTCGAAACTGTCCGACACCTCATGCAGCGTCGCGATGCTCGCCCTTAGCCCATACACCGAGCCGGGAACGGTCTCCTCTCAGCTGTTCACGCACTACTCGCTCCTGCGCACGACCGAAGATCTCCTCGGCCTCCCTCGGCTTGGCCATGCTGCAGACAACACGACGGCTAGCCTCGCCAACGACTTCATCGACCCGCCCGGGCCTCCACCGTTTCCGGCCACACCCGTTCTGGACACCTTCAACCGCTCGGCTGAGGATCCGCTTTCGTTTGGCGGCAAATGGAAGGGCCCGTCCTATCCGGGCGATCCGGAACTGAAGGTCGCCAGCCACAAAGCCGTGCCCAGCGGATCGAACACGTTCGGCGGCGGGTTTTGGTCGCAGAGCACGTTCGGCCCCGATTCGGAGGTCTATGCCGCGGATACAGGCGGAGGGCAGCTCAACTTCTACATTCGAGCCCTGAATCTCGGCACCGCGGGCATGAGCGGTTACCTGGTCAATTTCAAGCCGGCGAGTGGTGTCGCAGAGATCTTTTCGTTCTCGAACTCGACCACGTGGAACTGGATCGCCACGCCCGACGCTGGACAGCCAGCCCGGCGACGTGCTCGGCGTTCGTACGGTCGGCACGACGATCTCGCTCTACCAGAACGGCGCCGTCATAGCTTCGGTCAACGATTCGACCTACAACCGCGCCGGCAACATCGGCGTGGAGGTGAAGGGCGGAAACACGTTCGACAATTTCGGAGGAGGCACGCTGCCGTAGGCGTCGTGACCCGCTTATTGCTGAGGTTTCCGGAATCGCTGACGCAGCAAGCGAGGAATCGTGTAGCTCGGCCCGAGGATCCCCGCTGCGGTCAGGTAACCGATGCCGCTCACGGTGTGCCCGTTCGCCACATGCAGGCCCGACGTGCGGTAGCAGTACGCGACCAGGTCGGACCACCGTTCACGCAGGGTCGGGGGGTACGCGACGGCGAACTGTTCCCAGCTGAGGTCGCGGCCCTGTCGGCGCGCCTCGACGCGCGCGGCGAGGTAGCGGATGCCCTGACGTTGGCTGTAGTAGTGGCGGGCACTTGCGCTGCCGGAGTGGAGGCGATAGCGGCCGAGGACCTCCGGGACCGTGACGATTGACCCGCGGGCTGCGAGACGCGAGACGAGATCGAGGTCGTCGACGAGTCCGGGAACGAGCTCGGCGAGTTGCTCGTCGAAGCCCCCCAGTTCCCGCACGAGCTGCGTCCATGTCACGACCGAGCTGGCACCGAACGGCATGAACCTTGCCGCCGCGATGTCGTGCTGGCGTGTATGCGCTTCTTCGCCGGACACTCCTAGAACCCGGCCGGCTGTCGACACGTACTCCATCAGGCAGCCGACCGCGGCAATCTGCGAGTCACGTTCGAGCACCTGGACCTGCCGCTCGAGCTTCGATGGCAGCCATTCGTCGTCGGCGTCGAGGAAGGCGACCAGCTCGCCCCGAGCTGCCTTCAGGCCGCGGTTGCGCGCCGCTGGCGCGCCGGCGTTTGCCTGCCTGATAAGCCGCACGCGATCGTCTCGCCGGACGTACTCCAAAACGACCGCGGACGTCGCGTCGGTGGAGCCATCGTCGACGACGACAACCTCGAGTCGACGATAGCTCTGGTCGAGCACGGAGTCGATCGCGCCGCCAACGAACGCGGCCGAGTTGTACGCGGGAATGACGACCGAGACGAGGGGTGTTCGGGTCGCTTCAGGGCCGTCACCACCCTCTGGATGCCGCCGCTCGACCGGCCTTCTGGTGGTGGCCGTCACGACGTCGTCTTCGCCGGGGTCGGAGCCTCGACCAACATTCCCACCGGCTGTGCCGCCCGGCCGCCGGACCGAAGCACGAGTACGGCCGATAACGTCGTGCCGACGACCGCGCCTGCCGCGACGCCCCACATGGCCGCAACGACTCCGTATTCGGCGCCCAGCAGCGACGCCAGCCCAAGGGCGGCGATCCAGGAACTAGTCTCGCTGCTGAGCACGGCAGGGCCGCGGCGCTGGGCGCGTAGCAGCAACGCGAAACCGATCGCAGCTGCTGCGATCAGTTGTTGGGCGCCTACCGGCCAGACGAGATTCTCGAAGCCTCCGAATGAGGGGCCGAAGATGCCGGTGATGACCGAGTCGCCGGCGAGGCCCAGGACAGCGAAGTAGACGGCGGTCACGGCAATCGACACGTACCCAAGCCGAAGAGCCAACCTGACCGCGCGCTTGTCGGAGAGAGCCCGCTCGCGCGCCAACGCAGGAAGCCCGGGGAAGGCGATCGCCGCCCCGATCAGCGAAAGCGGAGTGAAGACGGTCGTGACGGCTCGTACCCCGCCGAGTGTCTTCGTGCCGAAGAGCCCCGCGAGGATGAACAGGAGCATGTAGCCGGCGATCGAGGAGATGACGCTGTTTGCTCCAAGCCAGCCGCCCAGAGGCCAGAGCTCCCGTCTCCACCACCGAAGGGCGTTCTGCAGGGGGGCCGGAGTGATTCGAGTCTGCACGAAACCGAAAAGTGCGGCGACCAGGCCGCCGATGCCCCAACAGCCGATGACCGCCCACGACGACCCTGACATCCACGCGAGTGGCGCCGCGATCGCCATGGCAAGCAACCACACGCCATCATTCGCTGACGCGGCCCGGGCCTGTCCGTCTCGGAAGAGCACCGCTCGCCAATAGTCCTGGATCACGAGTGCCGGCAGCCAGGGCGCGACGATGCAGAAGGCCCTGGCCCACGTCTCCGCTGACGGCGACGCCTGCGATGGCGGCGAGTACGGCCCCGCCGAGGGAAAGCACGACCGCCGTTGTCAGTGCCTTCCGGGCAGCGTGCGCGCGCTCGTCGGCAGGGAGCGCAGCGGAGATCACCACGAGCGGGTCCGTGATCAGCGCGCGTTGGAGCAGCAGCAGTGCCATGTACGACCCGAAGCCGATCGCGACGATGCCGAGTCCGTTCGGCCCCAGCACGCGGGCAGCGATCACCGATAGTCCGAGATTGGTGATCGACGACAAGCCCTGGGAGAAGAAGCCCCATCCGAAACTCGGCAGGCCGTCGCGCGGAGCAGCCGTGCCTTCAGTGGGGGGAAACAGCCGCATGCCTAGCCGTCCTCAGTCAAGAGTTGGCGGGCCGGGATCGCGGTGGAGAGCGGACTACGGCAGCCAGGCCCATCCCGAGCCAGAGGAAGACGGGGATCGTCCCGTACGAGAACGCCAGCAGAGGCTGAGTAGCTGCGACAGCGAGGTACGCCGCCGTCGCGGCGAAAACGAACGTACAGAAGCGACCAGTCTGGTCCTGGCCGCGGCGTGCCCGCCGTGCGATCGGCGAGACAAGCGACCACAGCATGAGGCTGAAGATTGCCAGCCCGACGACGCCAGTCCTGGCCAGCACCTCGATATAGTCGTCGTGCGGCTTGCGAACCTCGGCTCCGCCCGCTGTTTGGAACCCGAAGGCGAGGTCCGGTCCGAGTCCGACTCCGATCAACGTCGTTGCCGTTGACTCTCGCATCAGATGTACGGCCTTTCTGGTCCAGGTGAGTCGGTCGGAGAACGAGCTCGCGCCGGGTCCTTGATCGCCGGCGAGCGTGCTCAGGTGGGCGAGGTAGAAGTCCGGGCTTAGACGCCCGAGGCGCCCGGAGATGCCCGTACCGGCTAGGAGCGCGAGCACGATCACCGCGACGGCGAGTGCGACCAGTGCGCGCAGCCAGGTTCCGGCGAGACTGCGTACGCCCCAGCCGACTACGATCAGGGCGAGGGCCAGTGCGATGTACAGCCCACGCGACTGAACGAGGCCGATCTCCGCGATCGCCCAAGCGATCATGACGATGCGGCGTGTGCCCTTCGCGTACAGGGCGAAGAAGACGAGCGCGGCCACGATCGAGACGTCCGACCCGATCGTGCCTTCCCCAAGCAACGACACGGGACGCTGGAGTCCCACCGTTGGGCTGTGGGCGGCCAGCCATCCTTGCCAGGGCGTGAGCGACGCATAGGCCAGGACGGCGACGAAGATCGCTTCTAGCCGTCGTACCCACATCTGGATGCCGTCGCGGCAGATCGCGCGGTACCCCACGAACACAGCCACAGCCTCGACGGCTGTCGTGCTGTCCCGAACCGCGAGTGAGTGCCAGACCGGCACGTCGAAGGCCAATCGCACGGCGACGAGGACGATGAATGCAGCCACTGGAAGCACGTAGCGAAGAGGCGGTCTCCACTCGGGCCTCCCCACGGCAGCCGCGAACGCGAGGCTGGCGAGTACGACGTCTCCCAGCGGCACCGGCAGACTTCCCTGAAGGCCCAGATTCGCGAAGCCGTACCCGAGGACGACTGCCCCACCGAGGAGTGCAAAGGTCGTCGTCCGCTCGACTCGGGCTGCGTCGCCGATTGCCAGGATCCATGCAGCAAGAGCGGCGATGGCGATGACGGCCGCGGGCCGCCAGCTGACGGCGGCACCCGCTACAACGGCGAGGACCAGCGTCAGGGCGACGAAGCCCAGGCTGCCGGCGCGAGGCCAGCCGGCAGCGGGAATCCGCGCCCGGACCGTGTTCAGCTCAACGCTCCGATGGTGCGACAGCGTTGTAGGCGCTGTCGAGGTCGCCTGCCACGCTGTCCAGGCTGAATGCCCGGCTCGGTTCGCGGGCTTCCTGCGGCCGAACGCGACAATGTTGTAGGCGCCGTGAGGTCGCCGCGGTCCAGGCTGAATGCCCGGCTCGGTTCGCGGGCTTCCTGGCGGCCGAGACGGTCGAGTGCCTGGGCGATCCCGTAGATGCATGTCTCGGCCGAGCCGAGTGGCACGAGTTCGAAGCGCGCGCCGGGTGCGATCGCGAGCGCAGCAGGCCCTCCCTGTTGGAGGGCGACCACGGGCACGCCGAGCGTCTGGGCCTCGGCGGCGATCAGCGGCGAGTCGTCTCGGAGGCTGGGGAGCATGAGCGCGTGCGCGGTGTGCAGCAATTTCCATACTTGCTCTTGCTCCATTGCGGGCAGGAAACGGACGCGATCGCCGAGTTTTCGCCGGTCGGTGAGGCGCCGCAGACGCTCGGCATCGGAGCCGTCGCCCACGATCAGGAGGTCCCACTCGGGTACGAACTCGAGTGCGCGGATCGCCAGTGATAGGCCTTTCCAAGGCAAGAGTCGACCGGCGCTGATGGCCAGTTTGCGCCCGTTCGACGTCGGCGGACATGACACAGCCTTCAGCTCTACCGAGGCATGAGGCCGAACGGCCGCCTTTGAGCGGTAGCGGCGCGGCAGGACGCGCAGGGTCTCTTCGTTCTGGACGAGGATCAGAGCGGCGCGCTTCCATCCGTATCGCACCAGCGGGTTCAGCCAGCAGGCCAGCTGGGCGGCGATTCGAATCAACTCGCGCACCGTGCCTCGCAGGCCGAGCGTCCGATAGAGCTTCAACGGCACCCGGGGGCCGCCTCCGACCGGGCCGAGCAAGAACGGCGCGTCGACCCGCCAGGCGAATGTCGGCAGCCAAAGATTGGCGTATGTCAGCTGATGCACGACGTCGAATGAGTGAAGGCGATGTAGTCGCTTCGCCTCGCGGCCTGCGGCGAACTGCCACAGGAGGTAGTAGGCGTAGTGACGCACTCCTCCCTCCGTGTGCGCCCAGCGTCGTAGTGCGGGTGCCTCGATGTGAACGAAGCGGGGAGCGGGGCACCCTCGGTCGAGGAGCGCCTGCTCGATCAGCTCGCGGGAGCGAGCGCGGGTCATTACCCACACGTCGTGCTTGCGGGCGGCCGCGAACGACCAGTTCCAGCCGGCGCCTCGTTCAGAACCCCGTCCAGGCTCGCAGGCGAACGCGGAGACCAGGACCTTCATGTGCAGGTCGGGGCACGGGTGCCCGCTGCGCTCACCACACAGCCTCGTTGCTCGTTTGCTCTTCGGGCTGTGGAGAAGACCGCTCGTAGCTGTACGCGTAGTGCGCGTAGTCGTGATCGCCATTCGCGTCGGCGACGACGAACCCAAGCTTCTCTGCTGGCGATGTCCATAGCACGCGATGCAACTCGGCCAGCGTCCGCTTCCGGATCAGGTCGAGTCGTACGACAAGGAGGATCCCGTCGACGAGCCCGCTGAGGGTCAACGCATCCCCGACTCCCAGCATCGGCGGTGAGTCGATGACGACGACGTCGACCTGCGACGCGACCTCCTCGAGGATCGTCATGACGGCGGGCGACGCAACGAACTCGCCGGGATCAGGGGGGAGCGGGCCGGAGGGCAGTACGAGCACCTCGTGCTCGGGCGCCCGCTCGCTCTGGCTCGTGCTCTCGTCGGAAACGGGCACTCTCTCGAGCGCACGCTCCAGGTCGATGCGGCCCAGCGCCACGTCGGTCAGCCCCGGCTCGTTGTTCAGGTCGAAGAAGGAGTGGATGAATGGTCGGCGGAGGTCCAGGTCGACGATCGCGACACGCTTCCCCGCTCTCGCGAGGGCGACGGCGAGATTGGCCGCGGTCGTCGACTTGCCCTCTTGCTCGACCGCGCTTGTGACCATGATCGTGCGCGGGTTTCGACCGAGCGTTGCGAACTCGAGGTTCGTTCTCAGCACTCGGAATGGCTCTGCATGTCGACTTCCCGCCTCAGTCATCATCACCAGGCGTTGGCCCTTTCGAGCCCGACGGGGAGGTCTCGGAATACGCGCGAGCAGCGGCAGATGCAGGACAGCGCCGACATCCTCGGCGGTCTTCACCCGCGTGTCGAGTGACTCACGTAGGAAGACCAGGCCGACCCCGAGGAGAATCCCGACGACAACCCCGAGCAGTGCGTCTCGCACCGGTTGCGGCTCGACCTGAGCTGCCGAGGTGGCAGTCCGGACGACGGTGGCGTTGGAAGTCAGCAACGTCAACTCGGTCTGCAGCTGCTCCTCCTTGGCAGCCAACGCGACAAGGATCTGAGAGTGAGGACTGGCCTGGCTCAAGCCCCGTATGCGGCTCTGCACCCGCCGAAGCGCCTTGTCGAGGGCGCTGGTGTCGAGCTGGCGGGCGAAGCTCGAAAACTGGCGTGTGTAGGCATTCGCCAACTGGACGGCCGTCGACGCCTTTCGATCGGTGACGTGGAATTCGATCAGGTTCGTACCGGACTGAGCGGAAACCGATGACTGCGCCAGGAATTCCTCCGCCGTGCGGTCATGCATGCTTAGGCTCGCCAGCACACGCTGGGCCACCTGAGGCTCGCGCGCGAGTGCTGTCTGGGTATCTACAAGACGCTGAGGGTCTTGCGTCACGGACGGATCGGCGGTGCCGGCGAGCGCCGCGATCACGTCCTGGCGACCGAGCAAAACGTCAGAGGACGCTTGGTACTTGGCCGGCTGTTGAAGGGAGTAGAGCAACGCCGCTGCAGGCACGGTCGCCACGGCGAGGATGAACAGCCACTTACGTCGCCGAAGGGCGTTGAGCCGATCATGCAGCCGCAGTGGAGTCGCGGACTCGGGTGGCAAAGTCACGTCCCTCTTGGTGGAGCGGATGGCTTGTCTGCCTTCGTGCCTCTCCTTGTCCCGCGCGCAGGGGCAGCCGCGCCGTAATTCCCTGCTAATGGAACCCCGCGATCTGCAGTTCGCCGCTATGCAACCGGCCAGGGCGGGCCGGGCTAACGTATGGGCACGGGGTCTCGCCCGAAGGGGACGCGCGCGACCTGATGCGGCGAACGCCTGCACGCCGCGCAAACAACGGTTTCGCTAGGAACTACTGGCTCATGCTAGGAACTGCGTCCAACGCTCCGCCCGCTCGTCCATACCGTGAACTCCGCGCTCAGCCGCGAGTGACGACGAGCTCTTCCGGCACGTCGGCTAGGCGAGGTGCAGCGCTGCCGACGCTCCCAACGCTGCGCTAAATGTCACCCGACCGAGGCCACGCATGGCACGAACGACGTTGACGCGCGCAAGGACGGTCGCGCCGAGCCCCGGCTGCAACGTGAGCTCGGCTTTCGCCCGTGTGCTGACCCTCGTCGGAGCTCCCGGCGCTGCGACCGCGGGCACAGCGGCCAGAGCACCGACGAGGACGAATCCTGCAACGGCTGTGCGAAGTCGATCCACATAATCGTGGATCGACCAGCCTTCAATGGTCGTACAGCCCACCATGGCGGTAGCTCAATCGAGCTACGTCGTCTGGATCGCCTAGTCTTAGCAATTCAGAATCGGAGATCCTGCCCAACCGGAGGCCGCTAGCTGAGCGTCCAAGGAACCACTGCCACTCGCGGGTGCCTCGTGAAGGCTCGAGACGGATGATGCCGAAATCGACGTGATCACAGTGGGACACCTTCGCTCGTTCGTTGGGCTGTTCCTTGTCAGTGCAGTCCTCGTCGCGGCTCCGGCGGTCTCCGCCGCAACGGTCCTGCAAACTCGCAGCGCCCGGCCAATGTCCGTGCTCACGCTGCGACCATCGCTCGCCGGACAGATCCTGCTTGGGATCAACACGGTTCGCGCGGAGCACCGTCTGCGTCCGCTCCGCCTCGAACCAAAGCTAACGGCTGCGGCGACCGACCATTCGTGGGAGATGGCCGAACACGGTTTCTTTGGCCACGAGTCGGCTGACGGCAGCTCCTTTTCGAAGCGGATCGCACGCTTCTACGGATGGTCCGGTTTCAGCCGTTGGGATGTTGGCGAGAACCTGTTCTGGGCGTCCCCGGATGCGGGGGCTACAGAAACGGTTCAGAACTGGCTGCGCAGTCCGACGCATCGTCGCATCCTGCTCGACCCGGCTTGGCGCGATCTCGGCGTGGCGGCGATCCATGACAGCAGCGCCTCCGGGGATTACCGGGGTCTCGAGGCGACAATCGTGACCGTCGACTTCGGCGTGCGCACCCGGTAAGGCACTCAGTCCGGCAGCGTGGCCGCTTGCCGTCCTCAGCTGCTCCGCTCGACCAGCCCATGTCTGGTCACCAACGGTCGGTAGAGGGCGACGATCCACGACTTCAAAGACCACATACCCCGTGGTTGCAGGATTCGGATCCTGTCTACCGAACGAGCGACTGCGCCCTGACGGGGCGAAACCACGACCTGTCCGAGCAGGTATCCCTCTCTCCTCCTCCTCGGTATGCAGCAGCCCCGTCAGGGCCAATGGTCGCGGCCGTATCCGCCTCACCAGCAGCGATGACTAGCTGCGTTTTCTTGCGCAACCCGTGGCGGCACGGAAACGGGTGGGGCTAGAAAGGAGGCCGGTTTCCGCTATTGCGCAATGCCTGCCTAAACGACCATGCACAGTTCGGACAGCGCCAGTACTGAACGTCGTCCGCGGGTATCTCCCTGCCCCGGGTCGGCCACCACTGGCCGGGATGCCGAGCGCACTCGATCTCGACTCCGAGGACGCCGCGAAGCTCGCTCCAGTCCAGCGTGTCGCGGAGACCGGCGCCCTTAAAGCCGATGCACCGTCCGTCGATTGCTCGGCCAACGACGTCATAGATGCCCTCCCGGACACCGAGCCCTGACGGGAGCCGCACTCGCGTCGGTCGCCCACGAGCGTGTCCGGGCGGGATCGATGCCTTGCGCTCGCAAAGCGTGGCCAGCAGAAACAGGGCGAGATCCTCGCCGACCTCCGTGTAAAGACGCGTCTCGGCAGACGAACGGTCGGAGGCCACTAACCGAGTGACCGTCGCACAGTCCCGAAGAAGGCGCTTATCTCCCCGTCTGAGCTTCACTGCGGAGGCTGCCTTTTGGTACGCGTCGCCTCAGCACTGGGCGGCGGTGCGGAGCTGAGGAGCCGCAAATTGGGTCGGCTCACTGCTGAGAACTGCCGCTCGAGGAGATCGCAGATCTCCCTGGCGCGGCGCAACTGCTCCAGCCAGTAGCGATCAAGCTCGGCCGCAACAGAGGCAAGCTCGGATTCTCGATCAGTGCTTCGCACGGTTCTCAAGCTCCATCGCCATCTTTTCTTCGCGCCTGAACACCCATTCGTTGTAATCACAACAAGCGATTTTGTGACGGGCCGAGCCGGGTTGACGTCATTCGCCAGGCTATCGAACACACGTTTGTCTGAAACGCGGTTGGCCGTTCGTCTTCACTCTTTCGGGGGATGACAACGCGCCCGCATCGTGTCTGACTGATCAGAGGGCAGCGTTTGCTGCCCTAGACAAGAGGAGTCGCGATGTGGAAGGCAAGGATTCTCGTCACTTTCGGCGCAGTTGCTTTGGCAGCAGGTCAGATCGCCATGGTTCGACCGTTCGGCTTGTTTGACGGCAACTAGCGAGACCGCGCCGATCGGACTTGGCGCACGCGATCAAGAGTGCCCGAACAACCGCCGATAGACACAACGTGATCAACCTGCTGATCGCGGTTGGCACCACCGGAGTAATCGGCGTGTTCATGGTGGTTGCGACGAACTGGTTCTCGTAACTGGCTACGAGCGAGATCTTCGAAGGCCACGCCTGGATTCTCGCCGAGCGCCAGGCCTCACGTCACGCTTCGATTGTCGCTACCACGGGTCGAGCCCGACCATCGTCGCCCAAGTCTGAGTCGGACAAGGTCCCTGGGGCTGAGACATCATCAGCAACAGGGGGGAGCAGAATCCCTCTCTCGAGGCCGCCCGCTCAGACTAAATTGACGTGTGCCCGGGAGGTTGGCTTGGCGACTCCTCGCCGGCCACCCGGGCCCTTCCCAGTTGTCTTTGCTATGCGCCTGCCCAGCGGGGGCATCGCCGTCGCGGCCACTTGCAGGTAGGCGAGCGCCAACTGCGCGTCATCGAGGGCCAACTTGTTGTTGCCATTTGAGGCGGAGGCTCAGCAGCATGCGAGCCGGCTGGTCGAGTGTTCAGAGGCGCCCCAAGACGAGTAGCGTGCAAGTGGTCCGGAGCGTTGAGCATTCCGACGCAGCGCATTTCCTTTACGGCGCGCTTGGAAGGACGCAACGCTTGAATCATCGCCCAGACGTCAGACACGCCCTACCTCCGGTCAGCCAACATATGATCTTGGCTCTGACACGCGGAGAAGGAGACACGATGGCCAAGAAAACGATTCACATCAGCGACCTATCCGGCAAAGAGATCCAGGAAGGAAACGGGGCACAAATAGTGATCAAGTTTGCCGATGCCCGTAAAGGCACGTACGTTCTCGACGTAACCGACGCCGAGGCCCACGAGCTGGGAAGCAAGGGCCGTAAGCAAGCCCGGCGTGGTCGAAAGCCAAAGGCCACAGCGTAAAGGTGATCAGCGGCCTCGGCCGATTCGCCCTTCGTAGACGCACTTATCTGCTTGCCTGCGCGCTCAGCTTGGGATTCGCCGTCGTGGCGATTCTCGTGGCTGCGGGCTTCTTGACCGGAGTTGATCAATGGTCGCTCGATCGCCTGATGCCTGGGCTGACCGCCACGTCGGGGAAGCCGTCGTTTCTCGGCTCCCTTGTGCCCATCTTCCATCCAAGCAAAGAGCACGGCCACGTAGCCGTCGCCGCTGCCAACTATTCAATCGTCTGGATCGCTTCCCCGATTCCGTCCACCTTGTTAGTGGCATCGGCGCTTCTCTATCTCTCGACGCGAGGCCGGAAACGGCTCGCGCTGTGGCTCGGAACCGTCTTCATCGCGGCAAACGCGGCTGAGTTCGTCGGGAAGCGGCTGATCACAAGACCACCGCTGTACGCGGAACAGGCCGGAGAGCGCATTCACGTTCGGCCGTTCGACTCGTCTTTTCCGAGCGGTCACATGATCCGGGCCGTGGTGCTCGCAGCGTGCCTGGTCACGTGCTTTCCTCGCACTCGCCCGATCGCACTCGTCTGGCTCACCGCCGTCGCGGTCATGCTCGTGGTGGGGGGTTGGCACACCCCCACGGACGTGGCAGGGGGTCTTCTGATCGCCAGCTGGCTCCTGATCTCAGCCTTCATCGCTCTGCACGCACAGTGTCGCCCGGCCGTAGAGCTCGATCAACGAGGCCCTGCCTAGTTGGCCTGCTTCGCATCCGTACGCGCCGTCCAGTGCGGCGACTGGATTAACGCCTGGCTCGTGTAGGTCGCGCCCGAGAGCATGTTGATGTTCGGATTGTGCTGGGCTCGCAGCCCTCGCCGATCAGGGATCGGGATCGCGTTCTGGCTGATGAAGATCGAGCGTCCGGCGTGGTCCGGGTAGACCGGAATCGGCACGCCCCGTGATCTTGCGCGTGACCTTCTTCTTCGAGCCGATCGTCGTGGTCGTCTTCCAGACGACCAACGTGACCTCGACGTAGCCCCAGCGGTCGGCCCGGGCCTGCAGTGGAGGGAGCGACAGCGACCCGTCTCTCTGGTCGCTTCCTTCCGGGAATGGTCGTATAGTCGTGCTGCATCCCGAGCTTCCGACTGCCGTCTCGCTCGGGACGGGCCGCAAAAAGAAACAAAGGATGGTCTCCCCGGTGGGCGCCAACCAGGCACGGGCGCGCAAGGCCGCCCTCAACGAGGGGCTCCAGCCTGAGCCAAGCACGACCCTCGCACCGACCGACCAGTTCGTCGAGCTTGCCTGCGAGTGCAGCAACGCCGCCTGCTCCACCCAGATCATGCTCACCCCAGACGAGTACACCTTCCTCAGAACCGTCTCCGGCTACTACGCGGTCGCACCCGACCATGTCAGCCCAGACGACCACATCATCATCATCATCGGCGAACCAGACCGATTCGCGATCGTCGAATAGCGACGACGGACCAGCCCACAGCCAGATTGCGAGTGGCACGACCGTTGCCCACGAGCGGCCTGACTCGCAAGCGACACGGCGCGCACAGAGGACGACTCGCTGAGACCTTGAGCTGACGTAGAACCGCACTCTCGTCCAGGACAAGGACCGGAGTAGCCGCCAGTCGTCCTGGTCATAGCGATTCGTTCATGGCCATTTGAAGGTGAAGATGTTACGGTCGCGGTTCAGCGAGAGGAGACCAAAAGTGGGCGAGCGAGCGGCATCCCGTGTTGGGTAGAGGTCTCGTGGCCGCGTCCGCGGCTGCTCTCACGGGTCTCGTTGTGCTCGCGGTCGTCTCGAGTTCAGCACTTGCACGCCGGGCGGACGATCCGGCGGCGCATGTATGTGGCTCCGTCTCGGCGCCGCCGACACGCATCGACCACGTCATCTGGATCTGGTTCGAGAACCACTCGTTCAGCCAGATCGACGGGTCCCCGCATGCGCCGTTCTTCAACGCTCTCGCAGCTGACTGTGGTCTAGCCACCAACTATCGCGAGGTCGCTTGGACGTCGCTGCCGGCGTACCTGGATCTGACGGGCGGCTCGAACGGGGGCCTGCCGAAGGGCTCGTGCGAACCAGGCCCGACGTGCCAGGTCACGAATCCGAGCCTTTTCGCTCAACTGGAGCAGGCCGGCCGGTCCTGGCGCGGGTACGTCGAGGACATGCCCACAAGTTGCGCTCTGACCTCTGCTGGTCGCTATGACACGGAGCGGAATCCGGCTGCCTACTACGTCGATGTCCAATCCACCTGCCCGAGCTTCGACATTCCGCTCGGATCGACGACGGCAGGCAACCTCGCAACCGACCTCGCGAACGACACGCTGCCAAACTTCGCGTACATCACGCCGAACCAATGCAATGCGATGGAGAAGAAATGCAAAGCGAACGACATCGGCAACGGCGACGCGTTCCTGCGCAGCTGGATTATCGCCCTCACGTCGAGCGCCGCCTACCAGAGCGGGGACACTGCGATCGCCATCACCTTCGACGAGCCGAAAGCAAAGTTCGGCGCGCTGATCTACACCGTCGTCGTTTCGCCATCCACCGTGCCCGGCACTCGAGACGGCGATCCGTTCACACACTTCTCACTCTTGCGCACGACCGAGGAGCTGCTGGGCCTGTCGCCGTTCCTCGGGAACGCGAACAGCGCCACAAGCATGGGCCCCGCGTTCAACCTCGAGCCATAGATCGCGGACGGGGCCGCGAATTGGCGAGGCTGAGCATTCGACGGCTGCGCCCCGTCGTCGTCGGGGCGGCGCCAGCTAAGCCGACCGCACTCGGCGTGAAGGCGTAACTGTCAGAGCTCCGAACCTAACGTTCGCCACACCGCTCGCACGCCCGCCTCGTCGGGTAGCGCGGCGAGCAACTCGAGGAGCTGCCATCGTGGCCCTTTCCAGGAGCGCCGTGGCTGCTCTTCGGGCGGGCCAACGAGCTTAACGAAGGTCTCGTCCTCGGTAATCGTGATGTAGTTGGCAGCCCCCGCCTTGCTAAAGCTCGCACCAACACGATCAAGCTCGACGCGGATACGCAAAGGGTGGAGCTGGGCCGCCACAGAGCGCGAGTAAACACCCAGCGACGATGGGCAAAGCTGAAAGGTCGTCTAGCCTTGCGCCCTGCAGCGGTCTAGTCCTTAAGCGAGTCGAGACCGGCGTCCCGGTTATGGCCAGCCCGTCGGGTGTCGCCCAGATGCTGTGGCGGTCACAGTGGGGGCCAACTGCGGAGTTCTTCGAGCGAGTACCGAGCGAGCCACCAATTCTGGCTTCTCTGGTGCAGGACACTGTTCGGTCGCGTGTGCGGATACCGGCAATGGGCACAGCGGTGGGGGCGAGCTGCCCGTGCTCGTTCGACGGGAGTCCGCACAACGATCTCTGAACGTGCGGCGCACTCGACACAGACGACGATCATCGTGGCCGTCATCTACTCACGCTAGCGACGTTCGGCCAAAAGTCTAGATTCTGTTCGCACGGTTGAAGCAAGTTCACCCGTATGGGGGATGACAGATGCTGCCTTCGCGCTCTTGATGAGTCTTGTGGGGTCCTTCAGTCAGCCGGCAGCACTCTTCCTGGCATGGCCGCCTGGCGCTGGCATGTCGGACTCGCAGCCGCACGACTTTACGCTCGGTGAGTTGGCCAAGGAACGGGACTTGGAACTTGAGGCGTTGAACCGTCGCGCAGGCCCGCGGGTTGCTCGCGACGAGCACGATCTCGGCTCAGCCATCTGACCAACGTAGGCACCGTCGCAGCGTTCAAGTCGTTCTCTGTGCTGCCGATAGAGCCGGTGCCGACCGTCGCTTGATGCGGCCAAATCTGATTCGTCGCTTCCCGAATCGATGGAACGTCTTTGGCGCCGGTCGGCTGTCCCTCCGTGCCGTTATGGGGAGCGAGCGGGCACGCGGGCGTGCCCGCTCCGCTGCCCTGCGACGCTCGAGGAGATGCGGGCCGGGCCGGACGCGTTTACCCTCCGCGTTTGGTGTTCACGCGGTGTCCAGCTGCGCGTCGCAGGCGGGAACAGCTGACTACATAACCGTAGTCGAGGGGGCCGCGGCCGTCCCATCCCATTGCATATTCGGGCCGATGGTAGGCCGCGGTTGGAACTGGAGCCACGGCTTCGCAGAAGACGAGCGCGGATGCTCCGTACTTGACCCGGTAATCGCTGGGTATGAGGGCGACGCTCAAGACGGAGAACGATGCACCGTCAAGTTCGACCGTGTCGCCGTCCTTCGGGATCGTGGGGACACGTCGCCTGACCCTGTCTGTGCCTACGTTGGTTTGAAACTCGCACCAAGGCATCGCGTCTCCTTTCGCCGACAGCACGTTCTGGGTCGCCTTTACGTCTTATAAGTGCGTCCATGCGGCTGGGCGCTCTACGAAGGTCAAGACTGGGGCTGCGCCGACGCGGCCCGTCCCGGCGGTTTCTCGTCCTGGGCGCCGAGGCAGTGACCCCGCTTGAGCCGCTCGCTACGCGCCGGGCCGGGCGTGACCCGTACTGCTGGAGAGGCGATTACAAGCCGGTTGACTTGCAATAGTCCGTTAACTAGTGGGGAAGCGCCTGTTTTGGGCTCAAATCCTCGAGCTGCGTATGAGCCTTCACGGTGAGCGCGCAAACGGCGACTGGTCAACGGGCCACGATGGTAACGCCAACGACGCACCCTCGGCGTTTAAGGTTGTCCGAGAATGCCGTGGTGCCAGATCCTCATTGACGACCCCTCTGGTAAAGAGGAGCAGACTTTCAAGCGGCTGATGCGGAACCAGCCGGCAGTCGGGGACCTGATCGACGTCAACGGAGAGCAGGCCATCGTGACAAGCGTCTCCCTGATCCCGCCCAGAAGGAGCGTCCACGAAGCCCTAGCCGTGCTGGTGTACTGCCGGGCCTACGCTGCCGCAGCTCGCCTGCCCTAAAGCGTGACGCTGATGCGAGAGGCGATGCCAGCCGTAAGGCATCAACCGAAGCCAGCGAAGCTCACGGAGACTCAGGTACGCGCTGCCTGGCGGCTCTACCACGCCGGGCACTCTCTGCACGACCTCGCGCACAGGGGTTGGCAGGCATGGGGCTACGCCTCCCAAGCGTCAGCTCGCGCGGCTCTTCGACGCCAGTTCCGCAAACACCACCTCCCGATCCGCGACATCGCCACTGCCTGTCGGTCACGGATCGGCCGCTGCGTCGGGTGCGGAGTCCCCTTCCCGGAACGGACACGCGGCTGTACGCCTTGCCGGGCTCGACACTGGCGCAGGCGCAAACGCTCGATCTAGTGGCTGCGTGTTTCTAGCGCTCTCGGCGAACCCGACCGGCGTCGAGGATGCGCTGCACCATCGCGTCTGGGATCGGGTCGTTGGCGTAGCTCCGCGGATTGCGCTTACTGACGCGTTGAGACCGAAGACCGCGATATCCGCGTACCAAGATGGGACGGCCTGCGCTCGCGTGGCTCGGCTCGGCCCTGGGCGCGCTGCATCCCGCACTTTCTGTCCAACGGGCGCACCAGGAGTCGATCACCGGAGCATCGGCATCGCGAGCCAGCCGTGTCTCGACGGCAAGAGGCGGATGAGCTGCTGGCTGGCGAGTCGGTGTTAAGCCGTCTCGGAGTCGCCGCTCCCCGCAGGTCTCGCCTCGCCGGGGGACGCTGCTTCGTTCGGCGCTTATCTATCGACGTCGCTGCGGTTGAGCTCATCGAGCGTCGCGACCAGTCTGGCCGACAGGTCGTGCCGGAGGTCGGCGGCAATGGTCTGCAAGCGCCCCCGCTCGGCCTCGAGCCGCGCGAGTTCCCGCTCGGCGTTCCTGACGATCTTGGCCTCGTGCTCTCTCGCCTTCTGCAACATTCGCTCGGCGTCGTGACGAGCCTCGCTTGTAACGGTCTCCGCTCTGCGCTTCGCGGAGCCGACCACGTCGGCCGAAAGGATCTCTCGACGCCGGTAGGCTGCGAGCTCGTCTTGGGCTTCCCCGAGTTCACGCTCGAGGTCCGCCCGTGCTCGGGCGAGCTGGGTATCCCACTTGGATCGGGCGCACTCGAGCTGAGCCGCCAGTGACGCCCGTTCCTGTTTTGCGCTCTCGCACTCGCCCGTTAGGCTTTCGACCTCCGCGAACAGCTTGTGCTCGCGCTTCTCGAGGTCCTGACAAAAGCTCTGAACCCGACTCAGCTCGGCTACTAGGTGCTCACGCTCTACCACGAGCCCCCAGTAGCTTGCGTCGAGTCTCGCAACGAGCTGTCGTGTCGCCCTGCGGTCGAACCCTCCGAATAGCGCCCTCGGAACGTCGTCTAGCCAGTAGCTGAGTGACCGGTGCTCGTCGGTCTGGGGGGGCTCGCCGGTCTGGGCCGCGTTGGTCGCCACAGCCGCCTGTTCAACATCGAAGGGGAAGACCCTTTAAAGAGCACTCCCTCCGTTCCTGAACGCAAGCAAGCGTGAGGCGTCTCTCACGCCGCACGTTCCACTCACCCGTACGGTTGGCCGTCGCTCTTTAACGCAAGAGGTTTCCGGCTACAACGAGCACGGTTAGCGCGGCCACCCACACCAGCAGTAGTCGCTCGCCGAGCAGGAGTCCGTGCCATTTCGGGCGCTGCGTCGGTGCATGTCCTCCCGGTGGATCACTTGGTTCGGGAATCCGCACCGGCAGTGGTAGTGCGGCCGGGGAGAGCCAAGAACCGCGTTTCGGTTCCTGTCGATCTACCGGTCGCAGTTGGTGGGCTTGTAGGAGGGTGGCCATGATCCGGTCGACCGCTTCGTCCCTGGCACGTTGCGTAACAAAGATGTGGACGCGCGCGCTCATCTAACGTGCTCTTCCGGAGGAGGCACGACGGAAGCTGCGGTAGCCGCCTGTACTCCGTTCGCCGGGATCGGACATCTCAAACGCACTCCATTAGGCCCGTTGAGGGCCGTGGTCGAAGACTGAAGAAAACGATTGACAATGCAACTGTCGGCACAGATATTGAACCTCTTTCTCGCTGCGGACGCAAAGGTGATGCGCAGGCTGATCAGCGCGAACACGGCTCTTCCAGCCAGCGATAGCAAAGAACGGCGACCCCTGTTCGAAACGACGCAGCCGCGAACTTCGATGGCTACTGGTGTTGCCCTAACACGCCTACACGGCCATGCCTAGCGCGAGCGGGACATGGACCGCCTTGTTGTCACGACCTTTTGATTGCGGTCGTTTCCTCGCAGGGGGCTTGGACTTAATCCCCGTTGAGTTCCTGCTGAACATCGAGCAGTCGCCCGTAACTCTGCGCCATCCGCGCACGGAGTTCGTCGGCGGGGCGAGCCCGCTCGAACCGGATGCACGTAGGTCGAGGCCGTGACGCCGACGTTGGCGTGCCCGAGTTGCTTTGACACTCTGACCGGGTCGAGGCTGAAGACGCGTGATCGCGTGGGTCACCGCGACATGGCCTCAGGCCGCCGAGAAATCAGACAACGTTCGACGAGGCAGCAGCGCGGGTTGCGATCCGTGATCCGTTCGAGTGTCTACCGATACGCGGCGCTGCCAGTCAACTGACCTAGCCGACCGCGAACTAGGTGCGTTGCTTGGGGAGGTAGCCGAAGCATCGGGCGAGAAATTGCAATGCGATCAGGACTGGCACCATCATCTTGTCGGCCATGAGAGGCCGTTTCGTTAGCGTCGTGTGCTCGAGGCAGGTCCGGGTTCAGCCCGGACTGATTGCGGACTACGAACGCTCTCATAATCCCCGACGCCAGACCACGATCGAGATCGGGGTCACCTGTTGAGCCGGATACCCATAACACCGCAGCCAGTGAACGAAACAGAGCATGTCCGAACCTTCGATTCCAGATCGAACGCCAAGCCCGGGCGGCGAAGTGTTCGTGAGCAACGCCCTGCTCTGGCAGCCGCGTGTGAAGCTGGATCTTGTCTTACGCCCGGTTATTTGCCTGGCGTGGGCGACGCGTCGTGCTTGCCTTCAACGCCTCCGCCTCGTCGGCCCCGGTGGCGCCATTTTCAGCCTGGCGGGGCGGATCGACGGCTGCTGCACGACTTGGCCGGCCGGCCGGGGACCGAGTAGACAAAGGCTTGCGCGCGCCGGCTTCGTCATCAGCGTGCTCGGCGTTTGCGCGGTTCTCGTCGGGGATATCAGGGTTGGCGCTTGGTTTGAGTTGCTCCAGCGTGGACACGAGAACCGCCGAAAGATCCTCGCGAAGCTCGGCCGCGGTGGCGTCGAGTCGTTGGCGCTCAGCGTCGAGGCGTTCGTGCTCACGGCGGGCATCCCCGACGATTTTCGCCTCGCGCTGCCGTGCCTTCTTCAGGATTTGCTCGGCTTCGGTTCGCGTCTCCTCTTTGATCGCCTCGACCGTTCGCCGTGTCGCTTCGAGCATGTCCTTGATCAACTCTTCTCGTCTTTCGTAGCCGGCCAGTTCGGCCCGGGCTAGCTGGAGATCCCGCTCGGCGTCTGTCCGCGCGCGCTCGGCTTCCCGCGCGGCTTCAGCTCGGATCTTCTCGACCTCTTCATCCATCAACGCCCTGGCGCGGTCGAGTTCTTCCGTCAGTGATTTCTCTCGCTCTTCTGAGGCCTTGAGCTGAGCGTGGACCTGCTCGAGTTGTTCGTCGAGATGGTGTTCGTCCTCGTCGAGTTCGGCAAGGGTCTGCTGAACTTCCTCGAGTTGGCTGGCGAGTTCCGTCCGCTCGGCTTGAAGGTTCTTGTAGCTTCGGTTGAGTCGTCCGAAGAGCTGCTCGGTGGCTTTACGGTCGTAACCGCGGAAGAGATTCCTGGGCAGGCTCTCCAGGGAGTAGTTCAAGTCATGTCCTAGTGTCTCATGCATCCTGGGCGCCTTTGGCTAGTTCACGGTGATGCTCAAGTTCCCTCTTCAAGTACAGACTTTAGGCCGATTTCGAGTGAAATGCACTCACGGGCTCATCCAATCTTCTACGTGAGCGGACATTCGGCAGACCGGTGCTGTTGCTGTGCTGACCGCGGCATGTCAGCGAAGCTGCTGGCGATCGTGCGAGCACAACGCCTGGTGGCGATCTACCAAGACCTCGATCTGGCTCTCCAGTCCGTCAGCACCGCTGTTTGAGATCGCAGCTGCGCCGGTCTCCGTCGAGGACTGGCAGCACGCGAAAGGGAGACACGCAGCTGCTCGGATTCGCTGCGATCTAGGCCGGATCCGATCCGGCTTGCCGACGGTAACCTTGGCATGGCGAGCTTGATGACGGCGTCGGCTGAGGATGCGTCGGCGATCAATAATTTGACGAGTAAGCATCGCACGCGGCTGGGTGTCCTCCTCATCGGGGCGCTCTTGGTTGTGTGCGGGGCGGCGACGGTTTCGCCACGCGCATCGAGCGGCCCCTGTGGTTTCAGTCACGCGCGGCCGCCCGCACGGTACGACCACGTGGTCGTGATCGTCATGGAGAACCACCCGTTCGACCGGATCAACGGCTCCTCACCTTTCCTGAACGGCCTGGCTGGCCGGTGCGGGCTCGCAACCCAGGACGTCGCGATCACGCATCCCAGCTTGCCGAACTACCTGGCGCTCACCTCAGGAAGCACCGACGGGATCAGAGGCGATTGCACAAGCTGCAGTGTCTCGGTGCAGTCGATCTTCGAGCAGGTCGGCGGACACGGGTGGCGCTCGTACCTCGAATCGATGCCGCAACCTGGTTACCTCGGCGTTGACGCAACAGGCGTCTATCCGAAAGAACACAACCCAGCCTCGTACTACACGAGAATACGCTCCGATTACGCGGCCGACGCTGTCCCGCTCGGCACACCCGGCGCAGGCACGCTCCGAAACGACTTAGCGACTGGAGCGCTGACCCGCTTTAGCCTCGTGATCCCCAACACCTGTAACTCCGAAGAGGACTGCAGCCTGGCAACAGGCGATACATGGCTCGCCCAGTGGGTTCAGAAGATAGTCGGCTCTCCGGTGTACCGACTGGGGCGCACGGCGATCTTCATCACATACGACGAAGGTCGACGCACGAACCAACGGGTGTACACCGTCGTCATCAGCCCGTTCACGCGGCCAGGAACAGTCTCGAACGCTGCCTTCAGCCACTACTCGTTACTCAAGACTGTCGAGTCGATGGTCGGGGTCCGCTGCCTCGCGCATGCCTGCGACCCGACGACAGCCTCGATGCGCAGCGCCTTCGGCCTCTGACCCGGCGGCGCCAGTGGACAACCACACGAAGGAGCAGCGACGCTGCAAGACTGGACTTTTGGCCAGGCCCGCGCGGGGGCGCGCACGATTACCCTCCTCAGGTCATGAAACGAGTTGGCGTTCTCGTCGCACCAGTGCTAGGCATCGTCCTTGCCGGCGTGCTCGTCTCTTCCAGCCTTGCTGCGGGGACGACAGTCAGCTCGTGGCACATGGACGAGACGAGCGGGACGATCATGACCGACAGCACGAGTACGAACAACGGCACCCTGGCGAACGTGGCACTAGGCGTGCCCGGCCAAGCAAATACGGGCTACGGCTTCGACGGCTCGAGTTCGATCGTGACGGTTCCGGACAGTTCGAACCTTGACCCGGGCGCGGGCGATTTCAGCTTCACCGTGTCGGCGCAGTTCACCGTCGTCCCCGCCAAGGGAGCCGACTACGACCTATTTCGCAAGGGTCTGAACACGGATGACGGCGGTGACTACAAGCTCGAGATCCTGCCCGGCGCGCAAGGGACGATCGCCCAGGCCCATTGCGAGTTCGCAGGATCAATCACGACGAGTGGCATCACGGCAGGCCCGAACCTCGCTGACGGCCAATGGCACACAATCACCTGCGCCAAGACCGCTCAATCGATCAGCGTCAAAATTGACGGCCAAACCTTCTCGAAGCTCGCCGTAGTCGGCGCAATGAGTAACGGTGCCCCGCTCACGCTCGGCGCCAAGCTCAAGGGCAAGAAAGTGAAAGACGCCTACGTCGGCGCCCTCGACGAGGCCAGCTTCATCGTCGGGTCATAACGAGAACCCGCGCCCGGCCTGGCGGCCGTTGTCGGCTGACGCCCGTGACCGAGCGTTTGTGCCACCTGTGTGAACGGAAGTCCTCGAGGCCGTGCGTCCGACCAAGGGAGGGTGCCTATCACTCCCACCCGGGTCGGCCTGAAGACGAAGATCGAGCTGGGCGAAGGCGGCTCGAAGATCTCTCGGCCCGCGGCTCCGGAGGTCAGGTGCGTTAAGAGCCCGCCCGAGCTCGTCGAGGCCCTGCTGGAGGGCAGAACCACGATCGCCTGGCCACGGGTGAAACGAGTCAAGAACCGCCGACTTCATGGCTGCATCCGATCTAGGGGCTTCGGTTTTCCAAGGCACACTCTCACCGTAGGCGCATCTAGGCGGCCTGTCATCCCCCGAACGAGGAAGAACTAGGACCCAAACGGGTGTACTCACCCCGGCCGAGCCCGTCTCCACCGCAGATTGTTCTTGTTCGCAGGGCCACAGAGCGGAAGCATTTCGTTGACGCTTGGACGCTCTGCTGCGTCCTAACGCGAGGTCGGTTGTCGCGCATCGAGCGCGACAACCCACCTCGCGTCAGACTAGGCGCAGCTGGGTTTGATGGTGTTTCCGGTGTTGATGGGATTGGTTGCCAGGGTGCCTTGGTAGTAGGTGAGTTTTGGGCTTGAGCCGGGGCAGAGGGTTGCGTTTTGTACGCCTGAGTTGGTGGAGTGGACGTTGGCGAAGCCGTAGCTGCCGCCTTTGCCGTATTGGCCGGTGCCGAAGAAGCCTTGGAAGTGGCCGCCGACGAAGATGAGGTCGTTGGCGCCGTTACTGGTGCCGACGCCGGCGGGGTTCATCCAGACTTGCGAGTTGTTGGCTGAGTAGCAGCCGACGTCGAAGTTGATCAGGCGGATGTGGGATCCGCCGGTGATCTGGATGCCGTCTTGGTGTTTGCCGGCGGCGTGGGCGTAGCAGCGGATCATGGCCGATTTGACGGTCAGGTTGCTGGCGCTTCCGATTTTGAGTGCGTCGCCTCGGTACTCGGTGATGACGAGGCTTCCGATCGTGCCGGTGCAGCCTTTGTCGAGCAGCACAGCGTCCATGGCCGGAGCCCCGGCTGTGATCGTGACGTTGACCGTGTCGAGATTGACAGCGCTCGTGCAACGCCAGGTCTTGTCGACCAGCGTGATCGAAGACAAGGAGCGAATCGGTGACGCCACAGCAACACCAGCGACCAATCCGCTCAGGACCACAAGAAACAGCAGCTTTCGCAACATGCCTCAGCCCCTTTCGCTCCGCTTACGCGACGCGCCCAACAACCGGGTCGCTTGGCAGCCCTCGACGGTAAAGACGACTCCGGACGCCATCGCCGCCAACCGGTGAAACTGAGGTTAAGCCCCGCCAAGCAGACGTTAAGGAAGCTGACTCATCTCCTCAGTCAGCCCAGCAATCGCGCTCGGGTGGTGCGTGCTCCCGACGCCTAACCACGAATTTGGCCGGGTACGAGGCTGACATCGCCGAGAACTCCTGCCGGTGACGGCGTCGCGCACGGTCGAGTCCGCATGACTTGGGCAGCGCCAGTACTGGACTTTTGTCTGTTATGGGACGCAGAAACGCGACGTACAGTCATCCATGGCGGGCGAGGCAGATCTCTCCCGGAGGGTACGTGCATGACCGCCAGTCACCTGATCAAAACGAGTTGCAGGAGACGACGCGTCGCCATCGCGCTCGCGGCTGAGCCATCACGCAGGCACGACGATTGTCCAACTCACGTCGGTTTCGGTGCGACCGTATCGTTCGTCAACTCAGAATGAGGTAGCCCAAGAAGTCGCACAAGAAGCACGGAAACACGGGAAGCACTGATTCCATCCGACCAAGAGGAGGTCGTCACGCCTGATCCAGTTCGCAGATGGACGATCACGATCGCCGTTTCCGCCGCGGCTTGCGTCTGTGTGGCGGCAACAGGTGCGCTCGCAAACGGGGGTCGCTCGATCGCGTCTGCCTCGCTGTTACTGGCTGGGCGCAATGTCTATGGCTCTGACCAGGGGGTTGACTTCTGGCGGCTTCAACTCTCGAAGGGCAGCGTGCTTTCCTTGCAGGCGCAGACGCTGAAAGCCTCACCGCTCGCCGTTTGCCTCTTGTCACCGAAAGTGAGCGACGGCACCTTGGGGTCAGGTGTTCCTTGCGCCGCTCAGGGGGGCACCTACCGCTCCTCGCGAACGGTGAGCCTGAGAGTCCAGATACCGGTCGCCGGGGTATGGCACATCGCACTCGCGGAACAATCGACAGGGACCCGCACGTACCCAGGGTGCATCGCGCTGCACTATCCCTCTCACCATCAGGTGACCGTGCGACTCGCGAGCGGCGGCTGCTACTACCCATTCGCATACCGACTCACCGTGGAGATCAGCGCCCCGGCCGCACGCCACCACTCACACAACCACCACGGCCCCCACAAGAAGCACGGAGGCTAAAGCCGCTCGGCCGCCGGAATCGCTCGTCGAGCTTGTTGCTATCGGCTCAACAGATCATTAGGACTGACGACAGGCACAGCAAGTGCTCGCCGATGCGGCCACGAGATTAACTCGTGGCCGCATCGGCGCTGACCGTCGTCGGACTGCCTCCGGGTTACAACGCGCGCAACGAGAATCTCGAAGGAGAGCCTGAGGTCATCGTTCGCCGGGGTTAGGCGCAGCTGGGTTTGATGGTGTTTCCGGTGTTGATGGGATTGGTTGCCAGGGTGCCTTGGTAGTAGGTGAGTTTTGGGCTTGAGCCGGGGCAGAGGGTTGCGTTTTGTACGCCTGAGTTGGTGGAGTGGACGTTGGCGAAGCCGTAGCTGCCGCCTTTGCCGTATTGGCCGGTGCCGAAGAAGCCTTGGAAGTGGCCGCCGACGAAGATGAGGTCGTTGGCGCCGTTACTGGTGCCGACGCCGGCGGGGTTCATCCAGACTTGCGAGTTGTTGGCTGAGTAGCAGCCGACGTCGAAGTTGATCAGGCGGATGTGGGATCCGCCGGTGATCTGGATGCCGTCTTGGTGTTTGCCGGCGGCGTGGGCGTAGCAGCGGATCACGGCCGATTTGACGGTCAGGTTGCTGGCGCTTCCGATTTTGAGTGCGTCGCCTCGGTACTCGGTGATGACGAGGCTTCCGATCGTGCCGGTGCAGCCTTTGTCGAGCAGCACAGCGTCCATGGCCGGAGCCCCGGCTGTGATCGTGACGTTGACCGTGTCGAGATTGACAGCGCTCGTGCAACGCCAGGTCTTGTCGACCAGCTTGACAGAGCTGGACGATCGGACGGGCGCCGCTAGCGCGGCGCCTGCAGACAACCCGGCGAGGACCATGCCAAACAGAAGCTTCCGGATCATGCATCGGCCTCCTTGCGTTCGCTTGCGCGACGCCAAATCGCTGGCCCGCTTGGAAGAAACGACCGTAGATGGCGGCCAGTGAACATGACGTTAAGCCGTGCAAACGACGTTAACGATCCGATCCACACGTTGTGCGCGGCTCCGGCGGAACCGCTGCCGAGGCCTGAATGCCTGAACTCACGTACGGGGGTGCATGGACGTAGGTCGGTACCTGGCTCTCCATCCTCGTTTCTAGGCTGCTCCAGTGGCGGAGTCCGGTTTCCGCCGTTGTGTCGGATAGCTCGAACATCGACTTGCGGGTCGCTGATTCCCGGTCCCGAGGGAGGTAAACAACTCGTGAAGCTTCGAACTCAAAGGCGTACGACCAGGTCTCGGCTTCCCAGGAGGCGCTCCCGCCTAGGCGCGAAGGCGCTCGTCTCAATCGGCTTGGTGACGATCGCGGCGACCGTCGCGGTCAGCCTTGCTCCGGCCTCGACCGCAGCCTCGCAGATCGGTTCCACGGCTCAGTCGTATGCCGGCTTCAACGCCGAGGCGACCGGCGGCGAGATCACTGGTCAGAAGCCGGAGTCGAAGCTGTGGTTCAACGACGGCAACTGGTGGGCGGCGATGCTGAGTCCGAGCGCGGGGGGCGCCCATGACATCTACAAGCTCGTCTCCGCCACGTGGACGGACACGGGCGTAACCATCGACTCACGCTCCGCCACGAAAGAGGACGTGCTCTCACTCGGATCGACCTTGTACATTCTGTCGCGAACTGGCGATGTGGCGCCAAATGCGGACCAGTTGCGCCGCTTCACATACAACAGCGGCGCCTACACCCTTGATTCTGGCTTCCCGGTCGCGGTGCCGGGTGCGGGCGCCAACGCCGTGACGTTGGCGCGCGACGGCACCGGGACTCTGTGGGTGGCGTTCTTGAAGAACAAGAAGGTGCAGGTGGCGCACACGACCGGCTCCGACACCAGCTGGGGAGCTGCATACCAGATCCCGGGAACAACGCTGACGAGCTCGAAAGGCGACATCGCAGGGATCATCTCGTTCACAGACGCGACAGGGCCGGCCGTCGGGGTGATGTGGTCCGATCAGGTCACCGGCAACTTCGACTTCGCCGTCCACCGCGACGGTGCCGGCGACACTGCCTCGGACTGGAGCCTCGAGACCGCTCTGCTCGGTCCGAGCCAGGCCGACAACCACCTCAACCTGAAGACGTTCGAGGGGCGCGTGTACGCAGTCGTGAAGACAAGCCTGACAGGCCCGACTGATCCCGAGCTCAAACTGCTCGTTCGCTCGACAAGCGGCTCATGGTCCGACTACCCCGTTGCGACGCTTACCGAGGGTATGACGAGGCCGATCCTGCTGATCGACACAGGTGCGCGCCTACTGGACGTGTTCATGACGCCAGGCCAGACGCATCCGTCTGGCGTGTCGCTCAAGCAGACGTCGGTTGACGCCATCGCTTTCCCGGCCACGTCGACCCCTGTTCTGCGGGGCGCAAGCGGCGAGCCGATCAACAACGTCACCTCGACGAAGCAGAACCTGACCGCGGCCATGGGGCCGCCGGTTGTAATGGCCTCCGACGGAACGAACTACTGGTGGAACTTCGGTGCCGCACCTCCGACCGTGGCCGACGTCGCTCGCTCGACCGGCCCGACGACCCCGGTCTCAGTCACGCTCAGCGGCTCAGACGTGTCTGCTTGCGACTTGGCCTTCTCGATCGTCGGCGGCCCTGCAAACGGCGGCCTCTCGTCGATTACCAGCGGCGCCTGCACTCCGGGTTCGCCGAACCAGGACACGGCGACGCTCACGTACACGCCGAACAGCGGCTTCAGCGGCCAGGACACGTTCACGTACAAGGCGAACGACGGCACGGTCGACTCGAACATTGGGACGGTCACGATCACCGTCTCGGCGGCCAACACGCCTCCGACGGCAGTGAACACCGCAAGAGACACGGCACTTGCCACGCCGACGACCGCGACGCTTGCCGCAAGTGATCCCGAGACGTGCGACCTGACATTTTCGATCGTCGCTGGCCCGGCGAACGGCAGCCTCTCCTCGATCAGCGATGCCCCGTGTACGCCTGGGGCACCGAACAGCGATGTCGCCTTCGTGAACTACACGCCGAACATTGGCTTCACGGGGCAGGACACGTTCACGTACAAGGCGAACGACGGCACGGCCGACTCCAACGTGTCAACGGTCACAATCACGGTTTCGTCGAGCATCTTCGGTCTTCAGGCCCAGTCGTACGCAGGCTTCAACGCTGAGCCGAACAGCAGTGGCCCGCTCACCGCTCAGAAGCCGGAGTCGAAGCTGTGGTTCAACGACGGCAACTGGTGGGCGGCGATGCTCAGCCCGACTCGCCAGGGAGCGCATGACATCTTCAAGCGGGTCGGCATGACGTGGATCGACACCGGGGTGCAAATCGATCCACGCGCGTCGACCAAGGAAGACGTCCTCTCGCTCGGATCAACGCTCTACATCGTCTCGAGAACCGGCGACTCGGCGCCGGCCTCCAACCAGCTCCGCCGCTACACCTACGGCGGCGGCACCTACACCCTGGACGCGGGATTCCCCGTCCCGGTACCTGGCGCCGGTGCCCCCGCAGAGACTCTTGCGCGAGACAGCACCGGCACTCTCTGGCTCGCGTTCCTCGCCAACAAGACGGTCCAGGTCGCCCACACGGCGGGCTCCGACACCAGCTGGGGTTCTCCGTTCACGATCCCGGGCGCAACCCAAACGAGCTCGAAGGGCGACATCGCGGCGATCATCGCGTTCACCGACGCGACGGGCCCCGCCGTCGGAGTGATGTGGTCTGACCAAGTGACGGGAAACGACAACTTCGCCATACACCGCGACGGCGCCCCGGACTCGGCCTGGAGCACTGAGATCGCGCTACCGGGACCAGGTCAGGCCGACAACCACATAAACCTCAAGACATTCGAGGGAAAGGTGTACGCGGCGGTAAAGACAAACCTGACGAACCCCACCGACCCTGAGATCAAGCTCCTCGTCCGCTCGTCGAGCGGCAGCTGGACCGAGTATCCGGTAGCCACCGTGGCAAGCACGAATACACGTCCGGTCGTTCTGATCGACCCGAATCGGCGACAGCTGTACGTGTTCATGACACTCGGCTCGACCCTTCCACACGGCATCGCGTACAAGCAGACACCACTGGACGCGATCTCGTTCGCCTCGCCGCCAACCACGATCATCCAGGGCGGTAGCGGCGAAGCGATCAACAACGTCACCTCGATGAAGGACTCGATCTCCTTCGCCTCGGGAATCACGATCATGGCATCCGACGGCTCCAACTACTGGTGGAACTTCGTGAACACCCCTCCGAACGTGGATGACAGCCCCGCATCAGCGACGGCGGGCACACCGAAGCAGATCACGCTCAGCGGCCTCGATAGCGAAACGTGCGAACTGTCGTTCTCAGTTGTGACCGGGCCTGCACACGGCACGCTCGGGCCGGTCGCGAACGCTCCTTGCACGCCTGGTGCGCCCAACCACGACACCGCGAGCGTCAACTACACAGCTACCTCCAGCTACAGCGGCCCCGACACGTTCACCTACAAAACGAACGACGGCTCGCTTGATTCGAACACCGGGACAATCACGATTACGGTCGCGCCCGGCGGAGGCGGAACGACCGTCTATCCCTCCTCAGTAACGCTGATCAAGGGCACGATCAGCTCGGGTGGCGCCGGCAACCTCGCGGCCAGGGATGGCAGCTACTTCCAGCTCGCCTCCCAGGGCAAAAAGCAGAACTGGAGCACCGAGTGGTACGGCAGCATGGTCGGCATACCGACCAACGCGAGCCAGTTGCAGATCGCCTACTCGGGTCTCAACTCGCGATCGTGTTCGCAGACGGTCTCCATTTGGAAGTGGTCGAAGAGCAAGTGGATCACCGTCGACACCCGCACGGTCGGTACGACCGAGGTCGACCTCACCGGCCTGATTCCGTCTGGTAGCGCGTCCCAATACATCAACTCGGGGACCGGCGAGGTGCGTATCGACATCCAGACAGCGTGCACGGCGGCGTTCACCACGAGCGGCGACTTGCTTAGCGTGAACTATCCCTGAGCCGGCCTTCGCACCGAGCCCGCGCGCCCTTCCTTGACTCCGGGGCGCGCGGGCTCAGCGAACGAGGTTGATCTGCACGTGACCGGGTCCTCGGCGCTCTGCGTCAGGGCCGTCACCGGCCACGTACCAACCAACGAGGCTCGTTATTCGATCGCCCGAAGCGACCGGCGGGCGTTCTGCATGTCTGCCTGGCCGCTGAAGGCCGTTTCCCGGTTCGTCCACTCATGTATGGAAGAACTGGGTTCTGCTCGTGCCGGTGCCGTGCGCCGTCGTCGCGCTCCAGAAGTACTGGCCGGAGTGCATGGCTGGGACGATGGCTGTGATTGTGGTTGGCGAGGCGACGACGAAGGAGGCAGAAGTGGTACCGAGTTTGACCGATGTCGTACCGGTGAAATTCGTCCCGTGGATCACGACCTTGGTCCCGGTGCCGCCGAAAGTAGGCGCGAAGCTCGTGATCGTCGGTGCTCCGGCGCTCGTTGTGACGGTGAACGGGCTCGAGCTCGTGCCTGTCCCGTGGGCGTTCGCGACCGAGATCAACCCTGTGGTCGCAGAAGGAGGCACTGCAGCAGTGATCTGTGCCGTCGACTTGACGGTGTACATCGCTGCCGTCCCGTTGAATCGTACGGAGGTGACACCGGTGAAGTTGGTGCCGTTGATCGTGACAGTCGTTCCCACCGGCCCGCTCGTCGGGATGAACCCGGTCACCGTTGGCGCCTGTCCGCCGCCTCCGGTAGACCCAAAGAACGCGCTGAACATGCTGTTGGTGGTGCTGTCGCCAGCATGGGCGAGGTGGGGGAGGGCGAGCATGTCTTCGGTCGTGCGGAGGAGCGAGTAGTGGGTGTACAGAGTGGCGGACACCGTTCCGGGTTTGGTGTACGGGCTGACGACGAGCATCGGCACGTCGCAGGAAGTGTCGGTCAGCTTGACGGTGCAGTCTTCGCCATTGCTTCCGCCTGCGCCCTCGTCCCAGGTGATGAACAGCGCCGTATTGCCGGATTGGTAGGCGGAGGTTGCCGTGATCATGGGCAACCAGGTGCTTAGCCAGGTGTCGCCGGTCGTGATCGAGCAGCCGCCGTTGTTGCACTCGTTCGGGATCACGAACGCGAAGCCGGGAAGCGTGTTGTTCTTCAGGTCACTGAACAGGTTTCCTGACGTTGTGGTGCCAAGCGGGACGTCCCAGCTCGGACAGCGAGCGGCGGCATCGTAGTAATAGAGCGCGGCGTTGTGCGCTGTCTCGTAAAGGCTGTTGCCGGAGGCCGAGCAGTTGCCACCCATGCTCTCCGCGTAACTCCGCCAGGTCTTTCCCGTCGACGCGAGCTGGCCGAACAGACTCGGAGCGGCCTGTGGACATTTGGCCGGTGCACAGTTTCCGCTGATCCCCTGCGTGTCCCCCGAGGTCGCTCCGATGTAGTTCGGCAGCGAAGGGTGCGAGAGGTTGTGGAAGTTCGACGCGAGCCCACAGTCGGGGACGAGCGTCCCGTTGACGTACGGGGACTTCTGGGCGGCACTCGATCCGGGCGCGCCGATGATCTGACCGTAGGAATGGTTCTCCAACCAGATCCAGATGACGTGCGCGAAGGTCGCGGGAGGGGTGCCACCGCCTCCGCACAGCGCGGGGCTAGCCTGGCCGGCGTTTCCGAGCGCCGGCCTCGCCGCGCCAACGCCGTTAGACGCGGAAAGCACTCCCGCCGCCAGCATCGTGCCGAGGACGAGGACACCGAACTTCGTCGTTCGTGCCAGACGAACAGATACCCGCTGCACTAACGCTGGTCCGTCTCGGTCAAGCATGGGTCGACCCCCAAACGTCGCGTGCCAGATGCCGGTCAGGCTAGCCGCTGCTCCCTCGCAGCAACATGTGCACGCTCGCGAACCTCGACTCTTCGCTTCAAGACCTGGACGTTCGTTGGGGTGGCCGCAAGCCGTTCCGCTAGCCGGCAAGAATGGCACCCTGTCTCGCGTCGCATGTCGCCGCGCAGGAGGACCGACACCCAATTTCTTGTCTTCGGGTCAGGACTGTTACAGCCGTTTGGATGGGGGACGCTCGAACCGGAGCCTGGAGGATTACCCGTGCGGGGACACCTCGGTTGCCTTTTGCCGGACTGCGGCCGCCCGCGAAGTCAAGCAACACCGACCCAAGGGAGGAACGCCCTTGACACGTGCACCCTTCCTCCTCTTCGTCCTGCTCCTGTTCACCTTCTTGCCTAGTGCCGCGTTGGCGGCCAGTTCGGGAAGCGGGGTGACGTTCAAGGTGCCTTTGCGAGGGACGTATGTGGTGCCGCGCGGCGCTCGCGCAGGAACCGGATTCGTCGTCGTCAAGATGCATCCCGGGAAATCGCGGATCTGTTGGAAGTTCTCGGGGCTGGCACGGATTGGCAAGCCCATCGCCGCCTCGATCCACCAGGCACCGAAAGGGAAGCCAGGACCGGTGGTCGAGCCGCTTGGCAAGACCTTTAAGGTAAGCGGTTGCACGAAGGCGTCCAAGAGTTTGATGGCAGCAATCGCTAAGCGACCGGCCCTGTATTACGTGTTGGTGAGCACCAGCGATCTCCCGATCGGAGCCATCCGAGGGCAGCTGTCCAAGTAACGCAATTGGGTGGGCAAGCACGTTTGTCGCGGTCGGGCCGTCTTTGTGCCGCGCGCAAGCGTCCGAAAAGGGCGCTCGAGCTGTCGCTACACCGCGAGCCAGCGGTGCGAGGTACGCGGGAGCTTGGTTGCTTTCGAAGCGGCTGAGGCGCTGGCGCTCTTGGGGCGACCAAGTGGAGCTTGTCCTCGAGGGTATGAACGGCGCGTGTTTGCGACAGGCACAGCCCGCCCGACCTGGATGATCTCCCTGGGTCGAGGAGGTGAACGGGCTCGACTGTTACTGGGAACGCCGAGCCCTACTCGCTCCGTCGTGTGACTACAGAGCCCGGACCCGGCGGCGCGTCTGCGGCAGAGAGGTAGGAGAGGGCTGCGACTCTGCGGCTCGCCCAAGCTTGGCGCCACCGGATCCGGCCAGGCACCGAGCATACGGCGTGGCGGACGCCCGGTTGGTCGAGTCTTCACACTCGTCCGGGGGGCACCTCCCTGTGCAAACGACTCGGCGACAGCCCACTCGGCAGATAGCAGAGGGGCCTCGGTATCTAATTGCGTGGAGCGCCGGGCGTCAGAAGCCCCGCCGCCTCGGCTCTAGCTGTTTCGGACAGCCGGCGTGGAGCGCTGCTAGCGGCTACGGTCGCCGCCTGCTCGCTGTCGGTATCCCGGACCTGCGGCTTGACCTCCTGCGACGACGAGCCGATCGTCTACCGCGCTGAGTGCTGGGAGGTGACGTTCCGCGACGCTGAGGAAGCGTCAGTCGACTAACCAAACATTCGCCGCCGTCACTCGCTTCGACCATGGCCCAGTGCGTCCTCTTGCTACGAGTTGACGATGAAACTTGCTTCGTCGAGCGAGCCCACGTAACGGTGCTTTAGCTTGATGCCTTTGAGCTTCGCTGCGAGTGTGAGCGGTGCGGTGTTCGAAATAGAGCCGACGGTCCCGACTTTCGTGAACGTTTGCCCGTCGATCGTTAGCGTGATCTGGCTCGCGGATTTCGAGCAGTCAATCGTGTGCCAGGCACCGTCGGCGAGGTTTGGCCCACCCACGATCCGGCTCGACCCGGCCGAGCCGGCGAACAAACAACGAGCCTGGGCGCTTGTGTGGTGCTGTCTTGCGACCGCCTCGAGTTTGAAGAAGCCTCCCTTGCTCGACCTGAAACCTTTGCGGAAGAGGTCGTAGCCGCTCTTCGGAACGGTGGCGAAGCGCACCGACAGTCGGAACGTGAAGCCGGCTGCGCCGGGATTCAGGCTCGGACTGTTTGGTACCGTCACGAGTGAATCGACGCCTTGAGCGGCGTATGCTTTCCCGTTCAACCCTGGAACACCGAAGCCGAGATGGGAAGCGGTGCCGTTGTTTCGGCCGACGCTGTCGTGCATCGTGGTTCCGGAGGTCTCGTTCATATGCCACATGCTGACGGTGCGCGCGACGGTCGGCGTCGAAGTTGCTGAAGACGCGCACACGCCCGCTGCGGTGAGAGCTGCAAGGACGCAGACGACTGGTTGACGGATGTGTCTCATGGTCCCGATCCTAGGAATCCGCTGAGGAAGCGGCCCTAGTCGAAGAACCAGTTGATACGTGGCCTAGCGCCAGTGCAGGAAAACCTTCCCCTGAGCAGGGAATCGTGCCTAGCGGAACGCGATCAGCAACGTCGTTGTTGCCCCGTTGCTGTCGGTTGCTGTGACGCGAACGGTGTGGGCGACGCCTGTCTGCAGTGAACTGAGGGGCATGCGGAGGACGAGCGGGACGGGTTTCCCTTTCGCCGCCGGCCCGATGATCGTCGTGTGCACGCGCCCTGATATTGACGTGCCGACACTGCTTGCCTTCAGGAGCGGAAGCAACGTCTTGCTCGTAGAGGGAGCCGATCCCGAGACGGCCGAGACTCGCAGCACAACCTGCCGATCGACCTGCAAGGAGGTTTGTACGACGCCAACCGTTGCCAGTCGATGCACGCTAAGCGGAAGTTGTGGCTGTTGGCCCGCTATGGACGCGAGCTTGAGCGAGGGCGCGCCTTTCGGGCCTTTCGCGCCCGGGGAGGGCGATCCGCCCGGGCTTGAGGACGCAAACGGGACGACCGAATTTGCTTGCCAGATCGGGCTGACGGCCGATGTCTTTGAGATGCGCGCCGCAGAGAGATGTCCTGCCACGATCGTGGAGCCGCGGACACCCGATCGCACCGACGTTCCGATCCGGACGGTGATCCCACCTCCCTGCAAGTAACAATCGCTGCAGATGACATCGGTCGGGCTCTCTTGGCTCGTCGTCCCTCGGTTGACGAAGAAGGCCGAGTTGTTCGAGCTCTGGCATTCGTCGTCAAGCCCCATGAAGGTCACACGTTGACCGCCCATCACCTGAATTCCGTCCTGGTGCTTGCCGGGATCGTGAGCGAGACACCGAATCGAGCCTCCGCCAATCGTGATGTCGTGTGCGCCCCAGCCGACCTTGATCCCGTCCCCTCGGTATTGCACGATGGTGATCTTTCCGATCGTCCCGGTGCAGCCATGACTGAGATGGACGGCGTCGTCGTTGCCAACGCCCCGAGTCGAGAGCTGGCCGGCAGCCTGGTTCATGGTGATCGTGACCGATTCGAGGTTGACCGCGCCCTGGCACGTCCAGCCCCTATTGACCTGGTTGATCGAGCCGGTGAGCACGCGTGGCGCGGAGTACGCTCCGCTCGAATTGGTACTTGCGACCGCGGCCACCGCCGTGAGCAGCACAACTGTGCAGAGCATAAGACTCCGCAGCTTGCGTGCTACATAGTGATCGAACTGGGCGATACATCGATGATAGTCACGTCTCGCGGTTGCAATCCTCTAGGCGCTCCAAGACTGGCCGAACGTCCAGTTCGACGCCCCGGCGCGGACGACAGAGTCTGATTGGAGACGCGGTGCGAGCCTATCTGCATTACTCGCACACCCTCGATCCAGCCCGGTGGACGCGGGAATACGAGCAAGGTCTGCTGCCAGACAAGCTTCCTTACGGCCTCGACCGCATCGCCGAGTTTGGCGTAGAGGTGACGTTGCGCAGCCGTCCTCAAACGGGCGCGCTCCGGGGCGTTGGGCAACGCGGCACCAGATTGCTGACAGGAGGCCTCGAGTTACCCGACCTCGTACGGAATAGAGAGGAGCGTCGGGCGGCGGATGTCGTACTGTGCTGGGACGAGCGGGCCGGAGCATACGCGGCAGCTCGGAGCCATCTGCCGGGCGAACCGCCGGTCGCGACCGGTGTGGTCTGGCTGACTGATCTCGAGCACGCAGGCGTCGGCCGCCGATGGCCCGCCGTTCGCGGGCTCGCGTCAGCCGCCTGCCTTTACGTCAACGCAGCGGCGCAGCTCGACGTGCTGGAACGGTGGGGGGTACCGCCCGAGCGACGGCATTTCATCCACATGGCTGTGGACGCGGACTTTTGGGGAGCGGAACGGTTCGAGCCGGAACCTGACCTCGTGGTCGGGGCCGGCAACGACCGGCACCGTGATCATCCGCTGCTCGTCGAGGCCGTTCGCGGACTTCGAGAACGTCGCCCTGCTGCTCGAATCGAGCTCGCCACTCACCATCCCGTTGATGTACCGGAGGGTCTTGGGATCCGGCACCCGCGCCTCGACCACCGAGAGATGCGACAGCTGTACGGACGTGGATCAGTCGTCGCCCTCGCTGTGCAGCCGAACCTTCACCTGTCTGGGCTGACCGTCGTGCTCGAAGCTATGGCTGCAGGACGCCCCGTCGTCGTCACCGAGATGCCCGGCATCTCCGATTACGTCGTGCACGGTGAGACCGGCCTCTTGGTTCAGCGTGACCCAAATGCCATCGCCGATGCGCTCGAAGCGGTGCTTTCAGATCCGGACAGGGCGGCCGAAATGGGTCGTTCGGGCCGGGCACGACTCGAGGCCCGCTTCACGACACGGCACCTGGCCGAGGGCCTGGCTGGGCTCCTTAGATCCGTAGGAAAGTAGGGCTGCTCCCCAATCAGGGAGGCGGTCTCTAAACGGAGGGTTTGAACGACACTGACCTCAGTGAACGTCGCTACAACAAACCGACAGGCAGCTCCCATTCTCGGAACACTGCTTGCGCAGGCGTTCGCTCGACTGGATGAGGCGGGTGTCGACTGGTGCGTGCTGCGGGGAGAGCGTTCGATGCTCCGGCCCGACAACGACATCGATCTGCTCGTTGCTCCGGGAGATGCGGACCGCCTGGAAGACGTGCTCGGATCGGCCGGCTTCGCGCGGATGCCGATGCGGAGCAGGCACCGCCGCTACGTCGGCTACAACGTAGAAGACGACTCCTGGCTCGTACTCGACGTCGTTCATGACCTCGTATTCGGGCCGGGTGCAGGCATTCGCGTGGACGCTGTCGAGGGAGCACTGTCTGGCTGTGTCCGTCAGGGGCCTGTTCGGCTGCTTTCACCGCCAGACCGCTTTTGGGCGCTGCTGCTTCATCAGGCGCTCGATCGAAGCGATCTACCTGATCAAGTACGGGACGAACTTGGCTCGGCGGCTGGGTCTGTCGGGACGTCTGGAGCAATCGCGCGAAGCGTCGATCTCTCATGCCGGGATTCTCTGAGTACTGTGCGGTTGCTCGAGCTCGCTCAGGCGAGCCGTTGGGACGAGCTTCGGAGCGCCCTGCAGCCCCTCGTTCGTTCCAGGCCATGGTGGCAGCGGATCTGGAAGTCGGCTTCCCGGCCGCTCGCACGGGTCGCGGTCCTCAGCCAGCGTCGCGGGATGACCGTTGCGATTCTCGGTCCGGACGGCGCCGGCAAATCCTCACTCGCGGCCGGTCTGCTTGAACACTTCATCCTGCCTACGCGAATCATCTACATGGGCATGCAGGCCGGGAGTTCGATCCCTGGAAAGACGTGGGAGGCCCCAGAGGGCTACCGTCGCGGCCGAAGGCGTATTCATCGCCGGCTCGTCCGTCAGAGCGTGCGCTTAGCCCGCTTCACGAGGAGGTCACTTCTTGCCCGCGTGTACAAGGCCCGCGGGAGACTCGTTGTTTTCGATCGGTTCGCCTTCGATGCCGAAGTGAATTGGGAGAAGACGACGGGAGTCGGTGCGAGAGTCCGCCTGTGGCTGCTCCGCCGCGCCGCTGGACGCCCCGACGCAGTCGTGCTTCTCGACGTGCCCGGTGAAACACTGTTCGAGCGGAAGGGCGAGCATGACGTCGAGTTGCTCGAGAAGCGGCGACAGCGTTACCTTGCCCTCGCGGAACGTCTCGGCGGTGTAATCGTCGTCGACGCGACTCCGAGCGCAGAGGAGGTGCGCCGCCGCGTGACTTCGCTGCTTTGGCGATGCTATGCGGCTCGGCCCGGCCGCCATTGGGCTGGCGTCGGCGGAGAGGAGAGGCCGAGGGTTGTCCCGAGCGCTGCAGCGCGCCCTCGGAAGTGAGCGGGCGAGCGGGCCAAGGCTATCGGCAGACGCACGAATTCGTAGAGCGCCGAGGCTAGGCGGAAGCCGAGATAGCGGGCCCGCCCGGCGTGGATGCCGGCGAAGGTCATGCGTGCAGCCGCCTTCAAGGAAGCTTGACCAGGGGAGGGCGCGGACGCACCGCCCTCGTGACTTGCGAACACACTCGGTTCATATAAGACGTGGTAGCCGGCCTGCCGGAGCTTGAAGCACAGGTCCGTGTCTTCGCAGTACAGGAAGAAACGCTCGTCGAATCCGTCTACCTGTTCGAAAGCCGCTCTGCGTACGCAGAGCACCGCGCCGCTCAGCCACTCGGCAGCCGTGCGCTTGTCATAACCCGTCCGGACGATTTCGCTTGCCCAGGCGGCGCGCGGAATCAGATGGTGCACGAAGAACGCTTCCGCGAAAGCGGTCTTTAGACGGGGCAGCCGCCGCATCGTCGGAGTTGTCCTGCCGCTCGAATCAGTGATTCGAGGCCCACACGCGCCGGCGAAACTGTCGCGTGACAGCCGGCGTGCGAGGCGAAGGACATCCGTCGCGGCGATCCTCGCGTCAGGGTTGAGAAACAGGATCGCTTTCCCACGCCCCCGTCGTGCCCCTGCGTTACAGCCGGCTCCGAAGCCGGCGTTGAAGCCCATCTCCACGATCTCCAAAGGAAGGTCGGACACGAGGGATGGTGATCGTTCCGGACACGCGTTGTCGACGACGACCACGTGCAGGCCCGCCGCGCCGGCGAGCGGTTCGACGCACGCACGGAGGTGAGCGGCGCTGCGGTAAGCAACAACAACGACGTCGACGTCCAGGGTCTCGACTGTACCGGCCTCGGTCGTCAAGGCCACTAGCCCAACGGTGGGCCTCGGCTGTCCGTTCGCTGCAACCGAACTCTGGCCTGGGACGCTAAAACGTGAGCAATGGCACCGATCAAGGTTGCCGTGGTGGCGGATGCGCTGCTCGTGGAGATGGGTGGAGTTCCGCGGTCTGTGCTCGGCGTCACGCACGAGTTGGGGCGACTCGATCCCGAGAGGATTCAGGTTACGGTCGTCGCCGCGCGTCGCCCGGACGCGATCAACGGTCTTGCGTTCAGACGATCAGTCACGCCTCGCGTCCCGAAGCTGCCGAATGCCATGTTCGCGCTCCAGCGTCCGTTCACGCTGCGCAGCTACGACCTTGTCCACTACATGGACAGTCGGCCACCCGTCGACTTTCCGCTGGGCTTGAAACCGACGGTGGTTACACAGCACGGATTCGCCGCGCTCATGTTCGGTGACTACGTTTCCCGCACGGACCGCCTGGTCAACAGAGTGCTGCTCGGTCTCGCGAACTCGGCAGATCTGACGCTAACTGCTTCGGAGTCCGAGCGCGCCGAACTGCTGAAGAGGGCACCACTCGATCCTGGGCGCGTGATCGCGATCCACCATGGCGTCGACCACGATCGCTTCTTCCCTCCCGTCGATCCTGAAGCGGCGCGGGAGGAGGTCCGACGCCGACTTGGGATCGAGGGCCGTTATGTGTTGTACGTCTCAAATCATCAACGGAAGAAGAACCCGGAGCGTCTTGTTCAGGCATTCGCGCAAGTAGCGGCCGAGCATCCCGACGTCTCGCTCGTGCTCGTCGGTCGACCTGGATCGAGCTTCGGGCTCGTTCAGCGTTTGATCGACGAACTCGACCTGCGCGGGAGAGCACACGTTCTCGGGCACGTCCCCGACGATGTCCTCCCGCCTCTCTTCGCGACTGCTGCCGTCTTTGCGCTTCCGTCCCTCCACGAGGGTTTTGGCATCCCGGTACTGGAGGCCATGGCCTCTGGGACGCCTGTGGTCGCATCGAACGTGTATGCGCTACCGGAGGTCTGCGGCGACGCTGCTGAACTCGTCGATCCCTACTCAGTCAGCTCTATCGCGGACGCCTTGCTGCTAGTTCTCGGCGATCCTGAGCGCGCTCGCGAACTGCGTGAGCTTGGATTAGCGAGGGCGGCGAAGTTCACCTGGCGACGTGCTGCGGAGCGCCACCTCGACGCCTACGAGCAACTGCTCGAGGGGCGCTAATCGAACCAAACCAACTCAGGAAGCAAGCGGTCTCGGTTGTCCTGGTTGGTTCTCGGTCTCGGATCCGCCGCCGTCTTTTAGTCTGCCGATAACGACCAACGCCTGTACCCGGCACGCGCCCCACCGACGAGGCCTACAAGCAACAGGATGAGTGCGACGACGATGATCGCCGAGAGGCTCCCGGATCCGTGGCGGCCTCCGCCGTTCGTCGCGGCCAAGGCAGGGCTTGCGCCGGAGACCAAGCAGAGAGCTGTTACGGCGAATACCGCTGTAACCCGTCCTGCGCAGTGTGCTCGCCTCTGATGCGCTTCTGTCGACATTCCGCTCCTTCGATTCGCTCGCTCGAATACTTGCAACACGGGGCGCCGTTATCCCTGGTCCGGGGTCTAGCCTCACACTCGCCGAGATGTGCGTCTCTGCGGACGCGCTTTACTGGGAATTGGCTGTCTCGTACGTGGGTGACTCCATGAAGCCCTGCGCGTAGGCCCAGCGTGCGGCCTCGGTTCGATTCGAGATCTGGAGCTTGCGATAGATGTTGGTCAAATGGAACTTGACGGTCTGCTCGGTGACCCAGAGTTCCTTCGCGATCGCCTGGTTGGACAGGCCGCGCGCTACCGCCTTGACGATCGTCAGTTCCCGCTCCGTCAACCCTGCCGCCTTCGCGATCGCCGATTCGCCCACTTCCGGCATGCCGAGCGCGTGGAACGCCGTGCCTTCTACCGCCTGGCGGATGGCTGAAGGCAGGTCGAGCGGGTTGATGCTCTTGACGATGTACCCACATGCTCCCCGTGCCAGCGCAGCTTGGATCTGCTCGGGGTTCGACACCATTGAGAGGACGACCATCTTCACTTTCGGGAACCGGGACCGAATTCGTTCCAAGCAGCCGAGGCCGTCGATGCCCGGCATCCGCATGTCGACGAGGACAACGTCGGGGTGGGTGCGTCCGATCAGCGGCAGCACTTCGCTTCCCACGCGCGCCTCGCCAACGACCTCGAACTCGCCGTCCTCCTCAAGGACACGACGCGTAGCGACCATCATCAACGGATGGTCATCTGCAAGTAGCACTTTCATTGTCCGTCTCCCCTCCGCGCCGACCGTCCTACGCCGTTCGGCTAGTGATGCTCTCCTTGAGACATACCCTAGACCTCCGCAGGCGAAAGGCAACCTCGCCATTCGGCTAGGTCTGGCGAACCAAGCGGTCTGGCCGAGTGGCTCGCAGGCGCGCGTTAGCGCGCCGACGGCTTCTTGCGGATCGCAACGAGCTTGCGCGAGTCGCCGACATCTCCGGCAGGTAGGGTCAACGAGATGGTCGTCGGGCCTCCGGGTGCGCTTTGAATCTCGAGCTTACCGCCCAATAGCCGGGCCCTCTCGCTCATGCCAATCAGCCCCAAACGGTGCGTTTTCGCGGCTCGCGCTAGCGTCCTCTGAACCGTGAAGCCGCGACCGTTGTCGCGGACGACCAAGTACACACGCCGGGCTGGGAGGCGCAGTGAAACTCGTATCCGGCTAGCGCCTGAGTGCTTTCGAGCATTTGCGAGCGCCTCTCTCAAGACACGGACGAGGGCGATGTGTTGTGAGCGAGTCAGGATGCTGAAGTCATCCTTGAGGTTGAGCGTGACGGCGATTCCGGTGCTCTCCCTGAATTCGTCTACCAGCTTCTTCACCAGCTCTGGGAGAGGCTGCTCTGTGAGAGCTGGCGACTCGAACGACTCGACGAGCCCGCGGAGGCCAGCGTCGAGACTGCGCAGCCGTTCGTCGAGCTCGCGGGCGGCGGCCAGAGCGTGGTCTAGGTCGTTTTCATCTTCGAGCGACTTCTCGAGTCGGGTTGACAGCACGCTTAGATCCATTCGGAGCGCCGAGATCTCTTGCTGAGCGCCGTCGTGAAGGTCGAAAGCGAGGCGCGACCAGCGTCGCTCGTTCTTTCCGATGGCGGTGGTTGCTTCGAACAGCAGATCGGCGAACAGATCGAGCTTCTCCCGCACCTCGGGATCCTTCGCACGTTTGGCGAACGCGTGGATTTCGGCGGCGCATGCGCCAATCGAGGCGGCTGCCTCTGATGGATCGTCGGGATGTGCCTCTGTGTGCGGCGCGAGTCGATGGAGAAGCGTGGATAGTAGGTTGTCAGCGGACGGCGTACGTTCCGGGTCGCCCACGGGTGGTTGTGGGCGCGATCGTTTGCCGCCCGATCTGGCCGAGGGAGGATGACGAGCTGTGCGTGCCATCGGGCTTCTCCCGATCTATCGGCCGCCCGAGGCGATCTCTTGATTCGGCGGGCGGCTTGTTCACAACCGAAGCTGTCCTGACGAACATGCTTGATCAAGACGCTTCGAGGGGTGCCGCGCCTCGGAAGCTGATCGCGGAGGCTGATACCGCCGCTCGGCCGGGCGTCAATCAGCGGTGTAGGCGACCGTGAGCAGATCGGCGCTGGTCGAAAATGCCAGGGATGCCGCGCATCCGACACGAACGCGGACCTCGCCTCCGGCCCCGACATAGGTAGCAGGGGCGCCCGGCGGTGTGAGCCCTTGGATGGTTACAGGCGCCGTGCCGACGCTCCTTGTATCGAGATCGATCCACGCACCGGTGGAGAATCTCCAAACGGAGATCGTTTGCGAACAAGTCAGGGAATTTGAACCCACGTAGCTAACCTGAAGTGCATTAAGCGAGTCAGGGACGCTGAGCATGCTCCCTGACCACGCGTTCTTTGGAGCCTTGCCGGTTGTCGAAGCGACCCGAAGGGAGACGCCGTCTTGCGCCTCAAGGTCGCTAACGCTGCCGCCGGCAATTCTGCCTTTGTTCACGCTGACCGAGGAAGGGAAGACGCCGACAGTACTCGAGACCGTGATTGTGACAGTTGCGGCAGACGAATCCAATGTCCCGTCGTTCACCTTGTACGTGAACGAATCCGTCCCGGTGAAGCCGGAATCGGGCGTGTACCGGACCGTCGCCGTGTCCGTGTTCGGGGTTCCGGGCGCGCACGCGTCGCCCACAATCGGACCAAGACTGCCGTGCGCGGCGGCGGTCACGATGAGGAATGCGAGCTCGCACGTGTCGCTGTCGCTGCCGCTCAAGTGAATGTCGACCGGTTGGTCCGGTGGGGTTGCCACGGCCGAGTTGGCTCCGCTGGGAGGATCGTTTAGACCCATCTGGTTCCACCAGTAGGAGGAGCCGTCGGACGCCATCACGATGATCCCTGTGGCAGCAGTGACGTTCTGCTTGGTTGAGGTTGGGTTGCTGATCGTCTCACCGCTCGCGCCCTGCATGAACGTGATGGCCGGGCCGGCGAACGAGACCGAATCGAGGGAGCTCGACTTGTAGACGATGCCGTGAGGATGAGTGGCGCCGAGGGTCATAAAGACGTCGATGCGTCGGGCGCTCATGTCGAGAAGGACTAGCGGCCGCGTGTTGGACTGGGAAACAGTTGCGACGGTGTCGCTGCTCCAGGTTCCGTTCGGATTGCGGATGAGTAGCTTGATCAAGCCGTCTGAGCTTCCGGTCGCGCTTGTCTTCACCGCTGCGTAGACGCGGCCGTCGGCTGTCTTCAGATTGATGTGGTTGTCGGCCTGGAGCACGCCCGACAGTGCGGTCTCGATGTTCCAATCGGTGTCGGCGGCTCCGTCACGGTGCACAGCGAAGTAGTCACTTTCCGTCACCTGATCCGACCACATGACGCCAACGGCAGGCCCAGTGCCGTCGGTGAAGGAAACGACGGCGGATATGTCGCCCTTTGAGCTTGTAGGCGACGCGCCGGGAAGGGCGTAAGCGGCAGTCCATGATGTGTCGGATCCAGTGCTGTGGGCGAGGTAAACCTTCTTCTTCTGTATGTACGTGAGCCACAGCATCCCTGTGGTGTCACGCGCCAGCGTGACAGAATCAACACCGGCACCAGGCACTTCGACCGGGTATCCGGCGTCGAGTTGATAGCCGCCGCCGGCGTAGGTGAAGCGACGTAGAAGATTCGGCCCGGCGGTGGTGTCGGGGGACCTCGAGAGCACGTAGAGTGTCGATCCGACGGGTAGGACGTCCTCTTTCGATGCTGGCCGCGGGTCGATCAGGACGCCGGTATCCACCCAGGCTCCTGCCGTCGACAACTGGTAGATGTGGTGAGCTCCGCTCGAGGAAGGGCTTAACATTGCTGCCCACCAACTGCCGTCCTGATACCAGAGCTTCGACTCTGGCTTTGAGCCGGTGATCGGGCCGCCAGAGGATTCGGCATTGAAACCTGCGTAGGACGGGGCTTTGAAGCCGATCATCCCCGCGGCGGGCGAGGACGGAACAAGCGCGCCGGCGGCGGCGAATGTCGCAATGGACACAGCTGCTGCCGCGAACCAGGCCGGCGGGCGTCGAACGCTGGATGGTCCGCGTCGGGCAGCGGATCGCGCGTGCTCAGCGCTCAATGCTGGTCATTCCGCGCTGGACAGGTCGGCGATGCCTTGCTCGAGGGCCCAACGCGCGGCTTCTGTGCGGTTCGAGAGGTGAAGTTTCCGGTACACGTTCGTGAGGTGGAACTTGACGGTCTGTTCGGTGACCCACATCTCCTTCGCGATCGCCTGGTTGGACAAGCCGCGCGCCACCGCTTTGACGATCGTGATTTCTCTACCGGTTAAGCCGGCTGCTTTCGCGATGGCGTTTTCGCCGACGTCAACGAGGCTCAGCAGGTGAAACACGGTCCCGTCAACAGCCTGTCGGATCGCTGAAGCTAGATCGAGCGGGTTGATGCTCTTGACGATGTAGGCGCTCGCGCCGCGTACGAGGGCAGCCTGGATCTGTACGGGGTCGGAGAGGACTGACAGAACGACGACCTTGACCTTCGGGTAGCTGGAGCGGATCCGCTCCACGTAGGCGGGGCCGTCGATTCCCGGCATCCCGGTGTCTAGGAGTACGACGTCCGGATGTGCCTGCTCGATCAGCTGGAGCAGATCTGTACCGACACGGGATTCGCCGACGATCTCAAACCCTTCGCTCTCCTCGAGAACCCTCCTGACACCTTCCAGCATCAAAGGATGCTCGTCGGCGATAAGGACTTTGGTCGCACGGGGAAGGTCGCGGGCTCTCGCCGTCGTCGATGACCGCGACACCTGCACCATCCCTAGTCGACCGAGCTCAGGCTCGCGGTCGGCCGGTATCGCATCAATGCTTCCCGTGGCGTTTGCCGTGCGACTTGGTGCTTGACTTGGACGAGGTGGTGGCCGTCGCGGTCGTGATCCCGGTGACGGCAATTGATCGGCTGAACGTCGCCAAGTACGTCGAACCGCCCTTGATCTTCGGCATCTCGACGCGAAGAAGAGAACGTCCTTGCGTAGCCTTCCACGTAAACACGACGTTTCCGCTTGCCGACACTGGCTTCTGCGCAAGAGTCCGCGCGCGCTTCGTGCCAGTGAGCTGTCTCAACTCGAGACTTGTGGCAGCCGTCGCCGGAACGATCCTGGCGACGACGCGCACCGTCTGACCGACCTTCAGCTTGAGCGGGGTGGCGGCGATCGTCAATCGGGGCTTCACTCCCACCGTCACCGGCTGCGACAGCAATTTCGCAACTACCGTTACACGATAAGACGAGTTCACCGTCGGACGCACAACGGTGGAGAACGAACCGTCAGCCGAGGTTGGGATCGTTGTGAGGGCAGTCCAGGTCTTCCCGTGATGGTGACCGCCCGGTTGCGTCGACACAGTCACAGGCCTACCCGGCAAGGGAGACTTTCCCGACAGCACGACAGGGTTTCCATACACGACCGAGGGAGTGTTCGCAGTCAGCTCTACGGTTCCGTTGACCGCGACCACGATCAGGCCTTTTTTCGAAGGGCCGAAATTCGTCTGCGTATACGAGAACTTCCCCGGCGTGTCCATGGTGTGGCTGTATGTCTGCCCCGGGTATATGACCGGGCTGGTAAAGCCTGTTGAAACGATGCTGTGGTTCTGTGCGTCGGCGTTGACGAACGAAACCACGTCGCCGACAGCGACGGTGACGCTCGCAGGCTGTGGGCCGGTCGACGTGAGTTGCACGGTCGTGGTGCTTCCCGTCGCGAAGCCGGCGAGAGCGAGTGCAAGCGCCACCCCACAGGCGACTCCGACACCAAGCGCAAAGCGTCGTCTCGCCCGACCCGATCCGATCCCTTGTGCAGCCTTCATCCCTTTCACCCCCGATGAGAGCGTCCTGCCATCGAAGACTGTACGTCCCGTTTCTGCCCCAGATACCGGACGAAGGTCCAGTGCTTGCCGTCCCGGAATCGGGGGGCTTAGCCAACCGCGCAGTCAGCCCTTTAGCCCGACCGCCGCTCCGTTCCGTCGGCTTGGCTGCTCGACCCGCGAGATGCTCGTTCGGGTGAGTCACGTCACTTCGGGGGAACGCGTTTCAGCGGCCTCGGCCGATCGGTCCGAACGCCCACCCGCAGCGCGCGCTCTCGATCGCATCAAGGGCTATCGGCCCCGTCAACGTCGGCAACGCTCTGCCCGCCAGCTGCCGCTGACGCAGGCTATGCCAAAGCTGCCGAGGTCGCTTCTGCGGACCGGGACGGGTGGAGGAGTGAATGGCCTCGCATGGTCTGTGGAGCTTCGAGTCCGAGCAGTGCCAGCACCGTCGGCGCCACGTCCAGCAGGTGCGATCCTTCGAGCGGCCCAGGCTCGATGCCGGGGCCGGCCATGATGATCAGGCCGTCTTGTGCATGGTTGGCGTCGTCCTGGTCCGGTGTCGTTCTCAAACGTGTGGATTCCGTCCGGCCCGCCCACGGTTCCTACGCCTCGCCAGTACAAGTCGCCGAAATGGACGATCAGATCCGGCGCAACACCATTCACCTCGGGGTAGATGTCTTCCGGCTTATAAACCTTGGTGGGGATCGGCCGTCCTTCGTCGTCGGGTATCTCACAGAGCCGCTCGGCGAGCTCGTCTCGGACCCGGTCATAGTCCTCGGCTGGGACGACGCCCTGCGGCTCTCGCCCCTCCACGTTCAGGAAGACTCGGGAGTAGTAACCACCCTCGCCCCACGCGAGCGTGTGTGGCCAGTCGACGCCCACGTCGACCAGTGAGCTCGGCTCGCCGGGCTCGCGAGCGAGTGTGAGAAAGCCTTCCCGGCGCAACCACTCGTTCACTCTGATGCCGCCATCCATCCGTTTGGCGCCGTGGTCAGAGACGATCATGACGACTGTGTCCTCGTCGGCGAACGCGAGCAGACGCGCAATCAAGCCGTCTACATGCCGATGGTAGTCGAGGATCGCCGTTTCGTAGCGGCCCGGCCCAGGGTGCTTTCTGTGCTCGGGATCCATGTACTTCCAGAAGCCGTGATGCATGCGGTCGACGCCGATCTCGACCATAGAAAACAAGTCCCATCGCTCCTTTGCGAGTAGGTGCTCGGCGAGCGCAAAGCGCTTGTCGGTCATTTCGTACACCTGGCGGAGAAGATCGTCTTTGTCGTCGGTTCGGAAGTTCGGACAGTCGAAGAGATACTCACCGACGGTTTGTTCCACCTCGCGTCGAAGCAGGGGCGGGAATGTGTACTGCTGCTGGGTCGAAGGAGCGAGAAAGCACGAGACCATTACACCGTTGATGGGGCGGACCGGGTAGGTGCCCGGCACGCCGAGTACGATCGAGCGTCGACCCTGTCGGGTTAAGATGTCCCAGAGGCGAGGTTCCTTGATCGCCGAGCCGTTTGCCACGAAGAGCCCGTCGTAGCTGTGATCGGCACGGTTTCGGAAGCCGTAGACGCCGAGATCGCCCGGCGTGCGGCTGGCCATCATGCAGGACCACGCTGGAACCGTGATCGGCGGGACGACGGAAGTGAGACGACCGTAAGCACCGCGGTCGATTAGACCTCCGATCGTTTCGAACTCGTCGCGCCATCGCTCAAGGACGAGCGAAGGCTCAGCGCAGTCGAGCCCAATGATCATGACCTTTTTCGCTTCCGCGGACAAGAGCACTCCTCTCTACTCGAGATAGCCGAGGCTACGCAGTCGGCTCTCCACCTCGGCGCCTCCGCCCGAATAGAGCGTGACGCCTGTGGGCTCGAGGGCGCTGGGCTGGATATAGTCGGCCGGCCTTTGATCGAGCAGCTTGGGGTCGATTGCCTCTGCGAGCAAGCGGCCGTCGAGGTCGGCAGGGATCGGCTCGCCGAGGAGGTAAAGGATCGTCGGCATCACGTCTTCGATCGAGGCGTCGATCTCGTTGGCGCTCTGCGCCGACGGACCAACAAGCGCGAACACGCCCTCGTGCCGGTGACTGCCTACGTACGAAAGGTCGCTGTCAGGCGCGATCTCGATTGTGTCCCAGATCGAATCCGAGCGACTCGTAAGAGTCCCTTTCCCGAGCCACGCGTAACGATCAAACTCCACCACCAGATCCGGGACGCGGTCAATAGCGGCGCCGTGGAACATGTCCTCGCGACGATGGACGGCAGCAACGATCGGCTCGCCAGCAGGACTCCGGAGCTCGAGTGCCTTCGCGGCGATCTCGTCTCGAAGGCGCTCATAGTCGTCTGGGTCGACGATCCCGTGTCGCTCGCGGTCGCGCACGTTGAGAACAATGTTCCCGAATGTGCCGTATGAGAAGGCTTGCGTTCGCGACCAGTCGACGACGGTGTACTCGCGCAGCTTGAGCGCCTGATCGCGCACTCCCGGCAGCTGCCGCTTCAGTGCGCTGCGCATGCGTTGCGGCAGCCTGCGCTGCAGTTCGAACACGCGATGCACAGCCCGCCGCCCCATATCAGCCGATCTCAGGTCTGACCCCTGGCCAAGATAGGAGAGGTAGCCCTCCCTCGCCAACCAGGCGTTGAGGTTCACCACTCCATCGAGCGAGCCGCCACCGTGGTCGGACACAATCATGATGTCCCGCTCCGGATCGGTGTCGGCCACAATTGCGCCGACAGCCTCATCGAGTAGCCGATAAACGTCGGCGACGCGGCTCTTCACACCGTCGCGCTCCCATTCGGGCCAACAGAGATGGTGGATGTGATCGGCGGACATAAAGACGACGAAAAGCAGATCGGGCCGGAACTCTTGCGACAACCAACGGACGCACTCGACCCTCTGCTCGCATGCGCGGCGAACACAATCAAGATCGATCGCTCCCTTGTCGTCGATCGGAAAAGCGTGATCGAGGACGAAGGGACCGAAACGTTCTTCGAGCGTGGCCCGAAGGTCGGCCGGATACGTCATCCCGTCCTCACGAGCGGATGCGTCGAGCCCAGAGATCGAGAACCCGTTCACCTCGGGAGCTGGCCAGGTAAACGGGATATTGAGGATGCCGACATGCCGTCCCGCTCCGGACAGAATGTCCCAGACGGCCGGCACGCGACGGAAGCTCCCGTTCACGAGCCGCACGTGATGGCCCGTCTCGTCGCGCTCAACGAAGTCCCAGATCCCGTGCCTGCCAGCGTTAACGCCCGTGACCATCGTCGTCCAGGCCAGCGGCGTCAGCGGATGCGTCGTCGAGCGAAGCGAGCCCTTTGACCCGGACGTGAGAATCCGTGCGAGGTTGGGGAGCTCCCCGGCCGCAACGAGAGGGTCAATCACGTCGAATGTAGCTGCATCGAGGCCAATGACGGTGAGTCCGTGGCTCATCGAACAGCTCGCGCGCCGAGTTGTGAGACGAGGTACTCGTGCAGGTCTTCCACCAGCCCGTTCGGGCCGCTGTTCAGAGGAAGCGCTGGCTCGAGCTCGATCGGGGACGTGAGCGCTTCGCCCAGTTGAGATGGATCTTCGACCAGTCGAACCATCCCGGCGTCATGAAGACGCCTGGCAAACGGGGCCTGATGGTCATCTACAGCTTCGCCGAACCGACCGAGCCGAGGGACGACAATCGGCTTCTTGCCGCTTCCCAGCGCTACCAAGACGCTGCCCACCCCAGCGTGAGAGACGACAAGACGGGCACGGCGAATGTGATCAACCATCGACTCGAACGGCAGGAAGACATGGCACTGCGCTCGATCTGGTCGTACCGATGAAGAGCCGTGCTGGACAACCAGCGCCTCTTCCAACTGAAGCCCGTCCAGTGCCCTCAGGAGGCGATCAAACGGCGCCTCGTTCGTACCGACAGTCACGAAAATCATGAGGTAAAGACACACCCCGCGAACCGTGCGCGGCGGACAACCTTGGCGAACTCCGGCCACTGACCATAAATACGGGTTGCGACAGGGCCAATCAACCTGCAGCTCAGAGAGGCATCGTTGATGCGTGACATGCTTTCGATGTAGATCACGCGCGCGCCTGAGAAACGCCCTAGCCAGGCGAAAGGCACTGCGACTCCGGCGCCGGTGGTGATGATGACTTGCGGCCTGATCGTACGGACGATCTTGCGAGCGAGGATGAGGTTGCGCAAGAGATTTCGGATGCTGCGGTTCGTCGGACCCCGCGCAAAGAACACGCGCTGTCCGGCGAGCAATCCGCCGACGTCTGCGCGGTCGAGGGTTACCCAGGCGTTCGAATAGTCTTCCCACGCACTCTTCAGGGCCAGCAATTGGAGAAGGTGCCCCCCTGGCGACGCCACGAGAAGGACGTGTACGCGGCCATCAGAGGTTGCAACGGCGGCCGTCGGCCCACCTCGTTCAGATGTGGCCACAGTTGCGAGGCCGCCCATCTTCAGTACGCCCCCCGCTTCTGGAGCACAACCGGGACGGTCCGTGCGAGCAGTTTGATGTCGCCCCACAGCGACCAGTTGGTCACATAGAGGTAGTCGAGGGCGACCATCTCCTTGAAGCCGATATCGCTTCGCCCGAGTACCTGCCACAACCCTGTCATGCCTGGGGTCAACTCGAGACGCCTCCGATGCTGGCCGCGCACGTGCTCGTCCTCGTCGAGGATGAGAGGCCTCGGGCCGACCAGACTCATCTCGCCGCGTATCACGTTGATCAACTGCGGAAACTCGTCAATCGACCACTTACGCATGAAGCGACCGAAACGTGTGACCCGGGGGTCGTCGGGGATCTTGAACATCCGCGGGCCGTTCTCCGTGTGCTTGTTTAGATGAACGATCTCACCCTTTTGAGCGTCTGCGTCTGCACACATGGTCCGGAACTTCAGAATCTTGAACCGACGACCGCCGACGCCAACGCGCTCCTGCCCGAAGAGCACCGGGCCTGGAGATTCGGCCTTGATCCTGAGAGCGCAGTAAAGAAACAGCGGTGACAGGAGGGCGAGTCCGAGGCCAGCTAGAAGGAGGTCGAGGCACCTCTTCAGCAGCTGCGAGGTGGGGGACAGTCTCGGTCTGTTCAATCCGACGAGTGGCGTCCCGTCCAGACTGCGGAAGTAGTTGCGCGAGCCGATCACCTCGTACAGGCGCGGCACGATGTCCACACTCACTCCCAGTGCCAGGCAACGCCGGCAGAGGTCAACCTCCGTCTCAGCAGGGAGCCGCGAGAACGCGACGATCACACGCTCGATCCAGTGAGCGTGCACGACGCGTTCGAGATCGGAGAACGTTCCGAGGGGGCGAACCGAACCTTCTGTCCCTTCGACGGGGTCGTCGTCGAGGAACCCGACGATGTCCAAGCCGTGTTGAGGACGGGCAGCGAGTTTGTCCGCGATCAGTTGGCCAACGCGGCCGGCTCCGACGATCAGGGTCGCCTGACGAAAGCCGGCCCGTGTACGCAGAAGCCATCGCACGAGCGCTCGCCCGACGGTAAGGAAGACGAGATAGACGAACCAGAAGGCAGCCGCGTTTCGCAGCTTTGGGTGCGCGATGTCAGTCGCATTCAGGATCAGAATCCCGAACCACGTCGCCAAGCTCGAGAGAATGAGCAGATCGGGTAAGTCGTCGACCGCGGAGCGTCCGAACCTGACGCGGTCGCGATCGTAGAGGCCGTAGATGTTCGCGAGCAGTGCCCAACCAATGGTGGCGGGGGCGATCATCGCGATGATTCCCAGGTCGACTGACTTGAACCGAAGCAGCGTGATCTCGAGCACCGCGATCGTGAGGACGCAGGCCACAGCATCGGAAGCGAGAAGAACGCCGCCTTCACGCAGAGCGCGTCCGCGAGCACGCGTGTGGAGATGAACAGGTCTAGTACCGACGCGCGTTCGTACTGCGATCTGGTGGAGGTCTAGGTCGAGTGAGTCCCGTGGTTGGACTGGCCCGTCCTCAAACATCGCCTCGCGGCGACCGCCAGCAAGACGCTCGCGCAGCATCATGAAGTCCGCCCACTGGGCAGCTCCGATTCGTCCCTTCTCCCCAACCCGTTCCTTTCCTGTGGTCGTCACACAAACCGACGGGTGAAGGCCGATTCAAGCTCTGACTGGTCGGGGAGGGGCTCCTCACAGGTCCAGGCCTCTCTGGACATTCCGAGGATGGCTGACCGACCTGGTGGCTTGAAGCTTCGACTTGCCGTTGCTTTCTTCAGCGAAGCCGACGGCGGCGTTTTGAGGCAAGCGAGATCACGGAGGTGTCGACGTTCGCGAAGGGGCTTCATCGGAGCAGCGCATGGCGTTGAACGGGTCGCTCCACGCGCGCTCGATCTCCGCGCCGATCCGCACGCTTGTAATTGGTTTGGATGGTTGCTCGTGGAACGTGCTTGAGCCGTTGCTGGAGACGGGTGAGCTGCCGAACCTGTCTGCTTTGCGTGAGCAGGGGGCGTCTGGGGTTTTGGAGAGCACGGTGCCGTTCTATACGGGCCCGGCTTGGGCTTCGTATGCGACGGGTTGTTCGCCGGCGGCGCACGGGATCTATGACTTCATGATGTTGCGCGCCGATGGGCGGTTGAGTGTGGCGTCGCAGAGTGATCTGCGTCGGCCGACGTATTACCGCCAGTTGGGTGCTGAGGGGAAGCGTTCGGTTCTGATCAATCTTCCGCTCGACCAGGATGGTTGCGAAGGGGCTGTGATCGTCAACAGTTGGTTGACCGATGACGAGGGGCGGCGGATCTTCCCGCTCGGCCGCCGGGAGCGCTATAGCCGTTTACTTCAGGCATATCGGACGTTCCCGGCGGCGGTTGGTGACGTCCAGGAACTTTGCTCGCTGGAGCAGGCACGGTTTGATCTGGCGCGGGAGCTGTTCCTGGGGGAGGACTGGGATCACTTCTTCGTCCTGTTCTCATCCACCGACTGGCTCGGCCACGCGCTCACCGGGAAATTCCTCCGCGGCGACGAGAGTGCCGGGGCTGCGCTCCTGAAGCTTTACCGGCAGATCGACCGTCACATCGGCTGGCTCGTCGACCACGCCGGCGGAGCGTCGATCGCCATCGTGTCCGATCACGGGCAATGCGAGGAAACGGCTGTACTGCGCGTCAACTCGCTGCTCAGAACGCTCGGCTTGGTCAGCGTTGTCTCCCGCGATCCTCAAGAGCAAAGCCCCTTCTTCGTCGACCGCCGGAAGCGTGGACGGGCGCGGATCACACTCCCTCCAGCGATCAGCCGCCACCGTTCGAGTCGGTTCATTCGTCCGCTCGGGGCGTCCACGAAGAAACTCCTCGCTCGGAGTCTTGGCGTTGAAGTGGTCGCATCCGTTCCTAGGCTTGACCGGACCACATCGCGAGCCTTCATGCCGACCGACGCATCGTTCGCCGTCTACGTCAACGACCCGGACGGCAGCGAGGTCGCCTCGATCCGTCAGGCCCTAAGCGAAGTGAAGCTCTCGGACGATTCGTCCGCCATCGACGGGGCATGGACCGTGCAGGAGTTGTACGGACAATCGCGCGACGACGGACCGCTCATGTTCGTCGCGCCCGCGAACGGTGTTCGGCTCTCTGCCGCTCTCAAAGAACCGATCCTCCATTATCCATCGCGCCCCGGTCGCGGATGCCACCAGCGAGACGGCATCGTTATCCTCGCCGGCGCTGGCACGAACGCCACGGACCTCGGTCGGCTCTCGATCTATGACATCGCGCCCACACTGCTTTGGGCCATGGAGGCAGGCGTCCCGAGGAACCTAGACGGGCGGGTGGCCTTCGAAGCGTTCGAGGAAGCCTTTGCCGCCGTCCGTCAAGTGAACGAAGTCGACTCTTATGCGCCTGACATGGCGGCGTCGGCACCCGACGGCGAGTCCGCAGAAGTGACCCGGCGGCTGAAAGCACTTGGCTACATCTAGAACCCTCATGTTGCCCAACCGCCCGTTGCTAACCACAGGACACACCAGATGACCCGCACCTTGGTGATTGGTTTGGATGGTTGCTCGTGGAACGTGCTTGAGCCGTTGCTGGAGACGGGTGAGCTGCCGAACCTGTCTGCTTTGCGTGAGCAGGGGGCGTCTGGGGTTTTGGAGAGCACGGTGCCGTTCTATACGGGCCCGGCTTGGGCTTCGTATGCGACGGGTTGTTCGCCGGCGGCGCACGGGATCTATGACTTCATGATGTTGCGCGCCGATGGGCGGTTGAGTGTGGCGTCGCAGAGTGATCTGCGTCGGCCGACGTATTACCGCCAGTTGGGTGCTGAGGGGAAGCGTTCGGTTCTGATCAATCTTCCGCTCGACCAGGATGGTTGCGAAGGGGCTGTGATCGTCAACAGTTGGTTGACCGATGACGAGGGGCGGCGGATCTTCCCGGTCAGCCGCCGGGAGCGCTACCGACAACCGCTCGATGCGTACAAGAACTACCCGACGACGTTCGACGCGCCACTCGAGACGCATGTCGACGATCTTTGCTCGCTTGAGCAGGCACGGTTTGATCTGGCGCGGGAGCTGTTCCTGGGGGAGGACTGGGATCACTTCTTCGTCCTCTTCTCCTCCACCGACTGGCTCGGCCACGCGCTCACCGGCAGATTCCTCAACGGCGACCAAGTAGCCCGCGAGGCGTTCCTCCGTCTCTACAGCCAGCTCGACAGCTGCATCGGCTGGCTCTTGGACAACGCACCGGACGCCGTCTCGGCGGTGATCTCAGACCACGGGCAGTGCGCGGAGACCCACACGGTCCGCGTGAACGCACTCTTGCGGGAACTCGGCCTTGTGACACTCGTCCGGGACCGCTCGAGCGGCGAGCCCGGAGCGATCCGCGTCCCGCCAGCATTTCGGCGCCTCAGCTCGAACAAGCCTCTTCGCAGTCTGGCTCGTGCCGTTAAGCGACAGCTTCAGAGCCGGCTCGACATCGAGCTCGTGCTTCCGCGCGAAGGCGTGCAAACCGACCGCCGAAGGTCGCGCGCTTTCACTCCCACAGTGGCGTCGTACGCGATCCATGGCCGCGATCTAGACAAACCGCAGCAGGCGCGAATCCGCGACGCTCTCGTCGAGCTTCGCCTCGACGACGGCCGGCCCGCGTTCGACGGCGTCTGGACGTTCGAAGAGCTGTACGGCCGAACGCCCGGCACGGGCAGCCCCGCGCTCGTCTATGCACCGGCGGTTGGTGTGCGCCCGTCGGTAGAGATCAGCACGCCCCTCGTCGACAGGGTGTCACGAGACGGACGAGGCGCACACCAACGCGACGGAGTCGTCTTCCTTGCCGGAAGTTCGATCGCGGCCGGCGATCTTGGCCGAGTGTCGCTCTACGACCTTGCTCCAACTCTGCTCTGGGCGATGGACACGGCCGTGCCCTCAGGTTGCGACGGTCGCGTTCTGTATGAGGCCTTCAAAGACGAGTTTGCCCGAGACCGTGAGTTGCGGGAGATCGAATACGAGGAGACGGGACCCACGCAGTCCTCGAGCGAGGGCGAAGAAGTTGTCGTGGGGCGGTTGAAAGCGTTGGGCTATCTGTGATGGAAACGCTGACGATGGTTCGGGAATGGCGAACAGGCGACGTTCGTGTCGCGGCGTTTAAACCTGCCGACCTGCTGTTGGTCGACAAAGGAGGACTTCGATGAACCATCGTCATGTTCGAGCACTCACCCGCTTCTGGTGGCTCTTGGTCATCGGGCTCGGTGTCGGCCTGTTCGTCGGCGTCGGAATGATGGCGCATGTGTCCGCGTCCATTCCCCCCAAGGTCACGTATCGGTCGCGTCCCAAGTACACGGCCACGGAGAAGATCCTCGTGACCAGCGCGGCGGATTCGGTGGTCAGAACCCAAGTGCCGGGCGCAGTGCATTCGGTTCGAGGCCAGAGCAACGGTGGCAAGAGGTCGCAGCAGGCGACCGCTCCTTCGAGCGTTGTCGCGCAGAGCTCGCCCTCGTCGGATTATCAGTGGCTCGTCCAGGAGGCAAACTTCCTTCCGCAATTGATTCCGTCGGATCAGGTGTTGGCGTTGCGGCTCAAGATGTTCGGCGACCTCCGAGGGGTGGTGATCGCGAAAGCGATCAACTCGGTGACGACGGCAAGCGGGAAGTACAAGCCGGGAAACGTCCCGATCATCCAACTCGACGCTACCGCGGCCAAGCCGGATCGCGCGATCAAGCTCGCCACATCGACCGTAACGGCGTTCGCGACCTGGCTGACCCGGTACCAGGCCAAGTCTCATGTGCCCGCCGATCAGCGCGTCTTGATCAAGGCCGTCGAGGTCCCGCGCAGGACGACCTCCTCGGGTGGCCCCAAGAAGAGCCTTGCGATCCTGGTCGTCTTCGTCGTGCTGGCTGCGTTCGCGGGCCTGGCACTCGTCCTCGACAAAATCCCGCCGCGTAGCGTGGAGCACGAGGCGGAGCCCTCGGCCGACCTGGACGCTGAACCGGCCCACGAGCAATCCGAGAACGGGATCGATCGCCAACAGCAGACCCGGTCGCCGGCCAGACCCCACCGACGGACAACCGGAACCGATGTTCGTTCGACCCCGCAGGAGGAGTTGTCCACGCTCCTTACCGACGAGGTTTCGAGCGCTCGGAGAGGCGACGGGAAAGCCGCAGGTGGAATCCCGAACCGCCGATCCGAGTAATGACGGCTGGACACACGGCCTGACGTGATGGGAAACGGCGAACAGGGCTCTCTGGCGGCCCCCATGATCGACGGAAGTCTCGGTCGGACGCGCGGAGCGCGTCCGACCGAATCGACAGGCCTGCTTAGCTGGCAAGGGGCGGCAGTCGCGCTGGTCCTAATCATCTGGCTGATTCCGATCAAGAGCTACAAGCTCCCGGTCACACTCCCGTTCAACCTCGAGATCTACCGCCTCTGCATCGTGGTGCTCCTCTTCGCATGGGTCATCGCGGCTGTGGGCGGATCGGCACGGCTGGACGCCGCCGGCCAGGGCAAGCCGATCGCACTTCTTACTGTTGCGGCGGTCGTTGCCCTACTGGCGAACCGCGACGTGATCAGCGCGGCGGGGCTAGAGACACAGGCAGTGAAGTCTCTGTCGTTCTTCCTGAGTTACTTGATCGTCTTCTTGTTGTTGACCTCGACTCTCTGGCATGTCGCCGAGCTCGAGAAGGTCATGCGCGCGCTCGTACTAGGCGGGGCAGTAGTGGCCATGTTCGCGATCGTGGAAGACAGGACCAACTACAACGCCTTCCAGCACCTCCACAGCGTGCTTCCGTTCCTTGAGCACTTCGGGAAAGAGCGCACGAACTTCGCTGGCGGGCAGCTTCGCGTACGTGCTTCGGCCCAGCACCCGATCGCGCTCGGCGTAGCGCTTGGCCTCTGCATCCCGCCCAGTATCTACCTGGCGAATCGAGCCACAACGAAGCTGCGAGCCAGCGCATGGCTGTTGGCGGCGAGTGTCATCACGATTGGCGCGATGGCAACCAAATCGAGGACAGTTGTGCTGATGGTGATCGCCATGCTCCTCGTCGTCCTCTGGATCCAGGGCCGGAAGCTGCTCCGGCGCTGGCCGATCCTGATCGTCTTGTTCGTGCTCGCTCACTTCGCGGCCCCTGGGTCGGTCACGCACCTCTACCGGCGATTTGAGCCGAAGAGCGGGCTCGTCGGTCAGCTGCAGTCGCGAGCCGGTCAACGCGGCTCGGGACGCCTCGCCGATCTGGGCCCCGGCCTATCGCGGTGGTCCGGCGCCCCGCTATTCGGTCGAGGGCTTGGCACCGTCGCGGCCACTGGTGATACCAAGATCTTGAATGGCGAGGCCACCTCGGCGGGCGTTCCGATCATCTTCGACGACCAGTACATGAACACACTCGTCTCCCTTGGAGCGCTGGGGCTGATCGGAGTCGTGTGGCTCGTCTGGGGATCGACCGTGAAGCTCGGCAGATCGGCGCGGAGGCTTCCGGGCGGGAGCAGAAGGGATCTGCTGACGGCCTGCACCGCCAGTTGCGCCGGCTTCGGCGCGGCCATGCTCACCTACGACGCATTCAGCTTCGTCCAGTCGACGCTTGTCTTTCTGATCATCGCTGCGGTCGGTCTACGCGCCCGGTCGCTTTTCGAGCCGTGAGCATCCGGCCCGGCGAAATCAGAACCGATCTCGACTCCACCCCCAAGGCCATGGCCAGGGGGGCTGCCGTCAACCTCGCGGGCGCCATGGGCGCGATGGTCTTGACCTTCTTCTTCAATTTCGTCATTACGCACGTCGTGCCGGTGCACGGCGTCGGCCTATTCGCCATCGCCACCACGGTGGTCTCGCTCTCAATGGTGCCTGCGCTACTTGGCCTCGAGACAGGGACCGTCCGCTTCGTGGCGCTCGCCGCAGGAGTCAGGGATGAGCGAGAGGCGTCCGGAAGCATGCAGGTCTCGATTGCACTCGTGAGTCTGACTAGTTTCGGGCTGACGTTGGCGATCTGGCTCACGGCGCCGTGGCTTGCAACCAGTTTCTTCCACAAGCCAGACGCGGCGTCTTTGATTCGCATCGTCGCGCTTTCACTCCCCGGGCTCGCGCTCGGCCGTGTTCTCGTGGCGGGGGTTCAGGGCTTCGGCGTAATGAGTTACTCAGCCTGGCTCGGGCCGCTGCGGGCGATCGTCAACCTTCTCACGGCGCTGCCATTGCTGGCGATCGGCTTGAACGTGACGGGGCTCGCCTGGTCTGCTGCGATCACCAGCACCCTTATCGCCATGGTCGCATTCGTCCAGTTGCTTCGCGTCGACCCAGGCGTCCTGGCTCCGGCCAGAGGCCACTGGCATGTAAGCCGGATGTTGCGGTTCTCCCTCCCGCAAACGCTGACGGCAGCGCTGTTCTTCACGATCGTCTGGACGGACACGATCGTCCTCTCGCGCTACCGCACCGCAGCCGAAGTTGGCATCTACGCGATCGTCGGCAGACTCCTCAACCCCGCCACGCTCGTCTCGACGGCGGTCGGACAGATGTTCGGGCCAAGGATCGCCGCCGAGGATGCACGTGGCGATCGGCACACACTCACCGTCATGCTCAAACGCGTCACCTACTGGAACACGACCGTATCGGCGCCGTTCTTCGCGGTCATGTGCGTGCTGCCCGTCCCGCTCCTGGCGCTCTTTGGCCCGCGCTACACGGCCGGCGCCGCGGCGCTCGTCATTCTCGGGGCCGGCCAGTTGATCAACACGGCTGCCGGGCCGCTCGGGCAAGTGATCAACCTCTCGGGGCGTCCGTACATCACACTCGCCAACAACGCGCTCGTAGGTGGGATAAACATTGTGGTTGCGCTGGCACTGATTCCCCGCTATGGGATGACCGGTGCGGCTCTTGCCACCGCTAGTGCTCTCACATTCGTCAACCTGATCAAGCTCGTCGAGGTGCAAGTGCTCCTCAAGACGAACCCGTTCCGAGTAGACACCGCGCGAACGCTGCTGGCGGTCGGAATGGCGAGCGCGCTCGTTCTGCCGCTCGAGCACGTGGTGCAATGGCCGAGGCCAGTCATCGAGGTCATAGTGCTCGGGACACTCCTGTTCGTAACCTATATAGCGCTCGTTTTTGCTCTTGGAATCGAACCCGACGACCGCGAACTATTGTCCGCCGGCGGCGCTCGAATCGCTCGCATGGCGCAGGGGTTCTCGATCTCGACCCCTCCGAAACGAGTTCATAAGGACGCGATCAGCTCCACACAACGAACCGTTGCCGGCGGGAACCGCTCCTCCGGAACCATGGTCGCCGCCCTCGAGTCGCTGACCGCAACGATCGGCGAAGTCCGCGCCGTGATCGTCCGGGGTCGCAGCCAACCACCATCCAAGCCCGACGACGAGTCGCCCACCGTTCCCGCCACGCTCGAAGATCGAGCCTAGCTGACATGGGAGTATGCCAATGAGAGTGATCGCAACAACCGTTGTGCGTGAATCGATCCGCGGAAAACAAAAGAGCGGGTTACATCTACGACGTCGACTGGAACTCTGGCCGGATCGCGAACAAGCTGCCCGTGCCGGAGCCGTTATTCCCGGAGTCAGACGACAACCCTCGCGGCGGCGTGCGAGGCGGCCGTGGAATCGCCGCGACCAAGAGCGGGATCGTGGTTGCGAACTATGACACGCTCTACCGCTATTCCGACAGTTGGGACGTGCTCGACTCCTTCAGCCATCCCTTGTTCGTCGGCCTCCATGAAATCGATTGGGACGGGGAGCACCTTTGGGCAACTGCGACTGCAATCGACGCCGTCCTAAAGGTGTCACTCGAGGGCGAGGTCGCGGTGGCCTGGGACCCACACACAGAGGGCGACGCTCGTCGGCTAGGCCTCCGAAAGCGTTCCCACGCTCTCGACGGCTCACTCGACTATCGCCGCCGCGAAGCCCCACTTGTCGACCTCTGCCACGTCAACGGCGTCACTCGACGGGGAGACGAAACGATCATCAACTGCGGGCTCGTGCGGCGACCCAAACCTCGGTTCGCCCGCTTCCGCGACCGCGCCGTGGCGAAAACGAGGCGAACCCTGCACCTCGAGGCGTCACAGGCTAAGCCGAGAAGAGTGGGACGCAGCTTGGTCGTCCGCTTGAACGGAAAAGCCGAGCCAGAAATCCTCGTCTCGTTGAACGGCCATGACTTTCCCACCCACAACGGACAGCTCCTAGACGACCGTCGAGTAGTCGTAAACGACTCGACCCACAACACTGTGCGTGTGTTCACGATCTGCGACGGCGTCGAAGAGCGCGCGGTCCGCATTCCGGGATCGTGGCTTCGCGGGCTCGAACCGGTTGCCCCGAACAAGCTTCTGGTCGGATCCGCGCCGGCTACCGTGGCCCTCCTCGACCTCGACTCAGGCGTCATCGCTGAGCGGATTCAATTGTCGGAGGACCCGAACGAGGCGGTACACGGTCTCGCGGTGTGCCCCGCGGCGGAGAAACGGCTTTGAAGCGCTTACGTGGGACCTCCGGCGAGCCGATTGCGTGGGAAGGTGATGACTAGTTCATCGGTTTCCGAACGCTCGGCGAACACGACGGCCGCGTCGTCATATGAACCGGGCAACCTGGACGCTCCCGCCGAAGGTCGTCTCGATCAACATCCGATGCGACGAATCGTCATCGTCGGCTCATACGGGGCGGGAAAGACCACGCTTGCCGCGGCCCTTGGTCCGTTGCTCGGCCTCGAGGTGCATCACCTGGACGCGCTGCGTTGGCAACCTGGCTGGCGACTGCGACCGCTCAGCGAGTGGCACGCAATTCTTGGCGAAATTGTGGCTTGCGACGCATGGATCGTCGAAGGCAACTTCGAGCAGACTCTCGAGCCTCGGCTACAGCGTGCCGACACGGTCATACTTTTCGACTTCCCGATGTGGCTCTCCCTATGGCGCATGGTGCGGAGGCGACTGCGTAGAGGGGATCGACCCGACCTTCCCCCAGGCCTCAAGGAGAAGCTCAACGTTCGCACCCTGACCCTGGTCTGGGACTACCGACGTCGGACGCGACAGCAGATCATCAGCGGAATAGAACGCAGCCGTTCGGGTCGGCACGTGATCGCACTGCGCCGATCGAGCGAGGTGGACGCATTGATCGACGACCTTCGTCGCGGGGTCGAGCTCAGCCGGTTCGCTCGAGACTGAATCGCACACGGCGGGCAACGTAGGCGCCCGCCTTGCCCATGCGTTTGCGGTTAGCGAGTCCGGCGCGCACGACAGCCGACGGCAAGCTGAAATACGCGGTCGCCGTATGAAGTGGCGCCATCGTCGTTGGTGCGGGTTCGTAGCCGAGCTCCTGCATCAACCCGCGGCAAGTGGACTGGATCACACTCACCTCAGCGGGCGTCAACTTCTCACGCCAGCGTGCCATCGGCGCGGTCGAGATCCCGCGCTGTGCTCCGGGCGCGTACGAGCTTTGGACGAGTGGTACGTCGAGCATGGCCGGCTGATAGGGAAGCTCGAGCCATTCGCATAGCCGTCGGGTCGAAGCCTCCGGCTCGCTGAGCAGTTCCTCGTAGCTTTGAAGCAGGATTCGCTCTGGCCCGTACTGTCTGCAGGCGGCGATCGACGCTTGCGTGGCGCTGCGCCACATCAACGAAGCGAGGACGATGTGGTATGAGCGACGCGCGCGTCGACGGTCGGACGCGAACGGCGTATCTAGGTCAGGCGCGAGGGCGGCCCGCCCGGTCCAATCGCGGTACGAGGCAACGACGGCGCGTGGATCACGGATGAGGCAGACGATTCGTGCGGACGGGAATGCGGACAACATTTCCCCGATCCGGAACGCGTGTCGCGGTGTCTTCTCACCCCACCGCGTCTTCTCGTTCGCCCGCGCGCGCAGTCGACAAAATGCTTCGAAGTAGGCGTCGGATCCGCCCCCCAATCGTCCGGCTTCGCGCGCCAGTTCTTCCCGGTCGACGCTGCTTCGCTCTGGTACGGCGTCCGCACCGTAGGCCAGATGACCGCAGGCGAGGAAGTATGCTTCGCAACGCTGGGTGTCCTCAGGTGAAAGTGGCGCTCGTCGCTGTCCCTGGAAACGGGCGCGTAAGTCGTCGAAGTAGTGCGTCTCGCGTGTGATCCACACGCTGTCGTGTCCGTTCAGGAGCTCCCGCACCATGCTCGTGCCCGACCGAGACGGTCCCACGATGAACGTCGGCGCCTGATCCGCGAGCACATGCTCTCCTGAGATCTTCATTTCGTCAACTTCGCTCGATCCGGACAACTCCGAGCGCTACGCATCTTTCTACGTTGGCAGGGACCACTCTGGGCGCCCCCTTCAGGTAGTGGAGGCAGGACCGCTGGCTAGGTCCTCCTCGCCGAATCGCCACCTACACTCGTATGAGTACTTGAGCGGAGCCCCATGGGCTCACGAACGCTGCCGCAAGATGCGTAAACGAGGACGATTTCCCACCAGCCCGCTCTTGCGAGGAGCACTGCTCATCGGTGCGCTTGCGGTGCTGGGAGTAGCGCTGTTCGTCGGCATTTGGAGTGGGGCGAAGAAGCCGGTCACCAAACACGCAAAGAGACCCACAGCGAATGTTCTCAAAGGGTCGGTCAATCTGAATGGCAAGACATGGCACTGCCGCGGCCCGGTCGATCTCCAGCTCGTCCGCGTCGTTATGGGCGGGAAGAACGGCGATGCGGTTCACCTCGACCGGGGATGCACGGGGGTCATCCACCGTCTCGAGATCGTCGGAGACGGTGGCACTCTCGGCCCTCATGGAGACGGCGTGAAGATCCACACGGGGGCGCACGATCTCGAGATCCTCGGGGGTGCGATCGACTGTGGAGCGCGCTCGCCGGGCAAACACCAAGATGCCATCCAGGCGATGGGCGGAGCACGTGTCGTCTTTCACGGGATTTCGAGCAAATGGTGTCGCAATTCGTTCATGTTCATCAACCGCGGAAACCACAAGAGAGGCCTTCCGACCGGGATCGTCTGCGACTACTGCCGCGCAGAGACCCGCAACTACTCGATCTTCATCGGCCATTCAACTGACTCCGGCGCAAGGGAAAGTACGTTCGTATCGCGAGTGCGCCCTAAACTTCTTCCCCAGGCGGTCCGATCCCGTTGAGTCGCAGAACACCTGGACTGCGGTGGCAGCGGCAGCCGGCACAGGCTCATGACAGCGGAGCCGTCTTTCAGCGTGGTGATTCCCGCCTACAACGCCGAACGGACACTGAGGCGGGCCCTCACGGCGCTTGCATCTGAGAAGCCACCTGGAACCGAGGTGATAGTCGTCGACAACGACTCGAACGACGCAACGGCCGACGTCGCCCGAACATTCGGTGCCACCGTCCTTCGGGTGGAGCCTGCAGGTATGGTTGGCCGCGCGCGCAATTGCGGATGGGACGTGGCCTCAGGTGATTACGTCGTCTTCCTCGACGCAGACGCGCTCGTTGGCCCCGGTTGGGCCGACGGCCTTTGCAGGGCGGCGGCCGAGTACCCTGGAGCCGTGATCGGCTGCGCCCGAAAGCTGGTGGGGCGGAACTCCTGGTCATGGGTAGCGCAACTGCAGATTGGCTCCCCCTGGATCGCTCGGGGCGCGCCACGTCGCGCTCGTCAGCTTCCTTCCTTCTGTCTAGCAGTGCCGCGCGAAGCCGCCGTGCGGTGGGCAGAAGGCTTCGGTGGCGAGGACGGAATCTTTGCGGCTGACGCCCTGCGCGCCGGTCTTGAACTCGTGTTTGACCCTCGTTTCTATGCCGTGCACGACGAGTACCGTGAGACCTTCGGGGACGTCCGGCGATGGCAGCGCCGGTTTACGTATGGGAAGGCGCGGTGCGGGCCGCTGCAAAGCGAAGGCTCGTACAAGAATCTCCTGTCGCGCGTTCCGCTCCACTACTTCTTCTTGATCCGGCTGCCGGTGATTTACCGACGGCTCAGGACCGATCGCGAGCTGCGGTCGAATTTTCTCCGCTATCTGCCGCAGATGATCGTGGCAGAGTGGGCACTTGGTTTGAGTGCCTTGCGGTTTGTGTTCCGGCGTCCGCCGCTCTACTGACGCAACGATCTTCGAGAGCTCAAGGTGCTCGGACGACTGTGGTGACCTCCGCCACTGGAGCGGTCTGTCGGCCGCGGATGCGCTCGTTACGGATCTGATGGCTCTGCTTGGCCAGATAGCCGATGTAGATGAGGAGCGCGGTCATGCCCACCCCGAGCAAGACGACGATGGCGATGTTTGTGCCGGGGACGTTGATTAGTTTTAGTCCGGACAGCCCGAGCACGGTCGCGAGCGCGAACCGCAGCAGCGTGTCCGGGATCGCCACCGAGAGGCGTCCGCCGATCAGCACGCCGGGGATCGACCCGATCAGCAACCAGCCGACGATGTGCATGTCGACGTTGCCGGCGATGAAGTGCCCGAAGCCGGCGACGTAGAGGAGCGCCGCAGCGTGGAAGATGTCCGTCCCGACGACCTTGTGCGCCCGCAGGGGGAAGACGACGAGCAGCGTCAGGCCGAAGAAGACGCCGCTCCCGACCGACGTCAGCCCGACGACGAAACCTCCGAAGAAGCCGATCAGGACGGCGGCGGCGCGGTCGCGATTCGTGAACGTGAACTCCTCGTCGTCACTCTCCGGCTTCGCGTGGATGAAGCTCTTCGCGAGCAGGCCGATGCAGCCGAACAGGAGCGCGCCGCCCAGCACACGCCCCATCGTCGACTCGACGCCGTCGCCGTAGGTGTCCTGTAGCCAGTTCGCGAGCCAGACGCCGACCAGCGACATGGGCGCCGAGCCGAGCAGCATCCAGCCCGCGAGCTGCGCGCGCACGTTGCCCATCTTCCGGTGCTGGAACGCGCCGACGGTCTTGAAGATGGCCCCGTGGGCGATGTCCGTGCCCACCGCCACGGCAGGGTTCACGCCGAAGAGGATGACCAGGATGGGCGTCATCAGCGAACCGCCGCCCATCCCGGTCATGCCGACCAGCGCTCCGACGAGCAGGCCGGCCAGCGTGAACTGCCACCACATGCGTTAGTGCCTGTACGCCTCGATCAGCGCTGCGGCCACCTCCGGCCGCGAGAACTCGACCGGCGGCAGCTCGCCCGCCTCCAGCATCTCCCGAACCTTCGTCCCGGACAGGAAGACGTGATCCTCCGCCGGGTGCGGGCACGTCTTCGCCGACGCCATCGCCCCGCAGGTGTTGCACCAGAACGTGTGCTCGAAGAACATGGGCTCGATGTCGAGCTCGTGCGGCTCGAAGTCGTCGAAGATCAGCTGCGCGTCGTAGGAGCCGTAGTACGACCCGACGCCCGCGTGGTCGCGTCCGACGATGAAGTGCGAGCAGCCGTAGTTCTTGCGGCAGATCGCATGCCAGATCGCCTCGCGCGGCCCGGCGTAGCGCATCGCGGCCGGGAAGGCGGCGACGAGGACGCGGTCGGCGGGGTAGTAGCCGTCGACGAGGATGCGGTAGCACTCGACGCGCGTCGCGACCGGCACGTCGTCCGACTTCGTGTCGCCGACGAGCGGGTGGATGAGCAAACCGTCGACGGTCTCGAGCGCGACCTTGGTCAGATACTCGTGCGCACGGTGGATCGGGTTCCGCGTCTGGAAGCCGACCACGCGGCGCCAACCGCGCTCGGCGAACGCCGCACGCGTCGCGAACGGGTCGAAGGCAAGCTCGGGGAACGCGGGCTCGGCCCGCTCGAAGACGTTCACGCGCCCCGCGAGGTAGCGCGGCTTCTGCGCATAGAGACGGGCGACGCCGGGGTGCGCGTCCTCGGTCGTGCGGAAGCACTGCTCGGCCTCGCGCTGCTTGTCGTATTCGAACACGTCCTCGACGTCGAGCACGGCGACCGGACGCCCGGCTTCGTCCGTGAGCGCGACGCGATCGCCCGACGGCGCGCCGTCGACTGCGAGGCAGACGGGAAGCGCCCACGGCAGGCCGCCGCCGAGCCGCATCTCCTCGACCACGCGCTCGTAGTCCTCGCGGCCCATGAATCCCTCGAGCGGCGACAGCGCACCCGAGGCGAGCATGTCCAGGTCGGACAGCTCACGGGACGTGAGCGGCACCTGCTCGAGCCCGTCGACGCCATCCGGCCGCTCGCCCGTGCGATCGACGAGCGAGCCCCCGTGAGGCTTGATCAGGTGCTCGGTCGCTACCGCGCTCATGCGTTCACGGCTGCGCGGACGAGTCCGAGCTCCTCGAGCTTGGCGACGACGAGACGGGCGCTCTCCTCGGGATCGTGCGCTTCGGTGTCGAGCACGAGCTCGGGCGCAACCGGCGACTCGTAGGGATCGTCGACGCCGGTGAAGCCCTTGATCTCGCCCTTGAACGCCTTCTCGTACAGGCCTTTCACGTCACGCCGCGCACACTCTTCGACCGAGGCGGCCACGTGGACCTCCACGAAGGCGCCCCACTCCGAGACCATCGCACGCGCCTTCTGCCGCGTTTCCTCGTAGGGCGAGATCGCGGCCGCGATCACCGCGCCGCCCTGCCTGGTCAAACGCGAGGCGACCCAGCCGATGCGCTCGATGTTCGTGTCGCGGTCCTCCTTCGAGAAACCAAGACCCTTCGACAGGTGCGTGCGCACGGTATCGCCGTCCAGATACTCCACGACGTGCCCGCGCCGATCGAGCTCCGGGCCAACCAGATGCGCGATCGTCGACTTACCGGCGCCCGACAGACCCGTGAACCAAAGCGTGAAACCGCCGTCGCGGCGGTGCTCCGACTCGGGGTGTTCGTGGGCGTAGATGTGCTCCGTCATTCACCTCTCCGTCTTGGGAGATCAAGCTGGATGCAACGTCGCTAGCGGATGCTCGCGCATACCGCATTCTCATAGGTGTCGGTGTTCCGCGATTGCGCGGAAAAGGTGGCCAGGCCTGGACCTTCGGCAAGAAGTGCAACGGGTCAGCGCAATGTGCGCTTCACGTCGTCCTGCCGGCCAGCGTGAGCTACGCCTAGGAGCCTAGGCTGACGCTCACCTCGTCCATTGCGTCGACGTAGCGGTCTTGGAGCTTTGTGCCTTTCAACTTCGCGCCGAGGGTAAGCGGTGCCGTGTTGCTGATTGAACCGACCGAGGCCGATTTCATGGATGTCTGCCCGTCGATGGTCACGCTGATCGACTTCGCCGTCTTAGCGCAACTGATCGTGTGCCAATTCCCGTCAGCGAGATTGGGCCCGGCGACGATCTGGCTCGATCCGCTTGCGCCTGAGAAGAGGCAGTGTGCTTGGGCGGCCGCACCGTGCTGTCTGGAGAGCGCCTCAAGCTTGTAGTCGCCGCCCTTTGTGGTGCTCAAGCCCTTGCGAAGCAAGTCGTAGTCAGACTCCGGGATCACTGTGAAACGCACAGACAACGTGAAGCTGAAGTCGGATGAGCCTGGGTTCAGGCTAGGACTGTCAGGCACAATCACGACCGAATCGACTCCGTCGAAGCCGTACGCTGCCCCTGCAAACCCCGGAACCCCTAACGTGATGTTCGAAAGCGTCCCGTTGTTGGCCCCGGCGGTGTCGAGCATCGTGGTCCCCGACGTTTCGTCCATGTGCCAAACGCTTACCGCGGACGGAGCAGCGTTGGACGACGCGCTGACCACCGCTGCCACGACTACGGTCGCGAGTAGAGCTAGCCGCCTCACCGTCCGGCCACTCTATGAGAATTCAGACCTGAGCCTGCCTAGTCGAAAGGCTAGAGATGAAGATCTGACCCGCATATCAGCCCTGCTGAGCCGGGTTACCCGCGACTCTTCGAAGCGAGTTTGCCATTCATGAAGCAGAGTCGATCGGGAGAAATGGAAGGCCCGTAGAGCCAGCACTTCCTCAGAGGCATGCCGATCTGCGTGAGGATCGCCGCTTCACGCATTCCTGTGCTTACGACCTTGAGCTTCGTAGACGCGGTACCTGGCCGGGTCGAGACGACCTTGCCCTTATCGAAGCAGATCTCGTCACCACTCACCGACTGCCCGTAGTCCCAGCATTTCCGGCTGGTCTTCCCGAGTACCCCCTTTACAGCGGTCGGTGTCATTCCAATCTGCAGGGAAGCGAACTGAGCCGGAGACGCCGCCTCAGCACTGCCGCTCCCGCTGTGCCTGGTCACGAGGACGGCGCCGGCACCGATTCCGACCACGAGGAGCGCCGCCGCGGCGCCCAGCCAGATGAGAGCCATCCTCCGGCTCCTTCGCCGGGGTGCGGTGACCGTCCCTTTCTCCCGGCGCGGAGCGAATCTCATCTGACCTGCCACGGCCCGTTGGCGATGTGACCTGCCAAAGCCCGTGGGCCGGCGGCGTCTCTTGAAACGAAAGTGCAGGGGCGACCCGGATTAACTCGTCGCACATATCCGCGGTGTTCGCGAAGCGGCCTCACGCGCATTATCCAAGATCCGTCGACAACCCGGCGCACTGGACTTTGGGCTAGGTAATGCGAGAATCGCCCAACGGTCGAGACAACCGCTAGCCGGAGATCTACTCGTACGATCCGCGGCTACGGATTCTCCTCGGCGGCATTTCGGGTCGGCACCAGAGCGGGTGAGACGGTCGAGTCTCGACACGACTAGTCCGTCTACCTGGCCCGCGCCCTTTCTGTCCCGGCTTACCCGGATGTAGCCGACGTACTTCATGTCAGCGCGTTCTATGTACACCCGACGTCGCGGCTTCGGCTTCGACACGGACGGCCACTGCGCTCGCGAGGGCTGCTGCCAATTCCTCGACATCGAGTTCGTCCGTGTACTCCTTGGTCGTCTCGGGTCGCGCGTGACCGAGGAGTGCCTGAAGGGACACCAAGTCGCGGCCGCTCTCTCGAAGAAACCGGTTTGCGAACCCGTGGCGCAGACCGTGGGGAGACGTCGATGCGACCGCGGCTCTCCTGCACACGCGCTTGACCATCCGGCCCAGCGCCTGGGAAGAGCGCGGGACGCTTCGGATCCAGCCGGTAGCGGACCCGCTCAACATCGGACACCCACCGTTCGACCTCGACCGTGAACACGTGATCGTTCGGCCTCTGGATCGAGCTGCTCGACACACCGGCGGAGCTCCGCCAGCACATCCGGTGCGATCGGCAGCCACTGCCAGTGCTGACCCTTCCGAAGCACATGAACCCTGCCCCTGACTAAGTCGATGTGCTCCCATCGACACGCCCGAAGCTCCGAATTCCGAAGTCCTGCCCCCTCGAGGAGCAGGATCGCCGGCAGTTCGTGGAGGTTCGCCGCTGCCCGAAGTTTCGCGAGCTGGTCAGGCGACGGCCGGGTGATGCGTGGCTTGCGCTTCGGAGGCCGCCGAATGCGTCCGCTCGGGTCGGCGTCGATCAGCTGTTCGGCGACCGCCCACGCGAAGAATGAGTGGACGACCGAGATGACGTTGCATCGCGTGGATGCGCTCCGATCGGCCCAACGCTCGAGGAACTGCCGCAGAAGCTCCGTTCCTGTCTTGCCGTCGAAGTCGGCGAGCGACGCGCCGGATAACGGTCGACCAGCTTCTCGAGGATCGCCCGATATGACTCGATCGAGCTAGGCGTTGCGCCTCGTTCCATCTGCCGCCAGTGGAGGAAGGCGTCCATCTCCTGCGCAAGGTGCACGCCACCATTGTAGTACGGTTGCGCGACAGGCTCAGGTCTTGCTCGAGAGCCACTTATCCCACTGCTCCATCGAGCTAGTCGTTCGGCCTGTGCGAACTGCGTAAGCTCGTACGTCCTCCAGCGGAATGTAGATCCATCGCACGTCGGCGGTCGTCGGCTTCTCGCGAGACCCTCGGATCGCCCTCATTTGTCCGCGCGAGCAAAGCGTGTGAACCGTGTGCCGTGAGATGCCAAGCAGCGCTGCTGCCCCAGACGGAGTGACAAGGTGTCCTTCGAACCTGTCGAAGAGCTCGGCCAGTTCGGGGTCGCCCTTAAGGCGCTTAGCTGAGGGCATGTTCGCGATTGTCACATCCTGGGGGGACTGCTGGCGATCCCCATCGCCGGCGCGTCCGAGGGTCCGCTGCCTCTCGCCCCACCAGATCCACCAGGGCAGGTCCGGGTCGTCCGGGTCGTCCGTGTCCTCCGTGTCGTCGAGGTCGCGCCCTTCGTCTAGGGTTGCTCGTCTGGTCCGGGGTGGTAGGGGGCGTCGACGTCGTTCAGGCTTGATGGCTCGAACTCAATGACGTCCCAGGGCACGTAGCTGATTTTGGGTTCCGACAGTCGCGTGATGTAGATGTGTTCTGCTTGGACGAGTAGGAACGCGAAGTAGTCGAAGACCTCGGCCATCAGGTAGTCGTCGGGTCCGAGTGAGCGGTAGCCGACGGTTTGTCGGCCGAGTTCGTCGCGGTCGTGGAAGCGGACAACATTGCGGAGGTGTTCGACGTAGCCATCGGGCAGGTCGGCGGGTAGGTGGTTGCTGCAGGTGCGGATCCAGGTCAGGGTCGCGTCGATGACCTCAGTCCTTCTGATCGCCGCGGACCGCTTAATGTTTTCTATTCTGGCAACAATCTGTCTGCGGCCCCTAGGCTGCGACCGTTGATCCCAGGTCCTCAGGTGTCCCTCATTTCAGGGGGCTGAGACCCCTGATGCGCGGCTGAGAGGCATGCGGCTGATCGTTCGGGTCGCTACTCCGGCTACAATCTGGCGTGTACGGAACATACGGGGGCGACCAGGTTTCGACGTGGTCGGTTCTCCGGCTGAGCTGCAAGCCGAGGTCCCCGGTTGGCCTCGTAAATCCACCGGGAACAATGCAAGTGCGGATCATCAACTCGCACTCGCCGCCTAAGTAATTAGGTGACGCGTCGCTCCGGATTCGCCCGTGGTTCGGGTAGCGGCGTCAGATAACGGGCTGGCCCCGAAGGAGAGCTGATCGCCGGAGGGGCGAGACCACAGGATCGGCTGGCCCGTCGGTAGGTCGTCTGCGAACCGGCCGCCGGGCGAGATCAAACCGCAGACTACGCTTGTAGACGCTCAGTACGGTGCGACCGCGGACGGGGGTTCGATTCCCCCCGCCTCCATACCCTCGATTTCCAGGGAAAGTTGAAACAACCAAAGCGGCAGGTACGAACCCCGACCCGTGTCAGTGCAGTTCGAGTCCCGTGTCGCCCACGAATGTTCCATGTTGAGCAGGCCAGCTAGGCGCCAACACCCTGGCGCGGCGGCGACGGATTGGACTGCTGCTCGGAGGAGCCTCCCGTCGGAGCGCGGCGGTTCGCGGCCAACGCAGCGATCGCCGTGGCGGCCTCCTCTGCTCGAGAGTCCTCTACGTCCCTCGCAGCGAGCTCAAGGAGATCAGCTCCGAGGCGGTAGACGTCTCGAGCTTCGATGAGGCGAAACGGGTCGCGTCGGTTGCCGAGGAGGAGCGGCGAATCATCGAAGCCGAACGGCGGCGGCTCAGTCTCGATGCTTGAGGCGGAGGTTCGGCCGCGACGCCTTCGGCGGCCGAAACGGCACCTTTACCATTACGTCGAACCCATCCGTCTCGGCTAGATGTGTTCGGGAAGACCGAAGCGGCCGGGCAGCGTGGGGTCGGCGAAGAAGGTGATCTCGTCGACCTTGCTGCCGCTCAAGGTGAGCACGATCATGCCCCAGGGCTGGGAGCGCAGGTAGCAGCCGAAGGCCGGCTGGCCGTTGGCGCGGGTCGGGCGTACCTGTAGCGGGGCGCCGCGGGCTTCGGCGCCGTGGTCGAGGTACACGCCGATCGCTTCGTGTCCGATGAGCTCGCCCGGGCTCGGCGGCATGGTCACACGAGCGTCGGAGCTCAGCAGAGTTAGGAGGCGCGCCGTGTCGCCGGCTTCGAAGGCGTCGCTGAAGGTGGCGAGAAGGTTCCGTTCGGTCGGCGAGTCGGGCAGCGGCGCCTGCTCGCGTTCGAGGGTGTACGAGTCGAGCGTTGCGCGTGCGCGTTGGAGCGCGGCTTTGACCGACTGCGGCGTCGTCTCGAGGATCGAAGCGACTTCGTCGGTGTGGAAGCCGAGCGCGTCGCGCAGAACGAGCGCTGCGCGCTGCTTCGCGGGCAGCTGCTGCAGCGCGACGATGAACGAGAGCTGGATCGCTTCGCGCTGCTCGTAGCGTGCTTCAGGTCCGGGAGCGGGATCCGGAAGTGCGCTGTCCGGGTAAGGCTCGAGCCAGCTGGGCTCGACGGCGCGGCGGGTCTTTGACGGTCTCATGGTGTTCTCCGTGGCGGGGCGGCGCCCGCGTTCGCGAATTGCGTTGAGACTCCGGTTGGTTGCGATCCGGTAGAGCCAGGAGCGCAGCGACGCCCGCTCCTCGAAGCCGTCGAGCCCGCGCCAGGCGGCGAGCAGTGTTTCCTGGACGAGATCCTCGGCGTCCTGTACGGAGCCGAGTAGCCGGTAGCAATGCAGCTGGAGCTCGCGCCGGAACGGCTCGACCAGCGACGCGAACGCACGCTCGTCACCTCCCTTGGCCCGCTCGAGATCGACGGTCATCGCGTCAATGACACCAGGTCCGTCGGAAACGGACCGCGGTCCGTTTCGCGGCATCGCGGTGTCTTTGACGTCCATACAACCGCGAATCGGAGATGAGCTGATGCAGAAGCAACGTTGGGTGCCCGCAAAAGTGAGCAGCGCGCTCGCACGTTTGTTCGCCGTTTGGCGGACGGGGCTACCGAGGCCTGTCCTCGTTCTTCAGGGCGGGTGGGCGCTCAACAACTTCGGCACCGGACTGATCCTTCCCTTCGAGATCATCTACCTCCACGCGGCTCGCGGCTTCTCGACGGCGACCGCGGGGCTGGTGGTGGGAACGGTCATGGGCACGGCCGCAGTAGTAACGCTCCCTTCGGGTGCGCTCCTCGATCGTTTCAGTGCGAAACGGATGCTGATCGCGGGCAGTGTCTTGAACGCACTCGGCTACGGGGGCTTGGCGTTTGTCGACCGTCCGTGGCAAGGCTTCGTCTGCTCGGCCGTCGCCGGTGCCGGCTTCGGACTCGTGGGAACCGCCGGCCAAGTCCTAACCATGACCCTGGTCCCGGCGGAGCAGCGCGCCGCATCGACCGCGCTCCGACGAGTCGCAGGCAACTTCGGACTCGGCCTCGGCGCGACGGTTGCGGGCCTCATCGTCGCGGCCACCCATCATCACCTCCAGGCGTTCCAGGGCCTCTACCTCTTCGACGCAGTCACGTTCCTCATCTTCGCGCTGGTTGTGCTCGTCTGGATCCCGGATCCTGGCCTCGCGCATGCTGCGTCGGCGAGCGAGGGAGCACGGGGTTTCCGAGCTGTTGCTCGGGATCGGCTCTTGCTCGCCCTGATCGCGGGCAACCTCGCTCTCGTGCTGATCGGCGGCGCGTTCTTCTCCTACATCCTGCCGCCGTTTGCGGAGGCGCATACACCTGTCGGGCCCGTCGGGATCGGTGTCGTCATCTTCATCAACACCTTCTTCATCGTCGTAGCGCAGGTACCGGCCACACGCGTAGTGGCGCGGATGCGCCGTACTCACGCATTGTTCGCCACCAGCGCCATATTCGCAGCCGGCCTGCTCGCGGTCCTGCTCGCAACGCTCACCCACTCGACGCTCGCCGCTACCACCGTCTTGGCCGGCGTCGCGATCCTGATCGCGATCGCTGAGTGTGGCCAATTCATCGTGCTCGGCCCGCTCGTCGCAGAAATCGCGCCGCCGCATCTGCTCGGCCGCTACATGTCGCTCTACCAGCTCAGCTTCATGGCCGGCGTGGCTCTCGGCCCCGCGGTCGGCGGCGTGCTGCTCGGAACCTCACCCAACACCATCTGGTGGGGCGGCGCCCTGGCGCTGGCACTGACCGGAGCCGGCTTCCTCCGACTCGGAAACCGGATACCCGACCCCCTCTTGCCGACGAAATCCCCGCCGCTCCAGGCCGCGCCAGAGGCCACCTGATCCGCCGACTGCCGGTTACCCAACCCTGACCGACTACCCCACTTCGAGGAGGCCCCCATCCATGAAAGCTCTTGTTAGCTCTGACAAGCTCCCCGCTCCGGCCGCGCCGTATTCACCGGGTGTGACGGTCGGTGAGTGGATCTTCCTGTCCGGCCAAGGCGGCTTCGATCCGAACACGGGCAAGGTGGTTAGCGACGATCTGGTCGAACAGACCGAGCAGACCTTCAACAACATCGAGACCGTGCTCGAGGCTGCCGGAGCATCGCTCGACGATGTCATTTCGTGCCTTGTTCACCTCGTCGACCTGGCTGACTTCCCCGCGTTCAACGCAGTCTACGAGCAGAAGTTCACGGGGGTAAAGCCGGTGCGGACGACGGTGCGCGCGGACCTCGTTGCCGGCCTCCTCGTCGAGATCACTGTGGTCGCTCGAGCCTCCTCGCCGAGCGATGGAGTTCGCCGCCATTCGAGGTTGCCGCTCTCCGATTCGATCGGAGCTGAGTAGAAGGCCTCGACGAGCCAGCTGCATGGCTTTCCCAGCCCATCGACCTGGTCGGTCCTTCTGTGAGGGCCGTGTGTGCTCCGGCCTTCTGCCTGTCGGCCGTACCCAACACTGACGCCTTAAGGAGGGAGAACTGATGAGCGCGTATTCGATCGTGAACCTGAAAGAGGAGGTCGAGGACTCTATGGGCGAGCGCGCGCCAGGGATCGAGGGACGGTTCGCGCGCAAGCAGCTCGACTCCGAGCACCTTGGCATCTCCTATCTGCGGTATAGCCCCGCCGTCCGCTCACCCTCAGCGCATAGCCACCGCGAACAGGAGGAGGCCTACGTCGTCATCAGCGGCTCCGGACAAGTCAGACTCGACGACGAGATCCGCGAGCTCCGCTGCTGGGACGTTGTTCGCGTCAACCCGGCAACGGTGCGGGCATTCGAAGCCGGCGACGACGGCCTCGAGCTGATCGCCATCGGCTCCGATCGCCCAGACGGCGGCGACGGCGTCTTCGTAGACCCAGCCTGGATCGACTAACCAGCGGCGTGCGCTCCCGGGAAGCACGCAACGTTCACCCGCCTCGCCGAGCTGCGGGGGGAGCATCCGACGTGGGGCGAGCTGCACTCGGGTCTCTTGTCGTTCTCGTCGGCCTCGTCCTCGGGCTCGGCGTCGTCGACGCGCTCGCGGTTCCTCGGCGGACCGCCGCTCGCATGCCGGCGCAGGCACCGACGACCAGGAACTGACGCCCCGAGGATTCGTCCCCTATGAATCACGAGCAACCGGGAGGTGTGTATGCAGAACTACGAAATCAGATATGACGACAAGTACGGTCAGCTTGCGCGGATCGACGTAGCCGCAGAGGCCGCGGGGTATGAGCCGTGGGTGAATCAGACGCTCACGAGCGTGAACGACTCCGTCGTCCGACTTGCCGTGATCGAGGGCGAGCTTGTCGACTGGCACAGCCATGAGCACGAAGACGAGTTCTTTCTCGTGCTCGAGGGAAAGCTCGAGCTCGAGGTGGAGGGGCGGGAGCCATTCGCCCTTGGTGTGCACCAGGGCGTGACGATCCCGCGTGGCGTCCTTCACCATCCGCGCGCGCACGGACGCACGGTCTTGCTGATGGTCGAGCCGGCCACGGTGATCCCGACCGGGAACGATTGACCTGGGCCGCTTGACGCTAGGAGTCTCGAGCGGCGAACGCGGTTCGTGCGGGCTCATCAGGTGTTACGGCTCAGCGACCGCGTCGACGAGAGCCGTGACTCCTGCGACGGCAGCCGTGTCGACCCATCCTTACCATGGAGGGCTCACAGGCGGCGATACTCGTAGACGCCATGGCTGACGCGTCGAAACCGTGATCCCCGTTCCCCGGCGTGCGCGGACAGCGCCTCCTTCACCGACGATGTCGGAACCGGAGCGCAGAGCAAGGCCTCGACGGCGCCCCGTATCTCGCGAACACACATGGGATTGCCGGCGCGCTGAAGAACTGAACTCACCGCGCCGAGCACAGCACCTTGCCGGAGGCCAAGTGACCGCGGCTGTTGACTTTCACGCTGCTGCTGGGCGCCTATCTGTTGGAGCAGCGTCGTCAGGTGCGGAAGTTCAACCTGAAGTCGAGGGTTCGAACATGCTCCCGTTTAGTTCCATCCTTCGGCTCTGTAAGCCGTTTCACTGGTCCGCTCCGGGAGGAACGATTTCGTCCTCCCGCTGCGTATCCAGCCAACGCGCATAGCTCAGCCGGTGAGATTGCCCTCGCGAACCGCCCAGTACCACCCCAGGATGAGCAGCCCGCCGAGCGCGGCAATCGTCAGCCCGAGATCACCCAGACCAGCCCACGCCCTCGTGTTAGGGCCCAGATCATCGCCGGTAGCCCTGCGACGAAGACCGCAGCGAAGGCGACGAGCCACGCAGTGACGACATCCACATTGCGACTCTAGCCCCCGTTTCGCAACGCTTTCCGAGCTGCTCGATCCCCGCCTGGGCCAGTGTTCACGAATGTCTCTCGAGCGATTAGAACGATTCGCACCGGAGGCTACGGGGCTCGCAGATCAGGAGGACGGCACTCCCAGTGTCGCCAAACGCGTGCCGTCATCGCACTTGACTCTTCCGAGTCCTCCTAGCTGCCTCAGGTACGTCCGGACTTCGCTGCGTCGCACAAAACGGAGGATCGCGCAGTCGATCATTTGAGGGTCGCCGGACGGCGCAAGTGTCGAGCACGGAACGGTTTTGGACTCCCCTCCAGGCGTCGACGTGGCACACGACTCGCGCGAGCCGCGAACCACCCACATCTGTGCCTCAATGCTCAACGACCCATCGCTGTACACCCAGCCGTTACGAGCGAACGGTTGGCAATAGGTCACCATCACGTAACGCCGGACGGCTGCTTCGTGTTCTCGGGAGGCTGTTGTCGGCGCGTTCATCATCCGGGAAGACCAGGTTTCCCCCGTTGCCCCTTCTCCTACGATCCGGAGGCAGCTGCCTCTTGATCGAGCAGTGACCTCAAGTAGTCCTCCAGCTTGTTGAAGCTGTCCTCCTGGCCGTCGAACCTCGTCATGTGGTCGCGGCCGGCCTGGTCGCGGAACGCCAGCGTCATCGTCAGCTTCGTCACTCCGTCGGTTTCGTGCAGTTCCACGGACTCGACGGCGTCCGCATCCGGCCACCCTTCGAACAGCCACGTCGCGACCGTCCGGGTGGGCGGCTCGACCTCCAGGTAGGTGCCCCGAAACGAGCACTCTCTTCCGTCTGCGGTCACGGAGACGATGTGGTAGTTCCCCCCTACGCGCAGGTCGATCGAGCACTCCGTCACCTCATCCGTGAAGGCAGCGAACCAGTTGCGCACATGCTCCGGCTTCGTGAAGACGTCGAAGACGAGTTCGATCGGGGCGTCGAATTCTCGGGTGGTGACGATCTCGAGCTCGCTCGGAAACTCGATGACTGCCGATCCGTGCCGATTGGGTGTCACTGTGGCTCTCCTTGTTGTTGGAGTTCTTTGAGGTAGTCGTCCATCCGATCCAGTCGGTCGTTCCACGCCTGCTCGTACTTGGCCAACCAGTCGTGAAACGGCCGAAGGTGCCCGGGTTCCAGGCGGTACAGGCGACGACGCCCCTCCGCCCGGCACCTGACGAGGCCGACCTCACTGAGCACCCGTAGGTGCTTCGAGACCTGGGGCTGGGACATCGAGAGGTCGCTCACGATCGTCCCGACCGCCTTCTCGCCCGCGATCAGCGTGTCCAGGATGTCGCGACGGTGCGCCTCGGCAATTGCATTGAAGACGTCCGACGTCGTGGAAGAGCGGGCCACCGCCCCATCATATGCCGATATCGGTATATGTCAAGATCTGCAGCTGAGCGCCCCTTGAAACCGGCGACTGCAAGGCGTAGGTTGGCACTCCGGCCGTCCGGTCGGGCCGGCCGGCCGCGCGAGCTCGGCCGGGGAAAGGGGGTCAGGGTGTCTCTAGATCAGAAGAGGGCGCGCGTCTTCGGCGTGCTCTACCTCATCACGTTCGCCACCTCGATCCCGGCGCTCCTGCTGTACGAGCCGGCGCTCCGTCATCCAGTCGCGTTCGTCGCGGGCTCGGGGAACGTCAACCGGATCTACCTCGGCGCGCTGTTGGAGCTGCTGCTGATCATCGCGAACATCGGCACCGCCGTCGTGATCGTCCCGATCATGAGACGGCAGTTCGAGGAGCTGTCGATCGGTTACGTGACGGCGAGGGTCATCGAGTGCACCTTCATCCTCGTCGGCATCGTCGCGATGCTCGGAATCGCCACCCTGCAGCAAGAGAATGCGGGCGCGTCCGAAGGCACGGTTGCGTACACACTCGCGGCGATCAAGGACTGGACGTTCCTGCTCGGGCCGGGCTGGATCGTCGGCTTGGGGAACGGATTGATTCTCGGATACATGATGTACCGGACACGGCTCGTGCCGCGGCGGGTGACGTGGCTCGGACTCGTGGGCGGGCCGCTGCTCATCATTTCCGGGACGGTCGTGATGTTCGGAGGAGATCACGGGGCCGGCTCGTTCCAGGGCCTCGCCACGATCCCGGAGGCCGTGTGGGAACTCTTCCTCGGCGTCTACTGCACCGTCTGGGGGTTCAGGCGCGACGCCCCGATCCTTTCCGCGAGCGCGACTTGACGACGGCACGCGCTTAGCCGCAGCGCGCCCATCGTGCTTACCATCGGCAACCGTGGCCGAGGGCGTCGTCATCCGTCCCGAGCGCGACGCGGACCATCCCGTGATCGCAGAGGTGGTCCGTGCGGCGTTCGTCGGACACCCGGACGAGGTCGCGCTGTTCGTCGAACGCATTCGGGCGTCGGAGCAGTTCGTTCCGGAGCTGGCGTTGGTCGCCGAGGACTCCTCCGGTGTCATTGCTCACGTGATGCTGAGCTGGGTCGGCGTTGAAGGCGGATCCCGTCCAATGCTCCTCAATCTCACGCCGATGTCGGTCCGGCCTGACCGCCAGCGCATCGGTGTCGGGACACGGCTGATCCGGGACGCGCTCGGCCGCGCCCAAGAGGCGGGCGAGCCTGCCGTCATGGTTCAGGGCCATCCCTCGTACTACCCTCGCTTCGGCTTCGAGCGGGCGAGCGCGCTCGGGTTCATCGCCCCGTATCCGATGCTCGACGAGGCGTTCATGGTCAAGCGGCTCCCGGGATACAGCCGCGACCTCGCCGGTCGGATCGTCTATCCGGCCGCGTTCGACGCTCTCGGTCACTGACCACCGGAGGGAGCTAAGCCCAGGGCAGACGAGCCCAGCTCTGCGGTCGCTCTCGCCGGAACCGCTCGACCGTGGCGTACGCCTGCCTCCAATCGGAGGTCTCCTCCGCCACGCTCGCGCCGTAGCGCGCCGCGAGCCTCGACACCGGGTAGTGCACTCCGGGGCCCGAGCGCGAACCGACCATCAGGATCACACACGGCCCCTCGCCTGCGCCCACGAAGGTGTGCTCGGTCCACGGGGCAGAGTCGAAGAAGTCCCAGGGTCGCAGGCGTCGCTCCTCGTCCTCGACGAGCAGCGCGCACTCCCCTGAAAGGACGAGAAATGCCTCCTGGTTCGACTCGGCGTGGTAGAGGCCGGTCTGCCCGGGCTCGAGGACGGTGACGTTGATCCCAAGCATGTCGAACTCGACCGGCGCGTCGCCGTACTCGTTCTCGAAGGCGCACCGTGCGCCCCTGCTCTCCGAGGACCACCACTCGGCGTCGCGCACGTTGACGACGAACCAGCCCTGGCCGACTGGCGTGAGCCCCGATCCGAAGTCCTCGAGCCGTGCTTCGGGCACGGGCGGGATTCTCGCACGGCGTCGAAAAGAGAGCCCGGAACGCTGATCGGCAGTTCCGCGCTAGGACGACGCGCCGAACCAGCCGGAGAGCGCGTCTCGCAGCCCGGGCGCTGCGGTATCGGTGGGTTCGTCGATGGTCACGGCCCAGGCGATGTGGGCGTCCGGGCGGATCAGGAGCGCGTCGGCCGGTCGCCGATCGGTCTCGGCAGTGTGGATGTCGACGCGATGCTGCCACTCCCGGGCGATCTCGCGGAGCTCCGGGCGGTCGGCGAGGTCGAGGAAGGCGGGCCGTGCAGTGTGCATGAGCTCCGCGAGGCTCGTTGCGCCGCGGTCGGTGTGCAGGGCAGGGTCAGGTACGAACGCCCCGATCAAGGGGTGGTGGTCGTGACCGGGTAGCGGGTACCGGACGTCGGAGCCGGCCATGAGAGCGCCGACCCGGCGCAACGGCTGCTCGTCGACGAGCAGCTCCTGGAAGAGCTCCCGGAGTGCTCCGGCGGCCGGATCGTGTCTGCGCCGCACCGCGACCTGGGCCTGCGTGTGCAGCAGGGTGCGTGCGGCGGCCAGACGGCGTTCGTCGTGGTACGTGTCCAGCAGGCCGGGCGGCGCCCAGCCCTGAATGGCGGCGGCCAGCTTCCAGCCGAGGTTGACGCTGTCGAGGAGGCCGGCGCCGAGTGCGACGCCCGGGGCGGGGAACAGGTGGGCCGCATCCCCGGCCAGCAGGATCCGCCCGCAGCGGTATCGCTCGACCTGCCGAGCGTGAAAGGTGAAGCGCGTCAGCCGGATCGGTTCTCCCAGGGGTAGGTCCACGCCGAGGACGCGGCGGATGCTGTCTCGGAGCTCGCTCAAGGTCATCGGCTCGTCGTCGTCGTAGTCCGCGGCCTCGTCCTCGCTCGTGTAGAGCCCCATGAGCGCGGGATTGGTCGAACCGAGCGCAAACTCACCGCGCTCGGTTCGTGTGAAACCGAAGCTGATCCTGCCAATCCCGGCGACGTCGATGTCGCCGCTCTCGAGCAAGGTCACCGACTCGGGCACGGTCACCTGGGCGAGCCGCTGGACCTCCGGGTACGTGACGCCGGGGAAGGGGATGCCGGCCATGTCGCGCACCGGGCTGCCGGCCCCGTCGCAGCCGACGAGGTATCGAGCGGTCACTCGATGCTCACCGTCAGACCCGCGCACGTCCGCGGTCACCATGGCGTCGTCCTGGCTCAGCCTGACCACGTCCCGGCCGCGCCGGATCTCGGCGCCGAGCTCACGGGCGAACTCGTCGAGGACGCGTTCGAGCTGCGGTTGCGGGAGCGGCAGGGCCTCCATCGGAGGATCTGCGAGCCGGGTGAAGTCCACGTGCATCCCGCCCCACGGGAACCGCGGGGCCGGCCTCGGAGCAGTGCCGGCTGCCTCGAATCGCTCGATCTCGCCCCGGTAGCGCAGCAGCTCCAGGATCTGTCCGCTGAGACCGCCGGCCTTCGGGATGTCTCGGATCTGCGGCTGCCGCTCCAGTACCAGCGGTCGCACTCCGGCCAGGCACAGCTCGCAGGCGAGCATCAGGCCCGTCGGGCCGGCGCCCACGATGATCACATCGGCGTCCGTCATCGGCGCTTCCCTCGCATGCCTTCCGCCTGTCCGTAGAGGTACCCGGGACAACCCGCCCCTATGCCTCCCTCCGACGCGCTGGTCGCGCTACCCGGCGAGGAACCGATCCTCGTGCTTCACGAACCGTGCGAGCCGGTCGCGGGCGCGAGCGATCTCGGCGCTGTACATGCCGAGCTCGTCGGGATCGGCGCCGCTCCGCCTGCGGAAGTTGCGGACGAGCACGAGGCCCTTCAGGTGCAGGATGAGATCGTCGAGCTCGCCGAAACGGTGGTCTGTTGCCGTGGACGTCATGCTGCCTCCTCGAGGACGAACGTCGGTTCCTCGACGGGCTCGCTGTGCGCGGCCTGCACCGGCACTGCTGCCGGTCGCACGAGCGTCGCGGCGATCGCTGCGGCGCCGACGAGGAGAGCGGCGAGCACGTAGAGGGCGGTCTGGAGCCCGTGGTCGAGCGCCGCGCCGCTCGTTGCGACGGCTCCCGGGTGCGAGGCGAGGTAGCTGCTCGCAGACGTCGCGGCGATCGCGCTGATCGCGGCGATGCCGATCGCGCCGCCGATCTGGCGGCTCGTGTTGACGAGGCCGGACGCGACACCCGCGTCGGCACGCTCGACGCCGGTCAGGCTCGCGATCGTCACGGGCACGAAGGAGAGGCTCATGCCGGCGCCGCCGAGCACGAAGGCGGGGAAGAGGTCCGTCAGGTAGTCGGCGTCCACCGGCAGCCGCGTGAGCATCGCTACGGACACCGCCGAGACGATCAGCCCGGCCGTGAGCGTGGCTCGCACGCCGAAACGACCGACGATCGGCTGGGCGAGGTTCGAGACGATCACGACTGTCACGGCGAAGGCAGCGAAGGCGGTGCCGGCGCGGACGGGCGAGTAGTGCAAGACGTTCTGGAGATACAGCGTCAGCACGAAGAACTCCGAGAACGCGACGGCACCGACGATGGCCATGGTCGCGTTCGCCGCCGACAGCGTCCGCGACCTGAAGATGCGCAGGGGCAGAAGCGGCGATCGGGAGCGCGCTTCGATCACGACGAACGCGAGCACGAGCGCGACGGCCCCGGCGAGCAGCAGGAGCGTCGTGGGCGAGCCCCAGCCGTCGCTGGTCGCCCGCGTCATCGCATAGACGAGCAGCATCAGGCCGGACGTGATCGACGCGGCTCCGAGGAAGTCGAAGTGGCGATGGGGAAGCTCGGCCCGGCTCTCGCGCAGGAGCAGCGGCGTAAGCACGATCGCGGCGATGCCCACGGGCACGTTGATGAAGAAGATCCACGACCAGCTCAGGTAGGAGGTGAGCACGCCCCCGAGCAGCACGCCCGCGGCCGCGCCACTGCCCGAGGCGGCTCCGTAGACGCCGAGTGCGACGTTGCGATCGCGGCCTTCGGCGAAGGTCGTCATCAGGAGCGAAAGGGCGGCGGGGGCGAGCAGAGCGCCGCCGAGTCCCTGCAGCGCACGGAAGGCGATCAGGGAGCCCTCTGACCAGGCCAGCCCGCACAGCAGCGAGCTGACAGCGAAGAGAGACAGCCCGGCGATGAACATGCGCCTGCGCCCGAGCAGGTCGGCGAGGCGACCGCCCAGCAGCAGCGTGCCGCCGAAGACCAGCGCGTAGGCCGAGATCACCCATTGCAAGCTCGTCTGCGAGAAGCCGAGATCGGCCTTGATCGAAGGAAGCGCGACGTTGACGATCGCGACGTCGAGGATGACCATGAACTGTGCCGTGACGATCAACGCGAGTGCGCTCCAGCGGCCGCTATTGGTGATGCTTCTCATCGGTTGACCCCCTGAATCGTTGAGCATTTCAACGTTATATCATCTCAACGCTTGTCTACGCTACTCTTATTCCTGTGACTGTCGATACACCCCGCCCACCGACCGGTCCGCGTCTGCCGGAAGAGCTGGCCGACTCGACCACCTTCCTGCTCAAGCGGCTCGGATTTGCCGCCAAGGAGCAGGCGATGGAGGCCTACGAGCAGACGGGGCTCCACCCGTACCACCACGCTGTGCTCGCCGTCCTCGACGAGGGCTCACGCGAGACGCAGGGGGCGATTGCGGATGCGCTCGGCTACGACCGCGGCCAGCTCGTCGGACTGCTCGACGAGCTCGAGGAGCGCGGGCTGATCGAACGCCGCCGCGATCCAGACGACCGGCGTCGGCAGTCCGTCCGGATGACACCGGACGGCAAGCGCGCGCTGGGAAAGCTCCGCACCCTCGGCCGTAGGCTCGAGGACGACTTCCTCGCCAACCTCGACGAGACGCAGCGCGCCGACCTCCACGCCCTGCTGCGCCTGCTCGCCCAGCAGCACCTGCCGCACTGCGCATTCAACGCTCCGCCGGCGCAGCCTGCCGCGGGTTGACGCGTCTAGAGCCGCTTTTCCAGGCACCGGCAGTCGAAAGCCGGAGTCTCAGTCGGGTAGCAGCGGCACCGTCAGGTCGGCTCGGCGGCCGAGCAGGACGCCGCGCGTGACGGCCGCCGCGCCGTAGCGGTCGCGGATCTCGTCGACGGCGGCGTCGAGGAGCCCGCTGTCGGCTGCGTCGAGAGGCAGGCAGAGCTGCATCGGGAGGTCGTCGTCGAGGTTCGCGATCGCGACGCCGATCAGCGTCAGCCCGCGGCCCTCGATCAGCGGCTGCGCGATCGCGAGCAGGCCGCGGGCGGCCGCGAGGATGGTTCCCGTCCGCGCGGTCGAGTGCGGCAGCGTGGTCGAGCGAGTCGCACGGGAGTAGTCGCCGAAGCGCAGCCGCAGCACGACGGTCCGGCCGACCCGACGTGCTGCGCGCAGGCGCCGGGCGACGCGCTCGACGAGCGCCACGAGCTCGGTGTCGAGCCCCTCCGGCGTCCTGCGCGACCGGCCGAGCGCGTGCTGCGACCCGATCGACCGGCGGCGGCGGCGCGGGCGCACCCGGCGGGGGTCGCGGTTGTTGGCGAGCGCGTGGAGCTGTCGCCCAGCCGCGCGGCCGAGCATCACCGTCAGCGTCGGCTCAGGGATCCGGGCGAGATCGCCCACGGTGGCGATCCCGTGCCGGTGGAGCTTCGCGGCCGTCACCGGCCCGATCCCCCAGACCCGCTCCAGGGGCAGCGGGTGGAGAAAGGACAGCTCGCGTTCCGGCGGCACGCCGAGGAGCCCGTCGGGCTTCGCGACGGCGCTCGCCACCTTGGCGAGGAACTTCGTGCGGGCGATGCCGACCGTGAGCGGCAGCCCGACCTGCTCGCGGGCTCGTTGCCGCAGGCGGACGGCGATCTCGGTCGGCGTGCCCGCGATCCGCTCCATGCCGCGGACGTCGAGGAACGCCTCGTCGATCGAGAGCCCTTCCACGAGCGGCGTCGTGTCCTCGAACAGCGCGTAGAGGGCCCGGCTCGCCTCGGTGTAGGCGGCCATCCGCGGCGGCACGACGATCGCTTCGGGACAGAGCCGCCGCGCCAGTCGGCCCCCCATCGCCGTGCGGACGCCGCGCGCCTTCGCCTCGTAGCTGGCCGCGAGCACGACTCCGCCCCCGACGATGACCGGCCGCCCGCGCAGGCGTGGATCGTCGCGCTGCTCGACCGATGCGAAGAAGGCGTCAGCATCGGCGTGCAGAATGGTTGCGGTGAGCACGAACATATGTTCTCATACGAGTACCGATGACTTCCTGGAGCGGTTGGAGTCTGATGGGATACCGGAGAGATCTCGACGCGGAGGTGAAGCTCGATGTCACGGACGTTGGTACTGGTCGGAACCCGCAAGGGGTGCTTCCTGCTGGAGAGCGACGAGGCTCGGCGCGACTGGACGCTGCGCGGCCCGTTCTGCGAGGCGTGGCCCGTGTACCACGCCGTTCACGACCCCTCGACGGGGACGATCTTCGCCGCCGCTGCGAGCGAGTGGCACGGCTCGACCGTCTGGCGCAGCCCTGACCTCGGCGAGACGTGGACGCAGTCGAGCGAGGGCCTCGCCTACGAGGCGGACGGCGATCGGAAGCTGTCGAAGGTCTCGACGCTCGCCGTGAAGGACGGGCGCGTGCTCGTCGGCGTGGAGGCACCCGGGATCTTCGAGAGTCGCGACGGAGGCGAGAACTGGTCGCTGCTGTCGACGCTCGCGGGAGAACCCGGCAGCGACCTGTGGGACGACCCTGCGAACCAGCCGCCCGGCCACCTCGGCATCTCCGCGCTCATGTTCGACACGGAGGAGTCGTCGCGCTTCTGGGCGATCGTCCAGGGAATGGGACTGTTCGAGACGGCGGACGACGCCGCGACCTGGACGCCGCGCAACCGCGGACTCCGCGCGGACTGGCCACGGCCGCACGAGGAGGTCGGCTTCTGCGTCCACAAGCTCGTCCGCTCGCCGGTCGACGGCAACCGCATGTACCAGCAGAACCACGTCGGGATGCACAGGAGCGACGACGCAGGCCAGAGCTGGACGGAGATCACCGAGGGGCTGCCGACCGAGTTCGGCTTCGCCGCGGCCACGCATCCGCACGACCGCGACACGTTCTACGTGATCCCGCTCGACGGCGGCCACGGGCGCTGCATGCCGGACGGCCACGCCTCGGTCTGGCGGACGCGGGACGCAGGGGAGAGCTGGCTGCGGCTCGACCAGGGGCTGCCCAAGGACGGCGCGTTACGTCGGCGTGCTGCGGGAGGGCATGGCAATCGACGGCTACGACTCGCCCGGCCTCTACTTCGGCACGAGCACCGGTCAGGTGTTCGCGAGCAACGACGAGGGCGAGAGCTGGAGCGAGATCGCCGCCTACCTGCCGGCGATCTCGTCGGTCGAAGTCGCGGTTCTGGAGTAGCCATGGCGGACGTGCACCTGCCTTCGACGCTGCCGCCTCTCTTCCCCGGGCTGCAGCGCCATCTGGAGATCGAAGCCGGGACTGTCGGCGAGGCGATCGACCGCCTCGACGAGTCGTGGCCGGGCCTGCGCGACCGCCTGTGCGAGCCCGGCCCGGCTCTCCGCCCGCACATCCACGTCTACGTCGACCAGGAGCGGGCGGCGCTCGACCACGCCGCTCGACCCACACGCCCGCCTCGACGTGATCACCGCGATCAGCGGGGGCTGAGCCGACGCCGTCTACGCCGGAGCCGTGACCGCCTTGCTCTTCTCTCGGGACAGCCGCTCGAAGAACATCCACGCGAGCACGACGCCGATCGCGTAGCCGATCGTGCTCGCGAGCGCTGCGCCCGAGGCGCCGTAGGTCGGGATCAGGAGCAGCGCGGCGATCAGCGTCGCGATCATCCCCAGCGCCGAGACGGCGAGGCTGAGGTGGGGTCGGCCGTGGCGCACCGACAGGTAGACGACGAGGATCGTCACCGGGGCGTACACGGTCACGCCGGGCAGGAGGAGCGCGAGCGGTGTCGAGGCGCCCTTGAACGCGTCGCCGAGCAGCGCCGGGATCAGGAACGGTGAGACGGCTCCGACCACGACGGCGACGCCTGCCGTGTAGACGAACGTCTTCACCGAGGAGCGTGCGCACGAGCGACGCGGCCTGGTTCTCGGGCTCGTGGAGGCAGGGCGCGGTCATGGCGGTCGCCAACGCCCCGGCGATCAGCCACAGCATCTCCGCGGTCTGGACGGCGATCGAGTAGACGCCGACCTGGTCGATGCCCCGGTAGTGGTTGAGCACGAGCAGCTCGACGCGGTAGCTGATCAGGTTCACGACCTGAACGGCGCCCATGGTCAGCGCCAGCTTGGCGAGCGGCACGTTGAAGAGGTCGACGAAGTCCCGCAGCGGCATCGGCCTCCACACGAAGCGGGTCGTGACGAGCGCGACGGCGGCCGTGACGAAGTGGGCGATCGTCCACGCGAGGACAGCGCCGGTCACGCCTTCGTGCAGTCCGACGACGAGGACGATCACGCCGACGAGCGTCAGCACCGGCGGCAGCGTCTGGATCACGTTCCACAGCCGCACGCGGTTCAGCCCGAGCAGGACGCCGCAGATGCTCTGCCATGCGACCTGGGGGACGAGCGCCGCCGCCGCGACCGCGGCGACCTTCACGCCGATGTCGGCCGTCGCGGCGCCCCAGGCGACGATCGCCGCCGTGCCGGCGACGCCGAGGATCAGCCCGATCGCGAACGACGCCTGGACGAGCGGCCGGAGCTGGACGTCCTGCTTCTGGGCCCGGTTCGTGACTGCGTAGCCGAGTTGGCCGAGAAGGCGCGTCAGGATCGTGACGCTGAGGACGACGAGCACGAACGACCCACGCCCCGACGTGTGGAGGTAGCGGCCCTGGACGACGACGAGCACGAGCCCGAGCGGAGCGGCCAGGCCTTTGAAGACGAGCGTCTCGAGGAAGTTCGCGTGGATCTGCTGCACCTCGGGCGCTCGCGCCATGTTCGGCGAGACCGGAGGCGCCGAGTCGATCGCGGGCGACCGAGGCACGGCGTCGAACGCGTGCACGCGGTGGAGACGGCGCGGAGAGCTCACGGCGCCAGCGTAGACCGCTCCGCGGCGGGCGTCCGCGTCAGTCGTCGCCGAGCGCGAGGGCCGGCTCGAGCTCGCGCGTAGCGGCGACTGGGCGCCGCCCCGGGATGAGCAGCCCGGTGAGTGCGCAGACGGCGAGGAACGCGGTCGCCATCAGAAAGGTCTCGACGAAGCCCGTGACCGCGGGGAGGCCGTCGGCGCCGGTGTGGTCGGCGATCAGCGTCGCCGCGAGCTGGCCGCCGAGGGCGCCGCCGATCGTCCGCATAACCGTGTTCATGCCGCCCGCCGCGCCGGTCTGGTACGCGGGCACGGCCTGGACGACGAGGTTGCCGAGCGCCGCGAACGCGAGGCCGATCCCGATCCCGAGCAGGGCCGCGCTCAGAAGCATGTCGTAGGGATGATCGTGGGCCGCGGCGATCAGGCCGAAGGCCCCGGCAGCGAACAGAGAGCCGACGATCGCGGCGGGCTTCGAGCCGAACCGGACGGCGATCGGACCGGCCGCCATGCCGACGACCATCATCGCGATCGTGGACGGCAGGAGGTAGAGGCCGGAGGCGACGACCGATGCGCCGAACCCGAAGCCCGTGCTCGTCGGTAGCTGCGCGAACTGCGGGAAGACGATGAACGCCGAGTACATGCCCGCGCCGAGCAGGAACGCGGTCAGGTTCGCGGTCCAGACGCCGCGGATGCGCATCATGGTCATGTCGATCAGCGGCTCGCTCGACCTGATCTCGACCACGATCCACGCGCCGCAGACGGCGAGGCCGGCCGCGATCAGCCCGATCGTCCGCGCCGAGCTCCAGCCCCAGGTCGTCGTCTGGCTGATCGCGATCAGCACCGTGCTGATTCCCGTGGTCATCAGGGCGGCGGCGAGCCAGTTGATGCGGCCCGGGACACGAACGGGCGACTCGGGGATGAACCGCCAGGTGCAGACCGCGGACACGAGGATCACGGCCAGCGGCATCCAGAACAGCCAGTTCCAGCTCAGATGCTCGACGATCACGGCGCCGGAGACGATGCCGATGCCGGCTCCGATGCCGAGGATCGCCGAGATGAGCCCAATGCTCCCGGCGACGCGCTCGGGGGGAAACTCGTCGCGGATGATCCCGAATGCGAGCGGGTAGATGCCGCCCGCGACGCCCTGGATCACCCGGGCCGCGATCAGCAGCGCCAGCGTGTGCGACACCGCGGCGAGCAGCGTCCCGGCGGCGAGGATCACGAGCGTCCAGAGCAGGATGTGCTCCTTGCCGTACATGTCCCCGAGGCGTCCCAGGATCGCCGTCCCGACCGACGCGGACAGCAGGTAGCCGGTCAGGAGCCAGGTGATGCCGGTCTCGGAGGCGTTCAGGTCGTGCTGGATCGTCGGCAGTGCGGGGACAACCGAGGAGCTGAGGACCGCATAGGCGAGGCCGGCCATCGAGAGCACGGCGAGCGTGACCTTCGGATTGCCGCGACCGGCGACGGTCTCGCTCATCGTGAGGCGAGCAGCGTCGCGGAGTGGGGCGGACGCGCGGCACCCGATGCGCGCAGCTCGTCGTTGAGCGCGGCGACGAGCCGGACGAGCTGCGCGCGATCGGCAGCCGGCATTCCCTCGAGTGCCGTGTCGAGCGCGGCCGCCACCTCGGTCCGCCGCCTTTCGACCCACTCCCGGCCCTTCGACGTGGCGACGTGGAGCACCGCCCTGCGGTCGTCCGGATCGGGCCGGCGCTCGACGATCCCCGCCGCGACGAGCCCGTCGACGGCGCGGCTGGCGGTCGGGTCGCTCAGGCCGATGCTCGCGGCGAGTGCTCCAAGCCGCAGCGGGCCCGCCGACACGAGCTCGATGAGCACGACCCGCTGGGTCGAGGTCAGCGCAGGCCCGTCGACCCCGGCTCCAGTGCGGGCGAGCAGAGAGAAGAGCAACTCGAGCTCGTGGACGAGCTCGCCGGGACCGCCCCCTTGCATCGCGCAAAGGTTACAGAAGACAACAAATACGCAAACGGAGCGATCGCTCCGCTTCTGGCATACTGCAGCGGTGCCCGTCTCGGCAGCCGGCGAGAAGACCTTGCGTCGCGACGCGCGTCGCAACCGCGAGCGGCTCCTCGCGAGCGCCCGTGCGCTGCTGGCGCGGGACGGCGTCGACGCGTCCGTCGAGGAGATCACGCGCCATGCGGGCGTCGGCATGGGGACGCTGTACCGTCACTTCCCCACCAAGGCCGAGCTGATCGACGCCGTGCTCGAGGAGAGCTTCGCGGAGCTCGTCCGCGTTGCCGGGGACGCAGCCGACGCAGCCGACGCCTGGGCGGGGCTCACGAGCTTTCTGGAACAGGCACTCGCGCTCCACGCCGCGAATCGCGGCCTCAAGGACGTGCTCGCCACCAGCGAGCGCGGTCGCAAGCGGGCCGAGGCGATGCGCGCACGCGTGCGGCCGTTGCTTCGGCAGATGGTCGACCGGGCGCACGCACAGGGCGCGCTGCGCCCGGACTTCACGGCCGAGGACGTGCCGCTCGTGTTCTGGACGGCCGGCCGGGTGATCGAAGTGACGGAGAGCGTCGCGCCCGACTACTGGCGGCGGCACCTCGGCCTCCTGCTCGACGGTCTCAGGGCGGGCTCGGCGACTCCGCTGCCACGGCCGCCGCTGACGCAGGACGAGCTCGCCCGGGCCACGAGGCGGCGGGAGGGTTGAGCGTGCCCGAAGACGGTCGGCTGACCGGCCGCGCGCTGCGGACGGTGTTCATCGCGCTGATGCTCGGCATGTTCCTGGCCGCGCTCGACCAGACGATCGTGTCGACCGCGCTGCCGACGATCGTCGGCGACCTCGGCGGCCTCAACCATCTGTCCTGGGTCGTGACCTCCTACCTGCTCGCCTCGACCGTCTCGACACCGCTCTACGGGAAGCTCGGCGACATGGTCGGGCGGAAGCCGCTGTTCATGGCCGCGATCCTGATCTTCCTGGCCGGCTCGATGCTCGCCGGGCTCAGCCAGTCGATGGGCGAGCTGATCGGCTTCCGCGCCCTCCAGGGAATCGGCGCGGGCGGGCTGATGGTCGGGGCGCAGGCGATCATCGGCGACATCGTCCCGCCCCGGGAGCGCGGGCGCTACATGGGGCTGATCGGCTCGGTGTTCGCCGTCGCGTCGGTCGCCGGCCCGCTGCTCGGCGGCTTCTTCGTCGACAACCTCTCGTGGCGCTGGGTCTTCTACGTCAACCTGCCGGTCGGTGCGCTCGCCATCCTGATCGTCGCGACGACGGCTGCACCTGCACACGCCGCACCGCAGACACCGCGTCGACTACCTCGGCGCAGGGCTTCTGAGCGCCGGCGTCGCCGCCCTGATCATGCTCACGACCTGGGGCGGCAGCGAGTACGCGTGGGGTTCGACGGAGATCATCGGCCTCGGCATCGCCGGCGTCGCGTTCATCGCGGTCTTCCTCTGGTGGGAGCAGCGCGCCGCCGAGCCGATCCTGCCGCTGTCGCTGTTCCGCTCCAGGGTGTTCGCCGTCGCAAACGCGATGGGGTTCGTGATCGGCATGGCGATGTTCGGCGCGATCATCTTCATTCCGCTGTTCCTGCAGATCGTCTACGGCGCCAGCCCGACGAGCTCTGGGCTGCGGCTGCTGCCGCTGATGGCGGGGTTACTCGTGGCGGCGATCTGGTCGGGCCGCGTGATCTCCCGCATCGGCCGCTACAAGCCCTTTCCGATCGCGGGCACGGCAATCCTCGTCGGCGGGATGTACCTGCTCTCGCTGCTCGGGGTCGGCACGGCCCCGTGGCTCGCCTCCGTCTACATGCTCGTCGTCGGCGTCGGTATCGGCCTCGTCATGCAGGTGCTCGTGCTCGTGGTCCAGAACGACTCGCGGCCCGAGGACATCGGCGTCGCAACCTCGACCGCCACCTTCTTCCGCTCGGTCGGAGGCGCCTTCGGCGTCGCCATCTTCGGGACGATCTTCGCGACGCGGCTCGCCGACAATCTCGCCAAGCTCCCGCGCAGGGTCACAGCGGGCCTCGGCAGCGGCGTCCACCTCAACCCCGTGCAGATCCGTCACCTCCCTCCCGCGGTGCACGCCGACTTCCTGAACGCGTTCGCGAGCGCCCTGCACGGCGCCTTCCTCTGGGGGATGCTGATCTCGGTGATTCCTTTCGGCCTCTCCTGGCTGCTCAAGGAGGTGCCGCTGCGCACCACGCTCGCCGGCGCGTCCGCAGCCGGACCGCCGGTCGCGGACGGCGTCGCGGCCGAAGCTCAGATCAAGCCGACGCGCGCCGCATGAGCCGTCGCGGCGGCGCGTGACGACTGTGCGAGCTTGCGCAGGATGTTCGCGACGTGCCGGTGGACGGTGTGCTCGCTGAGGACGAGTGAGCTCGCGATCTCGCGGTTCGAGAGACCGGAGGCGACGAGACGGAGCACCTCGGTCTCGCGTGCGGTGAGCGGCGAGTCGCCGTCGACGGGAGCAGGCGCGGTCTCGTCGAGGAAGCCCGCGAGAGCGCGGTGGAGCTCGCGCTGGTCGTCGAGCCACGGGAAGTGCGCGTCGCCGCCGAGCGGCAGAAAGCGCGCGTTCGGGAGTAGCGCGGCGAGCTCGCGGCCGTGCGCGATCGGCACTGCCCGGTCGCCTCGGCGATGGAGGACGAGGGAGGGCGTCGTCACCTGCGGCAGGAGCTCGCGCTGGTTCGCGGTCAGGTCGAGCTCGAGGAATGCGGCCGCCACGTCGGCTTTCGCCGCCCGGCGCTTGTGGGCGCTGAGGGCGGCGATCTCGTCGCCGCTCGCGTGCGGGGCGAAGAGGCCGGCCAGCATCTGCGACGCGAGCGCCCAGTTCGTCCGCACGAAGTCGACGAGCGAGCGGCGGGTCGCGTCGGGAATGTCGTCGCGCGCCGCGTAACCGCCGAAGTAGACGATCTTGCGGATCCGCTCCGGGTTGTCCCGCGCGAACCGGGACGTCGCGAGCCCCGCGCAGGAGCACGCAAAGACGATCGGCGGCTCGTCGCCGCACTCGTCGAGGACGGCGCCGAGCGCGCGGGCCTCCGACTCGATCGACGGCGGCGGAGCGTCGCGATCGGAGAGGCCGACGCCGATGCGGTCGTACCGGACGACACGGTGCGTGCGCGCGAGCGCTTCGTAGAAGCGGCGGACCTCCGGCAGCTCCCACTCGTCCTCGAGGTGCGTGATCCAGCGCGCACCGAAGACGAGCAGCGGGCCCTCACCGACGGTCGAGTACGCGAGGCGCCGGCCGTCGAGCTCGCAGAAACGGATCTCCTGCTCCATTCACCCGCACCGTAGCGGCATGACCCGCACGCTAGATGGCCCGAACGGGCCATGTCGAGAAGATGGCCCGTGACAGGGAAGCGGTGGAGCATGGTCGGCGTTGACCATGTCGTCGTGCATTCGCGTTCCGTGAACGGCGTCGTCATCCGGCCGCTTCGAAGCGGCGACACGGCGACCGTGTGCGCGCTCTTCGGCCGGCTGGGCGACGAGTCGCGGCGCAGGCGGTTCGGCGGGGCCAAGCCGCGCCTGTCGGATGACGAGCTCGACCAACTTGCCCGCGTCGACTCGAGGCACCATGTCCTTGTCGCCTACGTGCCCGGCGACGCCGGTCCGGCCGGGATCGCGCGCCTCGTCCGGCAGGGGCGGATCGCGGAGGTCGCCTTCGCGGTCGCCGACGAGCATCAGGGACGCGGGGTCGGATCCGCGCTCGCGCAGGTGCTCGCAGACGACGCCCGCGCCGCCGGCATCGTCGAGCTCCACGCCACGGTCACGGGTGACAGCAGGCAGGTGGCGTCGCTGCTTTCCCGCTCGGGGACGAAGCTGCGCGCGACCTGGCTCGGCGGCGAGCGCGCCCTGGTCGCTGCGCTCGACTAGCCCCGCACCGACTACGCTGCGCCGATGGACGGCGACCACTCGATCGTTCGGGCCGACGACGTCGCCGACTTCTACGCGGGCACCGACGTGCCGGGCGAGTTCCGCTCACTGACGGAAGCCCTAGAGGCCGAGGAGCTCGCCGTAACGCTGATCCGCGTGCCGCCGCACTCCGACTTCGAGCAGGGCACGGGGCACACGCACGACGAGATCGAGGAGATCTACCTGATCACGCGCGGCACGTTGACCATGCGGTTCGGCGACGACGTGACGGCCGTCGAGGCCGGCTCGGTCGTGAGGGTTCCGCCGGAGACGCGCCGGTCGCACCGGAACGAAGGCGACGAGCCGGTCGAGATGTGGGCCGTGTCGCGCCGGAACGATGCCGACCGAGGAAACAAGATCGACGAGTTCTGGGAAGCGTCGCCGCAGGCGCGGCAGCGTCGCGATCCTTCCTAGCCCACCGCCCGTCTCGGCGGCGACGACTGCACGAAAGGAGCCCCATGGGGATCACCGAGCACGAGATCGAGCAGGTCCAGCGGGCGAACGCGTCGGGGCGAACGCCCGTCGCGTTCGTCCACGGGCTGTGGCTCTTGCCGAGCAGCTGGGACCCGTGGGTCGAGCTGTTCGAGGAGGCGGGCTACACGGCGCTGACGCCGGGCTGGCCCGACGACCCGGAGACGGTCGAGGAGGCGAAGGCGCACCCGGAGGTGTTCGCGGGCAAGAGCATCAGGGACGTCGCGGACCACATCGAAGGCGTCATCCGCAAGCTCGACAAGAAGCCGGCCGTGATCGGCCACTCGTTCGGCGGCCTGCTGACCGAGATCCTGGCCGGACGGGGGCGCGCCAAGGTCTCGGTCGCGATCAGCCCGGCGCCGTTCCGCGGCGTGCTGCCGCTCCCGATCTCGGCGCTCCGCTCGGCGGCGCCCGCGCTCAAGAACCCGAGGAACCGCCACCGCGCGATCCCGCTCACGTACGAGCAGTTCCGCTACAGCTTCGCGAACGCGGTCGACGAGGACGAGGCCAAGCAGCTGTACGAGACCTACTCGGTACCGGGCCCCGGGGAGCCGCTCTTCCAGGCGGCGAACGCGAACCTCAATCCGTGGACGGAGGCGAAGGTCGACACGAAGAACCCGAAGCGCGGCCCGATGCTGATCATCTCCGGCGAGAAGGACCACACGGTCCCACCGGCGATCGCGAACGCGTCCTACAAGAAGGAGCGGAAGAACAAGGCCGTGACGGAGTTCCTGACGCTGCCCGGCCGGGGACATGCCCTCACGATCGACAGCGGGTGGCGCGACGTCGCCGACAAGGCGCTCGAGTTCGTTCGCCGCTTCACCTAGCAGGCGTCTAGCCTCGTGCGCGCTCCTCGTCGGCCGTCAGCTCGGCCGTGGGGAGCGCCTCGAGGCGCTCGTCCGGGATCGGCTGCCCGCTCTCGACCGACAGGCCGTACGTGCCGGCGGCGAGGCGGCCCTCGGCTTGCTCGACGGCGGCGAGCTGCTCGCGGAGATCGTCGGCGAGAGCGTCGTCGAGCTCGTCCTGGAACAGCTCGGTCGCCTGATCCCCGGAGTCGGTCTCACCCTCTCCGTCTGCGTCGGCGTCTCGCGCGCGACCGGCGAGGGCGTGCTCGATGCGCTCGCGCTCGGCTGCCAGGAGCTCGCGTGCTCGTTCGGGGTCCACGCGGGCACGTTACCGTGCGCCCGTAGGCTAGGCGGGCCAGATGAGTCCCGTGCGCCCGACGATCCAGGTGATCGGTGTCTGGCTCGAGCCGGAGCATCACCGGTTGCGCGACTTCCTGACGCGTATCGCCCAGCCGTACGAGTGGCTCGACGCCGACTCGCCGGAGGGAGAGCGCCTGCTCGCAGAGCACGGGGTCGGAGATGCGCCCCTGCCGGTCGTGATCGACGGCGACGATGTGCATAGCGCCGCCACCGTCGAGAGCCTCGCTGCGGCCTGGGGTCACCTCCAGCCGCCGAAGCGCTCGTGCTACGACCTGATCGTGATCGGCGCCGGGCCTGCGGGGCTGGGCGCCGCCGTCTACGCCGCCTCGGACGGGCTCTCGACGATCGTGCTCGAGCACGAAGTGCCGGGCGGACAGGCGGCGCACACGTCCATGATCGAGAACTTCTTCGGGTTCCCGGAGGGCATCGGCGGCGCCGAGCTGACCCGCCGGGCGGGGCGGCAGGCCGAGAAGTTCGGCGCCGAGGTGATGGTCCTCCGGGGCGCCCGCTCGAGCAGCATGCACGGTGAGAACGTCAGCATCCTCCTCGACGATGGCCTCGAGGTGGAGGCGCCCGTCGTGCTCGCGGCGACGGGCATGGACTGGCGGCGGCTCGACCTGGCCGGCGAGGACGAGCTGCTCGGCCGCGGCGTCTACTACGGTGCCGGGCGCAGCGAGGCGGCTCAGTGCGGAGGCGACGACGTATTCGTCGTCGGGGCGGGAAACTCGGCAGGGCAGGCCGTCCTGAATCTCGCCGCCAACGGCGCTCGCGTGACGATGCTCGTGCGCGGCGACCGGCTCGGCAAGAGCATGTCGGCCTATCTCGTCCACCGGATCGAGGCCGACCCGCGCATCGACGTGCGGCTGCGGGCGCGCGTGACCGCGCTCGAGGCAATCGACGGGCATCTCGCAGCGGTGACCTTCGCGGACGACGCCGGCAAGGCGGAGACGCGTCCCGTCCGCGCGCTCTTCATCTGCATCGGCGGCCGGCCGCACACGGCCTGGTGCCCGGCCGAGGGCATCCTCACCGACGCGGCGGGATACATCGTCACGGGTACCGACCTCCTCGACGGGGGCCGGCGGCCCGAGGACTGGCCGCTCGACCGGGACCCGCTGCCGCTCGAGACGAGCCGTGCCGGCGTCTTCGCGGCCGGCGACGTGCGGCACGGGTCGACGAAGCGCGTTGCCGGCGCGGTCGGCGAGGGCTCGATGGCGGTCGTGCTCGCCTACCAACGCCTCGCCGAGCTCGGGATCGAGTTCTAGCTCCACTCGCCGCGTACTTCCGGGCGTCGTTCGGGCAGCAGCCGTTCAGCTAGCCTGCCCGGTCTGAGCGCCTCGATCTGCAGCCACTTCGACCGGATTGCGGTCTTCGAGCTGCCGGAGTCGATTCCGGGCTGCGAGGAGTGCCTGAAGACCGGCGACCGCTGGCTGCACCTCAGGATGTGCCAGACGTGCGGGAAGATCGGCTGCTGCGACTCGTCGCCGAACCGCCACGCGAGCCGGCACGCGCACGAGGACGACCATCCGATCGCACGCTCGGCCGAGCCCGGCGAGGAGTGGAGCTGGTGCTACGTCGACGAGGTGGCGTTCGTCGTCGCCCCGGAAGGCTCGTGAATCTCCCCGAGCTTCCGCTCCCCGAGTGGGAGCCGACGAAGGACACGCTCCATCTCTGGGCCCAGATCGTCGGCAAGATGCGCATGGCATCGACTGCGCCGCGCAACCACTGGTGGCACGTGCCGCTGTACGTCGACGCACGCGGGCTGACCACTCGCCGCATGCACGCCGGCGACGGCGTCAGCTTCGAGATCGCCTTCGATTTCGTCGACCACCGGCTCGTCGTGAGGACGAATCGAGGCGAGGTCGAGTCGTTCCCGCTCGTCGACGGCCTGTCCGTCGCCGATTTCGACCGGCAGCTGCACGCGACGCTGGCCGGGCTCGGGATCGACGTGACGATCCGCGAGCTCCCGTTCGGCGTGCCGATGACGACGCCGTTTCCCGAGGACACCGCGCACGCCTCGTACGACCCGGACGCGGTCGAGCGCTTCTGGCGCATCCTCGACTGGACGGACGGCGTGTTCGAGGAGTTCGCGGGCTGGTACTGCGGCAAGACGAGCCCGGTGCACCTTTTCTGGCACTCCTTCGACCTGGCGGTCACCCGTTTCGGCGGCAAGCGCGCGCCGTCGATCCCGGACGCGGACGCGGTCACGCGGGAGGCGTACTCGCACGAGGTCGTCTCGTTCGGCTTCTGGGCCGGGGACGTGAATCTCCGCGAGCCGTCGTACTACTCGTACACGGCGCCGGAGCCACCCGGTCTCCGGGAGCGTCCGCTGCAGCCTGACGGCGCCGCCTGGGTCGAGCAGGGAGCAGGCTCGATGGCGCTCCTGCCCTACGAGACCGTGCGGACGTCGCCCGACCCGCGCGCCGCGCTGCTCGCGTTCCTCGAGAGCACGTACGAGGCGGGCGCCGACACGGCCGGCTGGGACCGCGCCGACCTCGAGTCGTCGTGGTGTCCCGACCCGGCGTGAGGGTCCCCGCGATCTAGCGCGCCGGCGCGTGCTCGTCGACCCAGTCGTCGATCCGCTGCCACCACTCGAACAGCCACGAGATCAGGCGCTCGCGCTCGTGTGGCACCTCGGCGGCCGGAATGCGCCAGTAGCGGGCCTTGATCGGCCGCTGCAGCGGCACGCGGCCGGGGAGCTCCCTGAACGAGCCCAGCTCCTCGAGCGCGGTGTGGGCGACGAGGACGACGTCGGCGTCCGGGGCGGCGAGGATCGCGGCGAGCGGCCCCTTGTGGCGCGGCGGGAGCACGTACTCCATCCTCTCGGCGCGGTCGGCGGCGCGGTGATGACCGAGACGGCGGAGATGGGCGATCGCCCGCTCGCGCAGCCGCTCGGTGAAGTCGTGGCCCTCGGGGTAGAGGACGAACGCGTCGGCGTCCCCGAGCCCCGCGGCGAGCGCGCCGATCGCCTCGACGAAGTGGTCGCTCTTCTCCGGGTCGTGCTCGATGAACAGGCTCGGAAGGCGATGGCAGACGACGTCGATGACCGGGTCCCACTGGAGGAAGGCGAGCATCACGACCCGGGGCCGGCGCCGGTAGCGGAGCATCAGCGTCCGGATCATCATCAGCGAGTTGCCCGCGCCCGCGTGGCGGCCGAAGACGAGCAGCGGGCCCGGCCGCGGCTCGGGCGGGTCGACGACCTCGATCCGCAGGCCGAGCAGCACGATCGCGGCCGTGGACAGGCAGTGGAGCCAGCCGCGCAGCGTCGCGTAGTGCGCCGACTGGATCGCGCTCGTGCGCATGAACACGCCGAACCCCGACACGACCCAGAGCACGAGAAGCGCCAGGATCATCGCCGCCTCGGAGGCGACGAAGACGACGCCGAATGCCGCGAGCCGCGTCGCGCCGAGCCCCCGGTGGCGCACGGCGTCGGCGACGAGCGCGACCAGGAGCAGCAACGGCGACAGGATCGTCAGCGCGAGGCAGAGGCCGACGACGAGCGGCGCGACGACGAGCCGCCTGACGACCAGCGGCGGCGGGCCGATCACCCGCGGGCGTCCAGGTACTCGGAGGTCGCGGCGTAGGCGAAGGCGATGCGGCGGTCGACTCGCCGGAAGTCACGGGCGCGGAGCTGGGACAGGTCGTTGAAGCGCGGCGGCGCCGGGTCGCCCGTGGGGAGGACGTGGACCTCGACCTGCTCTGGCACCGCGGCCAGGTCGCGTACGAAGCGATGGCGGCGCGCGATCTCGAACGCGACGAACCCGACGTCGCGCATGCTCCGCGGCGGCGTCAGCGGCTGCTCGATCCGCCCCGCGTGCAGCACGTAGATCTCGCCGGCCCCGAGCAGGACGGCTCGGTCGACGGGGATGCTGTTCACGATCCCACCGTCGATGTAGTGCTCGCCGTCGATCACGACGGGCGGGAGGATTCCCGGCACCGCGGAGGAGGCGAGGATCGCGTCGACGAGCGGTCCCGACTCGAACCACTGCTCGGCGAACCGTTCGATGCAGGCCGCCACGCACTGGAACGGGACCACCAGCTCCTCGAACGTGGCGACGCCGATCAGCCGCTCGGCGAGCCGCCGCATCGGCACGTTCGAGCGGACGTGCGTGCGCGAGCGGACGAGGCTGACCGCATCCGTGAGCCAGGACTGGCCGAGGACGCCGAGCTCGGCGACCTCCTTCCACGCCGCCTCGAGCTTTTCGATCGAGGCGAGCGTCGGTTCGGCCGCGACCATCGCGCCGTGCAGCGCGCCGACGGAGGTGCCGACGATCACGTCAGGCCGGACGCCGCGCTCGAGCAGTGCGTGCAGCATGCCGACCTCGGCCGCCCCCGCGTGGCCGCCGCCGCCGAGCACGAATGCCGTTTTCGGCCCCACCCGCCGAGTCTAGGCCGTTCTCAGCGGCACTCACAAGCGGGCTCAAGCTGGTGTCGTGGATTGCCGATGGCTCACTCGAATCGGCACCTGCCGTGGTCGAATCCAGGGAGGCATTGAAATGACCGAAGCACAGTTCGAACTGCTCGACGAGGAACAGGCGTCAGCCCTCTTGCAGTGGCGCTTCAAGAAGCTCACCGACGCGGGTCACGAGATGATCGGGGCTCTGCTGCTCGCGGTGCGGCCGGAGATCGAGATCGGCCTCGCCTCCGACTTGCTCAGCGTCGCCCGGGAGACGCGCCCAGTCGGGTAGTCGCGTCGGCTATTCGAGCCTGCGAAACAGCGCCTGAACCGCAGCGACCGCCTCGTCGCTCAACCCGCCGACGTCGAGGACGACCCGATCGCCCTCCGCGCTCACCGTCCACTCGGCGAACGCGCAGCACTCCCGTTCGAGCTCCGCGAGCTCGCGCAGCTCGTCCTCGACCCTGTCGGCGCGCCGGAACACGAGCCGCAGGCCGCGCTCCGTCGGCACGCGCTCGACAAAGGCCTGCACCGCGAGTCCGTCCCAGCGCTTCCCCCGCTCGGTCAGCTCGCCCCGGTTCAGCGAGCACGCCACCACGGCGTCGTCTCCCATCTCGTGCTCCTTCCGCCCGTCGTGTCCTGGCATGATGCGAGTTCAAGTCGACTTGATGTCAAGTGCCCGACGAGCTGTTGACCATCGGTGAGCTGGCGCGCCGCACCGCGAGGCGCCCGTCGTCGATCCGCTACTACGAGGAGGTCGGCGTGCTTCCCGAGCCCGTTCGAGTCGGCGGGCGGCGGCGCTATCCCGAGGAGACCGTCCGCACGCTGACGGTCGTCGAGACCGCACAGCGCGCCGGCCTGACGCTCGAGGAGATCCGTGCGCTGCTGACCGCGGCGGCGGACGATGCGGCGGCGACCGAGGAACTGCGCAGGATCGCCGAGCGGAAGCTCCCGGAGCTCGAGGCGACGATCGAGCGCGCCGTGCTCGTCCGGCGCTGGCTCGAGGCCGCGGCCCGGTGCGAATGCCCGAGCCTCGACGAGTGCTGTCTCTTCGAGCCGGGCGCGGAGCCGCTGCCCTAGCCCGCGGAGACGCGGTCGAGCGGCCAGTAGGTGAGCACGACCCGTCCGGCGATCGCGCTCTTCGGAACGGAGCCGAACACACGCGAGTCGCACGACGCCACGCGGTTGTCGCCCATCACGAAGTAGGAGCCCGGTGGGACGTGCCACGCCGCGGTGCGGGTGTCGCGGCGGGCCGGCTTGACGTACGGCTCCTCGAGCGGCTTGCCGTCGATCAGGACGTGGCCCGTCTGCTCCGAGACCGTCTCGCCGGGGAGGCCGATCACGCGCTCGACCTGGTCGCCCTTCGCGCCGCATTGCTTTGCCGCTGAGGGCGGGGGAGTGAAGACGACGACGTTCTTGCGCTCGGGGCTCGAGAACGTGCTCCAGAACCGGAACACGGCGACGTGGTCGCCCTTCGCGACCGTCGGCTCCATCGCGCGCGTCGGCGCCGTGTAGCGGCGTGTGAGCCCGTAGAACGCGCCCGCGAGAACCGCCACCGTGACGAGGACGACGACGAGGATCCGCCCGAGCATGCGAGGAGTCTAGGAGCGGGGCTAGACGGCGCTCGGACTAGACCGCGCTCGACCGGGCCCAGATGTTGATGCCGCTGTCGGTCGCGTGCCGGTCGATCTCCGCCAGCTCCTCCGGGCTGAAGTCGAGCCGGTCGAGCGCGGCGACGTTCTCCTCCACCTGCGCGACGCTCGACGCGCCCGGGAGCGCCGAGGTGACGCGCGGGTCGCGGAGCGTCCAGGCGATCGCCATCTGCGCGAGCGTCTGGCCGCGCGCCGAGGCGATCTCGTTCAGCGAGCGGACCTTCGCCCGCGCCTCGTCCGTGATCATGCTCGGCGAGAGCGGCCCGGGGCGGCTGGCGCGCGAGCCCTCCGGGATGCCGTCGAGGTACTTCGTGCTCAGCATCCCCTGCGCGAGCGGGGAGAAGACGATGCACCCGGCGCCGACCTCCTCCAGCGCGTCCAGGAGGCCGTCCTCGATCCAGCGGTTCAGCAGCGAGTACGACGGCTGGTGGATGAGGAGCGGCGTGCCGAGGTCGCGCAGGATCGCCGCGGCCTCGCGCGTCTTCTCGGCCGAGTAGGACGAGATGCCCGCGTAGAGCGCCTTGCCCTGCCGAACGGCCGTGTCCAGAGCGCCCATCGTCTCCTCGAGCGGCGTGTCCGGGTCGGTGCGGTGCGAGTAGAAGATGTCCACGTAGTCGAGCCCCATCCGGCGCAGGCTCTGGTCCAGGCTCGCGAGCAGGTACTTGCGCGAGCCCCACTCCCCGTACGGCCCCGGCCACATGTCGTAGCCGGCCTTGGTCGAGACGATCAGCTCGTCGCGGAAGGGCCGGAAGTCCTGCTCGAAGAGCCGGCCGAAGTTCTCCTCGGCGGCGCCGTACGGCGGCCCGTAGTTGTTCGCCAGGTCGAAGTGCGTGATCCCGAGGTCGAAGGCGCGGCGGAGGATCGCGCGGCTCGACTCGAGCGGACGGTCGTCGCCGAAGTTGTTCCAGAGCCCGAGCGACAGCGCGGGAAGCAGCAGGCCGCTGCGTCCGCAGCGCCGGTAGGGCATGCGCTCGTAGCGGTCGTCTGCCGGGACGTAGGTCACGGGTCGAAGACTAGTGCTGGAGGTATCGGGCGCGCTATCGTCACCGCCGAGAGCGGCAGGCGCTCACGGAAGGAGGCGAGGCATGAGCACGGTGTCCGAGATCCTCGGCGAGAAGCGCGGCGACGTCCTTCGGATCGACGCGGGCGCGTCGGTGTTCGAGGCGGTGCAGCAGATGGTGGAGGCGAACGTCGGCTCGCTGCTCGTGATGGACGCCGGCGACGTCGCCGGCATCGTCACGGAGCGCGACTACCTGCGGCGCGTGACACTGGAGGGCCGCACCGATCACGAGACCGCGGTCGGCGAGATCATGACGTCGCCGCTCGTCGTGGTCACGCCCGAGACGTCGATCGACGAGTGCATGGCGGTGATGACCGACCGGCGCATCCGCCACCTGCCCGTGATCGACGACGGGGAGGTAGTCGGCCTCGTCTCGATCGGCGATCTGGTCAAGTTCAAGTCGAAGCAGCAGAGCTTCGAGATCCAGTACCTGACGGACTACGTCAGCGGGCGCTGAGCGATGACCGCTCCCGGCGAGGCGGCCTACCCGAACCTCTTCTCCCCGTGGCAGATCCGCGGGCAGACGGTCGCGAACCGGATCGTCTTCGCGCCGACCTGTCCGACGTGGGTGGCCGATCCGTACGAGGGCGTCTTCACGGACCAGGCCGTCGCGTACTACGAGGAGCGTGCAAAGGGCGGCTGCGGGCTGATCATCATCGGCGGCACGATCATCCACAAGGAGGCGCTGTACTCGGAGTTCAACTTCCCCGGCCTCTGGGACGACGCGCAGGTCGCCGGTCTCGCGAAGGTCGCCGACGCCGTCCACAGGCACGGCTGCAAGCTCGCCTGCCAGCTCCTCCACGTCGGCCTGCGCGCGACGCCGGTGCTCAAGAAGGACCCCGCGTACGACTTCGACGCAGAGTGGTACATGGTCGCGCCGAGCCAGATCCCGCCGGGCGAGTACCCGAACGCGCCGATGCCGAAGGAGCTCGAGGAGCACGAGATCGAGGAGATCCTCGACGCGTACGAGTCGTCGGCGAGGCGCGCGATCGCGGCCGGCCTCGACGGCGTCGAGTTCCACATGTCCCACGGGTACCTGCCCTGGCAGTTCCTGTCTCCGCTGTACAACCAGCGGACCGACCGCTGGGGCGGCTCGTACGAGAATCGGCTGCGCTTTCCGCTCGAGGCGATGGAGAGAATCCGTACGGCGATCGGGGACGACGCGTTCCTCGGCTACCGCATCAACTCGACGTCGTTCTGGCCCGGCGACCTCGAGCTCGAGGACGTGAAGCAGATCGTCGGGGACTTCGAGGCCAGGTCCGACGTCGACTACGTCAACCTCTCGGCCGGCGTCCACCATTCGTACATCCACACGCCGATGACCTACGAGCCGGGCTGGGAGCGCAGCTACACGAAGGCGGTGAAGGAGGTCTCGTCGAAACCCGTCCTGCTCGTCGGCCGGATCACGCACCCGAAAGTGGCCGAGGACATCCTCGCCGCGGACGAGGCGGACGCGATTCTGCTCGCCCGCCAGCTGTTCGCGGACGCGGAGTGGGGGTTGAAGGCGCGCGAGGGGCGGGCCGACGACATCCGCCGCTGCGTGGCCGCCAACTACTGCTGGCGGAGCGTCATCCGCGGCGGCCGCGTGCAGTGCGTCTACAACCCTGAGGTCGGCCGCGAGGCCCGCTGGGGCTCGGGGACGCTCGTGCCTGCGGCCGACCGCAAGCGCGCGCTCGTGATCGGCGCCGGCCCGGCCGGGCTCGAGTACGCGCGCGTCGCCGCCGCGCGCGGGCACGAGGTCGTGGTCGTCGAGCGGGAGGACGAGGTCGGCGGCCACGTGCGCTGGCAGTCGCTCCTGCCGGGACGGAAGGAATACGGGCAGATCGCGCGTTGGCTACGGGCGCAGGCGGAGGGGAACGGGGCGACGATCCGCACCGCCGAGGAGATCTCCGCGGACGGCATCGACGCGCTCCTCGGTGCCGAGCGGCCCGACCACGTGGTCGTCGCCACCGGCTCGAGCTACCGCCGGGACGGCTGGCAGGGCCAGACCGCTGCGCCGCTGCCGGGCTGGGAGACCGCGCAGTGTGCGACCTGGGACGAGGTCGTCACCGGCAAGGTCTCGCCGACGGGCTCGGTACTCGTGCTCGACGACCTGCAGGACGCGGCCGCGCCGCTGACGGCGGTCAAGCTCCAGCAGGGCGGCGCCTCGGTCCGCCTCGTGACGCGCTGGCCCATGGTCGGGATGGAGACGATCCCGGAGGTCTACTACCTGTGGGTGCGCACGCAGCTCTACGAGGCAGGCGTCGCGGTCGAGCCCGATCTCTTCGTGACCGGCATCGACGGCCGGCAGGTGACGCTGATCAACGTCTACGTGCCCGATCGCGTGACGACGATCGAGGCGGACTGGATCGTCATGGCCACCGGCCGCCGGTCCGAGAACGCGCTGTACCACCTGCTGCGCGAGCGGGGAACGAGCGTCGAGTCGATCGGGGACGCGGTCGCGCCGCGCACGACGTACGAGGCGGTCTTCGAGGGCCATCGCGCAGCGCGCAAGCTCTGAGCCCGCCCTCGTCGACACCACCGCCGCTCAGCGGCACTTGTCCTGGGCTATGCGCGGCTCAGCTCCAGAACGCGTCCTGCTCGTCGGCGTCGAGCGGGATGTCGGTCAGCTCGGTGACGATCCCGTCGCTGATCGCGAAGATCAGGACGTTCAGCATGTCGAGCTGCTTGCCCTCGCGCTCGGCCTTCGCGCGGTAGGTCGCAACCGCGGTATCGTCGTTCGCCCAGACGTTGTCGAGCTCGGCGCGGAACGTGCCGCCCGAGACTTCGCCGAGGCGGCCGTACATCGCGAACACGTTGTCCCGGCCGACGTGGTCGCCGGAGAACACCGCGTTGTGACCGGCCATGTGCTGGACGGCGTTCTCGCTCAGGAGCGCGCTCAGCGCGGCCATGTCCGCGGCGTTGAAGGCGTCGAAGCCGCGCCTGATCAGGTCGACGTTCGGGTGTGCTGCCATCGGTCTCTCCTTCGGTTTCGGGGGGTCGGCGGGAGACTACGCCTCCTGCCGTAGACCCGAGGCCGGTAACCCGTTAGGGTCGGCTGGTGAAAGGGCCGGCCTCCCGTTCGCGCGTCGTTCGCATGCTCGCGGTCGCCACCCTCGTCGCGGCGGCGGCTACCGCGACGCTTGCCGCCGCGCCCCGCGCCGCCCGGCCGATGCTCGTCGGCTTCCAGGACGATCCCGGCTTCCGCTGGAGCTCCCACCGCCAGGCCACGCTCGAGAGCGCCGCCCGGGCGCACGCGACGATCATCCGCGCGACCGCCAACTGGTGGCAGATCGCCCCCGTCCGGCCGTCGAACGCAGCCGACCCGTTCGATCCCGCCTACGAGTTCAGCGACCTCGACGACCTGATCCGCAGCGCGGCCATGCACGGGATCACGGTGATGCTGACGATCTGGGGCACGCCCACGTGGGCGAACGGCGACCGGCCGCCGAACGTCGCGCCCGACCGCATGGGGGACATGCAGGACTTCGCGCGCGCGATCTCCGACCGCTACTCCGGCCGCCATCCCGGCTTCCCGTTCGTCGGCTACTACACGGTCTGGAACGAGCCGAACTCGACCCGCTTCCTCGCGCCGGCCTTCGACGAGGCCGGCAATCCCGTGTCGCCGTACGTGTACGCGGGCATCTGCCGCTCGGTATACGCGGGGCTCAAGGAAGGCAACCCGATCGCGACCGTCGCGATCGGCCAGACCGCGTCGCGCGGGAGCGTGGACGGTCTGCACGGGGCCTCGTCGATCGCACCGGGCACGTTTGCGCGGCTGCTCGCGCAAGTGACGCCTGCGGTGCCCTTCGACGCTTGGGCACACCATCCGTACTCCGATCTCGGCTTCGGGCCGCTCCAGCGCTATCGGTTCCCGAACGTGAACATGGCCACGCTGCACAGGTTCGAGCAGAAGCTCGACCTCTGGTTCCACCGGGCCGACATCCCGATCTGGATCAGCGAGTACGGTTTCGAGACACGCCCGTGGCGGACTGGCGGCGTCACGGTTGCGAAGCAGGCCGCGTACGTGAGGCAGTCGCTCGCGCTCGCGGTCGCCGACCCGCACGTCCAGATGTTCATCTGGTTCGTGCTCCGTGACGACCCGTCCATGTCCACCTGGGACAGTGGCCTGATCGCGGACACCGGGATACACAAGCCCGCGTTCGCCGCCTTCGCCGCTGCGGCGGCTCCTCTCGACGCGCGCGACCCGGTGGTCGACGTGGCCGCGGACACGGTCCGGCCGGTGCTCCGGATTCCGGTCTGGGAGCTCGCGATCCGGGACGGCCCGGGCGCCAGGATCGGCTCGGTCGTCTCCGTCTATTCGGGCGGCCGCCGGATCGGGGCCGCGACGCCCGAGGCGCGGATCACCGTCGACGGCTACGCCGTCTTCCCACTCCCGATCCGGCGGGTGCGGCCCGGCGTCCGCTATCGCGTCTACATGAGCGACATCAACGACGTCCACGGCAACCGCATCTCGCGGACCGCGCTCGTCGTCGGCCTGCCGCGCTTCGACCGGCCGGGCTGATCAGGCGCCGCGAGCGGGCGACGCAGCCACGCGAGCGGCGTCAGCGGTAGCGGTAGACGATGCGACCGCGGTTCAGGTCGTACGGCGACAGCTCGACTCTGATCCGGTCGCCCGGGAAGATCCTGATCCGGTAGCGGCGCATCTTCCCGGCCGTGTAGCCGAGAGTCTCGTGGCCGTTGTCGAGCGCGATCCGGAACATGCCGTTGCGAAGCGCCTCGACGACCTCGCCCTCGAGCTCGACCTTCTCTTCTTTGCCGGCGATGGCTACGAGCCCCCGACGGCGACCACGTCGGTCGCTTCAGGGCCCTTGGCGCCTTCGCGTACCTCGAACTCGACGCGCTGGCCCTCGTTCAGAGACTTGTATCCGTCACCGGCGATCTGAGAGAAGTGAACGAAGACGTCCTTCGAGTCCCCGTCGGGCGTGATGAAGCCGTAGCCCTTCGCGTTGTTGAACCACTTGACGACGCCGGTAGCCATTTCGGTGGCCAGGGTAGCACGCGCGCGTCGCAGTTCAGACGCCCGGAGCCGCGGGAAACCAGGCGTGATCGGGCTCGCCGTAGGGCTCGCGAAGCGAGGCGATCGTCTGCTCGAGCCGCGCCGTGAGCTCGACCGCGGCCTTTCTCGTCGAGTCGATACCGGCCACCTGAATCGGCTCGCCGACGACGATCGTCACCTGCGGGAAGCCGATCCGGTGCGTGCGCGGCTGGATCGAGCGCTCCGTCCCGACGAGCAGGACCGGGACGAGCGGGGCGCCCGCGGCGAGCGCAAGCCGCGCGGCGCCACGCCGGAACGGGCGCTCGCGGTAGGGCAGACACGTCCCCTGGGGGAAGAGGCCGACGACCTCGCCACGTCCCAGCACGTCGTTGGCGGCGTGGGCAGCACGCCCGAGGTCGCCCTGCCGCCGGACGGGAATGCAGCCGAGGCCGTCCAGGATCTGCTTCACCACGGGGTAGCCGAACAGCTCGGCCTTGGCGAGGTAATGGACAGGACGTTGCGTCGCGGTGCCGAGGAACCAGGGGTCGAGCGTCGACTCGTGGTTGGCAGCCAGCACGACCGGCCCGGTCGCCGGGATGCGCTCGGCGCCGAAGAGCCGGATCTTGTACGCGTGCAGCATCAGCGGCCGCGTCAACCGATCGACGGCGGGATAGAGATTCACCGCTCGAGCACGACCTGGGCGTCGCGCAGCGCCCGCGTGCGGAAGCCGGCCTCGCAGGACGCGAGGTAGAAGTCCCACGTGCGCACGAAGTGGTCGTCGTAGCCGAGGGCGCGCACTTCTTCGAGCCGCTCGAAGAATGCGGTCCGCCAGCGCCGCAGCGTCTCGGCGTAGTGGATGCCGATCTCCTCCACGCCGGCGATGGTAAGCCGAGAGGCTGCTGTGGCGGCGGCGCCGAGCGAGGCGAGCGAGGGGATCAGGCAACCGGGGAAGACGTAGCGCTCGATCCAGTCCGGCGAGCGCCGGTAGCGGTCCCAGCGGTGGTCGGGGATCAGGATCGACTGGACGCACGCGCGGCCGCCGGGGGCGAGCAGCCGGTCACAGGCGGCGAAGAAGACGGGGAACTGCTTCTCCCCGATCGCCTCGATCATCTCGATCGAGGCGAGCTTCGTGTAGGAGCCGGAGTGGGTCCGATAGTCCTCTTCGACGATCCGGACGCGGTCGTCGAGGCCGGCAGCGCGGACGCGCGAGCGGGCGACGTCGGCCTGGGCGGGGGAGAGGGTCAGGCCCGTGACGCGGGCGCCGTACTCGCCTGCGGCGGTGAGGGCGAACGAGCCCCAGCCGCAGCCGATCTCGAGCAGGTGGTCGTCGGACGTGAGCGCGAGCTTGTCGCAGACGAGCCGGAGCTTGCGCCGCTGGGCGTCGGCGAGCTGCTCGTCCGGCCGCGCGAAGATCGCGCACGAGTAGGTCATCGTCTCGTCCAGCATCAGCCGGAAGAGGTCGTTGCCGAGGTCGTAGTGATACTCGATGTTGCGCCGGGCGCGGAGGAGCCCCTGGCGACGGTTCGGTCGCGGCCGCGCCTTCATCACGCGGGCGAGTCGGGGATGCCGCCGGACGGCCGCTTCGGCGTCCCGGTACAGGAGCTCGAGGAATCCGACGAGGTCGGGGCTCGTCCATTCGCCGGCCTGGTACGACTCGCCGAGGCCGATCGTCCCCCGCGTCGCGAGCCGCCGGATCAGCCGGCTCGTGTCGGCGATCTCCATCGTCTCCGCCGGCCCGCTCCCGAACGTGCGCTCGCTCCCGTCCGGCAGCCGCGCGACGAGCGTCCCCTCGCCGAGACCGGCGAGCGCGTGCGTGAGCACGCGGACGGCGACGCGCTCGACCATGCCTCCGCGCGCGGGCGGGATCGGCCGGACGGTGCGCTCGAGGGTGCTCACAGCCGCACGGACCCCTTGCCGGGCACGAAGGGCGGCTTGTGGTGGAACGGCACGCGCTTCGCCCAGAGCTTCACGGCCTGCCAGTGGATCAGGGCCGTGACCTGCATGGGCATGAGCGGATAGCGGACGAGCGTACGCGCCAGGCTCGCGTTCGTCAGCTCCTCGCGGCGGCCGTGGAGCACGGCGCTCAGCGGTACGCGCCCGTCCTCGCGCACGTGCACGCGCGCCCAGACCTCTTCCTCGGGCTCCGAGAACGCGTACTGATATGCCTGGTCGAGCCCGAAGAACGGTGACACGTGCAGGCGCTTCTCGTGCTCGTACGCGAGGTCGGGGCCGAGCAGCAGCTCGGGAAGGCGCTCGCCGAAGGTGTTGCTCAGCTCGGCGATCATCGCGGCCAGCTTCCCGTCCGGGCCGTAGCACCAGTGGAAGCTGACCGGGTTGAAGACGTAGCCGAGCACGCGGAGCTGCGCCAGCATCAGCACGCGCTCGACCTCGACACCTCGCTCGGCGCAGAAGCGGACAGCGGCCTCGCGCACCGGCAGCGCGCCGTCGAAGTGATCCTTGTCCCGCAGCGTGACGAGGTTCGGCCGGTTGATCGAGAACAGGGCCAGCCGCCGCTCGAGCTCGGGCAGCTCGTCGAGATCGAGCACGAAGAACGAGATCGGGTAGCGGAACGTGTTCCGCGCCGGCTCGCGGCGCGAGTGGATCAGCGTCCCGGTGTAGATGGCCGACCTCACCAGTCGACGCCCAGCTGGGCGGCGGCGCGGACGGCCGAGGCGAGCCCGTCCTCGTGGAAGCCGTTGCCGAGGTGCGCGCCGGCGAAGAGCGTGTGCCTCGCACCGGCGAGCGCGGCGACCTCGCGCTGGCCGCGCAGCGTGTCGAGCGTGTACAGCGGGTGGTCGTAGACGGTGCGCATGATCACGCGCTCCGGGTCGATCTCTGCGGTCCGGTTGAGCGTGACGCAGTAGTGCTCGTCCGTCTCGAGCCGCTGCAGCCGGTTCAGGTAGTAGGTGACGGTCGGCTTCAGCGCACCGTTCACCTGGTAGTTCCAGGACGCGCGGGCCGCACGGGTGCGGGGGAGGAAGCGGTCGTCGGTGTGCAGCACGGTCTCGTTGGCCGTGTAGCTGAACGCGCCGAGGGCGCTTCGCTCGTCCGGCGAGGGATCTCCGAGGAGCGTCAGCGCCTGGTCGGCGTGCGTCGCGACGACCGCCTTGTCGAAGCGGCGCGTCTCGCCGTCGTCCGTCGTCAGCTCGACGCCGTCCGGATTGCGGCGGATCGCGCGGACGCCGAGCCCGACGTGCGCCGTGCCGCGGAGCCGCTCGAGCAGCACGTCGACGTATCGGCGGCTGCCGCCCGTCACGGTGCGCCAGGGGAGGCGCCCGAAGCCGAGCATGCCGTGATGGTCGAAGAAGCGGATGGCGTAGTCGGCCGGGAACTCGAGCGCCCGCTCGGGCGCCGTCGACCAGAGCGCCGAGGTCAACGGCATCAGGAAGTGCGAACGGAACCGCTCCGAATAGCCATGCCTCTCGACGTACTGTCCGAGGGACAGTCCCTCGGACGTGTCCAGCGTGGACGCGGCCGTTCGGAGCCAGCGCGTGACCTCGAGCAGGAAGCGCTGGAAACGCGGGCTGACCGCGTTCCGGGCCTGGGCATACGGACGGCGACCCGACCATTCGAGCCCGCAGTCCCCGCAGGCGACCGAGAACGACATCTCCGAGTCCTGCACGCCGATCCCGAGCTCGCGGAAGAGCCGGCTCAGGTACGGGTAGTTGCGCCCGTTGTGGACGATGAAGCCGGTGTCGAGCCCGAGACCGCGGTGCTGGACGGTGTTGACGTGGCCGCCGGGCCGCGTGTCGCGCTCGAAGAGCTCGACGTCGTGCCTGCGCGCGAGCAGGTACGCGGCACCCAGTCCGGCGACTCCCGATCCGACGACAGCGATTCTCATGCCGAACCGGTATTCGATCAGGGTCGAAGAACGGTTGTCGAGCGTTGAACGATCATTCGTCATCCGTAGACTGGTCCGCAGTGGCAATCGCAGAGCAACCGCCGGCACGCATCGGCACCGTCCGTCCGGCGACGAGCCGCATCAGCCAGGTCGTCACCCTCGTCGCAGTGACGCTCCCACCACTCGGGATCCTGCTGGCGATGGGCCTCCTCTGGGGCGTCGCGTTCCACTGGGTGGATGTCGTGGTCCTGGTCGTGACCTACACGATCTGCGCCTTCGGGACGACGATCGGCTTCCACCGCTACTTCTCCCACAAGAGCTTCGAGTCCGGGCCGGGCGTCAAGGCGACCCTCGCGGTGCTCGGCTGCATGACCGTCCAGGGCCCGCTGACCCAGTGGGTCACGGACCATCGCAAGCACCACGCGTTCTCGGACAAGGAGGGCGACCCGCATTCGCCGCACGCGGGGCAGCCCGAAGGGCCGTGGGGTGCGTTCGCCGGCTTCGTGCACGCGCACGTCGGCTGGATGTTCTCGAACATGGGCATGGAGCAGGGGCGCGAGTACGGCAAGGACCTGTACGAGGACCGGCTGATCCGGACGATCGACCGCTTCTACCTGCTCTGGGTCGCACTCACGCTCGGGATCCCGTTCGCCGTCGGCTACGCGATCGGCGGAACCGCACTCGGCGTCGAGGCGCTGATCTGGGGCGGCCTGATCCGGATCTTCCTCTACCAGCACGCCACCTTCGCGGTGAACTCGATCTGCCACATGTTCGGCAGCCGCGACTACCGCGCGCGCGACGAGTCGCGGAACAACTGGCTCGTCGCCTTCCTCGTCTTCGGGGAGGGCTGGCACAACAACCACCACGCGTTCCCGTCGTCGGCGCGCCACGGCCTCGCCTGGTGGCAGTACGACCTCTCCTGGTGGATCATCCGCGGCCTCGAGAAGCTCGGCTTCGTCTGGGACGTCAAGCTCCCGACCGCCGAGCAGATGCGCCGGCGGGCGACGACCGCCGACGCGGCCTAGCCCGTCTCGAACCGTCGCAGCGCGTCGCCGACGAGCTCGGCCCAGCGGTGAGCGCGCGGGAGCCGGATCAGGGGCCCGCCGGGCGAGCGGACGGCGAGCCCGTGCACGGCGCCCGGGATCGTCGTGTACGAGCCCTGCGCGCCCGCCTCGAGCGCGCGCTCGAAGCCGTGACGCGAGCTCGACGGGCTGACGCCCGGGATGCCCGGGAGCCAGCGGTCGAGGGCGCCGTGGATCACGTCGAGCCGCTTGCCGCGCAATGTGGACACGTCGAGCCGGTCCGGGATCCACGGCCCGAGGCCGAGCACGCCCTCGACGCCGGGCTCGCCGGCGACCGCGATCGAGACCGCACCGCCCATCGAGAACCCGAGCATGAGCGTCTGCTCGGCGGCGAGCCGCTCCACGGCGGCCCGCGCGTCGTCGATGCACATGTCGAGCCGTTTCCACGACTTGATCCGGTAGCGGACCTCGCCGAAGCGAAGCCCGGGGAAGCCTGGCGCGAGCCGCCCGACGAGCCACTCGAGCGTCGCGCTCCACGTGCCGGGCACCTCGTGGCCCTGGCCGCCGTTCACGCACACGACGGCACGCGCGCCCGTCCCCGTCACGCGCATGACCGCGCCCGTCGGAGCTGCTCGATCCCCATGCTCCTATCTTCGCCGGAGGCGCATGAACGGTGCGGTTACACTCGCTGCGTGGCGATCGAGACCGAGCGGATCTGCTGGCTCCACGTTCCGGCCGAGGACGAGGTAGGAGAGGAGATCTCGGAGCTGTGGGCGAAGCCGCTCGAGAAGCTCGGGTTCGTCCCGAACGTGCTGCGCGTGTACGCGATCCGCCCGCGGCACCTGCAGCTCTGGAACGACTTCTACGACGAGCTGATGCGCGGCGACTCGGGCCTGACGAAGGCGCAGCGCGAGATGATCGCCGTCGTCGTCTCGACGGCCAACCGCTGCCACTACTGCGTCGTGTCCCACTCCGCGGCGCTGCGGAAGCTGACCGGCGATCCGCTGCTCGTCGAGCAGCTCGCGTCGAACCACGCGTACGCGCGCGTCGAGCCGAAGGAGCGCGCGATGCTCGATTTCGCAGCGAAGCTCACCGAGCGTTCGTCGACGTGTACCGAGGCGGACGTCGATGCGCTGCGCGAGGCCGGCTGGACGGACGAGGACGTGATGGACATCGCCGAGGTGACGGCGATGTTCAACTTCACGAACCGGCTCGCGAGCGGCCTCGGCTGGCGGCCGAACGACGAGTACGTCTCGCTCGGGCGCTAGCTGCGCCAGTCGTGCCCCGTTGCTAGCCGGCGCGTGCGTCTCGCCAGGCGATGAGCTTCCGCAGCGGCTCGAGGTCGTAGTCCGGGCCGCCGGCGCCGACGACGAGATGCGTGACGCCGATGTCGACGTAGTCGTCGAGCCGGTCGAGCGCGTCGTGGACGAAGGTCGAGCGCTCGATCTCGGCCGGGTCGCGCCCGATCTTCGCGCACCACTCGTCCAGCACGGCGCTCTTGTGGCGCATCGTGTCCAGGTCGCCGATCCCGTGCCAGATGTCGGCGTGCTCGGCGACGATCCGGAGCGTCACCTTCTCGCCGACGCCGGCGACGAGGATCGGCAGCTTCCCGGCCGGCGGCGGGTTCAGCTTCGCGAGCCGGTCCTTGATCACCGGCAGGGCCGCGTCGAGCGCCCGCAGGCGGCTGCCGGCCGTGCCGAAGTCGTAGCCGTACTCGTCGAAGTCGCGCTGGAACCAGCCGGAGCCGATGCCGAGGAAGTGCCGGCCGCCGGAGATGTGGTCGATCGTCCTGGCCATGTCGGCGAGCGAGGTTCGGATTGCGGTACGCGTTGCAGATCACGAGCGCGCCGAACTCGACCCGCTCGGTCGCCTCGGCCATGGCTGCGAGCAGCGTCAGGCACTCGAAGTGCTTGCCGTCCGCGCCGCCGAAGAGCGGAAAGAAGTGGTCCCAGGCGAAGATCGTGTCGGCGCCCATGTCCTCGGCGCGCAGCCACGTCTCGCGCATGGGCGCGTAGTCGCCGTGCTGCGGCCGCACCGTTACCCCGACCCGGATCACGCCGCGAACGCTACCGGCCGAGCACTAGGTGAAGAACGTGTCCTCGTGCCGGTAGGGCGGGGAGCAGCAGCAGAGGAAGCGGAGGTCCGAGTCGCCGCCGGCCGTGATCTGGTGCCAGGCACCTGGCGGGATCACGATCGCGTCGCCCACTCCGACGGACGAGCGCTCGCCGTCGATCTCCATCTCGCCGCCGCCCTCGAGCACGTAGTAGAACTCCTCGCTCTCGGCGTGGTAGTGGCGCTGCGTCTCCTGAGCCGGTGCCAGCGTCGCCTCGGCCAGGCTCTGCGAGCGGACGGGTGCCGTCGTCAGCCCGAGCAGCTCGCGGATCGTGCTGCCGTCCTTGGTCGTGAACGGCTCGGCACGGTCGCGGGAGCGGATCTCCATGACACGGACGCTAGCCGACCGTTCAGAATCGCGGCATGAGCACGACTGCAGGCAACCGCCGCGGCCAGACGATCCAGTGGGAGTGGTACGTGTCACCAGACGTGCTGGGCCGCGAGCAGGAGCTCGTCTTCCGCGACGCGTGGCACTACGCAGGCCCGCTCGAGTGGGTGGCCGAGCCGGGCGAGCGCTTCCCGTGCCAGGCGGGCCCCGCGCCGGTGATCGTCGTGCGCGACCGGGACGCGACGCTGCGTGCCTTCCTGAACGTGTGCCGGCATCGTGGCTCCGTGATCGTGAAGGAGCCCGGGCGCCGCGAGACGCTCCAGTGCCCGTACCACGCGTGGACGTACGGGCTCGACGGCTCGCTGCGCTCGGCGCCGCGGTCGGAACGCGAGGAGGAGTTCGACCCCTGCGAGCTGGCCCTGCGGCCCGTGCTCGTCGAGACATGGGGGCCGTTCGTGTTCGTGAACACGGATCTCGGCGCGGCGCCGCTCGCCGACAGCCTCGGCGCGCTGCCGGAGCTGATCGACCCGGGCGAGCTCGTGTTCCGGGAGCGCGTCGACGTCGCGGTCGGGGCCAACTGGAAGGTGGCGGTCGAGAACTACCTCGAGTGCTACCACTGCCCGGTCGCGCACAAGGCGTTCAGCGCGCTCGTCGACGTCGATCCCGACGCCTACCGACTCGAGGCCGCCGACGGTCTGCTGAGCCAGTTCGGCGAGCGGCGGGCCGGCACGGGCGGTGGCGAGAGGGGCTGTCAGTTCCATCTCGTCTGGCCGGCGCTCAAGGTGATCGTCTACCCGGGCGCGGCCAACCTCTCGCTCGGGCCCGTCTGGCCCGAGGGTGCCGAGCGCACTGCCGGCTTCCTCGACTACTTCTTCGGCCCCGACGTGCCCGAGTCGACGCAGCGCGAGCTGATCGAGTTCGACGATCAGGTCGGCCTCGAGGACCGCGAGCTCGTCGAATCGGTGCAGCGAGGGCTTCGCTCGGGTCTGGTCGATCGCGGGCATCTCCTGCTCGACAGCGAGGCGCTCATCGGCGCCTTCCAGGCGCGTCTGGCTGCCGTTCTGGGCGAACCCTTGTAACAGAACGCATACCTGAAGCAACGCTCCCTTAACGTAGGTCGATCCCGCTATTTGCAGGGATCTTTGCGCGTTCGCCGACGGTCGTCTCAGGCCCCGGTGCTACCGTGCCGACAAGTATGTGACAACAACTAGCGGCGGCCGCCTGGCCTGGTGGGCTGGAGCAGGGTCGTCGCGAAGGTGTTTCAGAGGAGGCAGTGTGCACGTGAGCAGATCACGGGTGATGCTGCTTGTCGCCGTCGCGGGGCTGGCAGGAGCACTCTCATTGGGCGCAGTACTGGCGCCGCAACGGGCGGAGGCGACACCGTCGATCGTCAAGCATGCAAGCGTCGCCAAGAAGAAGGCGAGCAAGGCCCGGCAGGTCATGGTCGTGGCCCAACTTCGCGAGACCCTCTCCGGCATCCACTCGGCCAGGGACGAGGCGTGGAGGTGGCAGGACGTCATGTCGGCCCAGAGGTCGCGCTACGCCGCCTCGGCCGAGCACTCGTCGAGCGTCGCCTATCGTCGAATGGTCCTCCGGCTCTGGAATTCGCGGGCGCAACAGTCGCAGCACGCGGCCCAGAATCCGCCACGGCTCAAGGACTGGATGTGCATCCACCACTACGAGGGCGCCTGGAACGACCCGAACGCCCCTTACTACGGCGGGCTGCAGATGGACATGTCCTTCATGCAGGCCTACGGAGCGGCCCTGCTCCGGAGCAAGGGCACAGCCGACCACTGGACGCCGCTCGAGCAGATCTGGGTCGCCGAGCGCGCGTACGAGTCGGGGCGTGGGTTCTACCCGTGGCCGAACACGGCCAGGTGGTGTGGGCTGATCTAGCTGCGCGGGGCCTGGCTGCGACGGGGGCTAGTGCCCGACGACCTGGACGATCCAGCGGCGGTCGCGCTCGCGGTCGAGCTCGATGAAGAGCACGCGCTGCCACTCGCCGAGCTGCAGCTCGCCGTTCCGGATCGGCACCGACTCGCCGGCGCCGCCCAGCAGCATCGCCATGCAGTGCGAGTGGCCGTTCCCCTTGTCCATGTCCTCGGGGCAGATGTTCTCGGTGCGGCGGTCCCAGTCGTCGTGGGCGTAGTAGCTGTCCGGAGGACAGAGCCGGCGCAGGAGCTCGCTGAAGTCCTCGAGGAACCCCTGCTCGAACTCGTTCACGCGGACGCAGCAGGTCGTGTGCGGCGAGTAGATGCAGACGATGCCGTCCTGGACGGCGCTCTCCCTGACCACCTCGACGACGTCGTCGGTGATGTCCCGAACTGCGAGCCAGCCCACCGTCCGCAGATGCGTCTCGCGCTGAAAGACCTTCACTCGACTCCTCCTCGTCGCTTTCGACCGACATTGTGACGGCTCGAGGCGCCCTTGTCACGTGCGCGCTAGCCTCCGCCCGCTTGCAAGCCTCCGGCCGCGTTGCCCTGGGGCGCCGGGGTTTGTGAGCCGCGTCCGCCGTGTCGGTCGCGGCGGCGATAGCCTCTGCCCGTCCGGGCCTGTAGCTCAGCTGGTCAGAGCAGCGGACTCATAATCCGCCGGTCCTAGGTTCGAGTCCTAGCGGGCCCTCACTGGGAAGCCCTGCAAACGCGGGGCTTCCCGTTTTCGCCCGCATTCGTGGGCTTGTCAGGGGGCAACAGACGGGGCAACAGACCAAGCCGGGTGTGTTAAACGCTGAGAGCTCGGCTCGGCTCTATCCGACCGCGAGAATCGGCGTCATACGGAGAACGAGCAGTAACGAGCACATGACTTGCGCACTACTCGTGGAGTGCCCGTATCAATCTTCGCGGTTAGCGCGATCCGCGCGAGGCGGCGTCATGGTTACACGCGTTCTCTAAAGGCATTGGTTGAGGCCGTGTTGCTCGACGGTGTTGGTGTCGTCGTTGCCGGCTTGGTCGCGTGCGCGGACGACGAAGTACCAGTTGTTGTCGTTGGAGAGCATGGGCGTGGTGAAAGTGGTGGCGCCTGGAGCGCTTGTGTAGGTCGGTGAGGTGAAGTCCTCGCTGCCGGATGTGGTGGCCTGGTAGATGTCGTAGACGATCATGCTGGGTGGTGTGCCGTTGTCGGAGGCAGCCGCCCAGCTGAGTCCGTAGCGGCTGGAGCGGCCGGGGACGATGGGGCCGGGGATGCAGGTGACGGCTTGGGCGAGTCCGGCGAAGGCTGGTGGTGTTTGGTCGGATACGTGCACAGGCGTTGCAGCTGCTCGGCAGTTCGAAAGGCGCAGTTGGTGGTGGTCGTTGGTGCACGCGCGGAGCCGGTAGGAACCTGGGTGAACTGACCCTGGGATGCGAACCGCGACTGAACTGGAAGTGCTTGCGTTGGCTTGCAGTCGGCCGATTCGGTGAGCTCCGATCCGCGCTCGGCCTAGGTAGTAGCCGACGGTTGACGGCGCCGACGCGACCGCGCCGACGTTTCGCACCGTCTCGTTGATCTGCAATCTCGCGCCCCGTTGCGAGGCGGCCAGCCGCGTAACGATGAGCTTTGGGCCGGCAGAAGCCGCGAGTGCGGCACCTCCGCCAAGCAACACGGCAACGGCAACCAGGGCGGTCGGTCGACGAGCGACCATGCCGGGGAGGTTAACGCCCTGATCTTGTTGCCTGCGAAAAAAGTTGGCAAAGAGCTCAGCTTGACCGGATGCCGTGTCGCCGCATCATCGACGTCGAGCGTCGGGTTTATGATCCCGGCAAGGGACAGGCAGGTCACCGGTTCGGGACGAGAGGAGCGAGTTGTGGGAAAGTCATCTTGGCGTAGTGCGTGCTGTCGACAGAGTTCGCCGGCCGCACGTGGGGAGACGGGGGCTACGAGCTCGAGCGGCGTGATTCGCGGCCGGGTTTGGATCCTCGGAGGACTGGCGGCGCTTGCCGCGTTCGCCGCGGTAGCCGGCGTCGGCATCACGGCTCAGGCCGGCTCAGCAGCAAGTGCGCAAGCGGCTGGTTCGCCGCCGCCGCTGCCGGCATGCTCAACCCTGGATCAGTTGGGAATCCCGATGCAGATGAACATGCGCGCGTCGGCTGCGCTGGCGGCATGCGGGCGGGCGCCCGCGCCGGCGGCGGCGCCGGGGCAAGCACAGGCATCGACCTTCTCGCCCGTGTCTCCGGTGATCGGCCCCAATATCGATCTGATCACGGGCGGTGAGACGTATCCGAATGTGACCCAATCCGAGGATCAGGTCTTCGCGCACGGCTCGACGGTCGTTGTTGCCTACAACGACTCCCGCGATGCGCCGTCCAACTTTTCCGGGATCTCGGTGTCTTCGGACGGCGGAGCAAGCTTCTCGCGCCTTCTGCCATCGCCGTTCGCGACCGGGCACGGCACGAACTTCGGCGATCCGATCGTTGTCTACAACGCGAAGCTCGGCACGTGGTTCGCAGGCGACCTGGCTACGGGTTGCGGCGGCCAAGGGCTCGGCCTTTGGACATCGACGAACGCCACCACCTGGTCGACGGGTGCCTGTGCGCACACCGGCAGCGGCGACGATCGCGAGTCGATGGCCGTCGACAACAACCCGGCGAGCCCACACTACGGGCGCATGTACATCTCTTGGAACGACTTCAACGTCGGAACTGGCGCGCTGTATGTGACCCATTCCGACGACGGCACGACCTGGTCGCCTGTGCAGCTTCAGTCGTCGTTCATTCGTGACGTGCAGATCCAGGTCGCCGCGGACGGAACCGTTCTCGTGGCGGCTATGGACGAGGGTGGCGGCGGCCTCAATCCGCGCACCAACTACATGTTCCGGTCGACTGACGGTGGTGTCACCTTCGGCTCTTCGATCGCGATGGGAGCGTCCTTCCTCGCGCCCGGAGACTTCATCAGCGGGTACTTCGCGGTGGTTAATCCGATCTGGCGCTTCGAGGGCTGGGGCGATCTCGCCACCGGATCGGGGAACGTGGTTGTCTACTCCTACACGACCGCCGGCACCGGTAGCGACCACGGCGACATCTACATCGTCCGTTCCACCGACAACGGCCTCACCTGGGGCGCACCCGTGAGGGTTGACGGCGCGGGGGTGGCGGAGCAATGGATGACATCGACCGCCGGTGGCGGGACGAACTTCCTCGTCGCCTGGTACGACCGCCGCAACACAACCGACGGCGTCAACTACGAGCGATGGGGCGTCACATCTGCAGACGGTGGCCAGACCTGGTCGTCAGCACAGAAGATCAGCGACGTCCTCATCCCGCAACCGCAGCAGCCCGACCCGAACGTGCAACCCCTGTACGCCGGCGACTACATGCGCGACTACTTCGACGGCACGAAGTTCTATGACGCATGGACAGACGGCCGCAAAGTAGTCACCGTCAACCAGCAGGACGTCGAACTGGCCACGGTGAGCCCGGTCACGACTGGGACGATTACGGTCACCAAGCACCTGGTCTCGAACTCGCTCGATCCCGCGAAGTTCAATCTCCGGATCGACGGAACGACCTACGCGGCGAACGTCGGCAACGGCGGCACCACGGGTGCCGTCACGGTGCCTACCGGCGCGCATACCGTGTCCGAGACTGCGGGCGTCAATGCCAACATGAGTAACTACACGGCGAGGATCGCGTGCTCCGACGGCTCGGCCGGCTACGGGACAAGCCTGAGCGGGATCCAGGTCAGCGCCGGTGGCAGCGTCACCTGCACGATCACGAACACGCGCAAGCTCTTCAAGACTGGCTAGCGACGACAGCCTAAATCCCGGTGGGCGGGGAAGCCCTCTCCGCCCACCGATCTCAGTAGCGCCGAGACCGACCAAACCTCGCGGGGTGACTGACGTATGGAAACCGTTTTGGGTCTGGTTGTTCGTAACTGGCCCGCTTCACCATTAAGGTCGGCCGGGCCGCGAGGCCGAAGATCGCGAGAGCCGTGGCTCGCCCCCTGGCGTCCGTCGGTGCCACATGACACCCCTGGAGCGAGCTGAGGCGCCTGCAACTCGTTCTCCCTGCCCGGTGGGGCGGGGTCGCACGTCGTACGCGTGCGCGAGGCGTGCGTGCTCGTACTCCGGGGCTTCTCGTCTTCTCACGTCGGCGCGAGTTCGCGAGGGTGCCACATACGGGGCCACACGCGCGAACGGAATTCCCGTTCTCCTTCTTGTTCAGGATCCGCGGTGCGCGGGAAACGGCATGCGTACGCCTCGATGGTCCTGAATCGCGGCTCGCTGTACCAGCCCGCGCCCCTGCTCGGACCACGTCCGCTCGTTCCCGCGGGCGTCCCGTCACGCCGGACACGATCGTCACGCGTTCGGCCCGCGAGTCGTCGAGCATCACCGTGGCGGTGCTCTATCGTTGGGACGTGCCCTTGGGTACGCGTGCCGGGAGATGTCCTTGAACGGCTCGAGAAGCAATTGGCCAGGGAAGGAGTGACCGCTGGATGTTCGGTCGGCGTGTAGCCGCTGGCGTGGCTGTGGTGTTGTTCGTGGCCAGCGTCGTCGTGGCCGTCGTCGAGATCGTCCTGGAGTTTCCTCGCGGCCTGGTGGTGGTCGCCCTGCTGGTCGGGGGTCTTGCCGCGGCATGGCACGCGGTTCGGCGTCGGGGCCACGTCCGGCACGTCCTTCTCTTCGCAGTGGCGCTGCTGCTCGTCGCAGCAGTCGTCGTCGTGGTGACGGGGGATCGCTTCGGTGTCGGTCTCGCCGCCGTCGCGCTCCTGCTCGCGAGCGTGTCGGCCGCCAGGCGTGCGTTCAGGGTCCAGGCAGTGCTCCCCGCCGCTGACCCGCCTCGGCGTCCGATCGTGGTGTGGAACCCGCGGTCCGGCGGAGGCAAGGCCGTCAGCAACAACCTCGCCGACGAGGCCCGCGCGCGAGGGATCGAGCCGATCGAGCTGAAGCCCGGCGACGACCTCGAGCAGCTGGTGCGCGACGCCGTGGCCCGAGGAGCCGACGGGCTAGCGGCGGCGGGCGGCGACGGAACCCAAGCGCTCGTGGCGTCGATCGCCGCCGAGCACGACCTGCCGTTTGCCTGCATCCCCGCCGGCACCCGCAACCACTTCGCGCTCGACCTTGGAGTGGATCGCGACGACGTGGTCGGCGCCCTCGACGCGTTCGTCGACGGAGGGCAACGCCGCGTCGACCTGGCCGAGGTCAACGGACGCGTGTTCGTGAACAACGCGTCGCTTGGGCTCTACGCCGAGGCGGTTCAGCGGGAGGGGTACCGCGACGCGAAGCTGCGCACCATCCTCGACACGGCGCCCGACGTGCTCGGCTCGCGGCCGAGTGGGTCGACGAGCGAGTTGGGCTGGCGCGACGAGGACGGCACCCCCACCGAGTCGGCGGCGATGATCCTGGTCTCGAACAACTCCTACCGCCTCGGGCACGCCATCGGATCGGGCACGCGGCCGCGGATGGACGAGGGCGAACTCGGTGTGGCGGTGCTGAAAGCACCGCCGCGGGATTCGTCGTCGCAGGGACGGGGCCGCCCCTGGCGTCAGTGGGCGACGCCCGCCTTCGAGGTCACTTCGTCAGAACCGGTGCCCGTGGGCGTCGACGGAGAGGCGCTCGTCCTCGACCCGCCGCTTCGATTCGTCAGCCGACCGGGTGCGTTGCGGGTGCGCATCGCGCGCACTCACCCGGGAGCCTCACCCTCGGCCACGGTGCCCGAGCAGCCGCGGCGCCTCCTCGGACGACTGCTCGCGATCGCCGCGGGCCGGGCGTAAGGCTTCGGCGGCCCGGGGCGACGATGCCGCCGATGCTCTGGACGCGGTTGCTCGAGCGACGGGAGGAGTTCTTCGCCCGGCCCGCCCGGGCCGTTGGCTGGGCGAGCGCGCTTCTGGCGCTGGTGGTGCTGGCGGCATTCCTCGTCCCGACCGGCCCGCTGTCGCTGGACAGCAGTTGGTCGGAGCTGATGCAGGACATCCAGACACCGTTCCTCAAGCACCTCGCGCTCGTCTTCGACGCCCTCGGCCGAGGAGTCTGGCGTGGCGTCACGATCGCCGCGATCGGCATCGTGCTCCTGGTCGCGCGCCGCTGGGCGGCGCTGATCGCGTTTGCCCTCACCGAGGCCCTGACACCGTTGCTCGGCAACGTGACCAAGGCACTCGTCGACCGGCCGCGTCCCCCTGGAGCGACGCTGAGCCCGCACGGCTCGTCCTTTCCCTCCGGCCACGCCGCCTACGCGGGCGCGACCGCAGTCGCGCTCGTGCTCCTCTTCAGCAAGACCGGCCCGAGGCGACCGCTCTGGTACGCCCTCGCAGCCCTGGCGACGGCCGGAATGGTCTGGAGCCGGACATACCTCGAGGTGCACTGGCTCTCCGACGCACTCGCCGGCGCGATCCTCGGTCTCGCGGTCACCCTCGCAAGCTTCGGCATCGTCCAACTCACCCTCGCACGAGCGGCAAATCGAGGCGGACGAACACTGACTACCCCCTGACGTGGGTCGCAGAGGTGAAATCCCCACCCGGCCGGGTACGCCTGCAATCATGGCCCCAGAGTGCCGAGGTTCATGTTGATGATCGAAGGTGAGGGCTGGGAAGACATCGATGACACCGAACGGCCGCAGCCCCCTAGCGAGGGCGAGCCGATCGAGACGAAGTACGGCACGTGTCTCGTGACTCGCGTCGAGCTTATGCCGGACAACCCGACGTACACCGGCAAGATCGTTTGCCGCCTCTTCGGTTAGGCCGCCACAGGCGTACGCATCCCGGTGAAGCCTCCGCGTTGCGCGCGCACTCGCATGGGGAGTCGACACCGGCGGCGTCCAGGGCGGTCACATCGAGTGTGCGAGGCTGCTTCTCGCCACCTGAACGACAGGCCTGGTCCTGGACAACCGCGCCGCCGCCCACGACGCCGTCACGGCCCTCCCGGAGCCCCGGCGCCGGCGTCATCCCGATGGGATGGCGCGCTTCGCCCGGAAATCGACTTAACTTTGAGGTTTGCAGGCAACAGTTGTTGCGACCGGAGGAGAGCGATGAGCACCAAGGAGACGGATACAGCGACCGAGCCGAACGCCGCAGCGGCCCCGGCGCCGAAGGTCGAGCACTTCACGCCCGCCGAGCGGGCTGCCCGTGGCAAGGCCGCGCGGGCCGAGGTTCCGCGTCGCGTCCACGGCGAGTGGGAGCCGCCGCCGCACCGGCCGGACCCGGTCGACCTGCTCGAGGAGCAGGCGCAGACGCGCGTGCCCGAGCTCGTCCCCATCCGGTACGGGCGCATGCTCGTCTCGCCGTTCACGTTCTACCGCGGTGCGGCAGCGCTGATGGCGTCCGACCTCGCGGGCACACCGCGCACCGGGCTGCACGCACAGCTCTGCGGCGACGCGCACCTCTCCAACTTCGGCGCGTTCGCGTCACCCGACCGCCGGATGATCTTCGGCGTCAACGACCTGGACGAGTCGCTCCCGGGGCCGTTCGAGTGGGACGTCAAGCGTCTCGTCGCGAGCTTCGCCGTCGCCGGCCGCGACCGCGGATTCTCGACGAAGGTGCGCGCCGGCATCAACACCGCGGTCGGCCGCTCCTACCGCGAGGCGATGCGCGGGTTTGCGGCGATGGGCAACCTCGAGCTCTGGTACGCCCGCATCGACGTCGACGAGCTCTTCAGCGAGTTCGCGTCGCAGGTGAGCGCCGAGCAGCGCAAGCGGGCCGAGAAGAACCTCGCGCACGCACGCACGAAGGACAGCATGAAGGCGTTCGGCAAGCTGACCGAGATCGTCGACGGCGAGCCGCAGATCATCAGCGATCCGCCGCTGATCGTCCGGCTCGACGACCTCCTCGACGCGGAGCAGGCCGAGGAGATGCACGACGCCCTCGCCGGCATGATCCGTTCCTACCGGCGCACGCTTGCGGGCGACCGGCGCCGGCTGCTCGAGCGCTACCGGTTCGTCGACGCGGCGCGCAAGGTGGTCGGCGTCGGCAGCGTCGGCACGCGCGCCTGGATCCTCCTCATGCTCGGCCGCGACGGCCAGGACCCGCTCTTCCTGCAGGCGAAGGAGGCGCAGGCGTCGGTGCTGGAGCCGTACCTCGGCAAGAGCAGCTACGCGAATCACGGCCAGCGCGTCGTCGAGGGGCAACGGCTGATGCAGGCCGCGAGCGACATCATGCTCGGATGGATCCACGTCAACAAGGGGCTCGACGGCCAGGAGCGGGACTTCTACATCCGTCAGCTCTGGGACGGGAAGGGCTCGGCGCTCGTCGACCTGATGGAGCCGGACCTCCTGCAGCGGTACGCGGAGCTGTGCGGCTGGACGCTCGCGAAGGGGCACGCGCGCTCGGGCGACGCGATCGCGATCGTCGAGCTACCTCGGCACGAGTGACGTCTTCGACAAGGCGATGGCCGTGTTCGCGGAGACGTACGCCGACCAGAACGAACGCGACTACGACGCGCTCAAGCAGGCCGTCGAGTCGGGACGCGTCAAGGCGGAGTCGGGTCTCTAGACAGGTGACGGGAGGACGCGGGTCGGGCCGCGTCCTCCCGCGGCTCACGCAGGCGCCGGGTTCCCCGCTTGCGGCAGGGCCGGCTCGACTATCGCCTCGCCTACATCTTGGGCGTGGTACTCGGCCAGGAGCCGCTTCTCGCGCTCCATCTTCGGGAACTTGAAGTAGACGAGCACCGCGCCGAGCAGCACGGCGACGATTCCGGCAACGTAGGCCCACTGGTCGCCCTGCAGGAATGCCGTCTTCGCCCCGGCGACGATGTTGTCCTGAACTGCGGTGGGATACCGCGACGCCGTGTCCGCGGCGCTCGAGAACGACTTCGTCAGCTCGGCTCTGGATGCTGGACGTGATGTCCTTGCCGGAATCGCTGATCAATGTCCCTGCTGCGGCGGCGTAGCCGGCGGTCAGCAGCGCGCCGAAGATCGACTGCATGATCGCGCCGCCCAGATCACGCTGCAGGTCGGCGGTCCCGGACGCCATCCCCACCCGCCTGCACCGGGACCGAGCCCGTGAGCGAGTGCGAGGCAGGAGTGCCCGGCGAGACCGACGCCGATGCCGACGAATGCGTAGCCGAGCCCGACCTTCCAGTACGAGATGCTCTCCTTCCAGAGCAGCAGCATCGTGAGGAAGCCGAGCAGCACGAACACGTAGCCGAGCGAGCAGCGTGAAGCGCGCGCCGTGAGATTCGACGATCTTCGCCGACCGCGGAGCCACGAGCACCATGCAGAACGCGGCGGGCAGGATCGACGAGGCCGGCGTCGAGCGTCGAGTAGCCGAGCACGTTCTGCAGGAACTGCTGCCCGATGAACATCGCGCCCATCAGCGAGCCGAACACGATGATCCCCGCGCAGGCCGCGACCCAGAACGGTCGGCCGCGCGGCGACCTCCAGGTCGTAGAGCGGGTTCTGTCGCCCGGCGCTGCCGGAAGTAGAAGAGCGCGAGTGCGACGACCGCGACGACCGCGAGCACGATGCGTCAGCGTCGTTGCGTTCGGGACCGGCGCGAAGTTGATCGCCAGGATCAGCGCACCGACGAGGACGAGCGAGAGGATCCCGCCGAGGTTGTCGACCGGCTCGGTGCCCTCGTTCACGTGCGCCGGCACGTGGCGCCAGGCCATGACGATCGCGACGACGGCGAGCGGCAGCGTCAGCAGGAACACCGAGCCCCACGAGAAGTGCTCGAGCAGCAGCGCCGGAGAGGAGCGGGCCGAGGGCTGCGATCGCGCCGCCGAGGCCTGACCAGAGTGCGATCGACTTCGTCCTGCCCGCGCCCGGAGCCCACAGCGCCGTGATCAGCGCCAGGGTCGTCGGATAGGCCATGCCGGCGGCGAGACCGCCGCCGATCCGCGCGACGAAGAGCACGACGTCGCTCGGCGCGTAGGCCGCGAGCAGCGACATCGGTATCGCCAGCACGGTCCCGCCAGACGAGCATCAGCTTGCGCCCGTAACGGTCGCCGAGCGCGCCGAGCCACAGCACGGAGCAGGCGAGTCCGAGCGAGTAGCCGACTGCGATCAGGTCGAGCATCGTCTGGCTCGAGTCGAAGTGCCTGCCCGATCGACGGCAGCGCGACGTTCGCGACGGACAGGTTCAGGTTCGCGACGGCGGCGACGAGGATCAGCGCCGTGAGGACGAGCTTCGCCTGCTTGGGAGCGGTGGTGTCGGCAGCCGCCACGGCGGGCGGAGCCTCGCACGGCGGCTCGCTTCGTGCTTCACCCCGAGGGGGTGATGCTCGGACAGGGGGAGGTCCTATAGCCTCGCGTTCTAATCGGAGGGGGAGGCGAGTCATGAGAGGAGTGGTGGCGTGAGCACGGACGTCAAGCGGGCCGAGGCGGGTGTCCTCGGCTGGATCGACCGGGACATCACCGGGCCGATGGCGGACTTCCAGGATCCCAGCCAGGAGTGGCGACGCCTGTTCTCGGAGCTGTACGGCACGTTCCTCCTCGTGCTGGTCGCCGCAGGCGGCGGGATGATGATGCAGGCGTTCCCGGGCCAGATCAGCCGGACGGCGGCCGTGGTTGCCCCCGGGCTGATGGTGATGGGGATCATCATGTTCATGGGCAAGGTGTCGGGCGCGCATCTGAACCCGGCGGTCAGCTTCGCCTTCTGGCTGCGCGGCGACTTCCCCTGGCGGCGGGTGCCGGGGTACGTCGTCGTGCAGTTGATCGGCGCGAGCCTCGCGGCGCTGTTCCTCCACGAGGTGATCAAGGTCTCGGCCAAGTACGGATCGAACTACCCCGCCCACGGCTATTCGGGGTGGCAGGCGGTCTTGATGGAGGGGGTGCTGACACTCGGGCTCGTGAGCGTGATCCTGGGCACGGCCTCGGGCGCCCAGAACATCGGGATCTTCGGGGCGATCGGCGTCGGCGCCTACATCGCGCTCGCCGGTCTCTGGGGCAGCCCGATCTCGGGAACGTCGATGAATCCCGCCCGCACCTTCGGCCCGGACCTCGTCGGTCGCACCTGGACGGACTACTGGGTCTACGTCGTCGGCCCGCTCGCGGGTGCCGCGATCGCGGTCGGCTTCGCGTACGTCCTGCGCGGTGCCGGCGGCGGCAAGTCCGGGTCCGCCGCGGCTCAGGGAGACATCGAGACGGAGGTGGCGAAGCCCGACCAGGTCTGATTCCGGGCTGAGCGCTGGGGGCCTGCCTCTCTGGCAGCCCCCGGTGTCCACGCTTCTCCGGTTCGAACGCGCGCAAGAATGGGCAAGCTTCGGTGAGCGTGGTCGGCGAGTTGCTCGCGGAGCGGTACGAGCTCGAGGAAGTGATCGGCTCGGGCGGCATGTCGCGCGTCTACCGTGCGCGCGACCGCCAGCTCGGGAGGATGGTCGCGATCAAGATCCTGCACGAGCGCTTCTCGGACGATCCCGAGTACGTGGAGCGCTTCCGCCGCGAAGCCCGCGCCGTGGCGCAACTCAGCCATCCGAACATCGTCACGGTCATCGACCGCGGCGATGCCGACGGGAGTCAGTACATCGTCTTCGAGCACGTCGAGGGTGAGGACCTGAAGCAGCTCGTCGCCCGGACGGGGCCGCTGCCGCCGCGGCGTGTCCTCGACCTCGGAATCGACGTTGCCCGGGCGCTCGCCTTCGCGCACGCCAACGGCGTCGTCCACCGCGACGTCAAGCCGCAGAACGTGCTCGTGCGCGACGCCGGCACCAAGGTGACCGACTTCGGGATCGCGCGGGCCGACGACCTCGCACTCGACGGCGAGAGCACGGCCACGGGCACGGTGCTCGGAACCGGCGACTACATCTCGCCCGAGCAAGCCCACGGCGAGCGCGGGACGGAGCAGAGCGACGTCTACTCCCTCGGAGCGCTCCTCTACGAGCTGCTCGCGGGTCACGTGCCCTATCCGGCCGACAGCGCCGTCGGCGCCGCGACGCGCCACGCGACCGATCCCGTGCCCGACGTCCTCGCCGCCCGCCCCGACGCTCCCGTGCGTCTCGCGGCTGCGATCGAGCGCGCGATGGCGAAGGACCCATCCGACCGGTTCGCGTCGATGGACGCCTTCCTGGCGGAGCTCGTCGCCTGCCGGAGCGAGCTGCCGACACCGGACACGGCGCAGACGATGATCCTTCCCGACGGATTGCCGCTCGCCGAGTCGGCGGATCGCGCGCCCCGGCGACGGCGCTCCCGGCTGCCGGTCGTCGCCCTGGCTGCTCTGCTCCTGCTGGCAGCGATCGGTATCGGTGCCTACTACGCCTTCGGGCGCGCCCACGAGACGAACGGGGTCGCCAACACGCCTCCCGCTGCGACTGACGTGCAGCTCCGCGGGTTCTCCACGTACGACCCGCCGCCCGGTGACGGCCAGGAGCGGAACGACCTCGTCGGGCTGGCGACCGACGGCTCGACGGGCACGTCCTGGCAGACCGAGCACTACACGACGGCGGCGTTCGGCAACCTGAAGCACGGGGTCGGGCTCGTCCTCTTGACCAGGCCGACGCCGGCCAGGCTCGGGTCGCTGACGATCCAGACCTCGACCCCGGGATTCACCGCCGTGGTCGAGGCGGCGGCGTTCGACGGTGCGTTTCACGTCGTTTCGTCCCCGCAAACCGTCGGTGGCAAGACGACGTTCACGCTGCACGTCGCGGAGCCCCGCCGCCTGTACATGATCTGGATCACGAAGCTCGTCCAGTTCGACACCGGCGACCCGACGAAGCCGTTCGGCGCGAGGATCAGCGAGGTGACGGCGTCGTAGATAGGCTCGCCGCGTGGACGCGCTCACGACCGCCGACGGCCGCCGACTCGCCTACCGGCGGAGCGGCGCAGGCCCTGTGCTCGTCTGCCACCCGGGCGGCCCCGGCTTCTCCTCGCGGTACTTCGGCGACTTCGCCGGGCTCGCGGACCGCTTCACGCTGGTGATGCTGAACCCCCGCGGGACGGAGGGCTCCGACCCGCCCGACGACCGCCGGGCGTACGCCACCGAGGACTACGTCGCCGACCTCGACGAGCTCCGCGCGCACCTCGGGCTCGAGCGCCTGCTCCTGCTCGGTCACTCGCACGGCGGCGTCGTCGCCCAGGCGTATGCGGCCCGGCACCCGGGACGCGTCGAGCGGCTCGTTCTCGCCAGCACCCTGGCGCGCTTCCAGTCGGAGCAGGAGGCCGCGATGCAGGCGGGGATCGAGGCGAGGGCCGGCGAGCCGTGGTACGAGGACGCGGCGGAAGCTCTTCGCGCCGAGCAGGCGGGCGAGTGGGGATCGGACGAGGAGCTGGGGGCGATCACGCTTCGGGAGCTGCCCTTCTATTTCGCGCGGTTCGGCGAGCGTGAGCGCCGCCACCTCGCGCTCCTCGAGGGCGAAATCCCGTGCGGCGACGCGCTCAAGCTGTTCAACGACGAGATCGTCTCGACGTTCGACCTGCGCCCCGACCTGCCCCGGATCACGGCGCCGACGCTCGTGATCACCGGCGAGGACGACTTCATCACGGGGCCCGTCTGTGCGCGTGAGCTCGCCGAGGGCATCGGCGACGCCGAGCTCGTGCTGCTGGCCGATTGCGGGCACTTCGTCTTCGTCGAGCAGCCGGAGCGTTTTGCCGCCGCGGTCGGCGACTTCCTGGCCGGCATCCAAACGTAGTCTCCTCCCGGTGAAGCCGACGAACGCGAAGCCGTTGGCCGCGGGCAAGCTCCCGTTCGAGCTGCTCGTCGAGCTCCTTCGCGACCAGGGGCCGACGCCCCCCGAGCTGCTGCTCGGAGCCCGGATCGGTGAGGACGCGTGCGCGATCGATGTCCCCGCGGGCGCCCTGGTCGCGGCAGCCGATCCGATCACGCTGACGAGCGAGGACTCGGGTCGACTCGCCGTGATCGTGAACGCGAACGACGTTGCGGTGACCGGCGCCCGGCCGCGATGGTTCATGGCGGTCGTGCTCGTGCCTCCTGGCACGGACGAGCAGACCGTTCGCGAGCTCTTCGGCTCGATCCGACGTGCGCTGTCGGAGCTCGGCGCCCACCTCGTCGGCGGGCACACGGAGGTGACCGGAGCCGTGGCCCGGCCCGTCGTCGTCGGTCAGATGCTCGGTATGGCCGAGAGCGGGAGGGTGGTCACGACGGCGGGGCTCGCTGCCAGCGACGTCCTCGTGCAGGTCCGGGCGGCGCCGATCGAAGGCGCCGCGGTGCTCGCACGGGAGGCGTCGGCAAAGCTGCAGGGCCTCGACCCGTCCGTCCTCGCGGCTGCCCGCGAAGCTCTCGAGTGCCCGGGCATCTCCGTGGTCGAGCCTGCGCTCCTCGCGACCGCCCTCGGAGCGACCGCGCTGCACGACCCGACCGAGGGCGGCTTCGCCGGTGGGCTCCACGAGATGGCGCGCGCAGCGGCCGTGAGAATCGTCGTCGAGCGCGAGAGCGTGCTGTGGTTCGATCCGGGCCTCGAGGTCTGTCGTGCTCTCGGCGCGGACCCGTGGGGAACGCTCGCGTCCGGGACGCTGCTCGCGGCGTTTCCGCCCGGCGGGATCCACGACGCGCTCGACGCCTTCGCCCGCGAAAACCACGCAGCTGCCGTCGTCGCGCGGGCGGAGCCCGGGGCCGGCGTGGTGGACACGGCCGGGGTGCCGATCGAATGGCCGAGGGCGGACGAGGTCGCGCGACTGCTCACCCGCGGCTGACCACAGCAGCCCGGCGCTACCATCTGATTCCGTGTCCGGGCACAGCAAGTGGTCGTCGATCAAGCACAAGAAGGGCGCGGCCGACGCCAAGCGCGGCAAGCTGTTCTCGAAGCTGACGCGGGCGATCATCGTCGCCGCGCGGGAGGGAGGCGGCGACCCGACGGCCAACCTCGCGCTCCAGAACGCGATCGAGAAGGCCCGCTCGTACTCGATGCCCAAGGACAACATCGAGCGCGCGATCGCGCGTGGCGCCGGGAGCGAGGGTGACGGCGACGCGTACGAGTCGATCGTGTACGAGGGCTACGGGCCGGCCGGCGTCGCGTTGATCGTCGAGGCGCTGACCGACAACAAGAACCGCACCGCGGCCGACGTGCGCCACATCTTCGACAAGAACGACGGCAACCTGGGCGGCTCGGGGTCGGTCGCGTGGCTCTTCGAGCGGCGCGGCATCGTGCTCGTGCCCGCCGAGGGCGTCGACGAGGACGAGCTGACGCTGGCCGCGGCCGACGGAGGGGCTGACGACGTCGAGCGCGACGGCTCGAGCTTCGAGATCAGCTCCGCCCCGGAGGCGCTCTCCGGCGTGCGCGAGGCGATCGAAGGCGCGGGCTTCCCCGTCGAGTCGGTCGAGGTCGGGCTCGTCCCGAAGACGAACGTCACGGTCGAGGACGAGGCCGACGCCCGCAAGATCCTCCGCCTCCTGGACGCGCTGGAGGAAAACGACGACGTCCAGGACGTGTACGCGAACTTCGACATACCCGAAGCCGTCCTCGAAACCGTTGCCTCCTGATTCGCCACGCGATTCGAGCTTGGGGCGCAGCCGGGGCTTGGCCCCGGCGTAGCTCGGGCCGCAGGAAACGCGCTGCGCAAAAGAAGGGGGCAAATGGGGGAAACATGGTTTCCCCCATTACCATGAGTACGGCTTTGGCCGGCCTCCGTAGCCGAGCGTGCCGTCGTGCAACGCGCTTTTCGATCCTGGCGCTCGCCCTTGCGAGCGGAGCAATGGTGCTCGCCGCTATCGCCGTGGCGGCGTCGGCCGCCGCGCCTGCACCGCCCAGGCCGCTGCCTGCGCGCACTCTGTCCGCAGCCGCCGCCGACAGCGTCATTCCCGCCGTGGCGCTCGACGCCAAGGGCGACACCGTCGTCGTCTGGGCGCAGGCGAAGGGGTCGGCCTGGACCGTGCAGGCGGTCTACCGGCCCGCCTCCGGGTCCTGGGGAGGCCCGCGCGTACTGTCGACACCGGCTGATCACGTTGCGTCGCCGCAGGTCGCGGTCGCCGGCTCGAATGTCGTCGCGCTCTGGGTGCGCTACGACGGCAAGAACCTGATCACGCAGACGTCGGACCGCGATCCCCACACCGGCGTCTGGTCGATCCCCGCGTCGCTGTCGTCGTCGGGCCGCGACGCGCAGGCACCTCGCGTCGCCGTCGACGCGCGAGGCGACACGGTCGCAGTCTGGGCAAGCGTCAGCATTCGAGGCTGGACGATCGAGGCCGCGTACCGTCCGGCCGGGGGGTCGTGGCAGGCGGCCGCCCCGATCGACGCGATCGGGCCCGGCACGGCCGCGCCGGCCGTGGTGATCGACAGCTCGGGAATCGCGACCGCGGTCTGGACGGTGACGAACGGCTCCGGCTATCGCGTGTTCACGTCCTCCAGGCAGTCCGACGGGACGTGGTCGAAGCCCCTGGCGCTGTCCGGCGCCGACCAGGCCGGTTCGATCACGCCGGAGCTCGCGCTCGAGGGCACGAACGACGTGACTGCGGTCTGGGCGCGATCGCTCGGCATGACCACCGGCCTCGAGACCACGACGCGGAATGCCTCGTCCGGTACGTGGAGCCCGGTCCGGCAGCTCTTCCCGACCGCGCCGGCCGCCGTCGCTCCGCAGATCGCCACCGACCGGCGCGGCGACGGCGTCATCGTGTGGACGAGCTCGAGCGCGTCCGGCCTCTCGGTGATGGCGTCGGTTCGTCGGCCCGGCAAGACGTGGACGAAGCCCGCGGTGCTCCAGAACGCCGGCTCCGGAGCGCTGGCGCCCGAGGTCGCGATCGATGCCCGTGGTTCCGCGCTCGCGGTCTGGGCGCACGCTGTCGGGGGCGTGTCCCGTGTGCAGGCCGCCGTGCTGCCCGCCGGCACGAGCACGTGGTCGGCGGCCCGAAGCATCTCCGCGGCAGGCGCCGACGCGCTGACCCCCGAGGTCGCGCTCGACCCCGACGGCGACGGGGCCGTCGCGTGGGCTCGCTTCGTGGGCGAGTCGTTCGTGATCCAGGGTGCAGGCTACGACGGCGCTCCCCCGACGCTCGACAAGCTTTCGCTTCCGGCAGCCGGCACCGTCGGGAGGCGGCTCGCGTTCACGGTCGCGGCGAAGGACGTCTGGTCGGCCGTCAGCTCGATCCACTGGAGCTTCGGGGACGGAACGACCGCGATCGGGAAAGCGACTTCTCACGTATACACGCGGCCGGGCCGGTTCGCGGCGCGCGTCACCGTGACCGACTCGGCCGGCCGCGCTCGCTCGCTCAGCCGCTTCGTGACGATCTCTGCGGGCTGAGCGCGCCTCGTTGCGGGCGGAAGGAACGTCCGCCGTCCCGCCTAACCTCTGCACGTGAAAGTCCTCGGCATCGACCCGGGAACGGCGGCATGCGGATACGGAATCGTCCACGACGACCACGGGCGCCTCAGGGCCGTGGACTTCGGGTGGTGGCGCACGAGCGCCCGAGAGCGGCCGGAACAGCGCCTGAGGAAGCTCTTCGAGGGCGTACGCGACCTCATCGACCAGCACGCCCCGGATGCCGTCGCGCTCGAGGAGTCGTTCGTCGGCGCCGACGCCCGCATCGCACTCTCTGTCGGGCAGGCCCGCGGCGCCGTGCTCGTCGCGTGCGGGCTCGTCGCCGTTGACTGCCGCGAGTACGCGCCGAGCACCGTCAAGCAGGCGGTCTGCGGGTACGGTCGCGCCGAGAAGGGCCAGGTGCAGCGGATGGTGAAGTCGATCCTCGGCCTGAGCGACCTCCCGACACCCCATCACGCAGCCGACGCGCTCGCCGTCGCCATTTGCCACGCGCTCGCGTCGCCGCTCCAGCGGGTGGCGTCGTGATCGGCCGGCTGCGCGGCATCCCGGTCGCCCGCCGCGGCGACAGCCTCGTGCTCGACGTCGGCGGCGTCGGCTACCTCGTGCAGGCGACGCCGACGGCGCTCCGGGCGGCGGCCGGCGGCGGCGAGGTCACGGTCGAGACCTACCTGCACGTTCGCGAGGACGCGCTGCAGCTCTATGGGTTCGCAGACGGCGAGGAGCGGGACCTGTTCGAGCACCTGCTGTCGGTTTCCGGTGTCGGCCCGAAGGTCGCGCTCGCGATCGTGTCCGGGTCGCGGCCCGCGGAGCTCCGCCGCGCGATCGCGCTCGAGGACACGGCCCGCTTCGAGGCGATCCCCGGCATCGGCCGAAAGACGGCGCAGCGCGTCGTGCTGGAGCTGAAGGAGAAGCTCGCCTCGTCCGCCCTGGAGCCGGCCGCCCCGGGTGCGCCCGAGCTCGTCGCGCGCGACGCGCTCGTCGAGCTCGGCTACTCGCTCGTCGATGCCGAGCGCGCCCTCGCCGACGTCGATCCCGACCTGCCCGCCGAGGAGCGCGTGCGGCTCGCCCTCAGGAGGGCTGCATGAGCGTAGGCTCGACGGAGCTCACCAATGAGCGGCGGCGCCGGCTTTGCCGGCACCGGGAGCGGGCATGAGCTCCCAGTTCCTCGCGCCGGCACTGCAGGTCGACGAGGAGGACCTCGACCGGTCGCTGCGGCCGAGGAAGCTCGACGACTTCGTCGGCCAGGAGCGGATCAAGGAGCAGCTCTCGATCGCCCTCGAGGCCGCGCGGTCCCGCCGCGAGGCGCTCGACCACGTCCTGCTCGCCGGCCCGCCGGGACTCGGCAAGACGAGCCTCGCCCACGTCATCCGCGAGGAGCTCGGCGTCGGTCTGCGCACCGTCGCCGGCCCGGCGCTCGAGCGGAAGGACGTCGCCGCGATCCTCACCTCGCTCGAGGAGCGGGACGTGCTCTTCATCGACGAGATCCACCGCCTCACCCGCGCCGCCGAGGAGATGCTCTATCCGGCGCTCGAGGACTTCCGCATCGACATCGTCATGGGCCAGGGCCCGGCGGCGCGGACGCTCGCCCTCGACCTGCCCCCGTTCACGCTCGTCGGCGCGACCACGAGGACGGGGTTGCTGACGACGCCGCTCCGCGACCGTTTCGGGATGACGTTTCGGCTCGACTACTACGCGCCCGACGAGCTCGCGCGCATCGTGCGGCGCTCCGCGCGGATCCTGGCCGTCGAGATCGCCGACGAGGCCGCCGAGGAGATCGCCCGCCGCTCGCGGGGTACACCGCGCGTCGCCAACCGCATCCTGCGCCGCGTTCGCGACGTGGCCGAGGTCCGCCACGAGGGCGCGGTCACGGCCGGCATCGCGCACGAGGCCCTCGACCTCCTGGAAGTGGACGAGCACGGGCTCGAGCGCTCCGACCGCGCGCTCCTCGAGGCGATCGTCGAGAAGTTCGGCGGCGGCCCCGTCGGACTGTCGACTCTAGCCGTCGCGCTCGGGGAGGAGACCGACACGATCGAGGACGTCTACGAGCCGTACCTGCTCCAGCTCGGCTTCATCCAGCGCACGCCGCGCGGCCGCATCGTCACGGAGCTCGGCCGCGCCCACGTCGGCGCGGCGGCCGCTGCGCGCGAGCACGGCTCGCTGTTCTAGCCTTCCTGCAGTGCCCGAGCTGTGGATTCCCGGCGCGGCGGAGCCGTCCATCGAGGCGTTCGTCGAGCGCGTCCTGCGCCAGATCGCCCGTTTCGCGAAAGAGCTGCCCGGCGGCGAGGTACAGGTCGAGATCGAGCTCCGCGACGGCTCGGTGATCCCGCTCGAGTCGATCCTCCCGGAGCCGGGCTTCGGCTTCGTCACGCTCAGGCCCCACACGAGCCCGAAGGAGGAGATCGTGATCCCCGTCGGCGCGATCGCCCGCCTCAGCCTCGCGCCGCCGGAGCAGCATCCGCCGTTCGGCTTTTCGAAGCCGCCCGCGGAATAGCCGGCTTCAGCGGCGGAACTGGAGCTCGTGCCAGGACGGCACGGGGGCGAGCTCGAGCAGGGCTCGGTCGCCGCGCGGGTCGCGATACGCGAAATCCGACGCGCTGTCGTCCCAGGCCACTTCGAGCCGGCCCTCCTTGACGCGGTGGTCGAGCCAGGCGCCGCGGAACACGAGCTTCCGGAGCCAGTAGACGAGCGATTCTCCATCCACGAGCGACACACGCTCCCAGTGACGCACGAGGTACGAACCGAGCCCGCTGCGCGGCGCCTCGATCCGTCCGTCCGCCGCGAGCTCGACGAGATCCGACGTCTCGTCCTCGTCCAGCTCGTTGCGACCGAGGAGCCCGAGCTTGACCGCCGCTGCGACGACCCGCTCCTGGAAATCCTCGCGATTGAACTGGAACCGGTAGGAGAGAAACTCGACTTCGTAGTCCTCGCCGGAGCAGTAGTTGGTCTCTGTCACCGCCCGGCCAGGATAGCCGCGTCCCTCCGGCTGGTTCCGTCCGGCGCGCGCCGTAGCGTGGCTCGGGATGCAGTGGACCGTCGCCACAGGCTCTCCCGGCGAAGCTCGGCGCCTCGCCGGCTCGCTCAGCGTCAGCGAGACGACCGCGCGCGTGCTGCTCCGCCGCGGATACGCGGATGCCGATGCGGCGCAGCGCTTCCTCGACGGCTCCCTGCCGGGCCACGACCCGCGGCTCCTCGGTGACGTCGACGCGGCTTGCGCTGCGATCCGCGGGGCGATCGAAGCCGGCACGAGGATCTGCGTGCACGGCGACTACGACGTCGACGGCATCTGCGCCACGGCGCTCGCGGTGAGCTCGCTCCGCGCGCTCGGCGCCGACGTCGGCTGGCACCTGCCGAGCAGGTTCGAGGAGGGCTACGGCCTGTCCGGGCAGACGATGGCCCGCCTGGCCGAGGAGGGGTACGGGCTGATCCTGACCGTCGACTGCGGCATCACCGCGGTCGCAGAGGTGGCCGAGGCGAAACGGCTCGGTCTCGAGGTGGTCGTGACGGACCACCACCGTCCGGGTGACGAGCTCCCCGACTGCCCGATCGTCGCCACGCGGCCGTCGGACTACCCGTTCCCGGAGCTCTGCGGCACGGGCGTCGCCTACAAGCTCGCGCTGGCGCTCGACGTGCCCGGCCTCGACGACCAGCTCGATCTCGTCGCGCTCGCGACGATCGCCGACGTCGTGCCGCTCGTCGACGAGAACCGCGCGCTCGCGATCACCGGCCTCGCGCAGCTGAAGCTGGCGCGCCGGCCCGGCATCGCGGCGCTGATGCGGACGGCACGGGTCGACCCCGCGACGGTCGACGAGGGCGCGGTCGCGTTCCGGCTCGCGCCGCGGATCAACGCCGCCGGTCGCCTCTGCCGGCCCGAGGCGGCGCTCGAGCTCCTGCTCACGGACGACCCGGACGAAGCCGCACGGCTCGCACAGCGGCTCGAGGAGCTGAACCGCGACCGTCAGATGGTCGAAGACCGGATCCTCCGCTCGGCGGTCGACCAGGTCGAGGCGTGGCCGCCCGCCCGCCGGGCACAGCGCGGCTACGTGCTGGCCGACGAGACCTGGCACGAGGGCGTGATCGGCATCGTCGCGTCGCGCCTCGTCGAACGCTACCGCCGCCCGATCGTGCTGATCGCCGGCACGGACGGGGACTGGAAGGGGTCGGGCCGTTCGATTCCGAGCTTCGATCTCCACGGCGCGCTCGGCGCCTGCGCCTCGCACCTCGAGCGCTTCGGCGGCCACCGCGCGGCCGCCGGCCTCTCGATCAGGCCCGAGAGCGTCGAGGCGTTCGCCGCCGCGTTCGCGGCCCATGCGGACGCGGCGCTGACCGACGACGACCTCGCGGCACCGCTCGTCGTCGACGCCGTCGTCCCCGGGCGCGCGTGCACGCTCGCGCTCGCGGACGAGCTCCGCCGGCTGGCGCCGTTCGGGCTCGGAAACCCGGGCGTGACCCTGCTCGTCGCGGGCTGCGAGCTCACCGATCTGCAGACCGTGGGCGAGGGCAAGCACCTCCGCTTCCGCGCTGCGGACGAGTGCGGGCCGGCAGGCGGTGCGATCGCGTTCGGTTTCGGCACGCAGCTCGACCGCTGGCGCCGGCCCGGCACCTATGACGTCGCCTTCCGGCTCGAGGCGAACACGTGGAACGGCACGACCGCGCCCCAGCTCGTCGTCCGCCGGATCTTCGAGTCGCCCGAGCGCTACCTCGTGCTGCGCGCGCAGCTCGCCGCCGAGTGGCGCGCCGGGCCCGAGGAGTGGAGCGACACGGCTCGGGCAGTGTTCGAGGAGCTCGGGTTGGTCGAGCCCGGCCTCGACAGCACGGGCTGGCGGAGCCTGCTCGAGTCGGAGACGTTCCGGGCGCTGCTCGAACCGGACGCTGCGCCGGTTCTCGCCGAAGCGGCCTAGCTAGTGGGTCCGGATCGAGGCGCGCAGGGCCCGGCGGGGGCCGCGAGCGCGAAGGCCCGCCGCGTCGAGCTCGACGAGGAGCCGCGCAACGCGGCGAAGCTGGCGCCTGCGGCGCCGTTCTGTGAGACGTGTGAGCAAGACGGCCATGTTCGTGCCCGATCCACCACTTCCTTCGGCAGCTAGCGCGCGCGGCCGGATCCTCCGTTTGGGGGCGGAAGTACACTTTGGGTATGGCAGCCGTCCAGTCTGCCGAGCACCAGGATCTCCTCGACCAGCTGATCGCCGACGTCGAGGCGTACAAGCCCGACGTCGACCGGCCGCTTCTGGAGAGGGCTTTCGCCTTCGCTGCGCGGGCGCACGAGGGTCAGACGCGGCGCTCGGGCGAGCCGTTCATCGAGCATCCGTTCGCGGTCGCGACCATCCTGGCCGAGCTCCACCTCGACGAGGAGACGCTCACGGCAGCGCTGCTGCACGACGTCGTCGAGGACACGGGCGTCGAGACGGAGACGCTGCGCGCCGAGTTCGGCGACGAGGTCGCGAAGCTCGTCGACGGAGTCACCAAGCTGACGCGGATCCAGTTCCAGAGCCGTGAGCACGCGGAGGCCGAGAACTACCGGAAGATGATCGTGGCGATGGCGCAGGACCCGCGCGTCATCCTGATCAAGCTCGCCGACCGGCTCCACAACATGCGGACGATCGAGTACCTCGGCAAGCAGAAGCAGATCCAGAAGGCGAAGGAGGCGCTCGAGGTCTACGCGCCGATCGCGCACCGCCTCGGCATCCACGCGATGAAGTGGGAGCTCGAGGACCTCGCGTTCGAGACGCTGCATCCCCGGAAGTACGCGGAGATCAGCGCCATGGTCGCCGAGCGCAGGGGTGACCGTGAGGAGCACGTCAAGAAGGCCTCGCGGATCCTGACGCGCGAGCTCGAGAAGGCCGACATCCCCGCCGACATCGCCGGCCGGCCGAAGCACTTCTACTCCATCTACGACAAGATGGTCCGCAAGGGCCGCGAGTTCAACGAGATCTACGACCTGACCGCCATGCGCGTGATCGTCGAGCGCGACGGCGAGGAGGGGACGCGGGACTGCTACGGCGCGCTCGGCCTGATTCACTCGCTCTGGAAGCCGATGCCCGGCCGCTTCAAGGACTATGTGGCGATGCCGAAGCTGAACCGCTACCGCGCGCTGCACACGACCGTCGTCGGGCCGGAGGGGAAGCCGCTCGAGATCCAGATCCGCACGCGCGAGATGCACCGCGAGGCGGAGTTCGGCATCGCCGCGCACTGGATCTACAAGCGCGGACGCAAGGGCAAGGCGGACGAGGAGTGGACGAAGTGGGTCGAGCAGGTGATGGACTGGCAGGCCGACGAGGCCGACCCGCGCGAGTTCATCAAGACCTTCCGCACCGACCTGTTCGACGACGAGGTCTACGTGTTCACGCCGAAGGGCGAGGTGAAGACGCTGCCGGCCGGCTCGACACCGGTCGACTTCGCGTACGCCGTGCACACCGACGTCGGCCATCGCATGGCCGGGGCGAAGGTGAACAGCCGCATCGTCCCGCTGCACTACCGGCTCAAGAGCGGCGACTTCGTCGAGATCATGACCTCGAAGCAGGGCCGCGGGCCGTCGCGCGACTGGCTGTCGCTGGCCCAGTCGTCGCGGGCGAGGAACAAGATCCGGCAGTGGTTCTCGCGCGAGACCCGCGAGGAGACCGAGCAGAAGGGCCGGGAGGCGCTCGAGGAGGCGCTCAAGCGCCAGAACCTGCCGATCAAGAAGCTCCAGGGCTCGGCAGTGCTCGCGCAGGTGATTCGCGAGACGGGCTTCAAGAAGGCCGACGAGTTCTACATCGCCCTCGGCTCCGGGAAGCTGCAGCCGTCGCAGATCGTCAAGAAGGTCATCCAGCGGCTGAAGACGGACGAGGTGGCCGAGGATGTGTCCCTGCCGCTCAAGCCGACCCGCGCCCAGCCGGCGACGAGCGGGGCCGTCGGCGTCAAGGTGGACGGGGTGGAGGACGTGCTCGTGCGTCTCGCCAAGTGCTGCACGCCGGTGCCGGGCGACCCGATCCTCGGCTACATCTCCCTCGGCAAGGGCATCACGATCCACCGCGACGACTGCCCGAACGTGAAAGCGCTGCGGAAGAACGCGGAGCGGATCACGTCCGTCTCGTGGGACGGCGACGCGGCCCAGAGCTTCCGCGTCCAGATCGCCGTCTCGTCGTGGGACCGCCCGCGCTTGCTCGAGGACGTCGCCCGCACCTTCGCCGAGCACGGCGCCAACATCGTCGCCTACGGCGGCATGGTCGAGGATCAGCTGGCCAAGAACTGGTACACGGCCGAGATCGGCGACGTGAAGTCGCTGCGGCCGCTTCTGAATGCGCTCCGGAACATCGACTCCGTCTTCGACGCCTACCGCGTGACCCCGTCGTGAGCGTCGCCCACCGCCCATGAGTGACATCCACCCGGCAGCGGCGGCGGGCTTCGCGGCGGCGGCAGACGCATACGAACGAGGCCGTCCGGGCTATCCGCAGGAGGCGATCGCGTGGATGATCGGGCGGCTCGGGCTCGAGGAGGGTCGCGACGTGCTCGATCTCGCTGCCGGGACGGGCAAGCTGACCCGTGCGCTCGTTCCTTCCGGCGCGCGCGTGGTCGCGGTCGAGCCGATCGACGAGATGCGCGAGCAGCTGTTCTCGGCGCTCCCCGACGTCGACGCGTTCGACGGCACGGCGGAAGCCATTCCGCTTCCGGAAGGAAGCGTCGACGCGGTGACGTGCGGCCAGGCGTTTCACTGGTTCCAGGTCGAGCCCGCGTTGCGGGAGATCCACCGCGTGCTCCGGCCGGGTGGCTCGCTGGCGCTGATCTGGAACATGCGCGACCTCGCCGATCCGCTCCAGGCACGGATCCAGGAGATCCTCGCGCCGCACGGCGGTGATGTTCGCTCGCATCGGAGCTTCGATCCGACCGGGCTGCTCACCGGGAGCCTGTTCGGCCCGGTCGAGCACCGCTCCTGGCCGTACGTCCAGCGACTCTCTCGCGCGCATCTCGTCGACCGGATCGCGTCCACGAGCTTCATCGCGATCCTCGATCCCGACGCGCGCGCGGATGTCCTCAGCCAGGTACTCGAGGCCGCAGACGGTCTCCCGGAGCCGATCTCGATCCCGTACACGACCGACGTGTACGTCACGGATCGCGTCGACAGCTAGCGCCCTGTTAAAGGTGGGCGAATTTGGGTATTACCGCGCCTGAATCGGCCGCGGATCCCCCCTTGGCACACTCCCAGCACCAGACGACGGCGAGCAGTCACGCATCCGATCAGGAGGCGGCGCGACTCTACGCCGAGTACGGCGACCGGATCCTCCGGTACTGCCTGGGACAGCTGCGCTCCCGCGAGGAAGCCGAGGACGCGGTGCAGAACACGTTCCTCAGGGTCACGACCGCGATGCGCAAGGGCGTCGTGCCCGAGTTCGAAGGGCCGTGGCTGTACAAGATCGCCCACAACGTGTGCCTGTCTCGCCGGCTCGGGTCGTCGCGGCGCGCGAGGGTCGAGACGCCGGCTGACATCGACGCCCTCGCCGACCGCGCCCCCGCGCACACGCCCGACGCCGACGAGCTGTTCGGTCTCGACGATGCGCTCGCCGACATGCCGCCGAACCTGCGCCGGCCGCTGCTCCTGCGCGAGTGGCAGGGGATGAGCTACGCGGAGATCGCCGAAGCGCTCGACGTCTCCCATTCGGCGGTCGAGACCCTGATCTTCCGCGCGCGGCGACATCTGGCTCAGGCGCTGACCGACTCCGTGAAGAAGTCCGGCCGGGCGATCGCGGGCTTCCTCCCGTTCAGGTGGCTCGTCAACGTGTTCCGCGGGCTCGGCGGCGTCTCCGGAGGCGCCGGCCTTGCAGCCGGGACAGCTGCTCTCGTCGCCGCGATCGGCGGCGGCGTCGCCATCAGCCTCACCACCCAGGGCGCGCACGCATCGCGCCCCGACGCCCCGACGGCCGCTGCGAGTGGGGGTCCCGCGGCCGCCACGCCGGCTCGAGGCGGTGTCGCTGCGCGTACGCCGGTGCGCGCCTCGGGCACCGTCTCGGCCGGCGGTGCATCCTCGCGCGCGGCCGCAGGCAACGGTTCGGCGGCGCGAGGCGGTTCCCCGCCGGCGGGCGGCGGCGGCGGCGGAGCTTCGGCTTCGGGCTCCGGTTCGGGCCCGGGCGTCACCGGGACCTCCGTGAGTTCCGCCGCCGGCGTCTCGGCCGCTGCTGCATCGGGCCCCGCCCAGCACGCGGCGTCGAGCAGTTCGAGCTCGGCGGCGAAGGCAGGCGCAGGCGCGGTCGCGCGCCGTCCGTCCCCCGGCAAGAAGCAAGGTTCGGGATCAGGATCGGCAACGCCGCCGCCGGGTCTGCCCTCTGTGCCCGACCCGGCCAGCGTGATCCCGTCGGTCGGCCTGCCGCCGCTTCCTCCGCTGCCTCCGGTCCCGCCGCTCCCGGAGCCGCCGCCCATCGACCCGCCGGCGCTGCCGCCGGTGCCTCCGGTTCCGCCGGTTCCGCCGGTTCCGCCGGTTCCGCCGGTTCCGCCTGTGCCGCCGGTTCCGCCCGTGCCGCCGGTTCCGCCTTTGCCCCCGCCGGTCCCGCCGCTGCCTCCTCCTCCGCCGCTACCGCCGCTGCCGCCGCTGCCGCCGCTGGCTCCCGCCGCACAGAGGGCAATCTCCTAGCGATCCGCCGCGTCGTGGGCCGTGCCCCTCGACAAGGACAGGCTCGATCCCGGTCAGCAGCTCGTAGTCGGACGCGGACAGCGGCACGCGCTGGTCACACAGACTCGCGCCGCATTCGCACATGAACCCTCCCTTGGCCTGGCTCGTGCGTCGGCGTTCTGCCATGTCGTCCCCCCGGTCGACGGGTTTGCGGTGTCAGGCGTTGAGACTCCGCAATCTCGAGAACCTTGCAGACGATCCTCCGCGAAGCAGCTCTCCCCTGTTCGGGGGATTCCGCCCGCTATCCCCCGGATGGGTGTCGAGCCGCGCGTGAGCGGGGTCACCCTTTCGAGGGATCGGCGACGCAAAGCCGCATTCCCAAGGGCGCGTCGTCACCCGGACGGGGGAACCCCATCGAGGTCAGGCGTCGAGGTCGTCGCCCTCGAAGGCGGCGATTCGCTCCCGGAGCCAGCCGGGGATCTCCTGTGCGCGGCGCTCGTCGAGATCGACGAGGACGACCGTCTGCGTCGCCGTGACCATGAGCACGTCGTCGGGCTCGCGATAGGCGGCGAACTCGTACTTCAGGCTCGTGCGACCGATCCTGGCGATGCGGCAGAAGATCTCGATCTGGTCGTCGAAGACCGCCGGCGCGAAGTACTCGACGGTGTTCGCGCGCATCACGAAGTCCATGTCTGTCTGCGCGTGCAGGAGCTCCAGCCGGCGCAGGTACTCGACGCGCGCCAGGTCGAAGTACGGGTTGTAGCGGCCGTAGTAGACGATGCCCTGCGCGTCCGTGTCCGAGAACCCGACACGCGTCCGGGCGGACAGCTTGAACGGCGGCTTGCGGGTGGACGGCACGAGCTGAGCCTAACGCGCTCCCGCCCGTAGACTGCGCGCCGTGAAGGTCGGGATCATGCTTCCGGTCGGCGGTCACGACGGCGCGAGCTGGGCGTTGACACGCGACCTGGCCCTGGCGGCCGAGGCGGAAGGGCTCGACTCGGTGTGGCTCGCCGACCACCTGCTCTACAAGCCTCCCGAAGGCGAGCTCGTGGGGATGAACGAGGCCTGGACGCTCCTGAGCGCGCTCGCGGCCGTCACGGAGCGCGTCCAGATCGCGCCGCTCGTCCTCTGCGCGTCCTTCCGCAGCCCGGGGATGGTCGCGAAGATGGCGGCCGCGCTCGACGAGGTCTCGGGGGGCCGCCTGATCCTCGGCGTCGGGGCGGGTTGGCACGACCCCGAGTACGAGGCGTTCGGCTTTCCGACCGACCACAAGGTCAGCCGCTTCGAGGAGTGGCTCGAGATCGTCGCGCGCCTCGTCCGCGGCGAGCAGGTGACCTTCGAGGGTCGCTACCACTCGGTCGCCGACTGCGTGCTCGTGCCGCCTCCGGCGCGCCGCATCCCGGTCCTCGTGGCGTCGCACAAGCCGCGGATGCACGGGCTGACCGCGAAGTGGGCGGATGCCTGGAACACGGCCTGGTACGGCCTGCCGGACGACCGTTTCCGCGAGCGCGTCGACGGGATGGACGCCGCGCTCGCCGCCGCGGGCCGGGATCGGGCCGACCTCGAGCGCACCGTGGGCATCGTCGTTCGCGACCCTGCGCAGGAGACGGAGGACGACGACGGCGACTCGCTCGCAGGCTCCGTGGAGGAGGTCGCCGCCGCTCTCGCCGAGTACGAGCAGCTGGGTTTCGCCCACGCGATCGTGCTGCCCCAGCCGATGACCGCGCGTTCGGTCGAGCGCGTGGCCGAGGCGGTGCGGCTCAGCCGCGGATGACGGCGACCACCTCGTCACGCTTGCGTTCCATCAGCTCCTGAGAGCGCCCCTCGAGGTTCAGCCGGAGCAGAGGCTCCGTGTTCGACGGCCGCACGTTGAAGTGCCAGTCGTCCGCGTCGACGGAGACGCCGTCGAGGTGCGACACCGTGCCCTCCTGCCCGAACCGCTCCTCGAGCTCGCGGAGCTTGAGCTCGACGTCCGGCACGGGCGTGTTCAGCTCGCCCGTGATGAAGTAGCGCTCGCGGAACGGCCGCAGGATCTCGGACAGCTTCCGGCCCTTCTTCGAGACGAGTTCGAGCATGAGCAGGAACGGGACGACGCCCGAGTCGGCCTGGCAGAAGTTCGCGGAAGTAGTAGTGGCCCGACACCTCGCCGCCGAACGCCGCGTCCTCGGCGCGCATGCGGTGCTTGATGAACGCATGGCCGACCTGGTTGACGAGCGGGACGCCGCCGAGCGACTCGATCGTGTCCGGGACGGCCCAGCTCGCGCGGACGTCGTAGATGATCTTCGCGCCCGGCTCGCGCGCCAGTACGGCCTCGGCGAAGAGCGCGGTCGCGAAGTCGCCGGGAACGAACTCGCCCGCGTCGTCGACGAAGAAGCACCGGTCGGCGTCGCCGTCGAACGCGACGCCGAAGTCGGCGCCCTCGGCGAGCGTCTTCGCGACGATGAACTCGCGGTTCTCCGGCAGCAGCGGGTTCGGCTCGTGGTTCGGGAAGCTCCCGTCGGGGTCGAAGTAGCAGCGGACCGTCTCGATCGGGAGCCGCTCGAGCACGGGCGGCAGCATCACGCCCGCCATCCCGTTCGCCGCGTCGACGACGATCCGGAGCGGCGCGATGGCGGACACGTCGACGAACGACAGCACCCGTTCGACGTACTCCGGTGAGATGTCCCGTTCGGTGAGCTCGCCCCGGCGGGCCACGTCCCCGAAGCCCCGGAGGGCCCGATCGCGCACGTCGAAGAGGCCCGACTCTCCGCCCACGGGCAACGCGCCCTGGCGCACGATCTTCATGCCCGTGTATTCCTTCGGGTTGTGCGACGCCGTGACCGCGACACCGCCGTCGAGGTCGAGCGAGCCGACGGCGAGGTAGACCATCTCGGTGCCCGCAAGCCCGATGTCGAGGACGTCGGCGCCACCGTCGCGAGCCCCTTCGATCACCGCAGCCGCCATCGTCGGCGAGGAAAGTCGCATGTCCCGACCAACCGCGATCCGGCGCGTCTCGAACTGCTCCGCGTAGGCGCGTCCGATCGCATAGGCGCCCTTCTCGTCGATCTGGCTGCCGTAGAGGCCCCGGACGTCGTAGGCCTTGAACACGTTCGGATCGAGCACCGCGCTGCATCGTACGGAAAGGCGATGCAGGCGGGACGTTCGGGCCCTCCACGCTCGTTTCTACACTTAGGTTCATGGAGCGCAAGCTCGCAACCGTGCTGTTCGCGGACCTCGTCGGATCGACCGCACTCGTCTCGAGCGCCGACCCCGAGGTCGTGCGCCGCCGTGTGACGCGCTACTTCGCCGAGGTCTCGCACGCCGTCGAGGCGCACGGCGGCGTGGTCGAGAAGTTCGCCGGCGACGCCGTGCTGGCCGCGTTCGGCGTCCCGCAGGCGCACGAGGACGACGCCGAGCGCGCGATCAAGGCGGCGTTCGCGATCCTCGACCAGATGCGCGAGCTCGGTCTCGAGGCCCGGATCGGGATCGAGTCGGGCGAGGTCGTCGTGGACGACGGCGCCGAGTCGACGTTCGTCACCGGCGAGGCGGTCAACGTCGCCGCCCGGCTGCAGCAACACGCGCAACCCGGCGAGGTGTTGATCGGGCCTGTCGCGCGCGGGCTCTCCTTCCAGGCCGTCGACGCCGAGGACGTCGGCACGCGCGACCTGAAGGGTCTGCGTGACGCGATCCCGGTGTGGCGGGCGGTCTGCGCGAGCGACGGTCAGCGCGGCGCCTCGTCCTCCAGCATCCGCGCACCGCTGATCGGGCGCGAGTCGGAGCTCGAGCTGCTCACGAACACGTTCGACCGGACGGTTCGCGACCGGCGCGCGAACCTGTTCACGATCTACGGCGAAGCCGGCGTCGGCAAGAGCCGACTCGCGCGCGAGTTCGTCGACGGCCTCGAGGGTGCGACGGTGCTCGCCGGGCGCTGCCTGCCCTACGGCGAGGGCATCACGTACTGGCCGCTGGCCGAGATGGTCAAGATCGTCGCCGGGATCTCCGACGACGATCCGATCGAGGAGGCGTTCGAGAAGCTCAAGGCCTGCTGCGAGGACGAGGCCGTCGCCGACCTGCTCGGGCTCGCGTCGGGTGTGCTCGAGGCGCTCGAGGGCGACCGCTCGCCGCAGGAGATCGCCTGGGCAGCGCGGGCGTTCGTCGAGAAGCTGGCCGAGACGCAGCCGGTCGTCCTCGTCTTCGAGGACATCCACTGGGCAGAGGAGCCGCTGCTCGAGCTGGTCGAGCACCTCGCCGACTGGGTGCGGGCGCCCCTGCTCCAGCTCTGCCTCGCGCGCGCGGAACTCCTGGACAACCATCCCGGCTGGGGCGGCGGCCGCGTCCGGGCGACCGCGATCGAGCTGGAGGCTCTCGGGCGCCTGGAAAGCGAACGGCTCGTCGAGGCGCTGCTGGCCGACGAGGTCGCCGGCTTCGAGCCCGACCTGCGCCGCGCGCTGCTCGAGAAGACGGAGGGGAACCCGCTCTTCGTCGAGGAGACGATCAGGATGGTGCTCGAGCGCGGCGGCCACGGGACCGTCGAGCGGATCCCCGATTCGTTGCAGGCGCTGATCGGCGCCCGCATCGACCGGCTGCCGCCGCCGCACCGCTCCGTACTCCGTCGTGCGGCCGTCGTCGGTCGCGTCTTCTGGGCAGGCGCGATCCAGTACCTGTCGCCCGACATCGAGGACGTCGGCGAGGCGATCGACGACCTGCTGCTGCGCGACTTCCTGCTGCCCGAGTCACGCTCGTCGATCAGCGGCGAGGACGCCTTCCGCTTCAAGCACGTGCTCATCCGCGAGGTGGCCTACGCGGGCCTGTCCAAGTCGGCCCGTGCCGACCACCACGCTCGCTTCGCGAGCTGGCTGAAGGAGCACGCCGGCGAGGAGCTGGTCGAGATTCGCGCCTACCACCTCGACCACGCGGTGACCCTGCTCGAGGAGCTCGACGGCGAGCCTCCGGCCGAGCTCGTGACCGAGGCGGCGACGGCCCTGACCAAGGCCGGTCTCCGTGCCCTCTCCAGGGAGGCGAACCGCGTCGCGCGCAAGCTGCTCCTGCGGGCCGTCGAGATCGAGCCGACGCTCGAACGCCGCTACGACGCCGCGCGCGCGGCCTGGCGGCTCCAGGACCTGCCGACCGTCTCCGCCGAGATGGAGCGGGTCGCCGCCGAGGCGGTGGAGCAGGGCGACCAGGCGACGGAGGGGAAGGCGCTGACGGCGCTCTCCGAGGTGGCGCTGTACCGCGATGCAGACCTGCCGCGGGCGAAGGAGCTCGTCCGGCGCGCACTGGCCGTGCTCGAGGAGCCGCTCCAGTTCCGGGCGCTGATGGTCTCGTCGATGATCGCCCGCTGGCAAGGTGAGTTCGACGAGCAGCAGCTGTACGTCCGCAAGGCGCTCGAACTGGCCCAGGAGATCGGGCGAGTCGACTTCGAGGCGCAGGCGACCCGTGAGCTTGCCGACGCGGAGCTGGCGTCGGGAAACTTCCGGGAAGCAAGCCGGCTGGGGGAGCGGGCGCTCGAGCTGGCCGAGGAGAGCGGCAGCATCGTCGCCCGCGCGTACGCGCTCGCCGCAGCGGGGAACATCCGCCTCCAGCAGGGCGACCTCGACGCAGCCGAAGACTGCCTCGAGCGCGCTCGCGCCCTCTTCGCCGAGGCGGGAGCCACGCTGCCGCTCGGCCGCACGCTCATGCGGCTGGCCGAGCTCGCGTCCGAGCGAGGGGAGCAGCGGCCGGCGGAGAAGCTCCTGCGCGAGTCGATCCGGACGCTGAAGACGATCGAGGATCGCGGCACGCTCTGCGAGAGCCAGCGTGCGCTCGCGGATGTCCTCACGGCCCAGGGCAAGCTGGACGAGGCCGAGCGCATCGCCCTCGAGGCGATGGAGACGGTCGGCGTCCACGACGTCTCCTCACAGGCGTCGACGCGTATCTCGCTCGCGGCCATCCGGGCGGCGCAGCATCGTGACGCGGAGGCGGAACGGCTGTTCCGCGAGGCGTGGGACGCGGTGCAGGAGACAGGGTGGCGCTCGCTCGAGATCTTCGTCCTCGAGCGGCTCGATCAGTTCCTGCGGGAGCGCGACCGGCCCGACCCCATCGTGGCTGCGCGCCTCGCGGAGCTCGCTCCCGCAGCCGCGATGAGCTCGGCGTTCGCCCACAACGCCGAGCGGATTGCCTGACCCTCAGCCGAGCAGAATCGCCCGGATCGCCTGGCTCGACTCCTCGTCGGGCGACTCGCTGATCACGGTCGCCGGCCGCTCGAACCGGTCGAGCGCCTCGCGGAGCGGCTCTGCGCGCAGCGTGCCCTCCCCGTAGGGAAGGTGCTTGGTCTCGTTGCGATTCGCGTAGGCGATGTCCGAGAAGTGGATGTGGAACGGCGTGTCCGGCTCCTGGATCCGGTCGGCGGCGGCGAGCACGTCCGCGAACGCGTCCGCGTTCGTGTAGCCGCCGTCCGAGGTCGCGTGCAGGTGCGCGAAGTCGACCACGGGCCTGACCCAGCCGAGTTGCGCCGCGATTCCGAGCACGTCCTCGGCCGTGCCGAAGTCGCGCACGCGGCCCATGATCTCCACCCCGAACGGGACGGCACGGTCCTTGCCCTCGAGCCGCTCGCGCAGATCGGCGAGCTGCTCGACGACGGCCGCGAGCGCCTCCTCCCGCGGCCGCTCGAGCAGGAAGCCGGGGTGGAAGACGACGAGCTCGGCGCCGGCGGCGACGGCGATCCCGGCCGAATGGTCGAGCATCCCGATCGCCATGCGGTACTTCTTCTCGCGCTCCCGGTGGCCGAGGAAGGCCGCGATCGGCGCGTGGACCGACAGCGCGATGCCGGCTTCACGTGCCAATTCCCCGAATCGCCCCGCGAACGGGTAGTCCATCCAGAACCCACCTTCGCAGTCGATCTCGCAGGCGGTGTAGCCGCGCTCCTGCAGGAGCAGCACCGCATCCTCCGGGCTGTCTTTCGACGGGACGCGTGCAGGCCCGATGCGGATCCTGGCCATTGGCACGGCACGCTAGCGGAGCGGGGACCGGCGGCAGGAAGCTCCGTCCGACCCCGGTTCTACGCTGAATCCATGCCCAAGCGACCGTCCCGCATCGAACTCCTCGAGCTCGACATCGACCTCCGGCTCGCCGACCTCTGGCGCGAGGCGGACGACATCACCGAGTGGAACATCGAGATCGTCGCCGCGTTCATGCGCGCGGCCTACGGCAAGGGCTACTGTGACGCGCTGACGGAGGAGTCGCCCGGCGAGCTCTGCCACGAGCACGGGTATCGCGTACCTCCCCGGCGCGAAGAGACCCCGCAGACCTAGCTCGGCCGTTGGGGGTGGTACGGCGCCCGACTTGTCCGGGGGCTAGAATTGCGGCGTGCGTGTCTCGCGCAGCCCTGCGCGTCTGATCGTGGCGCTTTCGGTCGCCGCCGCCCTCGGGATCTTCCTGCTCTACACCGCCATCGCGGGACAGGGCACGGCGACGGTCAAGCCGAGCCAGCTGACGAGTCACGTGGGTCGCGTCCAGATCGTCGGCACCGTGGTCGGGCCGAGGCGCGGCGACTCGTACGCGCCCGGGCGGTCTCCGCTTCAAGATGCGTGACATCGGAGGCAAGACGGCGGTGCCGGTCGTCTACACGGGTGACGTCGGCGCGCTCTTCAAGGTGGGACAGAACATCCTCGTCACGGGCAGGCTCCGGAACGGCGTCTTCGTCGCCGACCGCAACTCGATGCTGACCAAGTGCCCGTCGAAGTACCTCCCGAAGAAGACAGCCTGACGGTCGATGCCTGAGCTCGGCCGCGCCGCGCTCGTTCTCTGCCTCGGCCTCGCGTTGTACGCGACGGTCGCCGGTGCGTTCGCCGCCCACGAGCGGCGCCGGCGCCTCGCCGTCTCGGCCCAGAACGCGCTGATCGCGGCCTTCGGCGCCGCCGTCGTCGCCTCCGCCGTGCTCCTGATCGCGCTTGCCCGGCACGACTTCTCCTTCACCTACGTTGCCGATCACACGAGCCGCAAGCTGCCCACGCTCTACGCGCTGTCGGCGTTCTGGGGCGGGCAGGAGGGGTCGCTTCTCCTCTGGCTGCTCGTGCTGCTCGGCTATTCCACCGCGGCCGTCTACTTCAACCGGGTCGCTGCCCGCGAGTTGATCGCCTGGGTCGTGCCGACGCTCGGCCTCGTCGCGTCGTTCTTCGCACTCCTGCTCGTCGCCGTCGCGAGCCCCTTCCAGACCCAGGCGGCGCCGGGCGACGGCCTCGGGCTCAACCCGAGCCTGCAGAACCCGTACTTCGCCATCCACCCGCCGATGCTCTACCTCGGCTACGTCGGCCTCACCGTCCCGTTCGCGTTCGCGATGGGCGCGCTGCTCTCCGGGCGGACGGACGAGCGCTGGATCGTCGCCACACGCCGCTGGACGCTCGCCGCCTGGACGTTCCTCGGCGTCGGCCAGCTCCTCGGCGCCCACTGGGCCTACGTCGAGGTCGGCTGGGGCGGCTACTACGCCTGGGACCCGGTCGAGAACGCCGCACTGATGCCGTGGCTCGCTGCGACGGCGTTCCTGCACTCGGTGATGGTGCAGGAGAAGAAGGGGATGATGAAGGTCTGGAACATGCTCCTCGTCGTCCTCGCGTTCTGCCTGTCGCTCTTCGGCACGTTCCTGACCCGCTCCGGGATCATCAACTCGATCCACTCGTTCACGCGAGAGCTCGATCGGACCGTGGTTCCTCGGCTTCATCTGCCTGATCACGGCCGCCAGCCTGCTGCTCGTCTACTACCGCCTGCCGCTCTTGCGGGCCAAGACGAAGCTCGAGTCGGTCATCTCGCGAGAGGCGACCTTCCTCTACAACAACCTGCTGCTCGTCGCGCTCTGCCTGACGATCCTCTGGGGCGTCTGCTACCCGCTCCTCACCCAGGCCGTGCGGGGCGAGTCGGTGACCGTCGGCAGGCCTTACTACGACTTCTTCCTGCGCGTCTTCGGCCTGCCGCTGCTGCTGCTGATGGGGATCGGGCCGCTGATCGCCTGGCGTCGCGCGTCGTGGAGCTCGATCCGGCGGGTGCTCGCGATTCCGGCGTCGGTCGCGGTCGTCGTCGGCGCGATTCTGATCGTCCTCGGTGCGGGCTCGTCGCTGCCAGGCCTCTTCGCGTACTCGTTCGCCGCCTTCGTGCTGACGTCGATCGCGCTCGAGTTCGTGCGCGGGACGGCGGCGAGGCGGGCGGTCGCGGGCGGCGGCTACGTGAGCGCGTTCGGTGGCCTCGTCGCGCGGAACCGCCGCCGTTACGGCGGCTACGTCGTCCACGCCGCGATCGTCTTCCTCGCGATCGGGATCGCGGGCTCGAGCGCATACCAGTCGTCGTACGAGACCGGCACGAAGGCGCTCATGCCCGGCGACACCGTGAAGATCGCGGGGTACACCTACGCCTACCGCCGGCTCGTCAGCCGCCCGGATGTCGGCAACCACAGCGAGCTCCGCGCCTGCTTCGACGTCTACCGTGGCTCGAGCTTCCTGGGGCAGCAGTGTCCGGGCCAGAATTTCTACTTCCGCGAGCAGCAGACGTCGAGCGAGATGGCGATCGCGTCGAGCTGGCTGACGGGCGAGGACCGCGACATGATCCTCGGCGGGACGACGAAGGCGGGCGGCGTGTTCGTGAAGATCCTCGTCAAGCCGCTGATCAACCTGATCTGGCTGGCGGGCTTCATCTTCGTCGCCGGTTGCCTGATCACGCTCTGGCCCGACGCTCGTGAGGAACGCCGGCTGGCCGAGCGCTACGGCGAGGCGGGAGCGATGGTGCGGGCATGACGACGTTCGCGCTCGTCCTCGGCGCCGTGCTCGCGGTCGCCTGCGTCGTCTACGTGTCGCGTCCGTTCCTGCGCGAGCCCGCGCTTGCGGCCGATGCCGACCGTCTCCACGAGCCCGACGCCGCGGAGCGCCGCCGCCTGTCGCTCGCCGAGGAGCGCGACCGCTCGCTCTCGGCGCTCAAGGAACTCGAGTTCGACCACCGCACCGGCAAGGTCTCGGACGAGGACTACCGCTCGCTCGTCGGTCCGCTTCGCCGCCAGGCCGCCGACGCGCTCAAGGCTCTCGACGGTTGACGGCGCACCATGCCCTGTGAGGCGTGGAAGATCATCGCCGTCGTCTCGACGACCACCACGATCGGGTGGCTGATGACCTGACACGCGACCGCGCGGGGAAGGGGGCCAACGGGGAAACCGGCCGTTTTTCCCGTTACGAGAAGACCTGCGCCAGCAGGAAGACGTTCAGGGAGACGATCAGGACGGTGACGACCGTGGCCGCGATGACCGTCCTCCGCGTGTTGACGAGCGATCCCATCAGCCGCTTGCGACTCGTGAACATGACGAGCGGGATCAGGGCGAACGGGATCCCGAAGGAGAGCACGACCTGGCTGAGCACGAGCGTCCGCGTCGGGTTGAGCCCCGACGGCGATGACGACGAACGCAGGCAGCATCGTCACGACGCGCCGGAGCCAGATCGGAATCTGGCGTCGGACGAACCCCTGCATGACGACCTGTCCGGACAGGGTGCCGACGGCCGAGCTGGAAAGCCCGGACCCCACGAGCGCCAGCGCGAAGAGCGTGCCGGACGCGCCGCCCAGGATCGGCTGCAGCGTCCGGTGCGCCGTCTCGAGGGCGTCGACGTGGAGGAGCCCGCTCTTGAAGAACACGCTCGCGGCCATGATCAGCATCGCCATGTTGATCAGGCCCGCGATCGTCATCGCGACGATGACGTCGATCCGCGTGTACCGCATCAGCCGCCGTGCCTCCGCGTCGGAGTCGGGGACGATTCGGTTCTGCATCAGCGCGGAATGCAGGTAGATCACGTGCGGCATGACGGTCGCGCCGATGATGCCGACCGCGAGCAGCAGTGCCTCGCTGTTCGAGAATCCGGGCGTGATCGCGTGCCGGGCGGCGACCCCGAACGGCGGATGGGCGTAGTAGAGCTCGCCCACGTAACAGACTCCGATCACGACCACCATCACGCCGATCACAGCCTCGAGCAGCCGGAACCCGAACCGCTGCAACCCGAGGATGAGAAAGGCGGCGATGCCGGTGATCACGGCGGCCGGGAACAGGCCGATGCCGAACAGCAGGTGGAACCCGATCGCGGCGCCGAGGAACTCGGCCAGGTCGGTCGCCATCGCGATCGCCTCCGCCTGGAGCCAGAGACCGATGGTGGCCCGGTGCGAGAACTCCTCGCGACACACCTCCGGCAGGTTGCGCCCGGTCGCGATCCCGAGCTTCGCAGAGAGCGTCTGGATCAGCATCGCCATCAGGTTCGCGGCGACGATCACCCACAGGAGCGTGTAGCCGAACTTGGAGCCGGCGGCGATGTTCGTCGCGAAGTTGCCGGGGTCGATGTACGCGACGCAGGCGATGAAGGCCGGCCCGAGGAACGGCCAGAGGCGGAGCCGGTGGCTCTGACCACGAAGGACGCGTTCCCCCGCCCCGATCGGGCGCGGCAAAGCCTCGGATCGAGTCGCCATCACTTGACTCAGTCTAGCTGAATTTAGACGCCTCTAAACCTGGCCGCGGACGTCCGGCCGCCGGCGGGCAGCCTGGCGCTAGCTGCCGTTGCCGATCGTGGCCAGGTGGAGGTCGGGCAGGCTCCGGTAGCGCTCGTCGAGGTCGAAGCCGTAGCCGACGAAGAACTCGTCCGGCACCGTGAAGCCGACGTAACGCACGGGGAGCTCGTCGACGAGCCGCCTGTAGGGCCGGTCGAGGAAGGTGACGGCAGCGAGCGAGCGGGGGTTTCGCAGGTTGAGCGTCCTCGTCAGCGTGTGCAGGGTCAGGCCCGTGTCGACCACGTCCTCGACGAGCAGGACGTCCTGTCCGACGACGTCGAGGTCGAGATCCTTGAGCAGGCGGATCGCGCGCGAGCCACCCGTGCTGCGCCCGCCGTAGCCGGCCAGTTCGACGAAGTCGACGCGGTGCACGACCGGCAACGCCCGCGACAGGTCGGCGAGGAAGATGAAGCTCGACTTCAGGCAGCCGACCAGGATCGGCTCGCGCCCGGCGTAGTCGTCGCCGATCTGCTGGCCGAGTTGAGCGACACGGGCCGCGATCTCGCCGGCGGAGATGTAGACCTCACCGATCCGGGTGTCGAGGGGTGACGGCGAGGGATCGACGGCGTCCGCCGCCAACGCGCGTGCCCCGTCAAGCATCGGCGCTCTTGCCTTTCGCTCGCCGAGGCGTCGGCGGCACGTGAAATGCCACTAGGAGGCGAGGTCGAGTCGGTATCGCTGGGCCAAACGCTCGATGTCGCGTTTGTAGAACAGCTTCACGTTGATCTCGGGATAGCGCTCGCGGAGCTTGCGCAGCTTGCGGTTCTTCCGGGTGACGAGGGACTGCTTCATCACCGTCACCTCGAGATAGAGATCCTGCTCGGGGAGGAAGAAGTCGGGCGAGAACGCCTCCGTGATGCGGCCGTCCTCGTCCTGCTCGAGCACGAAGGTCCGCGGCTCGTAGTCCCACGGAACCTCGTAGTAGTCGAGGATCTTGGCGCACTCCAACTCCGCCTCGTTCTGGAACTGAGGCGGAGCGCACCCGCAATACGCCTGGAAATCCGGGATTTCCAACGGCACCGCGTCAAGGCTAGCAACGAGCTCGGACGCGGCCGCCCGTGCTTCCACGGATCTCCGTGACGGGGAAGCCGTAGAGACGGACGGCGCCGGCCCTGCCCTGAGTAGGATCACGACGGATGCAGGAGACCTACAGCAAGCTCGTCGCGCGGCTCGGCGAGGTGCAGGACATCGCAGGCGCCTCGGGTGTCCTCTACTGGGACCAGCGGACGAAGATGCCGGCCGCGGGGTCGCAGGCCCGCGCCGATCAGCTCGCGACCCTGACACGGCTCGCGTTCGAGCGCTTCACCGCGGACGAGGTCGGCGAGCTCCTCGACGAGCTCGCGCCCTGGGGCGAGTCGCTCGAGTACGGCTCGGTCGAGGCCAGCGTAATCCGCGTCACGCGGCGGGACTACGACAAGGCTCGCCGGGTGCCGCTCGAGCTGCGCGCCGAGATGGCGCGGGCCGGCGCGCTCGGCGAACCGGTCTGGCGAGAGGCCCGACGGACGTCCGACTTCGCGCTCTTCCTGCCGCATCTCGAACACGCCGTCGAGCTCAAGAAGCGCTACATCGAGTGCTTCCAGCCGGTCGACGAGCCGTACGACGCTCTCCTCGACGACTTCGAGCCCGGAGTCAAGACGGCCGAGGTGCGGTCCGTCTTCGACGAACTCAAGGCGGGGCTCGTCCCGCTCGTCGCGGCGATCGCGGAGCGGGCCGACGCCGTCGACGACTCGGCGCTGACCGGCGACTTCCCGCTGGCGCAGCAGAAGCAGGTCGAGGGCGTGATCCTGCGCGCGTTCGGATTCCTCGACGAGGAATGGCGCGTCGACGAGACCGCGCACCCCTTCGCGTCCAAGGGCGGCCCGCACGACGTCCGCCTGACGACGCACCACCAGGACGACAACCTGACCTCGCTGTTCGCCTGCATGCACGAGTTCGGACACGGGCTGTACGAGCACCAGGTCGACGGCGACCTCTACCGCACGCCGCTCGGCCGCGGCGCGTCGCTCGGCGTCCACGAGTCGCAGAGCCGGATGTGGGAGAACATGATCGGCCGCAGCCTCCCGTTCTGGGAGCACTTCTTCCCCCTCGTCCGCGACGCGTTCCCCGCCCGGCTCAAGGGCCTCGACGCCGAAGCCTTCTACCGCGCCGTCAACCGCGTGCAGCCGTCGCTGATCCGCATCCACGCGGACGAGGTCACCTACAACCTGCACATCATCCTGCGCTTCGAGCTCGAACAGGAACTCGTCGGCGGGACGCTCGCGCCGGCCGACGCGAGCGAAGCCTGGGACGCGACGCATCAGGCAGTACCTCGGGATCGACGTACCCGACGTGGCCGACGGCGTGCTCCAGGACACGCACTGGTCGGGCGGCGCAATCGGCTACTTCCCCACCTACGCCCTCGGCAACGTGATCTCGGGGCAGCTCTGGGAGCGGATGCAGCGGGAGCTCCCCGACCTGTCGGAGCAGGTACGGAACGGCGACTTCGGCCAGTTGCGCGCCTGGCTCTGCGAGCACGTCCATCGCTACGGCCGTACGTACATGCCGCGCGAGCTGCTCGAGCGCGAGGTCGGCGGCGGCCTCGACCCGCAGCCGCTGCTCGGGTATCTGCGCGAGAAGTTCGGCGCGATCTACGGTCTGTAGCACCGGCGGAAACAGCCGGGTCCCACCGGGTCTCTACACTCTCGCCCATGGCGGGCGCAGCGCACGGCTCGTTCAGGATCGCCCACATCTCCGACCTGCACTGCGGGGGGCCGCACTTCGTGCCCACGCTGCTCGAGCGGGCGATCAGCGAGATCAACGACATGCGGCCGGACCTCGTCATCTGCTCGGGCGACCTGACCACCTTCGGCTTCAAACCCGAGTACGTCCAGGCCAAGTCCTACCTGGACAAGATCGAGTGCGAGTCGATCGTGATCGTGCCCGGCAACCACGACTCCCGTAACGTCGGCTACGTCCACTTCGAGGAGATGTTCGGCGACCGCAGCTCCGTGCTCCACGTCGGGAGCGTCTCCGTCGTGGCGTGCGACTCGACCGAGCCCGACCTCGACCACGGCGAGATCGGCCGCGGCCGCTATCCGTGGATCGAGGAACAGTTCTCGCCGCCGGCCTCTCTGCGGATCTTCGTCCTCCACCACCACCTGCTGCCCGTACCGGGTACGGGGCGCGAGCGGAACGTGGTCTACGACGCGGGCGACGCAATCGAATGCCTGCTGCGCGCGGGCGTCGACCTCGTCCTCTGCGGCCACAAGCACGTGCCCTACGCGTGGCGGCTCGAGGACATGTTCATCGTCAACACGGGCACGGTCTCGTCGCTGCGTCTCCGCGGCAACACGAGGCCCTGTTACAACGTCGTCCTGGTCGACGGCCCGGAGGTCGAGGTGTGGCGGCACTACCCCTACCACGGCCGCGACCTGATCATTCGCTTCTCGACCGAGACGCTGGTCTACGAGAAGCATGTCGCCAGCATCGAATCGGAGATCACGCCGCAGACATGAGGGCAGTCGCGATCATCGACGGGGAGCACTACGCGGACGTCGTACGGCAGGCGCTCGCCGAGCTGCCGTACGAGTTCGTCGCGGCCGTGCTCGTCGGCGGCAAGGAGAAGCTGCGTGGAGGCGAGAGCTACGGCGTCCCGCTCGCGCCCGGCCTCGAGGAGGCGGTCGCCGAGCACGTTCCCGACCTCGTCGTCGACCTCTCCGACGAGCCCGTGCTCGGCCCGGTCGAACGGTTCCGCCTCGCGAGCCGGGTGCTCGCGCTCGGCCTGCCCTACGTCGGGGCCGATTTCCGGCTCGATCCGCCTGTCTCCGCGCCGGTCGGGGTGCCGTCGATCGCGGTCGCGGGAACGGGCAAGCGGGTCGGCAAGACGGCGGTGACCGGGAAGCTCGCCCGGCTCGCGGCCGCGAAGCACGACGTGGTCGTCGTCTCGATGGGCCGCGGCGGGCCGCCGGAGCCGGAGGTCGTCGAGTCGCCGCCCTCCGTCGACGAGCTCGTCGAGCGGGCCAGGGCGGGCGCGCACGCCGCGTCCGACTACCTGGAGACGGCGGTGGTGGCCGGTGTCGTCACGGTCGGGTGCCGGCGCTGCGGCGGCGGTCTCGCGGGCGAGACCTGGGTGTCGAACGTGCTCGAGGGCCTGGCGATCGCTGCGGCGCGACGGCCCGAGCTCCTGATCTGCGACGGGAGCGGCGCCGCGCTCCCGCCCGTGGACGCCGACGCGCGCGTGCTCGTCGCCTCCGCGCTGCAGGGCGCGGACGTGATCGCCGGCTACCTGAACGCCTACCGGATCCTCGTCTCCGACCTGGTCGTCCTGACCATGGCCGGTGCGGACACCGGGAAGCTCCGCCGGCGCATCCAGGACGTGAAGCCCGTCCCCGTCGTCGCGTGCGAGCTGCGCCTGAAGCCGCTCGAGCCGCTCGCGGGCAGGCGGACGGCGGTGTTCACGGCCGGGGCGGCGTCGACCGACGCACCTCGACGCGGAGGTCGTCCACGCGTCCGCGAGCCTGGCCGATCGCGCCGCGCTCCGCGAGGAGCTCGCCGGCGTCGACGCCGAGGTCTACCTGGTCGAGATCAAGGCCGCCGGCATCGACGTCGTCGCCGACACCGCCCGCGTGCGCGGGGCCGAGGTGATCTTCGCCGACAACGAACCGATCCCGCTCGCGGGCGAGCCGGACCTCGACTCGGAGCTCCAGGCTCTCGTCGAGGCGGCGCTGAAGGAGCCTGCGGTCGCATGAGCGACATCCATCCGGTCGAGCCGCCGTACTCGAAGACGATGCTGACGCGGGCGCTGACGGCCGTCGGCCTGCCGACGACGCGCGCGTACGAGCTCGCGCTCCGCGTCGAGCAGGACCTCGCCGCTCTACGGCGACGCAGCACTCGAGCTCGAGCATCTGGAGGAGCTCGCCCGCTCAGTCGTCGGCGAGGAGGAGGGCGCAGCGGCCGTGCGCAAGCTCAGGCTCTACCGGGAGTTCAGGCGGCTCGACCTCCCGATCGTGGTGATGATCGGAGGCGGCACGGGGAGCGGCAAGTCGAGCGTCGCCACCGAGGTCGCCCACCGGCTCGGGATCACCCGCGTGACGTCGACGGACGTGATCCGGCACACGATGCGTGCGTTCTTCTCCGAGCAGTTCATGCCGACGATCCACTATTCGAGCTTCGAGGCGGGCCGCGCGCATCGTGCCGACGACGACGGCAACCAGGTGTTGGCCGGCTTCCTCGACCAGACGCGGAACGTCCTCGTCGGCATGGGCGCCGTCATCGAGCGGGCACTCGCCGAGCGCTGGTCGATCGTGCTCGAGGGCGTCCACCTCGTCCCCGGCCTCCTACCGCCGATCGAGGGCGCGCTGACGATCCACTGCGTGCTGCAGATCGAGGACCCCGACGCCCACGCCGCACACTTCTGGATCCGCGACGCGACCTCCGAGGGCCTGCGTCCCGTGCAGCGCTACCTCGACGCACTCGACGACATCCGCCTGATCCAGTCCGCGATCGTCGAGCGCGCGCGCCGCAACGACGTGCCGGTGTTCGAGAACCGCAACATCGAGCGGACGATCACGGCGGTGATGGACCTGGTGCTCTCGAGCGTCGAGACGCGCCAGGGGGTTGTCGGCGGCGCCGGCCGCTGAGCCCGTGCGCGCGCGCCAGGCCACGGGCGCAGTCTGCCTCGCGGCGGGCGTGCTCCTCCTCGCGGCCTGCGGCAACACCTCGTCGGGAGACCCGCTCGCACCCACGAAGGCGCTCACGAAGGCCGACCAGCAAACGGCACGGCTCGTGGCCATCCGGCAGGACGACGTCCCGTCCGACTACCGTCCGCAGGGGTTGCTGGCGAGCGGCCGCCAGAAGTGCGCCGCGGACCTGAGCGGCCTGACGCTGACTGCCGTCGACCGCTCGAGGCCGTTCGTCGCCAGGAGCCCCGCAGGCTACGTGCTCGGCGAGGTCGATCTCTACGAAACGGCCTCGCAGGCATCCTCGGCGTTCCGGCGCGTCTCGGGCGCGGCGCGGCTTCGCTGTCTCCTCGGCATCGCGCACACGGCGCTCTCCCACTACGTCGACGGCCGCGTCGCCGTCGAGCCCGTCCCGGTCCCGGCAGCACCTCCCGGCAGCCGGCAGGTCGCACGCCGGTTCGCCGAGAGCTGGCGCGACACCGACGGGACGCACGTCGAGACGACGGACGACGTGTACCTCCTCGCCGGGCGCACGTTCGTCGTCCTGTCGTTCTTCCGCGATCGGGGCGCCTTCCCTGCTGGAGCCGAGGCGAGGGTGATCGAGCGGGTCGCGGGCCGCGCGCTGGGTGCGAAGCCCGGGAGGACGCGCACCCGCCCGGGCGGGAACGGCGTCAAGGGCGAGTAGGACTGCTCTCCGAGGCTAGACTCAGGTCATGCCGACGCGCGAAGAGGTCTTCGAGGCCCTGCACCAGGTGGAGGACCCGGAGCTCGGGATGGACATCGTCGAGCTCGGACTCGTCTACGACGTCGAGATCGAGGGGCCGAAGGTGAAGGTGATCCACAGCCTCACGTCCATGGGCTGCCCGGCCGGCCCGATGATCCAGGAGGACATCGCGGCGACCACGCGCGCGAACTTCCCCGACGTCGAGGACGTCGAGCTCGAGCTGACCTGGGACCCGCCCTGGACACCCGAGCGCATGTCCGACGACGCCAAGTTCATCCTCGGCTTCGGCTAGCCGCGCGGGAGACACGCCGCGTTCCCCGGTGAGTCCGCCTCGGCGGAGCCTTGCGTCGTGCGAGACAGCCGTCGTATTCTCTTCGTGTCTCCAGCTCAGGGGAGGGTGCAATGAGGAAGCTTCGTCTGCTCGTCGCGGCCCTGTGTGTCGTCGCGGGTGCTGTCGCGGCGACGGCCGGTACCGCGCGGGCCGCCACGATCGTCGTCAACCCGGGACAGTCGATCCAGGCGGCCATCGACGCTGCCAACCCGGGTGACACCATCGTCGTCCGGCCGGGGATCTACCGCGAGACGCTGCTGATCCAGAAGGACCGGATCAAGCTCCAGGGCTCGCTTGCGACGATCTCGCCGCCTCCAGCGTCGACGTCGCCGTGCGGGGACGTCGGGGTCTGCGTCGTCGGGAACATCGACTTCAACACCTTCGACATCTTCGGTTACGTGCACAACGTCACGGTGACCGGCTTCACTATCCAGGGCTTCGCCGACTTCGGGATCATGGCCTATGCCGCGATCAACTCGACGTTCACGAACGACCACGCGTCGGGGAACGGCGAGTACGGGATCACCGCGTTCGCGTCGCAGTCGACGACGATCGCGAACGACGTCACCGACGGGAGCGGGGAGGCCGGGATCTACATCGGCGACTCACCCGACTCGCGGGCGAACGTCCACGACAACTTCTCGCAGCACAACGCCTTCGGTGTCCTCTACCGGAACGCGACCGGTGGCTCGATCCAGCACAACACGATCACCCACAACTGCGCCGGGATCGTCGTGCTCGGCGATGCCCCGGGGCCTGCGGGAACCGTCTCGATCCAGTCGAACCAGGTGACCAGTAACTCGACTGGCCTGCGACAGCGAAGACACGGGTCCGGTCTCGGGCGTCGGCATCGCGCTCGTCGGGGCCTCCTATGCCGTCGTCCACGGGAACAACGTCCAGTCCAACACTCCGTCGGACTTCACGTTCCTCCAGGGCGGCATCGTGGTCGTCTCGGGCTTTGCCGGGACGCCGTCGAACCACAACACCGTCAGCGGCAACACGGCTCTGCACAACGCGCCGGACCTGTTCTGGGACGGGCTCGGCCACGGCAACGTCTTCACGAGCAACGTCTGCAAGACGAGCACTCCGGGCGGGCTCTGCCACTGATCGAAGCGGATCGGTGATCGGAACGCCGGCGGGGGCTCGCGCTCCCGCCGGCCCCGTTCACCCCGGGATGCGCAGGACGATCTTGCCGAGCTGCTCGCCGGCCTCGAGCCGCTCGTGCGCGGCACGGGCCTCGGCGAGCGGGAGCACCTCGTCGATCACCGGCCGGGCACGTCCGCTCGTGACGAGGTCGAGGCAGGCCTCGAAGTCCTCGGCCGAGCCCATCGTCGAGCCGAGCACGTCGAGCTCCTTCCACCAGATCCGGTGCAGGCCCGCCGGCGGGTTCGGCCCGGTCGTCGCGCCGCAGAGCACGACGCGACCGCGCGTCGCCGCGACCTCGAGCGTCGTCTTCCAGGTCGCGTCGCCGACCGTCTCGACGACGACGTCGGCGCCGTGGCCTCCGGTCAGCTCCTTGACTCGCGCCCGCACGTCCTCGGTCACGTGGTCGATCGTCTCGTCGGCGCCGAGCTCGCGCGCGCGGGCGAGCTTCTCCTCGCTCGACGACGTGACGATCACGCGCGCGCCGAGCGCCTTCGCGATCGCGAGCGCCGCCGTCGCGACGCCGCCGCCGATGCCCCAGACGAAGACCGTCTCGCCTCGCCTGCAGCCGAGCCCTCGTGACCAGCATCCGGTAGGCGGTCTCGAAGACGAGCGGGAACGCCGCCGCCTGCTCGAACGAGAGCGCGTCCGGGATCGGGTAGACGTTGCGAGCCGGGATGGCGACCAGCTCGGCGTGGGTGCCGTCCATCGCCTCGCCGACGACCTGCATCCGGCCGTTCGAGATCACGCCGGGGTTGATCACGACCCGCTGCCCCTGCTCGAAGCCCGACACCTCGTCGCCGAGCGCCTCGACGACGCCGGCGCCGTCGGCGCCGAGGATCCGCGGCTTCGGCACGGAGGGCAGCCCCTTCCGCACCCAGACGTCGAGGTGGTTGAGCGACGCGGCCGCGAGGCGGATCAGCACCTCGCCCGCCGCCGGCTCGGGATCGGGCGCGTCCTCGTAGCGCAGCACCTCCGGCCCGCCGTCCTCGTGGATCCGGATCGCCTTCACGGCACAATCCTTTCATGACACGCGACGAGCTCGAGCGCCTGGCCGACGAGCTCGGCATCGACGCGATCGGCGCGGCGCCCGCCGAGCCGTACGCCGAGACCGAGCGGCACATTCGCGAGCGGCGCGCGCGCGGCCTGTTCGCGGACATGCGCTTCACGACGGCCCGGCCGGAGGTCTCGTGCCACCCGGAGCTGCTCGTTCCCGGCGCGCGCTCGGTCGTCTCTGCAGCCCTCTGCTACTGGGAGCCCGGCCGGGAGCCCGTGCCCGGCGAGGGACGCCTCCCGCGCTACACGTGGCACGACGCCTACGCCGAGCTGCGCGAGAAGCTCGAGCGACTCGGCGAACGGCTCGGTGGGACCTGCCGCGTGCTCGTCGACGAGAACCAGCACGTCGACCGCGAGGCGGCGGCGCGGGCGGGCGTCGGCTTCTACGGCAAGAACACGATGATCATCACGCGCCGCCACGGCTCCTGGGTCGTGCTCGGCACGCTCGTCACCGACGTCGAGGTCGAGTCGTCGCCGCCGCTCGGGCTCGACTGCGGCGAGTGCCGGCTCTGCGTCGACGCGTGCCCGACGCATGCGCTCGACGAGCCCGGCGTCCTCGACTCGACGCGCTGCCTCTCCTACTGGACGCAGTCGCGCGAGGAGATCCCCGGAGCCGTATCGCGCCGAGCTCGGCGACCGGGTCTACGGCTGCGACATCTGCCAGGACGTGTGCCCGTGGAACCGCGGCGTGGAGAAGCGCCGCGCCGGCCGGCCGCTGAGCGAGGGCGCCGAGCCGGTCGTCTCGCTCCTCGACTGGCTGCAGGCGGATCCTGCCGAGCTGTCACGTCGCTACGACCGCCTGTACGTGCCGCGAAACGACGGCCGCTACCTGCAGCGAAACGCACGCATCGCGCTCGCGAACGCCAGGTAGCCGAATGGCCGGTTAAGCGGGAACCCGCAAGCGCGACAGGCCGAGCGAGCTGAGGAGCGTCTTCGCGCGCGATGCGACGAGCTTGCGCAGGTCCTCCGGCTCGACGACCACGGCTTCGCCGAGGAACCGCAGGATCTCGCTGACGAGCCACTCGGGGCTCCCGACCTTCTCCTCCATCAGCGCCGTGCCGTCGACGAGCTCCTGGGCGCCCCGCTCGACCTCCCAGCGCGCGACGGCCTTCGAGTAGAGGATCCGCGCCACGCGGGCGTCGCGCAGGCGCACCGGCTCGAAGTCCTCGCGCGGCTCGAAGGTCTCGCCGGTCGGCCTCGCTTCCCGCATCCGGTCGAGGCGGAAGCTCCGCTGACCGTCCCGCGTGCGGTCCCACGTGTGCACGTACCAGTAGGGCAGCTCGCGCTGGAGGACGTGCGGCTCGACGAGGTGGAGCACGGCCTGGTCCTCGCCGACCTTCCAGTACTCGATCTCGACCAGCTCGTTGCCCTTGATCGCGTCGCTCAAGGTCGCGATCAGCGTCTCCTCGGCCTTGTCCGGCTTCGTCGGCGCCGTCTGCTGCAGCTCGAACTCGCCGAACGTCTCCTCGAGCTTCTTGCGGACGCGGTCGAGGGGCCGGTGCGCTTCGGCGGCGATCATCGGCCCGACGAACTCGAGCGCGAGGCGGATCGCGCGCGCCTCGAGCGGCGTCAGTCGCGGCGGCGAGCGGAAGGTGTCGCCGAAGAGCTCCTTGTCGACGTGGATCTCGGTCGCCGCGCAGCTCGGCGTAGACGGCGTAGCAGCCGCCGCCGAAGTTGACGAGGTTGAGCAACGCGAGATGCTCCTCGACCGCCTCTTCGGGGATCTGCGGGAACCGCTCGACGAGGTCGCGAGTCTGGATGACGGCGCTCGACTCGTCGCCGCAGGCCGCGAGGAGGTAGGCGAGCAGCGCCTGGAGGACGCCGAAGCGCTCCGGGTTGACGGGGCCCGTCGGCCGCTCCAGGACCTCCTCGGGCTCGACCGGACGCGGCTTGGCGGGGACGGGAGCGGGGGAGGTGTGAGCTGTGGCGACGCGGCGCAGGCCGGTGGCGACCTCACGGCGCAGCGCGTCGGGTTCGAGCGGCACTGCGCGGCCGTCGAGGCGGAGGATCCAGGCGGCGAGGTGGGAGAGGCTGGCGTACGGCGTGACGAAGACGTCGTCCTCCATGTGTCCGTACGGGGGCCGGTACGTGCGCTCGACCCACCAGGCGGTATCGCCCGAGAGCTCGATCCGCGCCTCGCCGACCGTCTCGCCCATCTGCCAGGGCGGCGGCGGCCGGTGCTTCGCGGCATCGAACTCCTTCGGCAGCCGGAAATCTCGCTCGCGGCGGGTCGCGAACTTGATGTCGCGCCGGATCCTGAGCACCTTGAACGTCCGGATCGCGTCACTCTTGTGGTCGCGGCCGACGACGTACCAGCTGCCCTCGTGCGTCAGGAGCGCGTAGGGGTCGACCGTGCGCTCGCGCTGGACGCCGCGTGCGATCGACCAGTACTCGAACTTGATCGTGCGCTGCTTGGAGATCGCCGTCTCGAGCTTGCTCAGCCGCCCCGCGAGCTCGGGCGAGTAGTCCGGATCGCGGACCTCGACGCGCTCGGCGATCTCGGTCGGCGCGTCGAGGAAGCCCGGCCGGCCGAGGGTGAGGTTCTGCAATGCGAGGCGGAACGGCTCCGCGTAGGCGAACTGGCCCTCGAGCAGATACAGGCACGTCTGCAGGGCGGCCAGCTCGTCGTCGGTGAGCTTGAGCGGCGGCAGGAAGTAGTTCTCGGATCGCAGCGTGTACAGCTCCTCGCCGGTGAACTCGTCCCGTTGCGACTGCAGAGGCACGCCCAGCGACAGGAGCTCCGCCCGGTCCGAGTAGAAGCGCCGCGCGAACGCTTCGTCCGACATCTCCGAGTAGCCCTCGACGTTCTGCTTGACGTCACGGGCGGTCAACGCGCGGCGGTCCGCCATCAGGAAGGCGACCAGGGAGAGCTGACGAATCAGCTTGTCGGTGTCGTGCGACATCGAGGCCCGAGCTTACAGTCTCAGGCCCGGGCGACTCCAGGCCGCTCGACCGGTGTCAGGCCGCGACTTTGGAGCGCTGCTCGAGGTGCTGATGCGACGGGCAGTACTCGCGGTCCGGCAGCGGCGTGCGCTGGCACGGCTTGCCCTTCCGCGTCGTCGCGCGACAGCGGGCGACGCCCCCGTCGAACGCACCGGCCTCGATCTGCTCCTGGATGAAGTCGCACGCGGCGCCGACGACCTGGTTCACGGCCCAAGCGACGTGCGCCTGGTTCGTGATCGGGAAGTAGCGCCGGATGTCCTGGAACAGCGTCCGGTCCGGGGTCGCGAAGTAGTGCGGGTCGGTGGCCAGCCGCTCCATCGTCTGCTCGCACGCGTCGAGCACGGCACGGCGGTACTCGAGCTGCGTGGCCGGATCGACGTACGGGTCCGTCAGGTCCTTAATCGACCGGTAGATGGCTCTCGAATACTGATACATACCGGCCTGGATTTCGGCTACCCGATCGTCCATCTTCCTCAGTATCTCGGTTCCCTGTTAACTGCTCGAAAAGCCTAGTTAAGCGAAGGTTAATCGTTCTTCGAGGCCCCTTCAAGGCGCAGTCTACTCCTTTCCGGGCGTTGTTACAAAGTCCGGACGAGCGTTTGCTGTCGAGAGAACGCGCGAGGCCCGTCTAGCGGACGATCGGACGGGCGTACGCGGACGGGAACGAGGCCTTGGCGGCGTCGAGCGACGACTGCGCCTCCTCGAGCGACACGAAGATCCCGCTGAAGACGATGTAGTACCCGGGCTGGAGGCTCGGGTAGCTCGACGAGACGAGCACACCGACCTGCGGGAGGTTCCGTTTGAGCGCGACGAGGGCCTTCGCCCGGGCGGCGGCGGCTCCCTGAGCAAGCGGAAGGCTCGCGAGGACGATCGTGTACCCGTTGCCGGCCGGCCAGGAGATCAGGTGACGGCCTGCCGCGGTGTGGGACGTTTTTGCGGTGGTGCGCTTGGGCGGCGGCGGCGCGGGGCGCAGCGGGGAGATGGCGACGCTCGCGGGCGTGCCGCTCTGGTTCGAGCCACCTGTGGTCGCGATCGCCGCGGCCGCGCCGCCCGCGGCGACGAGCAGAGCGACGAGCGAGGGGACGACCCAGGCCGCCACCGCCGGCGCTCGCCGGGCGGGCACGAGCCGGTTGCCGCACTCGAGGCAGTACTCCTGGCCCGGCTCGGCCGGGGCGCCGCACGTCCGGCAGATGGAAACGAGTGGAAGCGTCACCCTGGCTGGTTCTCGGCCGCCCCGGCCGTGGGCTCGGAGGTGTCGGCCTCGATCTCTGCGGGCTTCGCCTGGTGGACCGCGGGTGCCTCCGCCCGCGCTGCGGCCGGCCCGACCGAGCGGCCGCACGCCGCACAGAAGCGGGCGTCCTCGCCGAGTGGTGCCCCGCACGCACAGCGCGCTGGTTCGGGGAGCGCCCAGGACAGCCCGAGCAGGGAGTCGAGCGCCGCCAGGTGGTCGTCGATCTCGAGCAGCTCCTGGCAGCGCTCGCGGACGAGGTCCTCGCGGAACCGGTCGCGCCGGAACATCTCGAGCAGGAGGCCGCCCAGGTCGCGCAGCCGCTCCTCGCGGAACTTCAGCAGCGCACGCCGCTCGCGGCGCAGCACGCCCGCAGGCGGGATCGTGCTCCTCGCCCGGTGTCCGGAACGTCGAAAGATCGGGCTCACGCGGTGCCCGGAGTGTAGGGAAGCATCGTCGTGGAGCGCCGCGAACCCCCGAACGGGCTTCAGGGCGGCGCCCCTGGTGCCGATGAGGAGGGCATGACGACGTTCCTGCTCAGCTTCTTCCGCCGCAAGCACCGCCGCCGCATCGCCATCCTGCACGGCCCGCGACACGCCTGATCCCTCGCGGCTCGCGCTGATCTAGGATCGGCGCGTGGAGATCGAGACTGTCGGCGTGGTCGGGCTCGGCACGATGGGTGCCGGCATCGCCCAGGTCTGCGTCCAGGCGGGCGTCGAGACCGTCGGACGGGAGGTGACGCCCGAGCTCGCCGAGCGGGGCCGCGCCACGATCGAGCGCTATCTCGCACGCGGCGTCGAGAAAGGTCGGCTCACACAGGACGAGATGGACGCGGCGCTCGCTCGGCTGCGGCTCGCGACCGACCTCGACGAGCTCGCGGGCTGCGACCTCGTCATCGAGGCGATCGTCGAGCAGGTCGAGGCCAAGCAGGAGCTGTTCGCCGCGCTCGACACGCATCGTCCGGCCTGACGCGATCCTGGCCACGAACACGTCGGCCCTGTCCGTCACCGAGATCGCCGCGGCGACGGAGCGGCCGGAGCGCGTCGTCGGCATGCACTTCTTCAACCCGGCTCCCGTCATGCCCCTCGTCGAGGTCGTGCGCACGCAATTGACCGACCCGGCCGTCCACGAGGCGGCGTACGCGTTCGCGGAGCGGATCGGGAAGGAGCCGATCCGCTGCTCCGACACGCCCGGCTTCGTCGTCAACCGCGTGCTGATCCCGCTCCTGAACGACTGCGTACGCGTGCTCGACGAGGCGGGGGTGACGCCCGAGGATCTCGACAAGGCGATGCTCCACGGGACGCGCTGGCCGATCGGCCCCTGCGCACTCGTCGACCTGATCGGCATCGACGTGCACGTCCACGCCTCCGAAGCGCTCTGGGAGAGCCTGCGCGAGCCGCGCATGGCACCACCGCCCCGACTCGTGGCGATGGCGAAGGCGGGACTGCTCGGCCGCAAGACCGGCCGCGGCTTCTACACCTACGAGCGGTAACGCCCGCCCGCGGGCGTGTCAACCGGGCTCGCCATCCCCGTCTTCTGCGTCAGCCTCGCGCTGATGCTCGTCGCCACCGTCGCCTTCGCACGGCAGATCGACCGCACCAGCGAGCGGCTCGGCGTCTCGGAAGGCCTGCACGGCATCCTCACCGCACTCGGAGCGGACGCCCCCGAGATCGCGTCGGCGGTCACGGCGCTCGTCGCCAGCGAGTCGAAGATCGGAGTGGGAGTCGTCATCGGCTCGAACGTCTTCAACCTCGCGGCGCTGCTGGGGTTGAGCGCGCTCGTCGCCGGGTACGTCCGTATCCACCGCCACGGCCTGCTCCTGAACGGCGGCGTCGCGCTCGCCGTCACCGGTCTCGGGGCGGCGCTCGTGCTGGGCGCGATCGGGCCGGTCGTCGCGACCGTGCTGCTGCTGGTCGTGTTCGGGCCGTACGTCTTCCTGCTCTCGATCCGGACGGGGCGGATCCGGAGGCTCGTGCCCGTGGCGCCGATCCGTGCTTTCCTCGTCACCGCCGTGCGTGAGGAGGTGAGCGACCTCCGGACCGGTGAGGTGCCACGGAAGGCGACGCGTCGGGACATCGTGGACTTCGCCGTTTCGCTGGCCGGGATCGTGCTCGGTAGCGTGGGCGTGGTGCGCGCTGCGACCGACCTCGGGCACCGCTGGGGCGTCTCCGACATCGTGATCGGGACGCTCGTCCTCGCGGCGTTGACCAGCCTGCCGAATCTGCTGACGGCGGTGCGGCTCGCCCTGCACGGCCGCGGCGCGGCCACCGTCAGCGAGGCGTTCAACTCGAACAGCCTCAACATCCTCGCCGGCATCGCGATCCCGGCGCTCTTCCTCGCCATCGGGACGGCGACCGGTGTCGAGGTGTTCGCGGTCTGGTGGCTCGTCGGCATGACCCTGGTCGCCGTGGTGCTCAGCTACGCCGGGCACGGCGTTCGTCGCTCCGAAGGCGCCGTGATCGTCGCGTTGTACGTAGCGTTCGCGGTCGTGATCGCGACCAGATGAGCACGTACGACCTTCTCGCCGGGCTCGAGCTCGAAGTCGACGGCTACTCGCTCGCAGGGCTCGAGCGTGACGTCTCGAGCGACTTCAAGCGGCGCACGACGGTCGTCTCGCTCCATGGACGGGGTAAGACGGGCGTCGGCGAGGACGTCACCTACGACGGCGCCGAGCAGGAGCGCCTCCAGCGCGCCGGCCCCGTACACGACCTCGCAGGCACGCACACCATCGACTCGTTCTCGGAGCTCATCGGCTCGCTCGACCTGTTCCCCCAGGCGCCGCCGAGCGTCGACGGCTGGCGTCACTACCGCCGCTGGGCATTCGAGAGCTCGGCGCTCGACCTCGCGCTCAGGCAGGCCGGCGCGTCGCTCGCCGACGCGCTCGGGGTCGAGCCGCGACCGGTGACCTTCGTCGTCTCGATGCGGCTCGGCGAACCGCCGGCGATCGGGCGCGTGCTCGACCTGCTCGCCGCGTATCCGGAGAGCAGGTTCAAGCTCGACCCGACGAGCGATTGGGACGAGGCGCTCGTCCGCGAGCTTGCCGCCCTCGGCGCCGTGGAGACCGTCGACCTGAAAGGCGCCTATCGCGGCACCATCGTCGACCAGCCGGCGGACACGGAGCTCTACCGGCTCGTCGCCGAAGGCTTCCCGACCGCGTGGATCGAGGACCCCGACCTGACGGAACCGGAGGCGGACGCGGTGCTCGAGCCCTACCGTGAACGGATCACCTGGGACGCGATCATCCACTCGGTCGCCGACGTCGAGGCGCTGCCGTTCCCGCCCCGTGGGCTGAACGTGAAGCCGTCCCGCTTCGGCAGCGTGCGCGCGCTGCTCGACACCTACGACTACTGCCGCGAACGCTCGATCACGGTCTACGGGGGCGGCCAGTTCGAGCTCGGCCCGGGCCGCGGGCAGATCCAGTATCTGGCCTCGCTCTTCAGCTCCGACGCTCCGAACGACGTCGCGCCGGGCGGCTTCAACGATCCCGTGGTGGCGCCGGGACTGCCGACGACACCACTCGCGCCGGCCCTCGCCAGGACCGGTTTCCGCTGGGACGCGGACCGGGTTGCCAGTCGCAGCGCGAGGGCATAGCGTTCAGGGCGGCCTCCGGATGTTCCTCCACGACCGAATCGACCCGAACGACCGCTTTCGCGAGCGGCGGGACGCGTCGCGACGGCGTCGCCGCCGGAGGAGGGCGGTCGCGTTCCTCCTGATCGCCGCGCTGGTCGCTGCGATCGCGGGCGGAGCCACGTACATCTCCTCGCGTGGTCACGGTGCCGCGAAGGCGCAGGCGGCGCCGAAGACGCCCACGCGGGCCCGCGCGACGAGCGCGTTCAGGAGCCGGCTGCCGGCAGAGATCCGCGGGGTGCACGTCACCGAGGGACTCGCCTCGATCCCCGGGAAGATCGAGACGTACTTCGCTCTCGCGTCGCACGGCCTGAACACGATCGAGCTGGACGTCAAGGACGAGAACGGCTACGTCGGCTTCGTCGACGCGGACACACCGGCGCTGGCCCGCAGTGACGGTGCCGCCCGGACGTACTACGACGCGAAGAAGGTCGTCCGTGAGGCGCACCGCGCAGGCATCTATCTGATCGGTCGCGTCGTCGTGTTCCAGGACCCGACGCTGACGGCCGCGGACCCCCAGCTCGGCATCCAGAGCAAGTACGGCGGCGTGTGGAAGACGTCGAGCGGCTGGGGCTGGGCAAACGAGTACGACCCGCGCGTCTGGAAGTACGACACCGACGTCGCCGTCGCGGCGGCGAAAGCGGGATTCGACGAGATCCAGTTCGACTACGTGCGCTTTCCGACGGACGGCGACGTGGCCGCGATCGTCTACCCGCACAAGCGCGCGGAGCCGCGCTCGACGACGATCGACAGCTTCTTCAAGTACGCCGTCGGGCGCCTCCATCCGCTCCGCGTGCGCGTCTCGGCCGACGTGTTCGGCCTTTCCGCTTCGCGCGACCTCGGGATCGGTCAGACACCGCACAGGATCGGCAAGATGCTGGACGCGATCTACCCGATGGTCTACCCGTCGCACTACAACGCGGGCGAGTACGACCTGATCGACCCGGAGGCGTTCCCGTACGCCACGGTCGTCCACTCGCTCCGCGACTTCAACCGCCAGACGCGCGGTGAGAAGGTCAGGATCGTGCCCTGGCTGCAGGACTTCACGATCAAGGTCGACTACGGACTCGACCAGGTCGGAGAGCAGATCGACGCCGCCCGGGCAATGCACGCAAACGGGTTCATGCTCTGGAATCCCACGGGCATCTACACGTACGACGCGCTCGCTCACTCGTCGCCGTGACGGCCTCGAGCTCCTGCCTCGATCACATTTTCTTTACATCCCGCTCAAGGTCGGCACACCGCGCGGCGATAGCCTGGGTTCGTGCGCCCATTCCTTCTAGCGGCCGTGATCGCCGTTTCCGGTCTCGTCGCGGGCATCGCAGCGACGAGCGGCGAGGCCCGTTCGACCATGCCGGGGGACGGCTGCCTGGTCGTTTCGCAGGGCTTCGGCAGGATCACCGTCACGCTCACGCGGGGTGTGATCTTCGGGCGCTTCCAGTCGGGATCGCTTTCCTACAGCGATCAGGGCGGTGACCCGAACCTTGCCGAAGGTGTGGCAAGTGACCCCGGCCAAGATCAGCGACCACGTCTGGCGGTACGGCCCCGCGGACAACCTCCGCTTCCGTGCCACCGGACCGACCAAGCTGATCGTCAACGCGCAGTTCATCGACCTGAGCGTCGCCGGTCGGGGCTCGGCGATCCTGTCGGCCGCGAGCTTCGACCAGACCTTCGCTGGATCGTTCTCCGTCGACGCCGCGAGCTTCTGCGGGGACAAGTTCCAGCAGATGCCGTTGACGCCCACCCGCTTCTCGATCTCCAGTCCGGTCGCGGGGTAGCGTCCCCGCCTTCTGGCATCCTCGCTGGGATGGCACAGAACTCCGAATCAATCCTGATCGTCGAGGACGAGAGCTCGATCGCGTCCTTCGTCGCCCTCTACCTCAAGAACGCGGGGTACTCCGTGCGCACGGTCGGCAAGGGCGCCGAGGCGCTCGACCAGGTTTCGTCCGACCCGCCGTCGCTCACGATCCTCGACCTGATGCTGCCGGACATCGACGGTATCGAGGTCTGCCGTCGCATCCGCAAGACCTCCGACGTGCCGATCCTGATGCTGACCGCCCGGGACGAGGACGTCGACAAGATCATCGGCCTCGAGGTCGGCGCCGACGACTACATGACGAAGCCGTTCAACCCGCGCGAGCTGGTCGCGCGCGTCAAGTCGATCCTGCGCCGGTCGACGCCCGAGCGTCGCCAGGCCGAGAGCGCCGTCATCCGCCACGGCGACCTCACGGTCGACGCCGGGCGCCGTGAGGTGCGCGTGGGCGAGGAGGAGATCCAGCTCGCCCCGAAGGAGTTCGACCTCCTCTGGGAGCTCCTCGACCACCGGGGCCTCGTGCTGACGCGCGATCAGCTCCTCGAGCGCGTCTGGGGCTACACCTTCGCCGGCGACACTCGCACGGTCGACGTGCACGTCCGCCAGCTGCGGCGCAAGCTCGGCGACGCGTCGCCGATCGTCACCGTGTGGGGCGTGGGCTACAAGGTCTCGCCCGCGAAGAACCCGACTCCCTCCTAGGCTTACCGTCATGCTGCGCTCGCTGCGCTTCCGGCTGCCGGCGCTCTTCCTGGCAGGTATCGCCGCGGCCGGCATCGTCTCGGTCGCGATCGCGTTCCAGCTCCTGCAGAACTACTCGCGTTCGCAGTCGCTCAAGGATCTCCGGCGCGAGGCGTCCGGGCTCAACCAGCTGCTCTCGGAACAGGCGATCCAGGTGGTCGAGAAGGGCGCCGCCGCACCGTCGATCGAGCCCCCGCAGCTCGAGAAGGCGACCGGCGACCGGATCTACTACTTCGGGGTGCCGCCGTTCCCCGGGGAGGGAAACGGACTGGCGGGCCTCAGGTCGCTTCCCGCGGACGCTCGCAAGAAGATCGACGTCGCTCGGATCCGGCTCGGCCACACGCAGTCATTCGACTTCACACCGCCGCACGAGAACGGCTTCACGGCCGTCGCAGGCCCGTTCACCGTCGGGAGCACGACCCTGGGCGTGCTCGTGATCGCGAAGCCGCAGACGGAGCTGCGTGACACCTGGGTGACGCTGATGAAGTTCTTCGGCGTGTCGATCCTCGGCGGTCTCCTTGTCTCCGGGCTGCTCGGCTGGTACGCGTCGAGGCGGATCACGAAGCCGGTCCTCGGCCTCTCGAAGGCGGCCGACCAGATCGCGCGTGGACGGTACGACGTGCCTGTGCCGGAGGTGCGCGGCGGGGGCGAGATCAGCGAACTCGCCGACCGCTTCCGCGACATGGCGGCGCGGCTCGGCGAGGCGGAGGAGCGCGAACGGAACTTCCTGATGAGCGTCTCGCACGAGCTGCGAACGCCGCTGACCGCGATCCGCGGGCACGTCGAGGCGATGCGCGAGGGCCTCACGACCGATCCGGAGGCCGAACGCGCGTCGCTGGACGTCGTCGCCGCCGCCGCGGCCAGGCTCGAGCGGCTCGTCGGCGACGTCCTCGACCTGGCGAAGCTGGACGCGCATCGCTTCACGGTGCTGCGGGAGGAGGTCGACATGGCCCGGCTCCTCGACCAGGCCTACGCGTCGTTCGGAGAGGAGGCGCGGCGTCGCTCGATCGACTACCACTGCGAGGTCGGGGACTGCCCCGTGATCCTGACGGACGGCGACCGCGTGCTCCAGATCATCTCCAACCTGCTCACGAACGCGTTCCGCTGGACGCCCGACGGGGGGCGTGTCGATCTCGGCCTTTCGGCGGCCAACGGCTCGGTGTCGGTCGTCGTCGCCGACACCGGTCCCGGCATCCGGCCCGAGGAGCGCGAGCGGATCTTCCGCCCGTTCTTCTCCCGCGACCAGTCCGGCGACGGGAGCGGCACGGGCCTCGGGCTCGCCATCGCGCGCGAGCTCGCGCAGGCGCTCGGAGGTCGGATTCAGCTCGACACGACGCCCGGCGAGGGCAGCCGGTTCGAGCTCGTCCTGCCCGCTACGCCCGCGGTGTAGGGCGCCCTCGCTTTAGCATCCGTCGACGATGACGGTTGCCGGTGTCCTCGAGCTCCCGCTCGCCCGCGGCAAGGTGCGGGCGTCGTTCGTGGCGATGCGTCCACGGCAGTGGACGAAGAACCTGCTCGTCTTCGCGGGCATCGTCTTCGCGGCGAAGGTCGGAGACTGGGAGAAGTGGGTGGAGGCGGTCGTCGTCTTCGTCGCGTACTGCGCGGCGTCGAGCGCGGCCTACCTCGCGAACGACGTCCGTGACGTCGAGCTCGACCGGCGGCACCCGATCAAGCGGCTGCGGCCGATTGCCCGCGGCGAGCTGTCCGAGCGTGGCGCCCTGTCGCTGGCCCTCGCTCTCGTCGCGACCGCCGTCGTTCTCGCCGTGCTCCTCGGCGTCTGGTCGTTCGTCCTGCTGCTCGCGTTCCTCGGGTTGCAGGCGGCGTACTCGCTCGGTCTCAAGCACGTCGTGCTGCTCGACGTCGCCACGATTGCAAGCCTGTTCGTCATCCGCGCCGCCGCGGGCGCGGTCGCCGTGCACGTGCACATCTCGCCGTGGCTCCTCGTCTGCACCGCGCTGCTCGCCCTCTTCCTCGCCCTCGCAAAACGCCGCGCCGAGATCTCCCTCGTCGAGACGCGCGCCACCCCTGGGCGCCCTGTCCTCGACGGCTACTCGCAGGAGCTCGTCGACCGGCTCGTCGCCGTCCTCGCGGTTGCGACGGTGGTCGTCTACGCGGCGTACACACTGACCGCGGGAAACTCGCGCTGGATGGCGGCGACGATCCCGTTCGTCGCGTTCGGGATCGGACGCTACGTGTGGCTCGTGCGCGGACGCGGTGCCGGTGAGGAGCCCGAGGAGGTCCTGCTGCGCGACCTGCCGCTGCTCGCCTCGATCACCGCCTGGATCATCACCTGCGCGGCGATCCTGCTCGCTACGAGCTGAACGCGTTACGCCGCGTCGGCGTGAGGATGCCGCACTTCAGCCGACAGTGCGTCGTTCTCCGCGCCCGCCAGCCCGATCACGTCGAGCCGCTCGTCGCCGCCGAGCAGTTCCTCGATCCTCGCCAGGCGCTCGTCGACCGTCCGCCAGCCGGCGGTGATCAGCTGGACCAGGACGGCCAGGTCGTCGACCCGTGACGAGCGCTCGGCACCGAGGTTCGCCTCGATCCGCTCGAGCTGGCGGATCGCGCGGACGCTCATGCCGCGCACCTCGGCCAAGTGGCGGCCGACGGGGGCGGCCTCCGAGCGGACGCCGTCGCGAACCGCCGCGGCGATCTGCTCGTCGATGGGCCGGACAGAGCCTTCGCTCACGGACGCGACGATAGCTTCCAGGTCGGATGGACTCTTCGGCGCTCGACTACGAGCTTCCGGCCGAGCTGATCGCCCAGCAGCCGGCCGATCCGCGGGACTCGTCGCGCCTGCTCGTCTACGAGCGCGCGAGCGGGACCGTGCGCCACCGGCGCTTCGACGAGCTGCCCGAGGAGCTGACGCGCGGCGAGCTCGTGGTCGTCAACGACTCGCGCGTGATTCCGGCACGGCTCCGGCTGGAGCGGCCGGGCGGCGGAGCGGCGGAGGTGCTTCTCCTCGAGCCGGCCGGCGACGGAGCCTGGGAGGCACTCGCGCGGCCGTCGGCGAAGCTGCGGGCCGGAATGCGGCTCGGCGCGGTCGAGCTCGTCGAGCCGCTCGGCGGCGGCCGTTGGATCGTTCGGCTCGAGGGCGAGCCGGACGGCGAGACGCCGCTCCCGCCGTACATCACCGAGCCGCTGGCCGACCCCGCTCGTTACCAGACGGTGTACGCGCGCGATCCCGGCTCGGCCGCGGCGCCGACCGCGGGGCTCCACTTCACGCCCGAGGTGCTGTCGCGGCTCGACGTGGAACGCGTGACGCTGCACGTCGGTCTCGATACGTTCCGCCCGCTCACCGGACCGACGCTCGAGGAGCACCGGCTCCACGGTGAGCGGTACGTCGTGCGACCCGCGGCGTGGGAGCGGATCCGTGCCGCCGGGCGCGTGTTCGCCGCCGGGACGACGTCCGTGCGGGTGCTCGAGTCGCTCGCCCGCGGTGCACCGCTCGAGGGACGAACGGAGCTCCTCGTCACGCCCGGGTTCGAGTTCCGCCGCGTCGACGCGCTGCTGACGAACTTCCACCTCCCGCGTACGACCCTCCTCGCGCTCGTGATGGCCTTCGCCGGCGTCGAGGAGACCCGCGATCTCTACCGGCTCGCGATCGGGGAGCGCTACCGCTTCTACTCCTTCGGCGACGCGATGCTCGTGCTGTGAGCCCGACCGGGAATCGCCGTAGAATTCGTAGCGATGGGCACATTGCAGTACGACGCTGCCCCCGCGCCCCCGAGAGCCGTCGGGCTCTGGAACGTCGCCTGGCGGGTGGCGCTGGGAGCGATCCTCGCCGACGTTGCGATCGGCGGCCTGACGATCTTCGCCGACTGGCTCGGGCTCGTCGCGCGCCCGGACAGCGGATTCGCGACCCATGCGCTGAACCGGGCGCCGTTCGAGGCGACGAACGCGTGGGGCGCGATCGCGAATGTGGCGGCATGGGGCGCTGTGGCGTGCGTCGTGACCTTTGTCGTGACGGGCGTCGTGGCCGGCGCAGGCCGGCGTGTGTCGGCGCGGCGCGTGTTCCTGATCCTCCTCTTCGTGGGTCCACCCCTGTTCGGTGCCGGCCATCCGGCGAGCGCCGGGAGAGCGACGGTCGCGTGGATCGTCGCCTCGCTTCTCGTCTGGCGCTTCGCGCTGGTCGACGAAGCGTGGCCGCAGCGCCGGCAGGCGGTCGTGATCGGCTGCGTGTTCGCCGCTCTCGTCGCAGTCGTCGCGCCGTACGGCGTCACGCATCCGCTGACCCTCGCGGTCGAAGCGCCGTCCGTCATCCGCGTCACACCGGGCGGAGTCGTCCAGACGAGATTCGAGCTGAAGAACGCGGGCTTCGCTGGCGTCCGCGTCACGGACGTCCGTCCGGCCGACCCGTGGCCGTTCGTCCATACGGCTTCTGCGTCCGCGTCGGCGGCGTTCTCGATGCCGGGCCACAGCGCGGCCCAGGTGGCGCTGCGCATGCGCGGCTGCTCGCCGGGCAGCCGCTTCACCCTCGACAGCGTGCTCGTCGACTATCGCGTGCTCGGGCTCGACTTCACCGCGCCGGTCCGGCTCGACTCGCCGCTCAGCTACCGCTGCAGCTAAGTCGGGCGTCGGGCATCCTGGGGCTCGTGCGGCCGCGGAGCGCGAGCGAATGGCGGAGCTTCTGGCACCAGGGCGGCGAGCAGCAGCTCGCCGGGGTGTTGCGCTCGGCGTGGCCGCCGATCGAGTCGGCGAGGGACGAGGCCGGGGAGGCGGCCGCCGAGCGGATCGCCCTCCTGCTCGGAAGCGCGGCGCCGTCACGAGCGATCGCGGGCGAGCTCGGCCGGATCCGGGGCGAGTTGGGGCTCGAGGGGGATACGGAGGCCGACACGGTCGCCGCCGACGCCGTCCACGCGTGGTTCGAGTCGCAGCGCCCGGCCGGCGGGGTATCGTGCGGTCCGTGACGACCGACGCCGAGTACCTCGAGGCAGCACACGCCGGAGCGTCCCGTCTCGGGCACCGGGAGCACGTCAGGCTCGCTTGGCTCGTCATTCGCGACGAGGGCGCGGAGCGAGGCGGCGACCGCGTAGCGGGGATCCTCCGCCACCTCGCGGAGCTCCACGGCGAAGGTGATCGCTACCACGAGACGCTGACCCGGTTCTGGATCCGTCTCGTCGCGCACGCGACCCGAGTCGAGCCCGGGATCGACGACTTCGACGCGTTCGTCGAGCGCTTCCCGCTGCTCCTCGACGGCTCGATCGTGCAGCGCCACTGGAGCGTGGAGGCACTCTCGTCCGCGCGGGCCGCGTGGGTCGAGCCCGACGTCCTCGCGCTGCCCTGAACCGGCTTTTCTCACTCACGTGATGGGTCCTTTCTCCGTCACGGCGACCGACGGCGCCGCGCGCGCCGGGATCCTGCGCACCGCGCACGGCGACGTGCAGACGCCCGTGTTCATGCCGGTCGGGACGAAGGCGACCGTCAAGGCCGTCGACCCGGACGAGCTGCGCGCGCTCGGCACGACGATCCTCCTCGGCAACACGTACCACCTCAACTTCCGTCCCGGTGCGGAGGCGATCGCGGAGCTGGGCGGCCTCCACCGCTTCATGGGCTGGGACGGCCCGATCCTGACCGACTCGGGCGGCTTCCAGGTCTTCTCGCTCCGCGACACGCTGCTCGGCTGCGACGAGGAGGGCGCCACGTTCCGATCCGTCTACGACGGGGACGTGGCTCGGTTCACGCCCGAATCCGTCGCCGAGGTCCAGGCACTGCTCGGCTCCGACATCGCCATGTGCCTGGACGTGTGTCCGCCGGCCGGCGCGTCCGGCGCCGAGGCCGAGCGCGCCGTCGAGCTGACGACGGCCTGGGCGCGCCGCCAGGCCCTTGCCCCGCGCGCTCCGGGCCAGCTCCTCTTCGGCATCGCGCAGGGTGGCGTCGACCCCGGGCTCCGCCGGCGCTCGGTGGAGGAGATCGTCGAGGTCGGCTTCGACGGCCATGCCCTCGGCGGGCTGAGCGTGGGGGAGAGCCGCGAGGCGATGCTCGAGACGGTCTCCGTCACGGCGCCGCTGCTGCCGGCCGAGCGGCCGCGCTACTTCATGGGCATCGGCGACCCGCTCGGGATCCTGGACGTGGTCGAGCGCGGGATCGACATGTTCGACTGCGTGCTTCCGACGCGGATCGGCAGGACCGGCTCGGCGCTCACGTGGGAGGGCCGGCTCAATCTGCGGAACGCCCGCTTCGCGCGCGACGGGGCCCCGCTCGAGGAGGGCTGCGACTGCCCGGCGTGCACGCGCTTCTCCCGCGCCTACCTCCGCCACCTCGTGATGCAGCAGGAGATGCTGGGCCCCCGGCTCCTGACCCTGCACAACCTGCGCTTCCTGCTGCGCCTGACGGCGGAGGCTCGCGAGGCGATCGAGGCCGGGCGGCTGGCAGACTTCAAGCGCGAGGCCGAGGCGCGCCTGACGCCTGCCCGCCAGGAAACCCCGTGTCCATAATCGTCGTCCTCGTCCTGATTGCGCTGCTCACCCTGTTCTGGTTCGTCTGGGTGGTCCCGCAGCGACGGCGCCAGCGCCGACACGTCGAGGATCTCCACCGCCTGATCGAGGTGCTCGAGCCGGGGGACGAGATCATCACCGCGGGCGGCATGCATGCCACGGTACGGGCCGTCGAGGGCGAGGAGCTCATGATCGAGATCGCGCCCGGAATCGAGGTTCGCCTCGACCGGCGCGCCGTCGCAGCAGTGACCACGATCGACGAGTCGGCGGACGATCCGGAAGACGCGGCCGCAGGGTAATCTGGCCGGAAGCCTGCTCGTGCGCGACCGCCGCAAACACCTCACGCTGCTGCTCGTCATCGTCGCCGCCCTCGTCGGCGCGTTGATGCTCGAGGTGCCCGGCTCGCCGGCGCACAGGGGCGCGACCCTCGGCCTCGACCTGAAGGGCGGCCTCGAGGTCGTCCTGCAGGCGCAGAAGGTTCCGGGCCACCCGCTGACCTCGGCGGATCTCGACACGGCCGTCTCGATCATGCAGCAGCGGATCAACGGCCTCGGCGTGAACGAGCCCGAGATCCGCAAGCAGGAGCCGAACCAGATCGTGATCCAGCTCGCGGGCGTGCACGACCCGAACAAGGCCGCGAAGCTGATCGGCCAGACGGCCGTGCTCGAGCTCTACGACCTCGAGGGCGACCTGCACAGCCCGTCGATCGACAGCCAGGGGAACCCGGTCTCCTTCACTACGCGCTACGCGCTGCTCGCGCCGGCGCAGTCGCTCGCGAAGACCGGCAAGCCGACGGAGTACTACCTCTTCGGCCCGAAGAAGAACCTGATCGCGGGGCCGTCGCCGACGAAAGCCGGGCTCTTCGACATCGGGCACCCGAAGCTCCGGAAGGGCGAGAAGATCTTCGCAGTCCCCGAAGGGCTCGTCCTGCTCACCTGCGGCGGGACGACGCCGCCACCGGCCAGTTGCCCGGGATCGAACGCTGACCCGACGGTGGTCAACTACTACCTCTTCAATCACCGCCCCGAGATCACCGGCAAGGATCTGAACGCGGGTGGCGTCACCCAGGACTTCGACTCGACCGGGCAGCCGATCGTCAGGCTCTCGTTCCACAGCCACGGCGACCAGGTGTTCCAGAACGTGACCCGGACGCTGTACGAGCGCGGGAAGCTCAGGGGCGCGCCCCAGCACTTCGCGATCGTGCTCGACCGTGACATCAAGGCGTACCCGCAGATCGACCCCACCGACTCGACGCTCTCGGACGGCATCGCGGGCGGCGGCCAGATCCAGTTCGGCTCGGGGACGGGAGTGCTCGGCGAGGCGCAGAACATCGCGCTCGTCCTCAAGTACGGCGCCTTGCCGATCCCGTTCAAGCGGGTCGAGCAGACGAACGTCTCGGCCACGCTCGGCAAGGACTCGCTGAACCAGGCGAAGACGGCCGCCCTGATCGCACTGATCATCGTCGCGATCTTCCTGATCGTCCTCTACCGCTTCCTCGGCCTCGTCGCCGTCCTCGGCCTCGCCGTCTACGTGGGTTTCCTGTACGCGGCGGTGCTGCTCCTGAACGTGACCGTGACACTGCCGGGCTTCGCCGGCCTGATCCTGACGATCGGCGTCGCGGCCGATTCGAACGTCGTGATCTTCGAACGGATCAAGGAAGAGGTCCGCGCCGGGAAGACGATCCGCTCGGCGGTGGCCACGGGCTACTCCAAGGGCTTCCACACGATCATCGACGCGAACGTCGTCACGGTGATCACCGCACTCGTCCTGTTCGCGGTCGCGACCGCGCAGGTCAAGGGCTTCGCGCTGATGCTCCTGATCGGAACCGTGATCTCGCTCGTCACGGCCGTGGCGTTCACGCGCGCGATGCTCGGCCTGCTGGCGGGCTTCCGCTGGTTCGCCAACCCGCGCTTCATCGGCGCCGCGCACGAGCAGCACGGCAAGTTCCTGCAGATCGACTTCATGGGCAAGCGCAGGACGTGGTTCGCGATCTCGGGCGCGATCATCCTCGCCGGCGTCATCTCGATCGCCGTCCAGGGGCTGAACCTCGGCATCGACTTCAAGGGCGGCAGCCAGATCGCCTTCGTCACGCCGAAGCCGGTGTCGACCTCGCAGGTCTCCGCGATCGCGAGCGCCATTGGACGTCCCGACGCCGTGGTGCAGGGCACCGGCGCGACGATCCCGAAGGGCAGCAACACCTTCGAAGGCTTCCAGGTGCGGATGAAGACGATCACGCCGGAGGAGCAGTCGAAGTTCACCGATCTCCTGCAGTCGAAGCTCGGCGTCACGCGCCAACCCGACTCGCGTGTCGTCTCGTCGAGCTTCTCGAGTCAGATCGCGCGCTCGGCGATCCTCGCGATCGTCGTCTCGCTGCTCCTGATCGCCGGCTACATCGCGCTCCGGTTCGGCTGGAAGTACTCGGTGCCGGTGATGGTCGCCCTCGCCCACGACATCCTGATCACGATCGGCGTCTACGCGCTGTCGCAGCGGGAGGTGTCGACTGCCACGGTGGCCGCGGTGTTAACCGTGCTCGGCTACTCGATCTACGACACGATCATCATCTTCGACCGGATCCGGGAGAACGTCCCGATCATGCGCCGCGCCTCGTTCTCCACGATCGCCAACGTCTCGCTGTGGGAGACGATCAGGCGATCATTGGCGACGACCTTCATTACGCTGCTTCCGATCGGCTCGCTGCTCATCTTCGGCGGCGCCACGCTCAAGGACTTCGCGTTCGCGCTGATGATCGGGATCCTCTCGGGGGCGTACTCGTCGATCTTCATCGCTGCGCCGCTCCTGACGATCTTCAAGGAGCGCGAGCCGGAGTTCCGGCGGCGGATGGGCGTCGACGTGATCGAGAAGGGTGTCGGGGGCCGGGTGGCCCTGCCGGTGGCGGCCGCAGCAGTGACCGTGTCGGACTCGGGCGCGGCTGTCGCGGAAGAGGCCGGGACGGACGAGCCGGAGCCTGCCGTGGCCGGCGCCGCTGCGGTGCCCGGCGACGGGGCGACCTCGCGCTCGCAGGCGAAGCGCGAGCGGAGGCGGCAGCGGCGCAGTACGCGCCCGCACGGCCGCGCACGCTGATGGCCGCCGACGTCGGCAGCGACGACGCAACCGTCCGCGAGCTGTTCGAGCGCCTCGCGCTCGCCGGTGTCGGCGCGGTCGCCCTCAGTGCCGACCGGGCCGACCAGCTCGCGCGCGACCTCGCGGACCGTGGCGACCTGCGGCGCGACGAGGTGCGCCAGGCGATCGAGGAGGCGATGCTCCGCTGGCGCGGGGACGCCACCCGGCTCACGGAACGCGCGGGCTCGAGCTTGCAGTCCCTCTTCGACCAGCTCGGGCTCGTCTCGCGCGAGGCGTACGACGAGCTGGAGTTGCGGGTCGCGCAGCTCGAGCACCGGCTCCGTCTCGCCGAGGGCCGGCTGGAGCAACCGCCGGGCCCGGCCGACAAGCCGTCCTAGACCCGCCGCGAGCAGGAACTTCCTGCATGTGCGTGCAACACTGAGCCAATGGCCACGCGCACGAACGGAAAGACGCGCAACCTGGGCCGGATCTCGGAGATCACCCAGGTTGCCGTCAAGCACGGCTTCGGCTACTTCTTTGCGCGGCACCGTCTGACCGACCTCCTGCCCTGGGGCACGAAGGTGGTCGTCGAGGACGTCGACCGCTCGCACCGCGGCCAGCACCTGCGCGAGATGTTCGACGAGCTCGGGCCGACCTTCGTCAAGTTCGGGCAGCTGCTCTCGACGCGGCCCGACGTCGTACCGCCCGACATCGTCCTGGAGCTGCGGAAGCTGCAGGACGACGTCACGCCGTTCCCGTACGAGCAGGTCGAGCAGGTCGTCGAGGGCGAGCTCGGCCTCTCGATCGAGAAGCTGTTCACGGAGTTCTCGGAGCTGCCCGTCGCGGCGGCCTCGATCGGACAGGTTCACGAGGCTGTGCTCCCGAACGGCCGGCGCGTCGCCGTCAAGGTGCAGCGCCCGAATGCGCCGCGCCAGATCGAGGCGGACGTATCGCTTCTCTACCAGGCGGCCAAGATCACGAAGGAGCGTGTCCGGGCACTCGACTTCGTCGACGCGCGCGGGCTCGTGGACGAGTTCGCCCGCTCGATCCGCCAGGAGCTCGACTACCGCAACGAGGCGCGGAACGCGCAGACGTTCCACCGCAACTTCGCCGGCCATCCCCACGTGCGCGTGCCCAAGGTGATCTGGAGCTACACCCGCGCCCGTGTGCTGACCCTCGAGTATCTCGAGGGCATCCAGGTACAGGACGTGACCGAGGAGGAGTACACGCTCGAGGAGCGGCGCCGGCTCGCGTACCTGATGACCGAGGCCTGGATGACGATGATCTTCCGCCACGGCTTCTTCCACGGCGACCCGCACCCGGCGAACGTGCTCGTGCTCGGGAGCCCGGAGCGGATCGGTCTGGTCGACTTCGGCCTCTCGGGAAAGCTGTCCGACGACGACATGTCGAAGCTGACGCGGCTCTTCATCGACGCAGCGAACGAGAACGTCGAGGCGATCCCGAAGCGTCTCGGCGACCTGGGTGTCCGCTACGACAAGTCCCGCGAGGACGAGTTCGTCGCCCACATTCGCGAGCTGTACGACCGCTACTACGGCTCACGCCTGTCCGAGATCGACCCGATGCAGCTCATCCGCGAGGGCTTCCAGCTCATCTACGCGCTGAACCTGCAGCTGCCGACCCGCTTCCTGATGCTCGACAAGGCGATCGCCACGCTCGGCGCCGTCGGAGTCGAGCTCTACCCGGACTTCAACGTCTTCGAGGTCGCGAAGCCGTACGCGCGCGACCTCGTCCTCCAGCGCCTGACACCGCAGCGGCTGCTCAGCGAGGCATGGAAGGAGACGGCGTCGCTCGCCGCCGTGCTTCGCGAGGCCCCGTACCAGTGGCACGACTTCCTCGAGCAGGCTCGCCAGGGCCAGATCGAGGTCGGGTTCGTGCACAAGGGCCTGGACGAGTTCATGCCGCGCATCGAGCAGGGCTTCAACCGGCTCGTGATCGCGCTCGTCGCGGCGGGCGGGCTGATCGGCTCGAGCCTGATCGGCGTGTTCGCGAAGGGCGGCCCGCACGTGGCCGGGCTGCACGTCGTCTCGGTCGTCGGCTTCGTCCTGTCCGGGCTGCTCGGCCTGTGGCTCCTCTGGGGCGTGGTCCGCTCCGGACGGCTGTAGACAGCGCTGTTCACGGATCGTCACAAAGCTGCGCGAAAGGACATCTGGACGGCCCTCAGGGGCGGCGCTACCGTCGTCTCATGTCCTGCGCGCTCCTGATCGCCGACCCCGAGCCGTCGACCGGCGGCTTCCTCGAAAGGCACCTCGCCGAGGACGGCTTCGACGTCCTGCGGGCCGAGGACGGCGAGGCGGCGCTGTCTCTGGCCGAACAGGCCCGGCCTGATCTGGTGCTCCTCGGCGGCGAGCTCGACGTCTGCCGACGCCTGCGCGAGGGTGAGCCGGGCCGCTCGTGGAACCGCGACGTACCCGTGATCGTGCTCGGGCCGGAGGAGGCGGATGCCGTCGACCGCGTGCGCGCCTTCGACCGCGGCGCCGACGACTTCGTCGCGCGGCCGTTCCTCTACGACGAGCTGCTGGCCCGGATCCGCGCCGTCCTGCGACGCGTCGCACCGCCTCCGGGCATGGTGATCGAGGCCGGCGAGCTCGTCATCGACCGCTCGACGCGTTGCGTCACCGTCGCCGGCCGGCTGCTGCCGCTGCCCGTGAAGCAGTTCGACCTCCTGGCCAAGCTCGGGTCCGACCCCACGCGCGTGTTCTCGAAGGACGAGCTGCTGAAGGAGGTCTGGGGCTACCGCTCGATCGGCCGCACGCGCACGCTCGACTCACACGCGAGCCGCCTGCGCCGCCGGCTCGCCGAGGCGACCGAGACGCCCTATGTGATCAACGCGTGGGGTCTCGGCTACCGGCTGATGCTGCCGGCCTGACGCCGGGGCTCAGTAAAGGCCCTCGCGGCGGGCGTAGCGCTCGGCCCGGGCGCGGTCGTACTCGTCAGCGTCGAAGTCGTCCTCGCGGACGGCGCGCATGATCTCCCCGGAGGTCGGCAGCTCCGAGCGCTCGATCTGCTGCTCCGGGTTCCAGAGGTCGGAGCGGATCAGCGCCTTCGAGCACTGCGTGTAAGCCTCGTCGATCTCGACCAGGATGCCGAGCTTCGGCGGCTTGCCCTCGACGGCCGACCCGGCCAGGAGCTCCTCGTCCGTCACCAGGGTCGCGCGGCCGTTGACGCGGAACGTGTCGCCGACGCCGGGGATCAGGAACAACAGCCCGACGTGCGGGTTGGCGAGGATGTTCCGCAGCGAGTCGGCCAGCCGGTTGCCCGGCCGGTCGGGGATCAGCAGCGTGCGCTCGTCCAGGATCCGGACGAAGCCGGCCGGATCGCCGCGCGGGCTCACGTCGCAGCTGCCGTCCGGGGCCGACGTCGCGAGGCACATGAACGGCGAGCGCTCGACGAACTGTCTCGTCAGATCGTTGAGCCGGTTCGTGATCTTCGAGACGACGATCTCCTGCGGGCTCCCGATCAGCTCGCGCAGCTCGGACTCGCTCGTGATCCCGGAGAGGGTCGCCACGCGAGGGATGCTACTCAAGCTCTTCGACGGAGCCGCGATACTGAGAACGTGGAGCCGACGCCGACGCTGACGCTTGGCCAGCTCGTCCTACAGTGTGGGATGCTCTCCGAGGCGCAGCTCGAGCTTGCGTTGGCGGAACACCTGTCGACCGGCGCGCGGCTCGGCGAGGTGCTCGTCGGACGTGGCTGGCTGACCGAAGCCGAGCTCGACAGTCTTCTCGACGAGCAGCGCGCGATGGCGGCCCACGGCGACGACGGCGTCCGCGGGATCGAGCTCCTTCGCACGAGTGTCGCCGAGGCCGAGGCCAAGCTCGGGCCCGCTTCGGATGGGGCCGATCCGGACGAGTCCGGCCCCGGCCACATCCTCTTCGTCTGGAGCCCGTCCGGCTACGCGCTGCTCGGCCGTGCCGGCGAGCCGCCGCCGGTCGGTAGCGAGGTGGGTGTCAGCGGCGGCAGCCGCGTGGTCACGAAGATCGGCCCCTCGCCGCTTCCCGGCGACCCGCGGCGCTGCGCCTTTCTCGACGCGCGGTAGCTGACGGGCATCCCCGGGCTAGGCGAGGATCGCGCCCTCCAGCTCGAGCAGGGCGCGCTTGACGTGGAGTCCACCGCCGTACCCCGTGAGGCTGCCGTTCGCGCCGATCACGCGGTGGCACGGCAGGACGATCGGGATCGGGTTCCGATTCATGACGACGCCGACGGCGCGGGCGGCGCGCGGGTGCCCGACCTTCGCCGCGAGCGTCCCGTAGGTCGTGACGTGGCCGTACGGAACGAGTGCCAGCTCGTCGAGGACGACCCGGTTGAACTCCGCGACGCCTTCGATGTCGAGCGGCAGGTCGAACTCGGTCCGGCGACCCTCGAAGTACTCGTCGAGCTCGCGTCGCGTCGCATCGAGCTTCTTCGGCACGCGCAGCACGCGCCTGCCCACGTGGCGCGAGAGCTCGTCGACGCCGCGGTCCGGGTCGAACGAGATCTGGCAGAGGCCACGGTCGGTCGCCGCCACGAAAAGCGTGCCGATCGGGGTGTCCGCGAGGTCGAACGCCGCGTCGATCAGGCCGGCCGCGGCTGCCGCCTCGCGGAAGCGGCGGTCGAGATCCTCCGAAACGCTCAATCCAGCTCCTTTCGTCGCAGCCGGCGCACGCCGGAGGACGCGGCCTGTCGTGCCGCGTCGGTGCTCGAGCCCAGCACCGCGCCGATGCGGTCGTAGTCGAGGTCGTAGCCGTAGCGGAGGACGACGGCGGCCCGCTCGGTCGGCGGAAGCTCGTCGACGAGATGCTCGATCTCGGCCACCGGCGGCAAGCTGTCCCAACTCTCCTGCTCGGGCATCTCGCCGCGCGGCTTCGTGCGCCGGTGCTCGTCGATCGCGACGTTCTCCGCGATCGTGAGCACCCAGGCGCGCAGGTTGCGACCGTCACGGAGGTTCGGATACGCACGCAACGCGCGGAAGAACGTGTCCTGGAACGCGTCCTCGGCGCGCTCACGGCCGAGACGCTTCGAGAGCATCCCGAACACGACGCCGCGGTGCTCCTCGTAGAAGCGATCGAACGGTGGAACCGTCATGCCCCCCATCATGAATCCAGAACGCCGGGGAGCGCCGGAATGTGAGACTGCCGCGATGAAGCTCGCGGTCGTCGGACACGTCGAATGGGTCGAGTTCCTGCGCGTCCCGCACGTGCCCGCGCCCGGCGAGATCGTGCACGCGACGGAGTGGTGGGACGAGCCCGCGGGCGGTGGTGCGGTCGCGGCCGTCCAGCTCGCGAAGCTTGCCGGGGAAGCCGATTTCTTCACGGCACTCGGGGACGACGAGCTCGGGCACAGGGCGTTCGAGGAGCTGGCTGCGCTTGGCCTGCGGCTTCACGTCGTCTGGCGTGCCGAGCCACAACGCCGGGCCGTCACCTTCGTCGACGCGGGCGGCGAGCGGACGATCACCGTCGTCGGCGACCGGCTCGTGCCGCTCCGGGCCGATCCGCTCCCCTGGGCCGAGCTGGCGACGATGGACGGCGTCTACTTCACGGGCGGCGACGTCGATGCGCTCGGCGCGGCACGCGCTGCGAAGGTGCTGACGGCCACGCCGCGCACGCTCGAGACGCTGCTTGCTGCCCACGTGGAGCTCGACGCGCTCGTCGGCAGCGGCCGCGACGCGGGGGAGGCGTATGAGCCCGGCGAGCTCGACCCTCCGCCGCGGCTGCGAGTGGCGACGTCGGGCCGCGAAGGAGGCGTGATGGAGCCGGGCGGACCGTTCGCCGCGGCGCCGCTTCCCGGCCCCGTGGTCGATGCCTACGGCGCCGGCGACTCGTTCGCGGCCGGACTGACCTACGGCCTCGCGGCCGGCATGACCCCGGCGGATGCGGTTGCCCTCGCAGCGCGATGCGGAGCCGCTGCCCTCACCGGCCGAGGGGCGTTCGCGGGCCAGCTCGAAGGTTGACTGCCGGCAGGATCAGGAGTACGTTCCTCGCGCCGGAAGTCACTATCCGCTAGCTCGTCGCGACGCGGACATGGAAGGAGCTTTCGATGAAGTTGACGCTTCGCGTCTACGTGAACAGCGACGATGCGCTCTTGCTCTGGACCGCGGACAAGCTCGATCCGACCCTGAGCGGCTTCGCGATCCAACGGCGTCGAACACGGCCCGGATCGAGCAAGGTGACGGACTGGATCGACAACTACGCCCCGCCCGGGACGCAGGCCCACCAGCTCGGCGTCCTCCAAGGATCGAATCGATGGCCCTTCCGCTCGTTCACCTGGACCGACCACAGCGTCGGTGAGGGGGACAAGGTTCAGTACCGGGTCGTGCCGATGCTGGCCGGCGATGCAGCGCCGCGCGAGGCCCTGGCCTCCGCCTGGAGCGGCGAGCGGACGGTCGGCTATCCGGATCAGGCGCGGTACCGAGGCTATTTCAACCGCGGCTTCATCATCTCGCAGTTCATGAGCCGCTATCTGGACGAGCACTATCCGGATGCCAAGAATCGCGACGACGCGCTCGCGCGGTTCAAGAAGGACATCACGAACGACCTCGAGGACCGGATCCGCATCTTCCTCTCGGGCCAGATTCGTACCCAGCTGCTCGGCCTGCTGGACGAGATCGACGCCAAGGGAGACGAGCACGTGTATGCGGCCCTGTTCGAGCTCGAGGACACACAGCTGATCGAGAAGCTGGCCAAGCTCGGACCTCGAGCGCATGTCGTGCTCGCGAACGGCTCGATTCAGGTGAAGAAGGACAAGAACGGCCAGGCGACGGAGACCACGGCGGAGGCGAGGAAGCGAGACGAGAACGAGGCCGCGAGAGCGACGCTGCTCCACGCGCAGGTCGATGTCGAGGCGACGAACAGGTTCGTCTCGCCAGGCGCCCTCGGGCACAACAAGTTCCTCGTCAGAACCGACTCGGCGGAGAACGCGCTCAGCGTCTGGACGGGGAGCACCAACTGGACGACGACCGGCCTCTGCACGCAGCTCAACAACGCCCTGCTCGTGGACGACGGCGACGTGGCGAGCGCGTATCTCGCCCAGTGGAAGGCGTTGCGGAACGCCGGCAGCGGTCACCCGGCGGGTCTCGCGCAGGGGAACGGGACCCCGACGCAGATCGGTCAGGACGCGCCGCGAGCCCTGCGCTCGTCGGTGCACTTCACCCGCGCCGACAAGCGTGTCGATCTCGAGGCCCTCGCCGAGATCGTCGACGGCGCGAACGAAGGGGTTCTCTTCCTGATGTTCATGCCGGGCGGCTCGGGCGTCCTCAAGGCCGTCGAGGAGCTCAAGAAGAGCAAGCCCGATCTGGTGATCAGAGGAGTCGTCAGCGAGCTACCGAAGGGGCTCGGCGACGAGCAGTCCGGCCCGACGACGACGTTGAAGGTGAAGCTCGTCGACAGCTCCACGGACGGCGCGGCCGGCACGAAGACCGTCGACGTCGTGCAGCCCGAGGGACGAGCGAATCCCACGGCGTGGTGGGCGGCCGAGACGACGCACCAGCAGTTCACACACGACATCGGCTTCGCGATCATCCACTCGAAGGTCCTCGTCGTCGATCCGTTCTCCACGGATCCGACGGTGGTCACGGGAAGCCACAACTTCTCGATCTCGGCCTCCGAGAACAACGACGAGAACTTCATCGTCGTCCACGGCGATCCCGTGCTCGCCGAGGCTTACGCCGTCAACGTCGACAGCGCCTGGAGGCACTACGCCGCGCGGATCGCCATGCCTCATCCGGACCTCAAGGGCATCGACTACCTGAATGCGCTCCTCGACGACCGGCGGGCCGACGAGCACTTCTGGCGCCTGACCGCATAGCCGACGCGCCGAGCGTGGGGCGCCCTGCTTGCCAAGTGGGGTAAAGTGGGTTAAAGTGGACCGCAGTGGTGGTCAAGCCAGCACGGCGGCGACGATGTTCCTTGGTGAGTTCGAACACACCCTCGACGAGAAGAACCGACTCACCCTTCCGGCCAAGTTTCGGGATTCCTTCCCCGACGGCCTCGTCGTCACCCGCGGCATGGACGGCTGCCTCTATGCCTACGCCCACTCTGACTGGGAGCGACTGGTCGACTCCCGGCTCGCCGACCTCGACCTGCTCAGCCGCGACGACCGCATGATCCAGCGCTACTTCTTCTCCGCCGCGGTCGAGGCGGCACCCGACAAGCAGGGCCGGATCATGCTGCCGGCCGCGCTCGTCGAGCACGGGAAGCTCGGTCGGGAGGTCGTGGTCGCCGGTGTCCACGACCACCTCGAGATCTGGGACCGGGTCGCCTGGCGCACGCTGGTCGAGGAAGTCGAAGGGAGAGCCGAGCATGTTGCCGAACGCCTTGCAGCCAAGCGCGACTGACCACATCCCCGTCCTCGCGGAGGAGGTGCGCGACCTGCTCCGGGTGGAGCGCGGCGACACGGTCGTCGATGCGACCTTCGGCGCCGGCGGTCACGCTGAGCTGCTCGCCGCCGACCTGCGCGGCGAGGGCAAGCTGATCGCGATCGACCGCGACCCGTCGGCACGGACATACTTCGAGCGCTTCCGCCGGCGGACGGGCATCCAGGCGCGGTTCCTGCGCGGCGAGTTCGCGACCGTCCTCGGCCAGCTGGCCGGGAACGGCATGCGCGCGGACGCGATCCTGCTCGACCTCGGCGTCTCCAGCATGCAGATCGACCAGCCGGAGCGCGGCTTCTCCTACGCCGTCGACGCGCCGCTCGACATGCGCATGGACCCGACTGCGGACACGACGGCCGCCGACTACGTCAACGAGCTGGACGAGCGCGAGCTCGAGATCGTGTTCCGCCGCTACGGCGAGGAGCGCTTCGCGCGAGCGATCGCGCGGGAGATCGGACGCCGGCGGCGGCAGGAGCCGATCGAACGGACCGGCCAGCTCGTCGACACGATCAAGGCGGCGATTCCGGCGCCGGCCCGCTTCGGCGACGGTCATCCCGCGCGGCGCGTCTTCCAGGCGCTGCGCATCGCCGTCAACGACGAGCTCGGCCAGCTCGACGAGGCCCTCCCGGCGGCGGTCGAGATGCTCCGGCCCGGCGGCCGCGTCGCCGTCATCAGCTTCCACTCGCTGGAGGACCGGATCGTCAAGCGCTACTTCCGCGACGAGCAGCGCGGCTGCATCTGCCCGCCGGACTTTCCGATCTGCGCGTGCGGACGCGAACCCGCCCTCCGCGTCGTGACGCCGCGGGCGGTGCGGCCGAGCGCGCGCGAGACAGCGCTCAACCCGCGCGCCGCCTCCGCGCGGCTTCGCGTCGCGGAGAAGACGGCGTGAGCAGCGTCATCGCCCGTGCCGGCTCGCGCACCCGTCGAGCTCGTGCGAAGAAGCAGCGTGCCGGCAAGCGGCTGCTCGCGGGCGGCGTCGCCTGGATCGTCGCGGTTGCCGTCCTCCTTGCCGGGGTCGTCGCGCTCAACGTCGCCGTCTTGCAGCGGAACCTCAACCTCGACGGCGTCAACCGGCAGCGGGCCCAGCTGAAGGCCGACATCGCGGCCGATCAGGCGAAGCTCGCGAGCGCGAAGCGGACCGGCAACATCGTCGAGGGCGTGCCGGGCCTCACGGAGGCCGATCCGGCCGCGACGACCCTCATCGATCTCCCGCGCTGACATGCGCCGGCGCCGTCCGAGCACGAAGCTCGCCGATCGCCGGATCCGAGCGCTCGTCGCCGTCTTCGCCGTCGTGTTCGCCGTCATGCTCGCGCGCGCGGCGTGGCTGCAGACGGTGCAGGCGAGCAGCCTGGCGACGAAGGGCGCGAGCCAGCAACGCGAGACACTGACGGTCCCGGCCGGGCGCGGCACGATCTTCGACCGGTCGGGCGTGCAGCTCGCGATCGGCGAGCAGGCGACGACCGTCTACGCGAACCCGCGTGAGATCTCCAATCCGCGGCTGGTGGCGAACGCCGCTGCCCATACGCTCGGGGTCGACGCGGGTGCGCTCTACCGGCAGCTGACCGACCGGACGAAGTGGTTCGTCTACGTCGATCGTGAGGCCGACCCGCAGAAGGCTGCGGCTCTCCGGCAACGCCACCTGGCAGGGCTCGGCTTCTATCCCGAGCAGCGCCGCTACTACCCGCTCGGGCCGGTCGCCTCGCAGCTGATCGGCTTCGCAGGCATCGACAACAACGGCCTCGCCGGCATGGAGCTCGAGCGCAACAAGACGCTGACCGGCCGCGCGGGCCGCGAGACGGTGATCAAGGACCCGGTCGGCCGTGTGGTCGACGTCCTCAACTCGGTACCCGAGCGCGACGGGCACGACGTGTTCCTGACGATCGACCACACGATCCAGGCGGAGGCCGAGGACGCGCTCCGCTCGGCCGTCCTCCAGTGGCATGCGAAGCACGCGACCGCGGTCGTCCTCGATCCGCACACGGGTGCGGTGATCGCGATGGCGACCGCCCCCGGGTTCGATGCGAACTCCTTCGCGAACGTGCCGCCCCAGTACCAGCGGAACTCGCCCGTGACGGACGTCTACGAGCCCGGCTCGACGTTCAAGCTGGTCACGGTCGCGGCCGCGCTGTCAGAGCATCTCGTCACGCCGCTGACGTCGTTCACTCTCCCGTACTCGATCCAGGTTTCGGACAAGGTCATCCACGACGCGGAGCCGCGCGGCACCGAGACGATGACCGTCGGCCAGATTCTCGCGCGCTCGTCGAACGTCGGCGCCGTCACGCTCGCGGGGCTCGTCCACGCGACGCGGCTCTCGGACTGGATCTCGCGCTTCGGCTTCGGCCACGAGACGGGGATCGACTTCCCCGGTGAGAGCCCGGGCATCGTCCTGCCACGGAGCAAGTGGTACGGATCGGCCGTGGGGACGATTCCGATCGGTCAGGGCATTGCCGTCACGCCCGTGCAGGTCGCCGCCGCCTACGCTGCGATCGCGAACGGCGGCGTGTGGACGACTCCTCATCTCGTCGACCACGTGATCGGCGGGTTGCACGCGAAGGTCGAGCACCGCCGCATCGTCTCGCCGGCGATCGCCAAGGAGCTGATGGCCATGCTCGTCGACGTCGTCGCCGAGGGAACCGGGACGCTCGCGCACGTGCCCGGCTACGTCGTGGCCGGGAAGACGGGCACGGCGAGCAAGCCCGATCCGCGGACCGGCGGGTACTCGACGTCGAAGTACGTCGCCTCGTTCGTCGGGATCGTGCCGGCCACGTCGCCCCGGCTCGTGATCCTCGTGACCGTGGACGAGCCGCAGGGTGCGATCTTCGGAGGCACCGTCGCGGCGCCGGTCTTCCAGCAGATCGCGCGCTTCGCGCTCCAGTACCTCGAGGTGCCCCCGGACAACCCGACCGACCTGTCCGGGAGCACGACGACCGGCGCGACGGCGACGACTTCGACAGCCGCGTCCGGCGGCTAGTCGGAGTGCTCGCCAGCTCCGCAAAAAGTCCCGCATTTGAGCGGTCTTTTGTGACGGTTCAGCTCGGCTCGCCTGCCCGTGTCGCTGGTAGACTCGCCCGCCGTGGACCTGGAGCGGCTCATCGCCACGCTCGCTCCGGAGGAGGTCCTGCACGGCGCGCCCGTCGAGGTGCTCGACCTCGCCTACGACACCCGTGCCGTGACGCCGGGAGCGCTCTTCTTCTGTGCGCGTGGCGAGCGCGTCGACCGGCACGACCTCGCGGGCCAGGCGGTCGAGGCCGGGGCGGTCGCGCTCGTCGTCGAACGACCGCTCGATCTCGACGTCCCGCAGCTCGTCGTCTCCGACGCGCGCGTTGCCATGGCCGCAGCGGCTGCGGAGTTCTTCGGCCATCCGTCACGCGAGCTGAGGGTGGTCGGCGCGACCGGGACGAACGGGAAGACGACCACGACCTTTCTGCTGTTCGCGATCCTGGCCGCAGCAGGGCTCAGGCCGGGCCTCCTCGGCACGGTCGAGGTCCGCATCGGCGGCGAGCGTCGTCCCGCGGTGCGGACGACGCCGGAGGCGATCGACCTGCAGCGCACGCTGCGCGAGATGCTCGACGCCGGCGACCGGAGCTGTGTGCTCGAGGCGACCTCGCACGGCTCGGAGCTGCGCCGGCTCGACGGCACGCGCTTCGCCGCGCTCGTGTTCACGAACCTGAGCCAGGACCACCTCGACCTGCACGGGACGATGGAGCGCTACTTCGACGCCAAGCGGCGCCTGTTCGTCGAGGGCGAGCCACCGCCGGCGGCCGTGAACGTCGGCGACCCCTACGGGCGGCGGCTCGCGGACGAGCTGCGCGCTGCGGGCCGCGCCCAGCTCGTGACGTTCGCACTCGACACGGAGGCGGACGTGACGCCGGACGATCTCGAGCTCACCGCGCGCGGCGCGCGAATGACCGCCGCCGGGATCGCGCTCGAGACGCCGCTCCTCGGGCGCTTCAACGTCGAGAACGTGCTCGGCGCGGTCGCGGCGGCGCAGCTACTGGCCGTTCCCGCCGAGGCCGTCGCGCAGGGCATCGCGAGCGTGCGCGGCGTGCCCGGCCGGTTCGAGCCCGTCGACGAGGGGCAGCGCTTCCTCGTCGTCGTCGACTACTCGCACACGCCCGACTCGCTGGAGAACGCGCTCCGCACCGCGCGCGATCTCGCCTCCGGTCGCGTCATCTGCGTCTTCGGCTGCGGCGGCGATCGCGACCGCGGCAAGCGCCCGCTCATGGGGCGAGCCGGGTCCACTGGCAGCGACGTGGCGATCGTCACCTCCGACAATCCGCGCAGCGAGGACCCGGACGCGATCATCCGGGACGTGCTCGAGGGTGTCGTCGGCGAGGTCGAGGTCGAGCCGGACCGCGCTCTCGCGATCGCGAAGGCCGTGGAGGCAGCCCAACAGGGCGATGTCGTCCTGATAGCCGGCAAGGGCCACGAGCAGGGCCAGGAAGCGCACGGAACGACGGTTCCGTTCGACGACCGCGACGTCGCACGTGACGCGCTACGCCGGCTCGGGGCGCGGACGTGATCCCGCTGTCGCTCGACGAGGTCGCCGACCTCCGTCTCGGGCGGCTCGTCTTCGGCGAGGGCGTGGAGCGAGTGACGGGGGTCCAGATCGACTCGAGGCGGATCGCGGCCGGCGACCTGTTCGTCGCCGTCAACGCGGCCGGCGCCGAGTTCGTCGAGGACGCGCTCGGGCGGGGCGCCGCCGCCGCGCTCGTCCCGGAGGACGGCTTCGGAGCGCTGGCCGCGCTCGGGAGAGCCGTGCGTGACCGGAGCGAGGCGCGCGTCGTGGGCATCACCGGTTCGGCGGGCAAGACGTCGACGAAGGACATCCTCGCCGCGATCTGCGCGCCTCGGGCCCGCACCATCGCGGCCGAGGCGAGCTTCAACAACGAGATCGGCGTTCCGGTCACGCTCTGCCGCCTCGAGTCGGACACCGACGTCTGCATCCTCGAGCTGGCGATGCGCGGTCTCGGGCAGATCGCCGAGCTGTGCGCGTTCGCGCGACCGCACGTCGGTGTGATCACGACGATCGGCCCGGCCCACGTCGAGCTCCTCGGCTCGCTCGAGGCGATTGTTGAGGCGAAGTCGGAGCTCGTCGCGGCGCTCCCGCCGGGCGGCACGGCGATCGTCCCCGCCGGCCTGCCGGTCGCACGCGACGACGTCACGGTCGTCAGCCTTGCCGAGCCCGAGGCGCGCGTCGTCGACGGCCGGACGCTGATCCGCTGGGACGATCGCGAGATCGTGTTCAGCTTCACCGCGCGGCACCAGGCCCGTAACGCGCTCGCGGCTCTTCACGCCGCCCGGGCCGTCGGCGTCGAGCCCGAGGACACGGTCGACGTCGCATTCTCGAGGTGGCGCGGCGACGAGGTGCCGCTCCCGGGCGGCGGGCTCCTGGTCAACGACGCGTACAACGCCAACCCGCTCTCGGTGCAGGCGGCGCTCGAGGACCTGGTCGAGCGCGCAACCGGCCGGCGCACGGTCGCGATCCTCGGCGAGATGGCCGAGCTCGGCGACGACGCTCCGCGCTACCACGAGGAGATCGGGCTGGTGGCGAAGAACCTCGGCGTCGACGTGGTGATCGGAGTAGGCGAGCTGGCGCGTTCGTACGCGCCGGACGCCTGGTATCCCGACGCCACGGCTGCGACCGACATGGCCAGAGAGCTCATCCACCCCGGCGACTGCGTCCTCGTGAAGGGCTCGCGCGCGGCCGGCCTCGAGATCGTCGCGGAAGCCCTCGCAGCGGTGAACGCATAGTGGTCCGCGTCCTCGTCGCGGGCATTCTCGCCCTCCTGATCTCGATCGCGATCGGGCCGCGCTTCATCCGCTTCCTCCGCGAGCGCGAGTACGGGCAGCAGATCCGCGAGGAGGGCCCGAGCCACCACGCCGCGAAGCAGGGCACGCCGACGATGGGCGGCGTCCTGATCGTGGTCGCGATGACGATCCCGTTCCTGGCGCTCGGCCACTACACGACGAACTCGCTGCTCGTCTTCTTCGTCACGCTGAGCTGCGCCGCGATCGGCTTCTTCGACGACTTCACCAAGCTGACGCACAAACGCTCGCTCGGTCTGCGCGGGCGCTGGAAGCTGCTCCTTCTCGCCGGGATCACGGCCGTCGCGGGCTACGTCCTGCACCGGCGCGACTTCGAGACGAGCGTCTACATCCCGGTGATCAACGGCAAGCTGCCGCTCTCCTGGGCGTGGTACGTGCTGCTCTTCTTCATCATCGCCGGCGCCGCCAACGGCGTGAACCTCACGGACGGGCTCGACGGGCTCGCCGCGGGCACGGGGATCATCGCCGTCTTCACGTTCACCGCCATGGCCGTGATCGCGTGGATCCGCTCGAGCCGCGTCCCGGCGAACCGCGACGAGATCTACCTCGACCTGGCGATCTTCGGCGCCGCGCTGATCGGGGCGATCATCGGCTTCCTCTGGTACAACGCCTGGCCCGCCGAGGTGTTCATGGGGGACACGGGCTCGATGGCGATCGGCGGCGCGCTGGCCGCGTTCGCGATCGTGATGAAGACCGAGTTCCTGCTGCTCCTGATCGGCGGCATCTTCCTGATCGAGGCGCTCTCCGTGATCATCCAGGTGTTCAGCTTCAAGCGGTGGGGGAGACGGGTCTTCCTGATGGCGCCGATCCACCACCATTTCGAGATGAAGGCCTGGTCGGAGACGAAGATCATGGTGCGCTTCTGGATCCTGTGCGCGATCCTCTGCGCCTGCGGCTTCGCGCTCTACTACCGCTACTACTTCCAGTTCTTCCGGGGCCACTGATGGTCCTGGTCGTCGGGGCGGACGCGGGCGTGGTCTCGGGTGTGCTCGCCCGGCTCGGAGACGGCGACGTGGTCGTCCTCGACGGCTCGGCGGACAGGCTCTACGCCCTGCTGGCGGAGCTCACGGACCCGCGCGTGTGGTTCATGATCGGCGACGCCGAGGTGATCCCGCTGCCCGACGGCTCGGCCGACGAGGTGCTCGGCGCGCCGGCCTCTCCCGAGGTCGCCCGGGTTTCGCGGTGACGGTCGAGCTTCCGGGCCGCGTCCTCGTCGTCGGGATGGGGCGCTCGGGTGAGGCGGCTCGCGGCGCGCTCGAGCGGCGGGGCGTCCAGGTGGTCACCGCCGATCGCATGGACGGGAGCGACGGCGAGCTCGGTCGGCTCGACGGCGTCGGCCTGCTCGTCAAGAGCCCGGGGGTCCCGGCCGAGAACGCGCTCGTCGTCGAGGCGCGCCGTCGCGGCGTCCCGGTCTGGGCAGAGGCCGAGCTCGGTTACCGGTTGCTGCCGAGCGTGCGGCTGATCGGCGTTACGGGAACGAAGGGGAAGACGACGACCGTGCGCATGCTCGGGGAGATGTTCGAGGCGGCCGGATGGCCGGTCACGCTGGCCGGGAACGAGCACCCACCGCTCAGCGAGGTCGCGGACGCCGTCGCGCCCGGCTCGTGGGTCGTGGCAGAGCTGACGTCCTTCCAGCTCGAGGACGTGCACGAGCTCTCGTGCGAGATCGCCGTCCTGCTCAACGTCGAGCCCGACCACCTCGACCGGCACGGAACGTTCGACGCCTACCGCGCCCTCAAGCTGCGCATCTTCGACCGCGCCGGGAAGGCGATCGTCCCGCGTGGCAGCGGCCTGTCCGGGATCGAGTTCGGTGCCGACGACCCGCTTCCGGCCGAGCCGCGCATCCTCGGCGACCACAACCGCGCGAACGCAGCCGCCGCGACGCGCGTCGCGCGCGAGGTCGGCATACCCGACGACGCGATCGCTCGCGCGCTCACCTCGTTCCCCGGCGTCGAGCACCGCCTCGAGCCCGTGGCGGAGATCGACGGTGTCACGTACGTGAACGACTCGAAGGCGACCAACGTCGCCGCCGCGCTGCGCGCTCTCGCCGCCTACGCCGACGCGCCCGTGCGGCTGATCGCCGGCGGCCGGGGCAAGGGCCAGGAGTTCCGCCCGCTCGCGGCCGGGCTCGGCCCGAACGTCCGCACGGTGTACCTGATCGGCGAGGCATCGCACGAGCTGGCAGCGGCGATCGGCGAGCGCGCGGTGCCCGTCGGAGACCTGCCCGCCGCGGTCGCCCGCGCCGCCCGCGAGGCGGTACCCGGTGACGTCGTCCTGCTCTCGCCCGCCTGTGCGAGCTTCGACCAGTTCGACGACTTCGCGCATCGCGGCGAGGAGTTCCGGCGGCTCGTGCAGAACCTGGAGGCGTGAAGCGAGCGCAGCTCGAGTCGAACGTCCTGGTCCTGGTCACGCTCGCGCTGACCGCGTTCGGGCTCGTCATGGTCTACAGCGCAACCTCGGCCCGCGCGGTCGACGGCGGCAACGGGCACCCGATGCAGTACCTGACCCGGCAGGCTCTGTTCGCGGGCCTCGGAGTCGTGGCGCTGATCGTCACCTACCGCACGCCCTACGCGCTCTGGCGGCGGCTCGCACCGAGTCTCGTCCTCGTCAGCCTGGTCATGCTCGCCGGCGTCCTGCTCGTCGGGCAGAGCGTCAACGGCGCTCGCCGCTGGGTCTCGCTCGGGTCGTTCGCGTTCCAGCCGTCCGAGGTCGCCAAGCTCGCGGTTGCCGCCTGGGTTGCCGCCTACCTCGCACGCGGGCGCGGGCAACCGCGGTCGCTGAAGGAGCTCGGCAAGCCGCTCGGGCTCGTCGCCGGCCTCGCCTGTGTGCTGATCCTGGTCGAGCCCGACCTCGGCACCGCGATCGCCCTCGTCGTGATGCTGGCCGGGATCATGGTCGTCGCCGGATTGCCCGGCGGCCTGCTCCTGCGCGCGTTCACGATCGTCACGGTCGCCGGCATGCTCGCGATCTGGTTCGAGCCGTACCGCCGCGCGCGCCTGTTCAGCTTCCTGAATCCGTGGCACGACCCGCAGGGAGCCGGGTTCCAGGTCGTCCAGGCCATGATCGGGCTCGGCTCGGGCGGGATCTTCGGAGTCGGGATCGGACACGGCGTCGTCAAGATCTTCGACCTGCCGGAGGCGCACACCGACATGATCTTCGCGACCGTCGGCGAGGAGCTGGGCCTCGTCGGGACGGCCGCAGTCATCCTCGCCTACGCGGCGTTCGGCTGGGCGGGCTTCCGCATCGCGCTCGCATGCAGGGATCCGTTCGGGAAGCTGTTCGCCGCCGGCCTGACGGTGCTGATCTGCGGACAGGCCGCGATCAACCTCGCCGCCGTGCTCGCGATCGCCCCTCTGACCGGGATCACGCTCCCGTTCGTCTCCTACGGTGGGTCGAGCCTGATCGCGGCGCTCGCCGCGACGGGGATTCTCCTTAACATCGGCAGCGCGGATGCAGTCGAACGGGAAGCTCGCGTGCGTGATCGCAGCCGGGGGGACGGGCGGTCACGTGGCGCCGTCGATCGCCGTCGCCGAGGCGTTGAGCCGGCGCGGCGTGCGGGTGACCTTCGCCGGGTCGCCGGATCGGCTCGAGGCGCAGCTCGTCCCTGAGGCCGGCTTCGAGTTCGATCCGTTCCGCGTCACCGGCTTCCCGCGCGAGGCGAGCCTGACGCTGCTCCGGTCGCTCGCGCTCGCCGGCTGTGCGCCGTTCGCGTGCCGCGAGATCCTCGCCCGCCGCCGGCCGGACGTCGTGCTCGGCGGCGGCGGCTATGTCGGCGGTCCGATGGTGCTCGCCGCGTGGACACGTCGGATCCCGGCCGCGCTGACCGAGGCCGACTCGCACCTCGGGCTTGCCAACCGGCTCGCCGCGCCGTTCGCCCGCCGCGTCTTCCTTGCCTTCCCCATCGAGAGGCGGCGTCCGCCGAAGTTCCGCGTCACCGGCCGCCCCGTGCCGTCGCGTTCGCACGCGACGTCGCGCGAAGACGGCCGGCGGACGTTCGAGCTGCCGCCGGAGGGGCCGGTGCTGCTCGTCTTCGGGGGGAGCCAGGGCGCGCGCAGCCTGAACGAGCTCGTCGTCCGTGAGCTCGGCGCCGACGGTCCCGCCGTCCTGCACCTCGCCGGCGAGCGCGACTTCGAGGCCCTGCGCGGCCGTGTCTCGCGGGCGGACTACAAGCTCATCCCGTACACGCACGAGTTCGGCGCCGCGCTCGGCGCGTGCGACCTCGTCCTTTCACGCGCCGGCGGATCGGTCTACGACCTCGCGCTCGCGGGCAAGCCGGCCGTGCTCGTGCCCTACCCGCATGCGACAGCCGACCACCAGGCAAAGAACGCGCGCTACTTCGCGGACGCTGGAGCGGCGCTCGTCGTCGCCGACTCGGAGCTCGAGCGCGTCCCGGGGCTCGTCCGCGAGTTGCTCGACGACCCCGCCCGGCTCGAGGAAATGTCCGAGCGGATGCTGTCGGTTGCGCGGCCCGGCGCGGCCGACGAGATCGCCGAGGAGCTGATCGCGCTTGCCGGGCGCTGAGCTCGCGGGCAGGCGGCTCTGGTTCGTCGGTATCTGCGGCGACGGGATGAGCGCGCTCGCACTCCTGGCGGCGGGTCTCGGCGCGGAGGTCGGCGGCTCGGACATCCGCGAGTCGCGGTTTAGCCCACTCCTCGCGGAGGCGGGGATCGACGTCGCGATCGGCCCGCAGCGGGCCGAGCAGGTGCCGCCGGCGGCGGACGTCGTCTACTCGACCGCGGTGCCCGCCGACAATCCGGAGCGTGCGGCTGCCGAGCGGCTGCTGCACCGGGGCGAGCTGCTGGCCGAGATCGTCGCTGCGCGGCCGTCGATCGTCGTCGGCGGCACGCACGGGAAGACGACCACGGCCGCGATGATCGCCTACTGCCTCCAGGAGCTCGGCCGCGACCCGGCGTTCGTCCTCGGCACCGAGGTGCCGCAGCTCGGCGGCAACGCCCGCGCGGGCGAGGGGTGGCTCGTGACGGAGGGGGACGAGGCAGACCGCTCGATCGAGTTCCTCGAACCGACGATCGCCGTGCTCACGAACGTCGATTTCGACCACCACGCGACCTTCGCCTCGCGCGCGGACGTCGAGCGCCTCTTCGCAGCCTGGCTCTTGCGCGCCGGGCAGGTCGTGCGTGGCGACGAGCTCGAACCGGTCGACGTCGACCTCGCCGTGCCCGGCTTGCACAATCGACGCAATGCGGCCGCCGCCCTCGCCGCGCTCGAGCTGGCGGGCGTGGCGCCCGACGAAGCGCTGCCGATTCTCGCCACGTACCGTGGCGCCGGCCACCGGTTCGAGCTCCACGGAGAGGCGGCCGGCGTCGAGGTGATCAGCGACTACGGGCACCACCCGGCCGAGATCACGGTGACGATCGCGACAGCCCGCGAGCGAGCCGGCGACGGTCGCGTGCTCGTCGTCTTCCGCCCGCTCCGCTATTCGCGCACGCGGCACCTGGCGCGCGAGCTGGCCGCGGCGCTGGCGGCTGCGGACGCCGTGGCCGTCGCGGACGTCTCCGGAGCGAGCGAGCCCCGTCCGGACGGCATTTCCGGCAAGCGCGTCGTCGAGGCACTGGCCGAGCTCCGCCCGGGCATGCCGCTCGCGTGGATGCCGGAGCTCGCCGACGCGGCCACGTACGCCGCCCGTCGCGCCCACGCCGGCGACATCGTCCTGGCTCAGGGAGCCGACGACGTCGTGAGCGCCGCGAAGCTCGTCCTGGAGGCCCTGCGATGACACCGCCTCCCCCGACCGAGAGCACTCAGTTTGTTTTCCCCCGGGGGCGCTTTCGCGCCCTGCCCCCGCTTTTGAGGGTAGCGCGGAAATCGTCACGTGTCTGGAACACAGGCGTGACGAAACTGTGACGACGAGTGCGGAGCCGGGGGCCGTCGCGATCGAGGAGCGGGTACCGCTTGCTCGGTTGACGACGGTCGGGATCGGCGGACCCGCGCGGGCGCTCGCGCAGCCCCGCACACTGGACGAGCTGGAGCGAGTTGTCGCCTGGGCTGCCCAGCAAGGGTTGCCGGTCGTTCCGATCGGGCTCGGCTCGAACCTGCTCGCGGCCGACGACGGCGTCGACGCGCTGGTCGTCCGCCTCACCGGCGAGCTGGCCGCCATCGAGATCCGCGGCGAGCTGCTCGTCTCCGGCGGTGGCGCGGCGAACGCGGTCTGCCTGCACCGTGCGCGGGGGGCAGGGCTTGGGGGCTTCGAGTTCGCCTGCGCCATCCCGGGCACGGCCGGCGGCGGCGTGCGGATGAACGCCGGCGCCTACGGGAGCGATTGGTCGCAGGTGCTCGAGCGCGCACTGGTCGTCGATCCGGCGGGCGCGGGCTGGCTCACGCTCGACGAGCTCGACCTCGGCTACCGGCACTCGGCGCTTCGCCCGGGCCAGGTGGTCGCGCGGGTCGAGTTCCGGCTCCGAACCCGGCCGCCCGAGGACGTGAAGGGGACCGTCGCCGAGATGAATGCGCGCCGGAAGGCGACGCAGCCGACGAACAAGCGGACGTTCGGGAGCGTGTTCAAGAACCCGCAACACGAGCTCGGCGCGGGGCGGATGCTCGAAGCGTGCGGCCTGAAGGGCCACCGGATCGGCGGCGCACGCATCTCGCCCGTCCACGCGAACTTCATCGAGAACACGGGCGGCGCGGCGGCGAAGGATGCGCTCGCGCTGATGGCCGAGGCGAGGCGGCGGGCGCTCGACGAGTTCGGCGTGGTGCTCGAACGCGAGGTCGAGCTCGTCGGCGATCTCGAGCTTCCTCCTGCCGGCGAGCTGCCGGGGTAGGAAGCGCGCCCGCAAGGGCGAAGTCCGCCGCGTGGCCGGAAAGCGACGACGGCGAGTGCCTGCGCGCACACACACGGTGGCGCTTCCGCACCGGGCGCCGCGGTTCGCGCGGCTGGCGCGCTGGCTGCCGAGCGGCCGGTCGCTGGCAATCGGTTTCGGGCTGATCGCGGCTGCGGCGGGCGCGTACGCGGTCGCGCGCGACACGTCGATCTTCGCCGTGCGCCGGATCGAGGTCCAAGGTGCTCCACCGGCGCTCGCCGCGCGTATCCGGTCGGCGCTCGAGCCGCTGGAAGGAGCAAGTCTCGTCTCGTTCAGCCGCTCCGCCGCCGACCACCGGCTGGTCGGCTTCCCGCAGATCGCGCGCGTCGGTTACGACCGCGACTTTCCGCACACGCTCAGGGTCACGGTCAGCGTCGAGCAGCCGGTCGCCGTGCTCCGGAGAGCGACCGATGCGTGGCTCGTCTCGGCGAGCGGCCGTGCCCTGGCGACGCTCCAGCCGGGCAGGTATCCGCCGCTGCCGCGGATCTGGCTCGCCGGCGACGCTGACGTCGCCGTCGGCGCGCAGGTCGAGACCGGCGATGCGGTTCGCGTGGCGGCGGCCCTCCACGGCTCACGGTTCCCCGGCCATGTTCTCGCGGTTCGCGACGACGGCAGCGGCCAGCTCGTGCTGCAGCTCGAGTCCGGTCGCGAGGTGCGACTCGGGGACCTGAGCGATCTCGCGGTCAAGCTGGCCGTGGCGGCGGCGATCCTGCCGCGCTCGGAGGGCGCGCTCTACGTGGACGTCAGCGTCCCGACGCGGGCGGTCGCGGGGTATGCGACCGGAAATGAGTCTCAAGTCTCAGCTGGAGGTTGAGACTTTGCGCGGCGTGGAAGCAGGAGTTTCCGATTGACACGCCAATCAGAAGACCCTACCCTGGTAGACAGACTCGCCGGATGAGGCAGTAACGCTCCAGTAAAGGTTCAGCTTCGGTCGGTCGATAACCCGCGTGAGAGGCAGAAAGCGATGAGAGGTCAATCCGGAAACTACGTCGCCGTCATCAAGGTCGTCGGAGTCGGCGGCGGCGGTACGAACGCCGTCAACCGGATGGTCGACGCGGGCCTGGCCGGCGTCGAGTTCATCGGGGTCAACACGGACGCCCAGGCGCTGCAGATGAGCGACGCGGACGTGAAGATCCACATCGGCGAGGCCGCCACCCGCGGGCTGGGCGCCGGCGCGAACCCCGAGGTCGGCCGCGCGGCCGCCCAGGAGACGCGCGACGAGTTGAAGGAGGCGCTGAAGGGCTCCGACATGGTCTTCGTCACGGCCGGCGAGGGCGGTGGCACCGGGACCGGCGCGGCTCCGGTCGTTGCCGACCTGGCGCTCGAAGTGGGTGCGCTGACCGTCGGCGTCGTCACTCGACCGTTCTCGTTCGAGGGCCGCCGGCGGGCCGAGATCGCGCAGCAGGGGATCGCGGCGCTGCAGGAGCGCGTCGACACGGTGATCGTGATCGAGAACGACCGGTTGCTCCAGGTCATCGACAAGGACACGTCGGTCGTCGACGCATTCCGCCTGGCCGACGACGTTCTCAGGCAGGGCGTCCAGGGGATCACCGACCTGATCACGATCCCGGGTCTGATCAACCTCGACTTTGCCGACGTGCGCACGATCATGCGCGAGGCCGGGAGCGCGCTCATGGGCATCGGGATCGCGCACGGCGACAATCGCGCGGCCGAGGCGGCGCAGAAGGCCGTCTCCTCGCCGCTGCTCGATTCGTCGATCGACGGCGCGACCGGAGTTCTCCTCAACGTCACCGGCCCCGCCGATATGGGGCTGTTTGAGGTCAACGAGGCGGCCGAGGTCGTGACCGCCGCCGCGTCGAGCGACGCGAACATCATCTTCGGTGCGGTCATCGACGAGAGCATGGGCGGCGACCTGCGCGTGACGGTGATCGCGACCGGCTTCGGCGAGCAGCACCGCCGCCGGCGCAAGGCGACACCGGCGGCAGAGCCGCGCCCGCCGCGGGAGCCCGTTGCGACGACGGCCGCGGCGCCGCGCGAGCAGAAGCCGTCCGAGAGCTTCGACATCCCCGACGAGGTGCTCGACGTGCCCTCGTTCCTGCGCGACTCCTAGCCGCTCCGCGTCGTTAGCATCCGGGCCGTGCCTACTCAGGCCGGTCTTCGCCGCACGCCGCTGTACGAGCATCACGTCGCAATCGGCGCGCGCATGGTGCCGTTCGCCGGCTGGGAGATGCCGGTCCAGTACGCGGGCGTGATCCCGGAGCACCTCGCGGTGCGCGAGGATGCCGGCGCCTTCGACGTCTCGCACATGGGCGAGATCGACGTGGAGGGACCGCGGGCGGAGGAGCTGCTCGGCTCGCTGCTGTCCAACGATCTCGCACGGATCGGCATCGGCGAGGCGCAATACACGCTCCTGACCAACGAGGGCGGCGGCATCGTGGACGATCTGATCGTCTACCGGCTCGACCGCTGCCGGTTCCTGCTGATCGTGAACGCGTCCAACGCCGAGACCGACTTCGAGTGGCTGCGCGATCGCGAGCTCCCCGGCTCCGACGTGCGCAACGTGTCCGACGAGTACGGCCTGATCGCCGTCCAGGGCCCGAGGTCGCTCGAGCGGCTCGGCCTCGACGACGCGCCCGCGTTCACGTTCGCCGAGGGGGAGATCGACGGGATCGCTTGCATGATCAACCGCACCGGCTACACGGGCGAGAAGGGCGTCGAGCTGATGGTCATGGCCGACGAGGCCGGTGAGCTGTGGGAGCGGGTGCTGGCACGCGGCGTCAAGCCCTGCGGGCTCGGGGCGCGCGACACGCTGCGACTCGAGGTCTGCTACCCGCTGCACGGGAACGACATCTCGCCGGAAACCGACGCGATCTCGGCCGGGCTCGGCTGGGTTTGCGCGCTCGATCGCGACTTCACCGGAGCAGAGGAGCTGCGGCGGATCAAGGCGCAGGGCCCCGATCGGAACCTGATTGCCTTCGTGATGGAACAGCGCGCGGTCCCGCGCCAGGGCATGTCGATCGTCGAGGGCGGCGAGGTGACGTCCGGGACGCACTCGCCGATGCTCGACCGCGGCATCGGCATGGGCTACGTCCCCGCCGGCGCGGCCGAGCCTGGCCGGGAGATCACCATCGACGTGCGCGGCAAGCCGCGAGAGGCGAAGATCGTCCGTAAACCGATCTACGAGCGAGAGGAGCACTGAGGAATGGCGGCGTCCGAGAGCTATCCCGACGACCTCCGGTACCACCACGAGCACGACTGGGCCCGCATCGAGGGCGACGAGGCGACTCTGGGCATCACCTGGTACGCCCAGGACTCGCTCGGCGAGCTCGTGCACTACGAGCCGCCCGACGTCGGTGCGACGATCGGCAAGGACACCGGCTACGGCGAGGTCGAGTCGGTCAAGGCCGTGTCCGACCTGATCGCGCCGCTGTCCGGCGAGGTCGTGGCCGTCAACCAGAAGGTGATCGACGAGCCCGAGACCGTGAACGACGATCCGTACGGCGAGGGCTGGCTCATCCGCGTGCGCATGACCGACCAGAGCGAGCTCGACGGGCTCCTCGACGCGGCGGCGTACAGGAAGCTGCTCGAAGAACTCGCGTGAGATACATCGCGCTGACCGACGCCGACCGCGAGGAGATGCTCGCGACCGTCGGCGTCGAGTCCGTCGAGGAGCTGTTTCGCGACATCCCGGCCGGGGTGCGGCTCGGGCGACCACTCGACCTCGAGCCGGCGCTCGCTGAGCAGGAGATCGCAGCGCATCTCGACGAGCTGGCGCGACGCAACGCGCACAACGGCGTCGAGCTCTCGTTTCTCGGAGCGGGGATCTACGACCACTACGTCCCGGCGGTCGTGAACACCGTCCTCTCCCGCGGCGAGTTCCTGACCGCGTACACGCCCTACCAGCCGGAGATGAGCCAGGGCGTTCTGCAGGCGATCTTCGAGTACCAGACCGCGATCTGCGAGCTGACCGGGATGGACGTGTCCAACGCGTCCGGCTACGACGGGACGACGGTCGCAGCCGACGCGTGCTTCGTCGCCCGGCACGTGACGGGCCGCTCGAAGGTCGTCGTCACCGAGGCGACCAGCCCGCAGGTCCGGCAGGTCGTGAAGACGTACGCGCCCGGCTTCGGCCTCGAGGTGGTCGAGGTGCCTCATACCGACGGCACGACCGACCCCGAGCGCGTGGCGGAGGCGGCGAAGGACGGCGCCGCAGTCATCTTCCAGCAGCCCAACTTCTTCGGTTGTCTCGAGCCCGCGCCCGACCTCGCGGCTGCGGCCGCCGAGGCGGGAGCTCTGGCCGTCGCGCACGTCGACCCCGTCTCGCTCGGCGTCCTCGAAGCACCCGCGCGCTACGGCTGCGCGCTCGCGATCGGCGAAGGCCAGGGAGCCGGAAACGCAATGTCGTTCGGCGGCCCGCACTACGGCTTCATCGCCGCCCGTCTCGAGCACATCCGCCGCATGCCCGGCCGGATCGTCGGCGAGACCACCGACTTCGCCGGCGAGCGCGGCTACGTGCTCACGCTCTCGACGCGCGAGCAGCACATCCGGCGCGAGAAGGCGACCTCCAACATCACGACCAACCAGACGCTGCTCGCCCTCGGGGGACTCGTCTACCTGTCCTGGCTCGGCCCGCAGGGGCTGCGCGAACTGGGGGAGACGTGCATGGCGCTCGCGGACTATGCGAGGCGGGAGCTGGCGGCGGCCGGGTTCGAGGCGGTGTTCTCCGATAAGGCAACGTTCAAGGAGTTTGCCGTGCGGGTCGGACGGCCCGCCGGCGACGTGATCCGGGCCGCGCGCGAACGCGGCGTCCACCCCGGTTATCGGCTCGGCCGCGACTATGCCGGGCTCGACGACGCGCTTCTCGTCGCCGTGACCGAGAAGCGGACTGCCGCAGACGTCGACCGGCTCGTGTCCGTGCTGAGCGAGGTGACACGCGGATGAAGCTCATCTACGAGAAGTCGCGCCCCGGACGGGTGGCCTACTCGCTGCAGCGGCACGACCTGCCGGTGCCGGACGTCCCCGAGGAGCTCCGGCGCAGCGAGCCGCCGCGCCTGCCGGAGATCGCCGAGCCCGACCTGGTCCGCCACTTCACCGAGTTGACGACGCGGAACTTCGGCGTCGACACGGGGTTCTATCCGCTCGGTTCCTGCACGATGAAGCACAACCCGCGGATCAACGAACGCGTGGCACTGCTCCAGGGCTTCCGCGACCTCCATCCGCTGCAGGAGCCCGAAGGAGCGCAAGGCGCGCTCGAGCTGATGTGGCGACTGCAGGAGATCCTGGCCGAGGTGGCCGGGCTCGACGCGGTCTCGCTCCAGCCCGCAGCCGGCTCGCAGGGCGAGATCACCGGGCTGATGCTGATCCGCGCCTACTTCGCAGATCGGGGCGAGGGCGAGCGACGCCGCAAGGTGATCATCCCGGACACGGCGCACGGCACGAATCCGGCCAGCGTCACGATGACGGGGTACGAGCTCGTCGGGGTCGGGACGGACGCGCGCGGGAACATCGATCTCGAGGAGCTCCGCGCGAAGGTCGACGGCGAGACGGCGGCGCTCATGCTGACCAACCCGTCCACGCTCGGGCTCTTCGACGAAGGCATCGAGGAGATCGAGCGGATCTTCCACGGGGCGGGAGCGCTGATGTACTACGACGGCGCCAACCTCAACGCCGTCTGCGGCATCGCGAGGCCAGGCGACATGGGCTTCGACGTCGTGCACATCAACCTGCACAAGACGTTCTCTCAACCGCACGGCGGCGGCGGCCCGGGCGGTGGGCCGATCGCTGTGCGCGACATCCTCGAGCCGTTCCTGCCCTCGCCGCAGGTCGTGCGCGTCGAGGACGGGAGCTTCGGGCTCGACGACGACCGGCCGAAGACGATCGGGCGCGTCCGCGGCTTCACGGGGCCGTTCGGCGTTTTCGTGCGCTCGTACGCCTACATCCGCGCGTACGGGCCTGAGCTCAAGGGCATGTCCGAGACGGCCGTGCTGAACGCGAACTACCTGCTCTCGCTGCTGAAGGACGCGTACGACCTGCCGTACGACCGGCTCTGCATGCACGAGTTCGTGCTCTCCGCGCGCAGGCTGAAGCGCGACCACGGTGTCCTGGCGCTCGACGTGGCCAAGCGCCTGATGGACTACGGCTTCCATCCGCCGACGATCTACTTCCCCCTCGTCGTCCCCGAGGCGCTGATGATCGAGCCGACCGAAACGGAGGCGAAGGAGACGCTCGACGCGTTCGCGGACGCGATGCTCGCGATCGCACGGGAGGCCGCAGACGACCCGGCGGTCGTCAAGGACGCTCCGCACACACGTCCGGTGCGGAGGCTCGACGAGGTGAAGGCGGTCAAGCAGCTCGTCGTCAGGTACGGCTTCGGCGAGCAGCCGGTGCCGGCCGGGACATGATCACGGAGACGGCGAATGCCATGTCCCGGCGGGCGATCCTCGCCCTCGCGGACAGCTCCCGCCTCGACCACCTCGTCCGCCGTCACGGCATGCGGGTCGGAGCCGGGCGCTTCGTCGCCGGCGAGACGCTCGATCAGCTCGTGCCCGTGCTCCGGCGGCTCGACGACCAGGGCCTCCTGACGAACACGACACTGCTCGGGGAGGGTGTCCGCTCGCCGGAGGAGGCCGGCGCGGTGGTCGTCGGGTACCGCGAGATCCTCGACCGCATCCACGCCGAGGGGCTGCGCACGAACGTCGCGCTCAAGCTGACGCACCTCGGGCTCTCCCTCGACGAGCAGCTCGCGTACGAGAACGCTGCCGCACTGGTCGAGCACGCGGCCGGGCTCGGCAACTTCGTGCGGATGGACATGGAGGAATCGGCGTTCGTCGACGCGACGCTGCGGATCTACCGGCGGTTGCGCGAGGCGGGCCACGAGAACACCGGCACCGTGCTCCAGTCGTACCTGTTTCGCACCGAGGACGACCTTGCGTCGCTCCTCGATCTGCGGCCGAACCTGCGGCTCGTCAAGGGCGCCTACCTCGAGCCGCCCGACGTGGCCTATCCGGAGAAGCCCGACGTGGACGCGGCCTACGAGCGCCTGGTCGAGCGGTCGCTGCGGCACGGGGGCTTCACGGGGATCGCGACTCACGACGAGGCGCTGATCGAGCGCTCGATCGCGTTCGCGGAGCGGGAGGGCATCTCGCGCGAGCGGTTCCAGTTCCAGATGCTCTACGGCGTGCGGCCACAGCTCCAGCTCGATCTGCTCCGCCGCGGTTTCGCTGTGCTCGTCGCGACACCGTTCGGGCCCGACTGGTACCGCTACCTGATGCGCCGTCTCGCCGAGCGCCCCGCGAACACGCTGTTCGTGCTCAAGAACCTCGTTCGCGGCTAGCCGTGTAAGCGGCCCAGCCGCCGTGCTCGGAGACGTCGACGCCGCGGGTTCGCAGCGCCTGTGCGGCGAGGAACGCCTCGACGATGCGGCCGTCCGCGAGCTCGGCGGGCGCGCGCTCCCAGCCGGGCGGCTCGAGCTCGGCCAGGCGGGCGACGTGCGTCGGCTCGATCTCGTACAGCTCGGCGGCGATCGCGACGCCTGCGACGTCCTCGACGAGCGCCGGCCAGCGCCGGTCGACCTCGAAGAGGCGGTAGCGCGGGGCCGTCTCGACTGCCTCGAGGAACTGTGCACCCTCGAGGTTCACGTGCCCGGGCTGGCCGCGCATGAACGTCCCGTAGATCAGGAAGGGCGGCACTAGTACCGGTCCATCTCGATCAGCCGCTCGTCGGAGATGCCGAAGTGGTGCGCGATCTCGTGGACGACCACGTGGCGGATCTCCTCGCGGAGCCGCTCCGGGTTCTGGCCCGCGACCCGCTCGATCGGGCGGCGGAAGATCGTGATCTTGTCCGGGAGCACGGCGGCGTAGCTCGTGGTGCGCCGGGTCAGCGGTATCCCCTCGTACAGGCCGAGGATGTTCGAGTTGGGCGGCGCGTCCTCGTCGACGACGATGTCCACGTTCGACATCGCGTCCCGCAGCTCGGGCGGCAGCGTGTCGAGCGCGTCGCGGACGGCCTGCTCGAAGTCGAATCCGTCTGTGCTCACGCGCGCTCACCGGCCTCGACCGGCACCGGGAGCCGGTTTGCCGCCGGCGCGAGCGGGCAGACCCAGCGCGGGTCGTAGGCGCACGAGGGGTTGTAGGCGAAGTTGAAGTCGAGGACGAGCTTGCCGTCCTCGACGCCGAGGTCCGCTCCCTTGACGGTGTCCAGCAGGTAGCGGCCGCCGCCGTACGTGCTCGTCCCGTTCGTCGGATCGCCAAAGGGGAGGAACAGCCCACCGCCGTAGCCCTGGAGCCAGAAGCAGTCGAGCGTGAGCCGCCGGCCGTGGAGCTCGAGCCGGACGCTCGCAAACCGCGTGAAGCGATAGGTCGACCAGCGGCTGGTCGCGATGTCGAGGTCGACCGGCTCCGCGTCGACGACGTCGCCCGTCACCCGGAAGCGCGGGTCGTAGTCGTAATACCGCGCGCCCGGATAGCCGGCACGGCCGTCCGGTGCCACGGGCGACTGCGGGTGCGAGGCGAAGAGCTCGTCGCGCGTGGAGCGCCAGTGCGCCCAGGCGCGGGACGGCTCCGGGTTCGTGCGCACGTCGTGGTACAGCTCGAACACGCGCCGTCGCCAGTCGAGGAGCGTGGCCACGTCGCGGAGCGCGTCCTGCTGGGCGGCGGCCTGTGCCTCATCGAGCGTCACGGCTGGGAACGCTAGCGGGACGGCCGCAGCTCCAAGGCGTATTCGCTTTGCTCCAAACGGCACGGGGTTGCGCCTGGTCGCTGTAGCCTTGTCTCTGGCTTGTTCCGCACGCTCGTTGAAGGCGGTTGCCAGTCTCAGTCGGACGCAGCGTCCGGCCTCCGTCCTGTTCGGCGTCGTCCTGGTTGCCGCGACATCGGGCTATCTGGGTGTCTCGGCGGTGGCGTCAACCCGATCCCTGGGCAATCGGGGCCTGATCGCGTTCGACTTCGCCGCGGGGAGCCAGAGGAGCAGGAGCCCGCTGTTCAAGCCTGGCAACTTCGACCTCGTGAAGGTGGACGGCTCCGGTCTGCGGACGATCTCGAATGCGCGTGAGCCGACGTGGTCTCCCAGTGGAAAGCAGGTGGCGTTCGTATGCGGAAGCGACATCTGTTCGTCCAACGTCGACGGTTCAGGGCGACGTCAACTCACCCACGCCCCCAGCAGAGGCATCGCCTACGGCCCGGCATGGTCTCCGGACAGGAGGCTGATCGCCTACTCGTGCCTTCTGGGTTCGGATTCGGCTTTGGGCCACGTGTGTGCGGTCAACGCCGTCGGCGGCGGCACGAAGACGCTCTCTCTCGCCCCTGGGAGCCCGGTTGGGACGCCGCTGATGTGGTCGCCGGACTCGAAACGACTGCTCGTGAGCGCCGGCCGGGATTCCTACGTCATCACGGTCGCAAGCGGGAGCTCGAAGCAGACCACATTCCTCACGCAAAGATTCGCCGGCGACGACCTCCGAGTTGAGGGCTGGACTCCCGACAACAGAATCGTGTTCTCGATCCGCACTCCTACTCACGATCCTGCGTTCCGGGGCAACGCCGTTGTACGGCTCTACAGCGTGCTCCCGGACGGGAGCGGCCAACGGCCGCTTCCGGCCAACGTGCCGGTACGTTCACCGCAGTGGTCTCCGGACGGCCAGGAGTTTCTAGGCCGCACGGCCCGTCCACCCAACCTGCGGGGCGTCCCACAACTGTGGACGGTGGCGAGAAACGGCAGGTACCTCCGAAAGGTGGTCGAGCTGCCACCGGGTTACGACTTCGTCGTGTTCGCCTGGCAGCCTTGACCCGCACGCAGGAGGCTCGCGCTAGGCAGCCTGCTCGGCCGCAAGCTGTCCGCAAGCGGCCTGGATGTCTCGACCGCGAGTGAGCCGCACGGTCGCCGGCAGCCCCGCGCGGTCGAGCACGTTCTTGAACGCGGCGATCGCGTCGCGGGACGAGCCGGCGTAGGCGCCGGTCGGGTTGTACGGGATCAGGTTCACCTTGTAGATCTTCCGGTCGAGGAGCCGGGCGAGCTGCGCCGCCTGCTCGACGCGGTCGTTGATGCCCGCGAGCATCACGTACTCGACGAACACCTTGTGCCGGCGGAGCTCGTTCCAGCGCTCGCACTCGGCCAGCACGTCGGCGAGCGGATAGCGGAGGTTGACCGGCATGAGCGTCGAGCGGAGCGCGTCGTCGGCCGCGTGCAGAGAGAGCGCGAGCCGGATCGGCGCCTCGACCTCCGAGACGAACCGCGTCAGGCCGGGCAGCCAGCCGACGGTGGAGATCGTCGTCCGCCTGGGCGTGATCCCGAGATCGGGGAGCCGCCGCGCTGCCCCGAGCACCTCGTCGAGGTTCATCATCGGCTCGCCCATCCCCATGAACACCGCGTGCGAAAGCGGCCCGAGCCGCCGGAAGTGGAGCGCCTGGTCGAGGATCTCCGAGGCCGTCAGATTGCGCCGGAAGCGCATCTGCCCGGTCGCGCAGAACGTGCACGTGAGCGGGCAGCCGGACTGCGACGAGAGACAGAGCGAGCGGCGGCCGTCCCGATAGGTCATCAGCACCGCCTCGAGCGGATGGCCGTCGTGCGTGTGGAAGAGCGTCTTGACCGTGCCGTCGCGGGAGCGGGCCTCCGCCTCGACCGAGAGCGTCGAGAACGGCACCTCGCGCGCGAGCTCGGCCCGGAGTGCGCCGGGCAGATTCGTCATCTCCTCGAAGCCGGCGGCACCGCGCGCAGCCCACTCCCACACCTGGCCGGCGCGGTAGCGCGGCTCGTGCCGGGCGGCGAGCGTCTCCTCGAGAACGGCGAGATCCATCCTTCGGCGAGAATAGCCGCGTGCGGTTCATCGACCTCCGCTCCGACACGGCGACGCGGCCCACGCCCGGGATGCGCGAGGCGATCGCGCGCGCGGAGGTCGGCGACGAGCAGAAGCGCGAGGATCCGAGCGTCAACGAGCTCGAGCGGCGGGTCGCGGAGCTCGTCGGGCAGGAGGAGGCCGTCTTCCTCCCGACCGCCACGATGGCGAACCAGATCGCGTTGCGGATCCTCTCCGAGCCCGGCGACGAGTTGCTCGCCGACGCCTGGTCGCACCTCTTCATCAACGAGCTCGGCGGCCCGGCCGTGCACTCGGGGCTCGTCATGCGGCCGCTCGAGGCGACGGACGGACGGTTCTCGGCCGAGCAGGTGCGCGAGGCGGTCTGGGACCGCCGCGACACACACCGGCCGATCACGCGGCTCGTCTCGATCGAGAACACGAACAACTCGGCGGGCGGGCGCATCTGGCCGCTCGACGTGATCGCCGCCGTCGCCGAGGTCTGCCGGGAGCTCGACCTCCGGCTCCAGCTCGACGGCGCGCGGCTCATGAACGCGTCGGTGGGGAGCGGCGTGCCGGCGGCCGAGATCGGCCGGCACTTCGACGCGGTGACGCTCTGTCTGTCGAAGGGCCTCGGCTGCCCGCTCGGCGCGCTCGTCGCCGGCTCGGAGGAGCGCATGGCGAAGGCGCGCCGCCTCAAGCACCTGTTCGGCGGCGCCATGCGTCAGGCGGGCATCGTGGCCGCGGCCGGGGTGTACGCGCTCGACCACCACGTCGCGCTCCTGGCGGACGACCACGCCCGCGCGCGCCGGCTGGCCGAGGGCTGGCACGCGGCCGGACTCCCCGTCGACCCCGAGCAGGTGGAGACGAACTTCGTCCAGCTCGACGTCGAGCCGCTCGGCCTCTCGAAGTGGGACGTGATCGGGGCGCTGAAGGAGGCCGGCGTCGGCGTCTCCAACACGGTGCACCCGACCCGGCTTCGCGCCTTGACGCACCTCGACGTGACCGACGAGGACATCGACGCGGCGATCGAGCTGGCGCCGGAAGCGCTCGCGGCACGTGTCTGACGCCCTGACGCGGCTCGTTCGCGTAGCCCAGTCCGAGCACCGCCTGCCGAGCGTCAGCGCCCGGGTCGTCGTGCGTGGCGAGACGTTGCTCGAGCTCGCGATCGGCGTCGCGGAGGACGGCGAAGGCCGCGAGGCGACGCCGGACACCCAGTACCGCGTCGGCTCGATCACGAAGACGTTCACGGCGGCCGCGGTCCTGGCGCTCGTGGACGAGGGCAAGGTCGGGCTCGACGATCCGCTCGGCAAGCACGTCGAGGCCGCGGGCGACCGGCCGCTGACGGTTCGCCGGCTGCTCTCGCACGCCTCCGGCCTCCAGCGCGAGCCGGTCGGGAACGTGTGGGAGACGTTCGAGTTCCCGACGATGGCCGACCTCCTCGCGAGCCTCGACCGGGCCGAGCAGGTCATCGAGCCAGGGGCGTGGTGGCACTACTCGAACCTCGCCTACGCGCTCCTCGGCGAGGTCGTGGCGCAGGCGTCGGGCATGCCGTACGAGCAGTTCGTCGAGGAGCGGCTGCTCGGGCCGGTCGGCCTCGGCCGGACGAGCTGGGAGCGCACGGAGCCCGCGGCGCGCGGCTACTTCGTCGACCCGCACTCGGGTGTTCTCAGGCCCGAGGCGGAGCTCCGGCGCATCGACGGCGTCTCGGCCGCCGGCGACCTGTGGTCGACGACCGCCGACCTCTGCACCTGGGGCGCCTGGCTCCGCGACCGCGAGCCGATGCACGCCGTCCAGATCATGGCCGATCCTGACCGCTGGCTTCTCGCCTGGGGACTCGGGCTGATGCTCAACCGGCGCGGCGAGCGCATCCTCTACGGACACGACGGCGCCATGCCAGGCTTCCTGGCCTGCCTCGTCTGCTCACGCGAGGAGGACGTCCAGGCCTGTGTGCTCACGAACTCCTCGAGCGGCGGAGCTGCGGTCATCGAGCTCGCCGCCGTGCTCGCGGAGCGGGCGATCGAGGACAACCCGGGCGAGCCAGAGCTGTGGCGCGGCCATGAGACGCCGCCGGCGGACGTCGAGGAGCTCCTCGGCATCTGGTGGTCCGAGGGCGACCAGGTCGTCTTCGCCTGGCGCGACGGTCACCTCGAGGCCAGGCTCACGGGCGCGCCGCCGAGGATCAAGCCGTCCGTCTTCGAGCCGGAAGGTCCGGGCCGGTTCCGCGTCGTGTCGGGACGCGAGCGGGGTGAGCGCCTCGAGGTCGTGCGCGACGAGGCGGGCGCCGTCGTCAAGCTCTACTGGGCCACCTATCCGTTCACCCGCGAGCCGCAGCTGTTCGGCCCCGCGGGCGACTAACGGTTGCCCGAGAGATAGAACGCGACGACGCAGACGACGTAGCCCGCAAGGAGCAGCAGCCCCTCGCGGCGTGTCCCCTTCCGGTCCCAGACGACGACGCCGACGAACAGCGCCGCGCCGGAGATCGTCGCGAGCTCGACCGGGCGGAACGCGAGCGGGAGCGGCGGGCGGACGGCGAACGAGAGCAGCGCCGCGAGCGGAGCGACGAACAGCGCCACCTGCGTGGCGGACGAGACCGCGATCTCGCTGGCGAGCCGGATCTTTCCGCGCCGCGCGACCACGATCGCGCCGCCGTGCTCGGCCGCGTTTCCGACGATGGCCACGATCACCGCGCTGACGAAGAACTGCGACAGACCGACCGAGCTCGCGAACCCCTCGAGCGTGTGGACGAGGATCTCGCTCACCACCGCCGTCAAGCCGGTGGCGAGGGCGAGCGTCACGATCGCATTCCGCAGCCTCCACGTCTGTGCCGGCGGCGTGTGGTGCGCGGCCTCGTGACGGCGGCGATGCTCTCCCAGGCTCCTCCGGGTCTGGACGAAGTAGAAGAGCAGGAGCAACGCCGCGATGGGGATGCTCGCAATCGCGAGCGAGTGCCGATCGGGTTCTCCGTGCCATCCGGGCACCGATGCGACCAGGAAGACCAGTGCCGCCAGGACGACGAGGCCGAGGTTCGACGCGAGCGAGCGCTTGTTCAGGTCCTCCTCGTTCGTCGCCACGAGCGCGAGGCCGAGCACCAGCAGGAGGTTGGAGACGATGCTGCCGGTGATCGAGCCGCGAACGACGTCGGGCAGGCCGTCACCGATCGCGAACAGGGCGATGATCAGCTCGGGCGCGTTGCCGAAGCTCGCGTTCAGGAAGCCGCCGATGCCCGAGCCGGTGTGCTCCGCCGCCTGCTCGGTCGCCTCCCCGATCAGCCACGCGAGCGGCACGAGGGCGAGCGCCGAGACGCAGAAAAGGGTGACGTCCCCGGCGCCGACGACCCAGTCGAGGATCGCCGCGACCGGAGCGAGCGCAAGCCCCGGCAGCAGGATCTTGCGCGCCATGAGGGCACCCTATCGAGGCGTCCGGGCGAGTTAGCAGGCGTGTCGGAGATCGGCTCCGCGAGCGCTCATACCCCCAGCAAGGGGCGGTTGTCAAGTCTTGCGGAGGCACGCTGTCTGTGCCCACAATTCGGTCGTGGAACACGCAACGGCGAACGTCGAGAGCCTCCCGCTGCACCCTCAGGACGAGACCGAGTGCAGGCGCTGCGACGCGCATTGCGACAAGGTCGTCTACCCCGCTGCATGTCTCGACCGGTCATGTCCGTTCGTGTACGCGTTCGAGGAGTTCGGGCACACCTACATCGGCTGCATGCAGAAGGTGTACGAGGTCGAGATCGACATCCGGCTCCTGGGACTGGCCGAGCGGTCGCGGTACGGGTTCGGTGCCGTCAAGGCTGTTCGGCGGCCGCTGCCGATGTGCCGCGCCGAGGTGTCGACGACCTACGAGCACCGCGTCGGCGAGCTCGGCTGCGTCAACCCGGAGTTCTCGGAGCTGCCGGTCGGCCAGCCGACCTTCCGGGTGTTCGCCCAGGTCACGCAGGACGCCTGACTAGACCCAGCGGGCGTGTAGCTCGCGGAGCGCCTTCACGTCGGCCGCGCCCGGGCCGTGGCCGTCCGCGCCGGGGACCTCGAGCACGGCCGGCAGGCCCTGGAAGGCCGGGTGGCCGAGGAAGACGCCGAGCTTCTCGCCCATCGCGCCCTCGAAGATGTTGTCGTGGCGGTCGCGGTTCGAGCCGAGCGGCGTCTTCGAGTCGTTGACGTGCAGGGCCCGGATCCGGTCGAGACCGAAGGTCGAGTCGATCTCCGCGAGGAGCCGGTCGAGCTCGTCCCGGTCGGTCACGTCCGTCCCGGACGCGTAGAGGTGGCACGAGTCGAGACAGATGCCGAGCCGGGGATGGCGGTCGAGCCGCTCGAAGATCGCCTCCAGCTCGTCGATCGAGCGACCGATCGTCCCACCGGCGCCGGCGGTGTTCTCCATCAGCAGCCAGGTCGTGTCGGAGCTGGCCTCGAGCACCTGCTCGAGCGCCGGCGCCACGCGCTCCATGCTCGCCTCGAAGCCCGCGCCCTGGTGCGAGCCGACGTGCAGCACGACACCGTCCGCCTCGATCGCGCTCGACGCCGCCATCGTCCGGCGCATCGTCTCGACGCTCTTGGAGTAGAAGTCGTCGTTCGGGCTGGCCAGGTTGACGAGGTAGAGCGAGTGGACCAGGACGGCGCCGAGCCCGGCCTCGGCACGGCGTTCGCGGAACGCCGCCAGGTCGGCCGGGTCGTGGTCAGGGAAGCGCCAGGCACGCGGGCTCTGGACGAACAACTGGACGGCGTCGGCGTCGATCTCGACGGCGCGATCGATCGCCTTCTTGATTCCGCCTCCGCAGTGGGCCCCGAACAGCACGGCGATAACCTAGCCGCATGACTATCCGAGTTCGTATGGCGCCGAGCCCGACCGGGTTCCTCCACATCGGCAACGTGCACACGGCGCTCTTCAACTGGCTCTTCGCGCGCCACGAGGGCGGCGAGTTCCGACTGCGTATCGAGAACACGGACACCGGACGCGAGGTCGCGGAGTCGACGGAGCAGATCCAGGAGTCGCTGCGCTGGCTCGGGCTCGACTGGGACGGCCCGGTGACGTTCCAGCTCGACCGTCTCGAGCGTTGCCAGCAGGAGGCGCGGCGCCTCGTCGACGAGGACAAGGCCTACGAGGACGAGGGCGCGATCCGCTTCCGCATGCCGGACGACGGTGTCACCGCCTGGGACGACCTGATCCTCGACCGGGTCGAGTACCGGAACGAGGAGCTCGAGGACGTCGTCATCCTCCGATCGGACGGCCGACCGACGTACAACTTCGCCTCGCCGATCGAGGACTGGCTGGACGGGATCACGCACGTCATCCGCGGGAACGACCACGTCTCGAACACGCCCAAGCAGCTGCTGATCCTCGGCGCGCTCGGCGCGCCGATCCCCGAGTACGGTCACCTTCCGTTCGTCCACGGCCCGGGCGGCGCGAAGCTCTCGAAGCGGCACGGCTCCGTCACCGTGGACGAGTTCCGCGCGCAGGGCTACGTCCCCGACGCGCTCGTCAACTACCTCGCTCTGCTCGGCTGGAGCTACGACGACAAGACGACGATCATGTCCCGGGAGGAGCTGATCGCGCGGTTCTCGCTGGAGCGCGTCGGCAAGAGCGCAGGCGCCTTCGACTACGCCAAGCTCGACTGGCTGAACGGGGAGTACCTGCGGGCGATGTCGCCGGAGGACTATGCCGACGCGCTCGTCGCCTACCTCCGCGAGCAGGGATACCACTGGGACGAGGACCGGATCCGCCGGGCGGCGCCGCTCGTCCAGGCAAAGATCGAGCGGCTCGGGCAGTTCCCGGAGTACGCGGGCTTCCTGTTCGCGCCGGTCGCGCCCGACCCGGCGGAGGTGGACGGCTCGGCGCCGCTGTTGCGGGCGGCCGCCGAGGAGCTCGCCGCGGCAGAGCCGTTCGACGCCGCGCACGTCGAGGAGGTGCTCCGGGCGCTCGCCGAGCGGCTCGGTATCAAGACGCGGGACGCGTTCCAGCCGATCAGGCTCGCGATCACGGGCTCGACGGTCTCCCCGGGGCTGTTCGAGAGCGTCGAGCTCCTCGGCCGCGACGAGACGCTGGCACGCCTCGCAGCGGCGGCCCCTCCGGCCTAGCCCGGCTGCTCGAGAGAGCCCGTGCCTAGGGGTTGTAGACGAGGAAGCTGGCGGCGACGAGGCCGAGGCCGAGCGCCCAGACCGGCCACAGGGTCGCGATCGCGCCGGCCGTGAACGCCGCCGTCCCGGCGAGCACGAACACCGCGGAGAGCGTGGCGGCCCAGTCGAACCGCTCGGGTGGGTCGACCGGTTGCACGGGAAGCTCCGTCCCGAGCTCGAGACGATGGCGCGCCAGCCTGACCGCGAAGAGTGCGCCGCGCCACTCGTGCACGAGACACCAGGCCGCGCCGGTGCCCTCCGTATCGAGCGTCTCGCGCACCTCGCCGGTCGCGTCGCGCGCACGTTCGAGCGCCCCGGCCAGCTCGGCGTGCGACCGCTCGGCGCCTGGCGGCGGCTCGATTCCCGCCACGAGCTCACCGGCCCAGTGCAGGCGGTTCTGGAGCACCGACAGCTTCTCGGCGGCGGCGTCGAGCGAGAGCGCGTCGGCCGCGACCGCGTCGAGCCGCGACAGCGTCGACGCCAGGTTCTCCCACAGTCCGGCCAGCGCTGTCGCGTAGCGCTCCCGTTCTGTGGTTCCCGGCCCGTACCCCACCTTCCGCGATCATACAAACGCTCGGCCAGGTAGATTTGGCCGCGATGACGACGGCGGTCGTCCGCACGCCCAACGAGTTCGAGTCACGGCTCCAGGCGTACATCTTCGAACGGTCTGAGGAAGGCCGTGCAGTCCGCGTGGGGGAGAAGGAGGCCTCCGAGCAGGCGGCGATCGTGGCGCGCTACGTCGACCTGTTCTCGCGGGAGCAGATGGACGCGCTGCGTGAGGCGGAGGACGAGGCCCGCGACCCGGACGAGCGCGAGCGGATCTACCGCCTGCGCAAGACCTGCGAGGAAGGCGTGATCTCGGCGCAACTCGTCGAGAGGGAGGACGCGCTCGAGAACGCGGAGCTGGCGTCCGAGGTCGTCTTCCGCGGCGAGACGATGCCGCTCCGGGCCGCGCAGGCCAAGCTGGCGGTGCTGACCGCGTACGCCGAGCGCGAGGAGCTCGGTGACCTCGCCACCGAATCCTCTGCGAAGCTGAACGAGGATCGGCGCGACCTGTTGCAGGCGACCGAGTCGCTCTCGGCCGAGCTTTCCGGCGAGCCCGACCCGGTGGCGCGGAGCGAGGACGAGAAGCGCATCTCGCTCCGCCAGCTCGCAGACGTGCTCGCCGACGCGAGCGCGCTGATCGACGAGGTCTACTCCGCCCAGCGCGAGCGCTGGTTCGAGCGCCTGCTCGGCCCCGAGCGTACGCCGCTGCCGTCGTCTGCCCACGCTGCCTACATGCGCCGGCTGTCGCCGCTCGACGGCATCTACACGAAGGAGCGCGCGACCGACATCTGCCTCGACACGCTCAAGGCGCTCGGGTTCGACCTCGCCGCCGACCCGAACATCAGGCCCGATCTCGAGGACCGGCCGCAGAAGAGCCCGCGCGCGTGCGTGATCGCGTCCGACCCGCCCACCGTCGTCCACCTGATCACCCGCGCTCAGGGCGGTCTCGCCGACTACCAGGCGTTCCTCCACGAAGCGGGGCACGCGCTCCACTACGCCGGCTGCGACGCGGCGTTGCCGTACACGTTCCGCCGCATCTCGCGCGACCACGCGCTGACCGAGATCTACTCCTACATCGTCGAGGAGATCTCCTACGAGCCGGGCTGGCACGCGCTGCACTTCGGGCTCTCGGACGCGGAGGCGCACGAGAACGCGCAGGCGACGACCTTCATGAACTCGCTGCTCTTCCGCCGCTACACCGCCAAGCTCCACTACGAGATCGACTTCTGGTCGCGGTTCGCCGACGACGGCGGCACGCCCGAGGGCTATTCGGACCGGCTGACGCAGGCGACATCGCTCTGCTATCGCTCCGAGAATTACCTCGCGGACATGGATGCGGGCTTCTACTCGGCCGACTACCTCCGCGCCTGGATCCGCAACGCCCAGCTCCAGGAGTATCTGACGAAGGAGATCGGCGAGGACTGGTGGCGAAGCCCGAAGACTGGGGCTTTCCTTCGCGAGCTGTTCCGCGAGGGCGCGAAGCCGACCAGCGAGGAGATCGCCGAGCGGCTCGGCTACAACCCGCTCGACGTGCGGCCGCTCGTGGCGCGGTTCAAGGACGCCGCGTCCTGGGCTTGACCGCCGCTTGCCTGAAGTTCTTCACATTCTCTTAACGAGAGGCAACGCGCACTCAGCACGGCCCGGGTTAGCGTGCGGTTGTGCGCTGGGTAGGCGGAGACAGACTTCGACCCGATCTGCGTCTGGCCGTGCGCGTTCCGAACCTCTCTCTCATCCTCGCGCCCGAGGCCGGCTCGCCTGCTGTTGCCCGGCTTGCCACGCTCGGCAGCAGATCCCTCTCGTAGGGATCGGGTCCTTGTGCGCACCCGAAGGGCGCCGAAAGGCGCCCTTCGACTTTCTTGGGACGAAGGGTGAGATGCCCACGCCGTCATGCGCTGACATCCGCGGCTAGCCTGGCCCGATGCGCCGCGCGAGCCTGCTCGTCGTCCTCGCGTGCCTTGCGCTCGCCGGCTGTGGAGGCAGCGGCACGTCCCGCGGGACCACGGCGAAGCCGCCGGCAACGACCACTCGTACTCGGCCGGCCCCTGCCCCGCGCGGCGAGCTCGTCACGGTGCGCGCGATCGACGGCGATACGGGCGCGCCGCTCACCGGGGCCTCGATCACGGTGGTCGGCGCCGAGCGGCGCACGCGGGTCGGCTTCGTCCTCCAGCCGCGGCGGCTCGCGACCGTCCACCTGTGGGCCTCCGGCTACGAGCCGCGCGAGGTCGCCGTGCCGTTCGGCGTCCGCCGCCACGCCGTCCTGCGCCTCTACCGGCGCGATGCGCAATGGCCGATATACGGCGCCGACCCGGCACGAACGCAGGCGGCGACGGGGATCCATCTGCGGCCGCCGTTCCGCATCGTCTGGGGACGGCGGCTCCGCGGCCTCGTCGAGTTCCCGGCCGTGGTGTCCGACGGGGTCGCCTACGTCGCGAACTTCTACGGCACGCTCTTCGCCCTCTCGATGCGAAACGGCAGGACGCTGTGGCACGCCCAGCTCGGCTCGATCCGGGAGGCGTCGTCGCCCGCGGTCGACGGCGACACGGTCGTCGCACACTCGCGCGGCGGCCGCGTGTTCGTGTTCGACCGCGTGACCGGGCGGCAACTCTGGTCCTGGCGGGCCGCAGGCGAGATCGAATCGTCTCCGGTCGTCGTCGGCGGCGTCGACTACCTCGGCGACGCCGCGGGAAACGTCTATGCGCTCGACCTGCTCCGGCACCGGCTCCGCTGGGTCTACCGCGACGGCTGCAAGATCACGGCCAGCGCGGCGATCTCCGGCGGCACGGTGTACCTCGGCGACTACTGCGGACGGCTCGTCGCGCTCGGCGCCGCCCGCGGCAACCTGCGCTTCGCAGTCTCGGCCGGCAGTCCGGTCTACGGAACCTCCGCCGTCGCCGGTGGGCGTGTCTTCGTGCCCTCGCGCGACTCGGGTGCGCTCGTCGCGTTCACGACCTCCGGGACGCGTCTGTGGAGCGTGTCGACCGGCGCCTACGTCTACGGCGCGCCGGCCGTCTGGGGCGGGCGTGTCTTCTTCGGCTCGTACAACGGCCTCCTCTACTCCGTGTCCGCGACGAGCGGCCGCGTGTTGTGGACGGTCGGAGCCGGTGGCTCGATCTCGGGCTCGCCCGCCGTCGTGGACGGGATCGTCTACGCGGGCAGCTTCGCGCATCGGATCATCGGGGTCGACGCGCGGTCGGGCCGGACCGTCTTCACGTTTCCTCACGGCGAGTACGTCCCGGTCTCGGGTAACGGCGGCCGCCTGCTGCTCCACGGCTACGCGTCCGTGTGGGCCGTCGAGCCGCGGCGCTGACGATCAGGTCGGCGCGAGCACCGGCGGCTCCTTCTCACGCATGAGCGCGGTGCCCGCGACGGTGGCGGCCAGGCTTGCGAGCGCCGCCACGACGATCGCCCCGCCGACGCCGGGGCTGATCACGTGCTCCTGCAGGCCGAGCGTGACGACCGCGGCGGGCACTCCGAGCTGCGCGGTCGCGGCGAGCCCGGCGCCGATCGGCTGCCGCGTGAGTGCGGCGGCGGCCAGGTGGATACCGACGTTCAGCGCGATGATCGCGGCGGCGAGTGCGACGAGCGACGGCTGGCTCGCGATCGCTCGGAGGTCGAGACGTGCGCCGAGGACGACGAAGAAGAGCGGCACGAAGAGTCCTTGCGCGACGCCGGTGACCTGCCGCGAGAAGCGCTTCGGCCCGCCGAGCCACGCGGCGACGAGCCCGACGGCGAAGCCGGCGACGAGGATGCTCGTGCCGACCAGCGTCGCCAGCCACGCGAGAGTGAAGAGGACGAGCAGCGACAGGCGGAGATCGAGCGCCCAGACGTTTGCCTTCGACAGCCGCCGCAACCTGCGCACGAGTCCGTGGTTGCGCGCGAACTCGGCCACGATGAGCACGACGAGCGCACCGGCGACGACGGCGAGGGTGCCGAGAACCGAACGGACGGCGCGGCTTGGCTGCAGGACGAGCGGCAGCACGGCGATGCTGACGATGTCGGCCACCGTCACCTGCGCCAGTACCGTCAGGCCCGCCGGCCGGTCGAGCAGACCCGCCTCGTCGAAGATCGGCAGCAGGACGGCGGCCGATCCCGTCGCCAGCAGCAGCGCGAAGATCGCCGGATGGCCGGCGCCCTGGAACCGGCTGAGCAGGAGCCCACCCGGGATCGCGAGCGCCGCGGCCGCGCCCGCGGCGATCGAGCCGCGCCGGATGCTCCCGGCGAGCGCACGGTCGCGGATCGGCACGTGCATGCCGGCGGAGAACATCAGCATCGCGAAGCCCACGTCGGCGAGAAACACGAGCGTCTCGTTGCTCGTGTCCAGCCAGTCGAAACCCGTGCGTCCGATGACGACACCGGCGAGGATCTCGCCGACGACGACGGGCAAGAGCTGCGGCCGGGCCGCCGAGAGCAACGGGCCGAGCAGCCCGACGCACACGATCAGAGCGAGGATCCCGAAGCTCATCGGAGGAGCCTAAACCGCGCCGGGTTCGCCGACGCCGCGACGGGCACGGCGGCGTTCCACGGATCGCCGGTCGGTGTTTGCACTGATGGCCGGACGATCGCTGCCCGCGAACATGAAGAGCCCGAAAGGAGGAGCGATGAGCGCGTTCTGGGTCATCGTCGCCATGGTCTTCGTGATCGGCGTCCTCGCCTTCATCGCGTATGGGGTGTTCGAGGTGACCCCGTACGCGCGCCACTCGAATCGTTTCCGGGACTCGACCGGGAGGCGGCGCGAGACGAGCCCGCACTTGGAGACACGCGACGAGTGGGAGCACACGCATCCCACGTAACCGCGGCTCAACAATCGTTCGATGCGACTGGAAAACCCCGCGAATGCGGGGTTTTCCTACGGTCGGGCGCGGGTGAGCGCGACGCCGGGCGTCGAAGCGCCGCCGCTCGTGTCGGAGGCGTCGGTTCGCCTCTAACCGGTTCGCCCGGGCGCCGTCTCACTCGAAGGACAAGAGGGAACCGCAGGCCGCCCACTGCGGCTCCCTCGAACCTCGCGAGCGGACGTACCCAGGCCAGGGGTCTTCGGGAGGGCTGCCCTTGACTGGGTGCGCCGCTCGGCGAACGCGGACCCGCCTGCGGCAGCGGGCGTCGTAGAATCCAGACATGCCCCTCGACGTCGAGGCTCTGCAAGCCGTTCCCCTCTTCTCCTCGCTGTCCAAGAAGGATCTGGGCAAGTTGGTGCCGCTGTTCCACGAGCGATCCTTCGAGACTGGCACTGTCATAGCTGAGGAAGGAGCCCAAGGCGCCGGCTTCTTCGTGATCGAGTCTGGCCAGGCGAAGGTGACCGTGCGCGGCGAAGAACGGACATCGCTTGGCCCTGGCTCGTACTTCGGAGAGGTCGCTGCACTCGATCCGGGCCCTCGTGCTGCCACGGTGACGGCCGAAACGGACCTCAAGGCGTACGTCCTGGACGCCTGGGACTTCCGTCCGCTCGTCCATGCAGACCCCGCCCTGGCGTCGGGAATCATCGAGGGCCTCATCCAAATCGTCAGGAGACGAGAGGGCTACTGAGCAAGCGGCATGGCACCTCGGCCAGTAGCGCCCAAACTGGTCCCGTGGGTGCACAGTGAGAGCACGCCGCGAGCGTCCGCTGGAAATCTGACACGTCTGACCGGTTCAACCACGCGGGTCGCGCGTCACCAGGCAGCCTGAAGAGGCGCATACGGCGTCCAGACAGCCCTGCAGGTCCGCCTGAGTGGAGGTTCCCGGGTTCCTCGCCGCTTGCGTGGAAGTATGAGTTGCGATGAGAGCGGTCGAGGTCGTCTTCGCTGTCGGATGGGCGGCGTTCTGGCTGTACTGGCTGGTGGCGGCCTTCTCGACGAAAAGGGGCCGTGTTCCCTGGTCTCGCGAGCTGCGGATCAGGGCGGTGATCGCTGTCGGCGTGATCGTCTTGATTCGCTTCGGGGCGTTTCGAGACCACGGTCTCGATACCGATCCGTGGCGTGCCGGCGTCGGGCTCGTACTCTTTGCCCTCGGGTTGGGATTCGCGATCTGGGCCCGCATACACATCGGGCGCAACTGGGGCACCCCGATGACGCAGAAGGACGAGCCAGAGCTGGTGACCAGCGGCCCCTACCACCTGGTTCGTCACCCGATCTACTCGGGAATTCTGGCCGCGGGCGTCGGCACCGCGGTGGCGCTGAGCTGGCTGTGGCTGACCGCCGTGGCCCTGGCCGGGGTCTACTTCCTCTACAGCGCGACGGTCGAGGAGCGCTACCTGACCAAGCAGTTCCCGGACGACTACCCCATGTACAAACGCTCGACCAAGATGCTCGTACCGTTCATCTTCTGACCGGAGGACATTCCTGAACACTGGCCAAGGCGACGGTGGGGCTCCGTCCGTCCCGGTTCTGGTTCTTCTGCCACGTGGCGGCTGGATCGACGAAGATGCGGGCGTGGTGGAAGGGCCGTTTGTCCCGTCCGGATTCGTTGTTCCACTCGCTCTCGCGACGGAGCAGTTCAGGCTTGAGCCACTCGGGCCGCAACACAACGACTCCGACTATGAGGCGTGGTCGTCCTCCGTCGAGCACATCCACGCGACGCCAGGATGGGAGACGAGTTCCTGGCCCGACAATCGCAGCTTGGAGGACAACCTGCGCGACCTGCAGGGGCACGCCAACGACTTCGAAAACAGGGCGGGCTTCACCTACACCGTCCTCGATCCACCGACCGGCGACGTGATCGGCTGCGTGTACATCTATCCCGGCCGCAACGAGCAGCACGACGCACGTGTGTCCTCATGGGTGAGGGCGAGCCGGCCCGAGCTCGACGCGCCGCTCTGGCAGTCCGTCACGGAGTGGCTCGCGGACGAGTGGCCGTTCGAGCGTGTCGCCTACGCCACACGCGCCCACGGCACCTGACGATGCCGCTTGGGCAATCACTCATCTGCGCTTTCGTCCCCGACCCCGGCAAGCTCGATGCCTCGCTTGTTTCAGGTGTCGCGGCTGCGGTCACGAAGTCGTCGTCGCCCGCGTCCACGCTCGCGCTGCTCGTACGCCAACTCGGTTTGCAGCAGCATCCGGCGGTCGACCTGGCCGCGAAGCCTCGTGCGAGCGCAGTCCTGCTCGACCCGGCCGCGGCCGAACCACGGCAGGGCATCTGGGGCGTCAACGAACATCGCTGACGTGACGCTCGGCTCAACCATCAGACCATGAGAGGCGCATACGGGATTCGAACCCGTGCCGCCGCCGTGAGAGGGCGGCGACTACCTGGCGAAATGCAGGGACTTTACGGCGAGCCTGCTCTTCGCGCGCCAATCTCGTGGCAATCGGAGTCCCCCCTGTCAGGACTCAAAGGACAGCGCTGAACGGGTTTGGGCGTCAGACTGCGCTACCCATGATCGATGGCGACGTTCGAAGTGCCTTTTCGCGGGCGCGGCAAGACTTTCGTGCCGTACTGACCGGATCCGTTTGGGCATGGTGCTGGGGAGTCGTCTGCACGATCGCTGCAGCCGCCGCATCGACTTATCTCTCTTGGCGTCACCAGCAGGCCGCGCAGGTGGCCATCGCAGTAGTCACGCTTGTTGTCTGGGCGCTCGTAACTGTCGGAGGCATCTTCCTATGGCTGTGGGCGCGAGCCCCGCTCTGGCAGCGAGACGAGGCGCGACGCGACCTCGCACTATTGAAGGCGGCAAGCGAGGAGGAGAGAACTGGCCTGGAGAGGAAGCTCGAAGATGCGCTATCGCCAAAGCACATCGAGGGCATCTCAAGAATCCTCGGAGCCGAGTTGCGGGACATTCGGACGAAGATCGAAAGGGTCAAAGCGACCAACCCGCCTAGCTATCCACGGGGCTTTCAGTTACCCGATTCTCGTTGGGCTGAGTACGAGTCCGTCTTGGCTGAACGGCCTGATCTCTATGAGCTTGTGGAGCCCGCATACCGCGCTGCTCGCTATGTAAACGACCAAGTGGAGTGGCCGTGAGGCTCGCATGCGGGAAGGAAACAGAACACAACTCGGAGCAATCCCTCAGGACGGGCTTGACGAGGCTCATGGAGCCGCGGGCACGGCACTCGATGCTCTTGGTGAACAGAAGAACGCACCGTATTCAGGAGCCTAAGCACGCTCTCCTTACCTAGCTGCTCTCCAGGCGCTTAGAACCTCGCCCGCGCGAGCTACTTCGTCCGGCAGGGCGTGTCCGTAACGTCGCCAGACGAGGCCGGCGTCCGAATGCCCGAGGAGCACCGCAACCGCGTGTGGGGAAAGCCCTGCAGCCAGGGCGTGCGAGGCGAAGGCATGGCGGAGGTCATGGAGGCGCGGCAGTGCGCTCGCCTTCGTCGTCGCGTCCACCTTGAAGGCGACGCGGCAGGCGCGCTTGAACGCGCGGTAGGCCGGAACGGGGGAAAGCGGCTTGCCGTCCGGGCCAGTGAAAACGAGCGCACCGTCCGGCGGCCTGCCATTCGCCAACCGGTGCCGGCGCAGCCGCGCGGCATCCTCGGACGGCAACGGCACGGCGCGCCGGCTTGCCCGCGACTTCGGCGCAAGGTCGGCGTAGTCGCCTGCGTCGTCGCGTACACGGTCGAGGCTCGCTCGCACTTTGACGAGACCGGCTTCGAGGTCGAGGCCGTCCTTCCCGTAGCGAAGCGCGAGTAGTTCGCCAAGTCGGAGTCCGCTGCCAAGCGCAAGGGCGATGAGCGGGGCGGCGAAGCTGCGCTTGAGGCGGGTGTCGTCCGCTTCGGCGGCGGCGAGGATCCTGGCGCATTCCTCGCGGGTCAGGATGCGCGGCGGCTTCTCGCCGTCCGGGCTCGTCGGCACGCGAACGCCGGCGCAGGGGTTGGCCGCGATTTCGCCGTACCGCTCCGCAACGCGGAGAGCGACCCGAAGGGCGGTGAGTGCCTTGCGCGCGTGTTCCGGGGTTCGCTCGGCGGCCATCTCGTCCACCAGGCGTTGCACGTCGCCGCGCGTCAGTGTCTCGACCGGGACTGCGCCGACCTTCGGGACGATGAGGCAGCGCAAGGCTTCCTCGTACTTCCTCGTAGTCGAAGGCTTGAAAGGCCGGCCGTCACGCGTTCGCACCGTTTCGCCGACCATGCCGCGCGAGAGCCGTCGCGCTGCGTCCTCAACTGTCAAGGCGCGCCCCGGAGGCGCTGAGAGAACCGCTGAGGGCTTCGGACGGGCCGGCGGGTCAGATAGCCCGTCTACTGCGCCTAGCGCCTGAGCGCGCCAGGCGAGCGCAGCTTCGTAGCTCGGCAACGTCGCCACCTGCGAAGTGTCGGCGCGGCGGACGCGAACTTGGTATCGGACGCGGCCGTTGCGGTCGCGCCGCTCCGTGATTCCCGGAGTGGGGGTCATGGCGTTAGCCTCCCTCTTGTCGGCCCGGTCGCCGCGTCTTTGCGGATGGTGGCGGCCGGGCTGGCCTCGCTCGTGAACGTGCCGAGCGTGAGCGCATGATTGCGCGCGGACCGGCTGTTCGTCAATCCCACAACCTCGAGCCGGCCGGGAGCTTGCGTCCCGACGCGACCGGGGAAAGGGCGCTGGTAGTGGCTCGTCGGGCAACCCGCTCAGCGATGTAGCGGGTTAGGTCGGCCTCGCGAACGCGGACGATGCGGCCGTCGGCGAAGGCAGGGAGTGCGCCGTCCCGTATCCGCCGCTTGACGGTCGCGACCGAGCAAGTGAGCGCGTCGGCTACCTCGGCCAGAGTGAGGAGGCCGCCGCTTGTCACCCAGCGCCTCCCGCGGGTCCGCCGGTTCCTGCCGTGAGATCGGCGTGCCACTCGCTGCGGAGGGAACATGAACACTCGGCGAAGTGCTCCGGTGACCATCGTGTGACCTCCCCACGGCCTCGAACGCTGATCAGGTAGTCGGCGTCATCCCAGCCCCAGGCCCACGCCTCCCAATGGTCTCGGGCGTCGACGAAGTTGTAAGGGTTCGTCTCGCGTGCCCGACCGATGCATCTGTCGATCGCGCCCTCCACGACGATTGGGAACAGACCGATCATGCGACCGCTTGCCCGTCGTCTTCGCTGAACGGACGCAATAGCCGAACGAGACGTGCGCGATTCGCCCCTGGAAACTCCTCCGCGAATCCCTCCTCGATCAGCCGGTCGATCGCGAGCCGGACGTAGGCTGCCTGCCGAGCTTCGCCTGCTCGATCGCGTTGCGCGACTGCGGCTCCTTCCAGCGCGCTTCGAGGTGCCGCGACACCTTCAACATCAGCTCGGTCGGCCGGAACTCACCCTGATCGTCGCGGCTGTCGTCCGGGTCGATCCGCCACGAGAACGTCAGGCCGCTCTCGATGACGAGGATGCCGGCCGTCGGCCTCACCAGGTGGCCGGGCCGGTCCTTGTGCACCTCAATCTTCGCGCGGCCTGTGCCGCCCCTGACCAGCGGCGTCAGCGTCTGCATCCCCAGATGCACCTCGGCTTTGCTTTTCTTCCGCTCCGAACCGATCGCCCACCTGCCCCGTGCTTCCCGCGACTTCACAACGTTGTCGGTCAGGGCGGTCGCGACCCCCAGCTTTCGGATCGGGTCGATATGCCGGTAGAAGCCCTCGACGTCGCTGCCGCTGTTCGGGTCGAGCCCGTGCAGCGCGAGCAGCGGGTTGAAGCCATCGAACACGGCCAGCCGGCAGGAGTGCTCCCGGACGACGTCGAGCACGTCGACCAGACGCTCCTCCGTCAGCGGCTCGTCCGGGCGCACGTACGCGTACCTGGTGTCGATCATCGACTCGCCGGCACCAAGCAGCAGCAGCCGTTCGAGAAGCGCCCCCGGCCCGACGTCATCTCCGTCGACCCAGAGCACCCCTCGGCCCTGGCGGAGCTCGGCGGCGGCGGCGGCCAGCATGAGCCACGTCTTCAGCGCCTCGCTCTCCCCGGAGACGAGATGGTTGTAGCCGGGGTAGAACAGGCCGATCAGTTCGGGCGGTTGCGGAGGCTGCGCTGCGATCGCCACGATGCTCTCGGGACGCCACGAATGAACACGCGGGTGTGTGTCTGGGACGAACCCGGGGACGAACTGTTCGTGTTCGTCCCCCCCGTAGGGGGAGGGACGAAGGGACGAACTCAGTTGGGGACGAACTCGGGACGAACTTGCGGGACGAACCTGAGACGGTGGTTGATACGTCTCCCAACAGCCTGCGATCGCGGTCTCGATCGTCTGCCTGCCGTACGTCTTTTCGCCTCGTCGAGCGTCCCATTTCTCACGCATGAGCGCGCTCGATCGGAACAGCCGATCGATGCGGTCAGGGTCGCGTCCTGCCCAGAACACCAAGTGACCACAGAGACCGAGGTCGGCTTCTGAGCGAGAGTCGTAGCCGGCAATGTCTCCGTTCCACAACCGGTCGAAGTCGGCGCCATTCTTTGCCTGCCGAGCACCATCGAGAAGATCCTGGTCGTCCAGGTCAACAGAAACGGATACCGCCGATGTTGGCGCCTCGGCCGGTTTCGGGAACACGAACGAGATGACCTCGTCCAGCTCTGCCTGCCTCTCCCCGATCGTGGTCGGGCAGCCGCGGAGGGGGTCTCCGGTCATCCAGAAATAGCGGCCGGCGCCATAGCACTCGAAGGAGCCGCCCCACCTCGTTTTCGCGGTGCGGTTCCGGCTGCCGTTCAGATCCGCCCGGACGATGACGTGGCAACCGTCGCCGCCGACGCTGCGCTCCGTGTAGGAGTCGAGCGCCAGGACGATCGCGCCCGCGTCGGGGTGCAGGTCGTCGCCGTCGAGGCAATGGTCGAGGTCAACGCCGACGAACGGGTCGTCGGGCGCGAATACATAGCCGATGCCGTCCGCCTTCCCGGCCCGTGCCGTCTCGAACGCCTCCGCGAACGTACCCCAGGTCGCCGCGTTGGTGGTCGAGGCAGGCCCCGCACCGTCCGGCCGCACGGGAACCTTCGTCTCCCTGCCGTCGCGCTCCTCGCGCCGACAGCAGACCCACTGGACGCCGTTGCGAAGGTCAGCAGGGATCGCGTGCGCATTCAAGCCGCACCCCCGAGGGGCGCAGCCAGGAAAGTCACGTTCACGCCGCCCGTCTCCGATCTTCGAGCTCCGACTCACGGATCGCGGTCTGCCGCAATCGAATGTTCACGTAGGCGGCCAACTCGCGGTGCGAGAGAAAGTCGAGCGCCAGATCGTCAACCGCGTTTGCGACAGCGAGCAAGACTTGCAGCGGTGTTGCTTTCGATGGTGAAATGGCTGCGGAGCGTGCTACGGTCTGATTGGTAGGTGTCATGGAAGTCCTCTTGGTCGAGGGCTGACAGAACTTCGGGAGCCGCCTGTTGTGGGGCGGCTTCCGTCTTTCCAGGGGTAGAAGCGGTCAAGCGACCTTCGCCTTCGGATGGCGCGTGCCAAGGCGCTTCTCGATGAACTTGTCGAGATCGGTCGGGCGGATCAACACACGCGACCCGATTGAGACGTAGGGCAACTCGCCCGCGTCGATCATTCGGCGAATCGTCTGCCGCGAAACGCTCAGTCGACCGGCCGCCTCGGCGACGTCCAAAAGTGGGGTCATCACGTCTCCTTCACGCGTACAATCAAGGGAAGTCTTGGACACGTCTGATGCTTCAAGTGTCGCCCCGAATGGCCCAGAGCGGTACCCCGCTAAATCGCCTTTCGGAATCGTTTGGCCACCCGGCTACCAGCCGCCTCAAGACTGGCTCGAACGGCAACGCGACATCGCCCAACTGCTCCTCGACCCAGGCATAGACGGCCTCGTCCGCGAACTCCGCCACCTAGTCGACACCCAGGGAAGCGATCTCGATTTCGCACAAAAGGTCGTTGAACTCCACCGCGCCCTCGATCTTCCCGGCCTACTGCCAGGCGAACAAGGAAAACGCGCTGTCGACTCGATCGCCACCGGCCGACCAGTCAGCCTCTACAGCATCGCCGGCCTCCACCGGCAACTAGAACCGGACTCAGGACGCGCCGCCTACTACGAGCACGTCAACATCTTCGAGGCGCCAACACCAACCCTCGCCGCGCCGGCACCACCGCCATATCGTTCACAAGTCATGGAACCCGGCCGAGCCCACCGACACGCACGACGACCCACACGCAGCAAGATCCGGTTCGACCGGCTCTACCTCCTCCTCCAAGGCGACCCAAACACCGAACCCCAAACGTACGACGATCCGGAAGTGATCGAAGGACTCGCGATCGATGACGGCGGCAAGGAACGCCATGGCTACAACAGCCGACTCCACCGACAGCTATCACGCATCCGAACCGAGCACCGCCTGACCGTCCGCTCACCCAAAGCACAAACCGAATGGCGAGCGGATCAACGCGCATGGAACGCGATCCGCGCTGCCGAAAATCTCGCCACCGAACAAGAACTCCAAGAATGGCTCGCGGAACACGGCGGGACCCTCAGCAAATAGCGCGCCCGGGCAGTCCGCCCGCCCAGCCGACCCCCGGGTGACAACCAAGCAACCAGCCGTACAAACAATCACCCCGGAATTCCGGCCGAATACCTGACACCCCTAGCGAGCACTTACGACGCGCGAGTGCGTTTGCCCTGTCCCCCCGGCCTCGGCCGGGCTGGAGCTGCTGCGGGGCAGAGCGTGAGGGCTCAGGGCCGTTGTGTCGCTTGCTTCACTGCTTGGCGGACTAGTGCTCGGTAGCGGTGAAGCACGGCGAGGGTGTGGCGGATGTCGTTGAGCGCCTGCGTGCTACTGGGCCTGTAGCAGCGTTGGTCGTAGCGGGCTTCGATGTTGCGGATTCGACTCATTGGATGAAGATCAGTAGCGGAACGAACACCGCTAGAGCGCCAATCCTGTCCTAGCGTAGTTGTCGTCGAACGCCTGTAATCATACCGCTTACACCCGCTTTGCGTTAAGTCTCTGTGCAGAGACTTGACAAGATCGGTTGAGACCGAGTAGGGTCGAGTGGACAAGTAAATGGGCGGACGCCGCGTCAACGGCCCCGCCCCGGACACGAAGGAGTGACCTTCATGTCGAGCAGTACCGTAGCCGCTCCTACGCGGCAGCAAGAGGCAGCCGAGCAGGCTCTAACCACCGTGCTCGAGCTGTTCAGCGATCCTGAGAGGTTGCCGGACGCGATCGCTGAAACGGTGATCGTTCGGAAGTCGACCGATGCGCCGATCGCGTCCTGGTCGCTCGGGAACCAGCTGCTCTGTCTGTTGGCGGGCACCGATGACGCGAGGGGGTTCAAGCAATGGCAGGAAGCCGACCGGCATGTCGTGAAGGGCGCCCGCGCGATCCGGATCCTCGGCCCATGCAAGACGACGATCACCGAGACAGACAAGGCAACCGGCGAGAAGGTCAAGCGTTCGATCGTGACGGGGTTTGTCGGTATCCCGGTGTTCCCGGTTGAAATGACGGAGGGCACCCCGGTCGAGCGGCCCGACTACAGGCCGGCGGTGCTGCCGCCACTGTTCGACGTCTCGACCAGGTTGGGAGTGTCCGTCGATTGGGTGCCGTTCACGTCCCGGTACCGGGGCGCCTACGCGCCAGGCCGCGACGCAATCGTGCTTGCCAGCTGGGACGAATCGACCTGGTTCCACGAGCTGAGCCACGCGGCGCACGAGCGGGTCTTGGCGGACCGTGGCGGCTCGTTGAAGGGCGGGCAGCAGCCGGGACAGGAGATCGTCGCGGAAGTGTGCGCAGCAGTTCTCTGCAAGCTGTACGGGCTCGAGGGACACCTTCCCCACTGCCGCGAGTACGTCGACCACTACGCAGGCTCGGCCAGGCCTGCCAAAGCCGCGATGCGCGTCCTAGGTGACGTCCAGGCCGTGCTCGCGATCCTGCTCGACGATGAGAAGGTGACCACGTGAAAGCGCCGGCGACGGCATCCAGGTCCGGCAACCGACCCCTCCGCGCGATCGGCTACCTCCGAGTCTCAAGCTCCGGGCAAGAGAAGGGCATGGGCCTAGCAGCCCAGCGGCAAGCCGTGAGGGACTTCCTGGCAGGCGAGGAAGGAGCAGCCCTCGAGCTGCTCGAGATCGTCCAAGAGACCGCGAGCGGCGCCGCAAAAGCCGGGGAGCTGTTCTCGCTCGAGCACCGCGACGTCCTGGCCGAACTCGTCAACCGGGCCGAACACGACGACTACGACGTACTGCTCGTCGCCACCCTCGACCGGCTCAGCCGCGAATCAACCGAGCTGCATTACTTGAAACGTCTGCTCGCCCGATTCAACGTCACGGTCGTCTCCGCGGCCGGCGAGACGAACGGGAACGGCGACGCGATCGGAGAGCTCCTCGACAAGCTGATCGGCGCCGTCCACGACTTCGACCGGAAACGGATCATCGAACGGATGAAAGCTGGCAAGGTCGAGTCTCGGAAGCTAGGCCGGCACACGGACGGGCTGCCACCCTACGGCTACCGGCAAGGCACGTCAGGCCGGTTCGAGGTCGACGACGATCAGGCTGCAGTCGTCCGCGGCATCTTCTCCCGGGCAAGGGAAGGGCTCGGGCCGGGGCCGATCGCCAGGCGGTTGAACGCCGAAGGGATCCCTGGGCCGACCGGCAGGCCGTGGAGTCGCCAGACAGTAGGAAACATCATCTGCAACCCGGTCTATGCGGGCGAGCTTCACGGCGTCAAGAAGGCGCAGCCGGCGCTCGTCAGCCGCCGAGTCTGGAACGCAGCGCAGCGGTAAGCGGGCGCCAATCACCGAGGGTGCGCGTCGTCCCCGCGCTCTCCCTCAGCCCGTGTCGAGCCAAAGCAAGGGATCACCGAGAACGCTCAATCCTCGCGTACGCGTGCACGCGCGTGAGAAGACCTCTGCACGCTTCGACGTTCCCCAGGCATCGTCGCTGTGAGCGCGATTGAGCAGCCTGCTCTCTGCTGTTGCGCTCATTACCGAACGTTTTGTGCGATAGTGAACATGCTCGCAGGGGGTGGACTGTCAAGCCGCCTCGCTTAGTCCACGACGGTCCCTGTCACAGAGGTACTCATGCAGAAGAGGCGATTCCTCGTCGGTGCGTCAGTCGTTCTCGCGACGGCGCCGTTCGCCCTTTCGGCCGAGGCTCACCTAGATCGACCACGGCTCTCGCCAACGCTGTACGCGAAGGTCGCTAGCGGCGTCGCTCTTGTGAAGACGTACGACTGCTCGGGCCGTTGGACCGCTACCGGCACCGGGTTTCTCGTCGGCAGACAGCTTTTGATGACTGCTCGTCATGTGGTTGAGCCGAAGCCCTGTCGCGTACGAGTGTTCATCGGCAACAACTCGTACACGGCATCCCTGATCAGGTTCTGGCGCTCGACAAAAACGACGTTCAGTCAAGTCGACTTGGCGACGATGAGGTTGGATCGACCCGATCGGGGTTACGTGTTCGCGTTTTCTGCCGGCGATCCGCCCTTAGGGGCGACGCTTGCCATGATCGGTCATCCTCTTGGAAGCCCGTTGACCCTCGCCCAGGGAGAACTCGTCGCGAAACCGACGGTCGCCGGTGTCCCACAGTTGCTCGTTTCCGCGATCACTGCCGGAGGTGCCAGTGGCTCTCCGATTCTCAACCGGTTCGGTGACGTGGTTGGGCTGTTGCAGAAGGGGTTCCTAAAACGCGATGAGGGGGCTTTCTTGGGAGTCGACCTTGCGCGAATCTGGGGACGGTCTGCATCGAAAGATCTGTGCAAGCAGTATCCCTACGCCGGAGTTCCTGGCTGTCGCGTAGCGCCCCCGCCTCCGCCATTAGCGTTGCCGGGACACTACTGTGATACTGCCGTGTTAGGGACCTCCGTCTGTTTCGATGTGACGCCGGACGGACGACAACTCAAGAACCTCAGCTTTGTCGCCACCGTCACCTGTCAAGACAATTCGAAAGAGACATGGAAAGTGATTGCGCCAGATCCCGTCGCGATCGGGTCGAACGGAAGCTTCAGTTTCAACGTTTCTGGCTCTCGCGATTTTCCCCTACTCGCCGCTCTTAACCCGTCTCTCTACGCGAATTTCGCCGCCGCAGGCTCGCTCAGCGGGACCTTCAACGGTCCAAGCAACGCGTCCGGAGCCGACGGCATCACGCAGATGTCGTGGGATAGCAACGGTGCCCACTACACATGCAGCGGGACGTACTCTCCTTGGTCAGCCTCTCGTGAGTAAGGGTTCTCTCGAGAGTTAGCTGATCAGCTACCCACCGTCTCGGTTCGCCCCGGCTGCACCCAACGTTCCAGTCTCACGCGTCACGGCTGAGGCGAGCGAGACGCGTACGTGCTCAACGTGTGGGGGGTTCTAGGAATCGACCAAACCCGGACACGCGGCTGTTATCGCGCCGCGATACGCCCAGCGATAATGCTGGAGTGAACCTATTGGCCCTGGCGAGAGGGCCAGGTCGAGGTTAAGCCCTTTGTCTGTCCGAGCGTCGCGATCTGGTCGCGGATGCGTTGCGCGCAGGGCAGGCAGCCCTTCCGCTCCCAGATCGTGAGCGAGCGCTCGAGCGCTTCACGCGCTTCGTCGATGCGATCCGCACGTACGAGCACCGTGACCAGGTCCTCGTACGCGTCCACCCTGAACCGACGGTGATCGGTCTCGGTCTCGGCGGTGGCGACAGCTGTGCGCGCGCGCCTCCGGCCTGCTCGAGGTCGCCGCGCTCGGCGAGCAGGAGCGCCTCGACGGCGGCGGCCATGACTCGCACGCCGGAGCGCGGGGCGGGACAGCCTGAGCCTGCCGAGGAGCGGCTCGGCCTCGTCGAAGCGGCCGAGGTAACAGAGTTCACGCGCGAGCAGTCGTTCGGACGTCGCCTGCGCTGCCGTCGGGCATCGCGTCGATCCATGTCGCGTTGTAGCGGCACGCGCGCTCCAGGTCGCCTTCGATCGTCGCGATCAGCGCGAGGTAGAGGTAGGCGTCCCGGCAGGTGAATCGCCGTCACCTCGCGCAGGTGGTTCGACCGCGCCTCGGCGAGCGGCCACGCCTCGTCGAAGCGGCCGAGCATCGCGAGCAGACCCGCCCGCGGCAGGTCTGGGACCCGGGAGGCCGCCAGGCGGCGAGCTCGTCGAGCGATCTCGCATCGCCTCGCTCGACCGGGCGCGGGCCGATGATCAGCGCCCACTCCAGCCGCGTCCGAAGCCCCGGGAGGTCGCCGGCCAGACGGTGGTAGCGGAGCGCCTGCAGCGGCGGCTTCGACGACTCGTCGTTCTGCATGCTGGAAGTTCGCGGCTCCGCCGAGCAGCTCCCAGAGCAGCGCGAGCCGGCGCGGGTCGCCCCGCTCCTCCTCGAGGGGAAGCGCAGCGCGGCAGAGGGCGATCCTCTCGTCGTACGCGTCGGGCTCGCCGCCGCCGTCCGCATGAAGAGGGCCAGCGCACGCCCGAGCATCGCCCCGGAACGGTCGCCCGCCGCCTCGGCACGCTCCGCAACCGCATCGGCAGCTGCTCGGCCGGCCGCTCGACGCAGTCGCCGCACTGCGCCAGGCGGCCTCGAGCTCGAGCGCGAGGTCGAGCCGGTGCGGGCGGACGAGCTCGACCGCCCGGTCGAGCAGCGCTGCTCCGGCCCGGTAGTCCAGGCGGTCGATCGCGCGCCTGGCCGGCGGCGGCGAGCCGGTCGGCGGCGCGGTCGGCGAGCTCAGGGTCGGGCTGTCCGAGCTCGGCGTGGTAGCGGGCGGCCTGCTCGAGGTGGTAGCCGACGATCTCGTCGCGCTCGACCAGCGCCTGGCCGTGCTCGTCGAGCCAGTCGGCGAAGCGGGCGTGCAGGTCGGCGCGGACCGCCTTGGGGAGCGCGTCGTAGGCGGCGTCGCGGATCAGCAGGTGGCGGAAGCGGTAGCCGTCGTCGCCGGCGAGCTGGGCGCGGTCGGGGCGGACGAGCTGGTGGCGCACGAGCGCGGCGAGCCGGGTCGTCACCTGCGTCTCCTCGGGCGCGAGCGCCTGCACGGCGCCGCGGTGGAAGATCTCGCCCTCGACCGAGCCGCGCTCGAGCACCCTGCGCTCGGGCTCGTCGAGCTGGTCGAGCCGGGCCGCGAGCAGCGCCTTCAGCGTCGGCGGCACCTCGACCTCTGCGTTCCCGGCGGCCATCGCGAGCATCTCCGAGATGAACAGCGGGTTGCCGCCCGCCGCGTGCGCGATCCGCTCGCGCAGGTCATCCGGAGACCGTCGTCGCCGATCAGCGCGTCCGCCTGCTCCGGCGGCGAGCGGCTCCAGCCGCAGCGCCCCCGGCCAGCCGGGCCGCCGCTCGACCAGCTCCGGCCGGGCCATGCACAGGAGCAGCAGCGGCGCGCCGGCCGAGAGCAGCGCCGTCGACTCGACCAGGTCGAGGAACGTCTCGTCGCCCCACTGGATGTCGTCGAAGACCACGACCAGCGGCGCCTGCTCCTCGAGCAGCTTCCGGAACGCCCAGGCGATCTCGTCGCCGCTCGTCCCGACGTCCGACTCGCCGAGCAGCGAGCGGATCGCCGCCGCCGCGACCGGATCCGACGGCAGCACCGCGAGCTGCTTCACCACCTCGACCACCGGCCAGTAGGTGATCCCCTCCCCGTAGGGCAGGCAGCGGCCGCGGACGACCCGCGCGCTCGACCGCAGCGAGCGCCTCCGCCACGAGCCGCGACTTGCCGACACCGGCGTCGCCGACCACCGTCACCAGCTCGCAGCGCGCCTGCGCCTGCGCGCGCTCCCACGCCTCGACGATCTGCGCGAGCTCCCGCTCGCGCCCGACGAACCGCGACGCGTGGCTGCGCTCCGGCGCGTCCAGCACCGAGACGAGCCGGTACGCCGGCACCGGCTCCGACTTCCCCTTCAACGTCAGCGGCTCGACCGGCTCCGCCACCACCGCCTCGCGCACGAGCGCGTGCGTCGTCTCGCCGATCAGCACCTCGCCCGGCGCCGCCGCCTGCTCGAACCGCGCCGCCACGTTCACCGCGTCCCCGGTCACCAGCCGCTCCGACGTGCCCGTCACGACCTCGCCCGTGTTCACGCCGATCCGGCCGCGGATCCCGAGCTCCGGCAGCGCGTCGCGCATCTCGACCGCCGCCCGGCAGGCCCGCAGCGCGTCGTCCTCGTGCGCGACCGGCACCCCGAACACCGCCATCACCGCGTCGCCGATGAACTTCTCCACCGTCCCGCCGTGCGACTCGACGATCGCCTTCATCCGCTCGAAGTACCGGGCCAGCAGCGCCCGCAGCGCCTCCGGATCCGTCGACTCACCCAGCGCCGTCGACCCGGTCACGTCGCAGAACAGCACCGTCACCGTCTTGCGCTGCTCACGGCTCTCGCCGATCAGCGGCGCGGTGCAGAACCCACAGAACCGAAAGCCGTCCGGGTTCTCCTTGCCACAACTGGTGCAGGTCAGCACCAGGCGAGTTTAGGCTCCTGACGCCGGGCGTCCACCCGCCCGCGCTCGCTGGCATCCGGATCGCAAGCCATCCGAGCCGGCGACCGTCATCCAACTGAATCTGGTGTGGGGTCGGCCGAGCTTCAGAAGCCGCCGCCTGCGTAGAGCATCACCCGCCGTCGTGCGTATTGTCCTGGCTTATGAGCGGCGCGGACAGCGCGGACGAGATCGCGATCACAAAGGCCCAGGCGCGGTTTGTCTCTTGGGTCTCGGAGGTTCTGCTGGATATCGTCGTCCTGAACCTCTTCGTGGAGTACATCCACACGATCGTCATCGACTCTTTTGCGATCTCGGTTCTGACCGCGCTCCTGATGAAGCTCGCCATCGACGCGGTCAAGGGTCTCGAGCACCGTGTCGCCAGCTACTTCCAGACCAAGCAGGGGCTGGTCTGGAGGGCCCTCGGGCTGATATCCGTGTTTTCCATCCTGTTCTTGAGCAAGTTCGTGATTCTCGAGCTGGTGAACGTCGTTTTCGGAGATCACGTCGAGCTCGGACACTTCATCGAGATCGTCGCCATCATCCTCACCATGCTGGGCGGCAACGCCCTGCTGCAGCTTGTCTTCCGGCAGCTGGGACGCCACGACGCAGTAGGACATTGACCCGCAGCATGTCCAAATGAGTTCCGCAGTCCTACGCCCCGGCGCACGCCCGCGTGCCTTAAGCAGCACTCACGCGAGCCTAACGCGCTCTGCTGCAAATCCTGAGACCCGCCTACAGCCCCCTGGCACGCCCACTTGGGCTCACGGACGGCTGCCTGTTCGCGTTCGCCGGCTTGTGGACGTGCCGGACCGACGATGCTGGTGAACGGGTGGAGTCCTGCACGATCATCACGACCCGGCCGAACGAGCTCGTCGCGTCGGTTCATGACCGGATGCCGGTGATCCTGCCGCCGGAGCTCGAGACGGACTGGCTCGACCTCGACGTCGCGACAGAGCATGCGCTGTCGCTGCTCGAGCCGTATCCGGCTGATGCGATACTGGCAGCCGCCGCGTCGCCGCTCGTGAACTCGGTTCGGAACGACGATCCGGGTCTGCTGATCGCAAATCCGATCGCGGCCTAAGCAGCCTTGCGGAGCACAAGAGCAGCCTTGCGGAGCACAAGTCGAAGGGCCGGGATTGGCCCGGCCCCCGACGCTGATACCGCGCGGCGCGGTGTCTGCTAGATCAAGCCGGTGATGTTGCTGATGGCGCCGGAGACGCCGCCTGCGAGGGCGGTGAACACACCGACGACAGCGAGGGTGATCACACCGAGCACGACGGCGTACTCCGCCATCGTCTGACCTTCCTCCCGCCTGCCAAGCAGCCAGATGTACTGCCTCGCGAACATGGTTCTCCTTCCCAATGGATCGCGGTACGAAGCACAGTCATCGTCAAGCGGCGCGCAGTCCTGGATCACCTAAAAGAGCCAACGGGGGGGCCGCAATTGAGCCCCAGACAGACAGTGGCTGCCTCCGCTTCCGCGCCGGAGGCAGCCAATACGCCGCTAGTCCTTGTACGTCCGCGCGGAGGACGTCAGCAAGAGGAGGACAGGCAGGACCTACCCCGCACCGCCCCAAGTCCAAACCTTCGTCCAGCAAAGAACGGTGCCGTCCGCGCAGTCGCCGCAGCGCAGCCTTTTCAGTTGCCACCCGTCTAACTGCGAACAACCTTGAGCCTTCGATCGCTGCGCCCCGGGGACGATTCAGCGGCGCGAGTATTACACGAGCTCGTCATGCCCTAAGCGACCCTGAGAGCGAGGGGCTCCGCCTGCGGACTGCCTCCCGGGCGGGGTCCCTCGTTCCAAGTCAACCCAGCGCTCTCCACACAGCCTGCACCCCCGCATCGTCGGGCAGCACGCGGAGTAGCTCAACCACCCTGCCATTCCGGGCCGAGCCAGGAACGGCGCGGATGCCTCACGGGGCGGACCGAGAGCTTCACTTCGTCAACGCCGAACTGGACGCTGACGCCGGCGGCCGCGCCTGCTTTACGGAAGCTGACGCCCACACGGTCGAGTTCGACACGGAGAGGCGAATGATCGGTTCCGAAGGACGCGGGAGTAACAACCAGCGCGGCCGGACATGTCCGTGAGAGCGTCCTGGCCGTTACCGGCTTAGGCGTTCGGCGAGACCTCCGGCTGCGGCCAATCGGAGGTCTCGCCCAACGCCTGCCTGTGAATGGGAAGACGCGGCCGGCAGACGGATCCAGGCGCGATGGTGTAGGTGATGTCGAGGGCTCGCGACCACGGCCCGCACGCGCCCGTAGCGGCGTCTGCGCTCATCCCCGATGGGTGATGGCACCAGCCAGGGACGCTGGAAGGATGGCTATGCACCCGCGCCGGCTTGCCTTGCTTGAGGGCCTAGTTCGACGCGGGTGCTCGGTTGTGTTCTACACCTCCAGCCACTAGCCAGGCGCTGGACTACTGCGTGCTGCTTGCTGCGGAAGCACCGGATCGTTACGACCCGGTGGCTCGTCGCTGGCTCGGCCTGCTATTGGCCGAGTGCGGCTCCCTGACTCTCGATGACGTGCAGTTGGCGCTCGCCTGTCTGCGAAGCCTTCCGGCCGGCGATGTCGATCCGATCCGAGAGACACTGCGCGCCCTGGTCAAGCGGAGACATCGCCTGCGCGTGCTTCTAGATCAGTTGCAGCCGCCAGTGTGACCTTTGTACGGGGTTCTCGGACGTATGGACGGGATTCGAGGCGCATGGCGAGCTTGCGATTTATGCTCCTCGCCGCGCCGTCTTGGCGCGAACGAATCCGAGGGAGGTATTAGACGTGCCTGTTCGTACACGCCATCTGTTTGCTGTGGGAGCGGTCGTGCTCGCAGCGAGTGCTTCCGCGGCGCTTGGGTCGGCATCCGCGGCGCCTGCGCCGTCGCTCGCGCCGGCACTCACGTCCAAGAGTGTTGGAGCCACGGCCCACATCGGGTCGTTGCGGCGCACTGCCGTGCTCTACAGCCAGAACGACAATAGCGCGTCACCCTCGCTGGCGGTGAACTCGCAGAAATACGAGCCCGCGTTCGACGCGTTCACCGGCCAGGGCGCTGACGATTTCGTTGTTCCGTTCAATCACAAATGGAAGATCAACGGGGTCACCGTTACCGGCAGTTACGCCCGTGGACCGGCGGTCTCCGAGAACGTCACCTTTTACAAGGATGCAAACGGTCTGCCGGGCATCGTCAAAAACACGCAGACTGTCGTCGGCACCGACAGCAGCGGTTCGTTCACGATCCCGTTGTCGCAGTTCACGCTTAGCGCCGGCACCTACTGGGTGTCGGTACAGGCCAACCTGAACTTCTCCGGCGGAGGCGAATGGTTTTGGCAAACCCGTACCGTGCAGAACGGCAACGGAGCGGCGTATCAGAACCCTGGGGACGGCTACGGTACCGGCTGCACAACCTGGGCCCGGTTGCAGACCTGCGCCTCGGCTCTTCCCCCCGACTTCATGTTCGCGCTGAGCGGCATCGACGTCCCCCACGATCCGTCCTAGAAACCACCTAAGACACGATGCTCAAGACTGGGGGTGCGGTGAGTCGCCGCACCCCCAGACTCTTAGCTGATCGGCAAATGACTCCGACCCCATCTTTGCCTCCCGGTCATGTCAAGCGAGGTGGGAACGACCAGCGACGATGAGCCGATCGCCTACTGCGCCGAGTGCTGGCAGCGGGAGTTCGGCGACGGACTGAGCTACCCGGAAGTTCCGGTCGCATCCGGCCGCTAATCAGCCCCCAGACGTCTCGAAACTGCCCCGCTCAATCAGACGGCCGACCTTCGGAGAAGCTGCATGGTTAGCCACCACTCCCGGCCATTCGCGGACATGCCCCGCCAACCGGCTTCGACGCCCGTGCAGGTTCAAGCCCGCCGCCCGGGACAAAGAAGACGGTGGTGGGTTCGCAGGTCGCGGACCTCCTTACGACCTGCGAACCCACTCAGAAGGTTATGAGACGGTAAGCGAGCTGCTCGTGAACACTAGGTCCTGCTCGAACGTGCCCGACGTACGGTCGCCAGTCTCCTGGTACGAGACGGCGGCCGCGTTTGCAAAGTCGTAGCGGACCACCTCCTGTGCCTGAACGTCGAAAAGAGTGATCACGACGTCGCCGGGGACCTGACCGGCCCGGAAATCCTGAAGCAGCGTCGTGTCATTGCTGACAGGAGCGGTGATTCGGACCGTGTAGCTCTGCGTCGGCGCTCTCTTGGGCGGGACGGTCGTTCCGTCGATCTGGTACGACGCAGATTGCACGGTCACCCCATTGATCTCAAGGGTGAAGATGGAGGGCGTGCCGCCGGAGTCGAACGCTCCCGCTGCAAGCGACGCAGCCGCCGCGCCAATGACTGCGGTGACCCCGAGCACGACCAGCCGACGCCGAATCCGTAAGTGCTTACGCAAAACCTGACTCCTTCGGTCGATGCCCCCCTCCGCAGAGGGGCGTTCGGGCGAACCATGCCGCACGGACTGACATCGGTCAATCAACCGGGGGGGCCGGGCAAATGATGACGGACTAGCTCGTACCGGCCTTGGCGAAACTGGCGCCGACGCGGTCGAGTTCTGGCTACGCAGGGAATAACGCAGGCAACAGCCTGCCCGACCAGGATGATCTCCCCCGGGTCGAGCAAGCGGGGCCGGGCTCGACGGTTACTGGGACGTCGAGCCCGGCCCGCTCCACAGTGGCGGCGTCCACGCAACGGTTCAGCGAAGTGCGGCACACCCGCCTTCCGGAAAGGAACGAGAGCGCGTCTCCCTCACGCCTCCGACCCACCGTGCCCACAAGACGGGCAGCCGGTCAGAAAACTTCCAACAAGGCCGAACCCGGCGGCTGCCTTCGCAGAGCGGGGGGTCATGCTCTGAGAAGTACCCAAGCATTTTGCGCCCATCCTGTCCGGCCAGCGCCGAGCATCGACGTGCGGGACGCAGAGTGAAAGGCAACCGAAAGCACCTGAGGGGGGTGAAGTCCCAGGTCCTTCCGGCCGCAACGGAGGACGCACCGAGAAGCGAGCACGATAGTTCCGCTTTCCACGGCTCGCGTTCACCGCGAACACTTCCCCGATCCCTCGCACTGCAAACCAGGGGTCCGTAATGGGAAACGCCCCACAGGCTCCGCCCCCAAGCGGGTACCGGACGGAGCCTGGCTGTTGTCCATGCCCCTTCGTGCCGCGAGTCCCAGACCCCCACGGCCGCGGAGGAGGAGGCCACGGACCATACGACATTGTTGAGAGCGATACAAGGCGCGGGAACCTGCCGCCCCTCGCTCCACCGGCCGGCTACAAAAGGCCGGAACCCGGCCGGCTGCCTGCGCAGAGACAGGCAAGGGGCCAACTCTGCGCCCGTGGATTCCTGGCGCCAACCGGATCCGGCCAGCGCCGAGCATAAGGCCTGCGGGAGGCCCGGTTGGTCCAGTCTTCTCCTCACACTCCCAGGAGTGCGGTCGGTGAGCTCGCCGCCGACAGCCCGGAGTTGCGGCTCGAGCTGACCTGCGACGACGAGTCGATCGTCTACTGCGAGACTTGCTGGCAGCGCGAGTTCGGCAACGCCTGAGGGGGAGCCATGGCTAGACGCACGGTGCTGGTATCGGACCTGTCGGGCGAGGAGATCCCCGACGGGAAAGGCGCAACCGTGACCGTTGCCTTCCGAGATGCGAGGAAGGGGATGATCGTTCTCGATGTGACCGACAGTGAGGCTGAGCAGATCGGCGCGAAGGGTCGCAGGCAGGCTAGGCGTGGCAGGAAGCCAAAGCCGAGGCCGAAGGAGCCCTACAGCGGCCCCAAGCCGATCGAGGGGGTCGGAACATCGGTCGCCTAACTCCAAATACGACGCCGGGTGGAAGCGGTGAGTGTTCTCTTACGAGTCTGTGCGACGAGAGGGCGAGAGGTCTGCCTTGAGCGAACGCGTCGACCGTTTCGGTCGCGGAGCCTGTTCGCTGACCGTCTGTCGTGTGAGTGTGAGCTCTATCAGCACGTTCGCGATTAGACCGTGGAGTTCTTGGAGCTCCTCCCGGATCGCGATCTCCTGCATCAACGACGCCTCGCGCAGCGCTTTCGTGCAAGCGAGGAAGCCGAGGGCAACAACCTGCTCGGCCGATTCGGGTCGCTCCTCGTCACGGTAGAGCGAGATGAGGCGCTGTTCGAACTGCTCCGCGTCCGCTCGTGTGGTCGTGAGCGCTTCGTGGAGGAGGGTCAGAATTTTGTCGCGGGGCAGGGTCGGTTCTTCCATACTGCGGCCTGTCCTTTGAGGTCGCTTTACCGCGCGGCCTGCGAAACCGTGACTTGTCCACAGAATGTGGACGCCTGTGGAAAGCCCGATAGCTGCCGGACCCGACGCAGAGGCGAGTGTAGGGCTCACGGTCGGGCGATGCAAGCGCAGCCTGAACGGTGAGCTACACAAGTGTTCGCAAACAGCGAAGAAGCGCGTCCGTCTTCCCTCGTCCGAGTTAGAACACAACTGACACCTTGCAACACCTGGGTAGGTTGGAAGCCGATTCGACGCGCCATCTCAGCTCGGCGGTGGCGTGGCTAGCCACCCATCGCTGGCTCTCACGCCGCGCTTCACCATTCGTCAGACCTTGCCCCCGCCTCCCCGGCGGCTCAAGCGTACGTGTCCCCCCAAAGCGGACTGTTTCGGGTGAGTGGGGCGTTCGACCTGGCGGCATCGCTCGGTCGAGATCCAGCCAGCAAATGAAGGCGCCCGAAACCACTCGGATACTCCTGGCCTCTTTGAGCTGATGCGAGGCGAGCCTATTTGCCCTCCCTCCCCGGCGTGTGTCAATCCTGCGCCAATCTGGCCTCTTATGCGCCAATCTGACCTTCGGCGCGTTGTCATCCGAGAAAGCGAAAACCCCGCGATGTGCGGGGCTTTCCTCGAGAGGCGCATACGGGATTCGAACCCGTGCCGCCGCCGTGAGAGGGCGGTGTCCTAGGCCACTAGACGAATGCGCCCGGCACGGACAGTTTAGCGGCGCACCCGCTCAATCCAGCACGATGCCGACGACCACGCGGCCGACCTTGCCGGCCTTGAAGAAGAAGTCCGTCACCTTCCTGCCGGGAAGGAGCGCGCCGACATGGCAGTCGCCGAGCGCAGGCACGCCTTCGCAGTGGACGTTCGGCACCTTCTTGCGCACCTGTGACCAGAACGACCCCACGCCGACGCCGGCAGGGGTCTTCTCGCGCAGGAGGGTCGTCACGATCGACGTCACCGCGTCGTTGTTCTGGAAGTCGACCACATAGCCGCGGTAGCGGAACTCGGTGTACGACCCGAACTCGTTCTTGCTGTGCACGATCTTCTGCGGCGACCCGAGCTTCCCGCGCACCGCGGCCTGGCTCATGCCGAGGTTGACGCCGGCGATCCCGCGGTTGATGACGATCGTCGCCGAGGCCTGCGACGCCAACGCGAGCGCACAAGCAGCAACAAGCGCGAGGACGCCGCTAAGCCTCATGCGTGCCGAACGACGGCGAGTGGGCTCGAGTGCGGGTAGCGGTCGGTGAGCAGGAAGAAGTAGGCGTTCACCTGCGCGCTGTAGCCGATCACGTACACCCCCGTGCTCTGCAGGCCCGACGGCGCGTTGCCGCGCACGAGCGACGAGAACCAGATCAGCATGGCGGCAATGGCGAGCACCCAGCTGAGTGCTGAGCTGAGGAGGAGCGCGGGAAAGACGAGCACGAGCTTGAAGCCTGTGATCCAGCGGTTCTGGCGGCCGGGCGGATCGATTCGCACGTCGATTGGATAGCTCCCGGGCGCGCCGACGAAGCCGGGGAACGGATTCGCGATCACGTACAGGAAGGCGGTCACGTGGGCGCTGTAGCGGATGTACGCGGACAAGAAGCGCGCGAGCGGCCTGGCCGGGCGACCCGCGAAGAGCGTGACGAACCAGTTCGCTAGGGCCGCGAAGTACGCGAGCACGCTCCAGAGCAGCAGCCAGAAGATGTGGGGGAACGCGAGCAGCAGCCGGAAGAAGACCGACAGGCGCGAGCGGCGCAGGTCGTCCGTGCTCACGACCTGCGGACGGCCCTCCGGCTCCGGCGGCTCGAGTTCGCCGCCGAGGAAGACGAACGGATCCGAGTTCGGATAGCGGTCGGTGAGCAGGAAGAGGTACGCGTAGAACTGCGCCGTGTAGCCGAGTGCCCAGGCGCTGAAGTCGCGCAGACCGCGCGGCGAGCGGCCTCGCGCCATCGCCGAGAACCAACTCAGGAGCGCCGCGACTGCGGTGACTCCGCCCGTCGAGAAGCCGCGGCCGCCGCTCGAGATCGAGCCCCCACCCGAGAGCGCGCCCGACATGAGGAGCGTCGGGACGGCGAGGAAGAGGCGGAAGCCGGTCACCCAGCGGTTCTGCCGCTCCGGCGGGTCGATCTGGACGTCGATCGCGTACGACGCCTGGTCGGTCCCGAGGTAGAAGGGCGGGTACGGGTTCGCGGCCAGGAAGAGGTACGCGAAGAAGTGTGTCGCGTAGCGGATGTAGCCGGCGAGGAAGTCGTGCAGACCCTTCGGCGAGCTGCCCGTGAACAGCGTCGCCCACCAGTTGATGAAGGCGACGAAGAGCGCGCCGATCGTGAACAGCCCGAACCAGAAGAAGTGCGGGATCGCGAGCAGGAGCCGGAAGAAGACGGTCAGCCGTGAGCGGTGGAGGTCGTCGGTGACGACGAGCCGAACAGGGTGAGGATGCGCCTCGGTCGCCACGGGCGCGAGCCTATCCGCTCGGCTCGACGTGCTCAACCTCCGGGTTTTCGACCTCGGCACGGGCAGGCCCGACCAACCCCTTCCAGCGCAGCGTCCCCGCCATCGCCAGCAGCGCGATCAGCCCGAGGAGGACGTTGAACGCGGTCAGCGCGATCTGCATGCCGACGCTGAAGCTGACCAGCCTCGTCTTCGCCACCGGCTGGTTCCGGAAGACGTAGACGATCAGGCCCTGCTGCGTCCCGACGCCGCCTGGCGTGAACGGGAGCAGCGTCGACAGGCTCTGCACCGCGAGCACGAGGGCCGTCGTGTACGCGGTCGCCGGCAGGTGGAACGCGCGCAGGAACGCGAACACGGTGGCAGCGCGGAAGACCCATGAGAGCGCCTGCCAGGAGACGACGCCCGTGACGAAACGCCTCGGGTCGTGCAGGATCGCGAAGCCCGCCGCCACCCGCTGCTTGAAGGCCGGGACGCGCTTCGCGTAGATCACGACCAGCAGGACGATGACGACGATCCAGACGACGCCGATCGCGAGCGCCTGCTGCGGGTGTTGCAACGGCCAGTGCCAGTCGATCCCGGACAGTTTCTTGGTGTGCAGCACGTCGAGCGCGGGGAGGACGTTCTGCTCGAGTGCCCAGATCAGCACGCCGGCGGCGACGACGATGTCGAACAGCGTCTCGACGATCAGGGTCGGCGTCAGCGTCGCGTACGTCGAGCCCTTGATCCGCGAGTGCGCGAGGACGAGCTTGAGCACGTCGCCCGCACGGGCCGGAGCGACGGAGTTCAGGCCGACACCCGCGACGTAGGCGCCGAAGATCGGCAGGCGCGGAACCTCGACCTTCGGAAACGACGCGGCGAGGATGTTCCGCCACGCGAGTGCGCGACACCAGAGCCGGGCGAGGTGGAAACCGAGGCCGATTGCGAGCATCGTCCACCCGACCGCGGCGAGCTGGTCGAAGAAGGTGCGCGTCGCGTCGACGACCTGCGACATGCCTCAAAGATAGGCTCGGACGCCTGCTGACGGCGGTTTCATTCGGCTAAGCTTTCCGTGTCATCGAGAACGAGTAACAGGTTGCGCGGCATCGCCTTCCGTACGCGTTCGTGATTCGTTTGAGGAGGTGTCATGGCAACCGGAACCGTCAAGTGGTTCAGCGACTCCAAGGGGTTCGGCTTCATCACGCCCGCCGACGGAGGCGCTGACTTGTTCGTCCACTTCTCGGGCATCGCAGGCAACGGCTTCAAGACGCTCGCCGAAGGTGCAAAAGTCGAGTTCGAGCCGACGCAGGGCCCAAAGGGCATGCAGGCGACGAACGTCGTTCCGATCGAAGGTTGACGTAGCGTGGGGGACAGGCTTCCGGTCTGTCCCCCATTCCTTTCCTGAGGTCTCAGCCCAGCTCTCTGAGCCGTGGCAACGCCTGGGCCACGAGCTCGCCGTGCTCCTCTGCGCGCCCCGGCATCAGCATCACGATCACGTCGCGGACGCCGACCGTGACGTACTCCTCGACCGCGCCTAGCAGCGCGTCCACGTCGCCTTCGAAGCGGATCTGGACCGACCGCCGGATCTCGGCGGGGTCACGCCCGACGTCTGCGCAGTGCCGGTCGAGCACCCCCGAGAGCCGTGCGACCTCCGCGGCGTCGCCGCCGGCCGCATTCCAGACGTCCGCGTGCTCGGCGACGACGCGAAGCGTCTTCCGCTCGCCGGAGCCCCCGATCCAGATCGGCGGGTGCGGCTTCTGGACGGGCTTCGGGTTCGCGATCGCGCCGTCGAGCCGGTAGTAGCTGCCCTCGAAGTCGCTCCGCTCCTGGCTCCAGAGGAGCTTGATCACGCGGCAGGCCTCGTCGAGGCGCGCGATCCGCCGGCCGACCGTACCGAACTCGATGTCGAGCATCGTGTGCTCGAGCTCCGCCCAGGCGGCACCGAGGCCGAACTCGAGCCGGCCGCCGGAGAGGTGGTCGACCGTCACCGCCGTCTTCGCGAGCACGGCCGGGTGCCGGTAGGTGTTGCCGGTGACCATGCAGCCGATGCGGACGCGCGACGTTGCCTCCGCCATCGCCGCCAGCAGCGTCCACGCCTCGAAGACGTCGAGCTCGGGGTCGCCGCCGAGGGAGGCGAAGTGGTCGAAGTCCCAGCAGTGGTCGAAGCCCGCCTCGTCGGCGATCCGCCAGACGGCGCGCAACTCCTCGACGGTCGTTGCCTGGCCCGAGAGCTTGAGCCCGAGGCGGAGCTGTTCGGCGGCCACGTCCGCAGGCTAGTTGCTCGGCACCGTCTCGCGCGCAGACGGCGCTCAAGTCTCCCGGGGTCGCGTCCGATATCCCTCGTATGAGGTACCCCGTACGAGTCGCAATGACCGTTCTCGCCGTCGCCGCGACGGCCATGACTGTCGGTGCCGTGGCAGCGTCGGCGAACCCGCAGCTCGCCGGCCTTCAGGTCGCGCTCGCGCGGAAAGGCCTCTACGGCGGTCCGGTGGACGCTGTCCCCGGGCCGCTGACGGAGGCTGCGGTGCTTCGCCTCCAGGAGCACGCGGGCCTCGAGCCCGACGGCGTCGTCGGCCCCAAGACACGTCGCGCGCTCGGTCGCTTCGGTCGGCCGCTCTTCGGGACGCGCGTGATCAAGCCGGGGATGACGGGATGGGACGTCGCCGTCCTCCAGTACATGCTTACGCGGCACCGACTGCTCGTGACGGCGCCGGACGGAGAGTTCGGAGCTCGAACCGAGGCGGCCGTGATCCGCTTCCAGCGCGCGCGGGGCCTCGTCCCGGACGGGGTCGTCGGCCCGGCGACCGCGCACGACGCTCTGCAGTCTGGCCGTCTGCACCTGGACACCGACGAAGGCCGCCCCGGCTGCGGCGCCGATCACGACCGATCAGGTGCGGTCCCTGCTCGACCGCTGGGCCGCCTACTACGGCGTCGATCCTCATCTCGTCCGCGGGGTTGCCTGGCAGGAGTCCGGCTACAAGCAGTCCGTCGTCTCGGCCGTCGGCGCCGTCGGCGTGATGCAGATCACGCCCGCCACGTGGGCGTACGTCCAGGCCTTCCTGATCGGCCATCCGGTCTCGCCCACCGTCGAGGGGAACATTCAGATCGGCGTCGCCTACCTCCACTACCTGCTGCAAATGTTCGGTGGCAGCACCGTCAACGCGCTGGCGGCGTACAACCAGGGCCCGGCGTCGGTGACGCGGTACGGCATCAAGGCGGACACGCAGGTCTACGTCGACGACGTGCTCGCGCTCGCGCAGCGGCTCTAACCGAGAGGCTGTCCGGCCGTCCTACTAGATGGCTGCTTGGGGGCTGAGCGCGCATCGCCCCCAGCCCCCGAGCGCCGGACAGCGCGCATTTCGAGGTGTGTTCAGGGAGGGCTGCCTCGGGTGCGCGCTGCCTCGATCATCGCCGTTCAGCCGGTCGATGCAAAAACCCGCCGTTTCCAGCGGGTTTCACGAGGCTGCGGGGCAAGGATTCGAACCTTGACTATCTGGTCCAGCCGGCTGTTGGCTGACTCGCACGAACGAAATCGTCGAAAGGTTCTCGGGCCAGCTCCGCGGCGCTTGTCGAGAGGGCCCGCTGCCTACGAGCGACTAGAGGCCCGCGCGACGCGAACCGCCGCGTCGAGCAAGCCGAGACCTGAGTCGCCGCCGCGCGGGCTTCGTGGTGGCGTCTACTCTCTCAGACCCGACGGCGATCCCGGACCAGGTAGGCCACGATCAGCGCGGCCGGGAAAAAGAACAGGCTGAAGATGAAGAACAGGAGCCAACTGTGTCCCTTGCGGCGAGCAACGCGCGCTGGCCAGAAGGCTATGAGCACCCAGATGATGAGACCCAAGAGCCCGAAACCAAACCAGCCCCAACCAGACATCGCGACCACCATGCCTAACCCCTCTCGTACAGATCCGGACCACGCGACTCTATTCGACGGGCGACGTCATGGCCTAGCCGCGGCCCTTGAATCCAGGCGGCCAGCCGGCCGCGGAAACGCGGGAGCGGCTTACAGACCGGTCGGCCCCGTTCATCCCCCGGGAGGCTTACGTACGCCGGGGGCTGTAATACTCGGTCGGTCGCTGACCTTCCTCGAGCGTGCCAGCCGCAGAGGCGCTCGCAGGACGGCGGGTCGGCGAAAGCCCTCGACGCTTGGACCCCCTCAGCACGTCGAGGGCTGCTTGCGGAGGGTGCCCGGGCCGGTTCGGCGCCTGGCGCCTCCGGGTGGCTCGCAGATGGGGTACACGAGCTCCGCGCTGGCGCTTGAGGTGTATGCGAAGAAGATGGAACGGCAGCGCGACACCGGCGCCCGCATGGACGCGCTGATCCGCGGTGCGGATTGGGCACCAACGGGCACGAACGCCAAGAACGAGTCTGAGGGCGTAGCTCCTCCTGAGAACGAAAAAGCCCCTGTAGCAGGGGCTTTCTGAGGCTGCGGGGCAAGGATTCGAACCTTGACTACCTGGTCCAGAGCCAGGCGTCCTACCATTAGACGACCCCGCAACGGCCTTTCATTCTAGCCGTGGTCGATCCGATGTATTAGGCTCGCGGCGTGCGCGTAGCGACGACGAGGCGTTCGGGGAGATTCGTGAGCCTGGTGCTCACGGTCGCCGTGGCGCTGCTCGTCGTCGGTGCCGTAGCAGGACCCGCTGCCGCCGCCGATAAGTCGTCGCCGCGCTGCTGCGTGAAGCTGCCGCTCACGGGCATGCCGCTTTACGTGCCCGTGCTCGCGAGCATCGGGCTTATCGGCGCCGGCGTCGCCCTGCGGCGCCGTACCCGCGAGTTCTAGGTCTCCAGCCGGTAGAGCGGCACGAGGCTCTTCTCGGCCTCAGTGTCGATGTGGGCGACGACCTCGACATACGGCTCGAGACCCGAGCCGCGCAGCTTCTCCTTGAGCAGACCGTCGACCTGGAAGATGCCGGACGAGTTCGTCATCAGGATCTCGATCAGGATCGGGCGGGTGTCGCCGTCCGTGATCTGAACCTTGTCGATCGCCGCCGCAGACAGCGCGTGGATCGAGACGCTGCCGCGCTCGAACGGGATGCGCGAGCGACCCTTCGCCATGTCGAGCGCGTCGGCCACGCGGAGGACGCCTGCCTCGAGCGTCAGCGGCTTGCCGTCCGCGCGGTGACTCGTGATCTCGTGCAGCACCTCGGAGACGATGACCGCGAGCTCGGGCAACTCGTAGATCCCCTCGAGCAGTTCGCGCGCCTTGCGCTCGGCGAGAAAGAGGCTGAAGTCCTCGTGCCCGTCGCGGTGCACCGACATGCCGACGTCGTGGAGGAGCCCGCCGAGTGCGACGGCGACCTCCGAGTCGTCCGTCGTGAAGCCGTAGTCGCGGACGAGGCTCGGTTCGACACCGTGCTTCGTGAGCTGACGCAGCAGCTTGAGCGCGATGTTCGTGACGATCTGGATGTGCACCCACGAGTGGTCGTTGATGCTCAGCCGCCCGATCGCGTTCACGTTCGAGACGTGCCACCAGGCCTTGAGCTCGTCGTCGGCGTTGACGTGCTCGATGACGGTGCGGAGCTTGCGGTTGCCTCGCGTCGGCACGCGGATGCGCATGCGGGCCGTCGCCTCGGCCGGCGTCATGCGCGCCTCCTCCTCGACGGCGACCTCCTCGGCCGGTTGCTCGATCAGCTCCTCGGAGGTCGGCTCGTCGGGCATCGCCGAAGCGTACTGCGAGCGAGGCTGGCTAGCCTGAGCCCGTGAAGCGGCTGGGGCTCGTTGCACTCGTGGCGCTCGCTCTGGCGTACCCGGCGCTGGCCGCCGGGCCTGCGCCGCGCGAGTCGATCGGCACGACGATCGGTCGCATTCAGGTGGCGCTGAACACGAAGGGATGCAGCGCTCCGCTCCGCGCGCTCTTCCATTCCGCGTACGGGAAGGTGTCGAAGAACGGCTGCGCCTACCTGCGCAAGGGGCTCGGCACGTTCACGTCGCCGCACGGCATCGTGTACGGGACGGCGGCCGAGATCGACGCCGGCACCGGCCTCTCGCAGCCGGCGACGACGGTGCTCGCGCTCGACTCCGACGGGCGTTTCCACATCGTCTTCGCCCAGTTCGAGTACGGCTCGATCGGCTCGAAGCCGAACCCGATCTTCGACCGGAACGCGCGCCTCGCGATCGCGGCGATCAGGCGAGCCGACTGCGCGGCGTTCATCAAGGTCGCGTTCCGGAGCTTCGGCCTCGGCGGCGGCCCCGAATCGGCGGTGTGCACGCGGCTCCCGCACAACACGCTGCACAAGCTGCTGGCCGCCGCCCCTCGCGCGACTCCCGTCCTCCTGGGCGGCAACGCGCTGTACGCGTTCTACCGGCTGTCGGCCGCGGGGCGCTACTACACGGTGGTCATGGCGCAGCAGGCGCCGTCCTCCAAGATCCCGCTCGGCTCGGCGCAGTACGCGTACGTCGACGCGTATCCGGCGTGATGGGTCTGGAGAGGCTCAGAAAGCAATCTGCGCCGCATCGATCACGATCACGACTCCAAAGAGTGCGCAGGCTTCTCTGCGAGGACCGTGTGAGCGGCTACGTACGTGCTAGGTGCGGCCTTGTTTCAAACGATCGAGATGGTGCTTCACGATGGCGCCGATGCACGCCGCCGCAACAACCAGTGCGATAGACGGGCTCGTCGGCAGGTGATAACCAGGTTCCGGCGCTGGCAGATACGCGGGGTGCTCAGCCGGCGCCACGCCCCACGCAGAGGCTGAGAAGGTGAAGAACCGGAACGGAAACTCGGCCAATTCCAGGTATTTTACCTTCCACTTCGGACGACCTAGACTCACTGCCATAGGCAGCATCGGCTAGATGTGACACCCCCAAGGGACCGGTGCCGTCGCCTCCAGCCGCCGCGGAGTCCGGGCTTGGCCCGGGCGGCGTTCACGGCGCCGTGGACGCGACCCCACGGGGAAGGGGGCTCACGGGGGAAACCGGCTGTTTCCCCCGTGCTGTTACGCCGCCGTCTCGGCCCAGTCGCCGTAGAGCGAGGTGTAGAGGCCGTCGCGGGCCAGCAGGTCGGCGTGCGAGCCCTGTTCCACGATGCGGCCGTGCTCGAGGACGACGATCAGGTCGGCGCTGCGGATCGTCGAGAGCCGGTGGGCGATGATGAACGCGGTCCGGGCGAAGAGCAGCCGCCCGAGCGCGGCCTCGATCTTCCGCTCGGTGCCGATGTCGACCGAGCTCGTCGCCTCGTCCAGGATCAGGATCCGCGGGTCGGCGAGGAGCGCCCGCGCGAAGGCGACGAGCTGGCGCTGGCCGAGCGAGAGTCTCGTGCCGCGCTCGCCGAGCTGCGTGTCGTAACCGTCCTCGAGCTCGGCGACGAACTCGTGCGCGCCGACCGTCCGGGCTGCGGCGACCACGTCCTCGAGCGATGCGTCGGGCCGGCCGAAGGCGATGTTGTCCCGCACCGTGCCCGCGAACAGGAAGCCCTCCTGCGGCACGATCCCGAGCTGGCTGCGCAGCGACGCCTGCGTCACGTCACGCAGGTCGACACCGTCGATCGTCAGCCGGCCGTCGGTGGGATCGTAGAAACGGGCGATCAGCTTGGCGATCGTCGACTTCCCCGCGCCGGTGTGACCGACGAGCGCCACCGTGGTGCCCGCCGGAACGTCGAGATCGATTCCGTGCAAGACCTCGTCGCCGCGCCCGTACCGGAAGCGCACGTCCTCGAAGCGAACGCGGCCCTCGATGCGAGGCAGCTCGCCGGCTGCGGCCGTGTCGGCGACCTCCGGCTTCTCGTCCAGCACGCTCATGATCTTGTCGAGCGCAGCCGTCGCGGATAGGAACGTGTTGTAGAGCTGCGACAGCTGCTGGACGGGATCGAAGAAGTTCTGCACGTAGAGCATGAACGCGAACAGCGTCCCGATCGTGATCGATCCGTCGAAGTAGAGGTAGCCGCCGTAGCCGAGGACGATCGCCAGCGCCATCGACGACAGGAAGTCGACGGCCGGGAAGTAGAGCCCGTTCAGGATGACGGTCTGCATGTTCGAGTCGCGATAGCGCCCGGCCACGTCCCGGAAGTTGGCGTAGGCGGCGTGCTCGCGCGTGAACGCCTGGACGATCCGCATGCCCGCGATGTCCTCGGCGAGCGTGGCCGTGACCAGGCCGAGGCGCTCCCGAACCGCCGCGTACGCCCGCGCGGAGCGGGACCGGAACATGCCCGTCGCAACGGCCATCAGCGGCAGCACGGAGCAGGTCGCGAGCGCGAGCTGCCAGTCGAGGATGAACAGGATGACGGCCGTCCCGATCAGCGTCAGCGTGCTCTGGACGAGCGTCGCCACGCCGTCCGTGACGAGCTGGTCGATCGCCTCGACGTCGTTCGTCAGCCGGCTGATGATCACGCCTGCCCGGTTGCGCTCGTAGAAGCCGAGCGACAGCCGCTGCAGGTGGTCGAACAGGGTCGTGCGCAAATCGGCGAGGACGCGCTCGCCGACCCAGCCGGTCATGTACGTCTCGACGTAGAACATGGCCCAGTTCGCGAGTCCGGCGGCGACGAAGACAGCCACGACGAGGTAGAGCTGGCCGTTGTCGTGGATCTGGACGGCGTCGTCGAGCGCGACCTTGGCGAGAAGAGGCGGCACGAGCGCCGTCGCGGTCGCGGCGAGTAGCGAGAACACGGAGAAGGCCGCGCGGCGGCGGTAGGGCGTCATCAGCCGCCAGAGCAGTGCACCGCGGCGCCGCGTCTTGCTCCAGGACCAGTCGTCGACGCGCGCGCCATGCTGCGCCGTCAGATGGCTCCCCGCCTGGTGGACCTTCACGCCACCTCCTCCATCTCGCCGCGCGCCTCGACGGCGTCCACGAACTGCTGCTCCAGAAGCCCGTGCTCGTAGATCTCGCGGTAGACGGGGCTCGACTCGATCAGCCGGTCATGGGTTCCGCGGGCGGCGATACGGCCCTGGTCGAGCACGACGATCTCGTCCGCGAGGGCGATCGTCGACAGCCGGTGGGCGATGATCAGCGTCGTCCGGCCGCGCATCGCCTCGCGCAGACCGACGCGGATGCGTGCCTCGGTGGTGGCGTCGACCGAGGCCGTGGCGTCGTCGAGGATGAGGATGCGGGGGTCGACTGCGAGGGCGCGCGCGATCGCGATCCGCTGCCGCTGGCCGCCGGAGAGCGTGATCCCGCGCTCGCCGATGACGGTCTCGTATCCCTCGGGCAGCCGCTCGATGAACTCGTGTGCCTGCGCGGCACGCGCGAGCCGGTCGACCTCGTCCGCGGGCAGGTCGCCGCAGCCGAAGGCGATGTTCTCGCGTACGGTCGCGGAGAACAGGAACGGGTCCTGTGAGATCACGCCGATTGCGGCGCGGAGCGATGCGAGCGTCACGTCGCGGACGTCGACGCCGTCGATCGTCACACTCCCGGCCGTCGCGTCGTAGAACCGCGGCACCAGCGACGTGAGCGTGGTCTTCCCCGACCCCGTGTGGCCGATCAACGCGACCGTGCGACCGGCGGGGATGTCGAGATCGAGGTCGTGGAGCACGGGCCGCCCGTCCAGGTACTCGAAGGTCACGTGCTCGAACCGGATCGCGCCCTTCCCGGACGGCAGGCTGGTCGCGCCGGGCCGGTCGGTCACCTCCTCGGGCTCGTCCAGAACCTGGAAGATCCGCTCGCCGGCCGCGGTCGCGCGCTGCGCCTGGCCGATCCACATGCCGAGCGAGCGGAGAGGGGTGACCAGCAGCGCGAGGTAGAGGTTGAAGGCGACGAACCCGCCGGGAGTGAGCGAGCCCGAGGCGACCATCTTCGCGCCGATGAGCAGCACCGCGGCCTGGGCCAGCAGCGGGACGAGCGAGATCAGTGGCACGTACTTGGCGCGCTGCCGGTTCGCCTTCAGGGTCTGCTCGAAGACGAGCTCGGAGCGCTGCTTGAACTTCTCCTCCTCGGCGGGCTCCTGCGCGAACGCCTTGACCACGTGGACGCCGACGACGTTCTCCTCGACGACGGTGGCGACGTCCGCCAGCTTCTGCTGGACGTCGCGGAGCGTCGGGTGCGCCACGTGGCTGTAGCGGTAGGCGAGCGCGACCAGCACCGGGGTGGTCGCGAACACGATCAGCGCCAGCTGCCACTGGAAGAAGAACAGCACGCCGCTCACCAGCATGACGGTGAGCACGTTCTGGAAGAAGAAGATCAGCCCGTAGCCGAGGAAGAACCTGACGCCCTGCAGGTCGACCGTGGCGCGCGACATGAGCTGGCCGGTCTGATGGCGGTCGTAGAAGCCGAACGACAGCCGGATCAGGTGCGCGTAGATGCGGCTGCGCATGTCCATCTCGACGTCGAGCGCCTGGCGGCCGGAGATGATCCGGCGCCCCAGCATCAGCACCGCGCGGATCAGGCCCAGGATGAGGACCGCGATGATCGCCAGCCACAGGGTTTGCGTGTCGTGATGCTCGAGCGCCCGGTCGATCACGGTGCGCCCGGTCACGTAGATGAGCGCGATCGCCGCCGCCTGCGAACCGAGAGCGAGCAGGCACGAGACGGCCAGACCTGCCCGGTACGGCTTCAGGAAGCCGAGCAGGCGGAAGAAGATCGTGCGGTGTCGCTCCGGCTCGACCACCTTCGAAATCTAGCTTCGTGACTCGGCGAGACCGAAGGGGCTGCCCTCGGAGTCGCGGCAGACCGCCCAGCGCTCGCCGGGATGGATCACCTCGCCGCCGAGCTCGACGACCCGCTCGAGCGCCACGGCCAGATCAGGGACGGCGAAGTACGGGAGCGAGACACGGTCGCCGGGTCCCGAGCCACGGGCGTGGACGCCCAGCTCGGCACCGCCCGAATGTGTCTGCGCGCCGCTTCCCTCGTTCTCGTGCCTGGCGTCGAGCTCGACGCCGAGCAGCCCGGCCCAGAACCGCTGTGCACGATCGAGGTCGTCCGCGGGGAACTCGACGAGGTCGATCACTCCTCGCACACTAGAGCTTCGCCAGCTCGTCGCGGACGAGCTCAGTGGCGCGGGCGAGCAGCTCGCGGTTCGCCGGTGCGTTCAGCCAGCCGCTCGCGCCCGACGGGTGCGGGAGCGGGATCGCCGGTACGCCGTCGAGCTGGCGACGCAAGCCGATGCAGGCGGTCAGGCTCGTCTCGCCGAGCAGGGCACGGGCGGCGAGGCCGCCGACCGTGACGACCAGAGCAGGCCGGAGGAGGCGCAGCTCGTGCTCGCGCCACCCGGCACAGAGCCCGCGCTCCTTCGGCGTCGGTGTCCGGTCGCCGCGGCCCGAGGCGGCTCGTCCCGGGTAGCAGCGCGTGACGGCGGCGCAGTAGAAGGTCTCGTAGAACGCGTCCTCGTCGAGCCCGAGCCAGCCACGGAGCGTCTTGCCGGCGCGGCCGCGCCACGGCCGACCCTCTTCGGCCTCGACGACGCCGGGCGCCTGGCCGTAGAGGTACGCGCGCTGCCCGGCTCGGCCCTGGACGACCGGCGCCGACTCGAGGTGGAAGCCGGCCTCGGCACACGCGCGGCAGCCGCGGTTGTCGCGCTGGAGCGAGGCGATCGACTTGTAGCGCGCCGTCACGATCGGACGGCGACGAACCAGTCGCCGGCGAACAGAACCTCGCCGCCGCCGAGCTCGGTCGCCAGCCCATCGGGGTCGAACACGCGCTTGTAGACCTGCCAGCGGGAGCCGTCCGTGAGCACGCGCTCCTCCCACCTTTCCCGCTCCTCGTCCGGCCTCGCGATGCTGCCGACGACGACGAGCTCCGGTGCCAGGCGGTGTGCCTCCGCGACGAAGCGCGCGCGGTCGGGCTCCTCGAGGTGGCAATAGAAGTAGCTCGTGAAGACGCGGTCGAACGAGCCGTCCCGGAACGGCAGGTCGAGCGCCTCGCCGACGACGAAGGTCGCCTCCGGAACGCGTTCACGGGCGATCGCGACCATCGCGTCGCTCTGGTCGAGCCCGGTCACCTCGCCCGGAAGGTGCTGTGTGACGAACCCGGTCCCGCAGGCGACGTCGAGTGTCCGAGCCGGCGAAAGACTCCGCAGGCGGGCGGCGAGCTGCTCGAGCTCGGCCTCCCAGCCGGGCCGCTCCCGGCTCGCGTACAGACCGCGGCCGAGCCACCAGTCGTCGTACTCCTCCGCCCGCGCGTGGTAGTAGGCCTTCACGGTTCCTAGAGTACGCGGGTGGCGTTTCCGCTCGAAGCCGTTCCGAACTTCTCCGAGGGCCGTGAGCGGGCGACGATCGACGCGATCGGGCGCGCGCTCTCCGGTCGTGCGCGGGTGCTCGACGTGCACGCCGACGCCGACCACAACCGGTCGGTGTTCACGCTCGGCGGGCAGGAGGACGACCTCGTCGAAGCGCTCCTCGCCGGCATCGCCTGCGCGCGCGAGCGGATCGACCTGCGAGCGCACGAGGGCGCCCACCCACGGATCGGCGTCGCGGACGTCGTCCCGGTGGTGGGCGTGCGGCCTGAGGACATGGATCGGGCTCGCGCGGCCGCGCTGGCGCTTGCGCGGCGCGTCGGCGAGGAGCTCGCCCTGCCGGTCTTCCTGTACGGCGAGCTGGGAGCGGCCCGGGGGCCGGCATTCTTCCGCGCCGGCGGCTCGGCAGAGCTGCGGCGGCGTCTGGACGGCGGCGAGCTCACGCCGGACCGGGGGCCGGCCCGGCTCGACCCGGCTGCCGGCGCGGTGCTCGTCGGCGCCCGCCGGCCACTCGTCGCGTTCAACGTGAACCTGCGGACGGACGACCTCGACGTCGCGCGGGCGATCGCCGCGATCGTGCGGGAGAAGGGCGGCGGCTTTTCCGGCGTGCGCGCGCTCGGGTTCGCGCTTCCAAGCCGCGGCCTCGTGCAGGTGAGCATGAACGTGGAGGATCCGGAGCGTGTCGACCTGCACGAGATCGTCGCGCGTGTGCGGGCTGAGGCGGCCGCCCGGGGTGTCGAGACGGCGGGGTCGGAGCTCGTCGGGCTCCTCCCGGCCGGCACGGCAGCCAGGGCCGCGCGCGAGCCCCTCGACCTGGACGACCTCGACGAGTCCCGGCTCCTCGAGGTGCGGCTGCTCGACGCCTGACAATCGTCACGAAATCGGCACACCCCTGCGCGTTTTCGCGGGGCACCATGGAGGTCGCTCCCCGGGTGGGTGGGGGTTAGGGATGGGACCAGAACTGCCTGTGCCCGAGCGGCGCGGCTCTGCCCCGCCTGCCCGAGCCTCCGACACGTCTAGACTCGGACGCCGTGAGCCTGCACGAGCTGACGGGCGAGGACCTGTCGATCGAGGACGTGTGGGCGATCGCGGTCGAGCGCGACGAGGCCGGCCTTGCGGAGCCGGCCCGCGAGCGGATGCGGGCGGCGCGGAAGCTCGTCGACAGGGCGGCGCACGGCGCGAGCGAGCACACCTACGGCATCAACACCGGCTTCGGCCGCTTCGTCTCGGAGGCGATCCCGGAAGAGCTCACCCGCGAGCTCCAGCTCCGCCTCCTCCGCAGCCACGCGTGCGGGGTCGGCGAGCCCTATCCGGACGAGATCGTGCGCGCGGCCATGCTCCTGCGGGCGAACGCGCTCGCGAAGGGCTACTCCGGCGCCCGCGTCGAGACGGTCGAATTGCTGCTCGCGTGCCTGAACGGCGGGCTCGTCCCGTATGTGCCGAGCCGCGGCTCGGTCGGGGCGAGCGGTGACCTCGCGCCGCTCGCGCACCTCGCGCTGCCGCTCGTCGGCGAAGGGGAGTGCTGGATTGACGGAGATCGGGTCGGCGGCCGGGAGGCGCTGGCGCGGATCGGGCTCGAGCCGATCGAGCTGGAGGCGAAGGAGGGGCTCTCGCTCGTCAACGGCACGCAGTTCATGGCCGCGTTCGGCGCCCTCGGGCTCGCCCGGGCCCGCCGGCTCGCCGACGCGGCCGACATCGCCTGCGCGCTGTCGCTCGAGGCGCTCCAGGGCTCGCGCACGAGCTTCCTCCCCCAGGTGCACGCGCTCCGCCCGTTGCGCGGCCAGCAGGCGTCGGCGGCGAACGTCCTGCGCCTCCTCGACGGCTCCGCGATCATCGAGGCGCATCGCTGGTGCAGCAAGGTGCAGGACGCGTACTCGCTCCGCTGCGCGCCGCAGGTCCACGGTGCGTCGCGCGACCTCCTCGACTACGTCGACTACACGGTCTCGACGGAGCTGAACTCGGCGACCGACAACCCGCTCGTGCTCGTCGAGGACGACATGCTCGTGTCGAACGGCAATTTCCACGGCCAGCCGCTCGCGTTCGCCCTCGACGCGCTGGCCATGGCGGTCGCCGAGCTCGCCAGCATCTCGGAGCGCCGCGTCGAACGGCTCGTCAACCCGAACCTGTCCGACGGCCTGCCCGCGTTCCTGACCGTCGACGGCGGGCTGAACTCGGGGTTCATGATCCCCCAGTACGTCGCTGCGTCGCTCGTCAGCGAGAACAAGGTGCTCGCCCACCCGGCGAGCGTCGACTCGATCCCGACGAGCGCCGGCCAGGAGGATCACGTGTCGATGGGCAACACGTCCGGCCTGAAGGCGTGGCAGGTGCTCGCGAACTCGGAGCGCGCGCTCGCGATCGAGCTGCTCGCCGGAGCGCAGGGCGTCGAGTTCCTCGCGCCGCTCGAGCCCGGGCCCGGCGTGGCGGCAGCGAGGTCGTTCGTCCGCTCCCTCTCGCCGCGCCTCGTCGAGGATCGCTCGCTGTCGGGGGAGATCGAGCTGGTCGCGTCCGCGATCCGCGACGGCTCGCTCGTCGGTGCGGTCGAGGCCGAGATCGGGACACTGGGATGAAGGCGCCCCGCTTTCAGACGTGGAAGCGTCCGGTGCCGAAGCACCCGTACCGCGACACGATCCTCCTCTACGGGGCGCTCGCGGCGCTCGTCCTCGTGATCGCGGCGGTGGCGGGCACGAGCATCGTCAGGGCGGTGCTCTTCGCGGCGATCGCGTTTGCCGGCGGGTCGATCTACAGCTGCTGGTACTGGCGCGACCGGCTGCGCGAGCGCGACGCGGAGGAGAAGGAGCAATGACGGTGGCCGCGTCCCGCGATGCGCTCGTCGAGTCGCTCTGCGGCGACCTGTCGGCGATCCGTGCGCCTCGCGGCACGGAGCTGAACGCGCGGTCCTGGCAGACGGAGGCGCCGCTCCGCATGCTGCTCAACAACCTCGACGCTGAGGTCGCCGAGCGGCCGGAGGAGCTCGTCGTCTACGGCGGCTCGGGCAAGGCGGCACGGAACCACGAGTGCCTGCGCGCGCTCGTCCGCTCGCTGCTCGACCTCGGTCCGGACGAGACGCTGCTCGTTCAGAGCGGCAAGCCGGTCGGCGTCTTTCGGACGCACCCGGGGGCGCCGCGCGTGCTGATCGCGAACGCGATGCTGGTGCCGCGCTGGGCGACCTGGGACGAGTTCCGCCGCCTGGAGGCACTCGGACTGACGATGTTCGGCCAGATGACGGCCGGGAGCTGGATCTACATCGGGACGCAGGGGATCCTGCAGGGCACCTACCAGACCTTCGCCGCCGCGGCCGAGAAGCACTTCGGCGCCGGCGACCTGGCCGGGCGGACGGTGCTGACCGCCGGCCTCGGCGGGATGGGCGGCGCGCAACCGCTCGCTGCCACCATGCTCGACGCGGCCATCCTCTGCGTCGAGGTCGATCCCGCCCGCCTGCGACGGCGGCTCGAGACGCGATACCTCGACGAGGCGACCGAATCCGTGGACGACGCGCTCGCGCGCGTTCGTGAGGCGGCGGCGGCCGGCCGCGGTCTGTCGGTCGGGCTGCTGGGCAACGCGGCCGACGTCGTCCCCGAGCTGGCGCGGCGGGGCGAGCACTTCGATCTCGTCACCGACCAGACGGCGGCTCACGACCCGTTGACCGGGTACGTCCCGCAGGGTCTGTCCGTAGAGGACGCTGCCCGCCTCCGCGCGGCGGATCCGGACGAGTACCTGCGCCGGGCGGGCGAGTCGATCGCCGTCCACGTGCGCGGGATGCTCGACCACCTGCATGCCGGGAGCCACGTCTTCGACTACGGGAACAACCTGCGCGGCGAGGCCAAGGCGGCAGGCGTCGAGGACGCGTTCGCCTATCCCGGATTCGTCCCCGCCTACATCCGGCCGCTCTTCTGCCGCGGCAACGGACCGTTCCGCTGGGCGGTGCTGTCCGGCGATCCAGCTGACATCGCGACGATCGACGACGAGCTGCGGGCCCTGTTCCCGGACGACACGATCCTCCAGCGCTGGCTCGCGCTCGCGCCCGAGCGCGTCGCGTTCCAGGGCCTGCCGGCGCGGATCTGCTGGCTCGGCTACGGCGACCGTGCCCGTGCCGGCCTCGCGATCAACGAGCTCGTCCGCTCGGGACGCATCCGCGCGCCGGTCGTGATCGGCCGCGACCACCTCGACTCAGGCTCCGTCGCCTCGCCATACCGTGAGACCGAGTCGATGCGGGACGGCTCGGACGCGATCGCCGACTGGCCGATCCTGAACGCGCTCCTCAACACGGCGGCGGGCGCGACCTGGGTCAGCGTCCACCACGGCGGCGGCGTCGGAATCGGCAACTCGATCCACGCGGGGATGGTGGTCGTCGCGGACGGAACGGACGACGCGGCCGAGCGCCTCGAGCGGGTGCTGACGACCGACCCCGGAACCGGCATCCTCCGTCACGCCGATGCAGGCTACGAGGACGCGCTCGACGCCGCCCGTCAGCACGGACTGCCGCTCCCGGCCCCACGGAATCCTTAGCCGGTGCCTGCGAATCGTCACTGAAGATTCACGGTCGGGGCTCACCTGGGCGCGGACTTCCTCGCTACGCTCGCAGTGGGTGGAGGGTGGACGGCTCCCCACCCCAGGGAGAGGGATGGGTGTCCAACCGCCGGCCCGACGTGGGCGAACGAGGAGGATGAGATGGTCGAGGAAGCCAAGCTGGTCGAAACCGACAGCGGGCTCGAAGCGCAGTCGCAGGGGTGGTTCGTCGTCAACGCGCGCGACGCCGCCTGGTGGAGTCATCGCGACGTCTTCGGGTACGGCTGCCCGTTCGGAAGCCGCGACGTCGGGCTCTTCCCCGAGCTCGGCATCAGCCTGCGCGTGCTGCAGCCGGGCGAGGCGAACTGCCGCTACCACGCCGAGTCGCAGCAGGAGGACTTCCTCGTCCTCTCGGGCGAGTGCCTGGCCCTGATCGAGGGCGAGGAGCGGCAGCTGAGAGCCTGGGACTTCGTGCACTGCCCCGGCGGAACGGAGCACGTCTTCGTCGGCGCCGGCTCCGGGCCGTGCGTGATCCTGATGGTCGGTGCTCGCCGCGAGGACGGCGACATCGTCTACCCGGTTTCCGAGCTCGCGCTCCGCCACGGCGCGGGCGTCGAGACGGAGGCGCACGACCCGGGCGACGCGTACGCCGACCTGCCTCCGCCACGCCACGAGCGGCTGCCTGAGCTCGGCCTGCCCTGGCAGTGACGCGGCTTCTCGTCCGCGACCTCGCGCAGCTCGCAACGCCTGCCGGCCGGGACGCGCCGCTCCGCGGGGCCGCCCTCGGCGATGTCGAGCTGGTCGAGGACGCGTTCCTGCTCTCGGAGGACGGGCGGATCACGGCAGTCGGGCGCATGGCGGAGCTGCCGCCGCTCGAAGGCGAGATCGAAGAGGTGGACGGCTCGGGCCGGTGCGCGATCCCCGGGCTCGTCGACTGCCACACGCACGCGTGCTTCGCGGGCGACCGTGTCGAGGAGTTCTCGCTCCGGGCCGGCGGCGCGGGCTACGAGGAGCTGCACGCGGCGGGCGGCGGCATCCTCTCGACGGTCCGCGCGACTCGCACCGCCGGCGAGACCGGGCTTCGCGACGCGCTCGAGCGGCATCGCGGCTGGATGCTCGCCGCCGGGACGACGACCTTCGAGGCCAAGTCGGGCTACGGGCTCGACCGCGACACGGAGCTCGCACAGCTGCGCGCGATCCGGGACGCGGGCGGCGTGCCGACGTGGCTCGGCGCCCACGCCGTGCCACCCGAGTTCGACTCGGCCGACGACTACCTCGACTTCGCGCTCGCCGAGGTGCTGCCGGAGGCAGCGACCGTGGCCGAGGCGGCCGACGTCTTCCTGGAGCGCGGCGCCTTCGACGCCGGGCAGGCCCGCCGCTACCTCGAGGCCTGCGCGGACGCAGGCCTCGTCCTCCGGCTCCACGGCGACCAGTTCACCGAGGCGGGCGCGATCCCGCTCGCCGTCGAGCTCGGCGCGCGCTCCGTCGACCACCTCGAGGCGACCGGCCCGGCCGGCGTCGCGACGCTGGCCGCAAGCGACGTCACCGGCGTCCTGCTCCCCGCGAGCGCGCTCTTTCTCGGCCGGCCGATGCCACCCGCGCGCGCGTTGATCGAGGCCGGTGCCTCCGTCGCGCTCGCCACCGACTTCAACCCCGGCAGCGCGTTCTGCGAGAGCCTCCCGCTCGTCTGCTCGCTCGCATGCACCCAGCTCGGCATGTCGCCGGCGCAGGCGCTCGCCGCCTGCACGGTCAACGCGGCGCACGTCCTCGGCCGCGCCACGACGAAGGGACGCCTTGCACCGGGATACGACGCCGACGTCGTCCTGCTCGATGCGCCCGATTGGCGCCACCTCGCCTATCACCTCGGCGGGCCCGTCGTGTCCGAGGTCGTCATCGGCGGCGAAAGGCCGCGCTAAATTAGGAGCGATGGCGACGAAGAGACAACGGCGGCGGCGGGAGAAGGGGCGCCGGCACGAGTACGAATACGTCTACGTCGACGACGACGGACAGGAAGTCGAGGTCGACGAGCCGGAGGCCGAGCCGAAGGTCGAGAAGGCCGTGACCTCCGGTCAGAAGCCGAAGCCAGGCGCGAAGGCGAAGGCTGCTGCGCCGGCCGGTGAGCGCGTCGTCGAGCCGCCGACCTGGAACCGCGTCGCCCGTCGGGCGGCGATCTTCGCGCCCTTCATCCTCATCTTCTTCTACATCACCAAGGGGAAGGGCGACTCGACCACGGTCGTGCTGCTGCGGACACTGCCCCTCATCGCCCTGCTCGTCCCGTTCATGTACATGGTCGACTCGTTCGCATACCGCTCGTACCAGAAGCGGCTCGCGAAGCGGGCCGGCAGCTCCTCCAAGAAGACCAAGTAGCCGGGCCATAGACTGAGTCGCGGGATGCCTCTCGTCGTGGACCGGTACGAGCTGGGGCCGATCGGCACGAATTGCTACGTCGTGCGGTCGGAGCGCGGCGCCGCCGAGGCGGCGGTCGTCGACCCGAGCGGCGACGCGGCGACGATCCGGCTCGAGCTGGCCGGCATGGGCGCGACCTGCGCGGGGATCCTGATCACGCACTCGCACTGGGACCACATCCTCGGGCTCGCCGAGCTCGCGGAGGGAACGGGGGTGAAGGTCTACGCGCCGGAGATCGAGGTCGACGTGCTCGAGAACCCCGGCACCTACTACTCGGGGCTCGGCGTCACGCTCCGCGGCTGGAAGCCCGACGTGCTGCTTGCGGGCGGCGAGACGATCGAGGTCGCCGGCATCTCCTTCGAGGTCGTCGCCGTCCCGGGCCACTCGCCGGGCCACCTCGCCTACTACGCCGACGGCGCGCTCCTCTCAGGCGACGTGCTCTTCGCCGGCTCGGTCGGCCGTACCGACCTGCCGCGCGGGGACTGGGACGTCCTGCTCGCGTCGATCAGGTCGCTCACCGACCGCTATCCGGCCGACACGATCGTCTACTCCGGCCACGGCCCGCCGACGACGCTCGGCGACGAGCTGCAGCGCAACCCGTTCCTGGCCGAGCTGCGCGCCTCGTGAAGGTCGAAGCTCCGCGCGGTACGCACGACATCCTCCCGGCCGAGCAGCCGCTCTGGGAGCTCGTCATCTCGCGGTTCGAGGAGCTGTGCGCGCTCTACGGCTACCGGCACATCCAGACGCCCGTGTTCGAGGACACGGAGCTCTTCGCGCGGACGTCCGGCGACAGCTCGGACATCGTGCGGAAGGAGATGTACACGTTCGCCGATCGGGGCGACCGCTCGCTCACGCTGCGTCCCGAGGCGACGGCGCCGATCGTCCGCGCCTACCTCGAGCACGGCATGCATCGCGAGCCGCAGCCGGTCAAGCTCTACACGTACGAGACGCTCTACCGTTACGGCCGTCCGCAGAGAGGACGCTTCCGCGAGCACTGGCAGCTCGACCTGGAGGCCATCGGCTCCGACGACCCGGCCGTCGACGCGGAGGTGCTCCACCTGTACGCCTCGCTGCTCGGTCGGCTCGGCGTCACCGATTACCGGCTGGAGCTGAACTCGATCGGCGACCGCAACTGCCGACCCGCCTATCTGGAGCGTCTTCGGCCGTGGCTCGAGGAGCGCGCGGAGTCGCTGGACGAGGACACGCGTGCGCAGGCGCGGGCGAATCCGCTGCGTGCGCTCGACAACATCGCTGCCAAGCCGCCCGCGGTCCAGGAGGTGCTGAGGCAGGCGCCGACGATCGGCGAGTCGCTCTGCGATGCATGCCGCGAGCACTTCGCCGAGGTGCGGCGCTATCTCGATGCGTACGGCATCGCCTACGAGCTCGTACCGACCCTCGTCCGCGGGCTCGACTACTACACCCGCACGACCTGGGAGTTCGTGGGGCCGGAAGGCACGTCGACCAGCGTGCTCTCGGGCGGCGGGCGCTACGACGGACTTGCCGAGGAGTTGGGCGGGTCACCGACTCCTGCGATCGGCTTCGGAGCCGGCATCGAGCGGCTGCTGCTCGCGCTCGAGCACGCGGGCGTCTCCGCGCCCGAGCCGGAAGGCATCGACGTCTTCTTCCTCTGCGAGCCGGACGCCGACCGTGCCGCTGCGCTGCGCCTGATGATGGAGCTACGGCGCGACGGCGTCCGCTGCGACACCGACTACGCCGGCCGCTCGCGCAAGGGTCAGCTGACGCAGGCCAAGCGTCTCGGGGCCAAGCGGATCGTGATGGTCGAGGTGGGCTCGGACATCGATGCGCTGCTCGAGGAGCTGCGGCCGTGACCTGGCGTGACCTGATGTGCGGCGACGTCCGGCCCGAGCACATCGGCCGGCGGATCGCGCTCGCGGGCTGGGCGAACACGCGCCGCGACCACGGCGGGCTCGTGTTCATCGACCTCCGCGACCGCGCCGGGATCTGCCAGCTCGTCGTCAACCCGGAGCACGCTCCCGAGGCGGCGGCGGCCGCCCACGAGGTGCGCAACGAGTTCGTGCTCCGCGCCGAGGGCGAGGTCGTCGCGCGCGCGCCCGAGGTGGTGAACCCGAACCTGCCGACGGGCTACGTCGAGCTGCAGGTCGAGCGGCTCGAGATCGTCTCGCGCTCGACGCCGCTCCCGTTCCAGCTCGACGAGGAGAACGTCGACGAGACCTTGCGCCTGCGCTATCGCTGGCTCGACCTGCGCCGCGACAAGCTCCAGCGCAACATCGGCCTGCGGGCGCAGATGGTGGGGATCATCCGTCGGACGATGGAGGCGGCCGGCTTCCTCGACATCCAGACGCCGATCCTCTTCAAGCCGACCCCCGAGGGCGCGCGCGACTTCGTCGTTCCGAGCCGCCTGCAGAAGGGCCGCTTCTTCGCGCTGCCGCAGAGCCCGCAGATCCTCAAGCAGCTGACGATGGTGGCCGGCTTCGATCGCTACTACCAGATCGCGATCTGCTTCCGCGACGAGGACCTCCGCGCCGACCGCGTGCAGGAGATCACCCAGCTCGACGTCGAGATGTCCTTCCCCGAGCAGGAGTTCCTGTTCGAGCTCATGGAGGAGATGTTCGGCCGGATCTGGCGCGACTGTCTCGGCGTCGAGGTTCCACGTCCGTGGCCGCGGATGACGTTCGCGGAGTCCGACCGCCGCTTCGGCACCGACAAGCCGGACACGCGCTTCGCGCTCGAGATCGAGGACGCGACAGGGGCGACGCGCGGCTCGGAGTTCGGCGTGTTCGCGGGCGCGGAAGCGGTGCGCTTCCTGCGCGTGCCGCGCGCGTTCTCGCGTGCGGAGCTGGCCCGGCTGGAGGAGGTCGCGAAGGAGTGGGGCGCGAAAGGGCTCGCCTACATCGTCCGCGACGAGGCGGGCGAGGTGCGCTCGCCGATCGTCAAGTTCCTGTCCGAGGCCGAGTTGGCCGCGCTCGCCGTGCGGCCGGGTGAGACGCTGCTCTTCGCGGCCGACGCGTGGGCGGCGACCTCGCGTGTCCTCTCGGCGCTGCGCCTGCAGCTCGGCCGCGAGCTCGGTCTCGTCGACGAGTCGGCGTTCGCGTTCCTCTGGGTGACGGACTTCCCGATGTTCGAGTGGGACGAGGACGAGCAGCGCTTCGGCGCCGTCCATCATCCGTTCACGCGGCCGACCCCGGAGTGGGAGCAGCGGTTTGCCGACGATCCCGGGCACGCCCTCGCGCACGCGTACGACATCATCGTCAACGGGAACGAGCTGGGCGGCGGCTCGTTCCGGATCCACGAGCCCGAGATCCAGACCCAGGTGTTCGGCCTCTTGCGGCTGAGCCCCGAGGAGCAGCGCGCGAAGTTCGGCTTCCTGCTCGACGCGCTGGCGATGGGTGCGCCGCCGCACGGTGGGATCGCGCTCGGCATCGACCGGATGACGATGGTGCTCGCCGGCGAGCCGAACCTCCGCGACGTGATCGCCTTCCCGAAGAACCAGGCAGGCGTCGATCCCATGAGCGGTGCGCCGTCCGACGTGACGCCGGAGCAGCTCGCCGAGCTCGGTCTGCGGATCGTCACCCCGCCGGGCGGGCAGGGCTAACCTTCCCGCATGGGCGGGTTCACGCCCCGGTTCGCGTTCGAGATCGTCTTCCTCGTCCTGCTCGCGATCGCGTGCGGCCTGGCCGACCTGCGTCCGCTCGTGATCGGGCTCGTGATGGGCGGCGCCTGGCTGCTGATGACGGGGATCGAGTGGCTCGCGTGGCGCTCGGAGACGACGGTCGACGCGCCGCCGGCCTGGCCGCCGGAGGATACGGGCGCCGCGCTCGACAGCTGGGACATGGACGAGATCCTGGCCCCGCTTCCCGACGACGACTTCGGCGGCTCGACCTCTGTCCTGCCGCCGGGCGGCGGCCCTGACGACGAGCCCGGCGCGACGTGAGGGCGTCGTTCGGCCAGCGCATGCTCGCGCTCGCGGCGGCTGCGATGCTCGCCGGTGTCCTGGCGCTCGCCGTCGCGCACCAGAATGGAGCTACGGCCAGGGCGGCCGGTCCGCAGCCCGCGGTCGGCGCGGGGACCGGCTGGTACAACGCGGTCGCCGGCGTCAAGGTCATCCGTAGCCGGCACTCGAATTGCGGCTGGCTGCTCGAACCGGCCACGCTCGGCGTCGTCCATCCCGTGCTCCCGTGCGGCGCGAAGCTGTTCGTCGAGTTCGAAGGGAAGCGCGTCTACACGCAGGTCGTCGACCGCGGTCCCGTCCCCGCGTCGGTCGACTTCGACCTCACTGCGGCGCTCGCCGACAAGCTGGGCCTCGCCGGCACACGCGACGTGCGTTGGGCCTTCGCCCGATAGAGTGGCCGCACGTGCTCGACCCTGTGCGTGATCGGCGGCCGCACAGTTGAACCAACACGACGTGAAAGGGAACCCGCGTCGAGCCCAAGGCGTTGCCGAAGGCTCGCAGGGATCCCACCTGGTTCGCCAGGTTCACTAGGTCGTTGGTCATCGGCAGGGTGGAGCACGTTGATCACGGGGGAAACCAGTGTTTCCCCCGTGTGCCTCCCTTCTTCAGAGCCTGCCGAGAGAGTCGTAGCGGCCGACGCCGGCGAAGCCGGCATCGGCGGCGCAACGCGTACGCTGGGCCGTGGTGGAAGTCTTCGGTGACGCGACCCGGTGCGGCGATTGGACCGCCGTTCGGCTGCGGATCGACGGGGAGCGGATCGTCGACGCTGATGCCGATGGGTTCTCCGAGGACCTTCGCGGCCTGAGTCTGCTCGAGGCTGCCGCGGTGCCCGGGGACGATCTTGCGACCGATGCGCTTGCCGCGGCGATCGGGCCGGTGTTTCGCGCGCCGCCGGCCGCGGAGCGCGTTGCCGTTGCCATGAGCGGCGGCGTCGACAGCGCGGTCGCGCTCCTCCGCGCCGGACCCGAGGCACTCGGCGTCACGCTCCGCCTCTGGGTCGATCCCGAGGCGCCCGACACCGAACGCGCGTGCTGCTCGTCGACCTCCGTGCTCGCCGCGCGGCGGCTCTGCCACGAGCGCGGGCTCCCGCACGTCACGCTCGACCTGCGCGACGAGTTCCGTCGGGCCGTCGTCGAGCCGTTCGTCCACGGCTACGCGCGCGGCGAGACGCCCAACCCGTGCACGCGCTGCAACGGCGGCTTCCGCTTCGCCGAGCTCCTCGCGTTCGCCCGCCGTGCAGGCGCCGCGCGCCTCGCGACGGGCCACTACGCGCGCATCGTCGAGCGCGACGGGCAGCTCCTGCTCGCCCGCGCGGCCGATCCGGAGAAGGACCAGTCCTACATGCTCGCCGGCCTCGCGCCCCGCCTGCTCGAGCGGGTCGTGTTTCCGCTCGGAGGCCAGACGAAGGCCGAGACGCGCGCCGACGCCGCGCGGGCCGGGCTCGCCGTCGCCTCTCGCGTCGACAGCCAGGAGGCGTGCTTTCTCGGCGGCGACGACTACCGCGCCTTTCTCGAGCGTCGCGGCCTGCGCCGCGAGCCGGGCGCGATCATCGGCGAGGACGGCACGCAGCTCGGCACGCACGACGGGTACTGGCGCTTCACGCCGGGTCAGCGGAAGGGGATCGGCGTCGTGGCCGACGAGCCGCTCTACGCGCTGCGAACGAACGCAGCGACGAACGCAATCGTCGTCGGCCCGCGCGGCGCGCTGGCGCGCGACCGCGTCACCGTGCGCGGCCGTCTCCACGCGCCGGCCGCCCGGGTCGAGGCGAAGCTCCGGTACCGCTCGCCGGCCGTGGCCGCATCCGTCGAGCCCACCTCGCGCGGCTTCCGGCTCGCGCTCGACGAGCCTGCCTACGGCGTCGCGCCCGGCCAGACGGCCGTGCTCTACGACGACGACGCGGTCGTCGGCTCCGGAACAGTCCTCGCGGCGGCATAGAATCGGGCCATGCCGCTCGCGGTGACCACGAGTCAGGCGCTCGACATCGTGCTCGCGATCTTCCTGGTCATCGTCGGCCTCGCGATCGGGTACGCGTTCTGGCGACTCGGCGTTCTGTTCTCCCAGCTCCGCACGACGGTGCAGCACACCGAAGAAGAGGTGCTGCCGGTGATCAACAAGACGGGCGGCACGCTCGACCGCGTCAACTCCGAGCTGGACAAGCTCGACGTCATGACGGACAGCGCCGTCGAGGCGGTGACCGCGATCGACCGGGCCGTCCGCGCCGTGTCCGCGGTCGTCACCGCGCCGATCGAGGCGCTCGCAGGGCTCGCGACCGCGTTCCGCCACGGAGTGTCGTCGCTGATCGCTCACCGCGACGTCGACGAGGCCGTCCGCACGGCGAAGGAAGCCGGCACGCGCCGCATGACCGATCTCGCCGACGAGCTGGACGACGCCGGTCGCCGCTCCGGCGGCAGCCCGCGCTGAGCGCGTCCCTAGAATCGAAGCCATGCGCACGACCGCCGAGCTCCGCCAGCGCTACCGCGCCTTCTTCGAGTCGAAGGGGCACACGTTCCACCCGTCCTGGCCGCTGATCCCCCGCGCCGAGGATCGCTCCACGCTCCTGACGTCCGCGGGGATGCAGCCGCTGATGCCGTTCTTCCTCGGGCGCGAGCAGCCGCCGGCACCGCTCCTGACGACGTGCCAGAAGGTCTTCCGCACACCCGACATCGACGAGGTCGGCCTCGACGGCTACCACCTGACCTTCTTCGAGATGCTCGGCAACTTCTCGTTCGGCCAGTACTTCAAGGACGGCGCGGTCGAGTTCGCCTGGGAGTTCATGTTCGAGCACATGAAGCTCGATCTCGACCGGATCTGGGTGAGCGTCTTCGCGGGCGATCCGGAGCTCGGCCTCGACGAGGACGAGGTCGCCGTCACAGCGTGGGAGCGGATCGGCATGCCGCCCGAGCGGATCGTGCGGCTGCCCCGGGCCGACAACTTCTGGTCGGTCGGCGGCCCCGGGCCGTGCGGTCCCGACTCGGAGATGTTCTTCGACTGGGGGCCGGACACGGGCTGCGGCCGCGCCGAGTGCCAGCCGGGCTGCGAGTGCGAGCGGTTCCTCGAGTTCTGGAACCTCGTCTTCATGGAGTTCGAGCTGCACGCCGACGGCACGCTGACGCCGCTTCCGAAGCAGAACATCGACACGGGCATGGGGCTCGAGCGCGCCGCGCGGATCCTGCAGCAGGTCGACTCCGTCTACGACACGGACGGCTACCAGGCGATCATGGCCTGGATCGAGGCGGAGTCAGGCGTCGCGTACGGCGACACGCCGGAGGCGACGAAGGCGCATCGCATCCTCGCCGACCACGGCCGCGGCCTCACGTTCCTCGCCTCGGAGGGCGTCGTCCCGTCCAACGAGGGCCGCGGCTACGTCATGCGCCGGATCGCCCGCCGCGCCGTCCAGCAGGCCGGCCGGATCGGGCTCGAGCCGCCCTTCCTGTCGCGCCTCGCCGACGTGGTCGTCGAGCAGATGGGCGAGGCGTACCCCGAGCTGCCCGAGCACCGGGCCGAGATCAGCCGGATCCTGACCGCCGAGGAGGAGAGCTTCTCGCGGACGCTCTCGCGCGGACTACAACTTTTCGAGCAGGTGGCCGCAACCGCGTTCAACGCTGCTCCGACGCCGTCGATCACGGGTGAGCAGGCGTTCCGGCTCCACGACACGTACGGCTTCCCGTTCGAGCTGACGCAAGAGTTGGCCAGAGATCGAGGTCTTCCCGTAGACGAGGACGAGTTCAGCCAGCTGATGGAGGAGCAGCGCGAGCGCTCGCGCTCGGCCGGCGGGTTCGAGGTCGGCCTCGCCGGCGAGCGCCCGACCGAGTTCGTCGGCTACGAGAAGACCGACGTCCTGACCGCGATCTCGGCGCTCGAGCCGCGCGAGGACGGGCTCTTCGACGCCAAGCTCCACGAGTCGCCGTTCTATCCCGAAGGCGGCGGGCAGGTCTCGGACACCGGCTGGATCGAGCACGAGGAGACCGGCGCGCGCGCCGAGCTCGTCCGCGCGACGCGCGTCGGCGACGACCAGGTGCTCACGTTCCGCGGCGAGGGATTCGCGGTCGGCGACCGCGTCCGCGCCGTCGTCCCCTGGTCGCACCGCTTCCCGACGATGGCGAACCACACGGCGACGCACCTCCTCCACCAGGCGCTCCGCGACGTCCTCGGCACGCACGTGAAGCAGGCGGGCTCGGCGGTGCGGCCCGACAAGCTCCGTTTCGACTTCACGCACCAGGAGGCGCTGACCTCGGACGAGCGACACCGCGTCGAGGAGATCGTCAACCGGAAGGTCTTCGAGAACCTGCCCGTCCACTGGTTCGTGACCACGCAGGACGAGGCGAAGAAGCTCGGCGCGATGATGCTCTTCGGCGAGAAGTACGGCGACGAGGTGCGAGTGATCGAGATCCCCGGCTTCTCCACCGAGCTGTGCGGCGGTACGCACGTCCGCTGGACGGCCGAGATCGGCCCCTTCGCGATCCTGTCCGAGAGCTCTGTCGGCGCGGGTGCGCGGCGGATCGAAGCGGTCACGTCCGGCGAGGCGTACGCGCTGCTGCACGGCCGCGCGCACGACGCGGACGAGCTGCGCGTAGAGCTCGAGCGCGTGCGCCGCGAGCAACGCAGGCAGCCCGCTGCGGCCGCCGCCGAGGACGAGCTCGACGTCCGCTACGAGGACGGGAGCGTGGCCGTGATCGAGGTGAGGCAGTCGGCGACGCCGCTCCGAGACCTCTCGGACCGGATCAAGCAGCAGCGGAAGGTCGGCGCCGTGCTGCTCGGCGCGCGGGTCGACGGCCGGGTGCAGCTCGTGCTCAACATCGACAAGAGCCTCGTCGAGCGCGGCCTCGACGCGGCGCAGGTGATCCGGGAGATCGCCGGGCTCGTGAGCGGCGGCGGTGGAGGCCGTGCCGACTTCGCGGAAGCCGGCGGCCGTGAGCCCGAGAAGCTCGGCGACGCCCTCGACGCAGGGCAAGAGCTGCTCGTCGCCGCGCTCTCGTGAAGGTGCTCGCCCTGGACTACGGCTCCGCGCGCACGGGCGTGGCCGTCTCGGACCCGACCGGGACGATCGCACGGCCGCTCGGCGTCGTCGAGCAGGCAGGGACCGAGGCCGGGCTGGAGCGGCTCCGGACGCTGATCGCCGACGAGGAGCCCGACCGCGTCGTCGTCGGCCTGCCGCTCACGCTGAAGGGCGCGCACGGCGACCAGGCGCAGGAGACGGAGCGCTTCGCCGAGACGCTGCGGGCCGCGGTCGAATGCCCGGTCGAGCTCTTCGACGAGCGGTTCACGTCCGTCCTGGCGGACGGGGACGACGCGCGCGCCGCGGCGCACCTGCTGTCGACGTACCTCGAGTGGGCACGCGACCGCTAGCGGCCGTCGTGGCCGGGGCGGCAGCCGCGCTCGCGCTCGCCGGCTGCGGCAGCGACGCGAAGCCGAAGCCGAGCGTGCCGGCCGGCCCGAAGGTCCTGCACATCGTCTTCCCCGAGGGCTTCACGCGGGCCGAGATGGCGCAGCGGATCGACGCGGTGAGGGCGATCGCGAGACAGAAGCGCCACGTGACGCCGCGGATCACCGCCTCCGGCTACCTGGCTGCGACGGCATCGTCTGCGCTTCCCGGCCTGTACGCAGGCGACGGAAAGCGTCGGCCGCTCGAGGGCTTCCTATTCCCGGCCAAGTACGCGTTCTTCTCCAACGAGACCGCACGCCACTTCGTCGGGCGGCAGACCGCCGCACTCAAGCTGGCGTTTCGCCACGTCGACATGAGCTACGCGAAGTCGAAGAACCTGACGCGCTACGACGTCCTGATCATCGCGTCGATGATCGAGCGCGAGGTCGTCATCCCCTCCGAGCGGCGCCTCGTCGCGGCGGTGATCTACAACCGGCTGCACCAGCACGTTCCGATCGGGATCGACGCCGCTCTCCGGTACGGCCTGAACATTCCCCCGACGCAGTCGATCACGAAGTCGGACCTCGACTCGAATTCGCCGTACAACGTGCGCAAGTTCCGCGGCTTACCGCCGACGCCGATCGGCAACCCCGGCCTCGCGGCGATCCAGGCCGCCGCCCACCCGGCTCACGTCGACTACCTGTACTACGCGCGGAAGAAGGGCAGCAAGCACCAGTTCTTCACCGCCGACTACAACGCCTTCCAGCAGTTCCTCGCCGCCAACGGCTACGGCTGATCCGGCGGCGGAGGACCGAACTCGAGGGTCCCGAGCCGATACTCCGGCCCCAGCGAGGTCGCGCGCTTCACGACCTCCCGGTTGATTGCCGCCTGCTCGCGGTCGACCGTCGCCTTCGCGAGGTGGTTCGTCCACTGGCGGCTGATGCCGAGGGCGTCCGCCATCTCCGCCACCGATAGCCCGACCGCCCGTCCGCGCTCGAGGAGCACCTGAACGTCCGCGCGCCAGCGGCGCTGCTCCTCCGCGGCACGCTCGGCAGCGGCGCACTCGTCAGCGAGGCCGGCCAGCACGGCCTCGCGCTCGCTTTCCAGCACCTGCTTCGCCCGCTCGAGCTCGCTCATGTCAACACACTTTACAGTCTGCCAACGCCCTTTGCCGTGCCTGGCACCTACCCGGCACGTGCCAGGCACGGCCTGACGGCGCAGGGCGGCCACTGCGCCGGCGACGATGCAGCGCGATACTGCCCGGCATGGTGGAGATCGCCGGGACGACACGGCTTGTCGGACTGATCGGCGACCCCGTGTCCGGGTCGCTGTCGCCGCGGATGCAGAACGCCGCCTTCGCGCAGTGCGGGCTCGACTGGGCCTACGTACCGCTTCGCGTGGAGCACGCGTCGCTCGGCGCCGCGGTCGCGGGCCTCGTCGCGTTCGGGTTCGCGGGCGCCAACGTCACGACGCCACACAAGGTGAGCGTGATCCCGTTCTGCGAACAGCTCGACGAGTCGGCCCAGCGAGCCGCGTCCGTGAACACGCTCGTGATCGAGCACGGCCGCATCCTCGGGTTGAGCACCGACGCCGAGGCGCTCGACGACGTCGACGCCTGGAGCGCGGCAGTTGTCGGTGCGGGCGGCGCGGCGGCGGCCTGGATCGCTGCGCTCGAAGCCCGCGACATCCCCGTGCAGGTGTACGCGCGTCGCGAGGCCTGGCCGCCCGTGACCGCCGGCGTGCAGCTCGTCGTCCAGGCGACGCCGGTCAAGGACGAGCTCCTGTTCGAGCTCGAGGCGGGCCAGACGCTGATCGACCTCGCCTACTTCCCGGACGGCCGCGACACGGCGCACGTCGCCGCCGCGCGGGCGGCCGGGTGCCATGTGATCGACGGGCTCGAGGTGCTCGCCCGCCAGGGCGCCGCCTCGTTCGAGCGCTGGACGGGCACGAAGGCGCCGATCGAGGCCATGCGCGCCGCGATTCGCCCATAACCTTCTCGGCATGACCCTCGGCCTCACCACCGCCGGCGAGTCGCACGGGCCGGCGCTCGTCGCCATCGTCACCGGCCTGCCGGCCGGGCTCGTGCTCGACCGCGACGCGATCGACCGCGACCTGCACCGCAGGCAGCAGGGCTACGGGCGTAGCCCGCGTCAGCAGATCGAGACCGACCGGGTCGAGGTGCTGGCCGGCCTCCGCCACGGGCGCACGCTCGGGACACCGCTCGCGCTGCTCGTGCCGAACCGCGATCACAAGAACTGGACGTGGGGCATGAGCCCGTGGCCACCCGAGGGCGAGCCCGAAGGCAAGGGCACGAAGCCGGTCACGGTGCCGCGGCCGGGCCATGCCGACCTCGCCGGCGCGATGAAGTACGGGCTGACCGACGTTCGCGACGCGCTCGAGCGGGCGAGCGCCAGGCACACGGCCGTGTTCGTCGCCGCCGGGGCGGTCGCCAAGGCGCTCCTGCACGAGATCGGTGTCGACGTGGAGGGTTCTGTCGTCGGGCTCGAGGAGATCGAGCAGCGGGTCGACGAAGCGCGGCGCGACCGTGACACGGTCGGCGGCGTCGTCGAGGTGCGTGCGCGCGGCGTGCCGCCCGGGCTCGGCACGTACGCGACGAAGGACGACCGCCTCGACGCCCGCCTCGCCGCCGCGCTCATGGGCATCCAGGCGGTGAAGGGCGTCGAGATCGGCGATGGCTTCGCGCTGGCCGGGCTCCGCGGCTCGCAGGCGCACGACGAGATCGTCCAGGGCCTCCACCGGGAGACGAACCGCGCGGGCGGGATCGAGGCGGGAGTGTCGAACGGCGAGGACGTTGTCGTCCGCGCGGCGATGAAGCCCCTGCCGACCCTGATGCGGCCCCTGCAGACCGTCGACCTGGCGACCGGCGAGTCGGCCGAGGCGCTCGTCGAGCGCTCGGACACGGCGGCCGTCGAGGCGCTGGCCGTCGTCGCCGAAGCCGCCGTCGCGTTCGAGCTGGCGCGGGCCGCACAGGAGAAGTTCGGCGGCGACGCGATCGGCGACTTCGTCGCGGCCCACCGCGCGTACCTGGAGCGGATCGCCTGGTCTCCCCGCTAGACAGGCACGTCGCCCTGATCGGCTTCATGGGGGCCGGCAAGTCGACACTCGGCGCCGAGACCGCCGAGCGCATCGGCCGCCGCTTCGTGGACGTCGATCGCGAGATCGAGGCGCGCGCGGGCGACTCGATCGTCGAGATCTTCCGCTCCTGGGGCGAGGCTGCCTTCCGCGAGATCGAGGAGGAGGCGGCCCTCGAGGCGCTCTCGGCCCGCGAGCCGAAGGTGATCGCGCTCGGCGGCGGGGCGCTCGGGTCGGACGCGACCAGGCGCCTCTTGCGAGAGCGGGCGACGACGGTCCTCGTTCCGGTGGAAGCGGACGCGGCCTGGGAGCGGGCGAGCGGCGGCGACCGCCCGCTCGCGCAGGACGAAGAGACATTCCGGCGGCTGTACGACGAGCGGCGGCCCGTCTACGAGGAGGCCGCCGACGTGGTCGGCCGCAGCGCCGACGACGTCGTGCTCGCGGCCGGCGGCGTCCACGTCCACGTCGGCTCGCTCGAGCTTCTCGGCGAGCTGCTGCCCGGCGAGGGGCCGGCGGCGCTCGTCGCGGACGCGCACGTCGCCGGAATCTACGGTGCGGACGCGCAGCTCGCGCTCGGCGGGCGGCTGGCCTCGACGCACACCGTGCCGCGCGGCGAGGAGGCGAAGACAGTGGCCGTCTGCGAACGGCTCTGGCAGGAGCTTCGCCTCGACCGCGGCGGCAGCATCGTCGCGCTCGGCGGCGGCTGCACGAGCGATGTCGCCGGCTTCGCGGCTGCCGCCTACCTGCGGGGCATCGCCTGGGCCGCCGTCCCGACGACGCTCGTCGGGCAGGTCGACGCCGCCATCGGCGGCAAGACGGCGATCGACCTTCGCCAGGGCAAGAACCTCGTCGGCGCCTTCCACTGGCCGGTGCGGACGGTGATCGATCCCGCCCTGCTCGAGACGCTCCCGGACGGCGAGCGGCGCGCCGGCCTGGCCGAGGTCGTGAAGACCGGCCTGCTCGCCGGCGAACGCGTCTGGGAGCTGCCCGACGCCGACCTCGTCCGCCGGTGCGCGCTCTACAAGACAGCCGTCTGCCTGCGCGACCCGCACGACCGCGGCGAGCGGGCCGTGCTCAACCTCGGTCACACATTCGCCCACGCGCTCGAGGCCGCGGCCGGGTACGGCTCGGTCACGCACGGGCATGCGGTCGCTCTCGGCCTGCGCGCGGCGCTCCGGCTCTCGGTCGAGCACGCCGGCCTCGACGGGGCCGTCGCCGAGGACGCCGATGCCGTACTGGCGCCAAGGCCCGTCGACGTCGACATCGAGCGGGCCTGGGCTGCGCTCGGCCGGGACAAGAAGGTGGAGGCGGGTCGCGTCAGGCTCATCCTGCTCGAGGCGCCGGGCAAGCCGGTGCGCGGCGTCGAGCTCCCGGACGCGGACGTCCGGCGGGCGCTCGAATCGCTCGTCGCCTAGAGTCCTCGGATGCGCGTGGACGTGCTGAACGGCGTCAACCTGGACCAGCTCGGCCGGCGCGACCCGGCCGTCTACGGGACGGTCACGCTCCGCGAGCTCGAGTCGCGCCTGTACGCGTGGGGGAAGGACCTGGGGCTGACCGTCCGCTGCCGCCAGACGAATCACGAGGGGGTCTACGTCGATTGGATCCACGAGGCGCTCGATGCGTCCGACGGCGTCGTACTCAACCCGGCCGCCTGGACGCACTACAGCTGGGCGATCCACGACGCCGTCGAGCTGCTCACCCAGCCCGTCGTCGAGGTGCACCTGTCGAACGTGGACGAGCGTGAGAAGTGGCGCCGGATCTCCGTGATCTCCGACGTCGCCTCGAAGCGCATCGCCGGCAAGGGTGCGGACGGGTACCGCGAGGCGCTCGAGTTCCTCGCCGGAGCGGCATGACGAGGCTCGCGCGGCTCCAGGAGGCGATCGAGGCGCCGCTCCTCGTCTCGAATCTCGTCAACGTGCGCTACCTGACCGGCCTCGCGAGCTCGAACGCGGCGCTGCTCGTCGAGCCCGGGCGGGCGCGCCTGTTCACGGATTTCCGCTACGCCGAGCGTGCCCGGGAGGTGCCGGACGTCGAGCTCGTCGTGACCCGGCGAGACATCTACGCCGAGCTGCCGTCGCTGATCGAGGTGCCGGTCGAGTTCGAGCCGGCCGCGCTGACGTACGCCCGCTACGAGCTGCTTACCGCGGGTGGGCTCGAGCTCTCGCCGCACGCGGGGCTCGTCGAGGCGATGCGTGCCGTCAAGGAGGAGGCCGAGCTCGACGCCGTCCGTCGCGCCGCTGCGGCTGCGAATGAGGCGTACGCGCGCTTCGCCGAGGAGCCGTTCGTCGGCCGGACGGAACGCGAGCTCGCGTGGCGGATGGAGTCGCTTCTGCACGATGCGGGCGGCGAGGAGCTCTCGTTCCCGCCGATCGTCGCCTCCGGGCCGACCGGAGGCTCGCCGCACGCGGTGCCGGGCGACCGGAGGATCGGCGTGGGGGAGACGATCGTGATCGACGCAGGCTGCCGCATCGGCGGCTACTGCTCAGACTGCACGCGCACGTTCGTCACGGGCGAGCTGCCGGACGATCTCGGCCGCGCGTACGACGTCGTGAAGCGGGCGCAGCAGGCGGGTCTCGCGGGCGTCCGGGCCGGAGCCGACAGCGCCGCCGTTGACCGCATCGCCCGCGACGTGATCGAGGCCGAAGGGCTCGGCGACGCGTTCGGACACGGCCTGGGTCACGGGGTCGGGCTCGACGTCCACGAGCCGCCGTGGCTGAACGCAGAGTGGCCGAGCACGCTCGCCGCCGGCAACGTCGTCACCGTCGAGCCCGGCGTCTACCTTCCCGGCCGCGGCGGCGTGCGGATCGAAGATCTCGTGATCGTCACGGACGACGGCGCCGAGGCGCTCACTTCCTTCCCCAAGGAGCTCGTGACCGTCGGCTAGATTGGGTCCATGGCCGAGGCCGTCAACACCAACCAGTTCAAGAACGGCATGCACATCGAGGTCGACGGCGACGTCTGGCGGATCGTCGAGTTCCAGCACGTCAAGCCGGGCAAGGGCGGCGCGTTCGTTCGCACCAAGCTCAAGAACCTCGGGAGCGGCGCCGTCGTCGATCGCACGTTCCGGGCCGGCGAGCGGTTCCCGCGCGTCCACACCGAGGTCAAGAACGTGCAGTACCTGTACGACGCGGGAGACGAGGTCGTGTTCATGGACGAGGAGACGTACGAGCAGATCCAGCTCACGCGCCTGAGCGTCGAGGACGACCTGCAGTTCCTGCTCCCGTCGAGTTCCGTGCCGATGCTGACGGTCGACGGCAAGCCGGCCGGGTTGCAGCTACCGGCGTCGGTCGAGTTGACCGTCACCGAGACGGAGCCGGGCATTCGCGGCGACACGGTCTCGAACGTGACGAAGCCGGCGACGCTCGAGACGGGCGCCGTCCTCCAGGTGCCCCTGTTCGTCAACGTCGGCGACCGCCTCAAGGTCGACACGCGCGAGAAGCGCTACATCTCTCGGGCGTAGCCAGCCGAGATCGAACGGTTGCCCGACACCTGATGCGTGCCCGGGTCGTCGCACCTGTCCTCGTCGCCGTGCTCGCCGGTTGCGGCTCGGGAGCATCGAGCCGCGCAAAGAGCGGCCTGGTCGACATCGGCTCGGGGCTGCGCGGCCCGGACGGGTTGAAGGCGACCGTGTACGCGCGCGGGCTCGGGCACGCGTCGGCGTTCGCGTTCGACGCGCAGGGGCGGCTCTGGGTCGCGACGTCGGGCGCACAGGCGCACGGGACGGACGGGATCTACGTCGTGCCGGGGGCCGGCGCGCGGCCGGTGAAGGTCGTCTTGCACGTGCGTGGGCCGCTCGGACTGCTCTGGCTCCGGGGCGCGCTCTACGTCGCCTCGCTCGGCCGGGTCGAGGCGTTCAGCGAGCTCCAGGGCACGCGCTTCACCGCGCGTCGGACAGTCCTTCGTGGGCCGCCCGGAAGCGGCGAGAACAACAACCTCGCCCTCGCGCCCGGCGGGCGGATCGTCATGGGCGTCTCGGCGCCGTGCGACCACTGCCCGCCTCCGACGCGGTTCGCGGGCGCGATCGTGTCCTTCCGCCCCGACGGCACCGGGCTGCGAACGTATGCGACGGGCATCCGGGCGCCGTTCGGGCTCGCGTTCGTGCCCGGCTCCGGCCGCCTGCTCGCGACGATGAACCAGCGCGACGATCTCGGCGCGACGACGCCCGGCGACTGGCTCGCGGTCGTCCGTCCAGGCCAGGACTGGGGCTTCCCCGGCTGCTACGGGCAGGGAGGCGCGACCTGCCAGAATGTGCCGAAGCCGCTGGCCGTCCTCGACCCGCACGCGGCCGCCGGCGGCGTCGCGGTCGTCACGGGCCGGCTCGGCTCCGCCATCGGCAGGTCGGCAATCGTTGCGGAGTGGCAGCGCTCGAAGGTGGTGCGGGTCGCCCTGCCGTCCGGAACGGTCTCGACGTTCGTGACCGGCCTCCGGAACCCGTTGCCGGTCGCAGTGACGGGGAGCGGCGACGTGCTCGTCGGCGACTGGGGCACCGGCGTCGTCTACCGGATCACGACGCGGTGAGGAGCCCCGCCGCCCGGCGGTTGCCGGGGCGACGGGGCTCGGTCGAGGTCAGACGCTGGGAGGCGCGTACATCGTGTTCGATGCGCCCGACGAGGAGCCCATGTTCGGGCAGTTGCCCTGATGCGCCGAATGGCTCTTCGGCGTCGAGCTCTTCGGTGCCGTCTGGCTCTTCGGTGTCGTGGTACTCGGCGACGAGGCCGCCATGGCGACCGCGCCCCAGGTCCCCGCGGCCGCGACGGCGACCGTCGCCGACACGACGAGGAGCATCCGCTTGGACTTCGGCAACCGGTCTCCTTTCTCGGGAAGTTCCGGACGCTTCGAATCGTGACACGCCGACCTGAGGAAGGGCTGAGAGGCTGATAAGAGATCAGCTCTCCCTGCACGGCCACCGCGGTGCCTGGCACGATGGGATCGTGCGCACGCAGGACCAGACGAGGCCGTTCTCAGCGTCGTGGCTCCTCTGGCTCGTAGTCGTGTTCATCGGATCGCTCGAGCTCGCCTGGTGGTTCCTCTGGCACGTGCTGCACGCCTGACGCCGGACATCCGGCTCGTCGACGCCGTTACGCTCGGCGAGGGCTGGCTCGCGGTTTCACGTGCCGTGCTCGACGACGGCGCGCCGGCTGTCTACGACGGCCAGCAGACGCGCGAGCTCGCGCTCGTCACCCTCGTCGTCGAGGAGCCCGCGTCCGACGATGCGATCGTCGCCGAGCTCGGCGACCCGGACTGGCTCGCCTGGATGCACGAGAACTTCTTCGTCGAGAAAGATGTGCCCGAGCTGGGCGGCGCCGACAGCTACGCGGTCCGGCTGTTCGACTACGCCCGCGCGGGCCGGGACCAGATCGCCTGGGTCGTCGACCGGCTCCGTGCCGACCCGGAGTGCCGCTCGGCGACGGTGACGACGTTCCAGCCCCTGACCGACACGGCCTACATCCCCTGCATCGGCATGCTCGACTTCTGGCTCCCGGCCGGCCGGCTCGAGCTCGTCGTCTACGCGCACAGCCTCGACTTCGGCAAGAAGGCGTACGGCAACCTCGTCGAGCTCGCCCGCCTCCAGGAGCACGTGGCCGGGGAGGTCGGCGCCCCGCTCGGTCGCCTGGTCGTGCACGCGAAGTCGGCGCACGTGTACGAGCCGGAGTTGGAGCTCATGGGCCGCCTCGCCGGCAGCGCCAGCGCCTGAGCGCTTGCTCCACCAATCGACGCGCGGCTCCGCGGAGCCGTGGCTTTGCCGCGGCGGAGCTCGAGCGGCGCGGGCGTCGATCACGCGGGGGAAGGGGGCTCGTGGGGGAAACCGGCCGTTTCCCCTCTGATCGGCGGTAGGCTCAAACCCGCATGCCGAGGCTTGTCGACACGACGCTGCGCCTGCTCGGGCAGGAGCCGCTCGCCGGTACCGTGCCGACGGCCGAGCAGCTGCGTATCGCCGAGATCCTCGACGGGGCAGGGTTCGCCTATCTCGAGGTCTCCGGGGGAGGCTGCTTCGACAGCGCGGTCAAGCGCGGCGTCGAGAGCCCCTGGGAACGGATCCGGGCGATCAAGGCGCGGACCACGACGCCGCTCGCCCTCGCTCTCCGCGGCCGTTTCCTCGTCGGCTCTCGGCCCGTCGCCGTCGACCTCGTTCGCCGCTTCGTCGCCTGTGCCGCCGACAGCGGCATCGACGTCTTCCGGCTGCACGACCCGCTCAACGACATCTCCAACCTCCGCGAGGCGGCGGAGGCGATCACGGCTGCCGATCACGAGTTCGACGCCGGCCTGGTCTACAGCCCCGGCCGCACCGGCGAGACGGAGACCGTCGCCGAACGGGCCGGCCGGCTGCCCGAGCTCGGTGCCGCGCGCGTTCTCATCCACGATCCGTCCGGCTCGCTCCACCCGCGCAAGGCGGCCGAGCTCGTCCAGGCGGTTCGCGAAGCGAGCGGGCTCCCCGTCGGCCTCTACTGCCAGGGCTCGGGCGGCGTCGCGCTCGCGGCCGCGCTCGAGGCCTCGAGGGCCGGCGCCGACCTGATCGCAACAACCGTCTACCCCCTCGCTCTCACGCTCCACCGCGTCTCGGGCGAGTCCCTCGCGCGCGCGCTGGCCTCGCTCGACCTCGACACGGGCGTCGACATCGCGGCGCTCTGGCGGGCCTCCGACATCGTCGACGAGCACATCGGCGACGAGCCCGTCTCGCCGATTCCCCCGCGCGTGGCGACACGGGCCGCTCAGCACCGCCTGCCGCCCGGTCTCGTGGCCGCGCTCGACCGGAATCTGCGCGACAACGCGGCCGGCGACCGGATCGACGAGGTGCTCGCCGAGCTGATGCGGATCCGGGCCGAGGCCGGCTGGCCGCCGCTCGCCGCGCCCATCGGGCAGATCCTGGCCTCGCAGGCGCTGATCAACGTGCTCTCGGCCAGCCGCTACCAGACCGTCGTCGACGAGCTGCGCGGACTCCTCGTGGGCCGTTTCGGCTCGCCGCCGGCTGCGATCGACGAGACGGTGCTCCGCGCCGTCAGGCTCGTGAGCGGCGACGAGCCTCCGCCCGAGGAGGTCGAGCTCGACGACGTGCGCGAGTCGGCCGAGGGCCTCGCGGCGAGCGAGGAGGAGCTGCTGCTGCTGGCGCTGTTCGGCGACGCGGCCGAGCCGCTCCTGCACGCGATCCGCGGTCGCGGCCGCCGCGCCGAGAGCGACCTCGCCGGCCTCGAGCCGATCCGGGCGGAGCGGATCCGGGAGGTCGTCCGCATCGTCCAGGAGTCGGGCGTCAACGAGGTGACGATCGAGGACGGCGGCATGCGCGTGACCGTGCGCAACGGCGACGAGCGGGCGCCGGCGGCGCTGCCGGCGGACATCGCGCCGGACCCGGCCGCGGACGGTGCGCCCGTCGCGACCGGCTCCCCGTCGCAGGCGGGTGTGATCCGCGTCGAGGCGCCGATGGTCGGCACCTTCTACCGCTCGCCCGATCCGAGCGCCGCGCCCTTCGTCAACGAGGGCGACATCGTCGTCGCCGGACAGACGCTCTGCATCCTCGAGGCGATGAAGCTGATGAACGAGATCAAGGCCGAGGGCGAAGGGCAGGTGAAGTCGATCCTGGTCGAGAACGCCCAGCCCGTCGAGTACGGCCAGGTCCTCTTCGAGCTCGAGCCGGTCGACGGCCGCCCGCCGGCCTTCTAGTGAGCCTTCGCCGCGTCCTCGTCGCCAATCGAGGCGAGATCGCGGTGCGCGTGATCCGCGCCGTGCACGAGCTCGGTCTCGAGGCGGTGGCCGTGTACTCGACCGCCGACGAGGATGCGATGCACGTCCGAATCGCCGACCGCGCCGTCAGGATCGGCCCGCCGCCGGCCGCGCAGAGCTACCTGAGCATCCCGTCGGTCATCGCGGCGGCGGCGACGACCGGCTGCGACGCCGTCCATCCCGGCTACGGCTTCCTGGCCGAGAACCCGGCCTTCGTCCTCGCCTGCGAGGAGAGCGACCTCGTCTTCGTCGGGCCGGGTGTCGACGTCATGGAGCGCATGGGCGACAAGGTGCGCGCGAAGGCCGAGCTGGCTGCAGCGCAGGTGCCCGTCGTCCCGGGAACGAGCGGCGAAACGACGGTCGACGAGGCCGGCGCGATCGCCGGGGAGCTCGGCTATCCGATCCTGCTCAAGGCCAGCGCCGGCGGCGGCGGCAAGGGGATGCGGCTCGTCGAGAGCCCCGCAGAGCTCGAGGGCGCCTTCCAGACGGCCGCCGCCGAGGCGTTCGCTGCGTTCGGGGACGGCAGCCTCTACGTGGAGAAGGCACTCGTGCCGACGCGTCATGTCGAGGTCCAGGTACTGGCCGACGGGCTGGGCGGCGTCCTGACGCTCGGCGAGCGCGAGTGCTCGATCCAGCGTCGCCACCAGAAGCTCGTCGAGGAATCGCCCTCGCCGGCGCTCACGCCCGAGACGCGCGAGGCGATGGAGGCGGCGGCGGAGCGAGCGTGCCACGCCATCGGCTACGCGAACGCCGGCACGTTCGAGTTCCTGCTCGGCCCGGACGGCGAGTTCTACTTCATCGAGCTGAACGCGCGCCTCCAGGTCGAGCACCCGGTGAGCGAGCTCGTCACCGGCATCGACATCGTGCAGACCCAGCTGCGCATCGCCGCCGGCGAGCCCCTGCCGGCGACGGGCCGGGCGGCGAGGCGCGGCCACGCGATCGAGTTTCGGATCAACGCCGAGGATCCCGCCCGCGACTTCGCGCCCTCCCCCGGAACCGTCGAGCGCTTCCGGCCGCCGCTCGGCCCGGGTGTGCGCGTGGACACGGCCGTCTCGGACGGCAGCGTCGTGCCGCCGTACTACGACTCGCTCGTCACCAAGCTCGTCGTGTGGGCCGACGACCGCGCCGCCGCGATCGCCCGCGGCCGGCGCGCGCTCACCGAGTTGGAGGTCTCGGGCGTGCCGACGACGCGGGACCTCGCCCTCGACATTCTCGCGAGCGACGCGTTCGTCTCCGGCCGCTACTCGACGAGCTTCATCGAGGAGAGCTCAGACCTGCTCCCGTCGCTGCAGGCCCGCTGATGGCGCGGCCGCGCAAGCAGCCCGGCCGCCGAGCCGCTCGCCGCGAGGCGCTGTTCGTCCTCTACCAGTGGGACCTGACCGGCAGGCCGATCGAATCGCAGCCGGAGGAGATCGACCCGTTCGCACGCGAGCTCGCGGAGTCCGTGATCGGGCGTGAGCCCGAGCTCGACCGGCGAATCGACGAGGTGTCGGACGGCTGGCCGGCCGACCGGCTCGGCGTGCTCGAGCGCAACATCCTGCGGATCGGCATCGCGGAGCTGGAAGGCGATACCGTGCCTCCTGAAGTGGCGATCGCAGAAGCAGTGGGACTGGCGAAGCGGTACGCCTCGCCCGAGGCGGCACGGCTCGTGAACGGGATCCTGGGACGGATCGCCGAGGAGCGCGCGGCGTGAGCGCGCAGGCCGACCCGTTGGATCGCGCCGCCGATCTGCTCGACCAGCTCGAGGCGGCGCGCGCGAAGCTCGAGCAGACCGAGGATCCGGACGCGGCGGTCGAGCTGCTCGCGGAGATCACGGAGCTCGCGAAGGATGCGCACGCCGAGATCGAGCGCGCGCGGCGGGAGGCCGATGCACAACCCTGACGAGCTGAAGGAGCTGACCGAGGAGGCGATCGAAGGATTCGCCTACTGGCCGGAGCTGAACGGGCAGTCGGAATCGATGCGCTACGCGCTCGAGATGGGCGGCAAGCGCGTGCGCCCGGTGATCTGCCTCGCCACGGGAGAGGCATGCGGCGCCCCCGTCGAGCAGGTGATGCCGGCTGCGCTCGCGGTCGAGCTGGTCCACAACTTCTCGCTCGTCCACGACGACCTGCCGTCGCTCGACGACGACGCGGAGCGCCGCGGCAAGCCGAGCGTGTGGGCCGCCTACGGCGAGGGAACGGCGGTGCTCGCAGGCGACGGCCTGCTCGCTGAGGCATTCCGGCTCGCCAGCTCGTATCCGTCGCCGCATGTCGCGCGCGAGCTCGCCGAGATGACCCTCGGGATGATCGGGGGCCAGTACCTCGACACGATGGTCGACGGGGCCGACCTGCGCTCCGTGCACCGGCTGAAGACAGGGTGCCTGTTCACTGCCTCGGTCTCGCTCGCGCTCTGGGCCGCGGACGTTGCGGAGGCCGATCAGGCTCCGTGGCGCGCCTTCGGAGACGAGCTCGGGCTGCTCTTCCAGGTCGTCGACGACATCCTCGACGAGGACGGCTTCTACGTCTCGGACGGGCCCGAAGGTGCGCGCCGGCTCGCCGACGAGGCCGCTGCGCGCGCGCACGAGCGCCTCGGCGAGATCGCCGCGGACACGTCGGTGCTCGACGGGATCGTGTCGTCGCTGGCGGCCCGCACCGTCTGACGTGGACCCAGCGCGAGCCCTCGAGCTCGAGGCTGCCGACCTCGTCCCGTCGCTCCGGGACGAGTTCTGCGTCCCTCCCTGGCCCGGCGGGACACTTCCTGAGTGGGCGTACATGGCCGGCAACTCGCTCGGCCTGCAGCCGCGGGCGGCGCGGTCGGCAGTCGGGGACGAGCTCGACGAGTGGGCGCGGCTCGGTGTCGAGGGCTGGTTCGAGAGTAGCGAGCCCTGGCTCGAGTACGCCGGCTCGCTGCGGGCGTCGATCGGGCGGCTCGTCGGCGCATCGCCGCTGGAGGTCGCGGCGATGAACACGCTCACGGTCAACCTGCACCTCCTGATGGCGACCTTCTACCGGCCGACGGCTGAGCGGTTCCGGATCCTGATCGAGGACACGGCCTTCCCGTCCGACCTGTACGCGGTGCAGAGCCAGGCGGCCTGGCACGGGCTCGACCCGGCGAGCGCCGTCGTCCGCGTGCCGATCGAGGAGATCCCGGCTGCGATCGAGGGCCAGGGCGACTCGCTCGCGCTCGCGCTGCTCCCCGGTGTCAACTACCTGGACGGCCGGGTGGTGGATGTGCCGGCGCTGACCGAGGCCGTCCACGCAGCCGGTGCCGTCGCCGGGTGGGACCTCGCTCACGCGATCGGCAACGTGCCCCTCTCGCTGCACGCGAGCGGCGCCGACTTCGCCGTCTGGTGCCACTACAAGTACGTGAACGCAGGCCCGGGCGGGCCGGGCGGCGCCTTCGTCCACGAGCGGCACGGTTCCAGGCTCGACCTGCCGCGCCTGGCCGGCTGGTGGGGGAACGATCCCGCCGTCAGGTTCCGGATGGAACCCGACTTCGAGCCGCGTCCGGGCGCCGAGGGCTGGGCCGTTTCGACGCCGCCGATAATCGCGTTCGCCCCGCTCCGGGCGTCGCTCGAGCAGTTCGACCGCATCGGGATCGAGGCGCTACGTGCCCGCTCACTGCGGATGACCGGCTACCTCGAAGAGCTGTTGGACGAGGTGGCCCGGTCGCGGCGGATGGCCGTGATCACGCCGCGCGACCCGGACGTGCGCGGCTGCCAGCTCTCCGTCTCGTGCGACGGCGCGCGGGCGCTGGCGGCCCGGCTCCGCTCGGAGCACGGCGTCGTCTGCGACTTTCGCGAGCCGGACGTGCTCAGGTTCGCGCCGGTGCCTCTCTACACGACGTACGAGGACTGCCGTCGCGTCGCCCTCGCCCTCCTCGAGGTGCTCGAGCCGCGGTGAAGAAGCGTCTCGACGTGCTGCTCGTCGAGCGCGGCCTCGCCGAGTCGCGCGCCCAGGCGCAGGCGCTCGTTCTCGCCGGCCTCGTCCCGGGGCACGCCAAGGCGGGCGAGCAGGTCGACGAGAACGCCGAGCTCGCCGTCGAGCGGCCGCCGCCCTTCGTCTCGCGTGGCGGTGAGAAGCTCCGGCATGCGCTCGACGCCTTCGGGCTCGACGTGACCGGCGCCGATTGCCTCGACGTCGGCGCCTCGACCGGCGGCTTCACGGACTGCCTGCTCCAGCGCGGCGCCGCGCGCGTCGTCGCCGTCGACGTCGGCCACGGCCAGCTGCACCCGAAGCTGCGAGGCGATCCACGTGTGACCGTGCTCGAGCGGACGAACGCGCGCACGCTCGACGCGCTGGTGTTCGCGCCGGGCATCGTCACGTGCGACGTCTCGTTCATCTCGCTTCGCGTCGTCTTGCCGCCCGTGCTCGCCCTCGCCGCCCCCGGCTGGCAGGCGGTCGTGCTCGTCAAGCCGCAGTTCGAAGCCGGCCGCGCCGACGTGCCGAAAGGCGTCGTCCGTAACCCCGATGTGCAGCGGCGCGTGCTGCGGGAGCTCGCCGCTGCGGCGCCCGGCTTCGGAGCGGAGGTCGCCGGGGTCGTAGACTCCGGTCTGCCAGGCCCGAAGGGCAACCGCGAGTTCTTCCTCCACCTCGTCCAGGCAGACGACCCCGCCACTCCCGATGAGCTCGACGACTGGATCGACGCCGCGATCGGGTGAGCCCGTGCGCCGCGCTGCGGTTCTGACCCACGGCAGGGCGGAGGCGATCGGCCCTGCGCTGCGGCGGGTCGAGGCGGTGGCGGCGAGCGCGGGCGTCGAGCTCGTCTTTCCGCAGGACGAGGTCTCGAAGCACGAGATGGCCGGGGCGCCGCACGATCTGGCCGATGCCGATCTCGTCGTCGTCCTCGGCGGAGACGGGACGATGCTGCGTGCGTTGCGGCGGCTTCTGGGCACGGGCATCCCGGCGATCGGCGTGAACTTCGGGCGAGTCGGCTTCCTGACGGCGATCTCCGAGGACGAGCTCGAGGCGGAACTCACCCGCGTCTTCGCCGGCGAGCACGACGTGATCGCGCTGCCGATGCTCGAGCTCGAGCTGGACGGCGAGCGTCGCGCCGCCGTCAACGACATCGTCGTCGCGAGCGCCAACGTCGGCCGGATGGTGGAGCTGTCGTGGTCGGTCGGGGGCGAGTCACTCGGGCGGCAGGCCTGCGACGGCATCATCTGCGCGACCCCGGCCGGCTCGACCGCCTACAACCTCTCGAACGGCGGCCCGGTTCTCGTCTGGGGCCTCGACGCGCTCGCCGCCACGTTCATCGCGCCGCACTCGCTGCACGCGCGGTCGATGGTCGTTCCCCGCGGCCTCGACGTCGTGGTGACGAACGAGACCCTGAACGTTGCCGCCACCGTGCTCTTCGACGGGCAGCCGCTCGGTGAGCTCCCACCCGCGGCCCGGGTGGTCGTGCGGCTCGGCGAGCAGCACAGCCTGCTCGCGACGCTCCCCGAGGTGACGTTCTTCCACCGCTACCGCAACACGTTCACCGCCTAGACAGCAGGCTGTGGACGGATCGTCACGCCTCCGTCACGGACCGGTATCACCTCGGCGCGGACTCTCCGATTACGCTTGCATCGGGGAGGAGGCCAGGGGAACCTGGCGCCAGCCGAAGGGGACGTGTCCGGAGTGAGCAGGTTGGACAGGGACATGCCCGAGCGTGACCGGCCGCGACTGGAGGATGGCTGAAGCCCGACGCTGGTCGTACGATCACGAGGATGCTCTCGCGGTTGCGCATCGAGAACCTCGTCCTCATCCGCGACGCCGAGCTGACGTTCGCGCCGGGTCTGAACGTGATCACGGGCGAGACGGGCGCCGGCAAGACGATCCTCGCCCAGGCGTTCGGCCTGCTCCTTGGGACGAAGGGCGACGCTGCCTACGTCGGCGCGGCGGGCCAAGACGCGTACGTGGAAGCCGAGCTCGACGTGCCCGCCGATTTCCTCGCCGACGACGGCCTGGAGGCGCTCGTGGAGCTTCGCCCCGCCGACGAGGACGGGCTCGTCCTCGCGCGGCGCGTGTTCGGAGACGGGCGCACGCGGGCGTACGCGTGGGGCCGCTCGGCAGCCCGTGAGGACGTGGCGGGGGCGGCCGAGCGCCTGCTCGCCATGTCCGGCCAGTTCGAGCAGCGCCGCCTCGCGCGTCCGGCGTACCAGCTCGATGTCCTCGACGCCTTCGCCGGCCCGGATCAGCTGCAGCGCCGGGGCGAGCTGCGCGCGGCCTGGCGGGAGCTCGTCGCCGCGCGCCGACGTCACGACGAGCTCACGCGCGATGCGGCGGCTGCGGATGCGAGGCTCGCCGAGTTGCGCGCTCTCGTCGACGACGCGGGCGGCTACGAGCCCGGCCTCGAGGACGCGCTCCGCGCGGAACGGGAGCGGTTCCGGCACACGGGCGAGCTCGTCGAGGCCACATCCGCCGCCGTCTCCGCGCTCGACCCGGACGACGGCGACGGCGCCGCCGACCTGATCGCCTCCGCGGAACGGTCCGTCGCGGGTGTCGAACGGCTCGCGCCCGAACTCGGCTGGGCCGGCGACGAGCTGCGCGACGTCGAGCTCCGGCTGCGCGAGGCGGCGAGCGCGTTGCGCACGTTCCTCGCCTCCGTCGACGCCGACCCGGGCCGCGTCGAGGAGGTCGAGTCGCAGCTGGAGGCGATCGCGGACGCGAAGCGCCGGTTCCGGTGCGCGAGCTACGACGAGCTGCTGGCGCGCGCGGCGGACGCAAAGGACGAGCTCGAGCGGATCGGCGAGGGGGGCGACCCCGCGGCCGCGGCAGCAGCGGCGCTGGCCGCTGCCGAGGCATACGTGGTCGCGCTGGCATCCGCGCTGGCGGCGTCGCGACGCGAAGCTGCGCAGCTGTTCGCGGACGCCGTCGCGGCCGAGCTGGCCGGCATCGGCATGGGGGAGGGCGAGTTCCACGTCGAGCTCCGCGAGCGGCCGGACGGCCCCGGGGCGACGGGGGCGGACGAGGTCGTGTTCCTGATCAGGCCGAACCGCGGGCTGCCGCTCGCACCTGTCGCCGAGACGGCTTCGGGCGGCGAGCTGTCGCGCATCGCGCTCGCGATCGCCGCGGTCGGAGGTGGCGCGACCATGGTCTTCGACGAGATCGACGCCGGCATCGGGGGGCGCACGGCGCACGCCGTCGCGGAGACGCTCGTCCGCCTCGCCGGCCGCGCGCAGGTGATCACCATCACACACCTGCCTCAGATCGCGAGCTGCGCCGACCGGCACTTCCGGGTCGAGAAGGTGCCGGGTGACCCGACGCACACGCGCATTACCGAGCTGACGGACGGCGAGCGTCGCGACGAGCTCGAACGCATGCTCGGCGGCCGGGAGTTCCTGGCCACGCTCGGCGAGGTCGAGCGGCGCTGAATCGGCAATGAAGGCCCAGGCGACGCGTGACCTCGACGCCTCCCGGGCCGGGGTCTGGGCGTTTCTGACCGAGCCGTACCACCTCGCGGACTGGTGGCCGGGCATCTCCTCCGTTCGTCCCGACCGGCGCGGGCTCGCGCCCGGGGCGCGCTGGGAGCTGGTCGGGCCGCGCCAGCCGACGCTGTTTCGCAAGGCGTACTCGTCGGGGCTCCTGCTCGTGCGCGACGTGCACCCGTACGAGCGCGCGTCGTGGTACCTGACCGCCGAGAAGCTCCTGGTCGAGATCGAGCTCGAGGCGATCGACGAGGCGCACACGCGCGCGACACTGACGGTCGAGGGGTCGTGGCGACCCGAGGTGCTCGGCCGGCCGCGGGCACTTCCGCGTCAGGCGCTCGCACGCCTGCACGCGCTCTGCCAGACGGCCGCGACGCTCTGAGGGGCACCGTCCTGCAGCGTCCCTAGGATCGGTCGCGTGATCGTCCGTTGCTCCGGAACGGCCGACGACCGCGCCGTGGTACCCTGGAGTTCCGTGGGCATCGGCCGGGCGCCAGCGGTTTTTTTCTCGAGAGCAGCCCAGCCGACCCCCCTTTTCGACGACACAGGTGAGGGCCGATGAGCGACCGTCCGGTCAAGTACGTCTTCGTCACGGGCGGCGTCGTCTCGTCGCTCGGCAAGGGCATCACTGCTGCCTCGCTGGGCGCGATGCTGAAGGCGCGCGGCCTCAAGGTCGGCGTCCTGAAGTTCGATCCGTACATCAACGTCGACCCGGGCACGATGAGCCCGTTCCAGCACGGTGAGGTCTTCGTCACCGAGGACGGCGCCGAGACCGATCTCGACATCGGCCACTACGAGCGGTTCCTCGACCAGAACCTGAGCGCCACGGCGAACCACACCGCCGGCGCCGTCTGGTACGCGGTCATCCGCAAGGAGCGCCGTGGCGAGTACCTGGGATCGACCGTGCAGGTGATCCCGCACATCACGAACGAGATCAAGGACCGGATGCGCCGCGCCGGCGAGGCGACGGACTGCGACGTCCTCATCTCGGAGATCGGCGGCACTGTCGGCGACATCGAGTCGCTGCCCTTCCTGGAGGCGATCCGTCAGATCCGCCGCGAGGCCGGGCCCGAGAACGTGCTCTACCTCCACGTCACGCTCGTGCCGTTCGTCGACTCGGCCGGCGAGCTGAAGACGAAGCCGACGCAGCACTCGGTGAACGAGTTGCGCCGCATCGGCGTCCATCCGGACATCGTCGTCTGCCGCTCGCGCGACCCGTTGTCCACCGACATCCGCGACAAGATCGCGCTCTTCGCCGACGTCGACATCAACGCGGTGATCTCGAACGAGGACGTCGCTGACGTCTACCTCGTCCCGGAGGCGCTGAAGGCGCAGGGGCTCGACGAGCTCGTCTGCCGCAAGCTCGGACTCGGCGACGGTGAAGCCGACCTCGCGGTGTGGACGGAGCTGACAGAGCGCATCGCCGAGCGCGAGGACACCGTCGAGATCGCGCTCGTCGGCAAGTACGTCAAGCTCCACGACGCCTATTTGTCCGTGCACGAGGCGCTCAAGCACGCGGGGATCCACCACGGCTGTTTCGTCAAGGTGCGCTGGGTGGACGCCGAGGGCATGTCCATCGAGGAGGCGAGCCGCGAGCTCGAGCAGGTCGACGGCGTGCTCGTTCCGGGCGGCTTCGGGTCGCGCGGGTGGGAGGGGAAGATCCTCGCCTGCCGCGTCGCCCGCGAGCGGCTGCATCCCGTACCTGGGCATCTGCCTGGGGATGCACGTGGCCGTGTCCGAGTTCGCGCGCCACGTCGTCGGGCTGGACGGCGCGAACTCGACCGAGATGGATCCCGAGACGCCGTTCGCCGTGATCGACCTGCTGCCCGAGCAGAAGGAGGTCGAGGATCTCGGCGGCACGATGCGGCTCGGAGCGCAGGCGGTCGAGCTCGCCGAGGGGACGCGGGCGCGGGAGACCTACGAGGACCCGGTCGTGCACGAGCGCCACCGGCATCGCTACGAGGTCAACAACCACTTCCGGCCGCGCCTCGTCGACGCGGGCCTCGTCGTCTCGGGCACGTACCAGGAGGGGCGCCTCGTCGAGATCGTCGAGCTGCCCGACCACCCGTGGTTCGTCGCCAGCCAGTTCCATCCCGAGTTCAAGTCGCGCCCGATGCGGCCGGCACCGCTCTTCCGCGACTTCGTCGGTGCCGCGCTCGCGCGTGCCCGCTCGCGCGACCGCGCCGCCGTCGCCAGCCGCTAGCCTCCGGGCGTGCCGGACGGCGCGCACCCCGTACTCGACCTCTTCGTCGAGCTCGCCGCGATCTCGAGCCCGCCCGGCGAGGAGCGTCCGGTCGCCGACCGGGTGATCGCCTATCTGCGCGGGCTCGGACTCGAGGTGGACGAGGACGACGTCGCGGCCCACATCGGCGGCAACGCGGGCAACCTGCTCTGCCGCCTCGACCCGACCATGGACGGCGGCACGCCGATCTTCCTCTGCGCCCATCTCGACACGGTGCCGCCCACGGCGCCGATCGAGCCGGTCGTCGAGGACGGCGTCGTCCGCAACGGCGCCGGGACGATCCTCGGTGCCGACGACAAGTCGGCCGTCGCGGCCATGCTCGAGGCGACGCGCCGCGTCGTCGAGGAGGGCAGGCCGCATGCCGGGCTCGAGCTCCTGTTCACGCCGAAGGAGGAGGTCGGCCTCGTCGGCGCGTACGCCTTCGACCACACGCGGCTTCGCGCGACGACCGGCTACGTCTACGACCAGGCCGCGGCGGTGGGCGAGATCGTCCTCGGCGCCCCGTCCGCGGTCGGCATCGAGGCGGTCTTCCACGGCCGCGCGGCGCATGCGGGCATGTACCCCGAGGAGGGGCGCTCGGCAATCGCCGCCGCCGCGCGCGCGATCTCCGACATGCGCCTCGGGCGGATCGACGCAGAGACGTCCGCGAACGTCGGCGTGATTACCGGAGGCACCGCCCGCAACATCATCCCGGAGCACTGCTCGTTCCGCGCCGAGGCACGCAGCCACGACGAGCAGAAGCTCGCCGAGCTCGTGCGCGAGATGACGGAGACGATGGGCTTCGCCGCCACGCTCGAGGAGTGCGAGGTCGAGACGACGATCAACCGCAGCTACCGCGCGTACCGCTTCCGGCAGAGCGATCCGGTGGTGCGCCTGGCCGCGACCGCGCTCGAGCGGTCCGGCCACACGCCGACGTACTCGCTGAGCGGCGGCGGCGCGGACGCGAACGTGTTCAACGAGCGCGGCCTCGCGTGCGTCAACCTCGCGAACGGCATGACCGAGATCCACACACCGGACGAGCACATCGCGGTCGCGGACCTCGACGCGATGGTCGACGTCACCCTGGCCCTCCTGAACGCGGCCCGCGAGCCGCTGTCCTGAGCGGAGTGCTCCTCCGCTCGGGGCACCCCAGCCCACCACCCACGTTCGATCGTAACTGGAAAAGTGTCACATGTCACAACAATCTTCGTGACAAGAGCGTGACGGTTCGTCCCCAGCCTAGGCCTGCGGGCGAGGCGGGGGGCTGTAAGCTCCCGCCGCCATGAAGATCGGCGTCGCGAAGGAGATCAAGCCCGACGAGTACCGGGTCGCGCTGACGCCCGCGGGCGCTCTCGAGCTGACGCAGCGCGGACACGAGGTGCTCGTCGAGCAGGGCGCCGGAGAAGGCAGCGCCTTCCCGGACGAGGCGTACCTGACGGCTGGCGCCCGCACCGTGTCCGTCGACGAGGTCTGGGCGTCGGCCGACCTCCTGCTGAAGGTGAAGGAGCCGATCGCCGTCGAATATCCGCGACTCCGTGCCGATCTCGTCCTGTTCACCTACCTGCATCTGGCAGCCGACGAGCCGCTCACGCGCGCGCTCGCGGCGAGCGGCGTTGCGGCGGTCGCGTACGAGACCGTGGAGCTCGACAACGGTCGCCTGCCGCTGCTCGCGCCGATGAGCGAGGTTGCCGGACGGCTCGCGACGCAGATGGGAGCGTGGACGCTCGAGAAGTCCCAGGGCGGGCGCGGCATCCTGCTCGGCGGCGTTCCCGGGGTCGCACCGGCGAGGGTCGTCGTCCTCGGCGGCGGCATCGTCGGCTACAACGCGGCGCTCGTGGCGGTGGGGATGAAGGCGGACGTGTGGGTGCTGGACAGGTCCGTCGAGCGCATGCGCGAGCTGGAGTCGATGCTGGCGGGGCGCATCACGCTCGCGATGTCGACGAAGCTCGAGGTCGCGCAGGCGATCGCGGACGCCGATCTCGTCGTCGGCGCGGTGCTGATACCGGGCGCGAGGGCGCCGAAGCTGATCACCCGCGAGATGCTCGGCCTGATGAAGCCGGGGTCGGTGATCGTGGACGTCGCGATCGACCAGGGCGGCTGCACGGAGACGTCGCGGCCGACGACGCACAGCGATCCGATCTACGTCGTCGACGACGTCGTGCACTACTGCGTTGCCAACATGCCCGGCGCGGTTCCGATCACGTCGACGAAGGCGCTCACGAACGTGACGCTCCCGTACGTCGAGGCGATCGCCGACCGCGGCCTGGCCGGCGCAGTCGCGGCCGATCCGGCTCTCGGCCGGGGCGTGAACGTGCTCGCAGGCGGCGTCACGTACGCGGCGGTCGCCGAGGCGCACGGGCTCGAGCACCGCCCGCTCGGCGACGTGCTGTCGGCGGCCGCCGGTTGAGCCGGATCCCTGGGCTCAGGCGGGGGTGCGCGGCTTGGCGGCCGTCTCGCCCTTGTCCGACGGCGAGATCTTCACGACCGCCCACGTGATCCCGGCAGCGAGGCTGATGATGATGACGATGAAGGCGGCGACGCCGATGAGCCCGAGGACCGTGGTCACGACCCTCGTAGAATAGCCTCATGCCCCGCGCGTGCGTCATCGTGTTGGACGCCGTCGGCGCAGGGGCGTTGCCCGACGCCGCCGACTTCGGAGACGACGGCTCCGACACCCTCGGCAACGTCGCGAAGGCGGTCGGCGGGCTCGATCTGCCGAATCTCGAGGCGCTCGGGCTCGGGAACGTCGAGCCGCTCGAGGGCTGCCCACCGATGTCCGGAGCGCCGGCCGTCGCCGGCCGGCTGGTCGAGCGCTCGAAGGGCAAGGACACGACGCTCGGACACTGGGAGCTGATGGGTATCGTGACGCCGCAGGCGCTGCCGACCTATCCGCACGGCTTCCCGTTCGAGGTCATCGACCCGTTCATGCACCGCACCGGCCGGGGCGTTCTCGGCAACAAGCCCGCCTCGGGGACGGAGATCATCCAGGAGCTCGGCGAGCAGCACCAGGAGACGGGCAAGTGGATCGTCTACACGTCGGCGGACTCCGTCTTCCAGATCGCCGCGCACGAGCAGACGATCGCGCTCGAGGAGCTCTACGACGCGTGCCGCATCGCCAGGGAGATCTTGACGGGCAACCACGCCGTCGGGCGGGTGATCGCGCGGCCCTTCGTCGGCGAGCCTGGAAACTACGAACGGACGCCGAACCGGCACGACTTCTCGCTCGAGCCTCGCCGGCCGAACTACCTCACGCTGATTCGGGAGGCCGGCATCGTGGTGCACGGCGTCGGGAAGATCCCCGACATCTTCGCCCACGTCGACATCGACGAGGAGCATCCGACGAAGTCGAACGTCGACGGAATCACCCAGACCGAGAGGCTGCTGCTCGAGCTCGACGACGGCTTCGTGTTCACGAACCTCGTCGAGACCGACATGCTCTGGGGACACCGCAACGACCCGGTCAACTTCCACCGATGCCTCCAGGACTTCGACCGGCGCCTGCCGGATCTGCTCGACGCCCTTCGGCCCGGCGATCTGCTGATCGTGACGTCCGATCACGGCTGCGACCCGACGACGCCGTCGACCGACCACTCGCGCGAGCACGCGCTGCTGCTCGCCTACGTGCAGGGCAAGAACGCCGCCGGGCGGATCCACGAAGGGGAGTTCGCGGACGTGGGAGCGACCGTGAATGCGTGGCTCGGCGGCAAGGCGCCTCCGAAGCGGCTGCCCGGCCAGCTGATCGTCGAGCCGTGAGACTGAACGATCCGGAAGCCGTCCGGCGGGAGTACACGGACGAGTCGCGTTTCAGTGTGCGGCAGGCCGTGTGGGCCTCGGCCAGCGGAGGAGACGCGCAGGACATGGTCGTCGCGGCGCTGGCCGAAGTTGGCCCCCGCCGCGTGCTGGAGGTAGGCCCGGGCAAGGGCGAGCTCGCCGAGCGTGTGGCCCGGGAGTTGGCGGCCGAGGTCGTCGCGGTCGATCAGTCCGAGCGGATGGTCGAGCTCACACAGGCCCGCGGCATCGACGCGCGGCTCGGTGATGTCCAGGCTCTTTCCTTCGCTGACGGGGAGTTCGACGCCGCGATCGCGGCCTGGATGCTTTACCACGTTCCCGACGTCGATCGAGGTCTGGCCGAGCTCGCACGGGTTCTGAGATCGGGGGGACGCCTGGTCGCGGTAACGAACGGTGCCGCGAGCCTCCTCGAGCTCTGGTCGCTTGTCGACGAGGGGCCGAAAGCCGACTACCCGTTCGGCCGGGAGAACGGCGAGGAGCTGTTGTCGCGCCACTTCGAGCGGGTTGCGCGCCGGGACATCGACGGTGACGTGACGTTCCCCGACTGGGAGGCCGCCCAGTCGTACGTTGCGGCGTCGCCGGTGAGAGGACATCTCGCCACGGAGCTGGAGCGCTTCGACGGGCCGCTCGTCGCGCGGCGCCTCGTGACCGTCTTCATCGCCGACAAGGCGCTGTGATCCCGCCCGCCGAACTGATCCAGCGCAAGCGCGACGGGGACGAGCTCTCGTCCGACGAGCTGGCCGACCTCGTCCTCGGCTATACGCGCGGGGAGATCCCCGACTACCAGATGGCCGCGTTCCTGATGGCCGTCTACTTCCGGGGGCTCTCGGCTGCGGAGACCTTCGCGCTCACGGACGCGATGATCAGGAGCGGCGAGACACTCGAGCTCGGAGCCGCGCTCGGCCGCAAGGTCGTCGACAAGCACTCGACCGGCGGCGTCGGCGACAAGACCTCGATCGCCGTCGGCCCGATCGTGGCTGCCTGCGGCGTGCCGTTCGGGAAGATGAGCGGCCGCGGTCTCGGCCACACGGGCGGGACACTCGACAAGCTCGAGTCGATCCCCGGCTACCGGGTCGAGTTGTCGACGGACGAGTTCGTCACGCAGGTGCGCGATGCCGGGATGGCCATCGTCGGACAGACTGCCGACCTCGTCCCCGCGGACAAGCTGCTCTACGCGCTCCGCGACGTGACGGCGACGGTCGACAACGTGTCCCTGATCGCGGCGAGCATCATGTCCAAGAAGATCGCCGGCGGGGCCGACGCGATCGTGCTCGACGTGAAGGTCGGCGACGGCGCGTTCATGAAGACGCTTGAAGATGCCCGCGAGCTTGGCCACACCATGATCGAGCTGGGCCGGCGCGCAGGCCGCGAGACCATCTGCGTCCTGACGGAAATGGACCAGCCGCTCGGGTGCGCCGTCGGCAACGCGCTCGAGGTGCGCGAAGCGGTGGAGACCGTTCGGGGCAACGGCCCGGCGGATTTCGCCGAGCTGGTTCTCGACTCGGTCGCTCACCTGCTCGCACTGTCCGACCTCGATGTCGACGAGGAGGAGGGGCGCCGCCGCGCTGAGGAAGCTGTCGCCAGCGGTGCCGCCCTCGCTGCGTACGAGCGCTGGATCCGTGCTCAGCACGGTGACCCGAGCCTCGAGCAGCTTCCGGTCGCACCTGTTGTTCGGGCCGTGCCGGCCCCCCGCGACGGAGCGGTGGCCTCGCTCGGTGCGATCCAGGTCGGCCTGGCGGCGCTCCACCTCGGTGCCGGCAGGCGCACGAAGGAGGACGCGATCGACCATGCGGTCGGTGTCGTGTGCCTGAAGAAGCGCGGCGACACCGTGCGCGATGGAGAGTCGCTCGCGGAGGTACACGCGCGCGACGAGCGGGCGGCCGAGGGAGCTGCTGCGGCAGTGCTCGCTGCCTACGAGTTGGCAGACGTCGCTCCTCCCGCGCGGCCGATCGTGCTCGAGGTCCTCACCTAGCGTGCCGGAGCTCCCCGAGGTCGAGACCGTGAGGGCCCAGCTGGCGCCTGTCCTCACCGGCCGGACGTTCGCATCGGTCCAGATCCTCGACGAGCGGCTGACGCGTCCGATCGATCCTCGGATCGTCGAGGCTCAACTCGACGGCGAGCGCGTCGCGTCGGTCGATCGACGTGGCAAGTATGTAGTTGTCCGGTTCGACTCCGATCTCGTCCTGCTGGTTCACCTCCGTATGACGGGGAGCTTCCTGATCGCACGGTCGGGGGCGCTTCCGCCAGACCCGCATCGGCGTGCAGTTGTCAATTTAGACGACGGATCGGATGTCGCCTATCGGGACGTTCGCCGCTTCGGCACGTGGCTCGTCCTCGAGGCAGACGAGCTGACCGGCTACCTGGCCGAGCGGCTCGGGGAGGAGCCCCTGTCGTCGCGTTTCACGGCACAGCATCTTTCGCGCCGGTTCGCGGGCCGGCGAGCGCCCGTGAAGGCGGTTCTGCTCGACCAGCGTGCGGTCGCCGGCATCGGGAACATCTACGCGGACGAGGCGCTCTGGTATGCGCAGGTCGATCCCCTGCGTCCGGCCGGCCAGCTCGATGCCGGCGAGGTCGCCTCCGTCCGGCGGGGCATCAGGCGCGCGCTTCGCGTCGGCATCCGGCGCCAGGGAGCGACGCTGAGCGACTACCGGACCCCGAACGGCGGCCGCGGCGTCATGCAGGACGAGTTCAAGGTCTACGGGCGCGAGGGCGAGCCTTGCCCGCGGTGTGCCACCGAGATCGCGAAGACCCGCGTCGCCGGGCGCGGCACCTCGTACTGCCCGGTCTGCCAACGATGACCCTGAGGCTGCCCGAGGGCGTCCGTGTCGGACACTGGACGGACCGGGGAGGCTGGACGGGCTGCACCGTGTGCCTGCTCCCGGAGGGCAGCGTCGCGTCGTGCGAGGTGCGAGGCGGCGCGCCGGGCACGCTCGGCACAGACCTTCTCCAGCCCGCGGGGGCTGGACCCGGCCCCGATGCGATTCTGCTCACCGGTGGCAGCGCATTCGGCCTCGCCGCGGTCGACGGTGTCGTGCGTTGGCTCGCCGAGCGCGGCATCGGTTTCGAGACGCCGGCCGCGCTCGTCCCGCTCGTCGGTGCCGCCGTCGTCTACGACCTCGGGCTCGGAGATGCCGGGGCGCGCCCGGGAGCGGACGCCGGCTACGCGGCGTGCGCCGCGGCGGGCGAGCAGGTCGAGCGCGGCAGCATCGGCGCCGGGACGGGCTGCACCGTCGGGAAGCTGCTCGGCCCCGAGCGCTGGACGAAAGGCGGCTTCGGCCTCGCGTGCGCGGAGTTGCCGGACGGCGGGCTGGTCGCGGCTGTGGCCGTAGTGAACGCGGTCGGAGACGTGCTCGCGGCGAACGGTTCCGTTCTCGCCGGGATCCGTCAGGACGATGGTTACGTGTCGTCCGAGGACGTGATCGCGGACGGCACGGCGATCAGACGCCCGTGGCGCGAGGCGACGACGCTGGTCTGTGTCCTCACCGACGTCGCGTTGACGAAGACCGAGGCGTGGATATGTGCGCGAGCGGCGAACGCGGGTGTCGCACGAGCGGTGGCGCCGGTCTGGACGCCGTTCGACGGCGACACGGTCTTCTGCGCATCGACCTGCCGCGTCGAGGGCGACGCGCTGACGGTGGCGCTCCTGGCGGCTCCGGTCGTCGCGGAAGCGATTCGAGACGGAGTCCGCGAGGCGTCGGGAGCACCGGGATGTCCCGCGCTGTCCGGCCGCTGAGCGGACCCGACGCTCTGGATGAAACGGCACACAATCGTCACATTCGCGTCTCACCTGCGTGCGAATTTCGCGGGTACGATCGAACGTGGGTGGTGGGCTGGGGTGCCCCGAGCGAGACGGTCTCAGCGGATGCCCGTTCTAGACTGGTCTGAGTGGCCGGCCGCAGCCTGAAGACCGAGGCGATCGTCCTGCGCTCGCTCCGGTTCGGCGAGGCGGACAGGATCCTCCACGTGTACACGCTCGTGCACGGGCGCACCGGCGTGATCGCGAAGGGTGCCCGAAAGACGAAGTCGCGCTTCGGCGGCCGCCTCGAGCCGCTCTCGCACGTCGAGCTGATCCTCCACGTCGGCTCCGGCGAGCTGGCGACGCTGACCGGCGCCGATCTCGTCCGCTCGCACGCCTCGGCGCGAGAGGAGCCGTACCGGCTCGCGGTGGGCCTGATCGGCGCGGAGGCGATGCTGCGGCTGTTCCCGGAGCAGGAGCGCTCCGACCAGGCGTTCACGGCTCTCACCCGGTTCCTCGACCTGCTCGACGACCTACCCGTGCGCGACGGCATCCGGCCGGAGCTCGATGCACTCGGGCTCGCGTTCCAGCTCAAGCTCCTCTGGGTGGCCGGTTACCTCCCGCACCTCGGGAGCTGCGCCGAGTGCGGCTCGGTTGGCCCGTTCGCCGGGTTCTCGGCGCGGGCCGGAGGCGTCGTCTGCCGCAACTGCGCGGCGTCGTCGGCGGCGATCGTGCTGACGCAGGACGGTGCGGCCGGCCTCGAGGGGCTGCTGAGGCAGCCGCTCGCCGAGTCGGGGCAGGTACCGCTGAGCGCCCGCGGTGCCCGCGACATCCTCGCGGCCGTCGCCGCGTCCTACGAGTACCACGGCGGCTTCCGGCTCAGGACGCTTTCGGCGTGAACGAGGCGCAGAGCATCCCGAAGTAGGTCGGCGCCTCGTACGAGAGCAGCTTCGCGTCGAAGCCGTCTCCGACGGCGCCGTGGAGGACGAGCATCTGCCACCAGCTGTCCGCCTGCGCTTCGCCCACGAAGCCGGGATCGATGTCGAGCAGGCCTGCGAGCCGATTCTCTCGCACGAGCTCGACGATCTCCGCGTCGTAGACGGCCGACGCTGGGTCGAAGCCGTACGGACCGCCCGGATCGTGCGCGTGGCCGTGATCGGCGCTCGCGATCAACGCGACCCGCTTGCCGGACGCCGCCGACGTTTCGGCGACGATCCGGCCTGCGTCGACGTGGACATGGCCGGGAAGGTCACGAGCCGGTGAGACGAGCACGACGCCGGGCGGCGGCTCCGAACGGCCGCCCATGTACCAGAGGGGGATCAGTGCACCCCAGTCCATCGGCATGGACGCCTCTGCCGGCCTGTTGCCGCCGTAGCTGACCGCCGTCGCCGGGATGCCGGCAAGCGCGAGGTCGCCGACGAGCGCGACTGCCAGGTCGAGGTCGACCGGGGAGGTGAGCGCGATCTCGCGTGCGCCCTCGCCGACGACGCCCTCGAGGCTGCCGGCGACGATCACCGCGAGCGAGCCGTCGACATGGACGTTGTGCGGTGTCAGTACGACGATGGTGTCCGGTTTCGCAGTGTCGAAGCGCCGGCCGAGCTCCTCGAGCCCGGCGCGGGTTGCAGCGGCCACGTCGAGCTCGGACTCGCCGCAGAGCTCCGCGACGGCAATGCCTCCGTGCGGTGCGATGGCAGCGACCACGATCCCGCTCACGGGCTGCAGTATCACCGGTGGACGTGTCGCTCTCGCAGCCCTGTGGACGAGTTGTTGCACTATTGGCACGAAGGTGTCACTGACACGTGCGCAGTTCGCCGGTACCGTCCTCGGCGTGGGCGGAGGGACGACGCCCCGCCCTTGGGTGGGGGATCGGTCGCGGACCGGTCCGAGGGCGCTTGCCCCGCGCGCGTAGCTGCGAGACTGGCGCCCATGATGCGGGCGCTTCCGGGTGGGTTCGAGCTCGACGACGATCCGGGGCGGATCGACGTCGTGGCGGTGCACCGCTACCTGTCGGAGGAGTCGTACTGGGCGGCCGGCCGATCGTTCGAGACCGTCGCGCGGCTCGTCCGCGAGGCCGCGCGGGTCGTCGGCCTCTACCGCGGCGGTGCACAGGTCGGCTTCGGGCGGGCGGTGTCCGACGGGATTGCGGTCGCCTATCTCGCCGACGTCTACGTGCTGGCGGAGTATCGCGGGCAGGGGCTCGGCGAGGAGCTCGTGCGCGAGCTGGTCGAGCTCGGACCGCTCGCGAACGTGCGCTGGCTCCTGCACACGCGTGACGCGCACTCGCTGTACGCAAGGGTCGGCTTCGGCCCGCCCGGCGAGCGCCTGATGGAGCGCCAGGGCGGGGGCTCGCAGCTTGGCAACTGACCGTTCCGGGCGGCTGCTGACTGCGGTGGTCGCGGCGTCGGTCGCCGTGGCGTTCGCGGACTCGTCGATCGTCGTCCTGGCGCTGCCGGCGCTCTACACCGACTTCCACACGTCCCTGACCGGCGTGTCCTTCGTGATCACGTCCTACAACCTGGTCGTCTTCGTGGGTGCATTCGCCCTCGTCCCGTTCACGCGGCGGCTGCACGTGCGGGAGGTGACTCGGGTGGGTCTGGCGCTGTTCACCGCAGGCTCGATCGGGTGTGCTGCGGCCTGGGGGCTCACGCCGCTGATCGTGTCCCGCTGCGTCCAGGGGGCGGGCGGCGCGCTGCTCCTCGCCGGCTCCCTCCCGCTGCTCGGTGCGCTCGCGGGCGGGCCGCAACGCGGCGCTCGGATCTGGACGGCGGCAGGGACGTTCGGTGCGGCGGTAGGACCGGCTCTCGGCGGTGTCCTCACGCAGCTCGCCGACTGGCGGGCGATCTTCGTCTTCCAGGCCCCGATTGCGGCCGTGGCGCTCGTCGCCACCTTCGACCGGCGAGTGCACGAGCTGCCCGTGGAGGAGCGGGCGCCGAAGCGCCGCGGGGCGACCGTGGCGAACGCCGGTCTCGCGCTGGTATTCGCAGGGCTCGTCGGCGCGCTGTTTCTCTCCGTCCTGCTCGTGATCACGGTATGGGAGCGTCGCCCGATCGCCGGCGCGCTGATCGTCAGTGCCTTGCCGGCGGGAGCGTTCCTCGTGAGGCCGCTCGCCGCCCGGCTCCCCCGCAGGGAGGCCGCCACCGGCGGAGCGCTCCTGCTCGCCGCGGGCCTCGTCGCCCTCGCGCTGCTGCCTGCGATCGACGACGTGCTGCTCGCGATCTCGCTCGGCTTCTGCGGCGTCGGTCTCGGCCTGGCCGTCCCGGTCCTCACCGTCGACTCGATCGACCCGGAGCACGCGCCGCTCCGCAGCGGGACGATCACGGTCGGCGCGCGCCATCTCGGACTCGTCGCCTCCGTGGCGCTGATCGCGCCGCTGCTCACGCACGCCCTCGACTCCGTCCAGACGCGGGCCACGCTTGCCGGGACGCGCGTGATCATGGACGGGAACATCGACCTGACCAAGAAGGTGCCGATCGCACTCGACATGCGCGACGCGTTCCAGCGCGCGCAGACCGGCGAGATCCCCGACCTGGCCAAGCCGTTCGACGATCGCGGGGCGAAGACCGATCCGAGCCTGCGCGCGCTTCGCGACACGCTCCTCGACACGCTTCGCGCCGCCGTCTCGCGGGCGTTTCGCTCGTCGTTCCTCCTGTCGGCGATCTTCGCGCTGCTCGCGCTGATCCCGGCCCGCATGCTGCGCGAGAGGGACTCGGACACGTGAGGCGCCTGACCGGATCGAGAATCGCGCTGCTCGTGCTCGGCGCGGCGGCGGTGGCGCTGATCGCCGTCGAGCTCGGCATGGGCGCGATCGGCTTCGGAGAGGCGCACCTCGCCGATCCCTGCACGACGAAGCCGCAGGTGAGCGAGGGCGGATTCTTCGGCTCGATCGACGCGGCCGTGCAGCGCTTTGCGCTGTCGGGGCTGAACGGCGCCGCCTGCTCGCTCCACACCTCCCGCGAGGAGCTCGTGCTCTCGTTCGCGCCGTCGCTCGGCACCAAGAAGGTGCGCTGGGACAAGGCGACGATCCGGAAGGCGCTCCGCGCAGGCTTCGACCGGGCTGCGCACGACGCGGCCGGAGGCGGCCTCGTCGGCGACGCGGCCGCGTTCATCCTCCGCGAGGGGATCGCCGACCCTCTCGCGTACCTCCTCGGCCAGAAGTACGGGCAGTAGCCGCCGGCTAGTCGCCCTTGGGTGTCGCCCAGGGCCGGGCGAGCGCGTCGTCGAGATACGCGGCGGCGCCGCCGATCGGTAGCCGCTCCTGGGCCAGCGAGTCGCGGTCGCGGATGGTGATCGTGTCGTCCTCGAGCGTCTGGTCGTCGATCGTGAACGCGAACGGCGTGCCGATCTCGTCCTGCCGGCGGTAGCGGCGGCCGATCGCGCCGCTGTCGTCGTATTCGACGTAGTGGCGCCGGCGCAGCTCTTCATGCAGCGCCCGCGCCTTCGCGACCATGTCCTCGCTCTTGCCGATCAGGGGCAGGATCGCGGCCTTGATCGGTGCGATCTGCGGGTGCAGCCGGAGGACGGTGCGCTCGCGCTCGGCGACGACCTCCTCGTCGTATGCGTCCACGAGCATCGCGACGAGGATCCGCTCGATGCTGACCGCGGGTTCGATCACGTGCGGCGTGTAGCGCTCACCGTCCTGGCCGACGTACTCGAGCTTCGTCGTCGAGAACTCGGTGTGGCGCGTCAGATCGTAGTCGCCGCGGTTCGCGACGCCCTCGAGCTCGGACCAGCCGATCGGATACAGGTACTCGATGTCGCTCGTGCCGCTCGAGTAGTGCGAGCGCTCCTCGGGACCGTGCTCGCGGACGCGCAGGTGGCTCTTCCGCAGCCCGTGCTCCAGATGCCACGACAGGCGCTCGTCGATCCAGTAGCGGTGCCACTCCTCGGCTTCCGCCGGTGGGACGAAGAACTCCATCTCCATCAGCTCGAACTCGCGGACGCGGAACAGGAAGTTGCCGGGCGTGATCTCGTTCCGGAACGACTTGCCGGTCTGGGCGATCCCGAACGGAGGCTTGCGGCGCGCGAGCTGGAGCACGTTCTTGAAGTTGATGAAGATGCCCTGCGCGGTCTCGGGGCGCAGGAAGGCGCGGGCGCCCTCCTCCTGGATCGGGCCGACGGTCGTCTCGAACATGAGGTTGAACTGGCGCGCCTCGGTGAGGTCGCAGTCGGGGCCTTCGCCGGGCCGCTTCGACGGCTTGCGGCCGCACTGCGCATCCTCGAGCTTGTCGGCCCGGAACCGCAGCTTGCAGGTGCGGCAGTCGACCAGCGGGTCGGTGAACCCCTCGACGTGGCCCGACGCCTCCCACACCCGCGGGTGCAGGATGATCGCCGAGTCGAGCGCGACGATGTCGTCCCGCTCCTGCACCATCGCCCGCAGCCAGCGCTCGCGGATGTTGTTCTTCGCGAGCACGCCATAGTGGCCGTAGTCGAAGGTCGAGCCGAGCCCCCCGTAGATCTCCGACGACGGGAAGACGAAGCCGCGCCGGCGGCACAGCGAGACGAGTTTGTCCATCGTCACGAGGTCGGTCGGCGGTTGCTCGGTCATCGCGGGCGACACGTTAGTCAGAATCCTCCGAGTGAGCACGCTGGTCCCGCCCGAGCTCGAGCAACAGGCGATCGCCTGGCGCCGCCATCTCCATGCGCATCCCGAGCTGTCGTTCGAGGAGTTCGAGACGTCGCGCTACGTCGAGGAGACGCTGCGCTCGTTCGACGGGCTCGAGCTCGACCGCCCCACACCGACGTCGGTCGTCGCGACGCTCCGGGGCGTTCGACCGGGTCGCGTGCTCGCGCTACGGGCCGACGTCGACGCGCTGCCGATCCAGGAGGAGAGCGGGCTCGAGTTCGCGTCCACGCGGCCGGGAGTCATGCACGCCTGCGGCCACGACGGGCACACGGCCATGCTGCTCGGGGCGGCGAAGGTGCTGTGCGGCCGGCGCGACGAGCTGGCCGGCGAGGTCCGGTTCCTGTTCCAGCACGCCGAGGAGAAGCTGCCGGGCGGGGCGCGCCAGCTCGTCGCAGCAGGCGTGATGGACGGCGTCGAGCTCGTCGTCGGCGCCCATCTCGCGTCGATGAAGGACGTCGGCAGGATCGGATGTCCGGCCGGGCCGATGGCGGCCGCCGCCGACATCTTCTCGGCCGAGATCCGTGGCCGCGGCGGCCACGCCGCTGCGCCGCACAAGGCGCTCGACCCGATCGCCGTCGCTGCGCAGGTCATCACGAACGCCCAGCACCTCGTTTCGCGGACGGTCGACCCGATCGCGAGCGCCGTCGTCTCGATCACCCGCATCCATGCCGGGACGGCGGACAACATCATCCCGGAGTCGGTCGAGCTCGGCGGCACGGTGCGGACGTTCGACCAGGCCGTGCGCGACCACGTGCGAGAGGGGCTCGAGCGCGTGTTCCGCGGCGTGACCGAGGCGCACGGCGCGACTTACACGTTCGCGTACGAGGAGGGCTACGCGCCGGTGATCAACGACGAGCAGGCGGCGGCCACCGTCCTCGCAGCCGCGCGGGCCGAGCTCGGCGACGAGGCGATCATGGACACGGAGCCGATCATGGGCGGCGAGGACTTCTCCGCCTATCTCGAGCAGGCTCCGGGCGCCTTCTTCTGGGTCGGCGCCGGCAGCGAGGATGCCGTCCCGCACCATCACCCGCGCTTCACGATCGACGAGGCCGCCCTTCGCTCCGGCATCGCCGTCTTCGTCCGCACCGCGCTCGACTACCTGGCCTAGCTCCAGCCACGTCGGAGACGCCGCCCTATAACCCCGGCCCGCGACGACTCTTCTCCACAGCGGTCAGAATGGGCCGATGCCCGGGAAGACGCCGGTCGAGCTGCACATCATCTCGGACGCCACCGGCGAGACCGCGACCCGGCTCGTCGCCGCGCTGGAGGCACAGTTCCCCGACCAGCCGTTCGAGGAGGTGCGTCACCCGATGGTCGAGACGGTCGACGACCTCATGCTCGCAGTGAATCGCGCCAAGGGCCGGCCGGCGGTCCTCGTGTACACGATCGTGAAGACGGAGCTCCGCGACGCGATGCGCGCGCTCTGCCGGCAGGCGAAGCTCCACTACTGCGACATCCTCGGGCCGCCGCTCGCTTCGATCGCGAAGGTCTCGGGGATGGCCGCGCAGATGAAGCCGGGCGCCCGGCCGCCGCTCGACTCCGCCTACTTCCGGCGCATGGCGGCGATCGAGTTCGCCGTCAAGTTCGACGACGGCGTCGGCAGCGGCCTGCGCGAGTCGGACATCATCCTCGTGGGCGTGTCCAGGACGTCGAAGACGCCGCTCTCGATGTACCTCGGCTACCTCGGCTACAAGACCGCGAACGTGCCGATCGTGAAGGGCATCGAGCCGCCGGCCGAGCTGTTCTCGATCGACGCGTCCAAGGTCGTCGGGCTGACGATCGGGCCGGACCGGCTCGCCGAGATCCGACGCGAGCGCGCGCGGCTGATGCGCGGCGCGCGGCAGTCGTACGCGAACATCGTCGAGATCTACGAGGAGCTCGACCAGGCGGCGGCCGTCCATCGCCGCCTCGGCTGCCCCGTCATCGACGTGACCGAGCTGTCGGTGGAGGAGACGGCACAGCGGGTGATCCGCCTCGTCCAGAACCGCCAGGCCGGAAAGCAGGCGATATGACCGGTCGCAGCGACGAGCTGCCCGGGTTCAACCCGGACGCGCGCCGGGCGCGGGCGAAGCGGATCCCGATCTGGCGCTGGATCCTGTGGCAGATCGCGCTGATGCTCGGGATGCTCGTCTTCTACGTCGGTCTGACGCCGGTGTGGATCGGACTACGCGGTGCCGCGTGGGTCGTGGAGCTCAGGTCACGCTGGCGCCGCGCACGAAGCGATCGATCTCGGCCTGTGTCCGAAGACGGATGACCGGATAGGCGGCCAGCTCCTGCGGGTAGCGCCGCCGCCGCTCGAAGTGCATCCGGAGGGCATAGCCGAAGAGCGACTCACGCCCCCAGAAGGCCGTCCGCCAGCTCTCCTTGTTGCCGTTCCAGAGCGTCTCGTCCTCGCGGATCCGCCGCACGGTCCGGCGGACGAGCCGCGGTAGCCACACCCGCACGGGCAGGTCGAGCCAGACCACCGTGTCCGCGTGCGCGAGGACGAGGTCGCCGATCTTCCTCCGGTAGCCCCCGTCGATCACCCACGCCTCGGCGGCGACGATCGGCTCGAGGATCCGCCGCAGCTCGGCGTCCGACATCTCCGTCCAGTTCGGGCCGTGGACGATCGCGTCGAGCTCCACGAACGGCACGCCGAGACGGTCTGCGAGAGCCCGGCCGACCGTCGTCTTGCCGTTGCCGCTGGCGCTGGCGGTGACCGCGACGCGCCTCATGGGCGCGCCGCGATTGCTAGTAGGAGGACGCCGGAACCCGCGGGCCGGTGACGCCGACGAGGCTGAGGCCTGCCAGGGAGCCGATGACGATGGCGAGGGCGATTGGAATCAGTAGCTGCACGTGATTCTCCCTTCGTTGTCACGAACTGGGCACAAACCACGGTAGCAAGAGCGTTTGGCGCCGCACAAAGTCCGAACATCTCCGACTCCGGACCTTTACCGGACAGACATCCGGGAACACGCCGATGAGTACACCCAGCCGCTGTGGGAGACTCTGCACTCATGCACTACGTCTACGACTTCGACGAGCCCTCCGACGGCGGGCGGACGCTCCTCGGCGGGAAGGGGCTCGGGCTGGCGGAGATGACGCAGCTCGGGGTGCCTGTACCGGCCGGGTTCACGATCACGACCGAGGCGTGCCGCGACACGATGGCGCGCGGCGGCGCGTTCCCGGACGGCCTGATGGACGAGGTGCTCGTGCACGTCGAGCGGCTGGAGCAGCGCACCGGCAAGCGCTTCGGCGACCCGCGCGATCCGCTGCTCGTCTCCGTCCGGTCGGGGGGCGCGATCTCGATGCCGGGGATGATGGACACGATCCTGAACGTCGGCCTGTCGGACGTGGCCGTCCAGGGCCTGGCCTCCTCGACCGGCAATGCTCGCTTTGCGTTCGACTCCTACCGCCGGCTGATCCAGATGTACGGCGACACGGTCGACGGGGTCGACCCGCACCGGTTCGAGAGCGAGCTGCAGAAGCTGAAGGAGGCGCGCGGGGTCTCGCACGACGTCGAGCTCGACGCCGACGATCTCGCCGCCCTCGTCGACACGTTCAAGTCGATCTACGAGCACCACCTCGAGCAGCCGTTCCCGCAGGACGCGCGCGAGCAGCTGCGCCGCGCGATCGAGGCGGTCTTCGCGTCCTGGAACACGCCGCGGGCGCAGGTGTACCGACGCGCGCACGACATCTCCGAAGACCTGGGCACAGCCGTGAACGTCGTCCAGATGGTGTTCGGGAACAAGGGCGGACGCTCGGGGACCGGCGTCGCGTTCACGCGCGACCCGTCGACAGGCGCGCCCGGAGTCTTCGGCGAGTTCCTCCTCGACGCGCAGGGCGAGGACGTGGTCGCGGGCATCCGCACGCCCGAGCCCATCGCCCGGATGCGCGACCGGCTGCCGGACGCCTACGAGCAGTTCGTCGAGACGGCGCGGAAGCTCGAGGAGCACTATCGCGACGTCCAGGATCTCGAGTTCACCGTCGAGGACGACCGGCTCTACCTTCTGCAGACGCGGACGGCCAAGCGCACGGCTGCCGCGGCGCTCAGGGCCGCCGTGGACATGGTCGGGGAAGACCTGATCAGCCGCGAGGAGGCGGTGGCACGGATCGATCCGGCGCAGCTCGACCAGCTCCTGCATCCGATGATCGACCCGAAGGCCGAGGTCGACGTCGTCGCGACCGGGCTCAACGCCTCTCCGGGAGCCGCCTGCGGAAAGGTCGTCTTCACCGCCAACCGCGCCGAGGAGCTCGGCCGCGCGGGGGAGGCGGTCTTGCTCGTCCGCTGGGAGACGACGCCCGACGACATCCACGGCCTCATCCACTCGCAGGGCGTGCTGACGGCGCACGGCGGTATGACGTCGCACGCCGCCGTCGTGGCGCGCGGCATGGGCAAGCCGTGTGTGGCGGGCTGCGAGGCGCTGACGCTCGACGCGGACGCCGGCACGGCCACGCTCGCCGGGCACGTGCTGCGCGAGGGCGACGTGATCACGATCGACGGCGGCACCGGCCGCGTCATGCTCGGCGAGGTCCCGCTCGTCCCGCCGCAGATCAACGACGACTTCCAGACGATCCTGGAGTGGGCCGACTCGTTCCGACGCCTGCGCGTGCACGCGAACGCGGACACGCCCGAGGACGCGGCCAAGGCGCGCGAGCTCGGCGCCGAGGGCATCGGCCTCTGCCGCACCGAGCACATGTTCATGGCCGACGACCGGCTGCCGGTCATGCGCGAGATGATCCTGGCCGACTCCGAGGGCGACCGCCGCGTCGCGCTCGACCGGATCCTGCCGATGCAGCAGCACGACTTCGAGGGGATCTTCGAGGCGATGGCGGGTCTGCCGGTCACGATCCGCCTCCTCGACCCGCCGCTGCACGAGTTCCTGCCGCCGCTCGAGGAGGCGACGGACGACCGCATGCGCGATCGGATCAGGGTCCTGCACGAGGCGAACCCGATGCTCGGCTTCCGCGGCTGTCGGATTGGGCTGATCTTCCCGGAGATCTACGAGATGCAGGTGCGCGCGATCGTCCGTGCCTCGAAGGCGGTGCACGAACGCACGGGCGAGGCGCCGATCGTCGAGATCATGCACCCGCTCGTCGGGTTCGGCGAGGAGCTGCGCCGCCTGCGCGCGCTGACCGTCGAGACCGTCGAAGAGGAGGGCGAGATCGAGTACCTCGTCGGCACGATGATCGAGCTGCCGCGGGCCTGCGTGCGGGCGGACGAGATCGCGGTGCACGCGGACTTCTTCTCCTTCGGCACGAACGACCTGACGCAGACGACGCTCGGCTACTCCCGCGACGACGCCGAGAACAAGTTCCTCGCGCGCTACCTCGAGGACGACGTGATCGAGCGCAACCCGTTCGAGGTCCTCGACGAGGCAGGGGTCGGCGACCTGATGCGGATCGCGGTCGAGCGGGGGAGAGGCGCGAAGGAGGACCTCAAGCTCGGCATCTGCGGCGAGCACGGCGGCGAGCCGCACTCGGTCGCGTTCTGCCACCGGATCGGGCTCGACTACGTGTCCTGCTCGCCGTTCCGCGTCCCGCTGGCCCGGCTGGCGGCGGCGCAGGCGGCGCTCAAGGAGGCGGGCGTCGAGGCCGCTGTCGCCGGCGGCTAGCCGTCCGTTTCGGACACTTTCGCCGCGCCGCGCGCCGCGCTACAGTCGCGCCATGAGGCGAGCCGTCGTCCTCGTGGCTGCACTTGCGTCCGCAGCCGCGCTCACCGGGCTGGCGCTGGCGGGGACGCTGGGGCCGGCGGGGACGCTGGGGCTGGCGAGGACGCTGGGGCTGCCACTCTTCTCGCCGCCGAAGCAGATCACCCAGTACGGCTACATCGCGTCGGTGACCCAGAAGGGTAGGGAGTACGTCCTGCGCTTCGACCCGGCACTCTGGCTCGAGGGCCAGACGGCGAACGTCGCCGCAGCTGAGGACGGCTACATCAAGCCGGGCCAGTCCGTCGACAACGACTACTGGATCCGGAATCCCGATCACCAGCTGCTCACGTACAAGCTTCCCGCGAACGCGCACGTGACCGTGCTCGTCAATCTGCAGACGACGAGGATCAGCGTCGCCTACCTGGCGAAGCTCCTGGCCGGAAAGAGCGGCTGCGGGTCGCGCTTCGAGCTTCGGGAGCCGTGCCGGCGCGGCTTCTGGTTGCGCTACTCGGTCGACACCGTCAGGGCGCTCGACCAGCAATATCAGCCGTAGCGCGGAACCAGCCGTAACGCCTCGAACAGCCCGCTGACGGACGTGGGACCGCCGGTCGACCGCGGGTCTATCCTGTCGCCTCCGGCACGGAGCCGGTGGACTCACACGCATCCGTGATCTTTCCGACGACGACTTTCGCTGTCTTCTTCTCGATCGTCTTGATCGCGAGCTGGCTCCTGATGCCGCGTCCACGAGCCTGGCGCGTGTTCATGATCGCGGCCAGCTTCGTCTTCTACGCGGACTGGGACTGGAGGTTCGTGTTCCTGCTCGCGTTCTCGATCGTCTGGAACCAGGCGATCGGCGTCGCCATCTTCCGGGCCGGGCCGCAGTCGACGCGGAAGGCGCTCGTCACGCTCGGAGTCGTCGTCGACCTCGGCCTGCTCGGCTACTTCAAGTACTACGACTTCTTCGTCAGCTCGGGGCACAACCTCCTCGACTCCGTCGGCCTCGGCTTCCCGCTCGGCATCCGCTCGATCGTCCTTCCGGTCGGGATCTCCTTCTTCACGTTCATGGCGATCAGCTACATCGTGGACATCTACCGGCGCCAGCTCGAGCCCGCCTCGCTCATGAAGTTCGGCGCCTACCTGTCCTTCTTCCCGCACCTCGTCGCCGGTCCGATCGTGCGCGGCTCCGAGCTCTTGCCGCAGTTCGAGACTCCGCGCGATCCCCGTCGCGTGGACACGAGCCGCGCCTTCTATCTGATCGGGACCGGCTTGTTCAAGAAGGTCGTGATCGCCAACTACCTGGCGGTGCACATCGTCGACCCCGTCTTCGGGGCGCCGGTGCAGCACTCTTCACTCGAGACGTGGGTCGCCGTCTACGGGTACGCCGTCCAGATCTACGCCGACTTCTCGGGCTACACCGACATGGCGATCGGGCTCGCGCTCCTGCTCGGCTTCAAGTTCCCGCAGAACTTCGACAGTCCGTACACGGCCGTCTCGATCCAGGACTTCTGGCGCCGCTGGCACATGACGCTGTCGCGCTGGCTTCGCGACTACGTCTACATCCCCCTCGGCGGCAACCGCAAGGGTGAGCCGAGGACGTACCTGAACCTGATGGCGACGATGCTGATCGGCGGGCTCTGGCACGGTGCCGCCTGGTCGTTCGTGATCTGGGGCGGCCTCCACGGGTCCTGGCTCGCGATCGGACGCTTCCGCCGAGAGCACGGGCTCGCCCAGGAGGCGACGCACGGCTGGGCGGTCTGGCGGCAGCGGATCATCACCTTCCAGCTCGTCTGCTTTGCGTGGATCTTCTTCCGCTCCGGCTCGGAGAACGGCCTCACGACGGCCTGGGAGATCATCAAGCGCCTGTTCGACAACTGGGGCACTGCGTCCCCGCTCGTGACCTCCGGCGTCGTGCTCGCGATCGTCGTCGGGATCGGGACGCAGTACCTCCCGGCGCGGATACCCGCAGACGATCATGGCCCGGTTCTCGCAGGCGCGGGTCGCCGTCCAGATCGTCGCCCTCGCCCTCGTGCTCATGGTCTCGCACGCCATGGGCCCGCAGGGCGTCGCCCCCTTCATCTACTTCAGGTTCTAGGCCTCGATGAATACGCCGACCCGCACCCGCTCCTCACGCCGCCGCCGCCGATCCGGTGACGAGAACGTCCCGCGTGGCCCGCTCGCCGGCGACAACGGCTCCGGGCGCGGGCCGCGCCGGCGCCTGCACCCGGCCGGCCAGGCGATCGTGGTCGGGATCGGCGCGCTCGTCCTCGCGGCGTTCCTGAACGCGCCTGGGCTCCACAAGACAGCCGAGTCGCTCGACCCGGGCTGGAAGCGCAGCGTGGCGCTGCCGATCACCGCCCGCCTCGACACCGTCAGCCACTACACCGGGCTCGACCTCCCGCGCCGCGGCCTCAAGGCCGCGCTCGGGCGCTCGGGCGACGACGACATCGTCTCGGCGATCGTGCTCCCGCCGCCGCCCCCGCCGGTGGCGCCCCAGCCTGCGCCGCCGCCCACGAGCCACCACCACGTCGTCCCCCCGCCGCCGCACCACGTGACGCCGCCGCCGGCTCCACCGCCGAAGAAGGCGGCGTTCTCGCCGTCGCATCCGCTGAAGGTCTACATCGCCGGCGACTCGCTCGTGATCGTGCCCGGCAACTCGCTGCTCCGGGCGATGGGGAGCAAGGTCTACAAGCCGATCGACTCGGTGGACGGCCACGTCGCGACCGGCCTCGAGCGGCCGGACGTCTACAACTGGTTCGACCGCATCAAACAGGTGATGAAGAAGGACAAGCCGAACGTGGTCGTGGTCGCGTTCGGCGCCAACGACAACCACAGCTACATGACCGGCCTGCCGGCGGGCGTCAGCATCGGCGACTTCGGCAGCAGCGAGTGGATCCGGGAGTATCGCCGCCGCGTCGCCGGGTTCATGGACACGGTCATCCGCGCCCACGGCTTCATCGTCTACGTCGGCATGCCGATCGTCTCGAGCGTGTCCGAGTCGCGCGACTTCGACCTGCTCAACCGGATCATCTACCAGGAAGCGAAGAAGCGGCCGAGCGGCGCGCTCTACCTCGACACCTATCTCCGCTTCGCCGACCCGAAGACGGGCGGCTACGCCGAGTACCTGCCGAACAAGGACGGCGATCTGATCAAGGTGCGCTCGGGCGACGGCGTCCACTTCGAGCCCGCGGGCGGCGACATCATCGCCCGGCTCGTGCTCAAGGCGCTGAACGAGCGCTTCGACCTGACGAGCTGGAAGAAGCGCGGCTGAAGCACGGGTAAATCCAGGGTTCGGCCGTGTGCGCCCTCACTGGCTCAGCAGCGCTTGATGAGCCACGCGAGCCCGGAGGCCCGTGCGTGGTAGCCCGCGTTCGTCGGGTGGACGCCGTCCGAGCCGAACCACTCCGGGTGGGAGGCGGCGAGCCCCGCCCAGTCGAAGACGTGCAGGTTCCGATAGCGAGCGTCGAGCGACTTCAACACGGCGTTGTAGCCGCTGTAGGAGACACCCCCGTACGGCGGGCGGTTGATCGTCGACCAGATCACACAGCGAGAAGGGCCGGCCGTGCGGAGGACGCCGAGCACGTAGCCGCGGAACGACCTGACCGCGGAGGGATCGTCGTTCGTCCCGAGATCGACGACGACGACGTGCTCGAGCAGGCCCTCGCGGGCGCGCTCCTCGATCGACGAGACCCCCGCCGCAGCGTGGCGGCTGACGACGGCCGTGCTCCGCAGCGTCCAGCCGGGCAGGTAGGTCGAGAGGTACCAGCCGGTGCCGACCGCGAGCGAGTCGCCGTCCACGTAGAGCGTGCGCGACGCCGAGCGCCCGGGCAGCGCGAGCGCGCTCCCCGCCGAGCAGGCGAGGATCAGAACGAACGCGAAAGCGAATCTGCCGCGGGCAGCCATCGGGCCAGGGTACCCGCCTCGCGGGCGGAATCCTGCTTCTAGCTGAGGTTTTTGACGCGGATGTAGGCGATCGCGACCGCGATCACGCCGATCAGGACGACAAACGCGCCTCGCACGAGCGCCGGACGGCCGACGGCGGGGTAGTACTGGCGGAAGGAGAGCATCGCCACGGTGCCGAGCACACCCGCGGCGAGCCCGCCGAGGTGGCCGCCGATCGAGATGTTGGGGACGGCGAAGCTGAATCCGATGTTGATCACGATCAGCGTCATCGCCTGCCCCATCAACCTTCCCGTCGCGTGGTACTCGAGCACGAACAGCGCTCCCAGGATCCCGAAGATCGCGCCCGAGGCGCCGACCGTGACCTCGTTCGGGCTCAGGATCAGCGCGCCCGTCGAGCCCGCGAGCCCGGCGACGAAGTAGAGGAGCGTGAAGCGGGCGCGGCCGAGCGCCGCCTCGACAGGCTGTCCGAGCCACCAGAGGGCGAGCATGTTCATCCCCAGGTGGATCGGGCCGTAGTGCAAGAAGGCGGCGGTGATCAGCCGGTACCACTGACCGTGCTCGAGCCCGATCAGCTGGACGTTCTGGAACGTCACGCCCGGATGGACAGGGATCAGCTGATGCCCCACGTAGCCGCCGTTGATCACCAGCGCGCCGTGCTGGAAGATCCACCCGGAGTCGCCGTTGATGCCCGAGCCGGTCAGGAGCTCGGCGAGGTAGACGAGCACGTTCGTGATCACGAGCGCCCGCGTGACGCTGAACTCGGGAATCACATAGCCGTGACGCGCCGCCGTCCGCCGCACGCGCTTGCCGGCGACCGAGGCGGGCTTCGCCGCCGCCGCCACCGCCCGCGGCTTCGCGCCCGCGTGCTCCGGACAGCGGATTCCGACCGGGGCGACGGTCATGCAGTCGACGCAGATCGGCCGGCCGCAGTCCGAGCACGAGAGTCCCGTCTCGCGGTCCGGATGGCGGTAGCAGTACCTCGGCTCGGCCATGGAGTTAGCGTACGCGGCCGTGCGAGTCCACGTCGCGTTCACCCCGGCCGAGGAAGTGACGGCACCCGTCGGGATCGTCGTCGACGTCCTGCGTGCCACTTCGACGATCACGCAGGCGCTCGCGGCGGGCTATCGGCGCGTGCTCTGCTGCAGCGAGGTCGACGAGGCGCGAGCGGTCGCGAGCGCCGAGGGCGCCGCCGTCCTCGGCGGCGAGCGGAAGACGGTGCGCATCGAGGGCTTCGACTTCGGCAACTCGCCGCGCGAGTTCGTCGAACCGGCCGCGGAGACGCTCGTCCTGACGACGACGAACGGGACGCGGCTCCTGCTCGCCGCCGCCGCGCATTGCGACCTCGTTCTCGTCGGCTCGCTTCTCAACCTCGAGGCCGTGGCCCGGGCGGCCAGGGAGCAGGGCACCGACGACGTCGCCGTCCTGTGCGCCGGTGTGAAGGGAGAGCTGGCGATCGACGACGCGTACTGCGCCGGGCGCATCGCGCTCGAGCTCGGCGGCGACCCGGCCGACTCGGCGGTGGCGGCGATCCGCCTCGCGGGCAGCTTCGCGAGCGCCGAGGAGGGGCTGTCGGCCTCGCAGAGCGCGCGGAACCTCCATGCGAGCGGGCTCGACGAGGACATCGCCTACTGCGCGCGGCTGAGCGTGCTCTCGGTCGTCCCGCGCTTCACGCGCATGCTCGGCCCGGCCGCCGAGGTCGCGCTCCTCTCGTGAGCTACCGGTTCGCCTTCGGCCGGCCGCCCGCCGTGGCCGCGCGGGGCATGGTGGCGACGAGCCAGCCGCTCGCGACGCGGGCCGGGCTGCGAATCCTCGAGCAGGGCGGGAACGCGGCCGACGCGGCGATCGCGGCCGCGGCCGTCCTGTGCGTGACCGAGCCGATGTCGACGGGCATCGGCGGCGACTGCTTCGCGCTCGTCTGGCGCGAGGGGCGGCTCGACGGGCTCGACGCGGCCGGCCCGGCGCCGCGCGGGGCCGATCCGCTCACGCCGGTCGCCTCCGCCGGGCCGCGCTCGGTCACGGTGCCGGGTGCCGTCGCGGGCTGGGCCGAACTGGCGGCGCGGCACGGCCGGCTCGGGCTCGACGTCTGCCTCGCCGCTGCGATCGACGCAGCGGCGCAGGGGTTCGCCGTCGCACCGCGCACGGCGGAGATCTGGCAGCGCGTGGGCGGCCCGCCCGAGCTCGGCCCTGCACCGCGGGTCGGCGACGTCGTGCGCCTTCCCGACCTCGGCGCGACCCTGCGGCGCATCGCCGAGCACGGACCGGCCGGTTTCTACGAGGGGCAGGTCGCGGCCGCGATCGTGGCGGCGAGCTGGCTCGAGGAGGACGATCTCGCCGGGTTCGCGCCGCAGTGGGTCGAGCCGCTCCGGCTCACCTACCGCGGCACCGAGGTCGTCGAGCTGCCGCCGCCGACGCAGGGCGTGGTCGCGCTCGAGGCACTCGGGCTGCTCGAACGGTCGTCGCCGAGCCTCGCGAGCCGCATTCGCTGCGTCAAGCTGGCGCTCGAGGACGGCCTCGCGCGGGTGCGCGACGGCGCCGACGTGTCCGAGCTGGTCGACCCGGCCTACCTCGACCGCCGCCGGAGCGGGGAGGAGGCGCCGGTGACCGAGCCGCCGGGCGGGACCGTCTACCTCTGCGTCGTCGACGAGGACCGGATGGCCGTCTCCTTCATCCAGAGCCTGTTCGAGGCGTTCGGCTCGGGCGTGGTCGCGGCCGGGACCGGGGTCGCGCTGCAGAATCGCGGCGCGTGCTTCGACGTCTCGGGCGCGGTCGAGCCGGGGCGGCGTCCGTACCACACGATCATCCCCGGCATGCTCTTCCGGGACGGCGCGCTCCTCGGGCCGTTCGGCGTGATGGGCGGCTTCATCCAGGCGCAGGCGCACGCACAGCTCGTCTCGGCGATCGTCGACGACGGCCTCGACCCGCAGGCGGCGCTCGACCGGCCGCGCTTCCGTGTCGACGGCGATCTCGTCCGGCTCGAGGAGGGCCTGTGGGAGCGCGATGCCGACCTCGAGCCGCTCGGCTACCGGACCGTGCGCGAGACGGACTCCTTCGGCTTCGGCGGCGGCCAGGCGATCCTCGTCCAGGGCGACGCGCTCGTCGGCGGCTCCGACCCGCGCAAGGACGGCTACGCCGCGGGGCTCTAGCAACGCATACGATGCAGGCATGGGACTAAAAGAGTGGTGGGAGGGTCGTCAGCAAAAGAAGCTCGAGCAGCAGAACGCGCAGCTTCTGGAGACGGCGGCGCATCCCCAGCAAGGCGTCGAGGTCGGCGGAACCGATCTCGACGAGCTGAGGACCGACCTCGGCACGTCGAAGATGGGCGAGATGTCCATGGACGACTCGAAGCGGATCGAGTGATCCGGACCGCACGCCGGTAGCCGTGATCGACAAGGTCAGCCTCGCCGCGAAGCTCGCGCGCTTCGACGAGCCCTGGCAGCCGAAGATCGTCGCCGAGCTGAACGACTCGTATGTGAAGGTCGTCAAGTTCGAGGGCGAGTTCGTGTGGCACCACCACGACGACGAGGACGAGCTCTTCCTCGTCGTCGAGGGGCGGATGCGCATGCAGTTCCGCGACGGCGACGTCGTCGTCGAGCCGGGCGAGCTGATCGTCGTTCCGCGCGGCGTCGAGCACTGCCCTGTCGCGGACGGCGACTGCCACGTCGTCCTGATCGAGCCGAAGACGACGCTCAACACGGGCAACGTGCGCAATCCGCGCACGGTCGACGAGCCCGAGCGGATCTAGCGCCCGACTCTCGATCCCGCCAGACTGAGCAGCACACCGCACCGTCACAGGGACCCAGCAGCCGTTCTCGGGAAAGGAGACCGAGTGTCCCGTTTGCAGCGCGCCATCGTCGTCTGCGTTCTCGGTGTCGCCACGATCGTCGGGGTGGCATCGGCGACCGCATCCGTCTCGACCCCGTTCGCGATCACGCATCTGACCATCCCCCTGTTCGTGAAGCAGAACGGCCCGAGAGGGACGCGCTCGATCGCGTGGCAGGGGAGCCCGACCTTCCCCGTCGTCGTGCACGAGCGTGGGATCTGCCCCGAGAGCGTCAACTGCGGCACGCGCGACGCGCAGGGGTTCGCGCCGGTGAACAACATGACGTTCCTGACCCGGTCGAACCCCCTCGTGAGCAGGGGTTTCTACGTCTGCAACGGGGGCCTCACCTCCGACTACGTGATCGGCGTCGAGGACTGGCTGACGGACGCGAAGGGCCACCGTACCCCTGTGGTGCGGAGCTTCTGGGTCTGCAAGACGCACTGAGCCTGCTGCCCGCGGCTGCTACCCTCGCGCGGTCATGGATCGCTGGCTCGCGAGGATCTTCGGCCAGAACGGCTAGTCCGCCGCTTCCCACCTAGGCGTCCAGGGAAGCGGCGGGAGAACGGACGCGAACTCGCGGCCGCAGGTGCGGCCTGGGCTCGCGGCCCCTTTCCCGCTCGTATCGAGGAAAGGAGTCGCAATGCCCATGCCCCACCGAACCCAGATGCAGCTGATCAGGCGCCGCCTGGTCGGCAAGGAGGGATCCGAGCGCAACCGCGAGTTGCACGCGATCCTCGCCGAGCTGCCGAACTACAAGAACGGCCCGTTCGCGGACATCCGCAAGTGGGTGAACGCGCAGATCGTCGAGAACCGCGCCCGCGGCCGTGTCCTCAACCGCGACTCGATCGCCGTGCGCCGGGAGGGCGCCGCGCAGATCGCGCTCGTCGGTCCGCCGAATGCGGGCAAGTCGTCGCTCCTGCAGGCGCTCTCCTCGATCCAGATCAAGACGGGTGACTACGCTTTCACGACGACGCGGCCGGTGCCGGCGCTGACGCGGATCGGCGGTGTGCTCGTGCAGCTCGTCGAGATCCCGGGGCTGATCGAGGGCGCGCACGAGGATCGCGGCGGGGGGCGGGCGCTGCTCGGCGTGCTCCGCGGCGCGGACGCGATCGTCTACTGCCACGCCTGCGGCTCGCCGATCTCCGAGCTCGAGACGGTGCGGGCGGAGGTGGCTGCGGCCGGGATCGAGCTCCCGGCGATCGTCGCTGCGACGAAGGCCGACGACGCGCCCCCGCCCCGCCATCCCGAGCTCGACGTCGTGCCGGTGTCCGTGCTCGACGACGCGAGCCTCGAGCGCTTCCGGGAGATCGTGTGGCGGCTGACCGGACTCGTCCGCGTGCACCTGCGGGACGGCGGCGACCCGGTCGCGCTGCACCCGCCGGTGACGGTCGAGGACGTGGCGCACACGATCCACCACTCCCTCGGCGAGCGCTGCACGGGTGCGCGGGTGTGGGGCGAGTCGGCGCGGTTCGCGGGCCAGCGGGTGGGGAGGACGCACGAGCTCACGGACGGCGACTCGGTCGAGATCCTCGACCGCTGAGGGCTAGCATCCGGGCGTGGCCAGGCTGACGGGCGTCTCGCCGGTGCTGCTCGTCGCCGACCTCGACCGGTCGGTCGAGTTCTTCCGCGACCGGCTCGGCTTCGACTGCGAGGTCTTCGGCGATCCGCCGAACTTCGGGGTCGTGCGCCGCGACGAGGCGGTGATCCTGCTCGCTCTGTGCTCCGACGCGGAGCGGATCGTTCCAAACTGGAAGATCGTCGACAAGACGTGGAACGCGTACATCCGCGTTGACGATGCCGACGCGATCTACGCGGAGGTGCAGGAACGAGGTGCGGCGATCGACTACACGATCTACGACGCCCCGCACGGCTTCCGCGAGTTCGGCGTCCAGGACCCGGACGGCCACGACATCGCGTTCGGTCAGCCGCTCCGATGAGACAACGACGACTGGATCGAGATCGACGCGACTCACCTCGTTCGCCACAGCTTCGTGTCGACGTTCGAACCGAGGAGTAGCCGTCTCGAGTTGACAGGAGAACGTATGTTCGTGTAGAACATACGTTCCTGTGATCGCCTGCATCCTCATCCCGGGATTCGAGCTGCGGGCGGCGCTTCGGGAGCGGCCACGCCTTGCGACCCGGGCGGCGGCGCTGGCTCCGCTCCCGGGGTCGGATCCTTTCGTCGGCTCTGTGACCGCCGCAGCGGAGGCGGCAGGCGTGCGGCCGGGCATGCGGCTCGGCGAGGCGCTCGGCATGTGCCCGGCGCTCGAGCTCGTCGAGCAGGATCCGGCCGAGGCCGGGCTGATCTGGGAGGCGGTCGTGCGCCGCCTCGAGGACGAGGGATTTGCGATCGAGCCGGCCGGGCCGGGCTGCCTCTACTTCGACACGCGCGGCGTCGAGCGTCTCTACGGCGGCGTCGCCGGTGTGCTCAAGCGCGCGCTCGCCGCTCTCGGCTCCTCGTGGGACGCGCGGGCGGGTGCCGCGGAACGGAAGTTCACCGCGCTCGCCGCCGCGTCGGTTGCGCGGCCCGGGCAGGCGCTCGTCGTGGAGGGCGAGCAGCCGTCGGAGTTCCTCGCGCCGCTGCCGCTCTCGTTGCTCCCGCTCGACGAGAAGCGGTACGCCGAGCTCGAGGGTCTGGGGATGAAGACGGTGGGACAGCTTGCGTCGCTTCCGGGCTCCGCGGTCGCGGAGCGCCTGGGACAGGACGGACGGCGAGCGTGGAGCCTGGCGCGGGGAGGGGACAGACGTCGCGTCAGGCCCCGCCGCCCTCCGGCCGAGATCGCCGAGCGGCTCGAGTTCGGCGAGGCGGTCGGCAACGAGCTCACGCTGCGCCGGGCGCTCGGGACTCTCGTCGAGCGGACGCTCGGGCGGCCGGAGCGCGCCGAGCGTGCCGTGCGGAAGCTCGCGCTCTCGGCGCGGCTCGTCGGCGGCGGCTCCTGGCGGCGGTCGCTGACATTGCGCGAGCCGACGGCGGACCGGGAGCGGCTGCGGATCGCGCTCGGCCCCAAGCTGGCCGAGCTGCCGGCGCCTGCGACCTCGATCGGGCTCGAGCTCGTCGAGCTCGCCGAGTGGACGGGCCAGCAGCTCGAGCTCGTCCGGCCGGAAGGTGCGCAGTCGGGCAGGCGGTTGAAGGAGGGCCTTCGTCAGGTGCGCGCGAGCGCAGGCGCGGGTGCGGTGTGCACTGTCGTCGAGGTCGCCCCGTGGTCGCGGACTCCCGAGCGCCGAGCGCTGCTCGTCCCACGCGACTGAACGAGCCGAGGCCGGCGCTCGTCCGGACCGGCTTCGACGGGACTCCGCGCGACGTCAACCGACACCCGGTGATGCTCGTGCGCGAGGAATGGCGTGTCGTCGACTCCTGGTGGACCGACGACCCCGTCAGCCGCCGCTACTTCGACCTCGTCCTCGAAGGAGGCGAGCGTTGCGTCGTCTACCGCGACGTGGAACGAGGGGAATGGTTCACGCAGCGTGCATAGCACGGAGGAACGCCGTGACTTAAATCGAGTGGAAGTCGTACCGCGAGGCGATCTTCGCCATGACCGTCTGGTCGGGCAGCTCGCCCGGAGCGGCCGCGGCGGAGACCTCTTTCAGGTACTGCTCGAAGCCGCCCGGGGCCATCAGGTTGAGCATGCGGACGGGTGCGCCGGTCCGGTTCGCGAACGTGTGGACGTTGCCCGGCGGCACGATCGCGAACGAGCCCGGGCCGGCTTCGACCTCGCGGTCGCCGAGCCTCACCGTCAACGTCCCGTCGAGCACATAGAACGAGTCGAGCGTCCGCTCGTGCACGTGCGGGACGGGGCCGGGGAAGCCCGGCGGGAGCGTCGTCTCGGTCAGCGAGAACGTCCCCTCGCCGTCGCCGGTCTCGGCCTTGAAGACGACGGCGCCGCCCATGATCGACTCACCCTCGCCGGGCCTGCGCACGATCGTGTCGCCGAGCGTGCGCCCCCCGTCGACCGGCGGGTCGAACGAGTCCCAGCGAAAGCCGGTGCCGGCACGCCGGAGCGATTCCGCGAATCCCATGCTCGGGGCGTGGATGTTGAGAAACCGCGCCGTGCCGGGCCCCTCGTTCCGGAACGTGTGGATCACGCCTGCCGGAACGAGCACGAACGCGCCCGCCGCCGCGCGGCGCAGTTCCTCGCCGCCGGGGCCGAGCCCGAACGTGAGCTCGCCTTCGAGCACGTACCAGGCATCGGCGTGCTGCTCGTGGACGTGCGGGTCGGGGCCGACCTCGCCCGCCTCGTAGCGCGTCCAGGTGACGTCGACGAGCTCGTGGCCGCACTTGACGATCACGTTGCGCTCGGCGCGATCGGAGATCGTCTCGCCCTCGCCGGGCCCGAGCACGAGCAAGTTCACCCTCGATGACCTACATCGAGCTGCACTGCCATTCAGCCTATTCGTTCCTCGACGGAGCCTCGCAGCCCGAGGAGCTGGCCGTCCGCGCCGCCGAGCTCGGCTACGAGGCGATGGCGCTCACCGACCACGATGGGCTCTGCGGCTCGCTCGAGTTCGCGCACGCGGCGAAAGCGCTGGGCGTCCGCTCGATCACCGGCGCCGAGCTCAGCCTCTGCGGCGGCGCCCACGTGACCGTGCTCGTCGAGAGCGCGCGCGGCTACGCGAACCTCTGCCGGCTGATCACCGCGGCGCACGCCGGGACGCGGCCGAAGGAGACGGAGCTGCTCCCGCCTGCGCTCGCCCCGGAGCTTCTCGCCGAGCTGAACGAGGGACTCGTCTGCCTTTCCGGCTGTGCGCGGCACGGTCTCGCCGTCCACGACCCGAACGCCGCCGCCGGGCTCGCGGCCGCCTTCGGCCGCGACCGCTTCCTGATCGAGCTGCAGCGCCCGTACGAGCGGGGCGACGCAAGACGGAACGCCGCGCTCCGGGACCTGGCCGGGACACTCGACGTGGAGACGGTCGTGACCGGAGACGTCCACGCGCACCGGCACTCGCGCGCCGTGCTCCAGGACGCGCTCGTCGCGATCCGCAACCGCACGTCGCTCGAGGGCTGCGAGCCGGAGCGGCGTGGCAACTGGGAGAGCGTCCTTCGCCCGGCGGCCGAGGTGTACGAGCGCTTCCCGGACGACGCGGAGGCGGTCGCGCGCACCCGCCGGCTCGCCGAGCGGCTCGAGTTCGACCTGACCGAGGAGCTCGGCTACCGCTATCCGGACTTCTCCGACCGCGCCGATCCGGCCGACGTTCAGCTTCGCCGCGTCTGCGACCGTGCCTTCGCCGATCGCTACCTGCCAAGCAACACTGTGTTGCAAAGTCGGGCGCGGAGTCGGCTGGAGGAGGAGCTCGTGCTGATCGCCGACCTCGGGCTCTCCGGCTTCTTCCTGCTCCACCACGAGGTGCTGGAGATGGCGGCGGAGATCGCCGCCGGGCTCCGCGGGCCGGGCTCGCCGCGGCATGCGCTGCCACCAGGCCGGGGCCGCGGCAGCTCGGTCGGCTCGATCGTCTGCTACCTGACCGGCCTCTCGCATGTCGATCCGGTCGCGGCCGGCCTGTCGCTCGGGCGCTTCCTGAACCGGGAGATGGCCGGTGTGCCCGACATCGACCTCGACTTCCCGCGCGACATCCGGGAGAAGCTGATCGTCGCGGTCATCGAGCGTTACGGCCCCGAGCATTCGGCGCTCGTGGCCAGCTTCTCGACCTATCACTCGCGCGGGGCGATCCGCGACCTCGGCAAGGCGCTCGGCCTGCCGTTTGCCGAGCTGGAGCGCCTCGCGCGGCTGACCGAGGGCAACCCGCACCGGGTCGAGGACGAGCTGCGCGCCCTGCCGGACGCGAAGACGAAGCTCGCCTCCAGACGCTGGCGGGCGCTCGGCTGGCTCTGCAAGGAGATCGCCGGTCTCCCGCGGCACATCTCGCAGCACCCGGGCGGGATGGTGATCTCGACGCGGCCGCTCGTCGAGCTCGTGCCCGTCCAGCCGGCGGCGATGGCCGGCCGGCAGATCAGCCAGTGGGACAAGGACTCCTGCTCCGACGCGGGCTTCATGAAGATCGACCTGCTCGGGCTCGGGATGCTTTCCGCGGTCGAGGACTGCGTCGACCGCATCGCCCGCGCGCAGGGGGAGACGATCGACCTGTCGCGGATCCCGCTCGACGACCGGGGCGTCTACGCGGAGATCCAGGCCGCTGACACGGTCGGGGACTTCCAGATCGAGAGCCGAGCGCAGATGCAGAGCCTGCTGCGGACGCGGCCGGAGAACCTCGACGACCTGACCGTGCAGGTGGCGCTCGTCCGGCCGGGGCCGATCCAGGGCGGCGCCGTCCACCCGTACATCGAGCGCCGGCAGAAGCTCCGCGAGGATCCGTCGTTCGAGCCGCCCGCCGACCACCCGTTGCTCGCCGGGCCGCTCCGCGAGACGCTCGGGGTCGTCGTCTTCCAGGATCAGGTGCTCGAAGTGGCGATGGCGCTCGCCGGCTTCTCGGTCGGGGAGGCGGAGGGACTGCGGCGCGCGATGAGCCGCAAGCGGAGCCTGGAAGCGCTCGAGGCCCATCGCTCGCGGTTTGTGGCCGGCGCGCTCGCACGGGGCGTCGACGCCGAGACGGCCGACAAGGTCTACGACAAGCTCGTCGGCTTCTCGGGCTTCGGCTTCCCCAAGTCGCACGCGGCCGCCTTCGCGCTCCTTGCCTATCAATCGGCATGGCTCCGGCGGTACTACCCGGCCGAGTTCCTCTGCGCGCTCCTGAATGCGCAGCCGATGGGCTTCTACCCGCCGGCCAGCCTCGTCCGCGACGGCGAGCGGCGCGGCGTGCGCGTCCTGCCGCCCGACGTGAACGCGAGCGAGGCGCAATGCGGGATCGAGGACGGGGCTGTCCGGGTCGGGGTCGGGTACGTCAGCGGCGTGGGGAAGAAGGAGGCGAAAGGTGTCGCCGCCGGCCGTCCGTACGCCGACCTGCGCGACCTCGCGCAGCGCGCGCCCGCCGGGCAGAGCTGGCCCGATTCGGCCGGGCTCGAGGCGCTCGTCGAGTCGGGCGCCTGCGACTGCTTCGGCGAGCCCAGGCGGACGATGCTCTGGCAGCTCGGGCTCGTCCCTCGCCCGCAGAGCGTGCCCGGCACCCGCGGCGAGGCCAAGCAGCTCGCGCTGCCGCTCGAGCCGACGGCCGAGATGCCTGACCTCCCCGAGCACACTTCCTGGGAGCGGATGCTGGCGGACTACCGGACGACGAACTTCTCCGTCGGCCCGCACCCGCTCGAGCTCCTGCGGCCGCTGCTTCCGGGAGAGGTGATCACGACGGCGGAGCTGGCCGGGAAGCGCGACGGAGAGCGGATCGCGATCGCTGGCCTGGCGATCGCGAGACAGCGTCCGTCGACCGCGAAGGGCGTCGTCTTCATGCTGCTCGAGGACGAGGTCGGCCTCGTCAACCTCGTCGTCCAGCCAAAGGTCTACGAGCGCTTTCGCCCGCTCGTCCGCGGCGAGCCGCTGCTGCTCGCACGGGGCAAGCTCGAGCGCGTCGGTCGCAACCTGAACGTCGTGGTCGACCGGCTCGAGTCGCTCGGACCGCTCGCCCGCGAGGCGGCCGGGCTGGCCGAGGTGCGGACGTCGCTGCCGCGCGCGCACCACTTCGGTCACCGCTGAGTCACCACTTCTTCGCCAGTTCTTAAGCCCTTTTGCAGCACTTTTACGTTTGGCTCCGGCGTTTGCGGGCAATGTCGAAGAGGTGCGCTCAACCCCCTTCGCTCTCGGGGCGCTCCTGGTGGTCGTACTCGCCGTCACTCTGGCCGCCGGGACGCCGTCCGCCGTGGCCGCCACTCCGTGCTGGAGGGCGGTGATCGCCGACTGGTCCCACGACGGCGCGATCGACCACGCGTACCCGTCCGCCTGCTACCGCCAGGCGATGCAGAACGCGCCGACGGACCTCAAGATCTACTCGACGCTCGAAGACGATCTGCAGAGCGCGCTGAACCGGCGCACGGCCCGCCGGCTTGCCGGTGTACACGTGATGCCGGTGCGTCTAGACACGTCGGGTGGTTCGTCGCTCCCGCTCCTCGTCGCACTCGTGGCCGGGCTCGCCGCACTTCTCGCCGTGTGCTCGGGCGGCGCCGCGCTCGTGCGACGCCGCCTCCGCTAGTAGCCCGCGCTAGCGCAGGTCGATCTCGTTGCCGAAGCGGGGCAGCCGCTTCTTCACGGCGCGGTTGAACGCCGTCTCGTACTCCTCGGCGGCATCCTCGTCGAGCGTCGCCGCGTATGTCCAGCGGAGGTCGGCGAGCGCCTCGGTACCGGCCTCGACGAGATCGACGTAGTCGCCGTAGCGCTCCTCGGCCTCGTCGCGACCGGCGCGGTCGTAGGAACGCTCCGCCTCCGCGCACTGGCCGATCAGATCGGCCTCGTCGCGCTCGAACAGGTCGAGCTGGCGTGAGATCACGTCGGCGAAGCGGCCGCGGCGGAGCACGCCGCATTCTCGCCCGTGCGCCATCATCCGCGCGGATGAGCGAGATTCCGTACGACCCCGAGTACATCGCCGGGTTCTACGACGAGTATGGCGAGCGAGAGTGGGAGCGCTTCGACGCGCGCCCGATGGACAGGGTCGCGCTCGAGGTGCATCTGCGGCTGCTCCGCGAGTTCGTGCACGCCGGCGACCGCGTGCTCGAGGCGGGCGCAGGCCCCGGTCGGTTCACGCTCGAGCTCGCGGCGATCGGCGCGCGCGTCGTGACGGGCGACATCTCGCCCGGCCAGCTCGCACTGCACCGGGAGAAGACCGCGACGGTCGAGGACGCGATCGAGGACAGGCTCCTGCTCGACATCGTCGACCTCTCGCGCTTTCGCGACGGAGAGTTCGACGCCGTCGTCTGCTACGGCGGTCCGCTCAGCTACGTGCTCGGCGAGGCCGACACCGCGCTCGCCGAGCTGCTGCGCGTCACGCGACCAGGCGGCCGCATCCTGCTCAGCGTCATGTCGCTGCTCGGCTCGCTGCGGGCGTTCTTCGAGAGCGTCCCGGAGGCGATCGAGGAGTTCGGGTGGCAGCGCGCGGTCGTCGACGTGGTCGACACCGGCGACCTCCCGGCCGACGTCAACCGCGGCCATGTCTGCCGGCTCTACCGCTGGCGGGAGCTCGAGGCACTGCTCGACCGCCATCCATGCCGGCTCGTCGCGGCCTCCGCCGCCAATTTCATCTCGGCCGGGAACGACGCCTGGGACGATCGGTTCCTCGAGATCGAGATCGCCGCCTGCCGCGAGCCGGGCGCGCTCGACGGCGGCACCCACATCGTCGCCGTCGTCGAGCGAACCTAGACGAGCTCGCGGTAGAGCTCGAGATGGGCTGCCGCGGCGCGGTCCCAGGTCAGCTCGGCACGCGCGCGGCGCGCGCCCTCGCGCGCGGCCTCGAGCGCACCAGGGTCGTCGAGGAGCTCGCGGGCCGCCTCGGCGAGAGCGGCGACGTCACCGGCCGGGACGACGCGCCCGGCGCCGAACGCGCGGACGGGCTCGGCGAGGCCGCCCACGTCGTAGACGACCACCGGCACGCCTGCGCCGAGCGCCCGCAGCATCGCGCCCGACTGGTCGAGCTCCGCCCGGTAGGGGAAGAGCGCCACCGTCGTCTCGCCGAGCGCGAGGTCGAGCTCGGCGTCCGGGAGGTAGCCGAGCCGCCACTCCGCGCGCTCGCCCGCGGCCGTGCGGTAGCCGTCCACGGGCTCCATGGGATCGCCGACGACGAGGAGGCGCGCGGCCTCGATCCGCTTCGTCGCCTCGATCGCGTCGGCGAGACCCTTGTACGGTCGGATGACGCCGAGGGCGAGCAGCGTGCGCCCGTCGTCCGCGCGCGGGGGATCGCTCGGGAAGACGGGGTGCGCCACGACGCGCAGCCGCTCCTCGGGCACGCCCAGCTCGGCGAGCACGCCGCGGCCGCGCTCGCTGTGGACGACGATCCGGCGGAACCGCCCGAACAGGTCGAGCCAGAGCGCGCGGTCCTTCGCCGAGCGCCGGGGCAGCAGGTCGTGGGCGGTGAACACGGCGGGAGCGCGGAGCCGCAGGAGTGTCCGGTCCAGCTTCGGCCAGGCGAGCCACTGGAGGTGGACGACGTCCGCCTGCAGACGCGCGAGTCGCGCCATCCCGAGCGGATGCTCCGTCGCCTTCAGTGGGAGCCGGAGCGCCGACCGGCGGAAGGCACGCGAGCTCCACGGGTAGAAGAGCTCGCGGCGCTCGTACCCGTCGGGTATCGGCGCCTCGCCGAAGCGGAACCGCGACGTCACGAGCTCGACGTCGGCGCCGGCTCGTGCGAGCGCCGCGGCCAGCTCGTGGTCGTACTGCGGCGTGAACGCCGGGGGGTCGCAGAGGAGGACACGCACGGCCCTAGACTAGAACTGCAGGCGTGCTGATCCGGAGCTGGAACGTCTACCACGGCCGTTCGCACCCGCCCGGGCGGCGCGGGTTCGTCCAGACCGCCGTCCGGCTGGCCTCCGCCGACGGCCCGGACGTGCTCTGCCTGCAGGAGCTCCCGCTGTGGTCGCTTCCCAGGCTCGCGGGCTGGAGCGGCATGCGCTCGTTCCCGGCGCGCACGCGGCGGGCGCCCTTCGGGGCCAGGGCCGGTGCGGCGCTGACCGCGGCGCATTACGGTGCTCTGCGGTCGGCGTTCACGGGGCAGTCGAACGCGATCCTCGTCCAGCCGGGCCACTCCGCCGAGGATCTCGGCTCGCTCGTGATCAGCGAGCCGCGCGAGCACCCGCGCGTCTGCCAGGCCGTCCGCGTCGCGGACAGGCTCGTCGTGGCCAACATCCACGCGTCGACCCATGCGGCGCGAGAGCAGATCGACCGGGCGCTCGCCTGGCTCGACGAGCGGCTCCGTGAGAACGAGCCGTTGGTGCTTGCCGGAGACTTCAACGCCTCGCTCCGTCTTCCGGCCTTCTCGGCGCCGCACGGGGGAATCGACGACATCCTCGTCCGCGGGACCGACGCGACGCCGCTTGCCGTCTGGCCCGTGGAGCGGCGGCGGCAGAATGGGGTCGTGCTCTCCGACCACGCGCCAGTCGAGCTGACCCTTTCGTGACCTTCGAGGAAGTCCGGGCGGCGTTCCCCGTCCTCGAGCGCGTCGCCTATCTCAATGCGGGCACGAACGGCCCGCTCGCGCGAGCGACCACCGAGGCGATGGTCGCGCAGGCGCTCGTCGACCTGGCGGACGGGCGCGCGGGTGCCGGCTACCACGCGAAGACTCGGGAGCTGCGCGAGCGGGTGCGCGGCAAGCTGGCCGCGCTGATCGGCGTCCCCGCCGGGAACGTCGCCTTGACGACGTCGACCTCGAACGGCTGCAACATCGTCCTCGCCGGGCTCGGGCTCGGCGCGGACGACGAGGTCGTGACGACGGACGAGGAGCACTTCGGGCTGCTCGGGCCGCTGCACACGTCGGGCGCACGCGTTCGCGTCGTGGCGACACGAGGTGTCGAGCCGGGTCAGGCGCTCGACCGGCTGCGCGACGCGGTCGGCTCCCGCACGCGGCTGCTCGCGCTCTCGCATGTCTCGTGGGTGACCGGCAACCTGCTCCCGGTCGCGGAGCTGCGGGAGGAGACGGGCCTGCCGGTCCTCGTAGACGGCGCCCAGTCGGGGGGTGCGATCGAGGTCGACGCGACCCCGCTCGACTATTACACGGTCTCGGGTCAGAAATGGCCCTGCGGGCCCGACTCGACCGGCGCGCTCTACGTTCGCGATCCCGAGTCGCTCCGCGTGTCGACCCCGACGTACTTCTCGCAGGCGCGCTACGAGGCGGACGGCGCATTCGAGCCGAAGCCAGGCGCGGCGCGGTTCGACCACGGCTACCTCGGCGCGATGCTGCTGGCAGGCCTCGAGGCGGCGCTCGACGGAGCACCCGACTGGCGCTTCGAGCGGGCTCGCGAGACGGCGGCGCGCTGCCGGGCGCTGCTCGAGGAGCGCTACGACGTGGTGACGGCGCCCGGGCACTCGACGCTCGTCTCGTTCGTCCCGGCCGGCGACCCGGCCGAGGCGGTCGAGCGGCTGGCCGGGCGCGACGTCGTCGTCCGCGAGATTCCCGGGAGCGGCCTCGTCCGCGTCTCCTGCGGGTACTGGACGTCGGACGACGACCTCGACCGGCTCCTGGCCGGGCTGGCGGACTAGCCGGCGAGCGGAGCGAACAGAGCCACGTCGTTGCCGTCCGGGTCGCGGAGGATCGCGTAGCGCTGGCCCCAGAAGGCATCCCACGGCTCGAGGTGGCCCATGTGTCCGGCACCCGTCAGCTCCGCGTAGAGCTCGTCCACCTCCGCCGGCGAGTCGACGAGGAATGCGAGCGCGATCCGTGCGGTCCCTCCCCGGGAGGCTCCCAGCCCGGATCGAAGCTGCGCATGACCGCGTACGTGTCCCAGCCGACGCGCAGCCCGCCGGGCAGCGTCGCCTCGACGTGCCCCTCGCTCTCCGAGCCGTCGGGGATATCGAGGCCGAGCCGCCGGTAGAACGCGAGCGATGCGGCCATGTCGCGGACGTGGATCCCGATCATGTCGAGCCGGGGCGTCATGCGGACCGCTCCAGCCCGAGCTCGGCGGCCGAGCCGCGCATCGCCTCGATCACGTTGGCGATGTGCTGGTCGAGGTCGAGGCCGAGCAGTTCGGCGCCCGCGTAGACCTCGTCGCGGTGGACGCCCGCCGCGAAGGAGGGCTGCTTCAGCTTCTTCTTCACCGAGCGCGGCTCCAGCGTGGCGATCCCGTCCGGCCGCACGAAGCAGCAGGCGGTGACGAAGCCGGACAGCTCGTCGCAGGCGAACAACGTCTTCTTGAGCGGCGTGTCGCGCGGCATCGACAGGTGCTCGGCGTGGGAGAGCACGGCCTCGACGACGACGTCCGGATAGCCGAGCTCACGCAGGATCGGCGCCCCGTCCTGGGGATGCTTGTCGAGCGTGGGGTGGATCTCGTAGTCGAAGTCATGGAGCAGGCCGACGACCCGCCACAGCTCCTCGTCTTCGCCGAAACTCCGTGCGTACCAGCCCATGCACGCCTCGACGCCGAGCGCGTGCCGGATCAGCGGCTCGCTCTTCGTGTACTGGGTCAACGTCTCCCAGGCCTGCTCGCGTGTCGGGTCCACGGGCTGCGTAGGGTACTTTGCGGCCGTGCAGATCGTCGTGGCCGACGCGCTCAAGCAATCGTTCGTGATCGAGGGGGGCGCGAGCCTCTCGGGGAGCGTGCGCGCCGCCGGCAACAAGAACGCGGCGCTGCCGATCCTCGCCGCCTGCCTGCTCACCGACCAGCCGGTGACGCTCGAGAACGTCCCCAGGATCAGCGACGTCGACACGATGATGGCGCTGCTCCGCCACGTTGGCGCCGACGCGGAGTGGGTCGGCTCGAGCGAGGTGCGCGTCCACGCGGCGGAGATCGTGACGACGGAGCTCGACGAGGACCTGTGCCGGGAGATCCGCGCCTCGATCCTGCTCGCAGGCCCTTTGCTCGCGCGTTGCGGCCGCGCGACGGTGCCCCCGCCGGGCGGCGACGTGATCGGCCGCCGGCGGATCGACACCCACATGCACGCGCTCGGCGCGCTGGGGGTCGAGTACACGGTCGGGCGCTGCTACGAGCTCTCCGGTCCGGCCCTACGTGGCACCGCGATGTTCCTCGACGAGGCGAGCGTCACCGGGACGGAGAACGCGATCATGGCCGCCTCGCTCGCACCCGGCTCGACGCTGATCGGCAACGCTGCCTGCGAGCCGCACGTCCAGGATCTCTGCCGCTTCCTCGTGACGCTCGGCGCGGAGATCGACGGCATCGGGTCGAACCTGCTGCGCATCGAAGGGACAGACCGCCTCGGCGGCGGGTCGTTCCGCATCTGCCCGGAGCACATCGAGGTGGCGAGCTTCATCGGCCTCGCGGCCGTGACGGGCAGTGAGATCACGATCGAGGACACCGTGCCCGAGGACCTCGCCCCGATCCTCCCCGTGCTCGGCAAGCTCGGCGTGCACGTCGACATCGAGGACAGGAGCGTGCACGTGCCGCCCGGTCAGCAGTTGGCCGTGCTCGACGATCTCGGCGGCCAGATCCCGAAGATCGAGGACGGCCCCTGGCCGGCCTTCCCCGCCGACCTGACGTCGATCGCGGTCGTGCTCGCGACGCAGGCCCGGGGCACGGTGCTCGTCTTCGAGAAGATGTTCGAGAGCCGCCTGTTCTTCGTCGACAAGCTGGTCGGGATGGGGGCGCGGATCATCGTCTGCGACCCGCATCGCGTGGTCGTGTCGGGCCCGGCGAAGCTCTACGGCCAGCGGATGGAAAGCCCGGACATCCGCGCCGGCATGGCGATGCTGATCGCGAGTCTGTGCGCCGAGGGCACGTCGACGATCGGCAACATCGGGCAGATCGACCGCGGATACGAGCGCATCGACGAGCGCCTGCGCGGGCTCGGAGCCCGGATTGAACGCGTCGACGGCTGACGGGCCCGACGCTCCTCGTCTGCGAGTTCGCGCGTCGGTCTACGGGCAGCCGCAGTCGTCGATCTCGACCGGCCTCCCGGTCCTCGACCACCTGATCTCGCTGCTCGCCGAGTACGCGGCGCTCGACCTGTCGCTGGAGGTGCAACCGGGCGCGACCGCCGACGAGGTCGCGGCCGCCGGGCGCGCGCTCGGAGAGGCGCTCGGAAGCGAGTTGCGCGACCCCGGCGTGCGCGGACACGGCTCCTCGGCGGTGCCGGCGGACGAGGCGCTCGCCCACGTCGCCCTCGAGGCGTCGGGCCGGCCGCTCGTCGTCTCGAACGTCGACCTCACCGAGGCGCGCGTCGGCGGGCTCGAGAAGGATGTGGTCGCCGAGTTCCTGCGTCAGTTCGCCGAGGGAGCAGGATTGACGCTGCACGTCCGGCTGATCGAGGGCCGCGACACCGAGCACGTGCTCGAGGCGATCTTCAAGGCCCTCGGCGTCGCGCTCTCCCAGGCTGGCCGCCCGCGCGGCACGCCACCACCGAGAAAGGAGTAGCCGTGGAGGACAAGATCGTCGTCACGACCGACCAGGCGGCAGGCCCGTTCGGAGGCGCGCCCTATTCGCAGGGCATCGTCTCGAACGGCTTCGTCTTCACCGCCGGCCAGATCGGCGCAGCGGCCGACGGATCGGGGCTCGTCGGCGACACCGTCGAGGCGCAGACGGAGCAGGTGATGGCGAACCTGAAGGCGATCCTCGAAGCCGCGGGCTCGAGCATGGAGGCGGTGGTCAAGACGACCTGCTTCCTGAGCGACCTCGCGAACTTCGGCGCGTTCAACGAGGTGTACCGGCGCCACTTCGGCGGCGCCTACCCGGCTCGCTCGACGTTCGGCGTCACGCTCCCCGCCGGCGTGCTGGTCGAGGTCGAGGCAATCGCCCGAGTCCACTAAGCACGGGGGAAACGGCCGGTTTCCCCCGTGAGCCCCCTTCCCTTCGTGGTCGCGTTTCGAGCGGTTCGAGCTGCGCCCGGGCGAAGCCCGGACTCCGCCCACCAGGCTTGCGCATCGGGCCGGCCGCAAGTGCGAGTCACAATGAGCGGTGATGAGGGCCGACGAGGTCATCGCCACGCACGTCAACACGGACTTCGACGCGTTCGGGTCGCTGCTCGCCGCGCGCTGCCTGTATCCGGGCTCGACCGCGGCGCTCCCGAGCGTGCTCAACCGCAACGTGCGCGAGTTCACGCGTCTGCACGCCGACGAGCTGCGCTGCGTCGAGGCGGCCCGGCTCGAGCTCGGCGCGATCCGGCGGCTCGTCGTCGTCGAGACGCTGAACGAGGCGCGGCTCGGCGAGCTCGAGCCCGTCGCGCTCGACCCCGCCGTGGAGACGGCGGTCTTCGACCACCACGCGGGCGAGCTGCCCGGCTGGGTCCGGCCGGAGAACGCCGTGCTCTCGACCGACGGCGCGCTGACGACGACGCTCGTCGGCATCCTCGCCGAGCGGGAGCTTGCGGTCACCCCGCTCGAGGCGACCGTGTTCGCGCTCGGGATCCACGAGGACACGGGCTCGCTCACGTACGCGACGGCGACCCGCCGCGACGCGGACGCGCTCGCCTGGTGCCTGCGTCACGGCGCTCGCCAGGAGGTGCTCGCGACCTTCCTGCGCACGCCACTGTCGGAGGAGGAGCGCGCGCTCATGAACGCCCTGCTCGAGGCGGCCGAGACGCACCGCACGGCGGGCCTCGACGTGCTCGTCGCCGCAGTCGCCTGGCCGCAGTACGTCGAGGGGGTATCCCACCTGGCGCACAAGATCGCCGACATCACCGACGCCCAGGCGCTCGCGCTGCTCGTCCGGATGGACCGGCGCGTCTTCGCCGTCGTCCGCAGCCGCACCGATGACTTCGACGCGAGCGCGGCCGCCGCGGCGCTCGGCGGGGCCGGCCATCCGCAGGCCGCGTCCGCGATCTTCCGCGGCAGCCTGGACGAGGCGCGCACGCGCTTCCTCGGGGGTCTCGACGCGGCGGTCCGCAAGCCGGTGCGAGCCCGCGACGTCATGGCCCGTCCGGCCCGGTCGGTGACACCCGACGAGACGGTCGCAGCGGCGATGGTCGCCTGCCAGCGCTACAGCCAGAGCGGCATCCTCGTCATCGAGGACGGCCGCCTCGTCGGCTCCGTGCGCCGCGAGGACCTCGACAAGGCGATCGGCCACGGCCTCTCGCACGCACCCGTGAAGGGGATCATGTCGGGACGCGTCCCGGTCGTGGACGAGGAGACGAGCCTCGGTGAGCTCCAGCGGCTGCTCGGCGGCTCGTCCGAGGGGCGGCTCGCCGTCGTCCACGGCGAGCGCGTCGTCGGTGTGGTGACGAGGAGCGACGTCCTCCAGGCGCTCGGCGAGGCGCTCGAGGTGCCGTCCGAGCCAGCCGACTCGATCGCCGACGAGCTCCGGCGCCTCGAGCGCCTCGCGCCCGTCTTCGACGCGGTCGCGGCAGCCAGCGAGACGGTCGGCGGCGTTTACCTCGTCGGCGGCACCGTCCGCGACATCCTGCTCGGCGAGCCGAGCTTCGACGTCGACATCGCCGTCGAGGGCGACGCGATCGCGCTCGCCCGGACGATCGCGCGCCAGCTCGGCGGCCGTGTCCGCGCCCACGAGAAGTTCGGCACCGCCGTCGTCCTCTACGGCGACGAGCAGCGCGTGGACGTCGTCACGGCACGGACGGAGTTCTACGACGCTCCGGCGGCCCTGCCGACGGTCGAGCACGCGGCGATCCGCGACGACCTCCACCGCCGCGACTTCACGATCAACGCCATGGCCGCCTCGCTCCGGGGCGACGACTTCGGGCGGCTCGTCGACCCGTTCGGGGGGCGCCGCGATCTCGTCGCGGGCCGGATCCGCGTCCTGCACAACCTGTCCTTCATCGACGACCCGACCCGGATCTTCCGCGCCGTGCGCTACGAGAACCGGTACGGGTTCCGGATGGACGAGCACACCGCGGGGCTCGCACGCGGGTGCATCGAGATGGGGCTCGTCGGCGACCTCTCCTCGACGCGCCTGCTCGACGAGCTCGAGGCGCTGCTGTCGGAGGGCGAGGTCGAGCACTCGGTGCCGCGTCTCGCCGAGCTAGGCGCAGCGGCGGCCATCCACCCACATCTGGCGGCCGACGAGGAGGCCGTCCGGCTGATCCGGCGCGGCCGCGAGCTCGTGGCGCAGTACGGGCTCGACGTTCCCGCGTGGCGGATCGGGATCGCCGCGCTGGCGCGGCGGTTGCCGCCCGACGAGGTGTACAGCTGGCTCGAGAGCCTGCGGATGCGCCGCCGGGACGTGGAGCAGATCGCGCACGCGGTCACGGTCGGGCCGCGTCTCGCCGAACGGCTTCGTGGCACGGCACCGACGGCATCGGAGGTCGTCGCGCTCGCCGAGCCCTACGCGCCCGACACGCCTCTGTTCGCGCTCGAGCTCGAGGACCAGCCCGCGCTTCACCGCTACTTCGCCGATCTGCGCGGCATTCGCCTCGAGGTGACGGGCGCCGATCTCGCCGAGCTCGGCCTCCGCGAGTCGCCGCGCGTGGGGGAGGTGCTCGCCGAGCTCCGCCGCCGCAAGCTGAACGGCGAGCTCGACGGTCGCGAGTCCGAGCTCGCCGCCGCCCGGGAGCTGATCGCCGCTGAACGCTGAGACGGTCAGGGTGAGCTACGAGCGCGTGCAGGCCGAGGTCGGCCCCGGCGTCACGGTCGTCGCGGCCGTGAAGTACGTGTCCGTCGAGGACATGGTGATCCTGGCTGAAGCCGGGATCGAGGTCGTCGGCGAGAACCGCTCGCAGGACCTGCTCGCGAAGCACGCGCGCTTCGGTGCTGCCTTCCGCTGGCACTTCATCGGCCACCTGCAGAGCCGCAAGGCGAAGGAGGTGAACGCGGTCTGCGAGCTCGTGCACTCCCTCGACTCGGACTCGGCCGCGCAGCGGCTGACCGTGCCGGCGCTCGTCCAGGTCAACCTCGCCGGCGAGGCGTCGAAGTCGGGCGTCGCGCCGGAGGATCTCGGGTCGTTCGTCGAACGCTCGCCGGTCGAGATCCGCGGCCTGTCGACGATGCCGCCGCTCGCCGACGACCCTGAGGCATCACGCCCGTACTTCCGGCGTCTGCGTGAGCTGGCCCGCGAGCTCGGCCTCGAGGAGCTCTCGATGGGCACGAGCCAGGACTATCGCGTCGCGGCAGACGAGGGAGCCACGTTCGTGCGAGTGGGCTCCGTGTTGTGGCACGACTAACATTTCCGGCGGCATGGGCCTCGGCGACCTCTGGAACCGTACGCTCGTCTACTTCGGCATCGCCGAGGAGTACGACGAGGCGTGGGACGACGACGGCTACGCGACGGAGGAGGAGCTCGAGCAGACCTACGCGGAACGCCCGAGCGCGAACGTCCGCCGCCTGACCCCTCGCGGCGGCCGGCGTGACGAATACGACGACTGGACGGTCTCCGAGTCGAACGTCCTTCCCGAGCCCGCCGCGGAGACGATGGTCCCGACACCGAGCCGCGAGGTGGCGACGACGCGGCAGGGCCGCCGGGGTTCCGGTTCCCGCCGTGATTCGGGCGCCCGCACGAAGCCGCGTCCGATCGAGGCGGTGCCGTCGCCGCCGACGGCGCAGGTGCATCTCGTTCTGCCCAGGAGCTTCAACGACGCGCAGCAGATCGCGGACAAGTTCAAGCAGGGCGTGCCCGTGATCGTCAACCTGCAGAACGCCGACCAGGAGCTCTCCAAGCGCCTCGTCGACTTCGCGAGCGGCCTCACCTATGCGCTGAACGGGAGCATGCAGCGCGTCGCCGACCGAGTCTTCCTGCTCACCCCGCACAACGTCCAGGTGTCGGCCGAGGAACGCGCCCGCGTGCTCGAGAGCGGCGGCTTCTTCAACCAGGCTTGACACGGGGGAAACGGCCGGTTTCCTCCGTGAGCCCCCTTCCCTAGACGTCTGGGACCGAGCCGTAGCGGCCGATGCCGGCCAAGCCGGCATCGGCGGCCCTGACCATCGGGTCGATGAGGAAGCCGCCGCATCCCCGAGAGATGTCGGTCACATCGATGCGCGCGATCGAGGTCGACCACACGCACGACGCGCTCTCCGCCTGGCCGAGGCAATTCACAAACGGTCGCCTTAGCCAAGGCGCAACACACAAGGAAGCGGCCGTCACGAGCCGAACTCCGGGCCATGGGCGGCCCAGGCGCCAATCTTGCGCTGATCGCCGACGCGGCCACGACCGCGGCGAGCTTCGTGGCCGTCTTCGTCTACCTCTACTCGGCGCTGATCTTCGCCTACGTGATCCTGTCCTGGATCCGCGTCCCGTACGCGCTCAACTGGCTCCAGCGCTTTCTGTACGACGTCTGCGAGCCGTACATCCGGATCTTCCGCCGCCTGCTGCCGCCCGTCGGGGTGCTCGACCTGTCCCCGCTGATGGCGATCCTCGCCCTCTACCTGCTGCGGCTCCTGATCAACCGGGTCGTCATCGACCACCTGCACTGAGGAGGTACCCATGAGCTACTCACCCGTCGAGATACGTCATGTCCGGTTCGGGCGCAGCCTGTTCGGATACCGCCGCGCCACCGTCGACCGCGCGCTCGGCGAGATCGCCGACAGCTACGAAGCGGTCTGGCAAGAGCGGATGGACCTGACGGACCGCGTCCACGAGCTCTCGCACGAGGTTGCGCGCCACCGCGAGGTCGAGGAGTTGCTGCGTACGACGCTGATGACCGCCGAGCGGGCGTCGCAGGACGTCCGCGAGGACGCGAAGCGCCAGGCGGCCGCGATCCTGGACGAGGCCCATCGAGAGGCCCGGACGATCACCGACGAGGCGCGTCGCGAGCGCGAGCACCTGCTCGTCTCCGCACGACGCGTGCGCACGCTCCTCTCGGCCGCACTCGACGCCGTGGGCGACGCCGACGTCGCCACCGTCGAGGAGCCGACCTCGGAGGGCCGCCGGGCCGCCTAGTCGTCAGGAGTCCCGTGCAAGGCCCCCGAAAGGGACTCCCGAGCCCCTGCCTATACTTGGTCTCGGGATGGCCCAGCCGACGACGCGCCTCCGGATTCGTGTGTCGCCCGGCGCCCGGACGACCGAGTTCGTCGGCCGCCACGGCGACGCGTGGAAGGTCCGCGTCGCGGCGCCCCCCGAGCGCGGTCGCGCGAACGATGCTCTGCTCGACCTCCTCGCCGAGCGGCTGCGGGTCGCGACTGCCGAGCTGACGCTGGTCGCGGGACGCACGGGGCGCGACAAGGTCGTCGAGCTCCGCGGGCTCGGCGCGGAAGAGGCCGACCGCCGTCTCGGAGGCACGGCATGACGGTCGAGGTCGAGCGTCTTCGCGTCCGCCTCGAGGAGGAGCGGGTGCGCGTGCGGACGGCGATCGACAACCTCCACAGCGTCCACCCCGGCTCGATGACTGACGAGGTGAGCGAGTCCTCGCTCGACAACCATCTCGCCGAGACTGCCTCGGTGACGATCGACCGCGAGATCGACTACTCGCTCGAGGAGAACGAGGAGCGGGTGCTGGCCGCGATCGACGCGGCGCTCGCCAGGATCGCGGCGGGCACCTTCGGGCGCTGCGAGCGCTGCGGGCAGCAGATCGAGGAGGAGCGCCTGGAGGCGCTTCCCTACGCGACGCTCTGCATCGAGGACAAGCGCCGGGAAGAGCAGGGCTGAGCCGCATGGACAGGAGAGTCGCGGTTCGCCCCGGAGAGCGCACGGACGCGTTCGCGGCGATCTCGGTTGCCGAGCGCTCGCTCTCGGCGGAGCGGAGGCAGTGGATCGGGCTCGCGGTCGTGGCGCTCGCCGCCGTCGTCGCCGACCAGCTCACGAAGCACGTCGTCGCGAGCCACATCCGGCTCGACTCGGCCGTGACCCTGATCGGCCCCGTCTCGATCCGGCACGTTCAGAACTCCGGCATCGCGTTCGGTCTCTTCTCGAGCGCAACCGCGATCGTGATCGTCCTCACCACCGTCGCCGTCGGCTGGATGCTGGTCTTCTTCGCGCGCTCCGGTGCCAGGCACCCCGCACTGCCTGTGGCGCTCGGCCTGCTGATCGGCGGGAGCGTCTCGAATCTCGTCGACCGGGTCCGGCTCGGCTACGTGACCGATTTTCTCGACCTGCGCTGGTGGCCGGCGTTCAACCTCGCCGACGCGTCGATCGTGGTCGGCGTCGCCGTGCTGCTCGGGTCGCTGCTGCTCGCCGACGGGAATCCACGCCGGCGCGCGGACACGCCGGCGGCCCGTCCCTGATCCGCGTCCGAGTCGCCGACGACGCGGCCGGCCTCCGGCTCGACCGCTTCCTCGCAGGCCTGGACGCGGTTGGCTCGCGGGCCGCGGCCGAGCGGCTGCTCGACGCCGCGGAGGTGCGTGTCGACGGAATCGCTCGCGCCAAGTCGTATCGCCTCGAGGCGGGTCAGGAGGTCGAGCTCGAGCCTCCGGCGCCGGTCGAGCTCGTCGCCGAGCCGCTGGATCTCCGCATCGCCTACGAGGACGAGCACCTGCTCGTCGTGGACAAGCCCGCCGGCGTCGCCGTCCATCCCGGCCCCGGCCACCCGACCGGCACGCTCGTGCATGCGCTGCTCGGACGCACGGCGGGCGGCGACGAGCCGCAACGGCCGGGGATCGTCCACCGGCTCGACCGCGACACGTCCGGCCTGATGGTCGTCGCGAAGACGGAGGAGGCCTACCGCCGGCTCAAGTCGCTCGTCCGCCGTCACCGGCTCGAGCGGGAGTACCTCGCGCTCGTGCGCGGGCGGCCGGGGTCGCGGAGCGGGAGGATCGAGGCCGCGATCGGGCGCGACCGCTCCGAGCCGACCCGCCAGTCGCTCGACACGGATACGCCCCGCGACGCCGTCACGCACTTCGAGGTCGTCGAGCTCTTCCCGCAGCACGCGCTGGTGCGAGTGCGGCTCGAGACCGGGCGCACGCACCAGATCCGCGTCCATCTCGCCGCGATCGACCTCCCGGTCGTCGGGGACCGCGTCTACGGCGTCCGCGACCTCGAGCTCGACCGCCAGTTCCTGCACGCCGCCCGGCTCGCGTTTCCGCACCCGATCACCGACGCTCCGGTCGAGACCGAGTCGCCGCTCCCGCTGCGACCTCGCCGCCGCGCTCGAGCGCGCCCGCGCCGCCTAGCCTCGGATCGACGTTGCTACCCTTGTGTGGCTTCTGCCACCCGACCCGGCGGCAGACGCTCGAGAGGCGGTGCCGGCTCTGAGCCGGTTCCTCTCGGCGCCGCCGGCTTGTAGCAACCAAACCGTTGAAGGGAGCTGGACCCGTGTCCGTCGTATCCATGAAGGACCTGCTGGAGGCTGGAGTCCACTTCGGCCACCAGACCCGCCGCTGGAACCCGAAGATGAAGCGATTCATCTTCGCCGAGCGCGGCGGCATCTACATCATCGACCTCCAGAAGACGCTCGAGCTGCTCGAGGAGTCGCACGCATTCGTCCGCAACATCGCCGAGCGCGGCGGCAGCGTGCTGTTCGTCGGCACGAAGAAGCAGGCGCAGGACGCCGTCGAGGAGCAGGCGACGCGCGTCGGCATGCCGTACGTCAACCACCGCTGGCTCGGCGGCCTGCTGACGAACTGGCGCACGATCTCCGAGCGCATCGAGCGTCTCCACGAGCTTCGCCGCCTGAAGGACGAGGGCCAGCTCGAGCTGCTGCCGCCCAAGGAGCGGATCACGCTCGGCGGCGAGCTGGAGAAGCTGAACGCGAACCTCGGGGGCGTCGCCGACATGCGCCGGCAGCCGGACGCCATCTTCATCATCGACCTCCGCAAGGAGCAGCTCGCAGTCCGCGAGGCCTTCCGGCTCGGCGTGCCCGTCGTCGGGCTCGTCGACACGAACTGCGATCCGGACGAGGCCACCTATGTCATTCCCGGAAACGACGACGCGATCCGCTCCTGCTCGCTCGTCACGCGCGTGATCGCCGACGGGATCGCCGTCGGCAAGCAGAAGGTGACCGCCGAGGAGCTGCAGGCGCCGGCCGCGCCCGAGCCTGCGCCCGCCGCCGAGGCTGCGCCAGCCGCAGAGGCGGAGCCGCCGGCCGAGGCATCCGAGCCTGAGGCTGCCGCCGCCGCCCCAGTGCCCGAGGCCGCTCCGGCCGCGGAGGAGGTGCCCTCGTGACCGAGATCCCGGCGAGCCTCGTCAAGGAGCTCCGCGAGCGAACCGGCGCGGGGATGATGGATTGCAAGCGCGCCCTGGTCGAGACCGAGGGCGACATGGATGCCGCGGTCAAGGCAATCCGCGAGCGGGGCCTCGCGCAGGCGGCGAAAAAGGCCGGGCGCGAGACGACGGAGGGCAAGGTCGTCTTCGACCTGTCTACGGAGGACGTCGGCGCGATGGTCGCCGTCGGCTGCGAGACGGAGCCCGTCTCGAACACCGCCGACTTCATGGTCTTCGCGCAGCGCGTGCTCGCGGCCGTCGAGAAGCACGGGCCGAACGCGGTCGAGGAGCTCGACGGCGAGCGGGCCGAGCTGATCGCCAAGCTGGGCGAGAACGTCGTCGTGCGCGACGCCGTCCGTTACCAGGCAGGGGGCGGCGACGACGTGCTGAGCGCCTACGTCCACCCGCCCGCGAACAAGCTGGGCGTGCTCGTCCACGCTCGCGGCGACGGCGACCAGGCCTACCGCATCGCAATGCACATCGCCGCCTCGGCGCCGCTCTACGTCAGCCGCGGCGACGTGCCCGAGGCGGAGATCACCGCCGAGAAGGAGATCCTCGCCAAGCAGCCCGACGTCCAGGACAAGCCCGACGAGGTGCGCGAGAAGATCGTCGAGGGCCGGATCCGCAAGTGGCTCGAGGAGATCGTGCTCGAGGACCAAGCCTGGATCCACGACCCGAACCGCAGGGTCCGAGACGTGCTTGCCGAGTCGGAGATCGAGGTGCTCGAGTTCCGGCGCCTGTCCGTGGCAGAGTAAGCGCGTGACGGCGAGTCCGACGCCCGCTCCCGCACCCGCCGCGAGCTTCAAGCGCATCCTGCTGAAGCTCTCCGGCGAGGCGCTCTCCGGCGACCGTGACTTCGGCATCGACCAGGAACGCGTCGAATCGCTGTCCGACGAGGTCGTCGGCGTCCACCGCCAGGGTGTCGAGCTCGCGATCGTCGTCGGCGGCGGGAACATCATCCGCGGCATGGACCGCGCCGCGGCCGGGATGGACCGCTCGACTGCGGACTACGCGGGCATGCTCGGAAGCGTCCTCAACGCCCTCACGGTGCAGGACGCGCTCGAGCGGCGCGACGCCCAGACGCGGGTGCTCTCGGCGATCACGGTCGCCGAGGTGGCCGAGCCGTACATCCGCCGCCGCGCCGTCCGCCATCTCGAGAAGGGGCGCATCGTCATCTTCGCGGCCGGAACCGGCAACCCGTTCTTCACCACCGACACGGCCGCGGCGCTGCGCGCGCTCGAGGTCGGCGCGGAGGCGATCCTGATGGCGAAGAACGAGGTCGAGGGCGTCTACGACGGCGACCCGAGGCTCGACCCGGACGTGAAGCTCCTGCCCAGGCTGACCCACCTCGAGGCGATCGAGCGCGGCCTCAAGGTGATGGACACGACCGCGCTCTCCCTCTGCATGGACAACAGGCTGCCGATCTACGTCTTCGGTCTCGCGGACGGCAACATCCGCCGCGTCGTCTCCGGGGAGCGGGTCGGCACGATCATTTCGACCCCCGGAGGCGAGTGAGAGTGGCTGCCACGATCGACGAGTTCATCTCAGACGCGACCCGACGGATGGACAAGTCCGTCGAGTCCACACACGAGCACTTCAACTCGGTGCGCACCGGCCGCGCGTCGGCAGCGCTGCTCGACCGCATCTCGGTCGAGTACTACGGCACGCCGACCCCGCTCAAGCAGATGGCGACGATCAACGTCCCCGAGCCGCGGATGCTGACGATCCAGCCGTTCGACCCCTCGCAGATCAAGGCGATCGAGAAGGCGATCATGGAGTCGGACCTCGGCCTTCAGCCTTCGAACGACGGCAAGCTGATCCGGCTTCCGATCCCCCAGTTGACCGAGGAGCGGCGCAAGGAGCTCGTCAAGGTCACGAGGAACTACGCCGAGGAGGGGCGCGTGGCCGTGCGCAACGTGCGGCGCGACGTCATGCGACACCTCGAGGAGCTCGTACGGTCGGGGCAGGTCGGCGACGACGAGGAGCGGCGCGCCGAAGGCGCCGTCCAGAAGCTGACCGACGACCACGTCCACAAGATCGACGAGCTCTTGAAGCGCAAGGAAGCGGAGATCATGGAGGTCTGAGCCCGCCCTGTGGCCCTGCTCTCCCGCCCGCACGTGAACTTCATGACGCGCATCCGGTCGCTCAGGCGGCTCCGGCCGCTCCCGGAGCGCGAGTCGCCGGACGTCGCGCAGTCGGTGGCCATCATCATGGACGGCAACGGCCGCTGGGCGAAGCGGCGGCACCTGCCGACGGCGGCCGGACACCGCGCAGGGGCGCGCACCGTACGCAGGATCGTCGAGGCGTCCATCGACCTCGGAATCCACGACCTGTCGATCTTCGCGTTCTCGACCGAGAACTGGTCTCGCCCGCGTGAAGAGGTCGACGCGCTGATGGAGATCTTCGCCGAGACGATCGAGCGTGAGCTGCCTGACCTGGCGGAGCAGGGCGTGCGCGTGCGGTTCATCGGCCGCCGCGACCGCGCGCCGGAGGGGCTCCGCAGCCGCATGGCCGCGATGGAGGACCGGACGGAGCTGAACTCCCGGCTGAACCTGTGGGTCGCGTTCGACTACGGCGGCCGCGCGGAGCTCGTCGAGGCCGCGCGCCGGATCGTCGAGAGCGGGGTGGAGGCGGACGAGATCGACGAGAACGTGTTCGCCGCGAATCTCGACGCGCCGGAGCTGCCCGACCCCGACCTGCTCATCCGCACGTCCGGCGAGCTTCGCATCTCGAACTTCCTCCTCTGGCAGCTCGCGTACGCCGAGCTCGCCTTCGTCGACAAGCTCTGGCCCGACTTCGGCCCACGTGACCTCGAGCACGCGCTCGGCGAGTACGCGAGCCGGCGGCGGCGCTTCGGCGGCCGATGACCGACCAGCCGCACCCCATCCAGGTCACACCGCGTCCCGACCGGCGCGGCAGGTCGTCGATGACGAACCTGGCCTCCAGACTGCTCGTCGCCGCGATCGGGCTGCCGCTCGTCATCGGCCTCGTCTGGCTCGGGCACTGGTGGCTGTTCGCCCTCGTACTCGTCGCAGGCGTGGTCGCACTCCACGAGCTGTACACGATGACGAAGCCGCTGCGGCCGATCGGGATCGCCGGTCACGCGGGCCTCGTCGGCGTCCTGATCGCCATCCAGGTGGGCACGACGACCTGGGCGCTCGGTGCCCTGCTCGGTTCGCTCGGGCTTGCGTTCCTACTCAAGGGTCTTGCGGGCACGAGCGGCTCGGCGACCGTGAGCGTGGCGACGACGCTGCTCGGGCCGGCGTGGATCGGCTTCGGCCTCGGCTTCGTGCTGATCCTGCGCGCGATCCCGGACCACGGGCGGCTCGCGTCGCTGACGCTGCTGCTCGCTGTCTTCGCCGACGACACCTTCGCGTACCTCGGCGGCCGCGCCCTCGGCCGGCACAAGCTCGCCCCGGCCCTCTCGCCCGGCAAGACGCTCGAGGGCTTCGTCGTCGGGAGCATCGCCTGCGTCTTCGTCACCTTCGTCGCTCTCTACCACGACAAGAACACGTACCTCTCGATCGGCCAGGCGCTGCTGCTCGGCCTCGTGATCGCCGTCGCTGCCCCGGCCGGCGACCTGTTCGAGTCGATGCTCAAACGGGACATGGGCGCAAAGGACACGGGCAGCCTGCTCGGCGGCCACGGCGGCATGCTCGACCGCATCGACTCGATCCTGTTCGCCTCGGTCGCGGCCTTCTACACGATCCTCGCCTACACCACCTGACCCCCTACACTGGAACGCAGATGAAACGGATCGCCCTCCTGGGCGCCACCGGTTCGATCGGGAGGCAGGCGCTCGAGATCATCGACGCGCACCCCGACCTCGAGCTCGTCGCGGCGGCATCCGGGTCACAGCCGATCGACGGGCTGGCACCGCTCACGCAGGTCGGAGGCGACCTCGTCGAGTTGCTCGAGCGGGCCGAGCCCGATGTCGTGCTGAACGCCGTCGTCGGCTTCGCGGGCCTGCCGGCGACGCTCTGGACGCTCGAGCGCGGCGCCGATCTCGCGCTCGCGAACAAGGAGAGCCTGGTCGCGGCTGGCGCGCTCGCGCTCCGTGCGCGGGAGCGGGGAGGAGGGAAGCTGCTGCCCGTCGACAGCGAGCATTCGGCGCTCTTCCAGTGCCTGGAGAACCGATCCGCCGCAGAAATCGAATCCCTGGTGCTGACCGCATCCGGTGGACCGTTCCGGGGGCGCGTCCGCGAGGAGCTGACCGGCGTCACGCCCGAGGAGGCACTTGCCCACCCAACCTGGAGCATGGGACCGAAGATCACGATCGACTCGGCGACGCTCGCCAACAAAGGACTCGAGCTGATCGAGGCGCATTTCCTCTTCGGCGTGCCGTACGAGCGGATCGAGATCGTCGTCCACCCGGCTTCGGTCGTGCACTCGATCGTCCGCTTTCGCGACGGGGCCGCACTGGCCCATATCGGCTACCCGGACATGCGCGTGCCGATCTCGTACGCGCTCACCTATCCCGAGCGCGCCGCGACGCCCGTGCCGCCGCTCGACTTCGCGTCCGGGCTCACCCTCGAGTTCCACGCGCCGGACGCCGACACGTTCCCCATGCTCACTCTGGCCCGCGAGTCCGGCCTGCGCGGGGGCACGTTCCCCTGCGCGTTCAACGCGGCCAACGAGGTCGCCGTCGCCGCGTTCCTCGAAGGCCGCATCGGCTTCCTCGAGATCGCCGAGACCGTCGAGCGGACGCTCGACACCGTCTCCGGCGAGCCGGCGGCCGACCTCGACGAGCTGATCCGGGCGGACGCCGGGGCGCGCCGCGTCGCAGAGACGGCCCTGCAGCCCGCATGAGCTTCGCGATCGCCATCCTGGGCCTGGCCTTCCTGATCCTCATCCACGAGGCGGGCCACTTCTTCGCGTCGCTCGCCGTCGGGATGCGGCCGCGGAAGTTCTACATCGGCTTTCCGCCCGCGCTCGTCAAGGTGAAGCGGAGAGGCATCGAGTACGGCATCGGCGCGATTCCGCTCGGCGGCTACGTCCGCATCCCCGGGATGCACCGCCCGGCCGCAAAGGACGTCGACCACGTCTTCGCCCGTGCGTTGCACGCGGCGCCGGAGCTCGTCGGGCCGGCCGAGCGGCTGAAGCGCGCCCTCGCGGCGGAGGACTTCGACTCGGCGAAGCTGAGGCTGGCCGAGTTCCACCAGCGGGCTCTCGAGCTCGATGTGCCTCCCGTCGAGAAGCAGGTGCAGGACCTCGAGGACGCGCTCTCGGCGCAGGCGTACTGGCGCGCGCCGACGTGGAAGCGCGTGACCGCGATCGCCGCCGGGCCGTTCACGAACCTCGTCTTCGCGATCGTCCTGTTCGCGGTCGTGTTCATGGTCGCGGGTTGGAACGCCACGAACAAGGTGGCCATCGTGCTCAAGGACAGCCGTGCCCAGGCGGCCGGGCTCGTCGCCGGTGACCAGGTCGTCGGAATCGGCGGGAGGCCCGTCACAGCAGGTCAGATCTCGAACAGGATCTCGGCGTCGCGCGGCCGGCCGGTGACGCTCACCGTGCTCCGGAAGGGCAACCTCGTCACGCTGCGCCCGCAGCGGCCGGTGCTCGATACGACCGACAACCGCTACCGGCTCGGCTTCGCCCTCTCCGGCCAGCCGCTCGGCTTCGGCGCGGCCGTCTGGCAGTCCTTCAAGACCACGGGGACCGTGTCACGCGAGACCGCGACCGCGCTCGGCGGGCTGTTCCATTCGAAGGACAGGAAGCAGTTCTCGAGCAGCGTCGGCATCGTCAAGAACAGCGCCGACGCCGTCCACTACGGCTGGGCGTCGTACCTCTCGATCCTCGCCTTCATCAGCCTCTCGCTCGCGCTCTTCAACCTCCTCCCGCTCCTGCCGCTCGACGGCGGCCACATCGCGTTCTCGCTGCTCGAGGGCATCCGCGGCCGCGCGATCGCCAGGGAGGTCTACGAGCGCGTCTCGGCTGTCGGCATCACCGTCTTCCTGCTGCTCTTCATCATCGGCCTCTCGAACGACGTCAGCCGTCTCGGCGGCGGCTAGGACGACCGAGCCTGCGTGGCCGCGATCGGTTTCGATCGCGAGCGGTCGTTAAGCTAGAAGGAGTGGCGAGCAAGCGGTCGATAACTGTCGGCGGCGTCAAGATCGGCGGCGGCGCTCCCGTGGTCGTCCAGTCGATGACGCTGACGAAGACGCACGACGTCGAGGCGACGACGGCGCAGATCGCCGCGCTCGCCTCGGCCGGCTGCGAGATCGTCCGCGTGGCGGTGCCGAAGAGCGAGGACGCCGACGCTCTGCCGCTGATCGTCAGGCTGTCGCCGCTTCCTGTGATCGCGGACATCCACTTCAACGCGTCGCTGGCCCTGCGGGCGATCGAGGGCGGCGTCGCGGCTGTCCGGATCAACCCGGGGAACATCGGCGGCCCGGACAAGGTCGAGCTCGTCGTGAGGGCCGCGAAGCAGGCGGGGATCCCGATGCGGATCGGCGCCAACTCGGGCTCGCTCCCGAAGCACCTCGCGGCGCTGGCGCAGAAGGACCAGGCCGAGGCACTCGTGGCAGCGGCCATCGAGGAGGTGGAGCTGCTCGAGAAGCTCGACTTCCACGACTTCAAGATCTCCGTCAAGTCGAGCCACGTGCCGACGATGATCCGCGCCTACCGGATGCTCAGCGAGAAAGTGCCCTACCCGCTCCACCTCGGTGTGACCGAGGCGGGCACGCCGTTCTCCGGCTCGATCAAGAGCGCCGTCGGCATGGGCGCGCTCCTCGTCGACGGGATCGGCGACACGATGCGCGTCTCGCTGACCGCCGACCCGGTCAAGGAGGTCGAGACTGCCTGGGAGATCCTGAAGGCGCTCGGGCTGCGCGAGCGAGGCCCGATCATGATCGCTTGCCCCTCCTGCGGCCGCGACAACGTCGGCGTCGAGAGCCTCGCCGTCGTCGTCGAGGAGCGGCTCCGCGCCTACCCGCAGCACATCGAGGTCGCCGTCCTGGGTTGCGCGGTGAACGGCCCCGGCGAGGCGGGAGACGCCGACTTCGGGATCGCGGGCGGCCGTGACGTCGGCTTCATCTACGCGCACGGGCGCGTGCTGAAGAAGGTCTCCTCCGACATCCTGATCGACGAGCTCTTCCACGAGATCGACAGGTGGATCGCCGAGGGCATGCGCCGGCCGACGCGGCTGAAGATGGCCAAACCGGCCGCACTGGCCATGGCCGAGATGTCCGAGATCCCGCTCGAGTCTCCCGTCCCGGTCGAGTCCTAGTAGCCTCGGCGACAGCGATGATCGTCCGGGCCTCACAGCTTTTTCTTCCGACGCTGCGCGAAGCGCCGGCGGATGCCGAGGCGCTCTCGCACAAGCTGCTCGTCCGCGGCGGCTTCATCCGCCAGGTCTCCGCCGGCCTCTGGACGCTGATGCCGCTCGGCTGGCGCGTCCACCGGAAGGTCGAGCAGATCATCCGCGAGGAGCTGGACGCGATCGGAAGCCAGGAGATGCTGATGCCGGTCCTGACGCCGGTCGAGCTCTGGGAGGCGACCGGTCGCGACAAGATCCCCGAGATCTTCCACCTCCACGACCGGAACGGCCGCCACTACATCCTCCCGCTGACGCACGAGGAAACGGTCACGTTCCACGCGCGGGAGATCCAGTCGTACAAGCAGCTGCCGCAGCTCTGGTACCACTTCCAGACCAAGGACCGCGACGAGCCTCGCCCCCGGGGCGGCCTGCTGCGCCTGCGCGAGTTCATCATGAAGGACTCGTACTCGTTCGACCGCAGCGAGGAGGCCGCGGTCGTCTCGTTCGAGAAGAACCGCGAGGCCTATCACCGGATCTTCGAGCGCTGCGGCATCGAGGCCCACGAGGTACGGGCCGAGAGCGGGATCATGGGCGGTGAGCTCACCTTCGACTTCCTCGCTCCCTCGACCTCCGGCGAGAACACGCTCGTTCGCTGCGAGCACGGTGACTACGCCGCCGACGCCGAGATCGCCCAGGGGGTGCCGCGGGCGCCCGAGTTTCCCGCGCCGCTGGACCGGCCGGAGGAGGTCGAGACCCCCGGCGTGACCACCTGCGAGGCGCTCGCCGAGTTCCTCGGGGTCGACCTGGCCGCGACCTCGAAGGCGATGCCCGTGACGACCGAGGACGGCCGCGTCGTCCTCGCCCTGGTGCGGGGCGACGACCGGCTCTCGGAGTCGAAGCTGCTCTCGGCTCTCAGGATCGGCTCGCATCCGTCGACCGACGAGGAGATCCGCGGGGCGTTCGGCGCCTCCGGCGGGTCGCTCGGCCCGATCGGCTTCGAGGGCGAGGTGGTCTCCGACCTGGCGCTCCGCGAGGGGCAGTTCGTTGCGGGCGCGAACCGCGACGGCTGGCACCTACGGGGAGTGCAGGCGGGCCGCGACTACAAGCCCCGCTTCGCCGACCTGCGCGAGCCCGTCGAGGGCGACTGCTGTCCGGAGTGCGGCGGCGAGCTCACGTTTCAGGTTGCGATCGAGGTCGGCCACATCTTCTACTTCGCCGACAAGTACAGCGCCGGGCTCGACGCGACGTTCCTCGACGAGGACGGTGTCGAGAAGCCTCTGCTCGGCGGCAGCTACGGCATCGGGCCGGCCCGGGTCATGGCCGCCGCGGTCGAGCAGCGCGGCGACGAACACGGACTCGTGTGGCCCGCGGCGATTTCGCCGTACGATGCGCACGTGATCGCGCTGCCCGGCGGTGAGGAGATCGCGGCCCGCGCGGCCGAGGTGCTCTCAACCGCGGGCCGCTCGGTCCTCCTGGACGACCGCGACGCGCGCGCGGGGGAGAAGTTCGCCGACGCCGACCTGATCGGGATCCCGATCCGCGTCACCGCCGGGAAGAAGAGCCTCGAGGACGGGTGTGTCGACGTCCGCGACCGCGCGTCGGGCGAGGAGCGGCGCGCGACGCCCGAGGAGCTGGTCTAGCCGTGCCCAAGCGTCGCCGCTTCAGCGAGGAGCCCTTCGGCGCGACCGTCGAGCGGCTCATGGAGGAGACCGGCACGACCTACCGCGGCCTGGCCGCGAAGACGGGCCTCTCGGCCGGCTACCTCAACCACATCGTCCACGGAAGCCGCCCGGTGCCGTCCAACGACGTCATCGCGAAGCTCGCCAAGGGGCTCGCCGTCGAGCCCGAGCACTTCCTCGAGTACCGGATCCGCGTGATCACGGACGGGCTCGAGCGCATGCCGGATCTCGTCGACAGGCTCTACCGTCGCCTGCGCGGCGAGTAGGCGGAGCGCTCGCACAGATCTTCCCGGCGGCGAGCCGAGCTAGCCGAGCGCCGGAAGCGGGTCGACGGCGGCGCCGCGCACGCGCACCTCGAAATGGAGGTGCGGGCCGGTCGTCTCGCCGGTCGCACCGACGAGGCCGACGAGCGTGCCGACGGTCACCGGCTCCCCGCGGTAGGCCAGGATCCGCGACAGGTGCGCGTACATGGTCGCCACCCCGGCCCCGCCTTTGACGACGACGAGGTTCCCGTAACCCCCGGTCGTCGGCCCGGCGAAGGTGACGGTGCCGACTGCAGCGGCGTGAACCGGCGTGCCGGGTGCAGCCGGGAGGTCGATGCCGGGATGGAACGCCGCGCCGCGCGGACCGAACGGGTCGCCGACCGTGGCCCGGAGCGGCCATGCGAGTGCCACCGGGCAGGAGGGGGCTGGTGCGTGCAGCGCGGCCACGGTCGCCGAGCCGACGACACCGACCGCCGCCAGGCCGGCCCAGCGCTGGAAGCGCAGGAGCGCCGCCTCCGTGTGCGACCCGAAGCCGCCGTCGAACGTCCCGGAGGGGAATCCGTGCCAGGCGAGCAGGAACTGGAGCTCGACGACGTCGCCGCCGACCGCGCCGGGCGCGAGGGTGCGCGCCCCGAGCGTGGGGCCCGCGAGCGGGCCGAGCGCGGAGAGGGTCTGCGGCCCCAGGGCGCCGTTCGGCACGAGGCCCGCCCGGCGCTGGGCCGCGGCGAGCGCAGCCGCCGTCCCGGGGCCGAGGACGCCGTCAACGGTTCCCGTGTAGAGGTGCTGCGCCCGCAGCGCCACCTGGACAGCCGCCACCTGCGAGCTGCCGGCGCCGAGCGAGGACGCGGGCAGCGCGAGGGCTACCCCGAGGAACGCCAAGACGGCCGCAAGTCGCGCGGTTCGCCTCATGGCCGAGTCTTCGGCAGTCGGCGCGGATGACTTGAGGCTGCGCGGGCTAGACGGCCCGTGCCGGGGCGTGGCGCGGCACGACGCGCTCGACGTCCACACGGGCGACGTCAACCGCCGGCACCGCGGACTACGCCAGCGTCCAGCTCGGCTTGGATAAGCGTCTGTGTTGAGCGGTAAGCAACCCGAGGAGGGAAGGACGTGAGTCGTTTGTCCAAGCTGGGCGTGTCGGCGGTGCCCGGCACGGGCCTGCGGGGTCCGAGAGGTCCGGCCGGTCCGCGGGGGCCGCGAGGGTTCAAGGGTCCTGCCGGTCCTGCCGGACCGAGTGAGGCGTTCGTGCAGTCCAGCACCGCCACCCTTCCATTCGTCAAGGGCGGTGCGTCTGCCACGGTGACGCTCAACGTTCCCGCCGCGGGCAGCTACGTGATCATCGCCAAGGCGTCCGTCGGGGCGGCACAGAACACGGGCGGCACCGTGAACTGCACGCTGATTGCCGGTACCCTCGGCGCGGGTGCCGACGGCGATGGGAGCGTGATCACGCTGTTCCCGAAGAACGTGGGTGCGGTCACGCTCGAGGTGGCGCACACGTACAGCGATGCCGGAACCGCCACCTTCGCGTGTGGCACGCCCGACTCAGTGTCTCCGATGCAACTCGGCCTCTCCAAGGTCATCGCGATTCACGTCGGAAAGATCACTAGTCAGTAGCCGCAACACCGAGCAACGAAATCAAGTGAGCGGGCGGTTCGTTAAGACGAGCCGCCCGCACCGCACCCAGCCCCGGGACGCGGCGGTCGAATGTCCAGCCGCCTGACGCTGGCCCGCATCCGTGCCAAAACGGCGCCCGTACTAGCCCGCGCTCGCTTTACGTGTGCGCCCGGATGGTTCGACGCCGCGTCCTTCATAGCGTTGTGACGGCATGGACAAAGGGCTGAGGGCTCAATGCGGAGCACTGAGGCGCACGGCTCCGGCCGGTTGGCGGCCGACAGTGACGCGATTACGAAGAGCCCTTGGCGAAGTGGATTCAGGATATGGACGGAAGTGATCGACGATGATGATTCCCGGGCTCTTGGTCGCGCTCCTCGTTGTGGCGCTGGCTCATCTGGCGCTCGCGTGGAAAGGGCAGCGGTGACGGCTATCTGAACGACCACCGTGGCGGACACACAAGGCGCGTCGCCCAGATGCTCGCCGACGCGGTCATGGTGAATGCTCGACGAGAGCCCGGCCGGGCTCGTCCGAGCCCGGAGCCGAAACGAAGGGAAGTGGGCGCGTTCGAGACTCCTGTCGGCGTCGCGCAGTTTCGGGAGAGCATGTCGGCGTCGACGACGAGCACGGTCGTCGCTACACGATCGGTCACGTCTCAGGGGAGTACAACTGCCCGAAGTGCCTCAAGCCTCGATGGTTCCCCCGGTGCACGAGAACTAGGTCTGGGCAGAGATTGGGTAGAGAGGCCGCGGAGGGCGGCCCGGTCGGTTCGCCCGTACTTGGCTACAGTAGGGGCGCCGGGGCGTGGCGCAGCCTGGTTAGCGCGCTAGTCTGGGGGACTAGAGGTCCCGAGTTCGAATCTCGGCGCCCCGATCGTTCCCACGGGGGAAACCATGTTTCCCCCGTGTGCCCCCTTCTTCTTCGCAACGTGTGGCCCGTGGCCAGAGCTACGCCCGGGCCGAGCCCGGACTCCGCCGCGGATCGGTTCGCGTGCCTTCTGGAGACGGAAAGCAGGAAATGCTTACCGGCTCGGGTAGATTCCGGCGGCTGCGGGTGTCATGATCCGCGGTCAGGCCATCCGGCCTCTGCGGAATGACACGCCTACTAGCCCTCGTCCTCGGGTTGCTCGCGCTCCTCGTGCCGGCCGGCGCACCCGGAGGAGCGAGCACCGCTCCGCCGAGGCAGACGTCGATCTTCTACTACCCGTGGTACGGAAACCCGCAGGTCGACGGCAGCTACCTCCACTGGAACCAGAACGGCCACATTCCACCCCTCGACCTGGCGACGAGCTACTACCCGGCCCGCGGCGCGTATTCGAGCGCCGATCCGCGCGTCGTCGCGGCCCAGATGAAGGAGATCGCCGCTGCCGGCATCCAGGAGGTCGTGAGCTCGTGGTGGGGTTGGGGCTCGATTGAAGACCTCCGGCTGCCGATGATTGTCCGTATGGCCGCGAAGCAGGGTCTCAAAGTCGCCGCTCAGATCGAGCCGTACACCGCGCGGACCACCGCGAGCGTCACCTCCGACATCGCCCATCTGCGAGCGCTCGGGATCGGACGCTTCTACGTCTACCACCCGTTCGAGATCGACGACGCGAGCTGGGTCACGCTCCTCGGCTCTCTCCCGGGAGTACAGGTGCTGGCGCAGACGACCAACGTCGCCCGCGCGGCGGCCGACCACTTCGCCGGCGTCTACACCTACGACGTCGTCAGCTTCGGCCCGGCGACGTTCGGCCCGCTGTGCGCGCGCGCCCATAGCGCCGGTCTCCTCTGCGCGCCGTCCGTCGGGCCAGGCTACGACGCGCTGCGTGCCACCGGCGACACCCACGTTCGAGGGCGGGACAACGGGGCCACATACGACGCGATGTGGAAGGCAGCGATCCACGCCGGCGCCGACCGCGTCACGATCACGAGCTACAACGAGTGGCACGAAGGCACGCAGATCGAGCCGGCGCTCACGCCGCTCCCGCGCAAGCTCGCGGTCGCCGCCGGCCCGGCCAGCTCCCCCGTCGCCCAGCCGTATGCGAGCTACGACGGAACCTACGGCCTGCACGGCAAGCAGGCGGCGCGGGCGTACCTCACGCGGACGGCGTACTGGACCGGCCTTTACCGAACCGGGAGCACGACCTCGAACTCGTCGGACGCGAGCCGGAAAGCCGCTGCACAGGGCAGGAAACGGCAGTTTGGAGCCGAACCTGGCCAGGTGGCGACGATGACGGCCGCTGCTGTCTGCACCACTTCGAGCGACCCAAAAGGCGCTTCAATGCAGCCTTTCATGGGTCTCCCTTCAACTTGCTTTTGGACGCGCCGCCGTCTAGGCTCATGCCTGCAGTGCGTGTGACGGGCAGTGACACGGTTGTACGACCGCTGGGGCGTGCCGCGCCCTGGGCAACTCGCGGAGGTCGCGAGAGGCCGTGCTACGGTGCTCACCGTCCGCATCCGCTGCTAGGAATGTCCATCGTCACAAGGTGCGCAAGCTCCTCGGAGGACTCAGGGAGTGCCTGCACCAAACGTACTGCCAGCAGGACATGTTGGTATTGGGGGAAAGCTAGACGTTCGAAAGGGGGGTGATGGCCTCGAAGGCAGGGATGTTTGTTGCAGTGCTGTTTGAGGAGGAGGAGAGAAGAAGTTGGAATCGAGAGGAGAGGAATCTGTGAAGCGACGCAAACTTGCACCAGCGGTTTTTTTCGCCGCTTTGCTGGTGGCTGCACTGGCAGCTGCGTCGGTGAGCGCAGCGACCTCGTCGCATAAATCGACGCAAGCCGCCGGCAAGGGCGTGCAGCTGAGTCCGAAGAAGAATGCGGCTCAAAAGGTCGGTGTCGGTCATTTCACACCGTCCGCGCCCCATCAGCCGAAGTTCATCAACGCACACGCACCAGCCAACGCACCGGCCATCAAGGCGCATGACCGGGGGATCCCCGGCAAGCTGGGTCCGGCCGGACATGCAACGCCGAATGGCTCTGCCGCGGCCGGACAGGCACCTGTGATCGGTCCGCCGCATGCCCACAGCCTGCCGATCAAGTCGGGTGGGGCTGTTGCGAAAGCACGGGGTCTGAATGCCTTCAATCAGGATTCGGTCGGTGGGTACACCGACACGCCGCCTGACCAGGCATTGGCTTCGGGTAACGGCTTCGTGTTCGAGGCCGTGAACAACGTGTTCGCGATCAGCGACCAGAACTTCGGTCACGTGACCAATGCGGAGCCCATGGAGCAGTTCTGGGCACCGGCGATCCTGGCCACGGGCTATTGCTCGGTCTCTGATCCGAGGGTGACCTACGACAACGTCACGCGCAAGTGGTTCGTGACGGAGGTCGCTTATGGTCCGCCTGGTTGTGCTCCCGGCTCTGCTGTGTTCATCGGCGTGAGCACGACGTCGGATCCGTTGTCGATCTACAACATCTACGTCCTCGACACGAGCTTCGACGGGACGACCTGTGGGCCTGACGGTTGTCTGGCCGACCAGCCCCTGATGGGGATGGACAAGGCCGCGCTGTACATCTCGACGAACTCGTTCGACTGGGATTCGCCGGCGTTCAACGGCGCCCAGATCTACATCATCGACTCGTCCGCTCTGGCGGCCGGGTTCATCTTCCCGAACATCGTCTACGGCGACCTCGGCGCGTTGTTCGCAACGCCTGAGGGTGTCGACGGCTGTGGTTCGGTCGGCTTCCCGCTCTCCGCGTACTGCTGGTACTCGGTGCAGCCCTCGTTGTCGCCGAACCTGTCACAGGTGACCGAGCATGGTGGCACGGAGTTCGCACTGTCGGCGCTCGACTGGTTCGGGTCGGTCGACAACCGTGTCGCTCTCTGGTCGTTCACGAACAGCAACTCGATCAGCGCGTTCTTCCCGACGATCTACGTGAACTACGCAATCGTCGGTACGGAGAGTTACGGCTTCCCGTTCACGGATACGCCGTTCTACTCGCCGTATGCGGAGCAGCCGGGGTCGGGCAACACGCCCTTCTGCGACTTCTCCGTGGGCCCGTTCTGTGAGCCTGGGCCGATTGCGAACAACGACGACCGGATGAACCAGGTCCAGTCGGTCAAGCCGGCGACGACCGGGGCCCATCTCTGGTCCGGTGTGAACACCGACGCGCTCGTGCCCGACCCGCTTGGGCATCTGCACCGCCGGTCGGGGATCGCGTACTTCGACATCTCCGCAACCGCGTTCGCCGGTCCGTTCGTGGTGGCTGGCAAGGTCAACGGACAGGGTTACGTCGCGAACTGGAACAACGACGTGGTCTTCCCGGCGATCGCCCCCTCGACCCCGACGGGGACGAGTGCTGCCATGGTCTACACGCTCACGGGTAACACGAACTTCCCGAGTGTTGCCGTTTCCAAGATGAGCGACACCGCTCCAGTCGCCAGCATCCCCGTGGTTCTCGCGGGCCAGGATGTACTGGACGACTTCGCGTGGTACTTCTTCGGAAGCCCGCGTTGGGGCGACTACTCCGCCGCCGTGACGGATAATCACATGGCGTACCTGGCGACGGAGTACATCCAGTTCCCGAGCTGTGACGATGCGACGTTCCTCTTCGATCCTTCGTGTGGAGGCACCCGCAGCGAGTTCAGCAACTGGGGCACTGGGCTTGTGAAGGTGAACGTCTAGCTCGATATCACCCCCAAGTCGTCTCGCAAGAGGCGACACGAGAGGCGGCGGGGAAACCCGCCGCCTCTTTTTTTTCCGGGCCGGCCGCGCGCTCAGCGGGCGAACACATCGGCGCTACACGAGAAGACGAGCGCGGCCGGAACGTCGCCGAGCTCGACGCCCTGGAGCGACGGATCCGTGAGATCCGGTTCGACGCTCGCCCAGACGTCCAGGCCGAGGGACGCGGCGCCGTTCGCCGAGCCGATCTCGAGCAGTTCGGAGACCGCGATGACCTGACGCCGGCCGGTCTGACGCCTGGCTGTTCCCTCCAGCTCCCGCAGCTCCTCCAGCGGGTCGATCCGCACGTTCGAGTCGGAGCCGATCGCCAGTCGGATCCGCCGTTCGAGCAGCCCCTCGAGCGGCGGGAAGCCGTCGCCGAGGTTCGCCTCGGTCGTCGGACACAGACACACGGTCGTGCCGGCGTCGGCGAGCATGTCGAGCTCCGCCGGGCTGGCGTGAGTGGCGTGGACGACGGTCGTCGACGGGCCTAGGCAGCCGCACCGCGCGAGCAGCTCGATCGGGCGGACGCCGTGCTCGGCGAGGCACTCCTCGATCTCGCGCGGCTGCTCGCACGCGTGCACGTGCAGCACGAGCTCCTCGCGTGCGGCGTACCGCCCGATCTCGGTCAGCCAGGCGGCAGAGCAGGCCCGCACGGAGTGGGGGGCGAGGCCAACACGGCCACCGCTCTCCCGGAGCCGCTCGATCTGGCCGAGGTAGTCCTCGACCGACTCCTGCCGAAAGCGCTCCAGGCCGCCACGCTCGTACGCCGCGAGCAGGAGGACGATCTCGATACCGGCGGCTCGAGCCGCGTCGAGGGCGGCGAGCGCCTCTGCGAGGCCCAGGTAGTGGAACTCGCCGACGGCCGTGTAGCCGGCGGCCCTCAGCTCGCGGAAGGTCTGCGCATACGTTTCGCGGACGGTGTCCGGCGCCTGCCGCTCGGCTTCCTGGAGCATCGACTCGCGCCACGCCCAGAAGTCGCCGCCGGCGCCACGCCCGCGCAGCGCACGCTGGAACGCGTGCGAGTGCGCCGTCACGAACCCCGGGAGCGAGACGCGACCATCCACCACTGGGACGAATTGTCACGCCCGCACCGGAGGGCGAGCGTTCGTGACAGCATGAAGCCGATGGCCGTTTCGCGCCTTCACCGCTACCTCCCGAATGCGTTGACCGTGCTCCGGTTCGCGCTCGTGCCGGTGTTCATCGTGCTGATGGTGCAGGCGAGCGGGGGGCACAGCTGGGCGGCCGGCGTCGTCTTCGCCATTGCCGGCGTCACGGATCAGATCGACGGCGCGCTGGCGCGGCGCTGGCACGTCGAGTCGGAGTTCGGCAAGTACGCGGACCCGCTCGCCGACCGGCTGATGATCGACTCGGCCGTGCTGCTCCTCTACCTCGACGGCCGCCTGCCGTGGGTGGCCCTCGTGATCGTGTTCGGCCGTGACATCCTGCTGATCGCCGGCGCGCGCATCTTCCAGGCGCGCGGCTACGAGTTCTCCGTGAACTTCCTCGGCAAGACGGCCACGTGGGTTCTCTACCTGGCCGTGGGCTGCGTGATCGTCACCAACGAGGACGACCGCTGGCCGCTGGTGCTGTTCTGGATCGGCGTCGGCCTGGCGATCGCTGCGGCCGTGGTCTATGCCGTCGGCGCGTGGCGGAGCGTGGGGAGGAGTTCGGGCGCCGGGCGCAAATCTCAAGTAGAGGTTGACCCTTGAGCGGCCTGCTGCTTCAATGAGCCGGCCGGCCGACCCCGACGAAAGGGCCACGTGGAAGCGCTTCCCGATCTCACCAAGCTGGGCGACGACGACCTCGAGCGTCTGATCGACGAGCTCGAGCGGAGGGAGAGCGAGGTCTCCTACGAGCGGCGGCTGCTGCAGGGGAAGATCGACATCCTCCGGGCCGAGCGGGTGGCGCGCAAGCGCGGGCAGTCGGAGGAGGAGCTCGGACACATCGACGTCGACCGTCTCAGCGAGATCCTCGCCCGCAAGGCCTCACCCGAGGCGGAGTGAGCCACATCTACTGCTCCGAATGCGGCTTCCAGAACTCCGAGGCCGCGAACTTCTGCGCCCGCTGCGGCGCCATGCTCGAGCACGAGGGCAGCGAAGTGGAGCAGACGCTCACCTACACGCCGGACCAGGTCGCCGAGGAGGCGCCGGCCGGCGTCGAGGGCATCGAAGGGCCGGCGCTGGTCGTCCGCTCCGGAGGCGGGCGCTCGGGCGAGGCGTTCATGCTGCAAGGCGAGCGCACGACGATCGGCCGCTCGCCGGATTGCGACGTGTTCCTCGACGACGTGACAGTTTCCCGGCGGCACGCGGTCGTCGCCGAGGTCGACGGGCTCTTCGTGCTCGAGGACCTCGGCAGCCTCAACGGGACGTTCCTCAACCGGCGGCGAATCGAGCAGGCGCCGCTCACCGACGACGACGAGGTGCAGATCGGCAAGTACCGCCTCGTCTTCCTCGCCCGATGAGCGTGGCGACGACATACGAGCAGTCCGCCCAGGCACCGCGTCTGCAGACGATCGGCGCCGTGTGCCGCCGTCTCAAGGCGGAGTTCCCCGACATCTCGATCTCGAAGATCCGCTACCTCGAGGAGCAGGGCTTGCTCGCGCCTCGGCGCACGCGCGGCGGGTACCGGATGTTCAGCGAGGACGACGTCGACCGCCTCGAGACGATCCTGCGGCTGCAGCGCGACGAGTTCCTGCCTCTCCGCGTCATCCGGCAGGAGTTGGCGACGACGGTCCAGAAGGGCCGGCGACGGCAGCGACCCGTGCTCGCGACGGAGGAGCAGGAGCTGTCGCTCGACGAGCTCTGCGCCCGCGCCCAGATCGCTCCGGCCCTCGTCCGCGACCTCGAGGGCTTCGGCCTCCTGCAGCCGACCACCGTCCGTGGGGAGCGCAGATACCGAGAGTCGGACGTCGAGGTGGCCGCGCTCTGCGGTCAGCTGGCCGCCTTCGGCATGAGTGCGAGGCACCTGCGGACCTTCCAGACGTCGGCCGAGCGCAACGCCGGCCTGCTCGGCCAGATCACGGCGCCGGCGCTGCACGCGCGGAGCCTCGAACGCCGCCAGCAGGGGCTCGAGGATCTCCGGGCGCTCGGCGAGCTCGTCCAGGACCTCTCGCAGCTTCTCCTCTGGCAGAGCCTTCGCCGCCTCGCCACGGGCTGACGGACGATAGGCTCCGCGCGTGCCCGTCGACCTGAAGGCGAAGATCCGTGACGTTCCCGACTTCCCGAAGCCCGGCGTCGTCTTCAAGGACATCATGCCCCTGCTGGCCGATCCGGAGGCGCTCGGCGAGACCGTCGACCGGATCGCGGCATGGGCGGAGCCGCGCAAGCCGGACGTCGTCCTGGCGGCCGAGGCGCGCGGCTACATCACCGGCGGGGCACTCGCCTGCCGACTCGGCTGCGGCTTCGTGCCCGCGAGGAAGCCAGGGAAGCTCCCCTGGCGAACCGTCGCGGTCAAGTACGCGCTGGAGTACGGCTTCGACCAGCTCGAAGTGCATGCCGACTCGATTCGCGCCGGGCAGCGGGTGCTCGTGCACGACGACGTCCTCGCGACCGGCGGCACCGCGAAGGCGACGGTCGAGCTCGTCGAGCAGCTGGGCGGCGTCGTCGTCGGATTGCCGTTCATCATCGAGCTGCGCTTCCTGAACGGCCGCCAGCAGCTCGAGGGTCACGACGTCTATTCCCTGATCGAGTACTAGCCGTGCCGATCGTCGACACGTCCGACGTGTCGACTAGAACACCGTCATGTACGACCCGCTGAGCACGCGGTATACGTTCTCGTGCCCGACAGGCGGCCAGTCCCGGGTGCTGCTCCACGACTTCCGCGAGCTCGACCGGCTGCCCGGGGCGTCCCATCCGGCCGTGTTCAGCGTGCGCTACGCGTGTGCGTGCGGAGACGACCACGTTGGGCTCGTGGCGCACGACGAGCTCGACTGGGCGCCGCTCGGACTGGGCTCGGGCGTGTTCCTGAACCTGATGACGGACCGCCTCGAACCAGTCGAGGACGAGTTCGGCGATCTCGCGGCGCGGCGGATCGGAGCGGGGGAGTGGCCGTGGAGCTTCTTCTGCTACCCGGAAGAGCGACCACGGCCGGTCTTCCCCTCGATGTTCTGGCTGCTCGCACCGGCACACGCGGAAGACTCGGTCGGGCTCGCCGTCCGCTGCCCGGCCTGTCTTCGTGTGTCGATCAACATCGTCTCCGCGGCACACGTCGACGTGCCGTTTCACAACGACGCGGCCGTGGGAGTCGTCGAGCACGTGTTCCGCGACGACGCGCTGCGAACGGTGGAGGAGTTTCGCGCCGAGCTCGACTCGTCCGCATTCGACGCGCGGCGTCTCCAGCTCCACTGACAATCCACTCGCGTCAGGGATGAGGTGCCTGATCCGCGGTGCCGATCACGGGAGCGAGGAAAGACGATGAGCACCTTCGCAATCGAGAACCCGCATGGACGGCGCCGACTGCTCAGGCATTGCGCCCTGCTCGGCACCGCGCTGACGTGGCGTGTGCCCGCCCGCCGCAGGCTCGAGGCGGCGCTCGGTCGCGACCAGACGCACAATCTGTTGCAATCGCTGGCCGGTGATCAGGATCGCGCGCGCCGGCGGCGCGTCAGATCCTCGCCGTAGAGCCGGACGAGGAGAAACACAGCGCCGCCCACGAGAGCGCCGAGGAGAGCCGCGACCGCCTCCGAGACCCCGACGGCGACTGCGAACAGCCAGACGTAGACGGCGAACACGAGACACCAGAGGAACGCCGAGACACCTGGTGCGACGCTGGGAGCGCGAAGGTGCATGTCGTGGGAGATCCTATCCGCGGGCCCGGAGCGCCGACAAAGAAAAATGCGTCGAGCCGGTGGCGCTTTCGTCCTCCGGGCCCGCCGACGCTCGGCTTTCGCCTGACGCCGCCTGGCTCGGATTCGTCCTACCGGCGCTCCGTGCTCGACGCAGATGGGACTCTACGACGAGGCGCCGCGGGACGCAAGACCTCCGGCCGAGGGAAAGTTCGCAATTTGCACCCAAGCTTCTCGCGAGCCACATGTCGAGGGCGTGGCCGCGGTCGGAGGGAGAGGGCTCGCGAGGGCGATCGGCTGCCCGAATTCGCCAACTTGACATAACAAGCGTTATCGTGCGGACCGATTCAGGCGCGGCCCTTTCGCCCATGCGTGGTCGATGGCTATGCTTAGCCGCGCGGTGGGCGCCTGCGGAGGACGGCGCGCCGACCGACCGGGCGGCGCATACGAGCGGAAGGCGAGGCGTGGATGACGACCACTGAGCGGCCCGAAGAGCCGACAGTCGATTTCGAGACTCTCTTCCAGAGCGAGGATTTCCTTCAGCTCCTGGAAACCGCGGACGCGCAGGGCTCGATCAAGACGGTCGAGCTCGGTGAGCTGCTCGATCTTCACGGCTTCGATCCGGTCGAGTCCGATCTCGTGTTTCGCGAGCTCGAGGCGCGCGGCTACGAGCTGATCGAGGAGGAGCGCGAGACTGCCGCCGCCGTCCTGACCGCGCCCGTCGAGACCACGACCGACGCGCTGCAGCTGTTCCTGCGCGAGGCCGGCCGCCACCCGCTCCTCACCGCCGCCCAGGAGGTCGAGCTGGCCAAGCGCATCGAGCGCGGCGACGAAAATGCGAAACAGCACATGATCCAGGCGAACCTCCGCCTGGTCGTCTCGATCGCGAAGAACTACCGCAACCAGGGTCTCCCCTTCCTCGACCTGATCCAGGAAGGCACGCTCGGCCTGATCCGCGCCGTCGAGAAGTTCGACTGGCGCCGTGGCTACAAGTTCTCCACCTATGCCACGTGGTGGATCCGCCAGGCGGTCGCCCGCGCGCTGGCGGACAAGGCGCGCACGATCCGCATGCCCGTCCACATCGTCGAGCGGCTGCAGAAGATGAACCGCGCCGAGCGGAACCTGTGGACGCAGCTCGGCCGGGAGCCCACGCTCGACGAGATCGCCGAGGAGGCGAGCCTTCCGATCCAGCAGGCGCGCGAGGTGCGCGCCGCCGCCCGCGCCGCCACGAGCCTCGACCAGCCGGTCGGCGACCAGGAAGAGGCGGTTCTCGGGGACTTCGTCGCCGGCGAGGGCCTCCTCCCCGACGAGCAGGTCGAGCTCTCGCTTCGCAGCCAGGCGTTGCAGCAGGCGCTCCAGGCGCTCACGGAGCGCGAGCGCGAGGTGCTGGCGCTCCGCTACGGGCTCGACGACCAGGAGCCGAAGACGCTGGAGGAGATCGGGCGCCGGCTCGGGTTGACGCGAGAGCGCGTCAGGCAGATCGAGGTCGAGGCGCTGCGCCGGCTCGCGGGTCTCCGCGAGATCCAGGCTGTTCCGTACTAGGCACAGCCGGGCTCAGCTGATCAGGTAGTACGAGAGCTCGGGCGCGGTCGTCCGGAGCTCCTTCAGCGCCCGCGTCTCGAGCTGGCGCACGCGCTCGCGCGTGATACCGAGTTCCTTGCCGATGTACTCGAGCGTCTGCGGGTTCGATCCGGCGAGGCCGAAGCGGCGCTCGAGAACGTCGCGCAACCGGGGCTCGAGCCGGTCGAGCGCCTCGCGGAGCTCGACGGACTGCAGGGTCTCGGCGGTCGCGGCCTCGGGCTGCGGCATGGAGTTGTCCTCGATCATGTCCGAGTACAGGCTGTCGCCGTCGCCGACCGGCGTCTCGAGGCTGACCGGATCCTCGACGAGCTCGAGCAGTTCCTTGACGCGCTTCTCCGGGAAGCCGCTCTCCTTCGCCATCTCGGCGATCGTCGGATCGCGGTTCAGCTTCTGCGCGAGGATGCGGCGCGAGCGGACGACCCGGCGAACCTGGTCAGCGACGTGGACGGGCAGCCGGATCAGTCGCCCCTGGTCGGCCAACGCCCGCGTGATCGCCTGGCGGATCCACCAGGTCGCGTACGTCGAGAGCTTGTAGCCCATGCGGTAGTCGAACTTCTCGACGGCGCGGATCAGGCCCAGGTTGCCTTCCTGGATCAGGTCGAGGAGAGGGACGCCGGCTTTCGTGTAGTTCCTCGTGATCGACATGACGAGCCGGAGGTTCCCCTCGATCAGGCGGCGCTTCGCGTCCTCGCTGCCCTCGTCCTTGAGACGCGCGAGCTCGCGTTCCTCGGACGGGGTGAGCAGCCGGCCGTCGCCGATCTGACGCACGTAGAGCTTCAGCGGATCACGGAGCTGAGGCTCGCTCTCCTCGTCCTCGGGCTCGTCGGCGCGCTCGGGATCGGCGAGCAGAGTCGGCTCGCCCTTGTCCTCGGGCTCGATCTTGCGCAGCGCTCGTGCCATCCCTGCACCTATCGGCAGCGCAGGCCGTGACCGTGAGCGCGATCAGCCTCGTAGGGTGCCGTCCGAGCCGACCCGGATCCCTCGTTCGAGGAGTCGGTCGCGGACGAGGAACTGGAACGTCGACCAGGCGCCCCGGCGCGCGTCGAACATGCGGTACACCTGCCATTCGCTGAGCAGGCGCGGATCGGCCCGGCGCGCGTCCGACCAGTCGGCGAATCGGGGTAGCCGACCGAGCTCCTGGGCGAGCTGCTCACCCTGCTCGATCGCCCGCTCGAGGCGCTCCTCTCCGACCGGCACGTCGAAGCCGGCTTCCCGCAGCGCGTTCGTCAGGGAGCCGAACGTGTGCCAGTAGAGGGACTTGGACGGGACGAGCCCACGGTGTGCGTCGACGTCCTTTGCGGTCGGCGTGCGGCCGATCGTCTCCCCCAGCTCGCGCAGACAGCGCAGCAGCTCCTCCTTCGTCGCGAATCGTCTCGGCACGAGGCCGGCGGCGCGCTTGGCCCGGTTCCAGCTCCCGAACCGATCGATCACGGTCTGCGGGTGGATCGTCGTCTCGGGGTCCTCGGAGAAGTCGCGCATCGTGGGCGAACGGCCGAGCCGCGAGGCGGACGACTTCAGCTGGCCGAGGATCTCCTCGTCGGAGTAGCGCTTGCGGATTCCGGCCTGGAACTCCGCGAGCGCCTTGGGATCGACCTGCGAGATCGCCCGGTAGGCGCGCCGGCGGCCCATGGCAACCAGAATAGAGCATAGTCGCCGATCTGCAAAGTTACTCTACGTTCGCTGATCCGCCGCTCTCCATAGACTTGGGCGGGTGCGACTCGAGCTCGAAGTGGCTCTCGCCCGCGGTGTCGGACGGCTGTCGAGGCTGGCCGGCGCGGGCGGCGGCACGACGCTTCCCGGAAAGCTCCTGGCGACGCTCGATCGCGACGCCGTCGACGCGCTCGCTGCGCGGCTCGAGCGCGGGTCGGCGCTCGTCTCGGCGACCAACGGCAAGACGACCACGTGCGCGCTGGCCGCTGCCGTGCTCGCGCCCCACTCGCACCTGGCAAGAAACGCGGCCGGCGCGAACCTGATGTCAGGCGTCGCCTCGACGCTCGTGGCCGCCCGCGGCGCCGATCTGGGGCTGTTCGAGGTCGACGAGGCCGCGCTCCCGGAGGTCGCGCGCCGCGTTCGCCCACGCGTCGTCTCGCTCGGGAACCTGTTCCGCGACCAGCTCGACCGCTACGGCGAGCTCGAGATCGTCGCCGAGCGGTGGCGGCGAATGATCCCCGAGCTACCCGCCGACGCTGTGCTGGCCGTGAACGCGGACGACCCACTCGTCGGCGACCTGGCGTCGGAGCACGCACGGAGCGTCACCTTCGGCGTCGACGATCCTGCGCATGCGCGTTCCGACCTCCAGCACGCTGCGGACTCGAAGTACTGCCTGCGCTGCGGCACGCCGTACGACTACGCGGCGGCCTACGTCGGCCACCTCGGCGACTACCGGTGCCCCGCGTGCGGGCACGCGCGACCGGACCTGGACGTCGCGGCGCGCCGGATCCATCTGCGCGGCACGGAGGGCGCGTCGTTCGACCTCGTCACTCCGGAGGGCACCCGGCGCGTCGAGCTGGCGCTCCCGGGCCTCTACAACGTCTACAACGCGCTGGCCGCGGCGACGCTGACGCGCGCGCTCGGCATCGACCTGGACGCGATCTCCGAGGGCCTCGCGCGTGCCGTGCCCGCGTTCGGGCGCTTCGAGCGGATCGACCTGGGCGGGCGGACGCTGCTCGTGCTGCTGATCAAGAACCCGGCCGGTGCCAACGAGGCGTTGCGAACAGTGGTTTCGGCGGGTGCGCCCAGACTGGCCCTCGTCGCGCTGAACGACGCGATCGCGGACGGTCGCGACGTGTCCTGGATCTGGGACGTCGACTTCGAGCTCCTCGGCGCGGGCCTCGAACGGCTGATCGCGTCGGGCGACCGGGCCGCAGAGCTCGCGCTTCGCTTCAAGTACGGCGGTATGGCGGCGTCGGCGATCGAGGTCGTCCCCGACCTCGAGGAGGCGCTCGACCGCGGGCTCGAGCTGACCGAGCAGGGACAGGAGCTCGTCTGCCTCCCGACGTACACGGCCATGCTCGCGCTGCAGGCGATCGTGACGCGGCGCGGCCATGCGCGGCCGTACTGGGAGCGCGCGGCGTGAGCGCGGAGGAGCGTATCGTCGTCGGCCACCTGTATCCGGGCTACCTGAACATCTACGCCGACCGGGGGAACATCGCCGTCCTGGCGGCACGCGCAGCCTGGCGTGGCGTCGAGCTCGAGGTGCGGACGATCGGCCTCGGCGATGTGATTTCCGCCGACGTCGACCTCTTCTACGTGGGCGGTGGGCAGGATCGGGAGCAGGCGCTGATCGCACCCGACCTGGCCGCGCGCGGGCCTGCTCTCGCCGACGCGATCGCGGGCGGCGCGGCGGCGCTCGCCGTCTGCGGCGGGTACCAGCTCCTCGGCCGCTTCTACCGCGACCGAGGCGGCGACGAGCTCGCCGGTGCGGGCGTGTTCCCGCTGTACACCGTCGCCGGAGAGCGGCGCATGATCGGCGACGTCCTGCTCGAGTGCGAGCTCGAACCGGGGATGTCGATGACGGTCGCGGGCTTCGAGAACCACGCGGGGCGCACGATCCTCGATGCAGGAGCCGAGCCGCTCGGGCGCGTCGTCGCCGGGTTCGGGAACGACGGGGAATCCGGCTTCGAGGGCTGCAGGCTCGCCCGTGCCGTCGGAACGTATCTCCACGGGCCGCTCCTGCCGCGGAACCCCTGGCTCGCCGACTGGCTGCTTGCGCAGGCGCATTGCCAATCGCACTGGCGAAGCCCCGGTGTTCGCGCCGCTCGAGGACGGGCTCGAGTCGGAGGCGCATGCGGTCTCGTCCGCCCGTGCCCACGCCCGCGGAGGCAAGTTCTAGCGCCTGCGCCGAGCCGTCAGGGTGCCCAGAGGGCGCCGAGGTAGACGCTCGGGTCGCCGGGCTGCCAGCGGGCGAGGAACCGCTGGATGGGCGGGTGGAGCACCACCTCGTCCAACTCGGTGAGCGCGAACAGCCTGTGGCCGCGGACGGCTGCGTCCTGCGACGTCGCACGCTCGAGCGACCGGCCGGAGAGGTCGCCCGCGAAGATGATGTGGACGACGTGCTTGCGCGCGAACGAGCGTGCAGGAGCGATGGAGTCCACGAGTGCCACCGGCCCCTCGAACGGGATCTGCTCGTCGATCCCCACCTCCTCCTGAAGCTCGCGCCGAAGCGCCTGCACGAGGCTCTCGCCTGCGTTCACACCGCCGCCGGGAAGCAGCCAGTACGCCTTGTCGCCCTTCTCGTGGCGACACAGGAGCACGCGGTCGCGCCAGCGCAGGACTGCAGAGACGCGGATGCGCGGCTCGCCGGTCACGCGCCCGTGGAGCCGAAGCCGGCCACGCCCCGCTCTGTCTCGGGAAGCTCGTCGACGTCCACTGGCTCGGCGAGCGCGACAGGTACGAGGACGAGCTGTGCGATTCGCATCCCGGGCTCGACGGTGAAGCTCTCCGTTCGGTCGGTGTTGACGAGCACGACCCGCAGCTCGCCGCGGTAACCGGCGTCGACGAGGCCCGGCGCGTTGACGATGCCGATTCCGTGCCGCGCTGCGAGCCCGGAGCGCGGGACGACGAAGCCTGCGTGCCCGTCCGGAATCGCGACGGCGATGCCGGTGCCGATCACTGCCCTCGCCCCCGGCTCGATCGTCGCGTGCTCGCAAGACACGAGATCGAGCCCCGCGTCGCCCGGGTAGGCGCGTTCGGGCAGCGTCGCGTCGTCACGCAGTCTCCGGACTGTGAGCTCGATCACCGGGCAGCCGAGGTCGCGCTGCCGCGGCGAGCCTCGGCGACGAGGAACGAGGCGAAGCGGCGCAGATCGTGCTCGGGGAGGCGGGCACGGATGAACACCCCTTCCGGTCGGTCCTCGCGGAGCTCGATCGGAGGGCCGAGCGCGTAGAGCTCGGCGAGGCGAGCCCCCTCCTCGTACGGGACGAGCAGCTCGACGACCTCGAAGCGGCCGGCGAACCGGTCGGCGATCCGGGCGCGCAGCGCGTCGAGGCCCGTACCGGTCGCGGCCGAGACCTGCAACGCGTCGGGATAGCGGTTCGCGAGGCGCCGGCGCCCGAGCGAGTCGACCCGGTCGATCTTGTTCAGGACGAGCTCCACCGGAAGCTCGTCCGCGCCGATCTCGGCGAGCACCTCGTCGACGGATGCGATCATCTCCCCCAGCCGCTCCTCGGGCACGGAGGCGTCGGCGACGTGCAGCACGAGATCGGCGACGAGCGTCTCCTCCAGGGTGGCCGCGAACCCCTCGACGAGCTGGTGCGGCAGGCGGCGGATGAATCCGACCGTGTCGGTGACGAGATAGCGGCGCCCGTCGTGGTCGAAGGCGCGAGTCGTCGGGTCGAGCGTCTCGAACAGGCGGTTCTCGACCGAGACCTCGGCGCCGGTGAGGGCGTTCAGGAGTGTCGACTTGCCGACGTTCGTGTAGCCGGCGAGTGCGACGGTGGGCGTCTGCGAGCGGCGGCGCGACTTCCGGCGCGTGTCGCGCTGCCGGCTGAGCACGGCGAGGCGGCGCTTGAGGACGGCGACGCGGCTGCGGGCGATCCGGCGATCCGTCTCGAGCTGGGTCTCGCCCGGGCCTCGGGTGCCGACGCCGCCGCCCAGGCGCTCCAGGTGCTTCCACAGGCCCCGCATGCGCGGCAGGTTGTACTCCAGCTGGGCGAGCTCGACCTGGAGCTTTCCCTCGGCGCTGACGGCGTGCTGGGCGAAGATGTCGAGGATCAGCTGCGTGCGGTCGACGACGCGGGCCTGGAGTGCGTCCTCGAGCAGCCGCTGCTGGGCAGGCTGGAGCTCGTCGTCGACGATCAGGACATCCGCCGCCGCCTCGCCGAACGCCTGCTTCAGCTCCTCGAGCTTGCCCTTGCCGACGTACGACCGGGGATCGGGCCGAGAGCGGTGCTGGACGACCTCGTCGACCGTCTGGACGCCGGCTGTTCGCGCCAGCTCACGCAGCTCGGCCAGCTCTTCGGCCTCACGGCCGGGCGGGAGCACCGCAACGGCGAGCCCGCGCTCGGGCTCCGCGCCGGGCGCAGGATCGGGCTGCCGGGGCGTCACAGGTGGATTATGCCCCTCCGGGGCCGAACGGCTAGCGTTCGCGCCATGCACGTCTCCCCTGTTCTCGCCGCGCAGGCCACATATCCATTCGTCCGGATTGAGCAGGCAAAACGCGAACGCGCGGCAGAAGGTGTCGAGATCTTCGACTTCGGACAGGGAGATCCCCGCGAGCCGACCGATCCACTGATCCAGCAGGCACTGGTCGACGCACTCGGTGTGACGAAGGGGTACCCGAAGGCCGAGGGCCTGCCGGAGTTGCGCGACGCGATCGCCGCGTGGCTCGAGCGGCGCTTCGGTGTCCCCGTGGATCCGGCGACCGAGATCGTTCCGACCTATGGCAGCAAGGAGGCGATCTTCAGCTTCGCCCAGGTCGTCGTCGACACTGCGAGCGGCAAGGACACGGTGCTCGTCACCGAGCCCGGCTATCCGGTCCAGGAACGTGGCGCCCTCTTCGCCGGTGCGAACGTCGTCCGCGTCCCGCTCCTCGAGGAGCACGGTTTTCTGCCGGACCTCGACTCGCTCGATCACGAGACGCTGTCGCGGACGGCGATCCTCTGGCTCAACTATCCGAACAACCCGACCGCGGCCGTTGCGCCACTCTCCCTGTACGGGCGCGTGGCAGAGCTGGCGCAGGCACACGACTTCCTCGTCGCCTCCGACGAGGCCTACAGCGAGCTGTGGTTCACGGAGCCGCCGGTGTCGGCGCTGCAGGCGGAGCGCGATCATGTCGTCGTCTTCAACACGCTGAGCAAGCGCTCGTCGATGACCGGCTACCGGTCGGGCTTCGTCGCCGGCCCGCGCTGGGTGATGGATGCCCTCCGCGCCTACCGCCCCACGGTCGGGACCGCACCGCAGGAGTTCGTCCAGCGTGCGTCGGTCGTCGCCTGGAGCGACGAGGCGCACGTGGAGCGCGCGCGAGACGTGTACCGACGCAAGCGCGAGGTGCTGCTGGGTGCGCTCGCGGCACTCGGCTGGCGCGTGGCCGGGAGCGAGGCGACCATGTACCTCTGGGTCGCGGTGCCTGCCGGGGAAAGCTCCGAGGGGCTCGCCGAGCGACTGCTCGAGCACGGCATCGTCGTCTCACCTGGCGCGTACCTCGGCCCGAGCGGCGAAGGCTACGTCCGCTTCGCGCTCGTCCCCACAGTCGAAGACTGCGAGCGCGCAGCCGCGATCCTGCGGAGCCTCGGGTGACCGGGATCGACGCGGCACGGGTCGAGGCGATCCTCGAGCAGCTCGACCGGGGCGAGACGCGCGTCGCCGAGCGGGTCGACGGCGAGTGGGTCGTGAACGAGGAGGCCAAGCAGGCGATCCTCGACTACTTCCGGCTGCGGCAGGTCGAGCCGATCGAGGTCGGCCCGTTCGAGTACCTGGACAAGATCCCGCTCAAGCACGACTACGAGCGGCTCGGCGTCCGCGTGGTGCCGCCTGCCGTGGCGAGGTACGGCTCGTTCCTCTCCCGCGACGTCGTGATGATGCCGAGCTTCGTGAACATCGGCGCCTGGGTCGGCCCGCGGACGATGATCGACACCTGGGCTACCGTCGGCTCCTGCGCGCAGGTCGGCGCCGACGTCCACCTCGCCGGCGGCGCCGGGATCGGCGGCGTGCTCGAACCCGTGAACGCGCGTCCGGTGATCATCGAGGACGGCGCCTTCATCGGGTCGCGGGCCGTGGTGACCGAGGGTGTGGTCGTCCGTGAGCGTGCCGTCCTCGGCCCGCACGTGTCGCTGACGGCCTCGGTGCCGATCATCGACGTCACCGGCGCCGAGCCGGTCGAGCACCGTGGCTACGTTCCGGCCGGCGCCGTCGTCGTGCCCGGCACGCGCCCGCGGGAGTTTCCCGCCGGGACGTTCCAGCTCGGCTGCGCCCTGATCATCGGCTGGAGGAGCGAGTCGACCGACCTGAAGCTGAGCCTGAACGAAACACTGCGCGAGTACGGCATCGGCGCCGGCTGACGCCGCCCTGGCCCCCGACCTAGTCCACGCGTTCGGCCGGCCCGATCAGCGTTGCGTTGCCGTTCTCGAGCCGGACGGTCAGGTCTCCACCCGGGAAGTGGACGACGACGGCGCCGTCGCCGTGCGTCGCAGCAGCCACCGCGACGGCGCTCGTGCCCGATGATGCGGTCTCCCCCACGCCGCGCTCCCAGACACGCGCCGTCACCTGGCCCGGACCGTCGACCCGCGCCACCTGCACGTTCGTGCGCTCGGGGAAACGGGAGTGCGTCTCGAGGACGGTGCCGATCCGGCGATCTCGGCCGGGTCGCCGGCGACGACCGCATGCGGGTTACCGACCGAAACAGGCACGAACTCGATGCCGTCGACGACCTCGGCCGGGCCGACCTCGACCGGCCCCATGTCCTGCTCGATCTGCCCGTCCGGGCGAATGCGCGCGGAGACCTCGCGGGCGCCGACGCGGACCGTGACGCCGTCCCGGTGCGTCCGTTCGGCGAGCCAGCGCGCGACGATGCGCGTGCCGTTGCCCGACATCTCGGCTTGCGAGCCGTCGGAGTTCCAGATCAGGATCTCGGCAGTGCCGTCCGAGACGGAGACGACCTCCAGGACGCCGTCCGCGCCCTCGCTCGCCTCCCGCGCCGTCGCCGCCGTCAGAGGTCCGTCGAGCTCGGCACGCTCGACGAGCAGGTACCGGTTACCGGCGGCCTGCCAGGTCGAGAACTTCGCGGGCGGTCTCACGGGGCGGGCGATCGCCACGGACGCTAACAAGGCCCGGGATGCGCCGCATCCACTTGCGCTGGTACGCCGCGTATTGCCGCGTTCGGAGCGCGATCAATTCGATCGCCTCGGCCTCCGGGAGCTCTGCCGCTTCGTGGAGGCCGAGCACCTTCCCGGCCGTCGACGAAAGCCGGGCTTCGAGCGCGGCTCGTGCCTCGTCTGCGACGCCGCGGCGGAACATCTCGTGCGTTCGTTCGGCGATTCGGCGGGCGAGCTCGTCGCGAGGGACGTCGATACCGACGACCAGCGTGGGATGACGGGTTTCGAGCGCCCACAGGCGGTCGTGAGGTGGCCGCAGCGACGAGCCGATCTCCGCGAGCTCGAGCGCCCGGACGATCCGTCGGCGGTCGTTCGGGTGCACACTCGCCGCCGCCGGAGGATCTCGTCGGGCGAGGACGGCGTGCGCAGCGTCAGGCCCGAGGCGGTCGTAGACGCGACTCCAGTGCTCACGGGCTCCGGGGGCCGGAGCCGGCGGTACGTCGAGCTCGGCGAGCGCAGCGCGGAAGTAGAGCCCGGTGCCGCCGACGACGAGCGGAGTCCGGTCGCTGCGCGAGATCTCGTCGACAGCCGCGTGGGCAAGCCCGGCGTACTCGACGACCGAGGCTTCGTGATCGAGCTCCCAGATGCCGACGAGACGGGTCGGCCGGGTTGGCTGGTTCGTGAGGATCGGCAGGCCTCGGTAGACCTGCATCGAGTCGGCGGAGACGATCTCGGCCGGAATGAGCTCGGCGATCGCTTCTGCGACGGCGGTCTTGCCCGACGCCGTCGGGCCGAAGAGCGCGAGGACGATCGGTGCCTCAGGCGGCGACGAGTGCCTCCATCGTGCCTCGAAGGGTCGTCGAGGACGCGCCCCTGATCCGAACCGGAACGAGCGCACCGGCCTCGGCCGGCCCGTCGAAGTTGACCGTCGTGTTGCGGCGCGTGCGTCCACGGAGGAGCGCGGCATCTGTCCGGCTCGGTCCTTCGACCAGGACCTCCTCGACCCGGCCGACGCGACGGGCATTGCGCTCGGAGGCGAGGCGCTGGACGAGGTCGACGAGCTGCTCGATGCGCGCTCGCTTGATCTCCTCCGGTACCTGGTCGGCCATCGTCGCGGCTTCCGTTCCGCTCCGGGGCGAGTAGACGAACGTGAAGGCGCCGTCGAAGCCGACCTCCTCGACGACCTCGAGCGTGGCGGCGAAGTCGTCCTCCGTCTCGCCGGGGAAGCCCGACGATGATGTCCGTCGTGAGCGCCAGATCGGGGATCGCGGCGCGGAGCTCCCCGACGAGTCTGAGGTACCGCTCTCGCGAATAGGTGCGCCGCATCCGCTTCAACAGGCGCGTGGAGCCCGACTGCAGCGGCAGGTGGGCGTGCTCGCACACGGCCGCACACTCCGCCATGGCGGCGATCACGTCGGGGCGGAAGTCCTTCGGGTGCGGGCTCGTGAAGCGAATCCGCTCGATGCCGTCGATCGCGTCGACGGCGCGCAGCAGCTCTGCGAAGCTCGCCTGGGCGTCAGGCGCGAGGTCGCGACCGTAGGAGTTGACGTTCTGGCCGAGCAGCGTGACCTCGCGAACACCCTCCCCTGCCACCGCCGCCACCTCGGCGAGGATGTCTGCGGGCGGGCGGCTCACCTCGCGTCCGCGGACGCGAGGGACGATGCAGTACGAGCACACCGAGTTGCAGCCCATCGACACCTGAACCCAGGCCTGGACGGGACGCTCGCGCTGCGTCGGGAGGTCGGCCGAAAAGCGGCGCTCGGCTTCGACGCCGAACGCCGATCGGCCGATGCCGATTCCGCCCGCGCCGAGCCAGTCGCCCAGATGGCGGATCGTCCCGGGGCCGAACGCGACGTCCACGAACGGGTAGCGCTCGAAGAGCTGCTCTCTCTGCGCCTCGGCGTAGCAGCCGCCGACGGCGACGACCGTCCCGGGGCGACGGCGTTTCAGGGCCGCAGCGTTGCCGAGGTGCGCGGCGAGTCGCTGGTCGGGCTTCTCGCGGATCGTGCACGTGTTGAAGACGAGCACGTCGGCCTCGTCCTGGCTCGGAGCCTCGCCGAGGCCGATGTCTTCGAGCAGCCCCCTGATGCGCTCGGAGTCGTGAGCGTTCATCTGGCATCCGAACGTGGTGACGAAGTAGCGGCGCATCGGAGCAGTCTACGGTCGAGCGTCCTGGGGACGAATCGTCACACGATCGGCACGAAGCGGTTTCACACGCGTCACGGTTTGCTCGTTACGATTGAATCGGGTGGTGGGCTGGGGTGCCCCGATCGCAGTGTCCGCGCGAGACACGGCCTAGCGGGCGAACTCGATGGCTCTCGACTCGCGAATCACCGTCACCTTGATCTGGCCGGGGTAGTCGAGATGCTGCTCGATTTCACGTGCGATCTCGTGTGACAGAAGCACGGCCGCGTCGTCGCCGATCTCCTCCGGCTTCACGATCACCCTGATCTCACGTCCGGCCTGGAGTGCGTAGACGCGCTCGACGCCCGCCTTCTGGCCGGCCAGCTCCTCGAGTGACTCGAGGCGCTTGATGTACGACTCGAGGCTCTCTCCGCGGGCGCCCGGCCTCGAAGCCGAGATCGCATCCGCCGTGATCACGAGCACCGCCTCGACCGTCTGTGGCTGCACCTCGTAGTGGTGCGCCTCGATCGCGTGGACGACGCCGTCCGACTCGCCGTAACGCTTCGCGTAACGGGCGGAGATCAGCGCGTGCGAGCCCTCCTCCTCGTGCGTCAGCGCCTTGCCGAGATCGTGGAGGAGCGCGGCCCGCTTCGCCGTCTTGACGCTCGCCCCGAGCTCGCTGGCCATGATCCCGGCCAGGTGGACGACCTCGAGCGTGTGCTTGAGCACGTTCTGTCCGTAGCTCGTGCGGAACTTGAGCCGGCCGAGGATCTTGACGAGCTCCTCGTGGAATTCGCCGCAATGTGCCTCGAAGACGGCCTGCTCGCCCGCCTGCCGGACGAGGTCGTCGACCTCGGTCTTCGACTGGTAGTACGTCTCCTCGATCCGTGCCGGGTGGATCCGCCCGTCCTCGAGCAGCTTCTGCAGCGTCAGTTTCGCCACCTCGCGGCGCATCCCGTCGAACGACGACAGGACGACGGCCTGCGGCGTGTCGTCGATGATGAAGTCCACCCCGGTCAGGTGCTCGAGCGCGCGGATGTTTCGCCCCTCCCGGCCGATGATCCGGCCCTTCATGTCATCGGAGGGAAGCTCGACGATGGAGACCGTCGTCTCCGCTGCATGGCTCGCAGCCACGCGCTGCAGCGAGTCGGCGACGAGGTTTCGGGCGCGCCTGCGAGCCTCGGCCTGCGCTTCCTCCTCGAGCTGGCGTACCCGTCGCGCGAGCTCGTGGCGCACGAGTTCTTCCGACCGGAACAGGATCTCGGCCTTCGCCTCCGACACCGTCAGGCTCGAGATCCGCTCCAGCTCGGCGATCTCCCGGTCCTTCGCGTCCTTGAACTCCTCCTGCAACTGCTTGACGTGGGTCTCGCGGTCGGTGATGCCCTGCTCGCGACGCTCGATCTCGACGAAGCGGCGGTTGAGCTCGTCCTCACGCGTGTGGAGACGCTCCCGTTCCCGCAGGGCGTCCGCGCGCTGGGTCTGGAGCTCCCGCTCGACCTCGGCGCGATACGTCACGGCCGACTCCTTTGCCTCCAGATCAGCCTCGCGGCGAAGAGCATCGGCCTCGTTGCGGGCCTCCGTCAGCATCAGGTGGCGCGTCCGCCGGGCCGCGGCGAGCTTGCTGCCCGTGAAGGAGACCAGAATGAGCCAGACGGCCGCCGCGCCGGCGGCGAGGCCGATCAGGATTCCCACAACGTACGCCACAGGAGCTCCTCCGGTCGGCGGTCCGTGCCGGAACCGGCGCGGGCTCGACCCGGCAACAAGCCCGCACGGGCTCTCGCGAATCGGTGGGAAGGGCGGTGTCGGACCGCCTTTGGAGGCCTACCTCAAGCCTGACGCTTGCCTCCTGATTGCCTGCTTAGAGCCCCTTTCTCATTCGACGTGATCTGGGTTTCGGGTGCGTGTCAGGTTTCCGATTCGAGCGTTTCCGTGTGTGCTGACAAGTTGTCGAGTCGTGCAGCACAATCCTACCCCGGTCCAGGCTTACTCCGCAATGTGCAGGCGAATTGTCCGCTCGACGACGTCCTCCGGATAGCCCTTGCGGCCGAGCGCCCGGGCTGCCCGGGCGCCGCCGCCGAGACGCGTCGCGAGCTCCTCGGCCCGTTCGGACTCCGGTGCGACTGCTGCCAGCGCCTGCGCGACGTCCTCGTCGGAGACACCACGTCGGTCGAGTTCGGCCCGGATCGCCGCGTCGGACGCGCCTCGTTGGGCGAGGCGGCGCGCCCGCTCGAGTGCGACGCGCGCATCGTCCAGGTACCCGGCGTCGGAGGCACGTGCGAGCGCGTTCGAGCAGGCGGTGGCGTCGAAGCCCGCGCGGAGCAGCCGTTGCTCGAGCTCGGTCGAGGTCAGGTCGCGGCGTGACAGCGAGTCGACCAGCGCTCCGAACGCGTCCTGCGTCATCGACGCGGCTGGGCCGTCTAGGCCGCTGCCGGTTCCCCGGTCTTGGCGGTCTTCGCGTTCGACTCGACGTCCGCCTCGTCCGGCTCGACGATCGGCTCGACCTCGGACGCCGGAGCGGTAGACGGAAGCAGACGGGCGGACACGATCTGTCCCTCGTCCGCCTCGGCCTGGATGCGCGCGAGGATCTGCTGGCAGACATCCGGGTGCTCGCGCAGGAAGGCGGTTGCATTCTGCCGGCCCTGGCCGAGCCGCTCGTCCTCGAAGCTGAAGTACGAGCCCGACTTCTGAACGATCTTCCGCTCCAGCCCGACGTCGAGGACGGTGCCTTCCCAGGAGATGCCGGAGCCGTAGATGATGTCGAACTCGGCCTGCTTGAAGGGCGGCGCGACCTTGTTCTTGACCACCTTGACGCGCACGCGGTTGCCGATCGCCTCGACGCCCTCCTTCAGCGTCTCGATCCGGCGGATGTCGAGCCGCACGGAGGAGTAGAACTTCAGCGCCCGGCCGCCCGGGGTCGTCTCCGGGTTGCCGAACATGACGCCGATCTTCTCGCGGAGTTGGTTCGTGAAGATGCAGATCGTGTCGGTGCGGTTGAGTGTGCCGGCGAGCTTGCGGAGCGCCTGGCTCATCAGCCGGGCCTGGAGGCCGACGTGGCTGTCGCCCATCTCGCCCTCGATCTCGGCCTTGGGCACGAGCGCGGCAACCGAGTCGATCGCGACGACGTCGAGCGCACCCGAGCGGATCAGGAGCTCCGTGATCTCGAGCGCCTGCTCGCCCGTATCGGGCTGCGAGACGAGGAGGTCGTCGATGCTGACGCCGATGCGGCGCGCGTACTGCGGGTCCATCGCATGCTCCGCGTCGATGAAGGCGCAGATGCCGCCGCGGCGCTGGGCTTCGGCGATCACGTGGTAGACGAGCGTCGTCTTCCCCGACGACTCGGGGCCGAAGATCTCGACGACCCTGCCGCGCGGCAGCCCGCCGATGCCGAGGGCGAGGTCGAGCGCGAGCGAGCCGGTCGACACCGCTCCGACCGACACCTGTCCGCGGTCGCTCATCTTCATGACCGATCCCTTGCCGAACTGGCGCTCGATCTGGCCGAGCGCGGTGTCGAGAGCTTCTGCGCGATCCAACGTGATCAGCCTCCTAAGGCAAACGATTCGAGAATCTCGTACTGCGCCCCACCGGGGCGAAGCAGGGAATGGTAGACAGCGGCTCCGGACGGACTGAATGCGCCGAGGTCGGGGAGCGGCGGTCGCAGCCGCGGCGCCTGCCGGAAGCGGAGCACCGTGACGTGCGGGAGCCAGCGCCGCCGCTCCGGCTCGTACACGCCGATCCGCTCGAGCCGCGTGAAGAGCTCGGCCGCGAAGCGCCCTGCATGATCGCCGTCGTCTTCGAGCACGACCATGCCGACGCTTCTCGTCTCGCGGTAGCCGCGGACGGAGAGGCGCATGGGCTCGGCGCCTGTCGCCGCAGCCTCGAGCTCGCCTGCGACCGGTCGGACATCTGCGACAGGGCGGGAGCCGAGGAACGCGACGGTGATGTGCAGATTGGTCCGCGGAACGACCCGTTCGCGCCCTGCGAGCTCGGCTCGCTGCCAATCCACCAGGCGGTCGAGCACCGGTTCGGGGAGCGTGAGGGCGCAGAACAGGCGTCGACGGTCACTGGCCTCGACGGTAGCCGAGGAGTTCACGCAGAACTGTGGCGAGACTGTGACAAAAGGCGCCGTGCGAGGTGGAGCGCGGCGACGGTTGCACGCCGACGGATGCCGTCGCGGTCGGCCGGGTAGCTGAACTCGTTCCCCCGACTCGCGTCCGGCGTCTCGACGTGGACGTACACGAGCCCGACCGGCTTCTCGGCTGTCCCGCCCCCCGGTCCCGCGACCCCGGTGACGCCGACGCCCACGTCGGCGCCGAGGCGCGCCCGCACCCCGGCGGCCATGGCCGCGGCGGTCTCGGCCGAGACGGCGCCGTGCGTGCGAAGAACGTCGGCCGGAACGCCCAGCTCGGTCTCCTTCACTGCGTTCGCATACGCGACGATCGCGCCCAGGAACGCGTCGCTCGACCCCGCAACCGAGGTCAGCCGTGCCGCCACGAGGCCGCCGGTGCACGACTCGGCGGTCGCGACGGTCAGGCCGCGCGCGCGGCAGAGGTCGAGCACGAGCTCTGCGACCGGTCGCTCGTCCTCCGAGAACAGGTACTTCTCGAGCGGTTTCCGGAACGCGGCCGCGAGCGCGTCGGCGCGGGCCTCTGCGCCCGTCTCGACGACAAAGTCGACGTGAATCTCGAAGTCGCGGGCGCAGATCGTCGCCTCGACTCCGTCCCCGTCCCCTCCCGCGTCGGCGAGCGCCTTCGCCACCGCCGACTCGCTCGCGCCGTAGAAGCGCAGCACGCGGCGCGAGGGCCGTTGCGCGCGGGCGAGCAGCGCCTGTACGGGCTCCGTCTGGAGTGCCCGGGGCCAGAGCTCCTGGAGTTCCCAGGGCGGGCCGGGAAGCACGATCGCGACGCGGCCCGCGACCGGGACGACGAGGCCGGGAGCGGTGCCGACGAGTCCGATCGAGATCGCCGTCTCGGGCCGGGTCGCCTGCTTGCGGACGCCGTCGGCGAAGTCCCCGTACGGCCGTCCGAGCCGCTCCGCGACGGCTCGCGAGCGCGACTCGATCTCCTGCTCGAGCGCCGGGTCGACGACGAGCTCCAGCCCCGCCGCGGCTGCGAGCAACTCGACCGTGCGGTCGTCGTGTGTCGGCCCCAGCCCGCCGGAGACGATGCAGAGGTCGGCCTGCAGCCCCTCGCCGAGCGCAGCTGCGAGCTCACCGGGCGTGTCGCCGACGATCGAGATCCGCGCCGGGTCGAGCCCGAGCGAGAGCAGCTCCCGGGCGAGGAACGGTCCGTTCAGATCGGTGCGCTCACCACGGACGAGCTCGCTGCCGGTGACGACGATCGCGGCCCGGGGCCGCCCGGCGGACGGAGCTAGTGGCAGGAGACCGTCGAGGTGATCTGTTGCGACGTCACGGCGATCGTGCGCGGGCAGACGCCGTCGAGCGCCAGCGGGGCGCCGCCGTTCAGAGACAGCACGATGTGCCGCGGGGAGCTGACGCTGAGCCAGATCCTGCGCTCGGTGAAGGTCTGCGACTCGCCCCGCTCGAGCGTTCCGTGGTAGAGCAGCCGCCCGAGCCGCCCCGGCTTCGTGAGCACACGGACGTCGATCACCGAGCTGCCCTTGGCCGCCGTGACGCGCAGCCGGGCGAGGTCGGGGGTTTCGGGATGCGACACCGCCGCCGGCGGAGTCGCCTGCGTCTGCGGAGTCGTGCTGGCGCCGCCGAACTTCCATGCGGCGATGACGAGAGCGGTCACGCCGCCGATCACGACGAGCGTGAGCACGATCATGTTCATCTCGATCCGTCCGTGATGCTTCCGCCGTACGCGCACCTTGCGACGCGTGGTGGGAGTGCCGTCGTCGGTGACCCAGAATCGCGAGCTGTACTCGTCGACGTAGAGCTGGCCGTCGAGGCCCAGGAAGTCGGCGTACGTCTTCAGGAAGCCCCGAACGTAGGTCTGGCCGGGCAGGACGTCGAACTGCTCGTCCTCGAGCGCCTGCAGATGGCGGGAGCGGATCTTGGTCGCCTCGGCGGCGGCGGGCAGATCGAGCCCCTTGCGGAGCCTCGCTTCCTTGAGGCTGCTGCCGATCGCGAACATCGCGGCGATTCTATGGCAGTCGTCCGCCGGTGGCGGTTACGACGTGGCGAACACGGTCAGCAGGCCGTAGAAGCCGACCGCGATTCCGGTGCTGATGCCCAGGCAGACGCCGAACACCCCGAGCGCGCGACCGGCACGCGCCAGACCGAGGCCGCCCGAGCGGCCGATCGTCCGTGCGTACGTCTCGCGCCCGCGCCGCGCGAGCAGAATCGAGTAGACGCCGAACAGGATCGCGGGCGCCGCCGAGATCAACGACTGGAGGAGCGTCACTCTCACGGAGTAGTACTGGACCACGAGCGCGACCGGGACGACGAGGGCAGCCACGAGGCCGACCACCAGCGACGCAGCCGCGCGCGGGTTGCCGCTCGAGCGTCGCTCGGCGGTCACGAGGCTACTGTCTCTTGTACGGGCGACCATCGGCTGCCGGCGGGATCGAGCGGCCGATCACTCCGGCCACCGCGATCAGGGTCAGGATGTACGGAAGCGTCTGGAACAGTGCGCCGGAGCGCAGCACCGACGACGTGGCGTCCGAGTACGCGGGCGGGATCGCGTAGGCGAGAGCGGTCGAGAAGCCGAAGAGCAGCGCCGCGGCGAAGAGTCCGAACGGCCGCCATTTGCCGAAGATCAGTGCTGCGAGGGCGATGAACCCGCGGCCGGCCGTCATGTTCTCGTTGAACGAGTGCGTGAACCCGACCGAGAGGTAGGCGCCGCCCATCGCGGCGAGCATCCCCGACAGCACCACCGACACGTAGCGCACCTTGTAGACATCGATGCCCACGGTATCCGCGGCGCGCGGGTGCTCGCCGCAGGCGCGGATGCGCAGTCCCCACGACGTGCGGAACATGAGGAAGTACGACACGACCAGGAGCGCGAAGCTGATCCAGATCATCAGGTTGAGCTGCCCGAAGACCTGCGCGAAGAAGTTGTTTCCGCTCGCGATCGTGACGTCGGGGATCTGCTCCGCATGCGTCAGTGTGGGCGTCCCGCTCGGGCCATACGCCTGGATGAACACGTAGCCGGTGACGCCGAGCGCGAGGAAGTTGATCGCCGTGCCGCCGACGATCTGGTCGGCTCGGAGATGGATCGCCCAGATGGCGTGCAGAAGGGCGAAGAGGCCGCCCGCGATCATCGCGATCAGCACGCCCGACACCCACGAGCCCGTCTTGTCGGCGCCCCAGATCCCGAAAAACGCGCCGGCGAGCATCATCCCCTCGAGGCCGATGTTCACGACGCCGCTGCGCTCGGAGAACATGCCGCCGAGCGCGGCGAACGTGAGCGGCGTCGCGTAGCGGAGCGTCGCCGCGAGCAACGTGCCCCAGGCGAACGCCGACTCGAGGTGCGAGACGCTCGAGTGCTGCACGAGCAGACCGAGCCCAATGCCGACCAGCCCTGCCGCGACCGCTCCCCAGCCGACGCGGCGCTGGTCGTTCACGACGCCGTAGGCGCCGCAGAGGATGGCGATGACTCCGAGCACGATCGGCTCGGCGGGCGTGCGCGCGTGCACCGGCGGCAGCGCGAGCCACCCGGCGAGGATGCCGACGACGATGCCGACGATCGCGACGCGGCGAGGCGTGAACACGGCCCGGCCGGCCATTCGCTCGCGAAGTTCGACGGTGCTCATGAGTACGGCGTCCTCGCTGTCCCCGAGGCCCGCCGCCTTGGCACGATGCGCTTCCGCGACTGCCAGACGGCGATGACCAGCAGGTCGGCTCCGACGAAGAGGACGACGAGCCCCTGGATGATCAGCGTCAGGTTGCTCGCGAGTTGCGGGTCGAAGACGGTCGGATCGAGCTGCCTCGTCGAGGTACCGACGTAGAGCGCGCCGAACAGGAGAGCGCCGAGGAACGTGCCGACGGCCGTGTTCCGGCCGAGGAGTGCGACGGCGATGCCGATGAAGCCGATCTGGGACGCGTGGATCGCGGGTGTCGAGAGATTGAACTCCCAGCCGAGGATGTCCATCGCGCCCGCGAGGCCGGCGAACGTGCCCGAGATCGCCATCGCCCTGAAGTAGTTCTTCTTGACGCTGATGCCACCGTACTCCGCCGCCGCCGGGTTGAACCCGACGGCGCGCACCTCGTAACCGAGCGTCGTGCGGTTGAGGATGAGCCAGAAGACCACGAGCGCGCCGAGGGCGATGAAGAATCCGACGTGGAGGCCCTGGAGCTGCGGGTCGCCCCAGAAGACGGGGAGCTTGGCGCCGGGCGCGATGGTGCTCGAGATCGGGTTGAACGCATCGGGGCCCTGGAACGGCCCGGAGAGACCGAAGAAATAGTCGCCGACCCAGATCGCGATCCAGTTGAGCATGATCGTCGTGATCACCTCGTGGGCTCCGGTCGTCGCCTTCAGGAAGCCTGCGATCCCTCCCCAGGCCGCGCCCGCGAGGGCCGCGATCGCGACGGCGAGCAAGATGTGCGCCGGGCCGGCCATGTGGACCCACGACGAGCCGACGAAGATCGCGGCGTACGCGCCGACGAGGTACTGACCCTGGCCGCCGATGTTGAACATGCCGCAGCGGAAGGCGAACGCGACCGCGAGGCCGGTCAGGATCAGCGGCGTCGTCACGATCAGCGTCTGCTGCAGGTTCGAGGCCGCCTGGGCCCGATCGGCGCCCAGTACCCACGGGAACAGCCAGTTGAGGCCGGTGCCGTTGAAGATCGCGCGGTAGGTGGAGAGCGGGTTGTGTCCGGTGGCGGAGACGACGAGTCCGGCCGCCAGGAACGCGACGATCGTCGTCATGATCGGCGTCACGATGCCGCCCACCCGGTAGCGGGCCGACATCCGCGCGACGAAGGTCGGCGACTCCTCCGGCGGCTGCGGGGCGGGAGCGCCGACCGGGTTCTCGCCCGCGGGAGGCCCGCTCACGCTGCGTGCTCCTTGCCGCCGGCGCCGATCATCGCCAGGCCGAGTTCCTCCTCACCCACCGTCGGCAGGTACTCGCCGACGACCTGGCCCTCGTACATGACGAGGATCCGGTCCGAGAGGGAGAGGATCTCCTCCAGCTCGAGCGACGCGAGCAGGATCGCGCGACCCTCGTCGCGCTCGGCGACGAGCCGGCGGTGCACGTACTCGATCGCCCCGACGTCGAGGCCGCGGGTCGGCTGTGCGGCGATGAGCACCTTCGGATTGCGCGCCACCTCGCGCGCGACGACGACCTTCTGCTGGTTCCCTCCCGAGAGCCCACCGGCACGCGTCGTCGGCCCGCCCCCGCGGATGTCGAAGTCGGAGATCAGCCCTCCTGCCCGGTCGATCAATCGGCCCGGGAACAGCCAGCCGTGCTGCGAGTCCGGCGGGTAGCGGAAGTCGTGGAGCGCGATGTTCTCGGCGATCGTGAACTCGAGCACGAGCCCGCGACGCTGCCGGTCCTCGGGGATGTGGCCGACGCCGGCCTCGAGCATCGTCCGCGCAGAGCCCGAATACTTCTTGCCGGCCACGGTGATCGTCCCGCTCTTCACGCCACGCAGACCCGTGATCGCCTCGATCAGCTCGGTCTGGCCGTTGCCGTCGACACCGGCGATCCCGAGGATCTCACCCGCCTTGACCGAGAGCGAGACGCCGCGCACCTTCTCGATCTCGCGGTCGTCGAGGACGTGCAGGTCGTCGATCTCGAGCAGCGTCTCCCCCACTGTCGGCGGAGGCTTCTCGACCCGGAGGAGCACTTCGCGCCCGACCATCATCCGGGCCAGGCCCTCCTCGGTCGCGCCCTCCTTCGGCACGGTGCCGATCATCTTGCCCCGGCGCAGGACGCTGATCCGATCGGCGATGTCGAGCACCTCGTTCAGCTTGTGGCTGATGAAGATGATCGACATGCCCTCGGCCTTGAGCGACTTCAGGATCGCGAACAGCTCACTTGCCTCCTGCGGCGTCAGCACAGCGGTCGGCTCGTCGAGGATCAGGATGTCTGCGCGGCGGTAGAGCGCCTTGAGGATCTCGACTCGCTGCTGCTGGCCGACGGTGATGTTCTCGATTCGCGCGTCCGGGTCGATCTGGAAGCCGAAGGTCTTCGCGATCTCGCGCACCCGTTCTCGGGCGACGCCGTAGTCGAGGCCGATCCCGATCTCCGTCGGCTCGTTGCCGAGCACGATGTTCTCGGCGACCGTCATCACCGGGATCAGCATGAAGTGCTGGTGCACCATCCCGATCCCCTGCGAGATCGCGTTCTTCGCCGACGTGAACGTCACCGGCTTGCCGCGGAGGCTGATCTCGCCCTCGTCGGGCCGGTAGAGCCCGTAGAGGATGTTCATCAGCGTCGACTTGCCGGCCCCGTTCTCGCCCAGGAGCGCGTGGACCTCTCCCTGCCGCAGGTCCAGGTCGATGTGGTCGTTCGCGAGCACGCCCGGGAACTGCTTCGTGATCCCGCGGAGCTCGAGGACGGGCGACGACGAGGCTTCCATCGGTTGCGCGATTCTAGTGGCGCAGCGGCGAACGGATCCAGAAGACGAGGAGGGCGGGTTCTCGATGCCCGCCCTCCTCGTGGCAATCGGTGCTAGTGCTCTAGCAGTTCGGGTTCGGCGAGCACTGGGTCGGAGGCTTGATCGTGCCCTTCGCGATCTTCTTCGCGACTGCGAGCGTTGCCGTCACCTCTGCCTTCGGGACGGCCTTGTTGATCGTGCCGAGGCCGACGCCGCCGTTCGCAGCGTTCAGGACGATGTTGCCGCCGCCGAAGAACTTCTTCAGCTTGAACAGCCGGTAGATCGCGTCGTACACGCCGACGTCGACCTTCTTCTGCGCGCTGGTCAGGACCTTGCTGTTGACGAAGGACTGGTCGGAGTCGACGCCGATCCCCCAGACGTTCTTCTCCTTGGCCGCGTCGAGCGCGCCGAGGCCACAGCCGCCCGCCACCTGGAACACGGCGACGGAGCCCTGGCTGATCTGGTTGAGCGCGACGCTCTTGCACTTGTCCTGCGCGACGAAGTCCTGCGAGTAGCCGTTCAGCGTCTTGACGCTCGGGTCGGCCGCCTTCGCGCCGGCCTGGTAGCCGGCGATGTAGCGGATCACGGCCGGAACCGGGATGCCGCCGACCGAGCTGACGGTGCTGCCGCCGAGCCGCTTGGCCTCGAGGCCGGCGAGGTAGCCGACCATGTAGCCGACCTGCTGCTCCTGCGAACACGATGCCCATGAAGTTCTTCGTGATGGGCGGGTTCGAGAAGTCGCCGACCGCGTTCATGTCGACGCCCGCGAACTTCGTGTTCGGGAACTTCGCCGCCATCTGCTTGATCGCGTCCTCCTGCAGGAAGCCGACCCCGATCACGAGGTTGTAGCCCTGCTGGGCGAGCGACGACAGGTTCGGGATGTAGTCGGCGGAGCTGCTCGAGGTCAGAACGCGGCCCTGAATCTTGAGCTTCTTCTCGGCCCGCAGCAGGCCGACGTATGCGAGGTGGTTGAAGCCGCGGTCGTTGAGCCCGCCGATGTCAGTGACGAGCCCGACCTTGAACGTCGCGGCCTTCTTGTGTGATGCCGACGGAGCCGCGTAGCTTGCCGTGACGACGCCGAGCGCCAAGACGGCGAGCCCAGCTGTCGCCAGGATGATCCGTTTCTTCACGTGCCCTCCCTAGTTTGCTTAACCCCCACCAGTAGGACGAACCATGCTAACCCGAAGTTGGGATGCCTGTGAAGACTTACACGCCGCTTAAGGAGGCCGATCGGGCGCGTCACGATTCGGGTGGAAACCGCCGTGGAACGGGCGCATTGCCGACACCGAAGGCCGTGATCGACCCCCCCGTGTCGCCGACCACGATCTGGCCGTCGCCGAAGGCGGGCGGCGCATACTCGCTGTCCGTGACGGATGCCGACCAGAGCACGCGTCCCGACCCCGCGTCGAGCGCGAAGATGCCCGGCTCGTTGCCGCCGGCCACCAGGACGAGATCGGCGACGAGGAGCGGCGGCGGCTTCGGCCCATCGCCGACGTCACCTGCCGTCCACGTCGGCTCGGTCGGCAGCGCGCAGCCCGGACCGACCGCGAACGCCTCGACGGTTGCGAAGTGGGTGACGGTGCCCTCGGGGTCGTAGGAGCGTGCGTCGGCGACGAAGAACGCGTTCAGCTGCGCCGAGTAGCTCGGCTCGCCGACGAACGGGTTGTTCAGGTCGTCGGGCCCGGCGCGGAAGCTCCAGATCGGGCCGGTCGCCAGCGAGTCGCGGCGGTAGACGTAGACGAAGCCGTTCTTCGAGTTGACGGCCGCCAACGGCGGGCAGCCGGGCGGCTGGAAGAGCACCGGGGTCGAGCCGAAGTCGTCGTCCACGACCTCTCCCGGGACGTCGGTAGGCCGATCCGCGGCGAGGACATCGAGGGACGGTGTGAGCTGGACGACCGTCTCGCCGTAGCCGGCGTCCTCACGAATGCAGCCGCAGCCGGGGTCGAAGACCGACGAGTTGCCGGTCGAGGTCCAGAGGTCGCCGGTGAGGGGATCGATCGACGCTCCGCCGAAGCCCCAGATTCCGCCCATGTTCGCCGGGCCCGAGACCACGTCGAACGTCTGGGCGACGGTATGGCTGTCGGCGTCGACGGCAACCAGGCGCCCATCCGCGAGGAGACCGTCGAAGCCCGGCTCGTCGCAGTAGCTCGCCACCGGGACGTAGACGTCGTTTCCGGCCATGGACAGCCCGCCCCAGACGAGCTCGCCGCTCGTCTCCGAGACGACTTGCACCGGCCAGCCGGAAGCCGTGTCGCCGGTCGCGAGATCGAGCGCGTACAGGAGCCCGGTCGCCCCGATGACGTAGAGGCGGCCCCGGGCGCGGTCGATGACGCCGGTCGACACGATCCCGTAGGTGCTGTCGACTCCCGCCTGCGACTCGTCACAGGAGGACAGCATCGTCCCGAGCGACCGTTGCCAGAGCACGGCTCCGCTTGTTGCGGACAGCGCGTACACGGAGCCCGCCTGCGTCGCGGCGTAGAAGACGCCACCATGCTCCCCGGGCACGATCGGGCCGTCGACGAAGAGCGGCGAGGCGATCACCGACCCGTCCAGCGCGGTGCTCCAGCGGGTGTGGAGACGGGTCGCATCTGCCGCGTCGATCCGTCCCGCCGCGGCTGCGGCTGCCGGCACATCGTTCGTGACCTGCGCATCGCCGCCGTACCGCGGCCAGTCGCCCGCGTACGCCCCCGACGCGAGGGGTGGCGGCGACGGCGAGCAGGAGTGCTGACGTGAGGGCGAGGCGCAGGACCATGCGGATACGACTGACCAAGGATGGCGGATTGCGCGTGTCGCCGTGCGCGGAGGCGGCTAGGACGAGCGGTCGAGCTCGGCCTCGCCGACCAGCACACGGCGTGGCTTCGAGCCCTCGTAGCCCGAGATGATGCCGCGCCGCTCGAGCATGTCGATCAGGCGCCCGGCACGCGTGTAGCCGACGCGAAGGCGCCGCTGGATCAACGAGACGGAGGCGGTCTGGGTCTGGACGACGATCTCGATCGCCTTCTCGAGCAGCGGGTCCTCGTCGGGGTCGAACTCGCCGCCGTCGGCGTCGTCCTCGGACGGCTCCGGCTCCGGCGGGACGAGCAGCGACTCGTCGAGCTCCTGCGGGCGCTGGGCCCGGCACTGCTCGACCACGAGCGCGATCTCCTCCTCGCTCACGTATGCACCCTGGAGGCGCTGCAGGCGCGACGTGCCGAGCGGTTTGAAGAGCATGTCGCCCTGGCCGAGCAGCGATTCGGCGCCCGACTGGTCGAGGATCACGCGGGAGTCGGTCTGGCTCGAGACGGCGAACGCGATCCGGCTCGGCACGTTGGCCTTGATCATCCCCGTGATCACGTCCACGGACGGGCGCTGCGTCGCCAGGACGAGGTGGATGCCGACCGCGCGCGACTTCTGCGCCAGCCGGATCACGGCGTCCTCGACCTCCTGCGGCGAGATCATCATCAGGTCGGCGAGCTCGTCGATGACGACGAGCAGGTACGGCAGCGTCTCGATGCCGCGGGCGCGCAGCGAGCGGTTGAGCTCCGGGAGGCTCCGGGCGCGCATGAGGCTCATGCGCTCGTAGCGGCGCTCCATCTCCCCCACGACGTTGATCAGCGCGGCCGCGGCCTGCTTGGGGCTGGACACGACCGAGCGTGAGCAGGTGCGGGATCGACTCGTAGAACCCGAGCTCGATGCGCTTCGGGTCGATCATGATCATCCGCACCTCGTCGGGCGTGGAGCGGAGCAGGATCGAGGTCAGCATGGTGTTCAGGCAGCCCGACTTGCCCGAGCCCGTCGTCCCTGCGATCAGCAGATGAGGCATCCGTGCGAGGTCGGTCCAGATCGCGTTCCCGGAGATGTCCTTGCCGAGCCACACCGCCAGCGGGCTGGCCGCGGTGGGCAGGTCGTCGAAGACGTCGCCGAGCGTGACCAGGTTCGGCGAGGTGTTCGGGACCTCGACGCCGACCGCCTGCTTGCCGGGAATCGGCGCGAGGATGCGGATCTCCGTCGTCGCGAGGGCATACGAGAGGTCGTCCTTGAGACCGGCGACCTTCGAGACCTTCGTCCCGGCCGCGAGCTGCAGCTCGTAGCGCGTCACGCGCGGGCCCGAGATCTCGCCGACCACGGTCGCCTGGACGCCGAAGTTCGCGAGCGTGCGGACGAGGAGCTCGGACGTGCGGGCGTTCTGCTCGGCCGAGGAGCCGTCAACCGGCTTCGACCGGCGCAGGATCGCCCGGTCCGGCAGGCGGTACTCGGGCGGCGGAGCGTCGGCGGCGTCGAAGAGCGAACCCTGCGTGTCCTCGGCGATGTCCGGCCGAGACATGTCGACGAGCAACGGCGCGGGCGCGTACGCGTTCTCCTCGGACGAGACGAGGTCCGGATAGTCCTCGACGACGTCCACGAGCGGCGGTGCGGGGCCTGCCGCCGGCTCGTCAGCGCCGAGCAACAGACTGCTGCTCGGCTCCGGGAGGGGGCGTTCGGGGCGCTCGAGGCGCCGGCGGGCCGAGCTGCCGGCGACGCGAACCGCGTGGTGCGAGCGGCGGAGGATCGCGCCGACGGAGGCGCCGGTCAGGAGCAGGACGCCCGCGAGGAGCGTGAAGGCGCCGAGCACGGCGAGGCCGGTCGAGCCGATCGCATGGCCGAGTGAGTCGTCGAGGCCCTTCCCGAAGTACCCGCCGTGGGTGCGCCCGAGCACCAAGCCGAGCCCGAGCGCGGTCGCGATCAGGCCGATCCGGAAGGGGCGGAAGTCGACGAGCTTGCTGCGGGCGAGTATGAGCGCACCGAGGGCGACGAGCGCGACGGGAACGATGTACGCAGCCGCACCGACGACGTCGCGGAGGCCGTTCGCGAGCCAGCCGCCGGCGGAGCCGCCGTTCCAGCTCCCGTAGAGGACCGCGCCGAAGAAGACGCCGAAGGCGACGAGGGCAAGTGCGAAGAGCTCGGCCCGGTGGTGGCTCGCAACCTGGCTCTTGCGCGCCGGCGCGCGCTTCTTGCGGATCCGTGCAGGCGTCCGCGGGCGCAGCTTCGTCGGCCGCTTCTTGCGCGCCATGGCGCGGACTTCGACGCGTGCGGCGCTAGCCCTTTCCGAGCATCCGTTCGAAGACGCCCGGCTCGACCGATCCCTCGGGCATCTCCCACTCCGCCGGGTAGAAGAAGACGAGCTCCTCGAAGCCGGCGTCCTGCCAGCGGCCGACGACGTCCGCGAAGGCCTCGTCGGAGCGCCACGGCGTCTCGCCGTTGAACGGGTAGCCGATCAGGGCCGAGCGGATCACCGTCCGCCCCGTCTCGGCGCAGAGTTCGTCCAGCCGGGCGTTGTCCTCGCGTCCGCCCTGGACGGCTTCTTCCGGGCCGATGCCGAAGCCGCCGTACGTGTTCCAGCGCACGGCGTGCCGGGCGGAGAGCCCGAGGATCGTCTTGCCGCGGCCGGCGATCGTCAGCGGGATCTCCCGCTTGGGCTCGAAGCCGTCGTAGGCGAGCATCTCGAGCAGCCGCTCGACCCAGACGGCGAAGGCAGCTGCCCGCTCCCTGGGGCTCGCCATCCGGCACCTCTGCGGCGCGGTGGTCGAACGCGGACCCGCCGGAGCCGATCCCGAGCTCGAGGCGGCCGCCGGACAGCTCGGCCACCGTCAAGGCGGTGCGCGCGAGGACGGCAGGGTTCCGGAACGTCATCGGGCTGACGAGCGGCCCGATTCGCGGCGCGGACGTGACGTGTGCGAGCGCCGTCAGGCAGCTCCACGCCTCGAACCACGGCTGGTCCCGCGTGAACGCGTCGCTCCCGAGATGGTCCGCGACCCAGATCGTCTCGACGCCGAGCTCCTCGAGCCGCTGCCAGCGCTCGACCAGCTCGGCCCACGGCGCGTCCTGGAGTGTGATGACGCCGAACTTCACGGCTAGCCGAGCGATGCGAGCCGCTCGACGAGGAAGTCGACGAACCCCGGCGCGTCGATGTCGACGGCGACGTGGGCGTTCGGCTCCCAGTGCGCGCGGCCCCAGAGGTCGACGTACGTGCGGCCGCGCGACAGCTCGCCGCCGCAGTCGACGACGACGCCGCGGTCGGCAGTCTCCACGAGCCCCGGCCGGACGACGTGCGCGACGGCGACGGCGTCGTGCACGGGCGAGCCGTCCCAGCCGTACTGCTCCGAGTGGAACTGCTGGTAGAAGCCGAACAGCTCGGCCACGAGCGTGCCGACGCGACCGGTCGCGGCGAGCCGCTGCGAGTCGGCGGGCCTGAACAGCGCCTTGTGCGTGACGTCGAGCCCGACCATCGTCACGTCGATCCCGCTCGTGAAGACGCGCGACGCTGCCTCCGGATCCGCCCAGATGTTGAACTCGGCGGCCGGCGTGACGTTGCCCTCGGCGATCGCGCCTCCCATCAGGACGATCCGCTCGATCCCGTCCGCGACCTCCGGGTACCGGGCGAGGAGGAGCCCGATGTTCGTCAGCGGTCCGACCGGTATGACGGTCACGGGCCGCTCGCACGCGGTGATCCGCGCGGCGAGGAAGTCCACGGCATGCTCCGCCGCCGGCTCTGTCTGCGGTGACGGCAGCTCGGGACCGTCCATGCCGGTCTCGCCGTGGACGTAGGCGGCCACGTACGGCTCGCGCACGAGTGGCCGGGGCGCGCCGGCGGCCACGGGGATCTCTGTCCGGCCGACGAACTCGAGGATCTTGAGCGCGTTCACGGTCGTCTTCTCGAGCGTTTGGTTGCCGGCGACCGTGGTGATGCCGAGGAGCTCGACCTCGGGGCTCGCGAGCGCGAGCAGCAGCGCGATCGCGTCGTCGTGGCCCGGGTCGCAGTCGATGAGGATCGGAATGGTCATGAGAGGATCTTGTCGATTTCCGCTGCGGTCGGGAGCGAGGGCTGCGCACCGGGTCGGGAGGCCGCGAGCGCTCCGGCCGCGCAGGCGCGACTGAGCGCCTCCTCGCGGGCGCGGCCCTCCGCGAGCGAGACGACGAGGCAGGCAGTGAAGGCGTCGCCCGCCGCGGTGCCGTCGACGGCCTCGACCGCCGGTGGCTCGGCCCGGGCAACCTCCTCCCCGTCCTCGAGCAGCACCGCCCCTTCTGCACCGAACGTGACGGCGACGAGCTTGCCGCGGTCGCCCGAGACCTCGTACTCGAGCCGGTTGACGACGAGCAGGTCGGGCTCGACGTCGATCGGCCGGGCGGGCGCGGCGTTGAGGCAGAAGAAGCGCGCCTGACGCGCCGCGGCGTCGACCGCCTCGTCCGGGATCTCGAGCTGGCAGAGCACCGCGTCGGCCTCGCCGACCGTCACGTCCGCGGCCGACAGGTAGGCATTGGCGCCCGGCGCGACGACGATCTGGTTCTCCCCGTCGTCGTCGACGAGGATCAGCGCGACACCCGTGTGGACGCCGGGCTCCTCGACCCAGCCGACGCCGTTCGTGTCGACGCCCGCCTCCTCGAGCCCCGCGAGGGCATCGTCGGCGAGATCGTCGACCGCGACCATGCCGACGAAGCGCACGTCGGCGCCGAGCCGCGCCGCCGCGACTGCCTGGTTGGCGCCCTTGCCGCCCGGCACACGGGAGAAGTCGGCGCCGCTGACGGTCTCCCCCGGCCCGCGGCAGCCGCTCGCAGCGGGCCACCAGATCCAGGTTCACGGAGCCGACGACGACGATGCGAGGCGTCAACTACGCCGCGAGCGCTCGCAGGTCGTCCACGGCCTGGCCGAGCAGGTTCTCGCGCAGGTCGAACAGGCCGGCCCAGAGCGAGCCGGTGTCGGGAGGCGAGCCCATGCGGGACGCGTCCGCGAGGCCCTCGAGCGCTCGCACGAGCACGGCCAGCTCGAGGTACGCCTGCGCCACGCGCGTCGCCGAGATCCTGACGCCGGCGCGATCCAGCACGTCGTCCCATTCGCGCAGCTCGCCCGCACCGGGGCCTCCGTACCACGACCGGCCCTCCGCGATCTCGGGCTCGAGCTCGAGCAGGTAGCGAGACAGCGGCCGGTCGAGCCCCGCGAGCGCCGTCTCCGCGCGATCCGCGGCCCGCCGCAGCGCCGCCTGCCGCCGGCCGGGTGTGCACGGGTCGGCGTCGCCGCGCGCCCACCGCTCGAGCAGACGGCAGAACGCGAGCGCCGCAGCCTCGCACGCACGGAGTTGCCCGACGAGCCTCCGCGCGGTCTCTTCGCGCCGGGCGTGCTCGTACAGCGCGTCGGCCCAGTCGCGGGTGACCGTCGACACGGCCCTAGACCTCGACGACGATCGGCAGGATCATCGGGCGCCGTCGGGTGCGGTCGTAGACGAGCTGGCCGATCCCGTCGTGCAGGTGCTCCTGGAGCAGCTTGACCTCGAGGATGTCGTCCGCGATGCAGGCGTCGAGGATTTCCTCGGCCTCGGCGCGCATCTCGTCCAGGAGCGGCCCGCCTGCGTCGGTGAAGCCGCGTGCGATCAGCTCCGGCGACGCCGAGTAGGAGCCGTTCGAGCTCGTGAGCGTGGCGACGACGATCAGCACGCCGTCCTCGGACAGCCGTCGGCGGTCACGCAGTGCGACGTCGCTGAGGTCGCCGACCGCGAGTCCGTCGACGAACGTGACGCCCGAGTCCACACGGTCGACGATTCCGACACCGTCCTTCGTGAGCTCGACGACCGAGCCGTTCTCCGCCAGCACGATCGACGCCGCCGGAACGCCTGCGTCACCCGCCATGCGTGCCTGTGCGGCCTGCATCCGGAACTCGCCGTGCACCGGCATGACGCCTCTCGGGCGCACGAGCGCGATCACGGTGCGGATCTCCTCCGAGTTCCCGTGGCCCGACACGTGGACGGGCGCGATCTCCTGGTGCAGGATCTCGGCCCCCGCGCGGGCCAGCTGGTTGATCGTGTCGTGGACGCGCAGCTCGTTCCCGGGGACCGGCTTCGCCGAGATGATCACCGTGTCGCCGCGCTCGACCTCCACGGTCGAATGGTCGTGGTAGGCGATGCGCGTCAGCGCCGACAGCGGCTCGCCCTGGCTGCCCGTGCAGAGGACGAGCACCTTGTCCGGCGGGTAGTCGCCGAGCTGGTTCGGCCGGATCAGCGCGTCGTCGGAGACGGACAGATAGCCGAGCGAGCGGGCGATGTTCAGGTTCTTGCGCATGGAGCGGCCGACGACGCACACCTTGCGATCGGCCTCGACCGCGACGTCGATCGCCTGCTGCATCCGGTGGACGTTCGAGGCGAACGAGGCGACCAGGATGCGGCCCTTGCGGAGCGGGATGATCTGTCGGAACGCCTCGCCGACGAGGCGCTCAGAGCCGGTGTATCCGGGGCGCTCCGCATTCGTGGAGTCGCCGAGCATCAGGTCGACGCCGAGGTTCCCGAGCTCGGCGAGCTTGCCGACGTCGGTCTTGAACCCGTCTACAGGCGTGTGGTCGAGCTTGTAGTCGCTCGTGTGCAGGACGCGCAGCCCCGCCGCCTCGAGCACGAACGCGACGTTGTCCGGCACCGAGTGCGCCATGCGGACCGAGTCGACGCGGAACGGCCCGACGTCGAACGGGCCGTCCTCGGGACGGATCTCGTCCAGCTGCGTGCGGGCGAGGAGCCCGTGCTCGTCGAGCTTCGACTGCACGAGCCCGAGCGTCAGCTTCGTCGCCAGCACGCGCGGGATCGGCACCTCGCGGAGGACGTACGGCAGCGAGCCGACGTGATCCTCGTGCGCGTGCGTGAGCAGGACGGCCTTGATGTCGCGCGCGTGATCCTTCAGGTACGAGAAGTCGGGAAGGACGAGATCGACGCCGAGGTGCTCGTCGCGCGGGAACGCGAGCCCGGCGTCGACGAGGACGCTGCCACCCTCGGTCTCGTACAGCGTCATGTTCTTGCCGACCTCGCCGAGGCCGCCGAGCGGGATGATCCGTATGCCTTGCGTCACCGGATGAGTCTAGCCGGGCCGGTGTCCGGCGCCTCTCAGGCGGCGACGAGCACGCCGAGGCGCTCGAGGCAGTCCCGGACACGGGCCTGCTCGTCCTGGGTCGCCTCGACCATCGGCAGCCGCAGGCCCCCCACCTCGTGTCCGAGGATGTTGAGCGCGGCCTTGATCGCGATCGGGTTCGGCGCCACCCTGAGGAGCTCGTACGCCGGTTCGGTGGCCTCGTTCACCCGCCGCGCCTCGACGTGGTCACCCTGCTTGTAGAGGCGAATCATCTCCTTCACCTGCGGCCCGCACACGTGGGTGTGGACGCAGACGCCGCCGACGCCCCCGAGCTCGAGGAACGGGAGGATGAGGTTGTCGTCGCCTGCGTACAGGTCGAGGCCGGTGCTCTCGACGATGTGCCGCGCCTGATGAAGGTCGTCGTTCGCCTGCTTGACGGCTCTGACCGTCGGGATCTTCGCGAGCTCCGTCATCGTCTCCGGCTCGATGTTGACCACGACGCGGGAGGGGATGTTGTAGACGACGATCGGTCGGTCGCTGACGTCGGCGATTGCCTTGAAGTGCTCGACGATGCCACGCTGCGGCGGCCTGTTGTAGTACGGCGTGACGATCAGGAAGCCGTGCGCCCCGGCGGCGTGCGCCTCGTGCGTCAGGTGGATCGAATGCGCGGTCGAGTACGTGCCCGTGCCGGCGATCACCGTCGCCCGGTCGCCGACGGCGCCGAGCGCGACGCGAATCAGCTCGAGCCGCTCTTCGTCCGAGAGCGTCGGCGACTCGCCGGTCGTCCCGGCGACCACGAGCCCGTCCGAGCCGTGGTCGACGAGATGGTGCGCGAGCGCCGCAAAGCGGTGGAAGTCGACCGATCCGTCCGACCGGAACGGCGTGACGATCGCCGTCAGGACTTCGCCGAGCACTTCTCTGAGTGTACTCCGGGAGCGGCCCGATGTCCTCCCACGGCTTATGGACGAGAAGTGACGCTTCCGGCACATCCGCCTCTCCCCTGCGTGCGGGTTTCGCCGCTACCGTCTAAACCGGGGGGCCAGGGCCGAAGGCCCCGGGGGAACAGATCGAGTGCTCGGAGGCGGCTGCGGCTCAGGCCGTGACGTGCGCGTTCTCGGGGTATGGCTCGAGGTCGTTCACGAAGTCGTCGGTCGCCTCGACGCGCCCGAGCCAGGGAGCGATCGACGTGTACGCGGACATGTCGATCCCGGCCTCGTGTGCGATGTGCGTATACCCGTACAGAGCGATGTCGGCCACCGTGTAACGGCCGTCGACGAGGAAGTCGCGGCCGGTGAGCCCACGGTCGACGATCGCGAGGGCATCCTTGCCCGCCTGCAGACGCTGCGCGAATGCCTCCGGCTGCCGGGCCTCGCGCCCGGTCAGATGCCAGAACCGCGCCGAGCCGGCGTTCGGCTCGAGCAGGTTCTGCTCGAAGAACATCCACTGGTGGACGTGCGCGCGCTCGATCGGGTCTTCCGGCAGGAACGGCGAACCCTCGGCGAGGTAGAGCAGGATCGCGTTCGACTCGGCGACGGCTCTCCCGTCATCGAGGAGCAGCGCCGGCGTGCGTCCGGCCGGGTTCAGTTGCAGATACCCGGCACTCTGTGACTCGCCGGCGAAGATGTCGACGGCGACGCGCTCGTGGTCGAGACCGAGCTGCCGCAGGAGGATGCGCACCTTGAGGCAGTTCGCCGACGGGCCGTAGTCGAAGAGCGTCAGCATCGCCGTCCACAACGCGCCGGCGGTCCGGTGTGTGAGGTCTCGTTCAGAGGAGTGTGTGCAGCCCGATCGTGAGGCCGGGCGGCAGGTCGCGGACGCGCTCGAGCGCGAGCAGCACGCCGGGAACGAAGGCGTCGCGCGATGTCGTGTCGTGCCTGATCGTCAGCGTCTGGCCCTGGCCGCCGAGGATCACCTCCTGGTGTGCGACCAGGCCCGGCAGCCGCACCGAATGGATCGGCACGTCTCCACCCATGGCGTCGGCGGTCGCCTTCGCGGTTCCGGACGGTGCGTCGAGTTTCGTGTCGTGGTGCAGCTCGATGATCTCGGCTCTGGGCAGATGCTTGGCGGCCTCGGCGGCGAAGCGCATCATCAGCACGGCGCCGATCGCGAAGTTCGGGGCATGGAACACGGGCACGTTGTGCTCCTGCGCGAGGCGGTCGACCGCGCCGCGGTCGAAGCCGGTCGTGCCGATCACCGTCGGGAGCCTCGCACGCACGCACGCAGCGATGTTCGCCTCGACCGCGTCCGGCTGCGTGAAGTCGACGGCCGCGTCGCAGCCGTCGAGCGCTACCGGGTCGCCGAGGTCGATCGGCACCACCTCGTGTCCGGCTGCCGCAACTGCATCCGCAACGACGGCGCCGACCTTCCCCCTCGCCCCGAAGACCGCGACCTTCACGCCGCGGCCAGGGCGGGCAAGCCGGGATGGATCTGCTCGACGGCGGAGAGGAACCGGGCCTCGTCCGGGCCGATGCCGCTCGCCGACAACGCGTTCGGGGTCAGCAGCACCGCCGCCAGCTCGGCGATCTCCGCTGCGTCGACCGCGTCGATCTCGGCGATGATCCGGTCGAGCGACAGGAGCTCCGTGTCGGTGATCAGCGACTTGCCGAGCCGGCTCATCCGGTTCGAGGTCGACTCCATCGAGAGCGCGATGCGCCCTTTGAGGTTCTCCTTTGCCCGTCGCAGCTCTCGCTCGTGGACGTTGCCCGCCGCGATGTCGGCGATCTCCCGGGCCACGATCTCGAAGCAGGTTTCGAGGTTCTCGTCCCGCGTGCCCACGTAGACGCCGATCAGCCCCGTGTCCGTGTACTGCGAGGCGAAGCTGTAGACGGCGTAGGCCATCCCCCGCTTCTCGCGGATCTCCTGGAACAGGCGCGACGAGGCCGACCCGCCGAGGACGGCGTCGAGCAGCGATGCCGCGAAACGGCGCCGATCGGTGCGCGAGACGCCGATACCGCCGACACAGACGTGGTACTGCTCCGTGTCCTTGCGCTGGAAGCGCAGCCCGGGCGGCGGCGGCGTGACGAGCGGCCTGCGCACGCGCGTGCGCGCCTCGGGTGGCTGCACGCGCTGGTGCGAGGCGCGCTCGAGCAGCTCGAGCAGGTGGTCGTGGTCGAGGTTGCCCGCCGCGGCGAGCACGATGTTCCCGGCCGTGTACATCTGCCGGTGGTAGGCCGCCAGGGCGCGCTTGCTGACGGTCGAGATCACGTCGGCAGTGCCGATGATGTGCCGGCCGAGCGGGTCGCCGGCGAAGATCGCCTCCGAGAGCAGGTCGTGGACGAGGTCCTGAGGAGCGTCCTCGAGCATGGCGATCTCCTCCAGCACGACCTCGCGCTCGGTCTCGAGGTCGGTGAATGTCGGCGAGAAGACCATGTCCGCCATCACGTCGAGCGCCGTCTCGAGATGCCGGTCTGGGACGCGGGCGAAGACGACGGTGCTCTCGCGGGACGTGGCCGCGTTGAGCTCGCCGCCGAGCTCGTCGAACATCTCCGCGATCGCCTGGGCCGAGTACGAGCGCGTTCCCTTGAAGAGCAGGTGCTCGATGAAGTGAGTCACCCCCGCCTTGGCGTTCGGCTCGTCGCGCGACCCGGCACCGATCCAGAACCCGAGCGACACGGAGCGGAAGCTCGAGACGCGCTCGGTGATCAGCCGCTCGCCGGTGTCCAGCTCGGAGAGAACGTACTCCTGCACTCGCCCATCGTAGTCTCGGGCGCGGGCTGCAAGTGAGCCGCTGTCGGCCGAACAGGAGTGGTCACCTTCTTAGGTTGTCATGGGTCCGCCGGCTGGCCGGCAACATCGCCAGTCGCGAGCATCAGTCCGTGGATCCGCACCCGTCCTCGATTCTCTCGAGGGGAAGACCGCAAACGCATTGTCAACCGCGGCGGGGCAGCGTGAGCGGCGGGGGTTGAGCAGTGACGAGATCGCCGTGCTGCTCGCGGAGGCGCTGTCGGGTTGTCGGACTCTGCTCGCATCGGCGGTCCATGCCGGGCTGCGCGCTGGGTGCAAGCGATAGGGTCGAGACATGCCCGAGGCGCCGTTCCGCGAGACGAAGCACGGGCTCGTCCACGACCAGGAGGGCTGGTTCGTGCTCAACGCGTGCGAATCGCGCTGGCGCGACTACGGGCCGATGGGGTTCGGCTGCAACTTCGAGGGGAAGCGGCGGTTTCCACAGCTCGGGATCAACCTCAACGTCCTCCCGCGCGGCGCGTCACTCGGGCTCTACCATCGCGAGAACCACCAGGAGGACTTCCTCGTGCTCGCCGGCGAGTGCGTCCTGGTCGTCGAGGGCGAGAAGCGGCCGCTCAGGGCGTGGGACTTTGTCCATTGTCCAGGTGGGACAGCGCACATGATCGTCGGTGCCGGCGACGATCCGGCCGTGGTGCTCGCCGTAGGCGCGCGCGGCGGGCGAGCGGGTCTCAGGTACCTCGTCGACGCGGCGGCCGACGAGCTCGGGGTCAGCGTCGAAACCGAGACGACGAAGCCCGCCGAGGCCTACGGGAGCTTCCCCCGGCCTTCGCGGACGAGCTACCGCGACTCCTGGCTTCCCGACTTCTAGGCGTCCGCCATCCGCCTCTGATAGCGGCGGCGGCGCTTCCGTCAGAATGGCGGAAGGGCCTCGTATTCAGTCAATCCGCGTGCCGTCGCGCAGGCGAGACGGCTGATCGACGCCTAGCCGGTTTGGGAGGCGCGGCGGGCTTTGCGGTCGTACATGGCGGTGTCGGCTTGCTCGATCAGGTCGCTGATCGTTCCGGGTGCCCGTGGATCAGCGAGGACAGTGCCGACGCTGACGGAGAGGTTGTAGGGCGTGCCGGCGGCATGTGTGTCGTTGGCGACGGCGGTGTTGATGCGTGTGGCGACGGCTTCGACCGTTGCTGTTGCGGCTTCGGATATGAGCAGGCAGAACTCGTCTCCTCCAACGCGGGCTGCCGCGTCGGTCGGCCTTGTCTGCTCTTGGATAATCCCGGCGGCCGCCTTGAGCGCGTCGTCTCCGGCTTTATGCCCGTGCTGGTCGTTGATCTTCTTCAGGCCGTCCAGGTCGATGAAGAGCACGCCCAGCGAGCTTCCGGTCCGGCGTGCCTCGTAGAGCATCTGCGCGCCGACCGTGGTTAGCCCGCGGCGGTTGTAGAGACCGGTCAGCTCGTCGAGACTCGCGAGCCGCTCGAGCGTCTGGGCCTGTTCGGCCAGCTGCTTGGATTGCTCTTGGAGTTGCTGCTCGACCTGCTTTCGCTCGCTGATGTCGCGCGAGATCCCAAATACTCCGACAACGTTGCCGTTTCGGTCGCGGAGTGGAACCTTCGTTGTCGAGACCCAGGTACAGCGGCCGTCCGCCCAGGTCTCCTGCTCCTCGATCCCGACCAGCGGCTCACCGGTCTGCATCAGCAGCTGCTCGTCTGCGAACGCCTTCCGCGAGTGCTCCTCCCCGAAGAAATCGAAATCGCTACGCCCGATCGCCTCGCTGGCCTCGGTCAGTCCAAGCCAACCGGCAAGCGCGTCGCTGATCCTGAGAAAGCGGCTCTGCGAGTCCTTGAAATAGACATGATCGGGCGTGTTCTCAAGCAGTGCATCGAGCAAATAGCGATCGTCAATCAACTCCTCCGGGCCGCGCCGCAACGGCACCACCTCAGCCCTCTGATCGTTGTCCTCGATGGGTGTCACGCGATCATCTGCCACGCAAACAGAATCGACACATCACGCACGAGGCTTTAGCGAACACCCCCAGGTCAGAACGTAGCCGCATGGTTGACAGGGAAGGCAGGCGGCTACGCGGAAACCGGCCGTTTCCCGCGAACTAGAAGCCGAAACGGACGTTCGTGAAGTACCAGCCCGCGGAGGTCGCCCAGAGCGTCACGAGCACTGCGAACAGCGTTCCTCCTGCCACGGGCAGCGCCCAGCCCGGGTACTTGCGGCTGTGCACCATCAGCAGCTTCACGACGATCACGCCGAAGACGAACGAGCCGATGATCGAGTGGACGAGCACGCGCGTGTCGGTCGTGCGGAAGCCGAGGATGAAGATGCAGTGGAAGGCAACGGGCAGCGTGCACAGGATCGCGAGCCGCCCCGACCAGCGGTGGATCGGCGCGACGACGCCCGGCGAGAGCGGGATCACGTTCTGGAGCTTCCCGAAGATGCGGGCCCCGGTCGACACCTGGATGATCGCCAGCACGACGGCTGCGGACGCGAACCAGGCCTTCGCCGCGATCGTCGACGAGAAAACCGCCGTGACGATGCTCGTATACGTCGAGTTGGCGCTGAAGAGGACGTGCATTGGAGCCGAGCGACACTACTCGATACGATCGCTACGTGTCCAGGCTCTGGGTGCTGCCGCTCGTCCTCCTGCTCGCAGTCTCCGGGACGACCTACGCGCTCGCGAAGTGGCACCCCGCCACGCCCGGCCTGCCGAAGATCTCCGGTAACTCGATCGTGCTCGGCGACCAGTACCGCGGCGAGACGGTGTTCCAGGCGAGCTGCGCCGGCTGCCACGGCCCGAACGGCAAGGGCGGCGGGGTCGGGCCGAAGCTCCAGGGGCTCCCGATCTCGATCGGGCGTGTCAAGGCGCAGATCGACGCGGGCGGCGGCGCGATGCCCGCCGGCATCGTCAAGGGCACCGACGAGGCGGACGTGCTCGCCTACGTCGCGACGATCGTCACGCTGCTGAAGGGCTGAAGCCGGCGCTCTAGCCCAGCTATGTCAGGCGCTTCGGACATGACCAAAGAGGTCTTGTCTTCAACCCCGGTGCGGCCTAGAGTGCTCCCGGATGCGAGGACGCATAGCTCTCGCACTGCTTTGTGGCATCGGTGCGATGCTGATGGCGCCCGGCGTGACCTCGGGACGAGTCGGCCGGGTCGGATCGCCGCGGCACGTTCTCTGTAGCGCGGGTTACGTCGACGCGATCATCGGTGGAGAGCACAAGTGCCTTCGTGCGGGAGAGTTCTGTTCGGCTCGGTACGAGTCCGACTACGAGAGATACGGATTCACCTGCGTCGACGGCCATCTGCAGCACGACGCGGCATCGCCCTCGCCATCGCCGCCACCTCCTCCGACCGAGGTTCCGGGCCACACAGTGGTGTTGCTCCGCCGGGTCAGGTCCAGCGGATGCGGGGTTCGCGGGCCGCTGCCCGACAGACGTTGCTCACCGGGCGCGATCTACTCGGACGCAACGCTCGAGATGATCTGCACGCCGGGGTACTCGTCGGAGGTGCGAAACGTGCCAGCGTCGGAGAAGAACGCTGTCTATGCCGAGTACGGCGTCCCCCGCGCGCACTACGGACGCCCCTACGAGGTCGATCACATCGTGTCGCTCGAGCTTGGAGGTTCGAACGACATCGCCAATCTCTATCCGGAGGCGGCATCCGATCCATCCCCCGGATACCACGTCAAGGACCGGCTCGAGAACAAGCTCCACGCCCTCGTTTGCGCACACCGGCTCGGACTGCGAACCCTCCAGCGGGCGATCGCGTCCAACTGGGTCCTGCTCTACCGGCATGTCTACGGCGTCAAGCCGTAGCGTCATTCGAGGGAGCGGAGCACAGCCCCGCCCCCTCGAATTCGCCTAGTGGTTCCTAGTCGCGGCGCGGGCCGCGGTCGCGGCCGCCGCCACGTCCGCCGCTTCGGCCACGGTCGCCGCCGCGCGGGCGCTCGTCGCGCTCCTCGCGGGGCGGTGCGTTCTTCGCCCGCTCGATCAGCTCCTCGGGCTGCACCAATGAGCCGTTCTCGTGCTTGGCCACGAGCTTGAGGCCGATGCGGCCCCGCTCCTTGTCGACCTCCTGCACGATCACGTCGAGCACGTCGCCGCGTGACATCACGTCCTCGATGTGCGCGACGCGGCCCGGGCCGACGTTGGAGACGTGGAGCAGTCCGTCGGTGCCCTTCTTCAACTCGACGAAGGCGCCGAACTGCGTCGTCTTGACGACCTTGCCGGTGTAGGCGTCGCCGACCTCGGGCTCCTTCGTCAGGGCGTCGATCGCGGCGATCGCGGCGTCGGACTTGGTCCCCTCGGTCGCGTAGACGAGGATCGTCCCGTCCTCCTCGATGTCGATCTGGACGTCGTGGTCGGCCTCGAGTCCGCGGATCGTCTCGCCGCCCTTGCCGATGACCATCCCGATGAACTCGGGGTTGATCTTGATCGTCGAGATCCGCGGCGCGTGGTCGCGAAGCGTCGCCCGTGACTCCGGCATCGCCTCGGCCATCTTGTCGAGGATGAACTCGCGGGCCCGGCGGGCCTGGTCGAGCGCCGTCCGCATGATCTCCTGCGTGACGCCGGTGATCTTGATGTCCATCTGCAGGGCGGTGATGCCGTCCCGCGACCCGGCGACCTTGAAGTCCATGTCGCCGAGGTGGTCCTCCGCCCCCTGGATGTCGGTGAGGATGACGTAGTCGTCGCCCTCCTTGACGAGGCCCATGGCGATGCCGCCGATCGGGCGCTTGATCGGCACGCCGGCGTCCATCAGGGCGAGGGTCGAGCCGCAGACCGAGCCCATCGACGAGGAGCCGTTCGACTCCAGCGTCTCGGAGACGATCCGGATCGTGTACGGGAACTCCTCCGGCGTCGGGATGACCGGCTCGAGGGCCCGCTGCGCGAGCGCCCCGTGGCCGATGTCACGCCGCTTCGGGCCCCGCATGAAGCCCGTCTCCCCGACCGAGTAGGGCGGGAAGTTGTAGTGGTGCATGTAGCGGCGCTCGGCCTCGAGCGACAGATCGTCGATGCGCTGGCCCTCCTTGGCGGTGCCGAGGGTGAGCAGCGACATGATCTGCGTCTGGCCGCGCGTGAACAGCGCCGAGCCGTGCGTTCGCGGCGAGACGCCGACCTCGCAGGTGATCGGGCGGATGTCCTCGCTGCCGCGACCGTCGGGACGGCGCTTGTGCACGGCGATCTTCTTGCGGACGAGGTCCTTGTAGATGGCGTCGGCGGCACGCTTGAGGAACTGCTTCGTCATCGTGTCCTTGACCGGCGCCTCGCCCTCGGCGGCGGTGCCGACCGGGAACGGGAGCTGCGCGCCGTCGATGATGCGGTCGAAGAGCAGGCTCCGCTTGGCCGACTTCAGCTCTTTCGAGTCCTGCTCGGCCTCGGTCAGCGCCTCGAGGTCGGGCAGGAACTGCTCCCGCACCGGCCGCTCGACGGCCTCCATCCGGGCCGACTCGAGCAGCGCCGCGAGGCTCGAGCGGACCTGGACGCGCTTGAGGATGTCGTCCTCGGTGGACTCCATCGTCAGGTCGGGGCAGAGCTCGCTCTCGATCGTCTCGACGACCGGTCCCGCTTCGCGGAGGCCGTGCGTCGCGATCTCCTGCTTCAGCATCTCGCCGTAGCGGGCCTTCAGGTCGGCGGTGACCTCGGGCTCGAGCCACTTGGGCTTGCCGGCCTTCTCGCGGAGCTCCTCCTGGGCCTCGCAGAGCTTCACGATCTCGCGGTGCGCGATCTCGAACGCCTGCAAGAGCGTGTCCTCGGGAACCTCCTCGGCTCCGGCCTCGACCATCGTCAGGCCGTCCTTCGTGCCGACGACGATCAGGTCGAGCGTCGACTCCTCGATCGTCTGCAGGGTCGGATTGACGACGAGCTCGCCGTCGATCATCCCGATCCGCACGCCCCCCACCGGCCCCATGAAGGGCAGCGGCGAGAGCATCAGCGCCGCCGAGGCGCCGTTGATGCAGAGGATGTCGTGCGGTGTCACGAGGTCGGCGGAGAGCGTCGTGCAGATCACCTGCACCTCGTTGCGGAACCCCTTCGGCCATAGCGGCCGGATCGGGCGGTCGATCATCCGCGCGGTCAGGATCGCCCGCTCGGTCGGCCTGCCCTCGCGCTTGAAGAAACCGCCGGGGATCTTCCCGGCGGCGTACATGCGCTCCTCGACGTCGACGGTGAGCGGGAAGAAGTCCGCGCCTTCGCGCGCCTCCATCCGCCCCTGCGCCGTCGCCAGTACCATCGTCTCGCCCGCGCGGACGAGGACGGCGCCGTCGGCCTGCTTGGCCAGCTTGCCAGTCTCGAAGACGATCTCCTCGTCCCCGACGGTCACCGAGACCGATGTTGGTTGCTCGGTGGCAATGCTCATGTTGTCCTCCACTTCTTCGTGGAGAGTGGAGGTTTGAGTCAGTCCCTGCCCGGGACTCGCTCAAACTTCCACTCTCCGGTCTCGTTTCCGCTCGTGCCTAGCGGCGCAGGCCGAGCTCCTTGATGAGGGCGCGGTAGCCCTCGACGTTCGTGCGTTGCAGATAGTCGAGCAGCCGACGCCGGCGGCCGACGAGCTTGAGCAGGCCGCGCCGCGAATGGTGGTCCTTCGGGTGCGCGCGCATGTGCTCGGTGAGCTCGGTGATGCGCGTCGTCAGGAGCGCCACCTGCACCTCCGTCGAACCGGTGTCGGAGCCGTGATGGCCGTGCTTCTCGAAGATCCCCTGCTTCGCTTCCTTCGTGAGAGTCATGCAACCTCCGTGTAGACGTCTCCGCAGTCCCAGCACGTCGCGTAGGAAGCCACGCGTGCGGCCGAGGCTGCGGTCCCGAAACAGGGTACCAGCGAGGTGTCAGAGCCGGTCGAGAATCCCCGCCAGCAGAGCGGCACAGCGGTCTGCGGAGGCCTCGCCCATCGCCGTCACGTCCAGGTGCGAGAGCTTCTCCGTCCCGAGGCCGGCGGCCGGGTTCGTGACGAGCGAGATCGCGAGCACCTCGGCGCCGAGCGCGTGCGCTGCGATCGCCTCCGGCACCGTCGACATGCCGACGAGGTCGGCACCGAGCGTGCGCAGCATGCGGATCTCGGCCGGCGTCTCGAACGCCGGGCCGGGCCAGTGTGCGTACACGCCGTCCCGCAGGCTCGGGTCGACCTCGCGCGCGAGCGCCCGTAACCGCGCTGCGTAGAGGTCGGAGAGGTCGACGAACTGCGCGCCGACGAGCGGCGAGACCCCGGTCATCGAGAGGTGGTCGGAGATCAGCACCGGCTCGCCCGGCTGCAGGCTCGTGTCGATCCCACCGCAGGCGTTCGTGAGCACGACGACGCGGCAGCCTGCCTGCACGGCCGTGCGCACGCCGTGCGCGACCGCGTCGACGCCGTGCCCCTCGTAGAGATGCGTTCGCCCGTGGAAGACGAGGACGCGCCGGGAGCCGCGCTCGACCGCGAGGATCCGCCCCTCGTGGCCGCCGACCGAGGTGGCCACGAAGCCGGGCAGCTCGGTCGCCGCGATGTCGAGGGCCGGCTCGCCGAGCCGTTCCGCAGCCCGCTTCCAGCCCGAGCCGAGGACAACGGCGACGTCGAACGAGTCGATGCCGGAGCGCCGCCGGAGCTCGTCGGCGGCTTCCTGCGCCACGGTGAGCGAGTCGTCGGCCACCCGTCGAGCCTACTGTTACCGCCGTGAAGGCAGCGGTGGCAGCGGGTCACGCGGCGACGGCGGCGGCGGGGGCCGAGATCCTCGCCGAGGGCGGGACGGCCGCCGACGCGGCGGTCGCGGCGTCGCTCGCGTCCTGCGTCGCCGAGACGGTGATGACGGGACTCCTGGGCGGCGCGCACGCGATCGTGTGGAACGGACGGCGCGCGCGGAACCTGGACTGCTTCGTGGCCGTCCCGAGCGGATCGGGGCCGCCGATGGTCGACGTGCCCGTGCCGTTCGGCGAGGAAACCGTGCACTACGCGGTCGGGCCTGCAGCCTGCGGGGTTCCCGGGCTGCCCGCCGGGCTCGACGCGCTCTGGCGCGGGTACGGCCGGCTCCCCTGGGCCCGGCTCGTCGACCCCGCGCTGCGCCTCGCCCGCGACGGAATGGAGCTGACGCCGCGACACGCGGCCTGCCTGGCCATGCTCGAGCCGGTCATGACCCTGAACCGCGGGGCCGCGCTCTATGCGCCGAATGGCACGCTGCTCGCGGCCGGTGAGCGGCTCGAGCAGCCCGGGCTCGTTGCAGCGCTCGAGACGCTCGCCGAGGAGGGAGCTGCCGCCGTGTATCGGGGCGCCATCGCCGAAGCTCTCCTCGCCGTGGAGGGCACGGTCGTGACGCGGAACGACCTCGAGGCGTACGAGGCGCAGTGGTCGGAGCCGGTCGATGTGCCGTACGCGGGCAGGCACTTCCTGACCCGGGGCGGCCTGTCGGGCGTGCCGGGGCTGCTGCGGAGGCTGCCGCGGCTCGCCGGGCTGTCCGCGACCGAACGCGTGCTGGCACTCGTGGACATCTTCGAGGACGACGGGCCGGGTGGGCACACGACGAACCTGTGCGTCGCCGACGGCGAGGGCCGTGCCGTCGTGCTGACGTCGAGCCTCGGCCTGGGCTCCGGCGACTTCCTGCCGGGACTCGACCTGCATCTGAACAGCATGCTCGGGGAGCACGATCTGATCGACGGACCGCTCGTCCCCGGGACCCGGATGCAGAGCATGATGGCGCCGTCCGTCGTGCTCGACGGCGACGGACTCGTCGCGGCGATCGGCTCCGCCGGCGGTACGCGGCTCCGTACGGCGCTCTGCACGGTCGCGGCCGGCGTCCTCGACGAGGGCATTGCACCGCAGGCGGCGGTCGACCGGCCGCGCTTCCATCCGGCGGGCGGAACGATCAACGCCGAGCCGGGAGTGGACGAGGCCGCGTTGCGGCAGCTCGAGGCGGCCGGCCGTTCCGTCCGCCGCTGGCCGGAGCTCCACCACTACTTCGGCGGCACGAGCCTCGTCTCCCGCCAGGGAGCCGCCGCCGACCCGCGACGCGACGGCTCCGCGCTCGAGCTCTAGGCCGGCGCGCTACTCGGGGCGAACTGCCGCCCGAGTCTGCTCGACGTCGCGGGCTATCTGGTCGATCAGCGCCTGCTCGCTCTCGAAGACCTGCTCGTCGCGCAGGCGCTGCCAGAGCTCGACCACGAGGCGCTGACCGTAGAGGTCGCCCTCGAAGTCGAGGAGGAACGCCTCGATCTTCCGCTCGAGGCCCCCGTAATGCGGGTTCGTTCCGATCGAGATCGCGGCCGGCGTCCCGAGAGCGGCGCCGGCGTAGATGCCGTAGGCGGGAACGAGCAGGTGGGCCTCGACGGCGAGGTTCGCGGTCGGGAAGCCGAGGGTGCCGCCGCGCTCGTCGCCGACGACGACGGTGCCCTCGACCTCCGGCGGGCGACCCAGCTGCCGGGCGGCGGCGGCCAGGTCTCCTTCGTGCAGGAGCCGGCGGATCTCCGTGGACGACACACCTTCGAGGAACGGCACGGGCCGCGCGTCGAAGCCGAGTCCGCGCAGGAGCTCGAGGTCGCCGCGCCGGCGGTGACCGAACCGGAACGTCTCCCCCGCCGTCACGACCTCGGCTCCGATCGCGCCGAGCACGTCGCGCGCGAAGTCCTCGGGCTCCCGCTGCTGCAGGTCGTAGTCGAAGGGGACGACGAGCGTCTCGGCGACGCCGAGGGCCGCGATCAGCTCGAGCCGGCGCTCGAGGGTGCAGAGGAGCTCGACGCCGTAGCCGAGCGCGATGCGCGGATGCGGGTCGAACGTGACGACCGTCGGCACGAGCCCTGTCTCGACCGCCGCGCCGATCACACGCTGATGGCCACGGTGGACGCCGTCGAACGTGCCGATCGCGACCGCGCGCGGGACTGCTGCGAGCTCGCCGGCCGACCGGGCGACGTTCACGGGAGCACCGTCCCGTTGACCGCGACGAGCTCCCCGCCGCAGACGACGCGGACGCGTTCCTCGATGCGTCTTCGGCCCTGCCGGATCGCGATTGCGGCGGCGGCGTCGACCTCGACCGCCGGGAGGAACGCGAGCGCCTCGGCGGGGGGCACGATCCGCGTGTCGTCTGCGTTCGCGACCGAAAACGGGCCGACCTCCGTGCGGCGCAGCGTCGCGCAGTGTCCGCCGAGCGCCTCGGCGATCGCGCGGACATAGGTGCCGGAGGAGACGCGCAGATCGAGCGTCGCAATGCCGTCCACGTACCGCGCCAGCCGGAGCTCGTGGACGGTCGAGCGGCGAATGGGCATCTCGACCGCCACACCGCGCCTCGCCAGGCGATAGGCACGTTCGCCGTCGATCTTGACCGCCGACGCGGCGGGGATGGGAAGCTCGATCTCGCCGCGCAGGGCGTCGAGTCGCGTCTCCAACTCTGCCGGCGCAGGGGGCTCGTTCCGCTCGACGACCTCTCCCTCGACGTCCCCGGTCGCGGTACGCGCGGAGAGGTCGATCTGCGTCAGGTAGCGCTTGTCGAGGCCGACGAGGTACTGCGCCAGCCGCGTAGACGCTCCGAGAAGGACGAGGAGGAGCCCGGTCGCGAACGGGTCGAGCGTCCCGGCGTGGCCCGCACGCGCCCCGGTCTCGTTGCGCAGGCGCTTCACGACCGCGAACGAGGACGGCCCCGCCGGCTTGTCGACGAGCACGAGGCCCGAAGGGCTAAGAGCTCGCGGCGGCATGCGACGCGGCGAACGCGGAGCGGATGAACGCGACGATCTCCTCGATCGAGTCGGGACTCGAGAAGCCGGCCGCCTGGCGGTGCCCTCCACCCCCGCGCTGACGGGCGATCGCGGACACGTCGATCTCGTCGCTCGAGGCCCGCAGGCTGATCCGGCGTGGCGCGTCCGGGGGATCGGGCGGCTCGCGGATCGTCGCCGCCATCTCGGCACCCTGGACTGAGCGCAGGTAGTCGATGAGCCCCTCGGCGTACTCCTCCCCCACGCCCAGCTCCTGGAAGTCGCTCCGCAGGAGATACGAGATCACGAGGCGCCCGCCTTCGTACACCTGCGCCCGCTCGAGCGCCCGCGCGACGAGCTTCAGCTTCGCGAAGTCGACCGACTCGAAGATCCCCTGGAACACCCGCTGCACGTCGACGCCGGCCTCGACCAGTTCGGCCGCGAGGCGGAGCGCCTTCGGCGTCGTGTTCGTGTACTGGAAGCGCCCCGTATCGGTGACCAGTGCGACGTAGAGCGCCTCCGCGATCGCGGGCGTCAGCGGTACGTCGAGCAGCCTGAGCAGGTCGCGCACGATCTCGCCGGTCGACGACGCGTCCGCGACGACGTGGTTGATCGTCGCGAAGCGCGAGTTGTCGTGGTGGTGGTCGACGTCGATCGAGAGCGGCACGCGGTCGAGGAGTCCCGCTGCAGCACCCATCCGCTGCGCGTTCGCGCAGTCGAGCGCGAGCAGCACCCGTTCGCCGGCGTCATCAGGGAGCTCCCGGCGGAGCTCGTCGAGCGGCAGGAACGCGTAGTCCGCGGGCGGTGCCGTCTGGCCCGGCAAGTACATGACGCTGTCCTTCCCGAGCCGCTCGAGCGCCAGCTTCGCGCCGAGGATCGAACCGAGCGCGTCGCCGTCCGGGTTCTCGTGCGTGACGAGCAGGAAGCGGTCGTGGGCGCTGATCGCCTCGGCGACCGCGGCCAGATCACTGTTCGGCATGGGGTTCATCCTCGGTGGGCTCGGGAGCGAGGTCGTCGATCAGCTTCGTCATCCGCACTCCTCGCTCGACCGACGGATCGTATTCGAACGCAAGCTGCGGAGTCCGCTTCAGCTTCAGCTCGCGCGCGATCCCCGCCTGCAGGACGCCGTGCGCCGCCTGGAGCGCGACGAGGGTCCGCTCCCTTTGTCGCTCGGCTCCGAGGACGCTGACGAAGACCGTCGCGGTCCGCAGATCGGGCGTCGTGACGACGCCGGTGACCGTGACGAAGCCGATCCGAGGATCCTTGAGCTCCGGCAGCCGCTCCGACAGCACCTGCCGGATCGACTCGTTCACCCGCCGCATCCGGTCACTCATCGGGATCGACGATCTCTCTGTCGACGCGCAGGAGTTCCCACTCCTGGCCGGCGAGGTAGCGCTCGGCTCCGTCGAGGAGTTGCTGGAGCTCGCTGTGACCGCGCGCCACGCACGCGACCGTGAGCCGTGCCCGCTGCCAGAGGTCGTGGTGGTCGACCTCCGCGACCGACGCTCCGAACCGGTGTTGCAGCTGCGCCTTGGCCGACTTGACGTACTTCCGCTTGCCCTTCAGCGACCCGGCCTCCGGGAAGTGGAGCTCGACCGAGAGGATGCCGACGTAGCCCGCGCCCATCGGACTATTCAACCGGACAGCAGCGCGAAATCGGCACGAAATCGGCGCAGACGGGCGCGCACTTCGGCGATATCGTCGACCTCGAGGGAGGTGGGTGAGGCCCCACCCCTCCAGAGGGGCGGGGTGGAGAAACGGCCACGTCCGCTCCGGAGCCGGCGCAGCGATACAGGGCGAAGCCGCGACGCCGGCCTATGAAGCCGGTGCAGGCGCCGACTCGTCGAGCGCGGTCCGCTCGACCTGGCGCACCTCGTACGCCTCGATGACGTCACCTTCTTTGACGTCGTCGAAGCCCTCGAGGTGGATGCCGCACTCGAAGCCCTCGGTGACCTCGCGCGTGTCCTCCTTGAACCGGCGGAGGGAGTCGATCGTCGTCTCGTAGACGAGCGCACCGTCACGCACGATGCGCGCGCGCGAGCCACGGCGGATGGCACCGCGGGTGACGTACGAGCCCGCGATGGTGCCGAAGCGCGAGATCCGGATCAGCGCGCGCACCTCGGCCTCGCCGAGCGCGATCTCCTCGCTGACCGGCCGCAGCATGCCGACGAGGGCCTGCTCGATGTCCTCGGTGAGCTGGTAGATGACGCGGTACGTACGGATCTCGACGCCCTCGCGCTCGGCGAGCGCACGCGCCTCGGGGCTGGGACGCACGTTGAAGCCGACGATCAGGGCGCCCGAGGCGGCGGCGAGGTTCACGTCGCTCTCGGTGATGCCGCCGACGCCCGAGTGGATCACGAGGACGCGCACCTCGGTGTGCTGGATCTTGGCGATCTCGCTGACGGCCGCCTCGACCGAGCCCTGGACGTCCGCCTTGACGACGAGACCGAGCTCCTGGACGTCGCCGTCCTCCATCTGCTCGTACAGGCTCTCGAGCGAGACGCTGCGCGGGCGGGCGGCGAATTGCTCCCGGCGCAGGCGCTCGTCGCGAATCTGTGCCAGATGCCGTGCCTGGCGCTCGTTCTCGACCACGCGTGCGAACTCGCCGGCGAGCGGTGGCGTGTCGAAGCCGAGGATCTCGACCGGCTCGCCCGGCTTTGCCTCCTTGACCTTCTCGCCGCGGTAGTTGAAGAGGCCGCGGACGCGCCCGTGGGCGTGGCCCGCCACGATCGCGTCGCCGACCCGCAGCGTGCCGCGCTGGACGAGCATGGTCGCGACCGTGCCGCGGCCGACGTCCAGGCGTGACTCGACGATCGGGCCGGACGCCTCCGCCGCCGGGTTGGCGCGCAGATCGAGCTCGACGTCGGCCACGAGCAGCACCTTCTCGAGCAGGTCGTCGAGATTCGTCTTCTGCTTCGCCGACACCTCCGAGAACTGCGTCGTCCCTCCCCACTCCTCGGGCTGCAGTCCGTCGGAAGCGAGCTCGCTCTTGACGCGGTCCGTGTTCGCGTCCGGAAGGTCGATCTTGTTGATGGCGACGACGATCGGCACGTCGGCTGCGCGGGCGTGGGAGATCGACTCCTTCGTCTGCGGCATGACCCCGTCGTCGGCCGCGACGACGAGCACGGCGACGTCGGTGACGTTCGCGCCGCGCGCGCGCATGGCGGTGAACGCTTCGTGGCCCGGCGTGTCGAGGAAGGTGATCTTCCGGCCGTCGTGGTCGACCTGGTAGGCGCCGATGTGCTGCGTGATACCGCCGGCCTCGGAGGCGGCGACGGACGTCTCGCGGATCGCATCGAGGAGCGTCGTCTTGCCGTGGTCGACGTGACCCATGATCGTGACCACCGGCGGCCGGGCGATCAGCGTCTCCTCGGCGTCGTCGAACACCTCGGGGGCCTCGTCCTCTTCTCCGAGGTGCTTGATCGTCACCTCGCGCTTGAGCTCCGTGGCGATCAGCTCGACCTCGTCGTCGGTCAGCGACTGCGTCGCCGTCCGCATCTGGCCGAGGCCCATCAGGATCTTGATGATCTCCTGCATCGAGACGCCGAGTGCCTGCGAGAAGTCGCGGACGGTCACACCCGATTCGACGACGGCAGGCCCGGTGGGCGGCGCGATCGGCTGGTCGCTCTTCGGCTCGCGCGGGATGCGGTCGCGCGACCCGCGTGCGTCAGGGCGCGGACGGCCGGCGCCCGTGTCGATGACGACACGTCGCTTGCGCCCGCCGGCTCCGTGGCCGCGGGGGCGAATCGGTCTGTTTGGACGCTCAGCCATTGCTCAAAGTGTAAAGGCGTTTCAGGGCGGGATCGACGCGGACAGACGTTTTCAGTATGCGGGCGAAGGCGCGGCGCGCGCTGGCTCGCTCGAAGCAGCTGAGCCGGCGACAGGTGTAGACGCCGCGGCCCGGCGCTCCCCGGCCGGCCTGTGCGAGCGACCCTTCGCGGGCGACGAAGCGGAAGAGTTCCGCCTTCGGTGCCCGCCGGCCGCAGCCGGCACAGGTCCGGGTCGGGACATGGCCCGCTACGCCGCCGAAGAGGACTCCTCCTCGACCGCTGCGGACTCCGCCTCGGGCTCGGCGACTGCGACGGTTTCGCCCTCGGCCGCGGCCGAGGCACCCGCGGCGTCGAGCTCATCGCCCTCTGCCTCGTCCTCGGCGCTCCCGACCTGGACGATGCTGCCGGTCAGGTCCTCGCCGCGCGCCTCGCGCACGGCCAGCTCCTGATGCGCCTGGACGCCGCAGAAGCGCGACCCCGGCAGGGCCGTGTTCGGGCAGCGCTTGCCGTTCGACAGGATCGCCGCGCAGCGGCCTGTGAACTCCTCGCTGTCCTCGCCGCCGAAGGCAGCGTCGGCCTCTTCCTGGGCGAACTCGCTGTCGGACTTGATGTCGATCTTCCATCCCGTCAGGCGTGCGGCGAGGCGGGCGTTCAGGCCTTCCTTGCCGATCGCGAGCGCGAGCTGGTCGTCGGGCACGATCACGGTTGCGTCGCGCGACTCGTCGTCGATGTAGACCTCGCGGACACGTGCGGGCGACAGCGCCTTGGCGACGAAGCGCGCCGGCTCGGTGTTCCACGGGATGATGTCGATCTTCTCGCCGCGGAGCTCCGAGACGACCATGCGCACGCGCGAGCCTCTCGGACCGACGCAGGCGCCGACCGGGTCGACCCCCTGGGCGTGCGACTCGACCGCGATCTTCGCGCGGTAGCCCGGCTCGCGGGCAACGGCCTTGATCACGACGAGGCCGTCGGCGATCTCGGGCACCTCGAGCTCGAAGAGCGTGCGGATCAGCTCGGGATCGCGCCGCGACAGGATCACCTGCGGGCCCTTCGTGCCGGACCGCACCTCGGTGATCACGGCCTTGATCCGGCTCCCCTGCTCGTAACGCTCGCCGTCGACCTGCTCGGAGCGTGGCAGGAGCGCCTCGACCTTGCCGAGGTCGATCAGGACGTTGTTGCGGTCGCCGGCCTGCTGGACGATGCCGGTGACGACCTCACCCGTGCGGTCCTTGTACTCCTCGTACATCATCTCGCGCTCGGCCTCGCGGATCCGCTGGAGGATCACCTGCTTGGCCGTTTGCGCGGCGATGCGACCGAAGTTCTCGGGCGTGACGTCCTCGCGCGTGATCTGCTCGTCGGGCACGTCGGTCCAGTCGAGGTCCAGGTCGTCGTCGGAGACGAGGACGTGCGACTTCTCGCCCGTCTCCTGCTCCAGAGCCTCGAGCTCGTCGATCGCGCGCTCGCGGGCCTCGTCGAGGAGACGCTCCTCGAGGTCGGCCGGGAGCTCGATCGAGAACACGCGGAAGTCGCCTGTCTCGTCGTCCAACTCGACCGTGGCGTGACGCGTCGCGCCCGGCGTCTTCTTGTAGGCGGCGAGGAGCGCGTCCTCGAGCGCCTGGATCAGCGTGTCCTCCTCGATCCCCTTCTCTTTCTCGATCGTGCGGACCGCTTCGATGATCTCTCGGCTCATCGTCAATTCACCTCGTCGATCAGGTTCCCCCGCACGATCGCTGCGTACGGGATTTCCACGCGTTCGGCGTTGTCCACGTCGAGCGCGACAGCTCGGTTGCCGGCCTCAGCGACGGTGCCGCGGAAGCGCTTGCGGCCGTTCAGCTGGTGGTCGATCCGCAGCGCGACCTTGCGGCCGACCGCGTTTCGGAAGTGCGCCGGCTTGCGGAGAGGACGTTCGAGCCCGGGTGAGGAGACGTCGACGGTGTAGCTCGTCAGGTAGCCGCGCAGGACGTCGGTGACCCGTGCGCACAGCGCGTGGTCGACCCCCTGTGGGTGGTCGATGAACACACAGAAACGCGTCGGGGACAGCAACTCGACCGCGAGCACCTCGACCCCCGGAATCTGCGTCTCGACCGTTCCTGTGACCTCTCGCGTCAGCTCTCGCTCCTTCTCGTAGCTCGATCCCATTCCGTGTCTTTCCGAAAAAAAACGGGCGCCGTGCGCCCATTTCGCCAAGCCGGTGAAATGTGGTGTTTGCAGGATAGCATCGTTCTGTGGCCTAGGATGCGCCCGTGCGGGAGCTCCTGGTCAGGCACGACGAGGCAGTGCTCGCAGCCTCGTACTCCCCGGTCGGTGAGACCGCAATCGTCGCCCTCCACGGTGCCGGCGAGGGCACCCGCGACTACTTCCTGTACCGGCATCTGCACGAGGTGCTGCCCGAGGTCGGGGTCGGCGTCGTCACGTTCGACCGGCGCGGCGACGGGCAGTCGACCGGCGACAGTTCGCGAGGCCGGTTCGAGGTGCAGGCCGCGGACGCGCTGGCCGTGCTCGAGGCGGTCGGCGTTCGCCGGGTCGGGCTGTGGGGGCTCAGCCAGGGAGGCTGGATCGCCCCGCTCGCGGCGGCCGAGTCGGATCGCGTCGCCTTCGTCGTCGGCGTCGCCTCGACCGGCGTGACGCCGTCAGAGCAGATGATGTACGCGGTCGCGCAGCAGCTCGAGCACGCGGGCTACGGGCGCGCTGTCGTTCACCGCGTGCTCGCGCTGCGTCGTGCCTACGAGGCGTACGTGCACGGCCGCGCGGCAGGGCGCGAGGCCGAGCTCGCGTCGGAGTTGCAGGCGGCCATGGACGAGCCCTGGTGGCTGCTCGCCTTCCTCCCGCCCGTCCTGCTCGACGCCGAGGGCTGCCGGCTCTGGGTCGAGGAGATGGACTTCGACCCGCGGCCCGTGTTCGCACGCGTCCGCGTGCCGGCGCTCATGTTCTACGGCGCCGACGACGCGTGGACGCCGGTCGAGCCGAGCGTCCGGGCCTGGCGTGAGGCGCGCGGTGACGACGTCGAGATCGTCGTCGTCCCCGAGGCGTCCCACGAGATGTCGCTCCTGGACGGCTCGATCTCGCTCGAATACGAGCAAAAGCTCGTCGACTGGCTCGTCGAGCAGGCGCGCGTCTAGCCGTCGAGCGCGTCGACCACACGGCCGCTGGTTGCTTGTCGAGGCACAACCAGCAAAGCGTCCGATCGCTCTTACCTGTTGATCGGTACTGCCATGCTGCGGACGGTCATGACATTGCCGTGCCGCACCGTCACCCACGCGCTTGTCTCGCCGGTGTGAGCCCAGAACGAGAAGTCGACACTCCCCTGACCCTTGGCGTTGGCCGTGAACGAAGCCACTTCGTATCCGGGCGCCAGCGTCGGCGAGATGCACTTGAGGCCGCTTTCGGTGACGAAGACCCTGTAGAGCAGGTTCGGCTGCATGTTGTCCACTTTCACGTAGGCCTGGACGAGCTGGACGTTGTGAGTCTCGGTCACCGCGAACGTGCCGAACGACTGACCCGACGGGTCGATCGCGCTGCCGTGCGCACAGGTGTAGGGCTGGTTCTGATAGAGACCGGACTTGAAGGTCTGATCAGCTCTGGCGCTGACCACTCCTAGTGTGAGAGCCGCCAGCAGAACCACTCCGATCGCCGCAGGTTTGATCCTCATGACCCCTCCATTTCTTTCCGGTCCTTGGAGGGGGAGGCATGTTCTCGCGGCGGACGATGCCGGGAGAAGTGGCAGCTACCGCGTAAACGCCCACGCCTCCAAGGCCGTTCCATCCCCTGATGAACGAGCATGCTCCAGGGCCGCGATTGGCACATCGGGTCGGCCCCGGATGCAGGCTTCCTCAATCTACGGATTCGTCGGACTGCGTCCGTAGCCGGTCCGTAGACCTCGCGCGAAGAGTGCGGCGTAACTAGGCGTCGAGGATGATCGTCACCGGGCCGTCGTTGACGAGTTCGAGCTGCATCCTCGCGCCGAAGACTCCCGTCTGAACCGGCACTCCGAGTTCGCGCAGCGCCTGGCAGAACTGCTCGTAGAGCGGCTCTGCGAGCTCCGGCGGGGCGGCGTGCGAGAAGCTCGGGCGGTTGCCCTTCGCCGTGTCGGCGATGAGCGTGAACTGGCTGACGACGAGCGCCTCGCCGGCGGCATCCAGCAGCGAGCGGTCGAACCTGCCGTCCTCGTTCTCGAACACGCGCAGGCGGGCGATACGGCCGGCGAGGCGCTCCGCCGTGGCAGGCTCGTCCGTTCCGGCGACGCCGAGGAGGACGCAGAGTCCGGGCCCGATCTCGCCGACGGGCTTGCCCCCGACGAGCACTCGGGCCTTCGAGACACGCTGAACGACGGCCCGCACCGGCCCGAGCCTACTCGGCTATCTTGACCTCGTGGCAGGCGTCTCTCGGCCTCTCGCCGTCGTCCTGGCCCTCGCGGCCGCGGCGATCCTCGCCGCGACGGCCCTGGCGGCACCCGGCGACCCGAAGCTGGTCGTCAAGCCGGCCGACACGGCCTATGCCCACACGATCGTGCTCGGCAAGACGGCGCTGCACGGAACGGGCTGGAAGGGCGCGGCCACGGACTTCGGGCGGATCAACCCGGTGTGCATCGTCAAGCACTACAGCCTCTCGAAGCTCACGGCGAACGCGCAGGTCGGAACGACCTACTCGCGCAACGTCAACACCGGCACGTTCCTCGTCGAGTCGGACGTTTACGTCTTCAAGACCGCCGCGCAGGCGGCGACGGCCGCCGGCATCACCTCGAGTCTCGGCTTCGCCCGCTGCCTCGGTGCCGTCCTCGCCGGTGAGGTGCCGCCGGGCTCGTTCGGCAAGAGCACCGTGAAGCAGGTGAAGCTGAGCGGCCTCACGGCTTCGGCGACGGGCTTCGAGATCACGGTCCACATCACCTCTGCGCAAGGCAAGTCGACGCTCACTGCGACGGTGATCGATCTCCGCAAGGGGCGCGCGCTCGGAAACCTCAGCGTGCTGTCCGCCGGCAAGGGCTGGACGCAGGCCGACATTCGCTCCGCCGCCGCCAAGATGGCGGCGCGCATGACCAAGTCCTGATCTAGCCCGTCGAGGGAGGCTCGACCGCCACCCCGGCGCCGAGCGGCTGGACGAACTCGGCCAGGCGCTGCTTCGGCTGCAGCTCCCCGCTCCTGATCTGCTCGGCCCAGTGGCAGGCGACCGTGTGGCCCGGGTCGAGCTCGCGAAGCGGCGGCGCCTCGTCGCGGCAGCGCGTGTCCTGGACGTACGGACAGCGCGTGTGAAAACGGCACCCGCTGGGCGGGTTGGCGGGACTCGGCAGGTCGCCGACGAGCAGGATCGGTTTGCGGGCGCGCTCGACCTCGGGATCGGGGATCGGAATCGCCGAGAGCAGGGAGATCGTGTACGGGTGGAGAGGGTTGTCGTAGAGCTCGTCCGACGGCGAGACCTCGACGATCACCCCCAGGTACATGACGGCGACGCGGTCGGAGATGTGCCTGACGACGGCCAGGTCGTGCGCGATGAACAGATACGTCAGGTTGAACTCGCGCTGCAACTCCTCGAACAGGTTGATGATCTGCGCCTGGATCGACACGTCGAGCGCGGACACGGGCTCGTCGGCGACGATGAAGTCGGGGTTGAGGGCGAGCGCGCGTGCGAGGCCGATACGCTGGCGCTGCCCGCCCGAGAACTCGTGCGGATAGCGCGAGACCGCGTCGGGTGGGAGGCCGACGATCTCGAGCAGCTCGCGCACGCGCGAGTCCGCCTGCTTGCCGCGGGCGAGGCCGTGCGTCTTCAGCGGCTCGCCGACGATGCGACCGATGCTGTGGCGCGGGTTGAGCGACGCGAACGGGTCCTGGAAGACCATCTGCATGCGCCGGCGAAGGGTCCTGACGCTCTCCCCGTCGAGCGCCGTCAGGTCCTTTCCGTCGAAGACGATCCGCCCGGCGGTCGGCTTGTAGAGCAGCAGCAAGGCCCGTCCGAGCGTCGACTTGCCGCAGCCCGACTCGCCGACGAGGCCGAGTGTCTCGCCGCGGCGGATGGTGAAGGTGACGTCGTCGACGGCGCGGACGTCGCCGACGTGGCGGTCGAGCAGGAGGCCGCTCTTGATCGGGAAGTAGACCTTGAGCCCCTCGACGTCGACGAGGTTCCCGTTGGCCGTCGGCGTGTCGCTCATCCGACCACTGCCTGCCGGCTCGTCGCCCACTCCTCGGCCGGAACCGGGTTGAAGCAGGCGACGAAGTGGTCGGGCTCGATCTCGGCGAGCGGCGGGAGCGACTTCGCCGACTCCTCGACCGCGTAGCGGCAGCGGGGCAGGAAGGGGCAGGAGCTGGGCGACGTGAGCATGTCGCGCGGTGCGCCCTGGATCGGGGTCAGCCGGCCGCGCCGCGAGGCGTCGAGGCGCGGCACGCTCTGCAGCAGTCCGAGGGTGTACGGGTGGCGAGGCCGGGCGAAGAGCTTGTCCGACGCGCCGGTCTCCATGAACATGCCCCCGTACATCACGTTGACGCGCTCGCACATGCCGGCGACGACGCCGAGGTCGTGCGTGATCAGGATCAGGGCCATGCCGGTGTCGGCGACGAGCGCGCGCAGCAGGTCGAGGATCTGCGCCTGGATCGTGACGTCGAGGGCCGTCGTCGGCTCGTCGGCGATCAGGAGCTTCGGCTGGCACGCGAGCGCCATCGCGATCATCGCCCGCTGGCGCATGCCGCCCGAGAACTGGTGCGGGTAGTCGCGCACGCGGCTCGGCGCGCCCGGGATGCCGACCTGGTCGAGCAGCTCGATGGCGCGCTTCCCCGCTGCGGCGCGGTCCATGTCGAAGTGGGTCTCGAGCGCCTCTCTGATCTGCCGGCCGATCGTGAGCACCGGGTTCAGGCTCGTCATCGGGTCCTGGAAGATCATCGCGATGTCCTTGCCGCGGATGTCCCGAAGCTCCTTGTCGGAGAGCTGGAGCAGGTCGCGGCCCTCGAAGTGAGCGGTGCCTCCGACGGCACGGCCGGCGCGCGGGAGGATGCCGAGGAGCGCCAGCGAGGTGACGCTCTTGCCGCAGCCGGACTCGCCGACGATGCCGAGCGTCTCGCCGGCGGCGATCGAGAACGAGATCCCGTTGACCGCGTGGATCGTGCCGCGAGATGTCCAGAACTCGACGCGAAGGTCTTCGACCGCGAGCAGCGGCTCACGGCCCGGGCTAGCCAAACTCACCCGATTCCTGGTTGAAGGCTGCGGCGCGGGTCTCGTCGAGCGTCGCCTCGGCGCTCTTCGAGGCCTTGAACTTGCCGGTACGACCGCGGAGCTTCGGGTCGAGCGCCTCGCGCAGCCCGTCGCCGATCAGGTTGAAGCCGAGCACGAGCAGGACGATGGCGATGCCGGGAATGATCGCGAGGAAGGGGGCGCTCTGGAGGTAGAGGTCGACCTGCGTCAGCATCGTCCCCCACTCGGGCGTGCCCGGGTCCTGCGGGCCGAGCCCGAGGAAGCCGAGGCCGGCGACGTCGATGATCGCCGTCGCCATCGCCAGGGTCGCCCCGACGATCAGCGGCGACATCGAGTTCGGAAGGATGTGACCGAACAGGATCCGGCGCTTCTTGATGCCGACCGATCGCGCCGCGAGGACGAAGTCCTGCTCCCGCTGGGCGAGCACCGAGCCGCGTAACAGGCGCGCGAACACCGGCACGTTCGTGATCCCGACGGCGATCATGATCTGCCACAGCCCCGGGCCGAGCGCGGCGACGATGCCGATCGCGAGCAGGAGACCCGGGATCGCGAGCATGACGTCCATGCAGCGCATGATCAGCGAGTCCGTGAAGCCGCCGAGGTAGCCGGCCGTGGCCCCGAAGAGCAGGCCGAGCGTCAGCCCCGCGGCGACGGCGACGACGCCGATCACGAGCGAGTAGCGCGCGCCGTAGAGGATGCGGCTGAACTCGTCGCGGCCGAGCTGGTCGACGCCGAACCAGTGCTGCGCGGACGGGCCGGGACAGCAGCTCGTCCCGATCGCGTTCAGGTTCACCAGCTTCGGCGAGTACGGCGCGAGCAGCGGCGCGAAGATCGCGATCACCACGAAGCTGCCGACGATGAAGCAGCCGACGATCGCGCCCGGGTTCTTGCGCAGGCGCGACCACGCCTCGTGCCACAGGCCGCCGCTCGAGGCGGGAAGGACGTTCGTGGCATCGATCTGGGCGACCGTCACGTCAGCTCAACCTGATCCGCGGGTTCAGGAACGCGTACGAGATGTCGACGACGAGGTTGACGAGGACGAAGACGACCGCGAGGAAGAGGATGCCGCCCTGCAGGACGGGGTAGTCGCGGCTGAAGATCGCGCTCGCGAGCCAGCTGCCGATACCGGGCCACGCGAACACGGTCTCGGTGAGGACGGCGCCCGACAGCAGGAGGCCGGTCTGCAGGCCGATGATCGTCGAGATCGGCAGCATCGCGTTCCGCAGCACGTGCCGCGAGTCGACGGTGCGGGGCGGCAGCCCCTTGGCCCGCGCGGTGCGGACGTAGTCCTCGTTCTGGACGTCGAGCACCGAGGCACGGGTGATCCGCGCGATGATCGCGAGCGGGATCGAGCCGAGGGCGATCGCGGGCAGGATCAGGTGCTGGATCGCGTCCCAGAACTGATTCGGGTTGCGTTCGATGATCGAGTCGAGGATGTAGAAGCCGGTCGGGTGCGAGTAGTCGGCCAGGACGTCTTCACGACCGATGCTGGGCAACCAGCCGAGCCGCACCGAGAAGATGTACTTGAGGATCAGCCCGAGGAAGAAGATCGGGATGGAGATCCCGATCAGCGACGCGAGCAGGCTGCCGTGGTCGAAGGCGGAGCCGTACCGCTTCGCCGCGAGGAAGCCGAGCGGGACGCCGAAGGCGACGGCGAAGATCATCGCGCCGAGCGCGAGCTCGACGGTGGCCGGGAAACGGATCCTGATCTCGTCCGTCACGGGTCGGAAGGACTTGATGCTCGTGCCCAGGTTGAGATGCACGACCGTCTCGTCGAGGTACCGCCAGTACTGGACGTAGAGCGGCTTGTCGAGGCCGAACTGATGGTTGATCTGGGCGACCGAGGCAGGCGTCGCCCGCTCTCCGAGCAACCCCTGGGCGGGGCCGCCCGGCAGCAGGCGGATCCAGATGAAGACGAGAAGCGATACGCCGAAGAGGATCGGAAGGAGCAGGAGCAGCCGGCGGATGGTGAAGCGAAGCATCTAGCCGTCCGCCGGCTGCATCCTCCTTCCTAGTTCCCTACGACGAGTAGAAGACGGTCGCGAACGACTCGAGCGACACCGGGCTCGGGATGTATCCCTTCACGTTCTTCTGGAAGGCGAGCGCCGGCTTGCTGTGCACGTACGGGACCATCGGCAGGTACTTCATGATGTAGACCTCGGCTGCCTGGTAGTCCTTCGTCCGCTTCGCGATGTTGGTCTCCGAGTCGGCCGTCTGCAACATCGTGAACAGCTTCGAGTTGTGGAACCCGAACTGCGGGTTGAACGCCCCGAAGTGCACGTTGTCGAAGTTGGCCGGGTCGCCGAAGTCACCCGTCCACCCGAGCAGGTAGACCTGGGCCTTCCCACTCTGCACCTGGGCCAGGTAGTCCGGGCGCCAGGGGGCGGAGTGGAACGTCACCTTGAAGCCGGACTGCTCGAGGCTCGCGGCGAACGCCTCGGCGTTCCGCTGCGGGTCGGGCATGTACGGCCGGGAGACGCTCGTCGGGTACCAGAAGTCGAGCGGCACCGGCAGCGTCAGACCTGCCGCCTGGAGCAGCGCCTTCGACTTGGACGGGCTGAACGGGTAGAGCGGCACGCCCTTGCCCGCGTAGCCGACCAGTGTCGGCGGCAGGAACTCGGTCGCGACCTGTCCGCGGCCGGCGTAGAACTTGGCCACGACTGAGGCGCGGTCGAGCCCGTAGGCCACCGCCTGGCGGACCTTCAGGTTGTTCATCGGCGGGATCGACTGGTTGATCCCGACATAGCCGACGTTGAAGGCCGGCCGGTCGAGGATCTTCAGCTTCGGATTCGACTTGACCGTCCCGATGTCCTCGGGCGCGACCAGGTCGTAGCCCTGGATCTCACCGCTCTGCAGCGCCTGCAGCCGGGCCGCGTTGTCCGCGATCGGCCTGAAGATGATCCGCTGCAGCTTCGGCTTCGGTCCCCAGTAGTTCGGGTTCGCGTCGATCTCCAGCTTGTTCCCGACCTGCCAGGTCTTCAGCACGTACGGGCCGGTTCCGATCGGGTTCTGCGTGCCGAACGTCCCGGTCGGGTGGAAGACGCCGTTCGAGTCGACGGAGCCCGCGTCGGCCTTGTACTTGACGAGAGCGGTCGGACTGGCAATGCCGAAGTTCGTCAGCGCGAGCGCGCCGAGGAACGACGACGAGCGCCGCGTCAGCAGGATCTGCACCGTCGAGGTGCCCTTCGTCTTGCAGCCCTTGTACAGGCTCTTGTCCGGGCCGGGACTTCCGGCTGCCGGATGGGCGAAGCCGCCGAACACCGTGTTCCAGTAGTAGGTCACGGCGCTGTTCTGCAGCGGACCCGGGAAGTTGTACCAGCGGTGGAAGTTGAAGCACACCGCAGCGGCGTTGAACGGCGTGCCGTCCGAGAACTTCACGCCCTTGCGGAGCGTGAACGTCCACGTGAGCCCGTTCTTGCTGGGCGAGTAGCTCGTCGCCAGCAGCGGGATGATCTGTGTCGTGCCCGGCTTCAGGCCGACGAGGCCCTGGAAGATCTGGTCGACCACACGAAGCGACTCGCCGTCCGAGACGAGCGGGCCGTCGATGATCACCGGGTCAGACGCTGCTCCGAAGACCAGCGCGTTGCTTGCCGTACTCGAGCTCGTCGCAGCACCCGCCGCGGCGGCTACGCCCACGCTGATAGCCGCGATCGCAGCGAGCACTCCGAGCTTTTTCAGCCCCATGCTCTCCTACCTCCTGTTGGAAGAAACCAAAAACCAGTATTCCAGAGTTTCAGACGTCTGTTCCGGTCCGTGGGATAGTTCTCGTCAGTCCAGATCGAGCACGCGGGCGGCGTACGTCTCCTCGTTCGGACGCAGCGAACGGGCGAGCTTGTAGTGCGCGTTCGCCTCGGTCACCCGTCCCAGCTTCTCGAGGCAGCGCCCCAGTGCGTAGTGGGCGTAGTCGTCGACGGGAGAGATCTCGAGCGCGGCCTCGAACTCCACCGCGGCCTCCTCGTAGCGACCGAGCCGGAAGTACGCGATGCCGAGCGTTTCCCGGATCGAGGCCTTGTCCGGCTCGCGTCTCCGGGCCTTCTCGAGCGGCACGGTCGCCTGTGCGGCCCGGCCACGGCGAAGGCGGTCGCGCCCCTCCTGGAACAGGTCGTAGACCTCGGTCAGATCAGCTCCTCCACCGCGTCGAGAACGGCCGCGGCGATCGCCTCCTTGCGGGCGCGTGGCACCGCGCGCTCGGCCGTGCGCGAGATGAGCACGACTTCGTTGTCGACGCTGTCGAAGCCGATCCCGTCCCGCGCGACGTCGTTGAAGACGATCAGGTCGGCGCCTTTTGCGGCCAGCTTCTCCCGTGCTCGGAGCAGGCCGGCCTCGCCTGTATCGGCTGCGAAGCCGACGAGCACCTGCCCGTTGCTCCTGGCCGCGCCGAGCTCGCGGAGGATGTCGACGGTCGGCTCGAGCTCGACGCTCCAGTCCGCCTCGTCCTTCGGGCGCTTCCCGTCGATCGGGTCCGCGGGGCGGTAGTCGGCGACCGCGGCGGCCATGACCACGACGTCGACGTCACGCCGGTTCTCCGCAGCGCTCTGCATCTCTGCCGCGGTCGGTGTCTGGACGACGTCGATGCCGCGCGGGACGGGAATGCCGAGGTTGGCGGCGAGCAGCGTCACGGTGGCGCCGCGGCGACGAGCCTCCTCGGCCAGGGCGACGCCCATCCGTCCGGAGGAGCGGTTGCCGAGAAAGCGGACGGCGTCGAGCGGTTCGCGCGTCCCGCCCGCTGAGACGAGGATGCGGCGGCCCCGCAGCTTCCCGCCGGCGCCGAGGAGCACCTGGCAGCGCGCGAAGATCTCCTCGGGCTCCGTCATCCGGCCGAGGCCGGTCTCGCCCTCGGCGAGCTCTCCCTCCTCGGGACCGATCAGCTCGACGCCTCGCTCGGCGAGGAGCGTCGCGTTCGCCTGCGTGGCGGGGTGCGCCCACATGCGGACGTTCATCGCGGGAGCGACGAGCGCGTGGCCCGCGAAGGCGAGCGCGGTCTGCGTGAGCACGTTGTCGGCGATGCCGTGCGCGAGCTTGGCCAGCGTGTTCGCCGAGAGCGGCGCAACGACGAGGAGGTCGGCGTCGGGCAGATGCGGGTAGAGATCGCGTGGGCTCTCGCGCCGGGCGAGTGCCTCGAAGGTGTGCGCCGTGACGAACCGCTCGGCATCCGCGGTCAGCACGGGCGTGACCTCGTGACCGGCTTTGACGAGCAGCCGGCAGAGCTCGCACGCCTTGTAGGCGGCGATTCCGCCGGTGACGCCGAGGATCACACGAGCCATCGGCTCATTGTGCCCATGCCGGTAGTGGCTGTCGCTGCTACAGGTGAGAATGCGCCGCGTGCAGGTTGTGCGGGTTCAGACGGAGCGGAGGACGCAGCTCGTCGACATCACCGCGGAAGTGCGCAGCGCCATCGCCGGAATGGACGGACGCGTCGTGACGATCTTCGTCCCGCACACGACGGCGGGCATCGTCGTCCAGGCGACCGGCGAAGGAGCCGCGAAGGTCGCCGTCGACCTCGAGTCGGCGCTCGAGCAGCTCGTCGACGAGCGGTGGGACTGGCAGCACACTGCGGAAGGCGACCGGAACCCCTGGGCGCACGTCCGCGCGGCGCTCACGGCCTCGTCCGTGACCATCCCCCTGCTCGACGGACGGCTCGCCCTCGGCGACCTGCAGGCGATCTTCCTCTGCGAGTTCGACGGCCCGCGCCCGCGCGAGCTGCGCGTCGCGGTGCACTGAGCGACCGTCGGAACCTCCGCGGCATGAGCAACGGCGGCGAGCCGGCGTCAGACCCGCGTGGGGCGCGTCAGGAAGGGTAGGTGTACTTGATCTTGCCCTCGGCGATCTCCTCGAGGGCCAGCGTCAAGTAGTTCTTCGAGCGCGACTCGACGAGGGGCGGGAGCTCCTCGAACGTGCCTTCGCCGAGCTGGTGGTGGTAGTTGTTGATCTGCCGGGCCCGCTTGGCCGCGACGATCACGAGCGCGTAACGGCTGTCGACGTTGCCGAACAGCTTGTCGATGCGAGGTTGGATCATGCGCCCATGCTAGCGGCCGGCGCCGTCGCGGGCGGCGGCGACGATCGCGACGAGGTCGTCGACGGCCCGGGCGAGGTCGTCGTTCTCGACCACGTAGTCGAACAGGCTGGCCTGGAGGAGCTGGCTCTCGGCCAGGTCGAGCCGCTCGCCGATCTCCCCCGCGCTCTCCGTCGCCCGCTCGCGCAGACGGCGCTCGAGCTCGGCGCGCGGCGCGGTCACGAAGACGGTGACGACTCCGGGAAGCTCCTCGGCGACCTTGAGCGCGCCCTCGGTCTCGAGCTCGAGGACGGTGATCCTGCCCGTCTGCCCGATCCGCTCGACCTCCTCGCGCAGCGTCCCGTAGCGCTGCCCCGAGACGTACGTGATGTGCTCGAGGAAGCCGCCGTTCGCCACGCGGCGGGCGAAGTCGGCCTCCGAGAGGTAGTAGTAGTCCCGTCCTTCGACCTCACCGTCGCGCCGCAGGCGGGTCGTGGCCGAGACGGCCAGCTCGACGTCGGGCACCCGCGGCAGGAGGGCGCGGATCAGCGTGCCCTTGCCCGCTCCCGACGGGCCGGTGATCACGATCACGGGCGACGGCCTGCCCCCGGAATCGACGCGGCGGCGGCTCAAGCCCAGGAGGCCTCTACCGGCTGAAGAGCCCAATCAGCTCGGTGCGCTGCCGGTCGGAGAGCCCGCCCACCGTCTTCGACTCGCTGATCCGGCACTGGTTCAGGTAGCGCTTCGCCTTCACCTGGCCGAACTTCGGCACCGCCATCAGCATGTCGAGGACCTTCGCGGTCGACACGTACTCGGGCGGGTCGCGGAGGATCTCGTCGATCCGCATCTGACCGAGCTTGAGGTCCTTCTTGAGCTGTGCCCGCTTGACCCGGATGTCGTTGGCTCGCCGGAGCGCGTCCATCCGCTGATCGAGTGAACGGGACGGCGCCTGGCTTTGAGTCTTGGACGCGACCATGAGTGGGGCGTCGATACTAACACCGCAACGACGGATTTCTGCAAGCCCTCGGCGAGCCTACTTCCTACGGCACGGGACCCGCAACCGCCGGGTCGCCGAGGACGACACCGTCGCCGTGTGCGAGCCCGGTCGCGGCGTCGAGCGAGTCGAGCCCGAGCCGGTCGAGCTCGATCTCGAGCTCCGTCCGGATGCGCGCGGGGGCGTCGGGATCCCCGAAGAGGACGGTGCCGAGTGCGATCGCCGAGGCACCGGCGGCGACGAGCTCGAGCGCGTGCCGGCCCGTCGTGACGCCGCCCATCCCCACGATCGGAAGGCGGGTCGCGCGGCGGCACGCGTACACGGCGGCGAGCGCGATCGGGCGCAGCGCAGGCCCGGAGTAGCCGCCTGTCGCGGTCTCGAGGACCGGTCGCAGCGTGCGCGCGTCGAGCGCCAGGCCGCGCATCGTGTTGACGAGCGAGAGGCCGTCCGCGCCCGCCGCCTCGACGGCCCGGGCGACCTCAGTGATGTCCCAGGCGGCGGGCGAGAGCTTCGCGTACAGCGGCAGGGTCGTCGCGGCGCGGCAGGCGGCGACGATCTCCGCAGCGGACTCGGGCGCCTCGTCCACGTTGGGACAGGAGAGGTTGAGCTCGACCGTGACGCCGTCGAGCAGCTCGCAGGTTTCCGCGTACTCGCGCGCGGAGAACCCGCCGACCGAGACCCACAGGGGCAGCCCGAGCTCGCGGAGTCGAGGCAAGGTGTCCGCGAGGAATCGGTCGCGTCCCGGGTTGGCGAGGCCGATCGAGTTCAGCATCCCCGCCTCGGTCTCGGCGATGCGAACGGGTGCGTTGCCCGGCCGCGGAAGTGGCGTGACCGTCTTGGTCACGAACGCGTCGAGCTGCCGGGCCACCTCCGGCGCGGTCAGCGCGTCGAGGCAGCCGGACGCGTTAAGCAGCAAGAACAGGCCCTTCCACGCAGAGGCGCTTCCACTCGCCGTCGATCTCGACCGCGCAGCCGTAGCAGGCGCCGTAGCCGCAGGCCATCGGTGCTTCCCATGCGAGCTGCGCGTCCGGGCAGAGTGCGGCGACCGCGTGCAGCATCGGCTCCGGTCCGCAAGCGAGCACGTCGAACCCCTCCAAGTGACAGTCCGTGACGAGGGTTGGGTCGACGACGACGTCGGCCTGCGGGAGGAGGACGGCTGCCTCGGCGTGCGCGGCGCTTCGGAAGCCGAGCGCCGCCGGCGGCGAACCGAGCACGTCCGAGAGGTACGGAAGCGGCGCGATGCCGATCCCGCCGCCGACGAGCAGCGGCCGGGCGACGTCGAGGTCGAAGCCGTTGCCGAGCGGGCCGAAGGCGTGGAACTCGTCGCCGGGCTCGAGCTCACAGAGCGCGTGCGTCCCCGGGCCGATCGGATCGACGAGGAACGCGAGCTCGCCCGGCGGTGCCAGGCACAGGCTCATCGGCCGCGGCAGAACCCGGCCGGGCGGCGAGAGCATGAAGAACTGTCCGGGCCGGCCGGGGTCCAGCCCGCCCCGCCCGACGCGGAGCAGCGTGTAGAGCCCGATCGGCTCGACGCCGGTGACGCTAAGCCGTTGCCGCTGCCTCATGGCGCTCCTGGAGCGACCGGGCCGATTCCGCGCGGGCGCCGGCGATCGCCTCGACCGCGGCGGCGGCGCCGGCGAGCGTCGTGATGCACGGGACGCGCGCCCGCAGCGCCGCCTCCCGGATCCGGTAGCCGTCGCTTCGTGCCTCGGATCCCTGCGGCGTGTTGAGGACGAGCTGGCAGCGCCGCTTGCGGATCAGATCGACGACGGTCGCCTCGCCCGCGGCGGCAGCGGACACCTTCGCCACCGGCTCGACGTCGATGCCGGCCGCTGTCAGGACCGCCGCCGTCCCCTCCGTCGCGACCAGCCGGAAGCCGAGGGTGGCGAGTGCCTGCGCGACGGGGACGAGAGCCCGCTTGTCCTCGTCGCGGACGGATAGGAAGGCGGTGCCCTCGACGGGGAGTGGGCGTCCGGCGGCGCGTTCGGCTTTCGCGAATGCGCTCGGGAAGTCGAGTGCGAACGCCATGACTTCCCCGGTCGAGCGCATCTCGGGCCCGAGCACGGGGTCGCTGCCGGGGAAGCGCGCGAATGGGAGTACGGCTGCTTTGACCGAGACCGGCCCGCGATGCGGCCGCCCGGCGCGGCGGCGCGGCAGCACGAGGTCGGCGACGCGCGCGCCGGCCGTCAGGCGGCAGGCGGCCTCGACCAGGTTGACGCCGATCGCCTTGCTGGCGAAGGGCACGGTGCGGGAGGCGCGCGGGTTCGCCTCGAGCACGTACACGTCACCACCGGCGACGGCGAGTTGGACGTTGATCAGGCCGACGACTCCGAGCGCGGGGGCGAGCCGCTCGACGATTGTGCGGATCTCCCGCTCGTGGTCGGGCGCGAGCGAGTGTGGCGGCAGCACGCAGGACGAGTCGCCAGAGTGGATGCCTGCTTCCTCGACGTGCTCCATCACGGCGGCGACGTAGGTCTCTTCGCCGTCGAGAGGGCGTCGACGTCGATCTCGAGCGCGCTCTCGAGGAAGCGGTCGACGAGCACCGGTCCTGTGAGGTGCTCGAAGGCGGCATGGATCTGGTCCGGCCGGTAGCAGACGCGCATCGCGCGGCCGCCGAGCACGTACGAGGGCCGCACGAGGACGGGGTAGCCGATCCGGTCGGCGACCTCGATTGCGTCGGCCGCCGAGGAGGCCGTCCCCCACTCCGGGCAGCGGATGCCGAGCCGTGCCAGCACGCCGCCGAAGCGCTCGCGGTCCTCGGCCAGGTCGACCGCGTCGAACGGCGTGCCGAGGATCCGGTGGCCGGCGCGCTCGATCGCGCGGGCGAGCTTGAGCGGCGTCTGGCCGCCGAACTGGATGCACACGCCGACCGGCTGCTCGCGTTCGAGCACGGCGAGCACGGACTCCTCGTCGAGCGGCTCGAAGTACAGCCGGTCGGAGGTGTCGTAGTCGGTGGAGACGGTCTCGGGGTTGCAGTTGACCATCACCGACTCGTAGCCGAGCCCGCGGAACGCCTGCGCCGCGTGGACACAGCAGTAGTCGAACTCGATCCCCTGGCCGATCCGGTTCGGGCCCGAGCCGAGGATGACGACGCTCTTGCCGGGCTCGGGCGGCCGCTCGTCCCGCTCGCCGCGGGTCGAGTAGAAGTAGTTCGAGTCGGCGGCGACCTCGCCGGCGCAGGAGTCGACGCGGCGGTACACGACCGGGCCCTCGGGCCGCGGAGCCTCGAGCTCGCGGGCGAACCACGGATGGAGGTTTTCCGGGCGCCACTCCGGGTCGATCTCGAGCCCGCGGCGGGCCTTCCAGAACGCCTCGGCGAAGGTGCGGCCGATCCCCATCGACTCGCCGACCGACTTCATCTGCGTCCCGAGCGTCGTGTCGGCGCCGGGGAACTTCTCGAACGCGAAGCGCGGGAACTTGACGACGACGTAGTCGAGCGTCGGCTCGAAGCTCGCCGGCGTCGTCCGCGTCAGGTCGTTCGGGATCTCGTCGAGCGTGTAGCCGACGGCGAGCTTGGCGGCGACCTTCGCGATCGGGTAGCCGGTCGCCTTCGACGCGAGCGCGGAGGAGCGCGAGACGCGCGGGTTCATCTCGATCACGCGCACGTCGCCGGTCTCGCGGCTGCGGGCGAACTGGATGTTCGAGCCGCCGCACTCGACGCCGACGGCGCGGATCACGGCCGCGGCCGCGTCGCGGAGCTCCTGGTAGGCCTCGTCCGAGAGGGTCATCTGCGGCGCGACCGTGACCGAGTCGCCCGTGTGCACCCCCATCGGGTCGAGGTTCTCGATCGAGCAGACGATCACGACGTTGTCCACCGCGTCGCGCACGACCTCGAGCTCGAACTCGTCCCACCCGCGCACCGACTCCTCGACCAGCACCTGTCCGATCGGGCTCTCGTGGAGACCTGTCTCGACCTGCCGCACGAGCTCGTCCTCGTTGAGCACGAAGCCGCCGCCGTGGCCGCCGAGCGTGAACGCGGGCCTGACGACGGCCGGCAGGTTGACACCGTCGAGCTGATCCAGCGCGGTGACGATCCGTGACTCGGGCACGGCGAGGTCGACGCTCCGCACCGCGTCGCGGAACAATTCGCGGTCCTCGGCCCGTTGGATCACGTCGAGCGGCGCACCGATCAGCTCCGCCCCGAACAGCAGCCCGGCCTCGGCGAGGTCGCGGGCCAGGTTGAGCCCCGTCTGCCCGCCCATCGTCGGCAGCACGGCGTCCGGCTGCTCGCGCTCGATCACCGCGGCGACGCCCTCGAGGTCGAGCGGCTCGAGGTAGGTGCGGTCGGCGAAGCCGGGGTCGGTCATGATCGTCGCCGGGTTCGAGTTGACGACGATCGTCCGGAACCCGTCCTCGCGCAGCACCTTGAGCGCCTGGCAGCCCGCGTAGTCGAACTCGCACGCCTGTCCGATCACGATCGGCCCCGAGCCGATGATCAGGACGGACTTGATGTCGTCACGCCGCGGCACGAAGCTCCTCCACCCACGACTCGAGCAGCGGCCACGCGTCGTGCGGCCCGGGTCCTGCCTCCGGGTGGAACTGCACCGAGCGCGCTCGCAGCTCCGGATAGTCGAGTCCCTCGACCGTGCCGTCGTAAAGCGACACGTGCGTCGCCTGGCGCTCCTCGCTCGGGCGGACGGCGAAGCCGTGGTTCTGGCTCGTCACGAGCACGCGCCCGGAGCGCCGGTCGACGACCGGGTGGTTCGCCCCGCGGTGCCCGAACGGCAGCTTGAACGTCTCGAGCCCGGTTGCGAGCGCCAGCAGCTGGTGACCGAGGCAGATCCCGAAGACCGGCGCGCGCCCCGCGAGGTCGCGGACGGTGGCGATCTCGTCCGGCAGCGGCTCGGGGTCGCCGGGCCCGTTCGAGAGCAGCACGCCGTCGTGCGCCGCCAGCGTGTCGGCGTCCACGTCGTGCGGGTAGACGGTCACGGACGCGCCGCTCCGGGCGAGGCGGCCGAGGATCGAGCGCTTGCACCCGTAGTCGACGACGGCCACGTCCGGCCCCTCGCCGGCGCAGAAGCGGTACGGCTCGTCGGTCGAGACTCCGGCCGCGAGCGAGCGTCCATCCATGCCCGGCAGCGCGCGGACGGCGGCCAGCGTCTCCTCGACGTCGACCTCGCCGGCCGCGATCGCGGCGCGCTTCGAGCCGCCGTCGCGGAGGTGCACGACGAGCGAGCGCGTGTCCACGCCCGTCAGCGCGACGACGCCGTTCTGCGCCAGCCACTTCGTCCACTCCGGCCCCCGCGCCTCGCGCATGACGACGCCGCGGACGTGCACGGCCGACGACTCGCAGCGCTCGTCGGCGACCCCGTAGTTGCCGACCATCGGCGCGGTGAAGCAGAGGATCTGCTCGGCGTAGCTCGGGTCGGTGACGAGCTCCTGGTAGCCCGTCATCGCCGTCGCGAACACCGCCTCGCCGAACGCCGTGCCGGCGGCGCCCACCGAGCGGCCGGCGAAGACCTCGCCGTCCTCGAGAACGAGCGCCGCGGTCATCCCCGCTCCCGGCGCCGGCAGAGCCGGCGCCTCCGCTCACTGATGAGCTCCGTCAAGCCTACGCTCATGACTCGAACACGACCCTGCCGGCGGCAACCGTCAGCCGCACCTTGCCCTTGAGCGTCTGGCCGAGCAGCCACGAGTTGACGGAGCGCGAGCGGAAGCCCGCCTCGGTGACACGCCACGCCGACCCGGTGTCGAGCAGGACCAGGTTGGCAGGCGCGCCGACGGCGATGCGCGGCTCCTCGAGCCCGAACGCGCGCGCCGGGCCGGCCGACATCCGCTCGAGCAGCGTCTCGAGCGTCAGCAGGCCCGGCCCGACGAGGTGCGTGTTGAGCGCGGCGAAGGCCGTCTCGAGCCCGGTGACGCCGAACGGGGCCTCCTCGAAGGGGACGTCCTTCTCCTGTCGCGCGTGGGGCGCGTGGTCGGTGGCGACGCAGGAGATCGTCCCGTCACGGAGCCCGGCGACGAGCGCCGCGCGGTCGTCGGCGCTTCGCAGCGGCGGGTTCATCTTCACGTTCGGGTCGAGCGACCGCACTGCCTCGTCGGTGAGGCAGAGATGGTGCGGCGTGACCTCTCCGGTCGCGGTGACTCCGGCGACCTGCGCGCGCGACAGCGCCTCGACCGACTCGCGGGCCGAGAGGTGCATCAGGTGCAGCGGCCGGTCCTCGAAGCCCGCGAGCGCGAGGTCGCGCTCGACCATGACGCTCTCGCCGACCGACGGGTAGCCGGTGAAGCCGAGCTCGGCCGAGACGGCGCCCTCGTGCATGTGGCCGCCGCGGGTGAGCGTCGGCTCCTCGCAGTGGACGGCCACGCGGCGCCCGGCGACGGGGCTGTACTGGAGCGCCCGTCGCATCAGCCCGGGCGACACGACCGGATGCCCGTCGTCGGTGAACCCGGCGGCGCCGGCGTCGGCGAGCTCACCCATCTCCGTCAGCTCCGCGCCGGCCTGGCCCTTCGAGATCGCGGCCAGGAACCCGACCGGGATCACGGCCTCGGCGCGCGCCTTCTCGACGAGCGAGGAGAGTACGGCCGCGGAGTCGACGACGGGATCGGTGTTCGGCATCGCGAGGATCGCGCAGTAGCCGCCGGCGGCCGCCGCGTCCGTGCCGGAGGCGATCGTCTCCTCGTCCTCGCGCCCCGGCGTCCGCAGGTGGACGTGCGGGATCGACGAAGGCAGGCGCCAGCACGAGACCGGCGCCGTCGACGACGCGGTGCTCGTTCGTGTCGAGCCCGGCACCGATCGCGGCGATCACGCCCGCGTCGATGCGGACGTCCACGATCGCGTCGACCCCGGCGGCCGGGTCGAGCACGCGTGCGCCGCGGACGACGACGTCCTCGCCGGGAAGCTCCCTGCCGACGAGCATCACGCCACCTCCATCGCGGCCTCGGCGGGAACGCCGACCGGCCCGTGGGTGAGCAGGTCGTAGAGGACGGCCATGCGGACGACGAGCCCGGCGCGGACCTGCGCCTCGATCAGCGAGTCGGCCGCGTCGGCGACACGCGGGTCGATCTCGACGCCGCGGTTCATCGGCCCGGGGTGCATCACCTTCTGGCCGGGCCGCAGTCGTTCGGGCGTGACGCCCCAGCGGGCCGTGTACTCGCGCAGGCTGGGCACGTAGTTGGCGCCCTCGAGCATCCGCTCGCGCTGCATGCGCAGGACGTAGACGACGTCCGCGGCGCCGATCGCGTCGATGTCGGAAGTCACCTCGCAGCCCATCGCCTCGATCCCGCGCGGGATCAGCGTCGGCGGCCCGACGAGGGTCACGCGCGCACCGCAGAGCACGAGCGCCTGGATGTCCGAGCGTGCGACTCGCGAGTGCAGCACGTCGCCGACGATCGCCACGTGCAGGCCCTCGATGCGGCCGAGCTCCTGCTGGATCGTGTAGAGGTCGAGCAGCGCCTGGGTCGGGTGCTGGTGCTTCCCGTCCCCAGCGTTGACGACGTGGGCGCCGGTCACCTCGGCGACGAGCCGCGGCGCGCCGATCGCGGCGTGGCGGATCACGATCACGTCCGGGTCGTACGCGTTCAGCGTCAGCGCCGTGTCCTTCAGGGACTCGCCCTTGTCGACCGACGAGCCGGCGGCCTTGATCGACATGACGTCGGCGGACAGGCGCTTGGCGGCCAGCTCGAAGCTCGAGGACGTTCGCGTCGAGGACTCGAAGAACAGGTTGACGACCGTGCGGCCGCGAAGCGTCGGCAGCTTCTTCAGCTCGCGCTGCGACGCCTGGTCGAACGTCCGCGCGGTCGCGAGCAGCCGCTCGACGTCGTCACGGGTCAGATCCTCGATCGAGAGCAGGTGCCGCCGCGGCGGGCGCATCGGCGGCAGCTCCTCCCGCATCACGGAGATCTCGGGCATGGGCTAACTCCCCTCCTCGGGAGACGGGACGAGCAGGACCTGGTCGACCTCGTCCACCTCGACGAGCTCGACTTGGACGCGCTCGCCGCGCGCGGTCGGCAGGTTCTTGCCGATGTAGTCGGGACGGATCGGAAGTTCGCGATGGCCGCGGTCGCAGATGACGGCGAGCTGGACGCGGGCGGGCCGGCCGTAGTCGAACAGGGCGTCGATCGCGGCCCTGATCGTCCGGCCGGTGTAGAGGACGTCGTCGACGAGCACGCAGGTACGGCCCTCGAGCGGGAAGTCGATCCGCGTCGCGCGGACGAGCGGCTGCGGGTGCAGCGGCGCCTCGCGGCCGCGAACCTGGACGTCGTCGCGGTAGAAGGTGATGTCGACCGTGCCGAGCGCGACGTCCTCGCCGGCGAACTCCTCGATCAGCCGCCGCAGTCGCTGCGCGAGGAACACCCCGCGTGTGTGGATGCCGATCAGCGCGACCTCGTCGAGCCGCTCGTTGCCCTCGATGATCTCGTGGGCGATGCGGTGAAGAGTGCGCTGGAGCGCCTCTGCGTCGAGGAGCACCCGCTCTCCGGCGGGCGCGCTTGCAGGCGTGCTCAATCCGACTCCTTTCCGGTCTCTCGGGACCGGGTTAAAGGGGTTCGTGTCTGGGCGAGTCTACCGGGGCGCGTCGGACGGCGAACGTCCGGCCGTCTTCGGAGGTGGGGACAGGCCGGAGTCTGTCCCCACCTCCGTGAGTGCTCTAGCCGTCGCCGGTCAGGTCGGTCATCGCCTTGACGTTCGCGGTGTCGCAGGTGTTCGCGAGGCAGCCGAGGTTCCACGCGTTCTCGATTGTCGAGAGCAGCGAGTAGTGGTTGTAGAGCTGGAACGACGCGTTCGGATCGTGCGAGCCGTTGCGGTTGATCACGATCGTCAGCACGTGGCCCCCGCCCGGATCGGCGTCGCAGCAGCCCCGAGTGTCGCCGAAGCCGAACGGGCCCGAGCCGGTGAAGTCGCTCTCGTCCCAGGTGACGATGATCGTCGAGTCGCCGCTCCACGCCTTCGACGCCATGATCTTGCCGACGTACGTGGACAGGAACGTGTCGCCTGCGGAGATGAGCGGCTGGATGTTCGAGAAGTCGCACGGGTCCGACGGAGTCGCCGCGCGCCCGTGCATGTCGTTGCACTGGTCGGGGCTGATCCACGAGTAGTCCGGCACGGCCTTGCCGTCCTTGCTGGCCAGGTCCGCGTCGAACTGGCTCAGGTCGACGATGTTCGCCATCCGAGCCGGGCTGGACTGGACGTCCGTGAAGGAGACGAACGGGTTGTGCTTCCGCTCGTAGAGCTGGTTGCCGCACGCGTGATCGAGCTTCGTCGTGCAGAGCGAGAGGCTCTGCATGTACGCCTTCCAGGTGTGGTGCTTCGCCTCGAGCTGGTCGACGATGTTCGGCAGGTTCACGTTGACGTCGTTGTCGTCCGGGACGCCCGCGGTCGTGCCCGCCGTTGCGGCGACGTAGTTCGGCTGGCTCGGATGCGTGACGCCGAAGTAGTTGCCGGCGACGCCGTAGGTCTGGATCGCCTGGTTGATCCACGGCGCGTTCGGGTTGCCCTGGAGCGCCTCGATGCCGGTGTTCTCCATCATGATGATGAACACGTGCTTGAAGTTCTTGACGTGACCGCCCGTTGCCGACGTCGACGTGCCGGCCAGGGACAGCGTCAGACCCGCCGAGAAGACGAGCACGGCCAATACGAGAAGCCGTCGCTTCATGAGTACCTCCCTCGATCGGTGCTCTTGCGCTGCCGGTAGCCCGGACGCGGCGTCTCGAAACCTAATCCTGCGGTTCGACCGGCAGGCCCGCGGCGATCCAGGCCTCGGCGCCGCCGATCACGTCGGTTGCGCGCTCGAAGCCGATTTCGCGGAGCTGGGCGGCGGCGAGACTCGAGCTGTAGCCCTGGCGGCAGACGAGGATCACCCGCGTGTCGAGCGGTACCGGCGCGCCGCCCGCCGGTTCGTCCGGGTCGAGCCGCCAGAGCACGACCGAGAGCGGGAGCTCGAGCGCGCCCGGAATCGCAGCGCCTTGCTCCTCTCGTTCGCTCGGCGACCTGACGTCGACGAGTACGGCGCCGTCGCGCATCGCCTCGAGTGCCTGACCCGGCGTGAGCCGGTCGAGACCGGCACGCGCCCGGGCGAGGAGGTCGTCGATCGTCCGGCGCGGCACGGCCGCCGGCTCAGTAGCCGGCGTGGGCGAGAAAGCTGCGGAGGGCGCTCAGGTACTTCTGCCCCGCCGGCCAGATCGGGTCCACGCGCGGCGTGCTGAGCTCGCCGCGTGCGTACGCCGCCCGGATCTTCGACCAGGCCTCGTCGCCGAGTCCGAGCCGGTATTCGTCGGCAAGCCAGGCGGCGAGAACGCCGCGGACGTCGGCCCCCTTGTCGGTGCGAGCCTTGACGTATTCGGACCAGAGCGTCGCGGCGTCGCTGCGCACGACCGCGGGGTAGCTGGACGTCACGTCGATCATCGCGCCGTGGTCGTAGTGCCAGATCTGCACGGGGAGTGCAGAGGCGGCGTAGTACGTGAACCGGTAGGCGAAGCGGTCGTCGGCGGAGACGAACTCGGGGCGGCCGTCGTGGTCGAGGTCCTGCAGTTCGTAGCCGGGGTCGCCCCAGAAGGCAGCGGTTCCGCGGTACGTGCGTCCGGTGAAGTGCATGATCACCGTGTAGAAGCAACAGTGCGCGCCCCCGGTGTAGAGGTCGACCAGCACTTCCGGCTCGCCGTCACCGTCGAGATCCCGCACGGTGAGCGGTCGCGGCGAGGTGATCGAGTCGTACCCGGAGACCAAGCAGTCGTGACACGCGAATCGCGACACCGGCGCCGTCACCGTCCGGATGCCGTGTCGTTGGATCGCGATGCGGAAGTCGCTGAACGAATTGTTGGTTTCCCGGTACGAAAGGTCGGCGGCGACCCCGTCCCGAGCGACCCGGACGTGTGAGACGACGTTTCGGCTCAGCTCGAGCTGCCAGCAGAGGAGCGTTCCCGTCGCGCCGGGGGTGCCGTCGGCGATGCGGATCTTCCAGCGTCCGCGTGCCTCCTGGCCGTCGAGGGCGGAGAGCGGGCGCTCGGGCCTGAACTCGCCGGCGAAGGGCGCCGCTCCGGTCGCGATGGGGTCGAGGGCATCGGACTCGAACCACGTCAGCACGCCGCTGCAACCCTTCGCGTCGGTCCCGAAGTTCGCACCAACGCCGCCGCGGTGGCTGCTCAGCGGAATCCTCGTGCCGCTCGGGCTGACGAGGCTGAGCGTCAGGTCGGAGTCCCGCGGATGGACGATTCGGACTCCGACGGCGACGAAGGACACAGGCCCGGCGTCGGGGACGGCGATCGACTGCTCGAGCGTGCCGCCGTCCGGGATGGCGGCGTGCAGCTGGTGACTCGTGTACGTGCGGGTCGCGGCGGGCGCGACGCCGGCGAGCGCCAGCAGGGCGAGCGGAAGCAGGAGGAGCAGGCGGCGCATCAGGACACGGTATTCGCGATCGCGATCAGCCACTCCTGGTCGTACTCGACCGGGTCGGGGAGCTCGCGCTCGGCCAGGGCGGTGCCGTTCGCGATCTCCTCGTCGGACAGCAGGTCGAACGTGGAGATGTGCCGCCCGTGGATCCGCTCGAGCGCCGCCTCGCGCGACAGCGACGAGTGCTGGGAGAGCCGCTCGAAGCGAACGGACCCGAAGCCTGCGCCGTCGAGCTCGGCGCGGAGCCGCTCCTCGCTCGGGAAGCGGGCCAGGTCGATCTCCTGGATCCCCGGGAAGAAGCGGTTCAGCCAGTAGCGCTCGAAGTGGCGCGTATCGAAGGTGACGACCGCCAGGCGCCCACCGGGGACGAGCACGCGCACGACCTCGCGGAAGGCGGCGGGCCGGTCGACGAGGTGGCAGACGAGCCACATGACGGTGCGGTCGAACCAGCCGTCACGAAAGGGAAGCTGCTCGGCTCTCCCCTCCTTCAGCCCGACGCCGCTCGGGACGTTCCGCCGCGCGACGGCCAGCATCTCGGGCGACGCGTCCACGCCCCAGACGCGGGCGACGTCCTGCTCGGCGAGCGCGGTCGAGAGGCGGCCCGTCCCGCAGCCGAGGTCGAGGACGCGCTGGCCACGGAGGTCGGCCTCGCGGACGACGAGGTCGTAGACGCGCCGCCAGTTGTCGTCGACGGGGCGGATGCGGTCGTAGAGCGGCGCAAGGCGTCCGAAGTCGACGCTCACCGCGGCAACGCGGGGTCGAGGACGCGCTTGAGTGCCGTTGCGACGAGCGTCGCGCTAGTCCGCGGGAAGGTCGTCCGCTTCGGTCATGGACTCGATGGCGTGGAGCGCCTGCTCGAGGGACGACTCCGGGACGAACACCTTCTGCGGAGCGTCCTCGGTCGAGCTCGGATGGTGCTCGACGGCCGTCTCGAGCCTCGACTCGATGCCGGCGAGCCGCAGGATCTCTTGGATCTCCTCCGCCTCGGTGACGTCTTCCGCCAGGGCGACTTGCACCATTCCGCTCATGCCCGCTCCCGGCGCCGGCCAAGCCGGCGCCTCCGCTCCTCGTTGAGCTCTGTCGAGCCTACGCTCACCCTCCACCACCTTCCTCTCCGACCGGGACAGCCTCCTCCGTGGCCGGAGGCTGAATCCGGCGGTGTACGGCGCCGCCCTTGACGAGCCGCGGTCCGCCTCGCTCGTCGAACCCGACCTCGATCGTATCGAAGTCCTTCGGCACGACTGTCTCCGGAAAGACCGTGCGCGCCTCGCGTGCGGCGTCGCGGCCGAGGTAGCGGCTGGAGAGATGGACGAGCGCGAGCAGGCCGACATCCGCCTCACGTGCGGCGGCGGCCGCATCGAGCGCCGTCGAGTGAAGCGTTTCGCGGGCTCGTTCCTGCTCGTCCTCGAGGAACGTGGCCTCGTGGACGAGGACGTCGGCGTTCGCGGCCGCCTCGACCACGTCCTGGGACGGGGCCGTGTCGCCCGTGATCGTCACCTTGCGTCCGGGCCGCGCCGCGCCGAGCACCTCGTCGGGGCGGACGATGCGCCCGTCGGCGAGCGTGACCGCCTCGCCGCGCTGCAGCGCCCCGCGCTCCGGGCCGGCCGGCACGCCGAGTGCGTCCGCGGTCGCCACGTCGAACCGCCCCGGCCGCGCGTCCTCCAGGAGCGTGTAGCCGACGGCGTTCCGACCGTGCAGGACGGGGAAGATGTCGAGGACGTAGCCGTCACGGGGAAGGTGGTCGCCGGGACGGAGCTCCACGAGCGTGTACTCGTAGGTGAGCTTGCCGAAGATGCGTCGCAGGTCGGCGAAGAGCGCGCCCAGGCCGGCCGGGCCGTAGATCGTGATCGGCTCCTCGCGGCCGCGCATCGCGAAGGTCTTCAGCATCCCCGGCAGGCCGAGGTAGTGATCGGCGTGGTAGTGCGTGAGGAAGACCTCGCGCAGGTCGACGAGCCCGACGGCGGATGTGAGGAGCTGACGCTGCGTTCCCTCGCCGCAGTCGAACAGAAGCCGCTCGCCCCCGCGGCGGACGAGCAGGGCGGGCGCGCCCCGGAACGAGGTCGGCATCGACCCTGACGTGCCCAGGAAGACGAGGTCGAGATCCACGCCTCAAGTATGGAGGGCGGTGTGGGAACTGCGGCGACGGTCCGAACCGAACCGGGGCAATCGGCGAAGATCCCCCGGTGGATCTCGCCCTGAGGGACTTCCGGCAGGACGACACGGCGACCGTCGTCGGCTGGGTGGAGTCGGCCGGCGAGGCGCTCGCCTGGGCGTCGGTGCCGTTTCTCCGCCTCTCGCCGGCCGTCATCGACGAGTGGCATGCGCAGCCGGGCGTCGTTCCCTGCGTGGGGCTGGTCGGGGGCGAGCTGTGCGCGTACGGCCAGGTCTGGGAGGATCACGCCGAGGACGAGGCGGAGCTCGCGCGCGTGATCGTGGCGCCGGATCGGCGCGGACATGGCGTGGGACGTGAGTTCGTGGCGCTCCTGGCCGTCGAGGCCCGGCGGCGCGGCTTCCGGTCGATCGTGGCGCGGGTCGTGCGTGGCGATCGCGCCCGCTTTGCGGCCTACCGCAGTGCCGGTTTCGCGCGATTGGACCTCGCCGAAGAGGCGTCGCTCAACGTCGACCAGGACGACGAGTACGTCTGGATGCGGCTCGAGCAGCCGCCTCCTCGCTAGCCGGACGGGAGCACGAGCCGCTGGCCCGGCTGGATCGACGGGCCGTCGAGCTCGTTCCGACGCTCGATCTTCACGATGCCGTCGCGCGGGTCGCCCGCGTAATGCGACGCGGCGATGCTCCAGAGCGTGTCGCCCGGATGCACGACGTACCGCTCGGCGGGCGCAGCCCCGCTCGACTGGCGGGCCGCGACGGCGACCGCAAAGGCGGCGACGACGAGGAGGACTGCGACCCTGACGAACATGTGTTCGCCAGTGTAGAGCGAACACGCGTTCGTGTCAAGCCAGTGCGGCGAGCACTGCGTCCAGCAAGCCATCCGGCCCGAACCGCACGGGATCGTCGGCCGGGAGACCCGTCGCGGCGGCGGCCTCGGCGATCGCCGCCCGGGCTGCGTCCTCCTGCAGGAGCCGCGTGTTGAGCGCGATCGCGGCCACCGTCGCCGGACGCGCGCGGAGGGAGAGCCGCTCGTGGAGGTCGACGAGCTCCGGGAGCGGCGTCAGCGGGTGGCCGGGGAAGCCCTCGTGCTCGGTCGACCCCGCCTGGTGGCAGAGCACGAACACGTGCGGGGCCGAGCCGTGCATGAGCCCGAGCGTCACCCCCGAGTACGCGGGATGCGTGATCGATCCCTGGCCTTCGACGATCAGCAGCTCTCCCCCACGCTCGGCGCCCTCGACGACGAGCCGCTCGGACGCGCCGGCGATGAAGTCCGAGACGACCGCATCCACGGAGAGCCCCCAGCCCGCGATTGCGATACCCGTCTGGCCGGTGGGAACAAAGGCCGAGGCGAGCCCGCGGGCGCGCGCGGCCCGGTCGAGCTCGAGCGCGACGGTCATCTTCCCGATCGCGCAGTCGGAGCCGACGGTGAGCACGATTCGTGCCGGCACGCGGAGGTTCTCGCCGGTCGGCACGTTCAGGCCCTCCGGCGGGCGGCGCAGGTCGCGGAGCTCGACGCCGTCGCGCGCGGCGAGTGCGGTGAGCTCGGGATCGTCGCCGAGGAACTGGTGGAGGCCGTTCTCGACGTCGAGGCCGTTCTCGATGCAGTGCTTCAGGAGCTCGCGCCACTTGGGCGGGAAGCGCCCGCCGGCGGTGGCGACGCCGACGACGGCCGTCGTCGGCTCGAGCGGGAGTGCCTCCTCGACCGAGCCGACGATCGGGACTCCGTCCTGGTCTTCGCCGGCCCGGGTCGAGTCGACGAGCGCGACGACCGGCGTGAGGCCGTAGTGGATGATCCCGCGCGCCGTCTTGCCGTAGTGAGGGTCGCCCGAGAAGTCCTCCGCGAGCACGAGGTAGCGCTTGTCGGCCACCTAGCCGCGCCCTGCCGCCTGCAGGACGTCCTTCGCCCGGGCGGTCAGCAACTCGTTCGCAGCCGGACTCCAGTCGACGGCTTCGACGCCTGCACCCTTCGAGCCCGGACGCTTCCACCAGCGCCGCTCGCAGCGCCAGGTGCCGTCCGGCCGGCGCTTCGACTCGACGAGGTCGAGGGCATCGGAGGCGCGGTCGTCGTCGAGGCCGACGGAGCGCTGCAGCGTGGTCAGCGCGACGAGCGCGTCGTAGTGCCAGTACGGCGGATAGGCGAGCTCGAGGAAGACCGGGTGCGCGGGCTTGCCGGTGCGCTCCGAGAAGACGAGGCGGTGGCGGAGGAGGAAGTCGGCGCCGCGCGCCGCGGCCTCGTCGGCACCGTACGCGGCCAGGCCCTGGATCGGCCCCCACGTCTCGTTGAACGAGGAGTGCGTGCACTCCGGGTGCCGGTCGCAGTTCCAGCCGCCGTCCGGCCACTGGGTCTCGACGAGCGACTCGGCGAGCGTGTCCATTCGCTCGTCCTTCAGGCCGAGGCGGCAGCAGGCCCAGAGTCCCCGGCCGTCCTGGGAAGCGCAGCGCCGCACGCGCCTGTCGATCACCCGCTTGTGAATCTCGGCGAGGCGGCGCGGGGCTGCGAGCCAGGTCAGCGTCTGCTCGGCCGCGTCGAGCACACCGGGCCGGTCGCGGTCGGCGCCGAGCTCGACGAGCGAGAGCAGCCGCCAGAACGCGCCCTGCCACTTGCTGTACGTGTGGACGCCGTAGTCGCGCCCGAGACCGGTTGCGAGTCCCTCACCCACGCGGCGACACGCCCAGGCCCGGCTCGGTCGCGCTCGGCATCTGCACCCCTTCGAGCAGCTCGATCCCGGGCCAGGGGTCGTCGCGGATGAGGATGTTGCCGTCGAGGTCGACGTGGTCGAAGAGAGCGGCGATGTGGGCGCCGGGGGCGATGCCGAGGCCGGACTCGACCATGCAGCCGAGCATCAGCCCGAGGCCGAGCGCGCGCGCGGCGTGCGCCATCCGCACGGCCTCGCGGAGGCCGCCGGACTTGGCGAGCTTGACGTTGACCCCGTGCGCGATCTCGGCGCAGTCGGCGACGTCGTCGAGCGTGTGGCAGTCCTCGTCGACGTAGATCGGGAGCCGCGAGGAGCGCTTGAGCTCGATCCCGCCCGGGTCGCCGGCCGGAAGCGGCTGCTCGCAGTAGGCGACGCCGAGCTCCGCGAGCTGCGGGAGCGCATCGAGGGCTTCGCTCTGCGACCAGCCCTCGTTCACGTCGACCTGGAGCGGCAGCGCCGTCACGCTGCGGACGGCACGGACGCGCTCGACGTCGAGCCCGTCGCCGCCGCCGAGCTTCAGCTTCAGGCGCTCGAAGCGCGGCGCATCCCGCTCGGCCTTGCGGGCCATCTCGTCCGGGTCGCCGAGACCGATCGTCCACGATGTCGGCGGGCCTCCTCGCCGGAGGCCGAGGAGCTTCCAGACGGGGACGCCGGCGAGCTTGCCGCAGAGGTCGTGCAGCGCTCCGTCGAGCGCGGAGCGCGCTGCCGGCTCGCCGCGTGGCAGCCGGCCGTGGATCTCGTCGAGCGCCCACGGGTCGTCGCCGAGCGCGTCTGCGTTCGCCTCGAGGTAGGCGAGCGCCGAGGCGGCGGTCTGCTCGTAGCGCTCGATCGGAGCCGCCTCGCCGTAGCCGACCACGTCGGCGTGGCGGATCTCGACCTGGACGACCTCGGCCCAGTCGGACGTCTCGCGCGCGATCCGGAACGTCTCGGCGAGCGGAAGCCGCACGATGCGTGCCGAGACGTCCATCGACATACCCTAAACACCCGTGCACGGCCCGCCACGCCGCGTGAGAACCTCGCAGAACCCGCCGGTAGACTGGCTCTGAACGCGCCTGTAGCTCAGGGGATAGAGCGTGCGCCTCCGGAGCGCAAGGTCGAAGGTTCGAATCCTTCCAGGCGCATTCAAGTCCCGCCCAGCTACACGGAGCCCGCATGGTTGAGCGGGTCAGGTGTGCCAGGGATGCCGGAAAAGCTCGCGGCGTTCCGGAATGACCTCTGAGAACGCTCGCGCTGATCCCGGATCATGGTTGGTCTTTGTTCCTCCGCGTCTGCGGATGTACCGTCTCGCCGCGCGCGAGCATCGCCACGAACTCCGCAATCTTGCGAGCACGAGTCTCGGGCCGCTTCACCGACTCGATGCGATGCAGAATCGCGTAGCGATTCTGGCTGGTGAGCTGTCCGAACATCGTCTTCGCCTTCGGTTCAGCCGCAAGCGCAGCTGCCAAGTCGTCGGGCACGCGGGCCGTCGCGGGGCCGGCGTAGGCAGCCTCCCAACGCCCGTCGGCCTTTGCGCGCTCGACCTCGGCGATTCCCGAAGCCTGCATCCTGCCCTCGCTGATCAGCCGCTCGGCGAGTGTCGTGTTCCGCTTCGACCAGCGGCTCCGTGCCCGCCTCGGCGTGAAACGCTGAAAGTACGTTCGCTCGTCGCGGCGGCGAACCTGACCGTCGATCCACCCGAAACAGATCGCCTCCTCGAGGGCCTGGTCGTAGGTGAGGCTCGTCGGCGAGGTCGTGCCCTTCTTCGCTAGTACGAGCATGACGCCCGCCCAATCGGCGTGGTTGCGCCCGAGCCACTCACGCCACGCGCGCGCGTCAGGGACAACCAGTTCGCCGTCCTTACCGCTGATCCAGTACTTCTAGCATCGCTCGGTGGGCGTAGCTCGGGCCGCGGGGAACGCGGTCGCGAGGGGAACGGGCTCACACGGCGGAAAGTGGCCGTTTCCCCGTGTGACTACTGCGGCGGGCCTGCTGCGGGCCGCACGGTCGCGCTGCGGCTGTAGCCGTAGCCGTCCGTCCACCGGAGCAGGACGGGCTTGCCCGGGGAGAGCTGAAGGACGACCTTCTGGAGGCTGGCGGGGGTTGTGACGGTGCGGCCGGCAAGGCCGGTGATCGTGTCCCCGTTGCCGAGGCCCGCGCGGTCGGCTGCGGAGCCGGGTACGACGTCCCGGACCGAGGCGCCCGAGACGTCCTGGCCGTAGGAGGTATCGAGGAGGACGCCGAGGAAGGCGGTCGGCCCGACGTGGACGGTGGACGACCTGTGCCCCGACTCGATTTGCCCGGCGATCGAGGTCGCGGTGTTGATCGGGATCGCGAACCCCTGGCTCCCGTCGTAGCCGGAGCGGCCGGCGGCTGCGTCGACGCCGATCACCCGGCCGTTCTCGAGCAGGGGGCCGCCGGAGTCGCCGGGCTGGAGCGGAGCGTTCGTCTGGATCATGCCGGTCAGGCGGTTCGAGCCGCCCTGCTCGTCGCTCACCGTGATCGCCTGCCCGAGGCCGGTCACCCGGCCCGTGACCACGGTCAGCGAGCCGGTGCCGCCGGCGTTTCCGACCGCCGTCACGCGATCGCCCGTAGAGACGCCGGACGAGTCGCCGGTCGTCGCCGTCCTCAGCCCGTGCGCGTTGACGAGTTGGAGCACGGCGATGTCGTTCGAGACGCTGTAGCCGACGACGTGCGCCGTGTAGCTTCGATGCGTGGAGACGTCGGTGACCCGGATCGTGGTCGCGCCGCGAATCACGTGGTTGTTCGTCAGCACCTCGCCGGACGAGGTGAGCACGATCCCCGTCCCGGCGGCCGCGCCGTCCGTGTAGGCCAGGTTCGTCTCCACGACGACGACGCCGGTGCGGGCGGTCGACGCGGTTACGGCGACGGCGGTGCTCGCGCGGCCGAGGGCGAGCGCCGAGGCGACGACCACGGCGGCCGAGCCGACTGCTGCCAGGAGCGAAAGTCTCAGGAGTCTGCCGTTCACTACACGGGAATCAGATCAAACGCGTCTGAGAGCGATCTGAGCGTGACGCAAAGCTGCGGTTAAGCGCCGTGGCTGCCCTGATCCGCCATTTTTACGGACGCACGCTCAGTCTCGGCACGGATGCCTCCCTCGCTCGATGCGGCTCGAATGCGGGTAACGACTAGGAGGTGTGTCATGGCCGCGGATGTGCTCATCGTCTATGCGTCCAAGCGAGGCTCCACCGAGCAGGTCGCGCGGCGGATCGGAGAGGTGCTGCGCGCACAGGGCCTGTCGACGACGATCGAGCCCGCGAAGGCAGTCACCGGGCTCGACGGGTTCCGTGCCGTCGTACTCGGCGGGTCGATCTACATGGGGCACTGGCACAAGGAGGCGAGCGGCTTCCTGCACCGGTTCCACGACGCTCTTGCCGACCTGCCCCTCGCCGTCTTCGCGCTCGGCCCCGCGAAGGACACGCCGGAGGAGTTCGCGAACTCGCGCAAGCAGCTCGACCACGCGCTCCAGAAGGAGCACGACCTCGAGCCGCGCGTGGTGGCCGTGTTCGGGGGCGTGATCGAACCCGAGCGGCTCCGGTTCCCGTTCAGCCGCATGCAGCAGACGGATCTCCGCGACTGGCCGACGATCCGTGCGTGGGCCGCGGCGCTCCCGGAGGAGCTGGGTCTCGCAGGCGAACGGCAGCTAGAGGCGGTCAGCGCCTGACGGTCACGGGCACGCGCTGCACGGCGTTGTTCGAGTAGCCGCCGACGTTCCATTCGGGCTCGAGCGGCTGCTCGTTGCCGGCAGTGTCGCGGGCACGGCAGGCGAGCTCGTGGTCGCCCTCGGTCGCGTGCCACTCGAAGCTCCAGCCTGACCAGGCGGCCGGGTCCGGAGGCGGCTGCACTTTTGCCTCGGCCCAGGTCGTGCCGCCGTCGGCGCTGACCTCGACGGCGGCGACCGGCGCGAGCCCCGACCAGGCGCGGCCCTCGATGCTGCACGGCCCCGACGCGAGGAAGCGGCGCCGCGTCATGAAGTCGGGCACGCCCGGCGGAACCATGAGCGCGCGGGGCCGCATGCGGGTGACCGGCTCGCCCTCGTCGCCCTCGTCGCGCCGGAACCGGTATGCCTGCGCCTGCTGGTAGCCGGCGAACGGGCGGTCGAGCACCGTGATCCGCTCGACCCACTTCACGTTCGTCATTCCGTACCACCCGGGGACGACGAGGCGGAGCGGGGAGCCGTGCTGCGGCGGGAGCGGCGCGCCGTTCAGCTCGTACGCGAGCACGGCATCGCCCGCGAGCGCCTCGCCGACCGGGAGGCTGCGCTCGTACACCTGCTCGACGCCGCCGTCGATCCCGCGGTCGAGCGCACCGAACACGACGTCGACCGATCCGTCCCGGACGCCCGCCTCCTCGAGGAGCGGCGCGAGCTCGACTCCTCCCCACTCGCCCGTCCCCACCGCCTCTGCGAGCCACGGCTGGCTGACGACGTGCGGCTCGAGCCGGGCACGGCCGTTGCCGGCGCACTCCATCGTCACGATTCGCCGCACGGCCGGGCGGGCGCGCAGCTCGTCGAGAGAGAGCGACAGCGGCCGCTCGACGCAACCGCCGATCTCGAGGCGCCAGCCGGCCGGCACGTCGGGAACGTCGAAGTGGACGAGCAGATAGTGGAGTCCCACAGGCGTCACCTCGTAGCGGAGCGCCTCGAGCGGCATCCCGTGATTGCGGGCCGCGAGCTGCAGCTCCTCCAGCGAGATGCCCATACGTTCAAGACTATGGCGTGACCCGCTTCGCCGCCTACCTCCGCAGCCTCGACCCGCAGCTCCCGCGCTCGATCTGGACGCTCGAGGTCGGCACGTTCGTCAACTTCTTCGGAAGCGGGCTCGCGTTCCCGTTCCTGCTCATCTACCTCCACAACGTGCGCGGGTTCGGCTACGGGACCGCGGGGCTCGTCGTCGCGACGCTGGGCGTCGTCGGTGTCGTGGCGGGCCCTGCGGTCGGCCCGCTGATCGACCGGATCGGCGGCCGGCGGACGCTCGCGGTCGCGCTCCTGATCGCAGCGCTCGGCTACGCGCTGATGCCGCTCGTCCACGAGCCGTGGCAGGCATTCGCGCTCGCCGCGGTGATCGGGATCGGCAGCGGCACGTTCTGGCCGAGCGTGTCAGTGCTGCTGACGAGCCTGACGCCGCCGGAGAAGCGGCACCGCGCCTTTGCGGTTCAGCGCGTCGCGCTCAACCTCGGGATCGGCCTCGGCGGGCTGACCGGCGGGCTGATCGTGTCCAGCGCCGACCCGTCCAGCTTCACGATTCTCTTCCTCGTGGACGCGTTCACGTTCGTCGCCATGATCTTCGTGCTCCCGCTCGTGCCCGAGCCGGAGCTCGACCGGGCGCTCGACGTCGAGCGGCACCTCGGCTACCGGACGGTCGTGAAGGATCGCGTCCTGCTCTCGATGCTCGGGCTCAACGTCGTGTTCATCGCCGCCGGCTATGCACCGCTCGAGCTCCTGCCCGTGTTCGCGAAGAACCACAACGGCGTCTCCGAGCGCTGGATCGGAGTGATCTTCTTCTTCGACACGATGGCGCTCGTCGTCGCGCAGCTTCCGGTCGCACGACTCGTCGAGGGTCGAAGCCGGATGCGGATGCTGGCCGTCGTCCCCGTGTCGTTCGCGCTCTGCTGGCTGATCGTGCTCGCCGGCGGCGCGTGGCTCGAAGGGACGGAGGCAGCGCTCGTCTTCGTGCTCGCGGCGACGATCTTCGGGCTCGCGAGCTGCTTCCACGGGCCGACGCAGGCGGCGCTCATCGCCGACCTGGCGCCGCCGCAGCTCCGTGGCCGCTACATGGCGCTGTCCTCGATGTCATGGGAGATCGGCTTCGTCATCGGCCCCGCGGTCGGCGGGCTCGTGCTCGCCACGGAGCCGCTCGCGCTCTGGCCGATCGCCGCCGCGGCACTCGCGCTTGCCGTCTTCGGCGTCCTCCGGAACGAGCAGCGCCTGCCTCCGGCGCTCCGGCGGACGCCCGCGCGGTAGTCAAGAACCGTCCGGCGGGGGTACGATGAGCCTATGACGACCCCGACCGACGACCCGCTCAGTCCCGATGCCGATCCTGCCCCGGATCAAGAGGACGTCGCGTCGCCCGCGCCCGCCCGAGGTCGTCGGTGCGCCGCCCGAGCCGCGGCTCGCTGAGCTCCACGAGGGCGGCCTCACCTGGGTTCACCTGACCTCGCCGACCGCGGAGGAGGCAGCACACCTCCAGGCTCGCTTCGGCTGGCATCCGCTCGACCTCGAGGATGTCCTCTCGAAGCGCCAGCGGCCGAAGATCGACGAGTACCCCGAGTACCTGTTCGGCGTCCTGCACTTCCCCGTGTACGACAAGGTCGTGCAGCGGCTGAACGCGGGCGAGCTCGACGTCTTCATCGGCACCGGCTATCTCGTCACGCTGCCGGCGGTCGAACTCTTGCCGGTCACGCGGCTCTTCCAGCGCTGCTACGACGACGGGGAGCTGCGCGAGAGCCTGTTCGGCAAAGGCTCGGGCTACCTGCTCTACCACGTCCTCGACGACCTGTTCGACTACTGCTTCCCGATCCTCGACAAGATCGGGCACAAGCTCGACACGATCGAGGACGAGATGTTCGAAGGGCGTTCCGAGGAGGTCGTCCGCGACATCTCCAACGTCAAGCAGGAGATCATCTCCTACCGCAAGATCATCAAGCCCGAGCGCACCACCTTGCGTGTGCTGGAACGGCAGACGCGGCGCTTCCTGCCCGAGGAGCTCGAGGTCTACTTCGACGACATCGTCGACGCCGCCGAGCGGATCTGGGACCTCCTCGACAACTACAAGGAGGTCGTCGAGGGGCTCGAGTCGACGAACGAGTCGGTGATCTCGCACCGTCAGAACGACATCCTGCGCATCCTGACCGTGTTCAGCGTCGTGCTCTTGCCGCTGACGCTGATCACCGGCATCTTCGGCATGAACGTGCGCTTCCCCGGCTTCGACACGTCCGACGCCTGGTGGGTGATCCTCGGCGTGATGGTCGTCCTACTCGTGAGCCTGCTCGGCTTCTTCCGCTACAAGAAGTTCTTCTGAGCCGGGCGATCAGGACGACTGACGAGGCGGGCACGGCCGTGCGCCCGCCTCGCTTGCGTCCGGAGTGATTTGCCTCTAGCCGTCGCTTCGGAGCTGGCCGCGAAGAGCGCCGGCAGGGTACTTCGCGTTGTGGACGTTGACGTAGTACGCGCTCGGGTTGCTCTTGATCGCCGCGGCGACAGCAGCCGGAGCAGTGACGCAGCCTTTCGACTTGTAGGCGCTCCCGAACGGGACGACGACCGGGCCCGACACTCCCGCGCGTCCCTTGTGAATGTGCGCTGCGAGCAGCTTGGCGACCTTGGACACCTTGAACTCCCAGCACACGGACTTGCCGTTGATCTTCACCTCGACCGTGCCCTTGCCGTCCGGGTCGCCCTTGGGCACTTCCACCTTGCCGATCAGGGTGGCGTGCAGTGAGTTCCCGCCCTTGAGAAGCGCGCCGCTCGCGCCTGCGATACAGATCAGCGCGATCACGGCACCGGCAACAACGATCTTGATTCTCATGTGTTACGCCTGCCTTCCGTTCGAGGAATATCGAGTCGCACACTGCGAGTACGGGCCAGAGACAGGGGTGGATTCACGCTGCGCGTTGTCCACCCCGCTGCGGAGATCTACGGACTCGACTTCGGGGGCGTCACTGAGACATGCGGCGGCTTTCCGCGGGCGCGGCGGCGTTCCGCGGACCGTTCAATGCCGGGAACGTTCAATCGACACGGAGGTCCCATGAAGAAGCTCGCTCTCACCGGAATCGCAGGTCTCGCCGCCTTCGCCATCGCAGCGCCCGCCGTCGCGTCGCCGGTCGTCCCGATCGTCATGAGCGACCCGGGCTGCCACTGGTTCAAGGTCGGCGGCAAGCTGGCGACCCGCTACGTCGCGCACGGGACTGTCGCGATCCAGAACTTCGACGAGGCCACGCTCAAGTTCGTCGGCCCGAAGGGCACGCGGCTCGAGAAGGTCGGCAAGACGATGCGCTTCACCAAGGGGACGTACCGGATCACGATGATCGGCCAGGCCAAGGACGACAACACCCTGACGCTGGTCGTCAAGTAGCACCTGCGTCACGAAACTCCGTGTCGAGCGAGAGGCCCGCTCCGAGCGGGCCTCTCTGCGGACCGGGCCGTCAGCGCCCGTTGATGTACTCGTTCAGGTCCCTGGACTTGTCGTTCGGCGTGATCCGGTAGACGCGGACGCCCGCCTGGTTCACGAGACCGCCGTACGTACCGCTCTGACGATGGCCGGCTCCGGCAAAGCTCCACTTGCCGCAGAAGAACGTCCGCAGGTGCGAGGTGCTGACGCCGTTCTGGCAGTACGTGTTCGTCCCGGAGAGATGCGCGTAGTTGCCGTCCTTGATCGTGATGATCGTGTAGCGGACGGCGCCCCCCGCCGCGCCTGCAAGGAGCAGCGCGAGCGCGGCTGCGGCCGCGAGCAGCCACTTGCTCCGCGGCACGCGATCACGGATTGACAAAGGTCCTCACCTTCTTGTAGTGACGGCCCGACGCGTCCCAGCGGTCGATCTCGACGCCGAGGTCGTCGACGACCATGCTGTACGACTTGCCGACGCGGTTCGACCCGGCCCAGTAGCCGCAGTCGAAGCCGTTCACGCCGATGTCCCGCTCGTAGTAGGCCTCGCAGTAGATCTTGGTGCCCTCGAGATGGGCCCACTGGCCGCGCCCGATGCCGATCGTGTTGCCGACGACGACCGCTCCGGCGACGCCGGCGCCGCCGAGTGCCGCGACGACGCAGACGACCACGAGGATGCGTTTCCGGGTTCCCATCGGGAGCGTGATCCTAATCGGCGGCGGGACCGGACTTCAAACAAGCGGCCGGTGGCGCCGTCTCAACGGACAGGTGGCCGTTCCGATCCACACGTGCACGTGCAACCACCGGCGCCACCGGGTCGGCTCGTTCGAGGTGAGCGAGGCCGACGTCGGGGCGAGCACACAGCTCGAGTGGCACGCACACCCGCGGGCCACGATCGCCGTCCTCGTCGGCGGCGACCAGCGGAAGAGCTACCGCTCGCGGACGTCCGAGGCGGCGCAGGGCACGGTCGTCGTCACGCCCGCCGAGGAGTGGCACCAGGACACGTTCGGCCGCGACGGGACGGCGCTCGTCCTCGTCGAGTGCGACGGCGGCTTCGAGTCGCCGGTCAGCTTCCAGGACTGGAGCGCCCTCGTGCTCGCGCTACGGATCGAGCGCGAGCTGCACCTCGACGACGCGTACAGCCCGCTCGCGCTCGAGGGGCTGGCGCTCGAGCTTGCCGCCCTCGTCGGCCGCGGCCCCGTCGCCCGTGCACCCGGCCGCCCGACGCGGGACGCCTACGAGCTCCTGCACGAGCGGTTCCGGGAGACGCCGACGGTGAGCGAGATCGCCGACGAGGTCGGCGTCCACCCCTCCCACCTCGCGCGCTCCTTCCGTGCCCACTACCGCGAGAGCATCGGCGAGTGCGTGCGCCGGCTCCGCGTCGAGTGGGCCGCTTCCCGGCTCGTCAGCTCTGACACGCCGCTCTCGCGGCTCGCGCTGGAGGCGGGCTTCGTCGACCAGAGCCACTTCACGCGCGCCTTCAAGGGGCGGTTCGGGATCACGCCCGCGCGCTACCGCACCGCGCACCGCTGAGCGGGCTCGCGCCCCCGAGCGCGTTACGCTCCGCGCATGAAGCAGCTGTGGGCACCCTGGCGGCTCGAATACGTGGCCGCCGCCGACGAGCAGGCGGGCTGCGTCTTCTGCCTCGCCGACGCCGGTGACGACGAGGAGCGGCTGGTCGTCCACCGGGGCGAGCGCGCGCTCGTGCTGCTGAACAAGTTCCCGTACTCCTCGGGGCACCTGATGGTCGCCCCGCGTCGGCACGTGGGCGTGTTCGGCGAGCTCGACGACGAGGAGGCGCTCGAGCTGCACCGGCTGGCCGGGCAGGGCATGGCCGCGCTGGCGGAGACGTTCGCGCCGCAGGGTTACAACGCCGGCTGGAACCTCGGCCGCATCGCCGGCGCGGGGATCGTCGACCACGTGCACCTGCACGTCGTCCCGCGCTGGGCCGGCGACACGAACTTCATGCCGGTGCTCGCCGACGTCAAGGTGCTCCCCGAGCACCTGGCGGAGACGCGGCGCAAGCTCGCGGCCGCCTGGCCCGGCTAGCGCGGGGTCTTGCGGCGCCGGCGAAGCCGTCCTACTGTCCGTCGGGAACCGTAAGGGGGGTTCCCGAGGACCCGGCGGCTTCGCCCGTGTGCGCGAAGCGCTCGACCTCTCCTTGACAGGGCTTCCGGTGCGCTCCCGGAAGCCTGCGCGCAGACACCCCTTTCGGGGTCCGCCGGCCGGGCCGGACGTAAAACTTCCAGCCACGGCCCGCCGATTTCGGCATCCTTTGCGGGCCCGGTTCCCGTTCACCGACCAAGGATGGCGATGAGGAAACACCTCGCACGCTCAGTGACGCCCCGCGCTGCCGGCGTCTTGCTCCTTCTCGCAGCGATCTCCGCAGTCCTCGCCTCGACGGCGCTCCAGTCGGCCCACGCGGCCGCGCCGTCGCCGCCGGCACGGCACACAGGGGGATACGTGCCGCCGCTCCATGGCCTGCAGAAGCAGGACAACTGCCCGCCGACCGGCTGCGGCAGCGGCAAGCTGCTCTATCACGGCGGGCCGACGATGACGACCAACAAGGTCTACACCGTCTTCTGGGTCCCGTCGGGTCAGACCGTCGACGGCGGCTACGTCTCGACGATCAACCAGTTCTTCCAGGACGTCGCCCACGACAGCGGGCTGCCGACGAACGTCTACGCCTCCGACACCCAGTATTCCGGCATCCAGTACGCCTCGACGTACGGCGGCACGTACACCGACACGGCCGCGTTCCCCCCCAACGGCTGCACGAAGTACGGCGGAGCGTCGGTCTGCCTGAGCGACGCGCAGTTGCAGTCGGAGCTGAGCAAGGTCATCAGCCTTCAGGGCTGGACGAAGAACAGCAGCAACATGTTCTTCATCTTCACGCCGAAGAACGTGGAGAGCTGCAGCCAGGGGAGCTGCGCCTTTCTCAACTACTGCGCCTATCACGGCCTGGGTTCGGGCGGGATGATCTACGCCAACATGCCCTACGGCGTCAACAGCTTCTATCCCGGCAATTGCGACGTCGGCCAGTACCCGAACGGCGACGACGCCGACGCGACGATCAACGTCACGAGCCACGAGCACAACGAGGCGATCACCGACCCGCAAGTGAACTCGAACTCTGCGTGGTACGACGCCGCGGGCTACGAGAACGGCGACAAGTGCGCGTGGACGTTCGGCACGCGGTCGGGGAACTCCCCGGGCCAGTACAACCAGACGATCAACGGGCACCACTACTTCCTGCAGGAGGAGTTCTCGAACGACACCGGGCCGAATCCGGGCAGCTGCGTCCAGACGCACGCGATCGTCGGCGGCGGAGGGAATCAGCCGACCGTGACCTCGTTCTCGCCGACCAGCGGTCCTGTCGGGACCGCGGTCGACATCCAGGGGACGAACTTCACCGGCGTGACCAGCGTGACCTTCAACGGGACGCCCGACCCGAGCTACACCGTCAACTCGTCGAGCGACATCAGCGCGCACGTGCCGAACGGCGCGTCCACCGGCCCGATCGCCGTGACGACAGGGAACGGCACCGGGACGAGCTCCACGAGCTTCCAGGTGACGACGAGCGGGGGCGGCAGTCCGACGGTGACGTCGTTCACCCCGACGAGCGGTCCGGTCGGGACGAACGTCTCGATCACCGGCACCGGCTTCACCGGCGCGACGGCCGTGACCTTCGGCGGCGTCGCCGCCACGAACTACACCGTCAACTCGGACACGAGCATCAACGCCAACGTGCCGGGCGGAGCGCAGACCGGTCAGATCGGCGTCACGAACCCGAACGGCACCGGCCTGAGCACGACGAGCTTCACCGTGACCGTCGTCCAGCCGAAGCCGACGATCACCGGCTTCACGCCGACGCAGGGCTTCACCGGGACGAAGGTGACGATCACCGGCACGAACTTCACCGGTGCGACCTCCGTCAAGCTCGGCACGGCGGCCGCCCTCTATACGGTCGTCTCGTCGACGAAGATCACGGCCACGACGCCGAACATGCACTTCCTCGGCTCGTTCAAGTGGTCAGTGACGACGCCGAACGGCACCGCCACGAGCACGACGTACTTCCGGTTCCTCTGACCGGCACGTCCTCGTAGCTCACGAAGGGGCCCCTTCTCCGGGGCCCCTTCTCGTTTCGGCGACACGGACTCCTGTCCGTTCCCACGCCGGGCGGGGCCGCCGCCCGGCAAGATGCGTCCGTGGACGTCGCCGACGCCATCCGCGGTCGCAGGACGCACAAGTCGTTCGACGGCGAGCCCGTGCCGCCCGAGACGCTCGAGGAGCTGTTCGGACTCGCCCGGTTCGCGCCCAACCACCGTCTCACCCAGCCCTGGCGTTTTCGTGTGCTCGGCCCGGCTGCGCTCGCGCGGCTGAAGGAGGCCGCCGGCCCGGTCGAGGCGCCGAAGCTGGATCGGGCGCCGACCCTCGTCGTCGCGTCGGTCCGGCTGACGGGAGCGCAGGAGCAGGACGAGGAGGACGTGTGCGCGACGGCCGCGGCGGTCTACGCGGTGCTGCTCGCCGCGCACGCTCGCGGGCTCGCCTCGTACTGGCGTACGCCGGCAGTCCTCCGCACGCGCAGCGGCCGCGAGGCGGTGGGCGTTCCGGACGGCGAGCGCGTGCTCGGCCTGATCCACCTCGGCCGGCCGCTCACCGAGCCGTCGGGCCCCGACCGCGAGCCCGTCGAGAGCTACCTCAGCTTCCTCGACTAGACCCGCGCCGGCCGGCCGAAAAGAAAAACTCCGCTCGTTGCGAACATTGGCCTCGCAGGCGACTTGATCCCCGGGGCCACCTTTCGTAGTGTCGCTCTTGCACCGAGCACGGGACGCGAGTAGATCGAAGCCGTTCCTGAGGGCCGTACGCGTAACCCGCAAGGGCCATCGCGGAAAGTTCGTGGGGGCGGTGGACGAAAGCGCACCCGGCTCGGTGTTTTTTCTTGCGCGCTAACCGCCTCGGTACGAGGGCGTCGAAGAAGACATGCGCGCGCTGCCCGTCGCCTTGGCCACCCTGGCGGTGGCGGCTCCCCCGCTTCACGTCGCCGCGACGGTGAAGACGCCGACGCAGCCGATCGGCGTCGCCTACGGCGGCGGCGCGGTCTGGACGGCGAGCTACGACTTCGGCGGCGTCTTGCGCATCGACCCGCGGACGAACCGCATCACGGTCCGGATCAAGACCGGCCGCGGGCCGATCGGCGTCGCGTTCGGCGCCGGGTCCGTCTGGGTCGCGAACTGGCTCGAGGACACCGTCGCGCGCGTCGACCCGGCGTCGGGCCGCGTGGTCGCCAGGATCCACGTCGGCGCGCACGGGCCCGAGGGCATGGCCTTCGGCGGCGGCGCCCTCTGGGTCTCGGACAAGGCGGGCAGCGTCTCCCGCATCGACCCCGCCTCGAACCGGCAGGTCGCGCTGATCCCCGTCGGACCCGAGCCGCGCTACCTGACCGTCGCCGCGGGCTCCGTATGGGTAACGAGCTACTACGGCGCCGCCGTCGACCGGATCGATCCCCGCTCGAACCGCGTCGTGCAGAAGATCCCGGTCGACCCCGGTCCGCAGGGGATCGTGGGCGTCGGCGGCACCGTCTGGGTCGGCAGCTACCTGGGGCAGTCGCTGCAGGTGCTCGACGCCCGCTCGGGCAAGCTGGTGAAGCGGGTCGCCGTGGCCGACGGGCCCGAGGGCCTCGCGAGCGACGGGCGTTCCGTCTGGGTCGCCGGCAACCTGAACGGCGCCGTGATCCGTGTGGACGCGCGCACGGGACGCGTGACCGGACATGTCCTCACAGGTGTCGCGCCGCGCGGGATCGCGTTCGGCGCCGGCTCCGCGTGGGTCGCCAACTCAGCGGGAGCGTCCGTTTCGCGCGTCACGCCGAAATAGTCCGATTTCGCTCAAGCTCCGAACGTGTGTCGCCGATGAGCATCCGGTGAGCGGCGAGCTCCCCGCCCCGAAGTGCCCGCAATGCGGCGTCGAGTTGAACCTCGGCCCGAGCGGCAAGCTCGACGCCTGGTCGTGCCCCGCCGGGCACGGCATCGGCTTCACGCTGAGCGAGGCATACGAGCGCCTCGAGGACGGCGAGATCCACGCGATCTGGAAGGCGTCCGAGTCGGCCGCTCCCGGCAAGCACCCCTGTCCGATGTGCTCGCAGCCGATGGTCGGCGTGACCGTCGCGGTCGGCAGTCCCGACTCGCCCGAGGAGACACTCGACGTCTGCCGCGAGGATCAGTTCATCTGGTTCGACGCCGGCGAGCTCGACGAGTTCCCGGAGCACAGGGACCCCGGTCCGCCGTCCGCCGACGAGCTCGCGAAGATCGACCAGATTCGCAAGACGTTCGACCACGATCTCGACGAGGCGCAGGCCGAGGAGGAGAGCCAGGGGACCCTGAACCGCCTGGCGAACCACGTCGTGACCGCGCACCCGGGCTTCGTCGGCTTCCTCGACCATGCCGTCTACAGGCACCAGCTCGATGGCATGGACGAGTCCCGGCAGCACGCCGCCTGACGGCTCCCTGCCCGCACGCGCCGGATAGGCTGGCGCCGTGCCCGACCTGCCGCTGACCGGTGGCTGCCTCTGCGGCGGCGTTCGCTTCCAGGTGACGGAGCCGCCCGTTTCGGCGAGCTACTGCCACTGCAACCGCTGCCAGCGCCGCACGGGCACTGCAGCCTCCGTCTCCGCCCGCCTCGCCCCCGGCTCGCTGCGGATCGAGAGCGGCGAGGACCTCGTTCGCTCCTACGTGCCCGAGGACGGCTTCGCCAAGGACTACTGCTCCGCGTGCGGCTCGGCGCTCTGGAGCCGTGACCCCCGGGATCCCGACGTCGTCAGCGTCCGTCTGGGCGCGTTCGACGCCGACCCCGGGATCAGGCCGTCGTACCGCCAGTTCGTGGCCTACGCCGTTCCCTGGGAGCCGATTCCGGACGACGGCCTCCCCCGCTTTCCCGAGCGGCGACCGCCCTCCTGACCGCGGTCCTCAAGCCGCGACCTGGCGGCGCCGAAAAGGCTCGCATGCCGCTACAGAAACTGATCCGCGCCGCACTGCCGTTCATGGCGGGCGGTGCCGTTGCGATCTTCCTCGCCGAGTTGGCCCGTCCGCAGGCTCCCCCGTCCGTCGAACGCCTGCCGCAGACGTGGTTCACCGACGCCGAGCGCACGCCTGAGCACCTCTGGTTGGGCGAGCCCACGTTCAACTGGGGCGACTAGACGCGTCCGGGCGAGAGCCCGGCTTCGCATCGGCTTCCTGAGGTCTTACCCCGGTTGACGAGTGCTGTGAGCGCCACTGCGCTCGTCAACCGGGGGAGGGAGTGGGACGTGCGTGGAGCTCAACTCTCTGAGCATGGGACGGAATTCGGCGTTTGTCGTCCCCCGTTCGAGTGATTACGACTGGGAGCGCTCGAGCACGACTTCCCACTCGTCCACGGAAACGCGCGTCAGACCCTCGGGCGGATCCATGGCTGCGAGCGCCGCGCCGCCGGCCTTCATTGCCTCCTCCGAGGGAAACCGAACCCCGACGGCGCACTTGCCGGCGGCCTTGTTGGCGAGGACGATGATCCGTGTCGCCTCGACTCCTGGGGGCGGGCCGTCGGCGGAGTTGATCTGATCCACGAGCGCGTCGATCCCGTCCGCGGTTGCGTCGAACGTGACCATGCGTGCGTACTCGGACATGCCGTTCCTCCTTGGCGTTGACGTCGCCGGGAGCCTAGCTCGGCTGGACCGAAGAAGCGGACGACGGGGGTCGAACCCGCGACCTACGGCTTGGGAAGCCGTCGCTCTACCAACTGAGCTACGTCCGCGCGGGGGAGAAAGGTTACCCAAGCGGCACAGACGGGTCACACGTTTTCGGGCATGCTCGATCTTCCAGCGACGGCGACCAGCCCTCCCCTCCTCGCCTCGCTCGCCTCGCGCCGGAACGGCACTCCGGCGCGAGGCGCCCTGCCCGGCGAAGCACGGCCGCGCGCAGAGATAATGGAGTGAGGAACCGAGAGCCGAGGAGGAGAGATGGCCATCCAGACGACGTCACTCGAGGAGATCGCGCAGGCACTCGTTGCGCCCGGCAAGGGGATTCTCGCCGCGGACGAGTCGAGCGGCACGATCAAGAAGCGGTTCGACTCGATCGGCGTCGAGTCGACCGACGAGACCCGCCGTGCCTACCGTGACCTGCTGTTCACGACCGAGGGCGCCGAGGAGTTCATCAGCGGCGTGATCCTCTACGACGAGACGATCCGCCAGTCCGACTCCGACGGCACGCCGTTCCCGAAGCTCCTCGAGAGCAAGGGCGATCGTCCCCGGGATCAAGGTCGACCTGGGCGCGAAGGATCTCGCGAACGCGCCCGGCGAGAAGGTCACGGAAGGCCTCGACGGCCTCCGCGAGCGGCTCGCCGAGTACTACGAGCTCGGTGCGCGGTTCGCGAAGTGGCGTGCTGTGATCACGATCGGCCCGGGCATCCCGAGCGAGTACTGCCTGTGGACGAACGCGCACGCGCTCGCGCGCTACGGCGCGCTGTCGCAGGAGGCGGGGCTCGTGCCGATCATCGAGCCCGAGGTGCTGATGGACGGCGACCACTCGATCGAGCGCAGCTTCGACGTCACCGCCCACACGCTGCACGCCGTCTTCACGGAGCTCCGCGACCAGCGCGTCCACTTCGAGCAGATGCTCCTGAAGCCGAACATGGTCCTGTCCGGCTACGACGGGTCCGACCAGGCGTCCGACGACGAGGTCGCCGAGCAGACGCTCCGCTGCTTCTACCGGCACGTGCCGGCGGCGGTGCCGGGCATCGTCTTCCTCTCCGGCGGCCAGTCGGACGAGGACGCGACCGCCCGCCTGAGCGCCATGAACGCGCTCGGGCCGCACCCGTGGCAGCTCTCGTTCTCCTACGGCCGGGCGCTGCAGGCGCCTGCGCTGAAGGCGTGGGGCGGCAAGCCGGAGAACGTCGAGGCGGCGCAGCACGCCTACTACCACCGGGCGAGGCTGAACAGCGCCGCCCGGTCAGGGTCGTACACGGCCGCGATGGAGCAGGAAGCCGCTTGAGCACCGGATCCCGCCGGGCCTAGCCCCGATCTCGAACGACGAGTCTCCCACCCGGTAACTCGCCGATCCCCCTATTCCGGGCGCTCGAACAGCTCGATCGAGACGATCTGGTCGGTCGCGACGAGCCGGCGCGTGACGGCGCCGCCGCCCTCGACCTGGATCCAGCCGCCGCCGGGCGGCCACGGCTGCCCCTTGGCGACGAGGTCGACGAGCCCCTGCGCCGAAGCGTCAGGCGGCACGACGACCGTGTGCGTCGAGCCGTCCCGAAGCGTGACGTGGATGAACGAGTCGGCCATGCCGCGATCCTAACGGCTCTAGCCGTAGCGCTCGGCCGACAGGCTGCGGAGCTTGTCGAAGGCGTGGTAGGCCTCGATGCGGCGCACCGTGCCCGAGCGTGAGCGCATGACGATCGACTCCGTGACGGCGCCTCCAGGCGTGTAATGGACGCCGTTCAGGAGCGCGCCGTCCGTGACCCCGGTGGCGGCGACGAACACGTCCTCGCCGGAGACGAGGTCGTCCGTCGTCAGCACCTGGTCGAGGTCGAAGCCGGCGTGCGGTGAGGTGCTCGCGCTCCTCGTCCGACCGGGGCCAGAGCTTGCCCTGGATCGCCCCGCCCAGGCATTTGATCGCCGCTGCCGAGATCACGCCCTCCGGCGTCCCGCCGACGCCCATCAGCAGGTCGACGGTGCTCTGCGCCCGCGAGGCCGCGATCGACGGTGCGACGTCCCCGTCCGTGATCAGCCGCACGCTCGCGCCCACTTCGCGCAGCTCGCCGATCAGGCCCTCGTGCCGGTCGCGGTCGAGGACGACGACCACCACGTCCTCGACCTTCTTGCCCTTCGCCTTCGCCACGCGCCTGACGTTCTCGGCCGGCGACGCCTCGATGTCGATCGCGTCCGCGGCGGCCGCCCCGACGGCGATCTTGTCCATGTAGACCGCTGCACCGGGGAAGAACATCGTCCCGCGCTCGGCGACGGCGATGACGGCGATCGCGTTCGGCATGCCGAGCGCGGTCAGCCGTGTGCCCTCGAGCGGGTCGACGGCAACGTCCACCTCCACTCCTTGCCCGTTTCCGACGTGCTCGCCGTTGTAGAGCATCGGCGCCTCGTCCTTCTCTCCCTCGCCGATGACGACGACGCCGTCCATCGAGACGGTCTGCAGCATGTGCCGCATCGCGTCGACGGCAGCCTGGTCGGCCGACTCCTTCTCGCCCCGCCCGACCCAGCGGCCCGCGCCCATCGCGGCCGCTTCGGTCACGCGCACGAGCTCGAGCGCAAGGTTCCGATCGGGTGCGGCGCCCGCCACGGCGGGAGACTACATCCGTTCCGGCGCGTCGACACCGATCAGGTCGAGGGCGCGGGCCACGACCGTCTGCGTCGCCCGGCAGAGGGCGAGCCGGAAGGGCTGGGCGTCACCGCTCTCGAGCACGCGGTGGTGGTGGTAGAAGCGGTGGAAGTCGTCGGCGGTGTAGATCGCGTAGTTCGTCAGCAGGTGCGGCGCGCGGCGGTCGGTCGCCTCCTGGACGACGCCGGGGAACTCGACCAGGCGCTTGACGAGATCGCGTTCCTCCGGGGCCGGCTCGTCCGGTGCGGCCGCGTCCACGGGCGCCGTGCCGGCGTTGCGCATGATCCCGGCGATCCGGGCGTGCGCGTACTGGACGTAGTAGACCGGGTTCTTCTGCGTCTTCTCGGCCGCGAGGTCGACGTCGATCTCGATCGTCTGGTCGTGGCTGCGGGCGACGAGGTACCAGCGCGCCGCGTCCACACCGACCTCGTCCAGCAGCTCGTCGAGCGCGACGATGTCGCCCGCGCGCTTCGACATCTTTGCCGTCTCGCCGCCCCGGAGCAGGTGGACGAGCTGGTAGAGCAGCACCTCGACCCGCTCCGGGTCGTGGCCGAGCATCCGCGCAACCGCCGCGTACCAGTTGCGTGTGCCGTGGTGGTCGGCGCCGAGGACGTAGATCGCGCGGTCGAAGCCGCGCGAGAGCTTGTCGTCGAGGTAGGCGATGTCGGCGGCGCGGTAGGTCGGCAGGCCGTTCGAGCGGATCACGACCCGGTCCTGGTCGTCCCCGTACTGCGACGACCGCGCCCAGACGGCCCCGTCCTTCTCGTACGTGTCGGTGCGCTGCAGGAGCTCCGGGACGCGCAACTCGAGCTCGCTCTGCAACGCCCACGAGTCGAAGTGGATGCGGAAGCGCTCGAGCGTGGCTTCGATTCGTTCGAGCACAGGCGGCACGGGGTCGCCCTCGAGTCGCGCCAGCTCCTCGACGTACTCGCCGTGGTAGCCGTCCTCGGGGGGCGCCTCGCCGCGGCGGAGCGCCTCGACGGAGGCCCGGAAGAGCTCCATCTGCCGGCCGGCGTCGTTGTAGTAGTACTCGCGCTCGACCTCGTGTCCCGCGAAGGCGAGCAGGCGCGCGACCGAGTCGCCGTAGGCGCCGTTTCGCGCGGCCGAGACCACGATCGGGCCGGTCGGGTTCGCCGAGACCATCTCCACCTGTACGCGCTCGCGCGGCTCGGCCTGCCCGCCGCCGTAGTCGCTCCCCGCCGCGAGGATGTCGCCGAGCGCCTCGCTGTACCACGCGCGACCGAGCCAGAGGTTGACGAACCCCGGCCCGGCGACCTCGGCGCGCTCGACCTCGGGGAGCGTCGCCGCACGCTCGGCGAGCTCCTGCGCCAGCTCGCGAGGCGGTCGCCGCTGCGCGGGCGCGAGCTGCAGTGCGGCGTTCGTCGCGTAGTCGCCGTGCTCCGCCTTCGTGGGCCTGCTCGAGCGAGACCGGCGTCCCGGCCAGACCGGACAGCGCGGCCTCCAGGCGCGTCAGGCTCCTAGCCGGCAACGGTCTCGCGCGGTTTGAACAGCTCCTCGAGCGCCTGCAGCTCCGAGGCGGTCCCGACCGCGATCAGCACGTCGCCGAGGTCGATCGTCGCGTCCGCGCTCGGGGTCGTGTCGAAGCTGCCGTCAGGCTTCCGCAACGCGACGACGAGCGCCCCGGTGTCGCGACCGATGTGGAGGTCGCGGATCGACTTGCCGGCGTTGTCGCAGCGTTCGGTGATCTCGATCTCCTCCATGCGCAGGTCGGGCCCGCCCGCGCTCGTGACGATGTCGAGAAACGCCGCCACCTCCGGGCGCAGCACGAGCTTGGCCATCTCCTGCCCGGCCGAGGTGTAGGGCTGGACGACGCGGTCGGCGCCGGCGCGCCACATCTTGCGCGCCGCGTCCTCGGTGGAGGCGCGCGCGACGATGAACAGGTCCGGCCGCACGGCGCGCGCCGAGACCACGATGTACAGGTTGTCGACGTCCGAGTCGCTGGAGGCGACGAGGCCCTTCGCCTGCGCGAGGCCGACCGCGTCCAGGTCCTCGTCGCGGGTGCCCGTCCCCTCGACGTAGGGCACGCGGTCCTCCTCCGCGAAATGCCGCGAGTTGGGCGTGAAGTCGAGGACGATGTACTGCGCTCCGGCGTCGCGGAACTCGTGGCCGACGCGGCGGCCGACGCGGCCGTACCCGCAGATGATGTAGTGGTCGCGCAGCCCTCGGATCACGCGGTTCTTCCTCCTCTCGGTCAGGACGCCCGACAGGACGCCGTGGGCGATCAGCTCGACGATCGCACTCGCCAGGTAGCCGTAGATTGCCATTCCGGCGAGGATCACCAGGATGGTGACGACCTGACCGCCGTGGGTATGCGGCTTCGTGTCGATGCCGGTGAGGGAGATCGTCACCGTCGCGCGGTAGAAGGACGAGAACGCGTCCTCGTGCAGGACGGCCCAGAACGCGATCGTTCCCAGGCCGAGCGCGACGAAGAACGCGCCGAGCGCGATCTTGAAGTGCTTGAGCGTGTACGGCGTCGTCACGGCCCTACTCTTAGCGGTTCCGCGCCTGCCACGCCTTCGCCATCGCGATCCGCTGCATCAGGGTCGGATGGTTCGCGAAGAGCACGTACGCCCAGGTGGGCGGGGTCGGGTCGGCGAGATCCTTGCGGCCGAAGTGCGTCATGACGCCCTGGAGCGCAGCCGGGTCTCGCGTCGTCTGCAGCGACATCCAGTCGGCCTCGCCCTCGTAGTGGCGGCTGATCACGTTCTCGACCGGCAAGACGGCGAGGTCGAAGAGGACGACCACGAGCAGCGCGATGGGGATCGCCTCCGGCCGGTAGATCCCGCCTCGTCGCCGGCAGGCGAAGGCGATCAGGAACGCCTCCGGAAACGCGAACAGGGCGTACCAGCCGAGCTCCTTCCAGAGGTGGTCGCGGGCCTGGTGGCCGTACTCGTGGGCAAGCACGGCCTCGAGTTGCCGCTCGTTCAGGCCGCCCGTGAGCAGCGTGTCGAAGACGAAGACCCTGCGGCTCGGCCCGAGTCCCGTCGCGAACGCGTTCTCCTCCGGCGTGTAGCTGTGGACGTCGAGCACCTTGACCGGGATCCCGGAGAGCCCCTCCTTGTGCTGGATCCGCTGTGCGGCGGCCGCGAGCTGGGGATCGTCGGAGGCCAGAGAGTGGCCCCCGAGGAGGTACGGCCCGACGAACGTCTGCAGGAGCGCGATCCCGACGAAGACCGGCACCGCGGCGATCCACCACGTGCGCCGGAACCACCTCGCGAGGCCCATCACGATCGCGACTGCGATCGAGAGCGTCAGGAACGTGAAGCCGAGCGCGAGCCATCCGCCGAGGACGACGGCCAGGTAGCTCTCGTTGAGCACGCCGTACTTGCGCTCCCACCAGGTGTCGAGGATCTCGAACGGCACCTGGACGAACCACGTCAGCGCAAAGCCCATCATCGCCAGGAAGATCCCCGTCCCGACCCGGCCCGCCGCCGAGTCCTTCATGAACCGCGTGCCCCAGACCGCGTAGGCCGCGAAGACCCCGATCAGGAGGATCTCCCTGCCGATCCAGGACAGCTCGAGGAACTGCTCGAAGTGCGACGTCCGCGAGAGGACGTGCTGCGTGAAGAAGTTGCCCGGGTCGAGATTCGGGAGCGACAGGCCCGACGGGACCCGCGACTCCCAGAGGAGGTAGGCCGCCACGGCCCAGACACCGGCGAGCACCGCCGCGACCGGGAGCTGCCACGTCAGCGGGCGCGCGCGCATGTGCGAGGCACTCTACGACCCGTAGAGGACCGTTCGGCTCGTGTCGAGCGTGAGGCTCTTCTCGGCGTCGTGGTGGGCGTGCGATGCTGCCACACGCCTGGACGCCATCCGACCGAGGAGGACGCGCAATGTCCAATCGCTTCCGGCTTTCGCATGCCACGATCGTGGCCTATCTCGCGTTGTTCGTCGCCCTCGGTGGCACGACCTACGCCGCCACGAGCCTGCCGGCCAACTCCGTCGGCAACGCACAACTCAGGAACGGCGCCGTTTCTACGGCCAAGTTGCATGACCAGGCCGTAACCGGCGCCAAGGTCGCCAGCCACACTCTCACCGGTACGCAGATCAACATCACGAAGTTGGGCACCGTCCCCAGCGCAACGCACGCCGCCAATGCCGACCAGCTCGCAGGCAAACCCGCCTCGACCTACCTGGATCACTGCCCGACCGGGATGACGCAAGACCCGAACGGCAGCTTCTGCTTCGACTTTACGGAGCGGCCGCGTGCGGACTTCAGCGGCGCGGCAAACACCTGCGCGCTCGCCGGGGCTCATCTCCCAAGCCCGGGCGAACTTGCCCAGGTCTTCGACCACCTCGGCGCCGGCCAAGACGTGCAGTGGACCTCGTCGCTCGCCATGAACGGGACGGTTTTTGTCGGAATGGTTCTCGCGTCCGATAGCGGTCGGAACCTCCAACCCTTCGACGCAGTGCTAGACCTCGAGCTCCCGTACCGCTGCGTCACGTACGCGTCCAACTGAGACAACGCGCGTATCAGCTTCGCCGGCATGGCTCCCTGGGGCCTCGGGTTTTCGACCCGTATAGGCTCGCGCTCCAATGCGCGTCGCCGTCGTCTCGGACATCCACTCGAACCTCCACGCCCTCGAGGCGGTGCTGGAGGAGATCGACCGCACGGGACCGGACGAGATCTGGTGCCTCGGCGACGTCGTCGGCTACGGTGCAAAGCCGGACGAATGCTGCCGCATCGTCGAGGAGCGGACGGCGCTGTGCCTGGCCGGGAACCACGACCTCGGCGTCCTCGGCGACGTCGATATCGCCGACTTCTCTCCGGATGCCGCCGCCGCGGCACTCTGGACGCGCGGCGTGCTCGGCGAAGACGCACGGGACTTCCTCGAGGGGCTCGAGTCGTCGGGGGAGGCGGAGGGCGTGGAGCTCTTCCACGCCAGTCCGCGCGACCCCGTCTGGGAGTACGTGCTCACCGATCAGGCGGCGGAGGCTGCGCTCGCGCTCACGACTGCGCGCGTCGTGCTCGTCGGCCACAGCCACGTCCCGCTCGCCGTGACCCTCGACGAGACGGGCGGGCTGGCCGGCGGCCACGCGCCGGCCGGGACGGAGATCGAGCTTGGCGGCGCTCGTTGGCTGCTCAACCCCGGTTCGGTCGGCCAGCCGCGCGACGGGGACGCACGGGCGGCTTTGCTCCTGCTCGACCTCGACGCCCGGCGAGCGTCGTTCCGGCGCACCGAGTACGCGATCGCAGAGACGCAGGCAGAGATCCGCCAGGCAGGGCTCCCGGAGCAGCTCGCCGAGCGGCTGTCGTCCGGCGCCTAGGAGACGAGAGAGCTAGAGCGTCGCGCCGGGGCGGAGCTCGACGACGTCGGCTGTCTCGACGGCCTCGTGCGACTGCTCGGAAGAGCCGGGATAGCCGATACCCTCGCGGGCGAGCGAAAGCTGGACTTCCTCCCGCGCCTTGTAGATGCGCCACTTCACGGTCGCGAGCGTGATCTCGAGCGAATCGGCGATCTCGGTGTACGAGAGCCCGACGACGTCACGGAGGAGCAGCGCCATCTTCAGGTCGACGTTGAGCGCGTTGATGCCGCGCCAGACCGCATCCATCGCCTCGATCCGCTCGGCCGGTGCGTCCAGCACCTCGAACTGAGGCGCGTCCTCGAGCGCGACGACCGAGCGGGGACGGCGCTCCAGTGCGCGCAACTCGTCGAGCACCCGGTTCTTCGTCACCTGGAAGAGCCAGGTCGTGAACCGGCAGCGGAGCGAGAACTTGGGCAGGCCCTGGTAGACGCGGAGGAAGACCTCCTGTGTCAGGTCCTCGGCGAGCGACCTGTCGCCGACGAGGCGGAGCACGTAGTTGAAGACGGGCGTCTCGTAGGCCCGAACCAGGATCGAGAAGGCGCGCTCGTCACCACTTTGCGCTTTGCGGAGGACTGCGAGGTCAGGTTGCGGGAGTGACAAGGTTGGCGGAGTATAGCCTCGTGTATCGGTGAATTGAGCGTATGCAAGGCATCGGATTGCAGCCTTAGGACAGTTTTAATCGCAGTCTTACGACGGCCTTACCGTGGGCTCCTGACCAGCGTCGTTCCGGTCATCTCCGGTGGCTGCTCCAGGCCGAGCAGGTCGAGGGCCGTCGGGACGAGGTCGGAAAGCTCCCCTTCGCCGGCCAGCTCGATGCCGGGAAGCGTGACGATCAGCGGGACCAGGTTCGTCGTGTGCGCCGTGTGGGGGCTGACTCCGTCGTCCTCGAGCATCTTCTCCGCGTTGCCGTGGTCGGCCGTGATCAGCAGCACACCGCCGGCCGTCTGCACCGCCTCGACGACGCGGCCGAGACACGTGTCCGTCGTCTCCACTGCTTTGACCACTGCAGGAATGACGCCCGAGTGGCCGACCATGTCCGGATTGGCGAAGTTGACGACCGCAAACGCATAGCCGGCTCCGATCTCGGCGCAGAAGCGGTCGGCGAGCTCGGACGCGGACATCTCCGGCTTCTTGTCGTAGGTGCCCACCTCGCGTGGCGACGGCACGAGGATCCTCGTCTCACCCGCCCACTCCTGTTCGCGGCCGCCGTTGAAGAAGTACGTCACGTGCGCGTATTTCTCCGTCTCCGCGGCGTGGAGCTGCCGCAGCCCGTTGGCCGCGATCACCTCGGCCATCGTCTCGGGGACCTCCTGCTCGGCGAACGCGACGGGGCAGTCGAGGTCGGCGCGATAGCGCGTCATCGTCGTCAGGTCGTAGCCGCCTTCGAGAAGGCGCTGGGAGAGCTGACGGCCCCGGTCGGGGCGGAAGTTGAAGAAGATCGCCGTGTCGCCGTGCTCGAGGCGGGGGCGCCCGTCGAGCACGACCGGCTCGATGAACTCGTCGGTGACGCCGCGCTCGTAGCTCGCCCGGACCGCAGCAACCGGGTCGTCGGCGTGTTCGCCCTCACCGCGTGTGATCGCGGCCAGCGCGCGGTCGGTGCGGTCCCAGCGCTCGTCGCGGTCCATGCCGTAGTAGCGGCCGCAGACGGTCGCGATGCGGTCGGTCGGAAGCGACGCGAGGTCGTCGAGAGCGGCGTGCGGAGATACGTCTCGGCCGTCCGTGAACGCGTGGAGCCACGTCTTCTCCGGCGCGAAGCCGAGCAGCGCGCGCACATGGTCGACGTGGGAGTGGACACCGCCGTGCGAGACGAGGCCGAGCAGGTGCACCCGATTGCCTCGCTCGAAGGCGGAGACGAGCGCCGGGTTCTCGAAGAAGGACCCGTCCTCGATCGCCTTGTTCACGCGCATCAGGTCCTGGAAGAGCACGCGACCGGATCCGATCGTCAGGTGGCCGACCTCGGAGTTCCCCATCTGGCCCGGCGGCAGGCCGACCGCCTCGCCCGAGGCGGCGAGCGTCGTGTGCGGGTACTCGGCCCACAGCCGGTCGAAGACGGGCGTGTCGGCGAGCTCGACGGCGTTGCCCGGACCGCGAGGCGCACAGCCCCAACCGTCGAGGACGACGAGGACTACGAGCGGCGTCCGGCCCGGCAAATCGCGGCGAAGGAGTCGGGGTCGAGAGAGGCACCGCCGACGAGCGCTCCGTCGACGTCGGGCTGGGCGAGAAGCTCGGCGGCGTTCTCGGGTTTGACCGAGCCGCCGTAGAGGACGGGTGCGTCGAGCAGGGACTTGATGAAGGCGTGCGCCTCCTGGGCGATCTCCGGCGTCGCCGTCTTTCCCGTCCCGATCGCCCAGACGGGCTCGTAGGCGACGACGAGTGCCGGGTGCGGCGCGAGCGTCGAGACCTGACGGCGGAGCACCGCCTCCGTCTCCCCCGCTTCGCGTTCGGCCTCGAGCTCGCCGACGCACGCGATCACGCGCAGGCCGGCGGCGAGCGCGGCGGCGGCGCGGCGGGCGGTGCCCTCGTCCGTCTCGCCGAAGTACTGGCGCCGCTCCGAGTGCCCGACGATCGCGCCCGAGACGCCGAGCTCCTTCAGCATCGCGATCGAGATCTCGCCCGTGAACGCCCCGTCGCCCGCCCAGTGGACGTTCTGCGCGAAGACGGTCAGCTCGCTCTCGACGGCAGCGGCGAGCGACGTGTACGGCGGGCAGATCACGGCCTCGACGCCGTCCGGCGGCTCGAACGCGGCGCAGAAGGTGCGCGTCTCCGCTTGCGTCTTGAACATCTTCCAGTTGCCGGCGATCAGCACAAGACGATCCTAGAGGTCGAGCGAGTAGCCGACGTCGACCGGGTGCGGCGGATGCCGCGTCGTCTTCGACGTGCCGTCGAGGCGCCAGCCGTGACGCTCGTAAAACGCCCTCGCGCGGTCGTTCGCCTCCAGCGTCCACAGGCGCAGCCGGTGGTCGCCTGCGGCCCGGCGTCGCGCGACCGCCGCATCGTGGAGGCAGGAGCCGACGCCCGCCCCCCAGCGGCCGGGAGCGACGTAGAGCCGGTCGAGCCAGCCCTCGGAGACGACGGCGAAGCCGACCAACTCTCCGTCCTCCTCCGCCACGATCACCGCGCCCTCGGCCAGGCGTCCGACGAGGACGGCGAGCGTCTCCTGCTCGGGGTACGAGTACCGGTCGGGCGGGAAGACGTCGGCGTAGGCGGCGAGCGCCGCTGTCCGGTGCACTGCGACGAGCGCCTGTGCGTCCTTGGCCGAGCCGTCGCGCAGCCGGGTCACGCCGAAGGAATGGCGGCCACCCCGGGCAATTCCTTGCCCTCGAGCAGCTCGAGCGAGGCGCCGCCGCCGGTCGAGACCCAGGAGACGCGGTCGGCGAGTCCGGCCTCGTTGACGGCGCGCACCGAGTCGCCGCCGCCGACGACCGAGTAGGCATTCGACTCGGCCACGGCCTGTGCGACAGCCTTCGTCCCGGCGGCGAAACGTGGCCACTCGAAGACGCCCATCGGACCGTTCCAGAAGAGCGTCCGCGCGTCGCGGATCAAGCTGCCGAAACGCTCGGCTGTGGCGGGTCCGATGTCGAGGCCGAGCCAGCCGTCGGGCACGGAGTCGTAGGGGACGACCTTCGTCTCCGCATCAGCCTCGAACGCAGCCGCGGCAATCACGTCCACGGGCAGCTCGACGGGAAACGAGAGCGGGTTCTCGTCGCGGAGCTGCTCGGCCATCTTGCCGCCGATCAGCACGGTGTCCGCCCGGCCGCCGAGATGCTGGAGCACGCCGAGCTTGTCGTCGACCTTGGCGCCGCCCGCGACGAGGACGAACGGGCGCTCGACCTCGCCCAGCAGGCGGCCGAGGTGCTCGAGCTCGTCCAGGAGCAGCAGGCCCGCATAGGCGGGCAGCAGATGTGCGACGCCCTCGGTGGAGGAATGGGCGCGGTGCGCGGAGCCGAACGCGTCGTTCACGTAGAGGTCGCGTCCTTCGGCGAGCTCGCGGGCGTAGTCCGGGTCGTTCTTCGTCTCGCCGGCGTTGAAGCGGGTGTTCTCGAGCACCCGGATCCGCTCGTCGGGAAGGAGCTCGCGGAGATGCGCCTCGACCGGCGCCATCGCGAACGCGGGGTCGGGCCCTTTCGGCCGTCCCAGGTGTGAGCAGACCGCGACCTCGGCGGCGCCCGCGTCGAGCAGGAGCCGGAGCGTCGGCAGCGAGGCGCGGATGCGCGTGTCGTCGGCGACGCGGCCGTCCTCGAGCGGCACGTTCAGGTCGGCGCGCACGAGCACGCGCTTCGCGGCGGCGTCGGCGTCGCGAACCGACCTCGGCAGCCTCATGTCGCTACAGGAGCTTCCCGGCCAGGTCGACGAGGCGGCAGCTGTAGCCCCACTCGTTGTCGTACCAGCCGATCACCTTGACGAGGTTCCCGTGCGCCATCGTCGAGAGCCCGTCGAGGATGCAGGAGTTCGAGTCCCCGACGATGTCCGACGAGACGATCGGATCCTCCGTGTACTTGAGGAGACCCTGCCAGTGCGCAGATGCGGCCGCCGTACGGAAGGCGTCATTGACCTCCTCGGCGGTCGCGGCTCGCTCGAGCACGCAGACGAGATCCGTCACCGAGCCGTCCGGAACCGGCACGCGCATCGCCATCCCGTCGAGCTTGCCCTTCAACTCGGGGATGACCTCGCCGATCGCGCGGGCCGCGCCGGTCGAGGCCGGGATGATGTTCACGGGGGCCGAGCGCATGCGCCGCAGATCGGGCTTGCCCTTCCGCGTGAACGCGACCTGGTCCTGGAGCTGCTGCTCGGTCGTGTACGCGTGGATCGTGGTCATGAAGCCGGACTCGATCCCGAAGGTGTCGAGGAGGAGCTTCGCCATCGGCCCGACGCAGTTGGTGGTGCAGGAGGCGTTGCTGACGATGTGATGCCTCTCCGCGTCGTACGCGTCGTCGTTGACGCCGAGCACGATCGTGATGTCCGGATCGGTCGCGGGGGCCGAGATCAGCACCTTCTTCGCGCCGGCGGCCAGGTGCTGCTCGGCACCCTCACGCGGCGGTGAACAGGCCGGTCGACTCGACGACGACGTCGACGCCGAGATCCTTCCACGGCAGCTTCGACGGCTCGCGCTCGGCGAGCACCCGGAAGCTCGTGTCGCCGGCGGTGATCCGATCGCCGCTCGACCTCGACGCCTTCGAGCCGTCCGTGCGTCGAGTCGTAGTGCAGGAGGTGCGCCAGCACGTCCGGATCGCCGAGGTCGTTCACGGCCACGATCTCGATGTCCCCGCCCCGTGCCAGATGGGCGCGCAGGAAGTTCCGCCCGATGCGGCCGAAGCCGTTGATGCCAACTCGCAATGCCATCCCTCAGTCTCCCCCGGTCTCGGTTCTCGGTTCCGCGAACGAGTCTAGTGGTCCCGAGCCTAGATCTCGGCGAGACGCTGCAGTCGGGCGAGCCGCCGGTGGGCCGATGCTTTCGTGGCGGGCGGACGGCACTTCCCGGCCAGCTCGCGCAGGGACAGCGACGGGTGGCGGACCCGGAGATCGGCGATCTCGCGCAGCGGCGGGGGCAGGGTCTCGAGCCGTCCGGTCTCCGCCAGCCGCCGTACAGCGCGGAGCTGCGCGTGCGCGGCCCGGCTCGCCCGCACGAGGTTCGCCTGGTCGGCGTTCGTCAGCCGGTTGGCGTGTGCGCGCGCCGCGCCGACGACGGCATGCTCGTCGACGAGCAAGGCCGCGTCGCTCGCGCCCGCGAGGGCGAGCGTTTCGGCGATCGCGTCCGTCCCCTTCGCGTAGGCGACGGCGTGCCTGCCTCGGTCGCGCGCCCGCAGCGTGACGTCGTCGAGCGCGGCCAGGCGGACGAGCAGCTCCGCCGCCTCGATCGACGCGCAGCGCACCTCGAGGTGGGGTGACCGCGGCCCGCTCACCGACCCGGCACCGAGCAGCGCGCCGCGGATGTAGGCGGCGCGGCAGCACTCGCGTCCGACGACGCGCTTCGGCGGCTTCGCGAGCGGGGCGCCGGTCCGCGAGACGATGCCGGCCTCGGCCAGGACGGCCCGCGCCGCCGGCGAGTCGGCGACGTGGAGCTGGTAGCGAGTCGGCGTGCCGAACGCCCGCTGCCGGTAGGTGCGGATCTCCGACTCGACGTCGAGCTCGCGCAGGAGCCGGAAGGCGCGACGGGCCACGGCCGAGCTGCGCGACGTCGAGGTGCAGCGCGATCTCGCCGTGCCCGCGCAGGTGAAGGCTGCCCGCCGTGTGGGCCAGCGCCGACAGCTCGGCGAGCCGGTCGCACCGGCGCTCGGGCGCGACCCGCGCCAGCTCGTCCCGGATCTCCTCCGAGCTCCACATGCTCGCCCCCTAGAGCCGAACGCCCTCGAGCGCGAGCAGCCGCCGCTTGTAGCTCTCGCCGAGCGAGCCGTACGAGCCGAGACCGCCTGCGGCGACGACCCGGTGGCAGGGGATGACGAGCGGCAGCCGGTTGTGTGCGCAGAACGTGCCGGCCGCCCGCTGGGCGTTCGGATGACCCGGCGAGCGCGGCGAGCTCGCCGTAGGTGACGATCTCGCCGTACGGGCACCGCCGCGGAGCGTGTCGGCGACCGACGCGCTGGAACGGCGTGCACCAGTCGAGGTCGATCTCGACGTCGCCGAACTCGACCGGCTCGCCTTCGAAGTAGCGGCGCAGCTTCTCGACGACCTGTGGAGAGATCGTCACGCTCTTGTCACGGTCCGGTGTCACACTTGTGCGAATTTGAACGATAGACTCGCAGTGGGTGGTGGGCTGGGGTGCCCCGGACGATGTGGAGTCGATTCGAGGGTGGGGCAGCTCGTGCCAGACCACGACATCGTCCGCGAACCAGAGCGTGCCGGTTCCCCAGCCGTCGACGTCGTAGGCGACCTCGCTGACAGCCACCGCGGCTCATCCTAGAAGCGGCGCGCCGCGCGGCACTAGAATCGGTGGCGTGAGCGCGCACGCGCATCGCCCAGCTGCCGCCGGCCGAGAACGAGCCGATCCGCTCGTACGCGCCGGGCACGCCCGAGCGAGCCGAAGTTCGGCAGCGGCTGACGGAGATGCAGGCCGAGCGGCTCGACCTCCCGTGCGTGATCGGCGGCCGCGAGGTGCGCACCGGCAACGACGTTCGAGGCCGTGATGCCGCACCGCAAGAGGCCACGTCCTCGCCGACGTCCACGAAGGCGCGGCCCGCGAGGTCGAGCAGGCGATCAAGGCCGCGGGCGACGCCTGGCACGACTGGTCGCGGACGCCGTGGGAGGAGCGCGCCGCGATCTTCCTCCGGGCCGCCGAGCTGCTCGCCGGCCCGTGGCGCTCGACGCATCGTCGCCGCGACGATGCTCGGCCAGTCGAAGACCGCGCACCAGGCCGAGATCGACGCCGCCTGCGAGCTGGTCGACTTCTGGCGCTTCAACGTCCACTACATGAAGCGCATCTACGAGGAGCAGCCGACCTCGTCGGCAGGCGTGTGGAACCGGCTCGAGTACCGGCCGCTCGAGGGCTTCGTCTTCGCGGTCACGCCGTTCAACTTCACGGCGATCGGCGGCAACCTCTCCGCAGCCCGGCGCTGATGGGCAACACCGTCGTCTGGAAGCCGGCGTCGACCGCCGCCTACTCGGCCCATTTCGTGATGCGCGATCCTGCAGGAGGCCGGGCTCCCGGACGGCGTCATCAACCTCGTCTACGGCCACGGCGCCGCGATCGGCGACCCGGCGCTCGCGAGCCCGGATCTCGCCGGCGTCCACTTCACCGGCTCGACCGCCGTCTTCAACGCCATGTGGGGGACGATCGGCCGGAACATCGACCGCTACCGCAGCTATCCGCGCATCGTCGGCGAGACCGGCGGCAAGGACTTCATCGTCGCGCACCCGTCGGCGGATGCCGACGCGGTCGTGACCGCCGTCGTTCGCGGGTCGTTCGAGTACCAGGGCCAGAAGTGCTCCGCGGCGTCGCGCATCTACATCCCCGAGTCGCTCTGGGGCGGACATGCGCGGCGAGCTTGCCGACCGCGTCGCCGAGCTGAAGGTCGGCGACGTCGCCGACTTCGAGAACTTCATGGGCGCGGTCATCGACGCCAAGGCGTTCGCCGACGCACAAGCAGGCGCTCGACGATGCGCGCTCGAACGGGCGCACCGTCGTCGCCGGCGGCAGCGCGGACGACAGCGAGGGCTTCTTCGTGCAGCCGACCGTGATCGAGACGTCCGATCCGGGCGACCGGCTGCTGCGCGAGGAGCTGTTCGGACCGATCGTGACCGCGTACGTCTATCCCGACTCGAAGTGGGACGAGACGCTCGAGCTCGTCGACTCGACCTCGCCCTACGGGCTCACCGGCGCCGTCTTCGCGCGCGACCGCGCTGCGATCGACGACGCTGCCGAGAAGCTCCAGTACGCGGCCGGCAACTTCTACGTCAACGACAAGCCGACCGGCGCCGTCGTCGGCCAGCAGCCGTTCGGCGGCGCGACGCGCCTCGGGCACGAACGACAAGGCCGGCTCGATGTGGAACCTGATCCGCTGGGTCAGCCCGCGCACGATCAAGGAGACGTTCGTGCCCCCCACGGACTACCGCTATCCGTTCCTGGCGCCGGACGACACTGCCGGGCACCCCGGCGGCAGCGCTTAACGAACCCTTACGCGGGTCTCACGAGACGCTCAGATCGTGCCGATACCTTCGGGGACATGCGCTTCCTCGTCGTTGCATTCGGCTGGCTGACGCTGATCGTCCTCGTCGTTCCGTCGCACGTCTGACGAGCCCGGCTACGGCTTCGCCGCCGTGAACGACCACGCCTCGGCGCCGGCGTTGGTTCCTTCCTGCGCGTAGGCGACTGCGATGTGGGTCCCCGGCGGCAGCGCCTTGCTCAGGCTGGCGAACACGGTCGCGTTTCCGGGCTTGGGCGAGAGGTTCGGCTGGACAGCCTTGCCGTCGACGAAGAGGATCGCGTCGCCGATCACCCCCGGGGAGTGCACCTCGACCGCGACCTGCGCGACGGGTCCGTGCGAGCCCGGCTGCGGACCGAGGATCTGGAACTGGATCGGCCCGGGTGTCTCCACCTTCCAGGTGCCGCTTTCACGACGGAGTGGGAACGCGAGCGCCTTCGCACCGCTGCGGACGGCGACGAGCCCGAACTGCTGCGACACGCTCTGCGAGATCAACGGCGCGAGTGCCTTGTTCTCGAACGGCCTGAGCGCACGTTCGATCACTGTCGCCGGGCCGGCCGCGAAGTCGGCGTACGTCGGTCCGAGCCGCGTCTGCGACGGCTTCGAGAGGAGGTTCCAGAGCGCCTTCCGGTTGTCGTGCACGGCTGCCTGGACGAGCGCAACGATGACCGTCTTGCCGGGATCCGCAGACGCAGTCGTCGTCGCAGGCGATGTCTTGCCACCGCCGCTGCTGCCGCAGGCGGCCGCGACGCACGGGAGCACGACGAGGAGCGGCAAGAGGCGGCGCACCGGGTCAATCCTAGGCGCGGCCTGCCTTGTGCAGCTGCGCATAGATCGCGCGCGCCGTCTTCTGCGGGATGCCGGGAACGCCTTCGAGCTCCTCCTGCGATGCCGACAGGAACCGCTCGGCCGACCCGAAGTGCTGGATCAGTGCCCGCCGGCGCGCAGGTCCGACGCCGGTGAGGTCGTCGAAGATCGATTCGCGCGCTTCGGCGCTCCGGCGCGTGCGGTGGTAGCCGAGCGCGAATCGATGCGCCTCGTCGCGCAGCCGCTGGAGGAGCTGCAGGCCGGCCGACGAGCGGTCGAGCCGGACGGGCCGGGCGCTGCCGGGGACGAACACCTCCTCCTCCCGCTTCGCCAGCGCGATCACGGCCACGCGGGCGAGGTCGAAGCGATGCATCGCGTCGAGCGCCGCCGACAGCTGGCCTCGCCCGCCGTCGACGACGACCAGGTTCGGCACGGCGGCGAAGCCTTCGTCGTAATCCGCGTCCGTCGGCGACCCTCCCGCTCGCGCGAACCGGCGCCCGATCACCTCGGCCATCGCCGCGAAGTCGTCCTGCCCGTCGAGGCCCCGGACCGAGAACTTGCGGTAATGCGCCTTCTTCGGCGTCGCGTCCTCGAACACGACCATCGAGGCGACCGTGGCCGTGCCCTGGATCGTCGAGACGTCGAAGCACTCGATCCTGATCGGCAGGCTCTCGAGGTTGAGCGCCTCGCGGAGCTCCTCGAGCGCCTGCACCCGCCGGGCGCGCCGCTGCTCCGAGGCGAACGTGGCCGACTCGAGCGCGAGGCGTGCGTTCTGCTCGGCGAGCTCGAGCAGGCGTCGCTTCTCGCCGCGGGCCGGAGTGCGCACCTCGACCCGCGAACCGCGCCGGTCGGACAGGAAGGCGGCGAGCGCCGACGTGTCTCCGGCCGAACCGGGCACGAGGATCTCCGGCGGCACGCTCGGCGACGAGCCGTAGTACTCGAGGCAGAACGTCTCGATCAGCGTCGCCGGCTCCTGTCCGGCGACGTTGTCCAGGTGGAAGCTGTAGCGGTCGATGAGCTTCCCGTCGCGGAGCGGGAACACCTGCACCGCAGCGGTGTCGCCCTCGGCGGCGAGCCCGACGACGTCGACCGAGCCGACGGTGCGCCTGTCGGCCGCCTGCCGCTCGGCCAGGTGCCGGATCGAGAACAGCCGGTTCCGGTAGCGCGCGGCGTCCTCGAAACGCTCCGCGGCGGCTGCGGCCTGCATCTGCGCCTCGAGCTCGCGCACGATCGTGCGCGTGTCGCCGGAGAGGAAGCCGATCACGCCGTCGATCACGGCGCCGTAGTCGGCCTCGGAGACGTAGCCGACGCACGGTGCCAGACAGCGGTCGATGTGGTAGTCGAGGCACGGGATGCCCGAGTGGCGGCCGGGCTTCGGGCCCTCGCACGGCCGGAACTTGAAGACGCGGTTCAGGACGTCGAGCGTCTCCCGGACCTTCTTCGCGTTCGCGAACGGCCCGAAGTAGACGACGCCGCGCCGGTGCCGCTCCCGCGTGAACATGACCCGTGGGTACTCGTCCTCGACGGTCACGGCGATGTACGGGAACGACTTGTCGTCGCGGAGCCGGACGTTGAACGGCGGCCGGTGGCGCTTGACGAGGTTCTGCTCCAGATGGAGCGCCTCGACCTCGGTGCCGGTCACGATCGTCTCGACGTCCGCGACCCGGTCGACGAGCTGCGCCGTGCCGAGCCGCGCGTCCCGCCCCTTCTGGAAGTAGCTGCGGACACGCGAGCGAAGAGACTTCGCCTTGCCGATGTAGAGGACGGCGCTGCCCTCGTCGCGAAAGACGTAGACGCCGGGCTGCGCCGGCAGCGCCTTCAGCTGCGCCTCGAGCCGTGAATTCACTCCGCCCTAACATAGCCATGGCTACGTTGGCCGCCATGCGGCGCTTCATCGTCCTCACGTTGCTGCTCGCCGCCTGGGCGGGGCCTGCGCACGCAGGCGGGCCGGCGATGCTGGTCGGTGCCGCCGAGGACGCCGTGCAGGCGGACAACGTGCCGGCCGCCAAGGCCAAGCTCGATCTGCTCAAGCTGGCCGGATTCGGCGCCGTGCGCATCACCGAGATCTGGGCACCCGGCCAGCACGCACCGAGCGCGGTCGAGCAGCAACGCCTCGCGGCGGTGACGGGCGCCGCCAAGCTCGACGGCATCCGGGTCTACGTCGCCGTGCTGAACGCCGGCAGCAAGACGACACCGCTCAGCGCGACCGACCAGAGCAACTTCGCCACCTTCGTCGCCTCGATCGTCCGCCGCTACCCGTCCGTCGCGGACGTGATCGTCGGCAACGAGCCGAACAACAACCGCTTCTGGCTGCCGCAGTTCGCCCTCGACGGCAGCGACGTCGCGGCCAACGCCTACGAGTCCCTGCTCGCGAAGACCTACGACGCCGTGAAGGCGATTGCGCCCTCCGGCATCGACGTGATCGGCGGAGCACTCGCCCCGCGCGGCGGCGACAGGCCCGGGACGGGCAAGGACACGCACTCTCCCACGGCGTTCGTCACCGACCTCGTCGCCGCCTACAAGGCGACCGGTCGCGCCCTGCCGATCATGGACGCGTTCGACATGCACGCCTACGAGGACAACTCCAGCCTGCCGCCGTCGTTCCAGCATCCGAAGACGACCACGATCGCGATCGCCGACTACGGGAAGCTGACGGGCGCGCTCGCGGGCTTCGACGGAACGGCGCAGCCCGGTTCGACGCTGCCGATCGTCTACGGCGAGTTCGGCGTGGAGAGCAAGATCCCGGCGGAGAAGGCCTCCCTGTACACCGGCAACGAGCCCGCGACCACGAAGCCGGTCGACGAGCAGACGCAGGCCACGTACTACCACGACGCTCTGGCGATCGCGTTCTGCCAGCCGAACGTCAAGACGTTCTTCGTCTTCCACGCCTTCGACGAGCCGGTCCTGTCCGCCTGGCAGTCGGGCCTGTACTACACGGACGGCACGGCGAAGACGAGCCTGCCGATCGTGCGCAAGGCGATCCGGGACGTCACCGGAGGTGTCGTCACCCGTTGCCCCGGCCTCCAGCTGACGCCGCAGGGACGAGTCGTGTATCCGAGTGGCAAGGCCCTCGCGCGGGTACCGCTGACGCTCAGGGTCACCTGCGACATCGACTGCAACGTCTACGCGCGGCTCGCGAAGCTGCCCGCGGTCTCGACGACGCTCGCCGTCAGCGCTCACGTCCGGGCCGGCGTGACCACCCTCGTCAGGTTCCCGGCCCGGCGGGTCGCGCCCGGCCCGTACCGCTTCACCGTGCGGCTGCAGGCGCCGATCAACCAGGGGCCGCCCGCGCGGTTGCAGAGCGACCCGCTGATCATCCCAGCCGCCTCCGGCTAGCATCCGGCTCATGGCCGCAGAGGTCGGGCAGTACGTCGCATACACGTTCTTCAGCGTCGACCCCGCCTGGCGCCGGCTGCCGGTCGAGGAGCGTGTCGCCGGCAAGGAGGCGTTCGCCGAGGTCGTCGAGTCGTGGGCGGAGCGGTTCACTCATCTCCGTGCGTATTCGACGGTCGGCGTCCGCGCCGACTGCGACTTCTTCCTCTGGAAGATCACCGAGCGCTACCTCGACCTCGAGGAGCTCGGCGCCGAGCTGAACGGGACGCCGATCGCCGGCTGGCTCGAGACGCCGTACTCGTACCTGGCGACCACGAAGGCGTCGCAGTACACGAACGCGCGCAAGCCGCGGAAGATCACACCCCACGGGTCGCCGTACCTCGTCGTCTATCCGTTCGTGAAGGTGCGGACCTGGTACGCGCTGCCGGTCGAAGACCGTCAGCGGGCGATGGACGAGCACATCCGGATCGGACACGAGTTCACGTCGATCCACAACCACACCACGTACTCGTTCGGGATCGACGACCAGGAGTTCATGACGGCGTTCGAGTGCGACGAGCCTGCCGACTTCATGCATCTGATGCTGACCCTGCGCGAAACGGAGGCGAGCCGCTACACGGAGCGCGACACGCCGATCTTCGTCGGCCGCCTCCTCGACGTCCGCGCGGCGCTCGACGCACTCGACGGCCGCGCCGCCCGCGTCGAGGCGTGACCTGGCTCGAGGCGCGAGCCCGCCTCCGTCACGAGTAGGTGTGCTGGTCGCGCCAGACGCGGAACATCGCGAATCCGGAGACGCCGAGCGTGAGGAAGAACGCGAGTGCGGCCGGTCCGGAGGGGCGGAAGAACCAGTAAGCGCCGATGTCGGCCAGGATCAGTCCGGCACCGCCGTAGAACGACAGGCGCGCGCGGAGCGGCCAGAGCTCGATCTCGTGGCGCCGCTCGCGCCATGTCGTGTAGACGAAGATCGCGATCGCGACCACGAACAGGACCTGCAGCAGCACCGAGAGCTGGACGAGCGCCGACTCGGCCTGCAAGGCCACGATCGCCCCCGACACGAGCGCGATCACGATCAGCCCGCGCACGGTCGGGTTCATGTCCGCGACGAAGCGTCTCATGCGGCAAGCGTAACCATGCCGGGCGGATACACTCGCCCGCATGGTCGAGGAGGGCAAGCCCGCACCGGACTTCGAGCTGACGAGCGACAGCGGTGAGCAGGTCACGCTGTCCGGGCTCCGCGGCACGCCGGTCGTCCTCTACTTCTATCCCAAGGACGACACACCCGGCTGCACCAAGCAGGCGTGCGACATCCGGGACGGCTGGGCCGCGTTCCAGCGCGCGGGCGCCGTGGTTCTGGGCGTCAGCCCGGACAAGGAGGCCTCTCACGCGAAGTTCAAGGCCAAGTACCAGCTGCCCTTCGCGCTGCTCGCCGACACCGATCACGCCGTCTCGGAGGCGTACGACGTGTGGAAGCAGAAGAGCTTCGCCGGCAAGAAGTACATGGGCGTCGAGCGGTCGACCTTCGTGATCGACGCGGAGGGAAACGTCGTCAAGGTGATGCGGAAGGTCGACCCGAAGTCCCACGCCGACGACGTGCTCGCAGTTCTCGCCGCTTCGTAAAAAGCAGGTTGAGCGGAGTAAGCGTTCGGTTTGGGATCCCGGTGCCCGGGAAGGTCACTGGCTATGGTCGCCGCCATGACCCGATTCCGCATAGTGCTGATCGTGCTCGGGCTGCTGGCGTTGGCGGTGCCGGCGGCGTCGTCGAGCGCCGACCGGATGCTGGTCGGCTTCCAGGACGATCCGTCCTTCCGCTGGCTCGATTCTCGTGACGTGAACCTCACCGAGGCGGCGCAGACCGGTGCGTCGATCGTGCGCACGACGGTGTACTGGGACCGGATCGCGCCGACGCGACCGTCGGCGGCAACCAACCCGTTCGACCCGGCCTACCGATTCGACGACCTCGACGATCTCGTCCGCAGCGCGTCGCTGCGCGGGATGACCGTGATGATGTCCGTCTGGAGCACGCCTGCGTGGGCCAACGGGGGCAAGGGCCCCAACTACGCGCCGACACGGCTCTCGGACTACCAGAACTTCATGAGGGCGCTGGCTGCGCGCTACTCCGGCCGCAACCCTGGCTATCCGTTCGTCGGCTACTTCTCGGTCTGGAACGAGCCGAACCTGCAGCAGTTCCTCGCCCCGACCTACGACAGCCGCGGCAAGCCGAAGTCACCTCTCATCTACGCCGGGCTCGCCCGCGCGGGCTATGCGGGTGTGAAGGCCGGCAACTCGCGTGCGCTCGTCGCCATCGGCGAGACCTCTCCGCGCGGCCGGTCGAAGCCGACGACGCAGCACGGCGTGCAGCAGACGCTCGCGCCCGCTCTCTTCGCGCAGGTCCTCTCGACTGCTCGCCCCGTCGTCAAGTTCGACGCCTGGGCGCATCATCCGTACTCGGACGTCGGCGCCACGCCGACCCAGAAGGTCCGGTACCCGAACGTGAACCTGGTGCAGATCCCCAAGTTCCACGAAGACCTGACCAAGTGGTTCAAGCGCCGCAACACGCCGATCTGGATCACCGAATACGGGTTCCAGACGAAGCCCGGCCAACCCAAGGGCGTCACGATGGCACAGCAGGCTGCCTACGTGAAGCAGGCGTTCGCGATCGTCCGGAAGTATCCGAGCGTGGCGATGTTCATCTGGTTCATCTTCCGGGACGAGCCGGTGAGCCTGTGGCACAGCGGGCTCCTCGACGAGAGCGCGGCGCGGAAGCCCGGCTACGCGGCATTCACCGCCGCTGCGAAGCCGTTCGACGTCCGCAGTCCGCTCGTCAGCGTTCGCCAGGGCGCGTCGAACCCGACCGTCCGCGTCCCCGTCTGGGAGCTCTACGCGCGGGACGGCTCGGGGGCGAGCCTCGGAGCCACGGTCTCCGTCGTCTACCGCGGAGCGGACGTCGGCGTGAGCCAGCCGACGGCCGCGATCGGCATCGACGGGTACGCGTCCTTCAAGGTGCCGATCACGAAGGCGAAGCTGAACGGCGTCTACCGCGTGTTCATGAAGATCGGAGACGTGAACGGCAACTCGGTGAGCCGGTCGGCGACCGTCACCGTCAAGTAACCAGAGCCGACACCGTCCGTGTGAGCGAGGGCCCCGGGAGGGGCCCTCGTCGTTTGGTCGGCCGGTCAGCTCGCCGGCGCGGGCGGTGGTGCGGTGGTGCCGAGAGCCGCGGCGATCTCGTCGATCGCCTCTCGCTCCGTGTCGCTGACCTCGACGCCGTCCTCCCTGTGCGCGCTCGCGACCCTCGCGGCCAGCGACAGCACGAATGCCCGGTAGTCCTCGACCTCCTGCGGCGTCGCCTTCTGCTCGAGGAGCGCGAGCGCGTCGCGCAGGTGCCCGAGCCCCGCCTGCTTGAGCTCGTCGGGCGAGTGGTACCGCGTGTGGTCGCGTCCCGGCTTCGACGAGACGATCGCGTCGAGCAGCTCACTGCCGCCGTGCTGCTGGCGCGCCTCCGTGAAGGCCTTCGCCATCGCGAACGACTCCCGGAAGCTGCCGCCCTTGTGCGCGGTCAGGACGATCATGCCTGCGCTCGTCGGCCCCTCCATGATCAGCTCCCACTCGTCCGCCGTGAAGCTCTCCTTGTTCGTCATCTCGCCGTCCTCTCTCTGTCGACTCGCCGCCTTGCCACGAAGCGTCGACAGGCGGCCGGCTATGCGGATGAGAGGACTTGACCTCCACGGGGTCCGAATGACCGTGGAGCCGAGTGTCCCGAAGTGGCGGGAACCCCGTGAACATGCGGTCCCGTCCAAGTCCGTCCGCACCGTTGAGAGGATCCTACTCGGACGTTTGGGGAGATTGGGGCTGGCCGGACCCGTTCCTCGCTCGCAGCTCTGGAGAAGTAGCGCTTCTCGCGAGAGCGGCTCAACCAAGCGGATGGGCCGCTCCTTCCACCCCGATCTTCTACCCAGAGGTCAGCGTTCCCTCGCCGGGGATCGACGCGAGTTCAAGCGAGGTCAGCGCCGGGCGCGCTCTGCGACCTTCTGCCTGATCAACTCCGCCAGGTCAGGGTGATCGGATTCCATCGTGCGGAACACTGTCCCGAACAAGACGAGCAGTTCGACGCGAGTCGAGGCGGTAACGGTCGCGTTGCGCCGGCCAGAGCCGAGGATCGCCATCTCGCCGAAGAAGTCGCCTGGGCCAAGCGTCTCGAGGAATTTGCCGTCGCGATCGACGTCCACGGTTCCCTCGAGAATGACGAAGAACGTGTAGCCAGATGCACCCTCACGTATGAACACGTCGCCGGGATCCGAGGTCTTGAACTCGGCATACGCCGCCAGATGCACGAGCTCAGCTTCGGCCAGTCCGGAAAACAGCGGCAGATCGCGAACGCGGGCGGGATCGACTGGCACGAGAAACTCAGACGATATCGCCTTCGGCTTGGGCATCACTCGCGCGCTCGTACCAGGCGACCGACCGTTCGCCTCTCCGTGCCGAACTCGACCGCTTCGGAGCCAGCTTCGACAAGGCCGGCTGCGGCTATCCCCGATGCTGTGCGTGCCGACGAGCGGTTCAATTCGACCGAAAGCAACGAGGGGGGACGACAGTGATCGCCGACGGACAGACGACGTACCACCGGATCCTGCACCTGCTCGGCGACGGCAAGTGGCACACAGAGAATGAACTCGACGCCGTTGCCTACTTCCCACGCGAGTGGATCAAGGAGCTCAATGTGAGCGGCCGCCACGTGACCACGACGGAGAATGGCTGCCTGAAGGTCAAGCTCGACCGCTAAGGGCGGCGGGCCGTTTCAGGCGGCGTTGGCGGACGACGCCGGGTGCAGGCCGTGTGGCGGGGCGCTCGCCTAACGGTAATGCGCCACATCGAAACCCTGGCGAGCAGCCGGGGGTGTAGAACACGCACACGCACCCGCGTCGAACTAGGCCCTCAAGCAGGCAAGCCGGCGCGGGTGCAACTTGCATCGTCCTACCGCTACGACTGAGAGTCGTCCCCCATTGGGGATGAACGTCAGTCGCCGAACTCCCGCTGCCAGCACGCCGAACGACTCGCGTCAGCTGCACCAGCCGTAAGTGACTCGAACCAGGCAAGTCGATCGGCGGTTGAGGTCCCAATGCGGGCGGAGCCGCTGACTCACGACGACACTGACTCGACACGGAAGACCGGGTGCCTGCCGGCTTCCGCCACGAACGACTCAAGTGGCGAGTCAGGCGACACATCCGAAGAACTGACGAACAACCCTGACCCGGCCCAAGTACTGACGAAGAACCGGAGCGACCTCCTCCGCGCCGACCTCGCTCACCTTGACCTGCTCGTGAGCCGGGAACCCTCAAGGCCCGGCTCGCGCTCGCCAACGCGCCTCGCGACCTACGAGCTGTTCGCTCTGCGCGGGGGCGCGGCTGCGGTCGTCGGGTCGCATCTGTGTCGAGTCGGTAGACGAGCCCAGCGGCTGGATCGGCGCGGCGCTGCTCGTCGCTCCAGTTTTCGGTCGCAGTGGTCACATACAGCCGGTTCGGGCCCGGCCCGCCGACCGAACAGCACGTGCACTGTCGGGACGGAACGGTGCGCACTTCGCGAAGCGAGCCGTCGGGTGCGTAGCGGTTGATCCGCCCAACTCCGTGGATCACGACCCGGATGTCACCGGCGGCGTCGACCGTTATCCCAAAAGCAAGGAGGACCGGGCCGATGCCCGGCCCTCACTTGAGTGCTTCTACGCGGCCTCTTCGTGAGCCCTAGGCCGGCGCCATCGTCCCCGGCGGCCTCATGAACGCGCCGAAGATCCAGAGGATCGGGAAGAAGATCCCGAAGAAGAACATCCACCCGTGACCGTTCCTGAGCGTCATGAAACCGAGGGTGAACGCGAGAATCAGGTAGAAGAAGATGCCGAGTCCGATTCCCCACCACATGGTGACCTCCGATCGTGATTGCCAAGGCGAATCGTTATGGCCTCGGCTCGACGTTCCATCGGGGTGCCTCCCGATCCCGGTGCCGAGAACTACTGACGGGAGACCGAGCTCCCGCGTGAGGTGAGTGTCGACGGAGCTTTGGAGCCGCCTCTCTCGCCATTGCTGGGAGAAAGGCGGCTCCGACTGGGCTCTAGGCTTGCTCTTCGGACTCGGCTTCGAGCTCGGCGACCTCGAGGTCGATTTCGAGCCCTTCGACGATGTTGCCCAACGCCGAGGCGACACGTGCCGTCCCGACGATCGGGGCCACGGCCGCGAGGACACCCTGGACCTGCTCCGCCTCGACCTCCAGTTCGCCCGCGAGGGCCAGGTTGAGAGCGTATGAGACCGCAGGTGCATCGACCGCCACGAGGGCGGCGATGCGTACGAGCGCGAGTGTCTGCGGGTCGAGGCTCGATGCCTGGATCGCTTCCTTGTTCATGTTCGCGAGCAGATCGAGTACCGGTGTCTCGGTTGCCTCTGCCATATGAACTCCTTTCGGACGGTAACGACGGGCCCGGCAGCCGCCGATGGCGGCGAATCGGGTCCTGACAGCGGTAATCGTCCACCGGGCTTGCAGGTACCGCCTCGTCCCGTAGGGATGAGACGCGCACCTTATGCAGCGGCTACCTACCCTCTTCGGCTCGATGGCTCCGGGACGCTCGCATATCCGGTGAATGACACCAGGGTCCGCCGTGTGCGAGAGAATCAGCCGCATGAACCTGTGGCTCTCTGCCTTGATCGTGCTCGGATCGGTGGCGCTCGCAGTCGGACTGTTCCTGCTTCTTCGCCGGCACTCGCCGGAGGGTGGGCGCTTCACCGACGGCGACCGCGCCGCCGGTGTTTTCGGTGTGCTCGCGACGGGATTTGCAGTCTTGCTCGGCTTCGTCGTCTATCTCGCCTTTCTCAGTTACGACACCGCGCGGAGTGGCGCGCGCTCGGAGTCGATCGATGTGATCCAGCAGTTCGAGATCGCCCAGTTGCTGCCTCAGCCTGGCGCGAACAGGCTTTCGGGCTTGCTCGTCTGCTACGGGCGCGCCGTGATCGGCGTCGAGTGGCCGCAACTCCAGTCGGGGCAGAAGCCCCCCTTCAACCCCTGGGGAATCGCCCTCTTCAAAGCCTTCCGGGACGTCCAGCCGAAGACGCCCGCCCAGCAGAATGGCACCTACCCCAAATGGCTCGACCTGACGAACGAACGGGAGCAGGCCCGCCTCGACCGGGTTCAGGCAGGCGGCCAGATCATCCCGGCACCCCTGTGGGTGCTCCTCTTCGTCACCGGCGTGCTCGTGATCGCGTTCGCATTCCTCTTTGCCGATCCCGCAGAAGGGGTGTTACCGCAGTCGGTGATCGCGGCGACGCTCGTCGCGATGCTGGTGACGAGCCTGCTTGTCATCCGCTTCCTCGACCACCCGTACTCGAAGGGCGCCGGCGGTCTCAAGCCGACGGATATGACGCGCGTGCTCGGGCAGATCAACCAGGCGGCGCAGGTTCTAGGGGTGCACATGCCGATCCCGTGCGACGCCGCTGGGCATCCGCTGTAGGCGCGTCGCAGGCAGCGACGGCCCCGTTCGCATTCACCCGAGTGACATTCGACGCTCCTTCACCGGAAGCACGCTCTGGGTCGTAGCTTGGTGACGTTGGAAACGGCGATCGGAGAGGAGATTTGATGATGGGCGACAACGTTGGCGCTGCTCGGCGTCTCGGTGTGCTGTCGCGCGGTCAGGTGCTTCCTCACTCGCGGTGCCGTGCAGCACGGGATGGTTGTTGGTGTTCCTGGGGCGCCCCATCGTGATCGCATGAGTAGGACCGGGGAAGCGGCCTCTCGCGGTCGAGTCGGGGCGATACAGGCCTGGCTCAGCGGCCGCGGCGATTCACGTGTCGGCCGGCTGGCGATCCTGTGGTTTCGCCGCTATTTCGAGGCGAGTCGCAACTCCGGGTCGGCGGCAACGCTGTACTCGTTTCTCTCGGTGGTGCCGTTCGTCCTCGCCATGATCGGCCTCACGCACGCGGCGGGCGGGGACACCAACACCTTCGCCGCGCGTCTGATCGACCATCTGAAGCTCACCGACCCGACCGCCGGCCTCGTCAAGGAGACGTTCGGGGCCGCCTCCTCGAACGCCCTCGCCGCGACGCTCGCCGGTGTTGTCGGCTTCCTGATCTGGGGCCTCGGTCTGGGGCAGATCTACCAGGACGTCTACGCCCGGGCCTGGGGGATCAGACGAAGTGGATCGGCGGCCGACCAGGGACTGTTCGCCATCTTCTTCTTCGTCTACAGCGGACTCCTCGCCTTTGCGGTCGTCTCCGTGGCGCAGCTCCGTGATACGGGCTGGTACGTGCTCGTGCCGGTCTGGCTCGTCGCCTCGACGGTGTTCTGGCTCTGGACGCCCCGTTTTCTGCTGCACCGTCAGATCGGGCTTCGGGCGCTCCTGCCGGGCGCGCTGCTCGCCTCGGTCGTCATCGGCGGAGCGTGCGCGTTCGCGCCGCTCTTCCTCGGCGGCTGGCTGAACAGCGACGGGAAGTACTTCGGCTCTTTCGGCGTCACGGTCGCACTGCTCGGTTGGGGCTTCGTCCTGATCACGATCTCGGTCGTCTGCGCCGTCTTCTCCCCCGTCTGGGCGGACTGGCGTCAGACGGAGACACAACACCCCGCCAAGGGCTCCACCCAGCGCCCGGACCAATCCTCTCCAGCCTCGGACAGCAGCGATGTCCCCTCCGGATCGAACTGACGAGCCCGAGCAGATCGAGCTGCCGCCTCCAAGGCCGACGCTGCTCCAGCGCCTGGCGCTCTGGGTTCAGCACGCGCACGCACTCAAAGACTGGATCCAAGAGGCCCGCGGTCGCTCGCCGGCGCTCGACGCCGCGTTCGAGACGATCGAACGGGATTCCCACATCGGCGGCGGCATGCTCGCAGGCGCGCTCGCCTACCGATTGTTCCTGTTCGCCTTGCCGCTCGCGCTCTTCGTCGTCTCCGGCCTCGGGCTGCTGGCGAGCGCGATCGGGTTCGAGCCGAAGCTGATCACGAACTCCGTCGGCCTGGCCGGGGTCGTCACCAAGCAGGTCGCGAGCAGCACCAAGGGCAACTCGAACTGGTGGGTCGCCCTCGGGTCGTTCTTCCTGCTCGTCTACGTGACGAGAGTCCTGCTCCGGGCGATCGCGATCGCGCACTCTCTGGCCTGGGAGCGTTCAGCCGCATCGGTCAAGGTACATCGCCGCCCGCTCGCAATCTTCGGCGCAGCGCTCGCGGGCCAGCTCTTCCTCGTCGCCGGCGTCGGCGCCGTCAACCACCAGACCGTGATCGGCGGAATCGTCACATTCGCCCTCTTGGTCTTCGCCCTTGCAGGACTCTGGCTGATTGTCTCACTCCAGCTGCCCCACTCCGACGCCCGCTGGACCGACCTGATCCCGGGATCGCTCCTCTACGCGGTCGGCTTCATCGGTTTGCTGCTCTTCAACGTCCTCATCCTCGGCCACCTGATCCAGGAGAAGACCAGCACCTACGGCGCCCTGGGGACTGCAGCGACGTTCCTGCTCGGCTTCTTCCTGTACGGGCGCGTGATCGTGGGAGCCGCCGTCCTCAACGCCACCCTCTACGAACGCCACTCTCGCTCCACAGAGCAGACGCCGCCACCAGCCCGGCAGGCTACGTAGGTGATGGGCTGGGCTTGGTCGCGGCGCCGGGTTGCACCGTCGGGATGCCCCGGGTGAACAGCAGGGCGGCGAGCGCGAAGAGTGCGAGGATCGAGACGGCGAGGCGCAGTCCGTCGATCCGGCTCTTTTCGTTCTCGTCCACGATCGCGTTGGTCGTCCGCGGGGGGACATGCGCGTCCGCGAGTGCGGCCTTGAGGTCGGCGTCGGACATGAACGGGACGCCGCCGGCGAGGTTCGTCTGAGCCTTCGCGGCGACGCGATCGGGAACGGCCGGGTTGTTCGCGATGCCGGTGAGGAAGGAGGCGGTCAGCGCGGAGATGAGCACGGCGCCCGCCAGCGCGGTGCCGATCGACGCGCCGAGCTGTGACCCGGTGTTCTGGATTCCGCCCACTTCGCCGCTCTGCTCGTCGGGCACCGCCGACACGGTCACGCTCCCCAGCTGGGAGGCGATCGAGCCGATCCCCGCACCCGCGAGTAGCAGCGGCCAGGTGACGATCTCCGCGCCGGCACCGTAGTCGAGCAGGGCGACCAGGAGTACGAGCCCGGCGAACATGGCCATGAAGCCGAGCCTGATGACCCGCCGCGGGTTCGCGTTCGGGAACAGCTTCGGCACTCCGACGGCGAAGAGCAGCAACATCAGCGACAGCGGCAGCAGGCGGACACCGGTCGCGACCGCCGACATGCCGAGCGCGACCGACAGGAACAGCGGGACGACGAAGAAGATCCCGGCCTGCACGAGAAACAGGAACAGGAAGGAGACGACGCCGTCGCGCAACTGGATGTTGCGCAGCATCTTCGGGTCGATCAGCGCAGCCTGGCCGTGCGCAATGCGCCGGTTCTCCCACGCCAGGAACAGGCCCAGCACCACACCGCCCGCGAGCACGAGCCAGATCGTCGGCGAGAGCCCGAGCCACTCGGGAGCACCCGGCTTCGGCTGCACGAACCCCCACGCGCCCGACTTCAGGATGCCGATCACGACCATCCCGAGACCAGCCGCCGACAGCCCCGTGCCGACCAGGTCGAGCCTGGCGCCCTTCTCGGGCGGTGTGTCGTTCACCCGCCGCGCCAAGAAGAGGATCACGATCACGATCAGCACTTCGCCGACGAACACCCACCGCCACGAGGCATAGGTCGTAAACAGGCCGCCGATCACGGGCCCGAGAGCCGCCGCCATCGCGCCGGCAGCCGCCACCAGCCCGTACGCGCGCGGCCGCTCCGACCGTCCGAAGTTCGAGGCGACGAGCGCCACGATCGCCGGCATGATCAACACCGCGCCGAAGCCTTCGAGGAACGACCAGCCGATGATCAGCACCGCCAGGCTGTGTGACAGCGCCGTCGTCAGCGACCCGCACGCGTAAATGACAGCTCCGATCGTGAACGCGCGCTTCCGGCCGATGATCTCCCCGACCCTCCCGCCGGTGATCATGAAAGACGCCATCACCAGCGTGTACAGCGTGATCGCCGTCTGGATCCCGGTCACGTCGGTCCCGACGTCCTTGGCCACGGTCGCGATCGCGGTGTTCATCACCGTCATATCCAGCGCCATCACGAACTGGCCCGCCGCCAACGTGAGCAGCACCACACCCGAAGCCTTGGCAGCGACGGAAGACGCGGTCGGCGCAGTCGTCACAACAACGACCCTATTAGCGAGATCGCCAGGTCTGCGACGATCGTGATGCTCCGAGTTCGCGCTTGCCTGGGACGGCGCACGTGGCAGCGGTCAACGGCCTCCGCCCTTGCTTGATCCGGATCGCCCGAAACGCGCGCCAACCTCGACGCCTTAGCGGATCCGCGACGAGTCGCGAAGCGGGCTCACGGCATCGACAGCCGTGCCGGCGGTGGCCGACGCGCTCATTTCCCGCTGGTCAGGGAGTTGCAGGCGCTCGAGCTCGCGAACGCGTTCTTCAGCTCGTCCTTCGCGCCGAGCCCCTGGAGGTCCGTGAACGTCGTCTTGACCTGCGTCTTCATCGTCGCGAGTGTGGTCGTCGCCGTTGAGACGGCACCGACGACGCCGCTCACGCCGGAGACCCCTTTGACCGCGCTCTCGATCGTGGTCACATCCTGCTGCAAGCTCGTCGAGAGCTGGTCGAGGGAGTCCTTCGCCTGCTGCCCGGCCTTGGTGTCGGGCTTGCCAAGCCCCTTCAGGTCGGAAGTAAGTGTCTCCGTCGCCGACTTCGCATCTCCGGCTGCCTTCTGCAGCCCGCTCTTCGTCGGATCGCTCTTCACGGAGCCGACGGCCGACTTGATCGCCGCCTGCCAGGTCGTGATCGACGAGCAGACGCCGCTCGCCCAGGTCTCGGTGGCAGAGGCACTCGTGGTCGTCGCAGTCGAGCCGCCGCCCCCGCTCGAGCCGCAGCCTACCGCGAGGAACACCAACGACGACGCTGTGACAGCGATGAGGCCCTGTTTGCGAATGGATTTCATGGTCATGCCCTTTCGGCGGATCGGGAGGGCCGGCGAGTGTGCCGGCCCTCCTCCCGCGATCTACGAGGTGATTGCGCCCGACACCTCGTCCTGGGACTTCGCGATCGCTTTCTGCAGCTCGTCGTAGTCGCCCGAGTCGATCGCCTGGTTGATCCGCTTGTCCGAGTTGACGAGCGCGGCCTCGACCTTGTCCGCATACTGGTCGTCGACGACCGCCACTACCGCCGACGATCCCGGCGGCAGGTACTGCTCGAGATCGACGCCCATCTGCTTCTCCTCATGCCGCTTGCGCAGAGCGCCGACGCCGGCGCCGATTCCTGCACCGATCGCGGTCGCGGCAAGCAGCGGCGGCGCGAACAGCCCGACCACCAATCCGGCCGTCCCGCCGAGCACCGCGCCGCCGGCGACGCGCCCATCACCATGCTCGTCCACGTCGACCTTGCCGCTCGCGTCGCGATTCATCACGACCGCCCCGACGACCTTGTACTCGCCGCCGTCCTGCCCGGCCTTCAGCGCCTTGAAGTCCTTGGCAGCCGCACCAGCCTCTGAGTATGTTCCCACCACAAGCGCGAGATTGTCACCATCCATGACTCCTCCTCTCTAGGGTCTTTCGCCGAGACTCGCACGCATCGCCGCCCTATAGGACCGCTCGAGCGGCGTTCACCCAGGTGAACCGAGACGCCTCAAACCGCCGCGAGGCGGGTCTGGTGTTGGAGCAGGCAGAGCGCGAAGCACGAGGCGCTACCCACATCCGCGCGCACGCCGTCCTCGCTGACACTGCTGGCCTACGGGTTGCGTGGCTGGCGCCGCCAGCGGTTCCAGGGCCACATTCCGTCTATCTCGACCTCGAGTGCGAAGCTCAGAAGGATCCGGACGACGACGATCACGCCCAGTATCACGACGCTTTGGTAGGTCTGGTCGACGATGATCGTCCGCACGATGTCAGCGACGATCAGCACTTCCAGGCCGAGCAGGATCGAGCGACCGAGGTTGCGGCGAAGCTCCTCGTAGGAGCCGGGCCGACGCTCGGGGTGGGACACACGGACGAGGAAGATCAGAAACGCTCCGAACCCGCCGACGAGCATGATCCCCGCCCCAACTGCTTCCACGACGCGAACGATGTCGGAAACCGTGCTCTTGTAGCCCATCGCAGCTCAACCCTACGCAACAGGCGACCGACCGCGCACGGAATCGCGCCAGGTCAATCGGTGCCGCTGCCTCGACGTCGAATCGGCGAAGCTCGATGAGTCGGCCTTCTCGGCGATTCCCTCAGCGCTGCGACGAGGTCGGCGCGGAAGACGCCCGCGACCGCCTCGTCGCACCGGCGTCCAGCCCGGCGGGCTCCGGGCCCTGCCGGACGTCTGGCCCTGCCGGTGAAGTCATGCGACCATGTGTCGCAGATGGCACGAGGATCGGGACAGAGGGAAGCGGCGGCTATGGAGATGACGGGCACGGCTGCCCTTCCTCCGCTGATCGAGGCCAAGCTGGCTGCTCCCGGTGCGCGTGAAGATATGGTCGACCGTCCGCGTCTCTGGACGGGGCCGACTGCCGGTGTCGATGCGGTGCTGACGCTCGTCGCGGCACCGGCCGGGTACGGAAAGACGACTGCGGTGCGGGCATGGTGTGCGAGCCAGGACGCGGCGCTGGCCTGGGTCACTCTCGATGCCGATGACAACGATCCGACTCGATTGTGGCGGTACGTCGCGTCGGCGGTCGATCGCGTGCGGCCGGGGCTCGGGCGGGGTGCGCTGCAGCGGCTGGGTATACCGGGCGGTGCGATCGAGGATGCGGTCGACGAGCTCACGAACGGCATCGCCGCGTTCGGCAAGCGGCTACTCCTGGTGCTCGACGATCTCCACGCGGTGACCGACGAAGCCTGCATCGCGTCGCTCGACCGTGCTCTCTCGCATCTCCCACTCGCCGCGCGCGTGATTCTCGTCACCCGGGTCGATCCTGCGCTGAGCCTCGCGCGATACCGCGCCGCCGGGCTGCTCGCCGAGCTGCGGGCGAACGAGCTCGCGTTCACCCGGGCCGAGACGCACGAGCTGCTGGTCACCCGCGGGGAGATCGAGCTCGGGGCGGACGAGATCGAACTGCTCGTGCAGCAGACCGAGGGCTGGCCCGCGACGCTCGTCCTGGCCGGCCTCTGGCTGCGCACGGTCGACGACGCGGCTGCGGCCGTGCGAGCGTTTGGAGGCGATCAGCGCTTCGTGGCCGAGTACCTGAGCAGCGAGGTCCTCGCGACGCTCGACGAGGACCAGCGGTCGTTTCTCCACGGCGCCGCGGTCATGGGCGAGTTCACCGCCGAGCTCTGCGACGCCGTGCTCGACCGCACCGGCTCGTCCGTTGTGCTGGCCGAGCTCGAGCGCTCCAACCTGCTCGTCTCGCGGCTCGAACGAGGAGGCTGGTTTCGCATCCACTCGCTGTTCGCCGCATATGCCCGCACCGCGCTCGCCTCATCGGAGCCGATCGCCGCGACGACGATTCAGCGCCGAGCCGCCGAATGGCTCAGATCGCACGGATTGCCCATGGAAGCGCTCCGGCATGCGGCGGCGGCGGGCGACCACGAGTTCGTCGCCGAAGTGCTCGTCGAGTACTACCTGTCCCTGATCAGGAGCGGCGACGGCGGTACGCTTCTTCGCTGGGTTCGCACACTGCCGGATGACCGTGTCCTCGAGCACCCGGAGCTGGCGGCGGCCGCCGCGGCGGCCGCGGTGCTCGCGGGAGAGGGCGCCATCGAGCAGCGCCGGTTCATGCAGCTCGCCGATCGGGCGCAGAGTCAGCAACACGGACAGTCCGACGCGTATGTCGAAATCTGGGTGAGATTGGTTCGTGCGGGCACGATCGACGGTGGCGTCGGCCGGGCGGTGCTCGACGGCCGCCGCGCCGTCGAACTCGCGCGGGCAAGCTCCGACGAGATCCTGACGGGCGCTCGCGCTACGTACGCGCGCGCTCTCTTCTTCGCGGGCGACCTCCACGAGGCGTCGGCTGCCGCCCTTCAGGTGCTAGAGCATCCGGATATCGGGCGTCGTCCGCCGAGCCTGATCCTCGCACGCTCGACGCTCGCCCACGTCGCCGTCGAGCGCGGGCAGCTCGTCGCGGCCCGACGCCATGCCGACGCGGCGAAGGCCGCCGTGGGCCGGATCGGGAGCAGCCGGAGCTGGCTCGGCGCGAACGCGGCCGCCGCTCTGGGAACGGTGCTGGCCGCCGAAGGGAAGCTCGTCGAGGCAGAGCACGAGCTCGTCACCGCCGAGCGCTTCTTCGCGGACGAGGTGGCGACCGTACAGCACACCTGGCTCCTCGTGCTCCTCGCCCGTTGCCGTCTGCGCCGCGGTCGCCTCGACGAGGCGCAACCGGTGCTGCGCTCTGCCCGGGAGGCCCTCGACGAGCTCACGGACAGCGGGATCGTGCGGCCGCTTTGCGACGAGGTGGAACGAGAACTCCGGACGGCAAGAGAACGGGCAGCAGGCGGAGAGCTGCTCGAGGCGCCCACCGCGGCAGAGCTCGCCGTGCTCCGGCTCCTGGCCTCCGACCTGTCGGCACGGGAGATCGGCGAGCAACTCTTCCTCTCACTCAACACGATCCGGTCCCACACCCGCACGATCTACCGGAAGCTCGGCGTCCACTCCCGCCCGGACGCCGTCGCACGCGCGACCCTACTCGGCCTCCTCGAGCAAACGCGTTCACCCAAGTGAACGGTGCACCTCACCACGTAGACACCGGGGGGGCGTGTCAGGCTGTGTGAATGGGCAGTCGCGAGTACCGGCTCGTGGTCGAAGGCGAGCTGAGCGACCGCATGCAGCTCGCCTTCGAGGGCATGAACCTCACGCGCGGTGACGGCACCACGATCCTGACCGGCATCGTCCGCGACCAGGCTGAGCTCCAGGGCGTCCTCCAGCGGATCACCGATCTCGGACTCACATTGCTCGATCTGACCGCCATCGACAACGTCGCCTGACGCTGAAAAGTGGTGAGCCAGTGTGGTGCCGGGAGATGATGGTCGGGTGACGACTCCGCGGCGTCAACGGGTCGCTGATGCCGGCAGGAAGGTTCGTGCCGTGCCGCGCCCGAATCTGATCGAGCGCCGCCTGTCGAAATTCCTGCGCGAGCCGCCTTCGGTTCGCCTCGCCGCGGGCGTGATCGTCGTGGCCACGACGGTCGTCGTGGTCGGGGGCGGGATCCTGATCAGGGTGCTCGACCACCACGAGTACTCGAACGTCTGGGTCGGAATGTGGTGGTCGCTGCAGACGGTGACCACAGTCGGCTACGGCGACGTGACGCCGAAAGCCGTCGCCGGCCGGCTCGTGGGCGCGTTTGTGATGCTGGAGGGAATCGCGTTCCTCGCGATCGTCACCGCGGCGATCACCTCGACCTTCGTCGCCCGCGCCCAGAGCGAGCGTGCCGCTGCTGAGCAGGCAGACGAGGAGACTGAGGAGGCACGGGTCGATGCCCGCTTCGACGATCTCGTCCAGCGCCTCGACCGCCTCGAGTCGATGGTCCGCGAGCTCGGCAAGAGCTGAGCCAACCGAGCTATCCCGGGCTCGGCGACCTGTGTCTTACGCAGACGATGTCGTGGGTGGTGGCGTCTGGTCGCCACGGGATCGCACGAGGGCGACGATCGCGATCAGCAGGTAGCCGAACGCGGCCGCTTTGGGGGCGAAGATCGCCAGCACGATCACGCCGATGTAGAAGCCGAGGTTCGGCGTCGTCGCGATCAGGATCGCGTTGACCTCTTTCTCGCTCACCTCCGGCCTGAGCAGCCCTCGGGCGCGTGCGATCGAGCCCCAGAGAGCGCCGACCAGAAGCTGGATAACGAGCAGCGAGGCTCCATAGAAGATGGCTGCGGCCCGCTCGGCGTTGTTGTCGTGGATCGCCTCGGCCACGAGCCTGGTCGGGAAGGGCAGGAACGCGACCGCCATCAGCAGCACCAGGTTGATGACCATGACCTGCTGGTTTGCGTATTGCAGGCGCCGGAAGATGGCGTGGTGGGCCATCCAGATCCCTCCGATCGTGATGAAGCTCGTCGCGTACGCCAGATAGGAGGGCCACTGATGTGCGATGCCGCGCCACAGGTTGCCGAACGCTGCCTCGGGGACAGCCACTTCGAGGATGAGCAACGTGATCGCGATTGCGAACACGCCGTCACTGAACGCCTCCGTTCGGCTGGTGCTCCAGCGGTCGTCCACAGCCAACGTTTCACCGCACGCGCCACCGCTCCTTCCCGATCGTGTTCACCCAAGTGAAATCCGAAGCGCGTCCTCGCTGAGCCGGCTCCGGGTCATAGGTTGCTGACGTTGGAGCTACGGACGGCCGGGCCCATTCCGGTATCGAGCGAAGGGAGCGCAGGTGCTTGCTTACACGAACAACCCGAGTTTCTGGGACGTGATCTGGTGGATGATCGTCTTCTTCGCCTGGGTGATCTGGATCTTCGTCGTCATCAACGTGTTCATCGACAACTTCCGCCGGCAGGACCACAGCGGCTGGGCGAAGGCGATGTGGACGGTCTTGATCATCTTCTTGCCGGTGCTCGGCGTGCTCTTCTACCTCATCGCACGCCCGAAGGAAATCGCAGTCACGACCCTGTAGCCGATGTGCGACATTGACCTGCTGCGCGCCGGACGCCCCTCGCCGCAGCCCGGCAAAGCCGCCACGAAGTGGCGCGGGAAGGAGTACGGATGATGGACGAAAGCGAGAGCAACGAGTGGCCCGATCCGGTTTCACCCGCTTCCGACTCCCTGGCCGGACGCCAGCAACTCAGCGATGATCGGCCCGACGAGGAACCGGCGGAGGCGCCGGTCGCTGCCGGGTCCGGCGAGGTTGGAGAGGAGTCTCCGCCGGCTGACGGTAGGTCGGGGTCGAAGCCGAAGGTGGTGCCGCACTTCACGCCGGGCGAGCGGGCCGCGAGGGGTAAGGCGGCGAGGGCGGAGATCCCGCGGTCGACGCAGGCTGACATCGCGTTTCCCAAGCGCCGCGACCCGATCGCGTTGTTGGAGGAGCAGGCCTTGTCGCGGGTTCCGGAGCTGGTGCCGATCCGCTACGGCCGGATGCTGGTGTCGTCGTTTGCCTTCTACCGCGGCGGCGCGCTGATCATGGCGTCGGATCTCGCCGCGAACGCCGAACTCGGGGCTCCGGGTCCAGCTGTGCGGGGACGCGCATCTGTCGAACTTCGGGATGTTCGGATCGCCGGAGCGAGATTTGGTCTTCGACATCAACGACTTCGACGAGACGGCGCCAGGCCCGTGGGAGTGGGACGTGAAGCGCCTGGCGGCGAGCTTCGCGATCGGAGGCCGCGAGAACGGCTTCTCCGCCAAGGAACGGCGCACGATCGCGCTCGCTACCGTGCGCGCCTACCGAGAGGCGATGGCCGCCTTCGCGGGCATGCGCAACCTCGAAGTCTGGTACACGGCTCTGCCGGTCGAGCGGGCGCTTCGGGAGTTCACCGCCGGCATCGACCCGAAGCGGTTGAGGAAGCAGCAAGCCGACATCGCCAAGTTGCGCACCAAGGACAGCATGGACGCCTTTGCGAAACTGACCCACCTCGTCGACGGAGAGGCCCGGATCATCAGCGACCCGCCGCTGATCGTCCCGATCGACGAGCTCATCCCCACCGAGACAGAGCGGGACGCGTTCGAGACCGAGATCCGCGGCCTGATCCGCGGTTACCGGCGCACGCTCGAGACCGACCGTCGTCACCTGATCGAAGAGTTCCGCTACGCCCACATGGCCCGCAAAGTGGTCGGGGTCGGGAGCGTCGGCACCCGCGCCTGGATCCTGCTCTTCCTCGGCAAGGACGATCATGACCCGCTCTTCCTACAGGTCAAGGAAGCCCAGCAGTCGGTGCTGGAGCAGTTCGCCGGCAAGAGCACGTACAACAACTGCGGCCAGCGGGTCGTCGCCGGGCAGCGGCTGATGCAGGCGACCAGCGACATCTTCCTCGGCTGGCAACACGTCGCCGCCGGCCTGGACGGCCAACCCCGGGACTTCTACGTGCGCCAGCTCAAAGACTGGAAAGGGTCGTTCGCTTTCGAAGCAGCCATCCCACCGGGTGCAGCCGCGTACGGGAGAGCGTGCGGCTGGACGCTCGCACGCGCCCACGCCCGCTCAGGCGACCGGATCGCGATCTCCAGCTACCTCGGCAAATCCGACGTCTTCGACCAGGCAATCGCGACCTTCGCCGAAACCTACGCCGACCAGAACGAACGCGACTACAAGGCACTTCAGGACGCCGTCGCCTCAGGCCGCGTCAAAGCCCAAACAGGCCTCTAACAACCCGATTCAGCCATCGGCAACGTCGCTGCCACCCAGAACGTCCGAGCGGTTTCTGACGACGGGGGCGGAGATTCTTCACCGCCCCCGTTCCAGTCGTGAGCAGTGGTCGGTTCCGGTGGGCGCGACCTCGATCGCGTGCCGCTGAGGCCGGAGCAGAGCAATTGATCGTCCAGTTCCCCTGCGCTTCTGGCCAGCGGCACCGTGGCGCCGTAGGTCAGCTGCTCGAGAGCATGGTTTGCGCGCGCGTTCGGTACTCGTGCATCGGTTGGCTCTCCATCGCGGTGGGGCGCTTGGCCGCGGCGGTTTGGTACCAGTTGGCGTAACGACTAACCAGCGGCGCCGCCGAGAGTCCGTGTACCAGCACCGAGAGGCCGACGGTCAGGTAGGTAGCCGCGACGATGGTTCCCGCGTGGGCGAGATGAGCATCCTCGACGATCACCGCGAAGACGATTGATGCGAGCCCGCGTGGGCCGAACCAGCCCATGAACGCCACCGTCGGACGCAGCGCGTGGGTGCCCCAGAGAGAGATCGCGACCGGCAGCATCCGCACGATCGTCAAGCTCAGCACGGCATACAGCACGATCTGCCAGCTCAGGTGCTTGAACACCGGCCCGAGAAGCACGGCACCGAAGACGAGGAACGTGACGCTGTCAAGCGCCGCCCCGGTCTCCTCGGTGAAACGCATCGTCGATGCAACGTTCTCGCGGGCGATCAGGCCGAACAGCGCTCCTGCCACAAACGCGGCGATGAACCCCGACCCCCCCAGGTCGCCCGCGATCCCGTACGCGAGCACAGCGGCGGCCACCGGGATGATCTGCCGCCAGGCATCGTCGATCAGATTCCGTCCCCCGGCCACGTTCACGACCACCGCGGCGAGGAGGCCCCCTGCGATGCCGCCGACCAGTCCGTAGCCGATCTCTTCGGCCAGCACGTGCTGCGATTCGCCGCCAGTGCCGGAGATGGTCGCGAGCGCGATCAACAACAGGGGAACGCAGATCCCGTCGTTCAAACCGCTCTCGACGTTGAGCGACTGACGCACAACCTGCGGAAGTCTCGGGTCCGTCACGACCGCACTGCCCAGCCCGGCGTCGGTCGGCGCGAGAATCACCCCAAGGATCAACGCCTCGCTGAGCGAGAACGACCCAAACAGAGGCACCGCGACCAGCCATCCGAACACGACCGTCAGTGGCAGACCCACACCCAGCAGACGCACCGGCATCGAAGCCTCGCGCCGCAGCGCCCGCAGATTCACGCGCGAGGAATCGGAGAACAGCACCACCGCGAGTGTCGCCTCGGCCAACGTCCGCACGGTCGAACTCGTGGGCCGCACGGAAAGATCATCAAGCACCAGCGGCCCCACCAGGACGCCGACTGCGGCCACCACCATCGCCGGCGTGACCGGCGTGCCCGACAGACGCCGCGACACCGCCGCTACGAGCAGCAACGTCAGACCGACAATCGCAAGCCCGGAATTCACCGCTCATTCCTTCTGGCGCACGTTCGACCCCGTGCCATGCGCCGCCGCAACAGGCAACGTGGTGCGCACGGGATTTTGTGGCAACAGGGCGGCGAGCAGGCGCTCACACGTGTCATGATGAACCGATCGAAGACAAACAGTTCAACGAACTCACCGAGCAACTTCAGAAGCTGTCTGCCGATTCCGACGAACAGCGCGATCTGCTTAAGGCGCTTGCGAAGGCGATCCAGGATCTGAGCGGGCAGCTCTCAAGCTTGTCAAAGGCCGACAAGCAAGACCAAAGCCGCGGGTCGTGGTGACGGCGTACGGTCCCGTTATCGCACACGGCTGACACGTTTTTTGCTGTTACGCTGTTGGAGTTCGTATCTACGACCTCCAGAGGCAGGTCTTCTCATGCGGCCAGGTCGAGGCGCGCCTGACGAGGTCTCCCTTCCCACTGTTGTTGATGCGGTTTGAAGTGCCCTCGACAGGTCTTCAGACGCGTTACCGCGCGCGTCGCCGCTCGCGTCTGCGCATCCCGCACACCGAGACAGGCGAGAGCGGCCGCCCGAACGGGTCGATGAACAGCGTGACCGGTCCCGTATGTGCCGGGACCGTTCCCTCGAGCACCTCGATCGAGTAGGAGAGATCGCCATCTCCGTCGAGGTTCGGCGCCGTGAGCACGACCACCGCATCGTCGGGGACGTCGGCGCCGGGCTCGAGGAACGAAAGCACCGCGTTCGGCGGGTCGGTCTCGAAGCTGTTGTCGCCCACGGCCCACAGATCGACGAAATCGGCGGTCGTCATGTGCCCGACGACCCGCTTCGGCCGGTCGGAGAAGTAGAGCGTCGAGGCCGTGATCCCCCGCAACGTAAGCGTGCCGCCTTCGCTGTCGATTCCCTGCGCGGTCTGCACGAACATCGACTGCTCGGTCTCGAGTTGTTCGGCCAATATCTCAGTCATCGTTCGACCTCCTGATCGGCGCCCCGTACCCCCGGAGCGATGGCTAGCCCGCCGCCCTTTTCGGCGATAATCGACTTCGGGCTCGAGGCGAAGCTACGCGTGAATCACATCTGCCGCTTCACCCCGCCAGGATGAAGCGCCTAGCTGTCCGCGGTACGAACATCGTCACACGAATGTGTTCATCGGCAATTTCGGGGCAGGATCGCGGTGGTTTGCGCGCGTGAGGGAAGCTGGTGATGTGACCGTGGGGTCAGCGGGACCAGTCGGGACGTGGATGTCGTCGTGACAACCGCGCGACACCACTCCGCGCGGTTGGGCGTGGATGCTTGCAGCGATGGCCACCTCTGGGTCGGACCGTCCAATGGGCGGCCGGCGAACAAGGACCCGATCGAGACGCTCTCCGACTTTGACCTCGAGGCTGAGCTGACGATCGCTGCCTACGCGCCCGGGCGGATGCGCTGGAAGCGCTACCAGGGCTTGCTCGGCGAGCGCCAGCGCCGCCGGCTCACCGGCGGCTATGCCTAGCGGCCCTGTCTCTGCCCCGGCAAGATGGAGTGCGACTGGGACCGCCAGAGGTGCTGCCGACGCGCCGGGCGCTGGCTCGGGCGGGTTAGAGTGCCGGCGTGAGGACAACCGAGATCGAGGCTGCCTGGGCCGCGCTGGCCGGGGCGGCGGCCTGCCTCGGCGGGCTGATCCTCGATACGTCGGGTGTGCTCGACGGCACAATCGATGAACCGGACCGTGCCGCGGTGAAGACGGCACTCCTGGACGCGGGCGCGGCGCGTGACGAACTCGCGGAGCGACTGCATCGCGAGGCGCTCGCCGCCGGGGTCGCCCTCTTCGACCCCGACCCCAACCGCGACTACTCCTCTCTGACCGAGCTTCGCGAGGTGGTCAGCCAGGGCCTGGCAGACGCCGAGGGCCTCGCCGAGGTCTTCGTTCTCGGCGATCCCGGCGGCTTCGTTCAACTTGCCAGTCGGCTGCGAGCCGGATTCGAAGCGGCCGACGGCGCGCTTCCCGCGGACTGACCCCCCGGGCCCACGCTCGGCGGCATTGCGTCGGTGGGGCTGAACGCGGTCGCATTCGTGAACCCAAGGTGGAGGTAAGTCAGCGAACACAGGACGCCAGCCAGGTGGCGCGAGTCCAGGACTCAAGTGTTCGGGAAACGCGAAGTCGAAATAGCCGGGTTCCGATGTGCACGCGCGACCGGCCCACCGCTATCGAGCAACCAGTAAAGGAAGCCGCTCCGGCGAGAACGCCGGCGCGATCATGTACGGGAGCGCAGTGGCAAGATTCCGAGCGACTCTTGTACAGAAGGTTCACGAGCGCGACTCGACGATGAGGAATAGCCCCTCGGTCGCGCCTGGCTCCTTCGATGGCGTGCCCCCCGGGGGGATCAACTCGACACGGTCGAAGGTCAGCGTGCAGTCATCGTCACCGACCGGGACACAGCCGGCCACTCTCCCGACGGCCAGATGGTGCCCTCCGGACACCCACAGCCCGTCGAAGGCTTCGCCGGCCTTCGCTCTGGCTGCTTGCTCCTTCGCGTCATCGCTTGGCGACGGGGGACTGACGTGACCGCCGACGCTACAGATGATGACGGAGTCCCCTGGCGACGGGAGTAGGCGCCCGTTGTGAGGGATCGTCGCCCCAGGCAGCACTTCCGTCGCTACGAACGTGGCAACTGGTTGCGTGAGACCAACGGCTAGATCCAGGGGCATCGGTCAGGACAGTACGTCGGGACGAAGGAGCACGCAACCTCACTTGAGTACGGCGCGAGTACGGGCTCGTCTCTGACCGGAGCAATTCCCATGCGGCGGTTAGCAAGTCGAGCAGAAGAGACCGCAAGCCGGCAAGGGAGCCGTCAGGCCGACAACGGTCGACCCTCCGGCATCAGCGTAAACCTGCGGAGGCCGCTTCTCGCCCGCGGCAGTCTCGGACGCGGACGGAGCGTTCCGTTGTCCCGGTTGGCGTGATCCGAGGCCAGCACCCGGGCCAGCACCGTTCGTGCTTAGCCGGCGGGTCTGGCACACCTGACTTTTGTGTTCATGCGGATCCCGCGTCGTTAGGTGACTCTCCATGGGACTAACTGGGTACTTATCAAACCCCCCGGAGCCTCTGAGAGCTCTCCTAGCCGGCCCTTGACCCTCTCTAGGGTCTCACGACTCGCCTCAGAGCACAAGGCGGCTGATCGGCTCCGTGGTCACGGGACAAGAGCTACTTGCGCGTCCGGAGTTGCGCGCGCTTCCCGGTTGGAGCACACTCGCCGAGTGGAGCCGTCGGAGGAGATTCGCCGCGTCATCGAGCGGTTGACCAAGGCGATCGCGCAAGGCGACAGCGAGTCGGTGCTCGGACGGCTTTCGGCTCACCCCGGCACGCTCATCATCGGATCTGATCCGGCGGAATGGTGGCGAGGGCACGAGGCCCATGCCGTTTGGGGGCGTCAAATCGAGGAGTTCGATGGTTCCTTCTTGGTCACGGCGAACGAGATCGATGCTTGGGAGGAAGGCAGCATCGGGTGGGCGAGCGTGAAGGAGACCATCGACTGGGGCGGGATGACCCTTGAAGGACGCGCCAGCTACATCCTCCACCTCGAGCACGGCGAGTGGAAGGTCGTGCACGTGCACTGGTCATTCCCGCAATCTCATGTCGATGTCCTGGGCAGATCGTTGACGGTGACCATCGACGAGCTCGAGGAGGCTGTCCAACGCGAAAGGCCCGACCTCTCTGGCGCACTCGACTCCGACGGAACCATCACGATCCTCTTCACCGACGTCGTCGACTCAACTGTCATGCTCGCCCGCCTCGGTGACCATGCATGGGTCGACCTCGTCCGGCGACAAAGGGCAGTGATCGAGAACGCGACTGCGGCGCACGGCGGGACCGTCGTCGAAATCCAGGGAGACGGATCGATGCTCGCCTTCCCGAGTGCGCGACGAGCGGTTGCCTGTGCGCGGTCGATCCAGCGCGAGATCGTGAACGAATTTGCTGATGAGTCGCCGCCGATTCGCGTCAGAATCGGAATCCACACCGGCGACGCGCTCCACGAAGGCGACGGCTTTTTCGGAACGACCATTCACTATGCGGCCCGCGTCGCCGGCCACGCCCTTGGCGGTGAAGTGCTGGTCTCAAACGTCGTGCGCGAACTTGTCGGCGGTCACGGCATCGCGTTTCACGAGATACGCGAGGTGGAGTTGAAAGGGCTCGACGGCGTACATCGTCTCTCTGCGGTAGACGTCAGTGACGGCTCTGGAGCTCCGGGCTGAGCGCCTCGGTTATAACACGTTGTCAGAACGACAGCAGCGAATGGGCGGTACTGGGCTCGAACCAGTGACCCCCAGCTAGTCCAAATGGTGCTCGCACGACGACCCCATGCGTCGTTTCTTGGGGCGATTGGGCGCGGATCGGGCGCGCCAGGTGGCCGGGGCGCTCGGGAACCCGCGTGGTTGCTCGAATGCGGATGAGAGGACTTGAACCTCCACGGGGTTACCCCCACACGGACCTGAACCGTGCGCGTCTACCAATTCCGCCACATCCGCGCGGGAGCACATTCTAGCCCGACCCTCGCGCCCGCCCTGCTCAGCGGACGACGCGGTACGTGAGGTGCGTGACGCCCGGCGCCTCGACCGCCGACACCTGCTCGAGGTCGATCGCGGCGCCGCCGAGATCGTCGAGGAGGCGCGAGCCGGCGCCGAGCAGGACCGGGACGAGCGAAATGTTCAATTCGTCGAACGAGCCCGGCAGCGAGGTATTGCCGGACGACTGCGGCGCCGCCGGCGATCACGACGTCCTTGCCTCCGGCGGCCGCGCGGGCGTGCTCGAGCGCGGACTCGATGCCGTCGGTCACGAAGGTGAAGGTCGTCCCGCCCTGGAGCGGCAGCGGCTCGCGCGCATGGTGGGTGAGGACGAAGACGGGCACGTGGTACGGCGGGTTCTCGCCCCACCATCCGTTCCAGGGGTCGTCGCTCCACGGCCCGGGGCCGCCGCCGAACATGTTCCGCCCCATCAGGAAGGCGCCCACGTTCGCCACCGACTTCTCGACGACAGCGGTGCTGGCGTTCACCTCACCGCCCTCGAGCCCGTGGGCCGCTCGCCACGCAGCCAGCTCGAACGCCCAGCTGTGGAGCTGCATCCCACCGACCCCGAGCGGTTCGTCCACGCTCTGATCCGGGCCGGCGATGAACCCGTCCAACGACATCGCGATGCCGAACCTCACCTTGCTCATGCTTTCCTCCTTCAATCGATCTCGTCGTTCCGACCGCCGATCGCCCACCAACTCATCGCCGGCGGCGGTTGCGATGACGGGCGTTCGCGGCGGGTGCGTACCATTCTTGTTCTGAGCAGGGGGGTCATGATCGCGCTGGCAGGCTTGGTCGCACTCGGCGCGGCCCCTACGGTGCACGCCTCCGGAGCTCCGCGCACCGAGGTGGTCGTCACGCTCGCCGCTCCCTCGCTCGCGGACTCGGTCCAGGGAAGCCGCGTCCTCACGGCCCGGGCCAAGGCGACCCGGCTCGACCTCGAGAGCCCGTCGAGCGCCTCGTACCTTCACGGATTGACGGGGATGCAGGACGCCGTGGCACGGCGAATCGAGCGGGCGATCCCGGCGGCGACCGTCCGCTGGCGCTACCGGGTCGTGCTCGACGGGCTGGCCGTGAGCCTGCCGACGAGCGATCTGAGCGCGCTCTCGCGGATCGCCGGCGTCACGTCGGTCTACCCGGACACGAAGTACCACCTGAAGCTCGACAAGCTCGACCAGAGCCCGGAGCTGATCGGCGCCGACCAGCTCTGGGGCCTGCCGAACTTCACCTCGGCGGGCAACGGAATCAAGATCGGGATCATCGACGAGGGCGTCGACCAGGCCCACCCCTTCTTCAATGCGGCCGGTTACGTGTATCCGGCCGGCTTCCCGAAGGGCAACACCGCGTTCACGACGCCGAAGGTGATCGCCGCCCGGGCGTTCGCGCCGCCCGGTGAGACGTGGCAGTACGCGAACGCGCCGTTCGATCCGGTCAACTCCGACCACGCCACGCACGTGGCCGGTATCGCGGCGGGTGACTACAGCGTCGGCGCGGTGGCCGGCCGAGGGCCTCTGTCGGGCGTCGCCCCGCGCGCGTACATCGGCAACTACAAGGCGTTGACGGTGCCGACGTCGCAGTTCGGACTCGACGGCAATGCTCCGGAGATCACCGCGGCGATCGAGGCAGCGGTGACGGACGGCATGGACGTGATCAACCTGTCGCTCGGCGAGCCGGAGATCGAGCCGGCGCGCGACGTCGTCGTCGCGGCGCTGAACGGCGCGGCGAAGGCGGGCGTCGTGCCGACCGTCGCGGCCGGAAACGAGTTCGGCGACGCGGGCAACGGCTCCGTGTCCTCGCCGGGCAGCGCGGAGGGCGCGATCACGACGGCAGCCGTCACGAAGAGCGACATCATCGCGCCCTTCTCGTCCGGCGGCCCGACGCCCATCTCGCTCGAGATGAAGCCGGACGTGAGCGCTCCCGGCGTCGCGATCCTGTCCTCGGTGCCGCCGCGGGTCGGCCTCTGGTCGGAGTTCAGCGGCACGAGCATGGCCGCGCCACACGTGGCCGGCGCGGCCGCCCTGCTGCGCCAGCGCCATCCGGGCTGGACGGTCGAACAGATCAAGTCCGCGCTCGTCCTCACCGGCAAGCCGGTCCTCAGCGGCTCGCAGAGCGTCGAGGCGCCGACGATCCGCGAGGGCGGTGGGCTGATCTACCTGCCGGCCGCGAACGACCCCCTGGTCTTCGCCGAGCCGACCGGCATCTCGTTCGGCCTGGTCAAGGTGGGAACGCAGGCGACGCGGACGGTTCAGCTCACCGACGCGGGCGGCGGCTCTGGCCCGTGGACGGTGTCGGTCGCCGTCCAGGATCCGACCGGCGGTGTCTCCGTGAGCGCGCCCACCACCGTCAACGTGCCCGGCAGCGTGAGCGTCCAGGCAAGTGTGGCGGCGAGCGCCAAGGAGGCCGACGTCACCGGCTTCGTGGTCCTGCAGCGCGGCACCGACACGCGGCACGTTCCGTTCTGGCTGCGGAGCGAGCACCCGCGGCTCGGGAAGCCGACCGCGATCCTGCGGAAGACGGGCACGTACAACGGGAACGCGAAGCTGGGGCAAGCGCGGGTCTCCTCCTACCGCTACCCCGAGAACCCCGGCGGCTCGGGCGTGACGAACAAGCTCCCCGGCCCCGAGCAGGTGTTCCGCGTCGTCCTCTCGAGGCGCGTGGCGAACTTCGGCGTCGTCGTCACCGGCCGCGCGCCCGGAGTCGGCGTGACGCCGCGGATCGTCTTCCCGGGCGACGAGAACCATCTCCTCGGCGTCCCGGCGCTCCCGATCGACGAGAACCCCTACCAGGACTCGTTCGGCCAGACGGAGCCTGTCTCGGCCGTGATCGCGCCTGCGTCGCGCGCCTACGACGTCGTATTCGACACGTCCGGCCGGAACACCGCGGGGCCGTTCACGTTCCGGCTCTGGATCAACGACACCACGCCCCCGACCGCGAAGCTCCTGACGCCGGTCGTCTCCGGCTCGGGCGAGCTCCGCGTGGCGGTCAAGGATGCCGGATCAGGGGTCGACCCGACCTCCCTCGCCGCACGCGTCGACAACGCGAAGACGACGCTTTCGTACAACTCGGGGCGCGTCACCGTCGACCTGAACGGCCTGGCAAAGGGCAAGCACACGCTCCAGCTCACCGTGTCCGACTTCCAGGAGACAAAGAACATGGAGTCGTTCGGCGGCATCCTCCCGAACACACGCGTCTACAAGGCGAGCTTCACCGTCAGGTAGGCGCCGGAGCTAGCGGCGCGGGTCGCGCTTCTTCTCGATCGTCGGCAGCCGGTCGAGGTCGCGGCGGACGCTGGCCTCGAACTCCTCCGAGTCGTCGCGCACGACGTGCAGCTTCGCCTTCCGCTCCGCGCGGGCCCGTTGCTCGCGCGCTTCGATGCGCTCCTCGATGCCGAAGCGGGTGCTGAGCCGGGGCCATTCGGCGCCGATCAGGACGAGAACGGCGCCGGCGAGCAACCCGACGAACACCCAGCTCACGGCCGCATTCTACCGGGCGGCCGCACTCGTCCCGCCGTTCCCCCGCCTGCGCTCAACACCGGACGGCGGGTTGCCGATAGCGGAAGGGTGATCACGCAGACCTGGCTCATCGCTCCCTGGGCGATGCTCTGGATCGTCCTCGTTCGCGGGCTCCTCGTCCGCTCCGGGATCCTGCCCCCGACGTGCGGCAGGTGCGGGTTGCGGTTCGAGCGGCGCGAGCTCGGTGGATCGGTCTGCCGTTGCGCGCCTACTGCGAGCCGGCGGCCCAGTCCACGTTGGAGAGGGTGGCGAGCGCGAGGATGAGGGACTGCGTCCCCTTGCGGCCCTTGCCCTGGGCCATCAGGGCGACGTAGAGCTGCTGGACGAGCGCAAGCCCGGGGAGTGACAGGTTCATCCGCCTGGCCTCGGCGAGCGCGATGCCCATGTCCTTGACGAAGTGCTCGACGACGAAGCCGGGCTCGAAGTCGCCCTTCAGCATCCGCGGCGCGTAGTTCGTGAGCGACCACGACCCGGCGGCCCCGGGCTCCACCGAACGGAGCACGGTCTCGAGGTCGAGCCCGGCCTCGTGGGCGTAGAGCAGTGCCTCGCAGACGCCGATCATGGCTCCCGCGATCAGGGTCTGGTTGACCATTTTCGTGTGCTGGCCCGCCCCGGTGCCGCCCTGGCGGACGATCGTCTTGCCGATGGTCTCGAAGATCGGCCGGACGCGCTCGATCGCCTCCTCGTCGCCGCCGACCATGATCGAGAGCGTGGCGTTGCGGGCGCCCACGTCACCTCCCGACACGGGTGCGTCGACGGAGGCGACGCCCTTCGCGGCCGCCGCCTCGGCGATCTCGACCGCAAGCGACGGCTCGCTCGTCGTCAGGTCGACGAGCACCGCCCCGGACGCAGCGCCGGCGAGGGCGCCGTTCTCGCCGAGGATCACGTCGCGCACGTCGGCGGGATAGCCCACGATCGAGCAGACGACGTCGGACGCGGCCGCGACCGCCGCCGGCGTGTCCGCCCAGGCCGCGCCGCGCTCGAGGAGCGGCTCGGCGCGCTCGCGGGTGCGATTGTGCACCGTCACCGCGTAGCCGGCGTCGAGCACGTGCCCGCACATAGAGACGCCCATGACGCCGGTGCCGATCCACCCGACGCGCGTCGTGCCCGGCTCGGCCGTCAAACGCCCGCTTGCTCGTGCGGCTCGCGCTCGTCGAGCTTGACCTCGAACGAGCGGCGGAGATCCTCGCCGGTCACCGGCATCTCGTACCGCGGCCGCTTCGGCTCCAGGTGGACGATCCGGACGTCCGCCCCGCGCGGCCCGTGGCAGCGCGCGTAGGCCTCGGCCTCGTTGAGTGGGCGCAGCCGGAGCTTGATCCGCCGGAGTCGCACGGCGCAATCGTAACGCGGCTCACACGCGGAGACGAGTCAGCTTCCGGGCAGGCGGAAGATGTCGAGGACGCTCGGGTCGTGGTGGTCGTTCGAGTTGCCCTCGGGAACGGCGACGCGACCGTCCGCCACGATCGGCGAGTTCCAGTGCCCGAGCCCGGTCGGAAGAGTCGTGACGAGCTTCCCGGTCGTCGGCCGGTACACGTGCACGCCGCCTGCGAGAGGGTCGTAGACGTAGAGGAGACCGCCCGCGAGGACCGGGCTCGAGCCTCCTCGGTCGACCTGCCAGACACGCCTGAGACGCGGCTTATTGCCGGGCACGAGCTGGTAGCCGGCCGTGGCGGCGAAGTCGCCGACGAACAGCCAGGAGTGGCCGCCCGAGTGCCAGACCGCCGGCGCGGTCAGAATCTGGTGCGTCCGCGGCCCCGGCAGGACCTGGAGCTCGCCGCCCTGAACGGGGGCGGGGCCCGCCGTTCGCCCGTTCAGGCGGCGGAGGTCGAGGAGCCGAAGCTTGCCGTCCTTCCCCGGCTGGACGACGAGGGTCTTCGTCAGGACGGCCGGAGACGCGCTGCCGAGGTCGAGATCGCTTCCCTCGAGGTAGGCGGCGTTCCTGGGCGTGTACGCCTGGAGCAGGCGGCTCGCATCGGGGGACAGCTCGAGCAGGCTGTCGCCCCAGTCGGTACGGCCGTTCCAGTCCGCGTTGCCCGTCGCAACGAGCAGCTTGTGGGAGCCCGGTTCGACGACGACGCCGCCCCTCCCCCAGATCGCCGCTCCGTCCTCCTGGCACGTGCTCGGGACGATCAGCGTGTGCCGGTTCGAGCAGAGTGCGTTGAACACGTGCAGCAGGTGGCCTGTGGCACGGTCGATCGCGACGACGTGTCCCTGGTAGGGCGGGATGTCGCCGATGTATCCGCCTGTCGACGCGAGCACGAGGTTGCCGGCGACGTTGAGGCCGGGCCCGATCTTCTCGTGCTTCGGGTCGAGTGTGATCGTCACCGGCCAGCCGTCGCTCGTAACCTCGGTCCCGTCCGCGACCGCGAGCTTGTGGATCTTCCCGTCCGGCGAGGACGAGTAGAGGTAGCGGCGGCTCGGGTCCACGGCGGGGGCCGAGGCGGTGATCTGGGCCGTGTGCTCCCAGCCGGCGATTCCTGGGGGCACGAACTCCCAGAGGACGGATCCGGTGTCCGCGTCGATCGCGAGCGCGCGGCCGTAGCTCGTCGTCACGAAGAACGTGTCGTGCGCAGCGCCGCCCACGCTCGCCGCGCGCAGGTAGACGGCGTTGGAATCGGCGATCCCGTCGAGCTTCACCTGCTGGCGGACGAGGCTGCCCACGTTTGCGGCCGTGATCCCGGTCGCTCCGGCGGGGGCGTTGCTCCGGGCGGAGTCGAAGCCGAACTGCAGCCAGTCGCCTGCGGCCGCGGAAGCGGCAGCCGTGGCGAATGCGACCAGCGCGAGCCCGACGACGAGGAGGCGCACCGCGTGATTCTCTCGCACACGACGATGCACCGTCCGGAGGTACTAGAGTTGCGCTGTCGTGCTGGGTGCCATCATCGGAGCGATCGTCGCGGTGGTGCTGGTGCTCGGCTTCCTCTACCTGAGCATCCGCGTCGTCCGCGAGTACCAGCGCGACGTCATCTTCCGCCTGGGCCGCTCCATCGGCACCAAGGGGCCCGGGATCATCTTCCTGATTCCCGTCGTCGACCGGCCGGTGCTCGTCGACCTGCGCGAGCAGTACCTGGAGATCCCTCGCCAGACCGCGATCACCAAGGACAACGCGTCGATCTCGATCGACTTCATCGTCTTCCACCGCGTCGTCGACGCGGTCGACTCGGTGGTCAAGGTGCAGAACTTCGCCGGCGCGGCCGAGAACATCGCCGCCACGACGCTTCGCAGCATCGTCGGCGACATGATGCTCGACGACGTCCTCTCCCAGCGCGACCGGATGAACTCGCTGCTGCAGGCGAAGCTCGACGAGGTGACCGAGCGCTGGGGCGTGAAGATCACGAACGTCGAGGTGCGCGAGATCACCCCGCCGCCGGGCGTGCAGGAGGCGATGACGCGGCAGATGTCGGCCGAGCGAACCCGCCGCGCCGTCGTCACCGAGTCCGAGGGCACGAAGCAGGCGGCGGTCACCGTCGCCGAGGGCGAGAAGCAGGCGAAGATCCTCTCCGCGGAGGGTGATCGGCAGGCGGCGATTCTGCGGGCAGAAGGCTTCGCTCTCGCGCTCGGCAAGATCTTCGAGATCGCCCAGACGGTCGACGCGAAAACCATGCGGCTGCAGTACCTCGACGCGCTCAAGCAGGTCGGCACCTCCGACTCGACCAAGATCGTCCTGCCGATGGAGCTCGGCGACATGCTCGGCGAGGCTCTCGGCCACGTGAAGCCGAAGCCCTAGCCGAGGCCGCCTGCGTAGGACCTCGAGCAGTTGCCGCTTGACGGCGAACATATGTTCTGGTTGCATGGCGCGGCATGCAACTGGCGTTCGATGCCGTCGACCGCCTCGTGGAGCTGCTCGAGGAGCGGCGCCGACCGGTCTCGGCGGGCGAGGCGGCCGCGCACCTCTTCGCGCTGCGGACTCCACCGGACGGCCTCGCGCGGTCGCTCGTCGGCGACCTCGTGGAGGGAGACGGGCGCCTCGAGTGGCAGGGCGCGTCGATCGCCCTCGCGTCCGCGCCCGACGACCCGCTGCTCGAGGAGGTCGAGCTCGTCGTCTTCGACCTGGAGACGACCGGGCTGTCCGCGCGCTCGTCGCGCATCTGCGAGATCGGCGCCGTGCGGGTTCAGGGACTCGAGATCGGCGAGACCTTCCAGACGCTCGTCCGTACGGGCGTTCCCCTCCCCGCTCCCATCCACGCGATCACGGGCATCCACGACGAGGAGCTGCGACGGGCGCCCGGAATCGGCGCGACGGTCCGCGCCTTCCTCGCCTTCGCGGGTGACGCGACGCTCGTCGCGCACAACGCGCGCTTCGACGTCGCGTTCCTCGACCGGCAGCTCGAACGGCTGACGGGACGGCGGTTGGGTGCGCCCGCACTCGACACGGCCGCGCTCGCGCGCCGGCTTCTGGACGGCCGCGTCCGCCGCGTCGGCCTCGCCTCGCTCGCGCACTTCTACGGCACCTCGGCCGAGCCCTGCCACCGCGCGCTGCCCGACGCACTCGCGACGGCGGAAATCCTGGTGCGCCTGATCGGCGAGGCACAGGAGCGGGGCGCGCGCACGCTGTCCGATCTGCACGAGCTCGCGGCACCTCGGGCGCGTCGCGTCTACGGCAAGCGATCGCTCGCCCACGGGGCTCCTGACCGTCCGGGCGTCTATCTCTTCCGCGACCGGCACGAGCAGGTGCTGTACGTCGGCCGGGCACGCGACCTGCGGGCGCGGTTGCGGTCGTACTTCCGCTCCGAGCGCCAGCGGCCGGTGGTCGAGGCCGCGCTCGGCGCCGTGGAGCGGATCGAGTGGCAGGTCCTGGGGAGCGAGCTCGAGGCCGGGCTCGAGGAGCTGAGGCTGATCCGTGAGCTGCGCCCGCCGGCCAACGCCAGGAACGTCAGGCCTGATCGCTACGTGTACCTGCGCGGGCGCGGCGACCGAATGGTCGTCTCGTCGGCGCTCGGCGCGCTCGGCCCGATTCGCGGCCGCCGCCGCGCCGAGCGGGCGGCACGGGCGCTCGACGGTGCCTCCGAGCAGGAGCTCGCGCTTCTCCTGAGCGGTGGCCCTCTCCCCCGCCTTCGTCGTCGCCTCGCAGACCTGGCCGCATGCCTCCGCTACGAGGACGCGGCCCGCCTGCGCGATCGCATCTCTGCGCTCGAGGCGGTGATCGGACAGCTCCAGCGGATCGAGGCACTGCGCCGCGAGCGTCGCTGCCTCGTCGTGCCCGCCGTCGACGCCGGCTGGCGGCGCGCGTTCTTCGTCGCCGGCGGGCGCGTCTGCAGCGTGCGGACCCTTCCTCCCGGCGGCGGGGCGCGTCTCGAGGTCGAAGCGGGTGTCGCGGAGGCGCTCGGCACGCTCGCCGCCGGGCCCTCGTTCGCCCCCGGGGACGCCGACGACCTGCTCGTCGTCCACGAGTTCCTACGCCGGCCGCCGCCCGAGCTGCACGTCCTGCCGCTCGACGCGACGGCCATCTGCGCCCAGCTCGCCGCCGCGGCCTAGCGTGACCGAGCGCGCAGCCAGCGAGCGAACACCTGCGCCGAGGCGGCCGGAGTCGCCCCGACCGGAACCACCGGGATAGCCGCTTGCACCGGGCGTCGCCGTGGCGTCCCTCCCACACCCGTCCCGATCCAGATCCCGAGAGCGAGTGCGAAAGCGACGGCCCCCGCGACGGTAGATGCGAGCGCCCGCCGACGACGCCGGATGCCGCTTCGGTGGAGTACGGACGTGGGCGCGAGCGGCTGTGAGGCGGCCAGGATGCGCGTCGGCCCCTCGAGCTCGCCGCGCAGGACCAGCTCGAGATCGTGCGCGCTCGGTCGAGCGGCGGGCTCCTCCTGGAGGCAGGCCGCGAGGAGACCTGCGAGGTCGTCCGGAACGCCTGGGTCGAGCTCGGACGGACCGGAGCGCGGAAGCGCCCCGGTCAGCAGCTCGTGCAGGACGACGCCGAGCGCGTAGACGTCCGTCGCACCGGTGGTCTCCTCGCCCCGGGCCTGCTCCGGGGCGAGATACGCCGCAGTTCCGAGCACCGATCCGATCTCGGTCAGTCGAGTGCCGTCGACTGCGTGCGCGACACCGAAGTCCGACACCTTCAGTGTGCCGTCCCCCGCGAGCAGGAGGTTCTGTGGCTTGACGTCACGATGGACGAGCCCGCGCTCGTGGGCATGCGCGAGACCTGCGGCAGCCTGAGCTCCCAGCACCGCGACCCGCTCCGCAGGAAGGGTCCCCGTCCGCAGAAGCTCCTCGGCGAGGTTCCCGCTCTCGACGTACTCGAGGACCATGAACGCGCGTCCATCCGTCTCACCACTCCCGAGCACGCGCACGACGTTTGGATGGGAGAGCCGGCGGGCGAGCTCGGCTTCCCGTCGGAAGCGCTCGCGCAGATGCGGGTCGGCGGAGAGGTTGTCGGCGAGGAGCTTCACGGCCACCGTCGTATTGCGCTCACGGTCTCGGGCCAGGAAGACGAGCGCCATGCCCCCGCGGCCGATGACGCCGTCGAGTTCGTACCGACCCCCGCTCACACTCGTCATCGTCATCACTTGTCGTGCCCATGGCCGTGCTTCTTCGGCGGCTTCGGCTTTTCGGGCTTGTGATGGTGCTCGGGCTTCGGCGGGCGTGTCGGTGGAGCCGGGACGACGGGACGCGCCTCCGGCGGGACGCAACGGGGCACGCTCGCTGCGAGCCGCGACACGGCCCCCTCGAGCCGAGATTGATACACGCGGGGTACGCGCCCGGCCCGGATCGCGAGCCGGGTCTGACGCTCGAGCCCGTGCACCTGGATCTTGGCGGCGCACGTATCGCCGCGTCGCAGATCACCGGCCAGGGCGTCGCTTCGCGTCGCGAGCGAGACCGCGACACTGCGTGGGAGGCGTGGTGCCGGTCTCACGGCGGCGGTTCGGCTCTGCGAGCCGCACGCCGAGACGACGAGCACCGCCACCGTCACGGTGACCGTCAACATCGGTCGCACGGTACTGCCCTACCCCGTCAGGCGGGTTCCCACTCGGGCTGCACGTCCTCGAGCCGGTCGACCCGTGCGAGCGCCGGGAAGAAGCGCGGCCAGACGGCGGCGATGCCGATCGTCAGCGCCCCGCCGACGACGACGGCCGGCGCCGCGCCGAGCAGCGGCCGCAGCCACGCCGGACTCGAAGGCGCCGAGCTCGTTGGATGCCGAGATGAAGACGCCTTCGACCGAGTTGACGCGCCCGCGGAGCGGGTCCGGTGTCGCGAGCGCGACGGTCGTGGAGCGGATGTTCATGCTGATCATGTCTGCGAAGCCACTGACGGCGAGCGCGACGAGCGAGAGCCAGAACCAGCGCGACAGCCCGAAGACGACCATGCTCGCCCCGAACAGCGCGACCACGCCCAGCAGCGTCCTTCCCGCGCGGTGACCGAGCGGCCGCCTGACGAGGATGATCCCGGCGAGGAGCGCCCCGACCGCCGGAGCGCTCCGCAGGACGCCGAGGCCCTCCGGGCCGGTGTGCAGGATCGAGCGCGCGAAGACGGGCAGCAGGGCCACGGCACCTCCGAAGAGCACGGCGAAGAGATCGAGCGAGATCGCCCCCAGGATCACCGGCGTGCGGCGGATGAAGCTGATGCCCGCGAGCAGACTCTGGAGGCCGAGCACCTCTTCCGGGCGCGCCCGTACGATGCGTGGCGGACCGAGCGCGAGCACGCAGCCGAGGCCGACGAGCAGCATCGCGGCCGCGATTCCGTAGACGAGCTCGGGGCTGATCGCGAAGAGAACGCCGCCGAGTACGGGGCCGCCGATCACTGCGGCCTGGCCCGCGATCGAGCGCAGCGCCATGGCGCTGGCGAGCAGCTCGGTCTCGACGACCTCGGTCGGCAGTGCGCGGCCGGAGGGAGCCCCGAGCGAGCTGGCAACGCCGGTGGCGACCGCGAGCGCGAGGAAGGGCCACAGCTCGTTCGCCCCCGCACGGCTGACGAGGAGCAGGGCGACGAACACGCCCATCTCGATCACCAGTGAGAACCCGAACACGAACCGGCGGGGGAAGTGGTCGGCGATCTGGCCGGCCGGGAGCGCCAGCACGAGTAGCGGCAGGAACTCCGCGAGCCCGATCAGCCCGAGATCGAAGGGATTCCGGTTGATCGCGTACACCTGCCAGCCGACGGCCACGACCGCCATCTGCGTGGCGAAGCCCATCACGACGAGCGAGACCCAGAGGAGCGCATAGTCGCGCTGCTGCAGCGCTGCAGGCAAGCGTCGCCGAAGCGTCATCGGAGGTCTCTCATACGGAAAAGCCTGCCGGGAGCGGGCTTTTCGAGCCTAGCAGCGGGTGCGGGTCGCGCTGGCTCGGCTAGGAGCGGCAGGGCTTGCTCGTCTCGACCCGGGGCACCGAGAACCTCGGGGCGCGCAGGTCGCGGTGCGATAAGTCGAGTGCAGAGGCGAGGTTGGCTGCGCTCGCGTCACGCAGCGAGAGCGCGGGCAGGCCGAAACGCCACTGGATCAGCTTCAGGATCGATGCATGGTCGAAGACGGTGTGGTCGACATGGCCTCGGCGTGCGAACGGCGAGACGAGCAGCGTCGGCACGCGGAAGCCGCGCAGGGCGTGCAGCCGGTTGACGTCGGGCGCGAGCGTCGGCGGGACGTGCTCGAAGAAGCCGCCCCACTCGTCGAACGTGATCACGAGCAGCGTCCGCGGCCAGGCAGGGCTCGTCGTCACGGCCGTGTAGACCTGCGACATGAACCACTCGCCCGCCCGGATGTCGGACGGCGGATGGTCGTCGGTTCCGAGGCCGAGGACGGGCAGCGTGTAGGCGGGGTCGACGTAGGAGACGGCGGGCAGTCGGCCGGTCCGGCAGTCGCGCTGGAAGTCGGCCCAGGTGTGCGTGATGCTCGCGTACCGCGTTCCCCAGAGCCCGAGGTAGGAGAAGTTTCGCCGGTAGTAGCGCGCCGGGATCCGCCGTTCGGCGAGCTCGTCCCAGATCGTGCGCAGGCCGCTCGGCACGGGCAGGTCGGTCGTGCGGTCGGTCCGGCCCGCGTGGAGGTACATGCGGTTCGACATCGTCGGGCCCATGATCGGCGCGAAGTACCGGTCGCAGACCGTCCAGGCGGGAGCGGCGGCTCCGAGGAACGCGAGATCCGGCTGCGCGTAGTAGCCGATCGCGTACACGTCGTTCGCGCCTGCGCGGAGAAAGCCGTCGCACCTGCCGTTGTCGTAGGCGACCCGGCTCGCGAAGTAGCCGTGATCGGGGTCGGAGTAGCCGCAACCCTGGAAGTCGGGCGCCAGACGATGCGTGCTGTGGGCGACGCCTCGCCTGTCCGTGTACGTCAGGCCGGCCTGCTTGCCGTCCGCGCCGGGCAGCCAGCCGAGCAGGTGATCGAACGATCGGTTCTCCATCACGAGCACGACGATGTGGTCGATGCCGGAGCGGTCGGGCCCCGGAAGCCCGGCGGCCACGGCGCGAGGCGCGAGCCTGAGCGCGCCGAGCGTGCCCGCCGCGCCTACGAGGAACTGCCTGCGCGAAACCCCGCCCGCGCTCATGGGCCGCACGATACGCGAGGCCGCCGGTCGAGGGCTCGAACACACCGGTGGCGGCGTTTGCGGGTCATCCTCGCGGTCAGCCGATCGGAGGATGCCGACTTCGGCGGCCCGCGCCTAGCCTTGAGCTCTCCGGCCGCATGCGACGAGCCTTTATCCCTCCGGCAAGTCGCACCAGAAGCGACCGGAACCGAAGACCCGCCGGTCGCCTGCCCAAGCGGGTCTTCGTTTTTCCTCGGGTTAGCGGTGCCGCCGGTAGTGCAGCTCGACGACCCCGTTCCTGGAGGCGTTGCTGGAGACCAGGTCGAGCCGGTAGGACTTGGGGACGTCGTCGAACAGCCGGGTGCCCTCGTCCGCAACGTAGGGGTGCAAGCCCAGGTAGAACTCGTCGAGCAGGTCGAGCCGCATCAGCGACCGCCAGAGGCTGACGCCGCCCCAGACCAGGATGTGGCCGTCGCCGCCTTGCCTGAGCTTGTCGATCTCTTCTGCCGTGTCACCAGTGGCGATCGTGGTGTTGGCCCACTCGGCCGTCTCCAGGGTCCGGGAGAAGACGACCTTGCGCCCCGCGTTCAGGATGCCGGCCCACGGGTGGTCGGTGGCCGTCGGGAGGGATCCGGCCATGCCCTCGTAGGCATGGCGGCCCATGATGTGCGCGTGCGCGCTCTGGAGAAGGTCGAGTGTCTGCTCGTCGTCGTCCGGGCCGCCGTGCTCGTCGAGCAGCTCGAAGCAGAACCGGTAGTACTCGGTGCCCTTGTCGGCGAGAAGGCCGTTGAGTGAGTAGTGGAACACCATCGCGATCAGCTTCCGCATGGTCAGAGCTCCTTGGTCTCGGGTCGTGTGAGGACCGTGCTTGGTGGGGGAATGTCCTGCGCTGGTGCTTCAGACGCCGCCGCCGCCCGGAAATCATCGGTGCCCGGTCAATACGAGAAGATTGGCATCGTTGGCTGACGCCGACCCGGGACCGCGACACGACAGGAGATGCTGATGCCAATCGAAGTGCACGTCACAGGACGCATCGTTCTCGGGCGGTTCGCCGAGTTCGTTTCCGCCGCGGAGAAGTGGCGACGGTTTCGCGCCGAGCGCGGAGATGCCGACTGCCGCATCCTGCAAGCGCTGTCGGGCGAGATGAACGCCGTCCGGCTGGTCTTCGCCTATCCCGATCTTGGCACCTACGAGCAAGAAGAAGCACGTAACTCGGTCGATCCAGACTACGCTCGGATGGCGGGAGCGATGCCGTTCGTACCCGATAGCCTCGCCTATCAGATCTATCGCGACGCGGAAGCCGCTCCGCACGACTAGCGTCACAACCAGGGGGGATCGTCCACATGTCGGAGGTGGCACTTCGGCCGGTAGAAGTCGCGGATCTCGACGCGATCTTCGAGCAGATGCGCGATCCGGAGTCGGTACGCATGGCGGCGTTCACAGCTGAAGACCCGAGCGATCGAAGCGCCTTCGACGCCCACATGACGAAGATCATGTCCTCGTCCGAGAACAGGCTTCGGGCCATCATCCGCGATTCTCTGCTCGTCGGCACCGTCGCGAGCTACGTCTCCGAGGGAGTGACGGAGGTCACCTACTGGATAGATCGCACGTGCTGGGGGCAAGGGATTGCAACGCAGGCCCTTGGCCTGCTCCTCGAGGAGATCTCGGTTCGGCCGATCCGGGCCCGTGCTGCGAGCGACAACGCCGGCTCGCTACGAGTGCTTCAGAAGGCGGGCTTCCACCCGATCGGTACGGAGGTGTCCTTTGCCCCGGCACGCGCCGCCGAGATCGAGGAGACCATTCTCGAGCTGCCCTGAGGGCAACTGAGGGAACAAGGGACCGGGAACGGTACGGTTTGCTTCGCGGGAGCCGTTAGCTCAGGCCGATTTCGTCGGCGCATGCGGCGTACGCCGTGTGCAGGAAGTGCGGAAACCTTGCCGGTGCGGTCGGCGGCATAGAGCTGAGTGAGCACGGTCGCCAAACCGACGGCCCGGCACGATCCAAGCCTCCGGATTCACTGGGCAAGGACGCTCGTCCGTCGTAGGTTGACCTCGAGCCGCAGCTCTGGGCTGTCTACGGCGAGTCTCCGGGCGATCTAGCCGCTCGGCGCCCGCCACACCGCCTACACGCCCGCGTCGTCCGGCAACGCGGCGAGCAGTTCGAGCGCCTGCCATTCCGGGCCGAGCCAGGAGCGGCGCGGATGCTCGCGCGGCGGCCCGAGCACCTTGACCTCGCGTTCTTTGACGCCAGCCGCCCCAGCAAGGAGACTGCGGCGGACGAGACGAAAACACATCTCGCCTGGGACGGAAGGAGCACGTATGCATCGACTTCGAAGCCTGAGCCGAGGTGGGCGGCTTGTGCTGGCGCTCGCGGTTGGTGGCGCGGTGTTCGGGATCGCGACCGCTGTCCAGGCGAGCATCCCGGACGCGTCCGGCGTGATTCACGGCTGTTACAACACGAGCCTTGCGCACGGCAACCCGACGGGGGCGTTGCGGGTGATCGATACGTCCAAGATCAACGGGAACTGCGCGTCGTGGGAGGTGCCGTTGAACTGGAGCGCGAACGCAGGCGCCACCGGAGCGACTGGCTCGACCGGCCCAACGGGTCCAACCGGTCCAACCGGCGCAACAGGCCCGACCGGGGCGAGCGGCACACCCGACATATGGAGCGCTGCAGTTGCTCCGCCCAACGCGGCGATCGCTCTCAGCAACTCGCAGACGCTCTTGCTCACGAAGTCGGTTCCCGCGGGAACGTTCCTGATCCAAGCCAAGCTAGGCGCCCACGCTGGGACAGCACACCTCTCCGTATTTTGCTCTCTCACTCCTGACGACCTCGTGACCCAGTGGGACAACAGCGGCAACAGCACAAATACCGCCGGCGACGAGATCGACTTGCCTCTCCAAGCGGTCGAGACGCTCGCGGCCCCGACCACGATCCAGCTCTACTGCGCGGCCAGCGGAGCCGCGTTCGCCGACTGGGTGAAGCTAACCGCAATCCCAATCGGAACCGTTCATTGACCTCCCGTTAACCGACGACTCAGGCGGGCGGTTCTCGGCAACGAGCCGCCCGCTCCCGCGTCTAAGGCCGCCAGGAGTCGCCCAGGCACGCAAACCCTCAGTCCTCGGTGATCCCGAACCGCTTGCACGTCGCCGGGTCGATCAGATCCGCCCGCCTTCCGAATCAGCGCTCTCGGCACTCCGCTCGATCCCAGCAAGCTTTCTCGCGGGTACATGCCGCCGGCGCTCACCCGGGCGAAGATCGACAAGCCGTTCCGCGTCTGGCACGACCTGCGGCATACAAGCCCTCACCCACGAAGCGGCGGCAGGAAACCCTCAGGCGTACATTCAGTTGAAGGCAGGGCACTCCCAGGGGTCGATCACGGAGCGGTACATCCACGCCGCCCAGGTCATTTTCCCCGGGGCCGCAGCCCGCGGTGAGGAGCGCATGTTCGGGCTGTCCGGTAGCAAATCCGGTAGCAACTAGCCACCGCGTTTTCTCTCTAGACGAAGAAAGCCCCTCGTCTGCAGGGGCTTTCTGACTCCCCGGGTTGGACTCGAACCAACAACCCTCCGGTTAACAGCCGGATGCTCTGCCAATTGAGCTACCGGGGACCGGCCGTCAAGCGGCAGGGGCAATCTTACCGGCTCGAAAGCGCGCTCCTCAGCTGCGCGGCGGCAGCCTCGGGGTCGGCGGCAGCGCCGATCGCGCGCACGACGGCGATCCGCTCGGCGCCGGCTGCGACGACGTCGTGCACGTTGGCCTCGTCGATGCCGCCGATCGCGAACCACGGCTGCCGCGCGTGCTCGGCGGCGTAGCGCGACGAGCTCGAGGCCGACGGCGGGCCGGCCCTCCTTCGTCGGAGTCGCATGGACGGGGCCGACCCCGATGTAGTCGGCGTCGGCCCCGTCGATCTCGTCGGTGGCGTGTGTAGAGAGCCCCACCGCCACGCCGAAGCGCCGTGCCACGTCGACCGGCAGGTCGTCCTGGCCCACGTGCACGAAGTCCGCGCCGATCAGCGCCGCCAGGTCGGGCCGGTCGTTGACGACGAGCGGCACACCGAGCCGTTCCGTCACCCGTCGCGCCTCGTGCAGCACGGGCACGAGCTCGGAGTCGCCCAGTTCCTTGTCCCGGATCTGGACCATGTCGACGCCGCCGCGCACTGCCGCTTCGAGGAACGCGGTCAGATCGGGCCGGGCCGCAGTGATCAGGTAGAGGCGCGGAAGCTCAGCCGCCGGCAACGGGTCGTGCGACAACGATCGTGTCTCCCTCCTCGAGCGAGACGCGCTCGTAGCGATCGCGCTCGACCGGCTCGCCGTTTCGCTCCACGAGCGCGTACGGGCCTTCGACGCCGAGCTCGCCGAGCAGCCGCGACACCGTCGCCTCGGGCTCGAGGTCGAGCTCCTTCCCGTTGCAGACCACCTTCACGACGTGACGAGGCCCGTGATCGGGCTGGACGGTCGCGCCTCGCGCGACTCGTCGATCAGGCCGGCGAGGTACGCGCTCCGCCCCGCCTCGACGCCGAGCGCAAACGCGCGTGCCATCGCGACCGGGTCGCCCGCGAGCCCGATCGCCGTGTTCGCGAGCACACCGTCGGCGCCGAGCTCCATGCACTCGGCCGCCTGCGACGGCGCCGCCAGCCCCGCGTCGACGATCACCGGCACCTCGGCCTGCTCGATCATGATCTCGATCGTCGTGCGCAGCTTGAGCCCGCGCCCGGAGCCGATCGGCGCCGCGAGCGGCATCACCGTCGCGCAGCCGGCCGCCTCGAGCTTCCGCTGCAGGACGGGATCCGGCAGGACGTACGGCAGCACGGTGAATCCGTCCTCGACGAGCTGCACCGCCGCCTGCAGCGTCTGCTCGCCGTCCGGAAGCAGGTAGCGCGGGTCGGGGATCACCTCCAGCTTGATCCAGTCGGGCAGGCCGCCTGCGCGGGCGAGCCGGGCGACGCGTACGGCCTCCTCGGCGGTCTGGCACCCCGCGGTGTTCGGGAGCAGGGCCACGCCCGTCCGGCAGCCAGTCCGTGATCGCCTCGCCGATCTCGTCGAGGTCGACGCGGCGAACCGCGACCGTCACGAGCTCGCAGCCAGAGGCGACGACGGCGTCGCGCATGACCTCGAGGGACGGGTACTTCCCCGTTCCCGTGATCAGCCGCGAACGGAACTCCCGGCCGGCGATGACGAGTGGATCGCTCACCTCTGTCCTCCCTGCGCTGGCATGACCCAGATCAGGTTCCGCGGTCGCGCGCCTCGTGGCCGCCTCTCAGCCCCCGTCAGGGACTCCCGCGCCGCAAGCGTAGCCTACGAGAGAGCCTCGAGCGCCTTGCGCACCCGCTCGAGCTTCTCCTGGAGCTCGAGCGTGCGCGAGAGGTCGCCGTTGGTGCGCGCCAGCTGGCGGCGGAGGTCGCGCTCGGTGAGACGCAGGAGCAATTCCTTGGCCGTGCGCTCGTCGATCTTCTCGGCGAGCGCACGCGCGTCGAGCTCGGCGATCAGGGGCACGAGCTCCTCGGCAGGCTCGCCGCCCTGGACGAGGTGGATGCGGAGGGCGCGGTGGCGCTCGGAGTCGAAGGCCTCCGGCTCGAGCTCCGCGAGGGACGGCACGAGTTGCGCATGCGCGATGCAGCCGGCGAGCGTGTCCCGCTCGAGCCGGTCGCCCGCCTCGAGCACCTTGGGCGAGAGCGTCCCCGTGGCGGCGCGTGTCCGCGATGCAAGCCCGGCCTGAAGGTCCGCCGGCAGGTCGAGCCGGTCGGCCGCGAGGCGAACGGCGTCCTGATGGTCGGGCGAGTCCTCGGTGCGGCCGAGGATCTCGCGGATGCGGACGAACGCCTCCTGCCGGTCGGCGGCGCGGTCGATCTCGACCCGCACCCGGTAGACGAGATAGGGCTCGGCGGACGCGAGGCGCTGCTCGAAGCCGGCTGCGAGGTCGGCCGGGTCGGCGTCCGGGGGCAGCGTCACCACCTTGATCACGAAGCCCTGCTCGGCCGCGAGCTCCATTCCGCGGAGCGTCGCCGCCTCGCCGGCCGCGTCGCCGTCGAAGCAGAGCCAGAGGTTCCGCGTCAGCCGCGAGAGCTGCCGCAGGTGCCGGTCGGTGAGTGCGGTGCCCATCGACGCGACCACGGGCTCGAGCCCTTCCTGGCGCAATGCGATCACGTCGGTGTTTCCCTCGACGACGACCGCGCGGTCCTGCTTCGCGATCGCCGCGCGGGCGAGGTCGAGGCCGTACAGGATCGCGCCCTTCTGGAACAGGTCGCTCTCCGGCGAGTTGACGTACTTCGCCTGCAGCGGGTCGTCCTCGCGCAGCTTGCGCGCCTGGAAGCCGAGCACGCGGCCGCGCGCGTCGGAGAGCGGGAAGACGATGCGCTGCGTGAAGTAGTCGTTGCCGCGGCGGTTGACGAGGCCGGCCGTGAGCAGCTCCTCGTCCGTGAACTCGCGCTCGCGGGCCTTCTGCGCCAGCGTCTTCCCTCCCGGCGCGAACCCGAGCCGGAACGCACGGCAGATCTCCTCGCCGAGGCCGCGCCCGGCGAGGTAGGCCCGCGCGTCGTCGGCACCGCTCGACTCCCACAGGCAGCGCTCGTAGAACGCCGTCGCCGCGGCGAGCAGCTCCCCGAGCCGATCGCGTCGCCGCCGCTCGGCCTCGATGCGCGGCGACACCTCCTCGTACTCGAGCTCGACCCGGAAGCGGTCGGCGAGCCATTCGACCGCGCCGGAGAAATCCAGGTTCTCGGTCTCCTTGACGAACGAGATCAGGTCACCGCCCGCGCCGCAGCCGAAGCAGTAGTACAGCTTGTCGACGGCGTTCACCGAGAAGCTCGGCGTCCGCTCCTCGTGGAACGGGCAGCGTCCCGTGTAGCGCGCGCCTGCCTTGCGGAGCTGCGTGCGTGCGCCGACGACGTCCAGCATGTCCCCGGCCGCCTTCACGGCCTCGACCGACTCGGGCTTGATCCGCGCCACTCTTCGAGACTCCAGCTAGCCCAGCGTCTCGACGTAGGTGAGCGCGAAGCGGTCGGTCATCCCGGCAACGTAGTCGACGGCGTCGTCCACGGCGTCGCCGCGCGCGATCACATGGTCGAAGATCCGGCGGATCACCTCGCGCGCGCGGCGGTGCTCGGGCTCGACCTGCGGGCCGAGGTAGACGCGGTCGAACATGAACGCGCGCAGGGAGAGCATGGCCTCGCCGACCTCGTCCGACTGGCGGATGTCGCCCACTTCCGCGGACGTCTCGACGAGATCGTGGACGAGCCGGTCGATCCGCCGGTCGCCGGTCGGGCCGAGCAGCTCGATCTCCTCCCGTGGCAGGTCGGCCTCGCTCAGGATCCCGAACCGGATCGCGTCGTCGATGTCGTGGTTGATGTAGGCGACCCGGTCGACAATCCGAACGATTCTTCCCTCGCGCGTCGCGGGCTCCCGCTCGCCCGTGTGCGTGAGGATGCCGTCGCACACCTCGTGGGTGAGGTTCAGCCGTTGCGCGATCGCGAAGGACTGCTCGTTGTGTCGGAAGGGCCGGTCGAAACGCTCGCGCAGCACCTCGTCGAGCGCGTCCTCGCCCGCGTGCCCGAAAGGAGTGTGGCCCATGTCGTGGCCGAGCCCGACGGCCTCGACGAGATCCTCGTTCAGCTGCAGGGCGCGCGCGACGACACGCGAGATCGCGGCCGTCTCGAGCGTGTGCGTCATTCGCGTGCGGTAGTGGTCGCCGACCGGGTCGATGAACACCTGCGTCTTGCCCTTGAGGCGACGGAAGGCCTTCGAGTGCACGATCCGGTCGCGGTCGCGCTGGAAGGGGGTGCGGACGGAGCACTCGGGCTCCGGCTCGTGCCTGCCCTGCGTCTCGTACGAGCGCACGGCCTGCGGATGAGAGTGTGCGCTCCTCCTGCTCGCGGATTCGTTCCGCGAAGGCGTCACCAACTCTCCCGGCGGTCTCGGGCATATGGCCCAGCGTACTCGCGATCACGGCTGGAACGTTCGGCGTTTCCCGGCGCGTTTCGGACACGGCCGAACGCGGCGTGGCCGGCTCAGATGATGATCGGCACGGTGCCGCCGTCCGCGCTCCAGGCGGCGCCGGTCACGTAGCTCGCGCGCGCGGAGCACAGGAAGACGACGACGGCGGCGATCTCCTCGGGTGTTGCCAGGCGGCCGAGCGGACGGCCGGCGCCGACCTTCTCGAGCACCGCCTCGCGATCTCCGCCCTGCTGGTCGGCGAGGCCGCCCTCGCCGAGCCAGGCGGCGGTCGCGGTCGGACCGGGGGTCACGGCGTTGCAGCGGATGCCGTCCTTCGCGTACAGGTCGGCGAGAAGCCGCGACAGCGACAGCACCGCCGCCTTGGTCACGGAGTAGTGCGGCATCCCGGTCGACGGCCGCTTGCCGGCGGTGGACGACACGTTGACGATCGCACCGCCGCCTGCGCGCAGGAGTGGCAAGGCCGCTCGGCAGGCGCGCACGTAGCTCATGACGTTCAGGTGCCAGTAGGCGTCCCACTCCTCGTCGGGCACCTCCTCGAACTTCGCCTGTCGCGCGATGCCGACGTTGTTGACGAGAACGTGCAGCCCGCCGAGTGCAGCGGCCGCCTCGGCCACCGCCCGCTCGGGCTCTCCCGCTTGCGAGAGGTCGGCGCGCACGTGGACTGCCTCGCCGACGCCCGGCGCGTCTCCTCGAGCGCACGTCGCGACCCGGGCGCCCTCGGCGGCCAGCAGCCGCGCCGTCTCGCGGCCGATCCCGCCGGTCGAGCCGGTCACGAGGCAAAGCCGGTCTTTGAGGCCGAGGTCCATGCGGGCGCTAGCGTACAGCCCATGACCACGATCCTCCTCGCCCGCCACGGCGAAACCGACTGGAACCGTGACCTGCGCTTCCAGGGCCACGCCGACGAGCCCCTGAACGACACCGGCCGCGCGCAGGCGAGACGGCTCGCCGCGTCCCTCGGCGACGAGCGGCTCACGGCCGTCTACACCAGCGACCTGAGCCGGGCCGCGGAGACAGCCGCCATCGTCGCGGCGTCGCTCGGGCTGCCGGTCACCGCCGACCCGAGGTTGCGGGAGATCGACGTCGGTTCGTGGCAGGGACGCACACGCGCCGAGATCGATAGCACCCGCTGGGACGGGGAGAGCTACGAGGCTCACCGCGCCCGTGCCCTCGAGGCACTCTTCGGCATCGCCGCGGCACATCCAGGCGAGCGCGTGCTCGTCGTCGCGCACGGCGGAACGCTTCGGCGAGTCCAGGAGGCAGCGGTGGGAGAGGCGTCGCCCGTGCTCGAGAACTGCGGCGTCTGGGCAGTGGCAGTCGAGGACGGCGAATTCCGGGCGATAGACTGAGCTCTTCGTGGACGACTACACGAGCAAGTACAAGGGCGAGCAGGTCGAGGTCGCCCTGTTCGGGGGCGACTACCAGGAAGGTGTGCTCACCGCCTACTGCTCGATCGACGAGATCGCCCACGTCGAGCTGAACGGGCACATCCTGATTCCGCTCCAGAACGTGGCCTCACTGCACTGTTCGAGCCGGTGCGACGCACCCGAGCCGGACTGGCCGCCTCGCGGCCTCGCCGAAGACGAGACCGACGAGAGCTAGCGGGTTCCTTCAGTGAGCGCGCTCGCGCCCGTGCGCAACGTGCTCAAGGCATGGCTCGTCCTCGCCGTCCTGTGCGCGATCCTCGGTCTGATCGGGTACGTGATCGGGGGCGTGCAGGTCGCCTCCTCGTTCGTGTTCTGCGGCGTCCTGCTCGGAATCGCGGCCTACGTGTCCCTCGAGCGGGTCGTCCTCGGCATGGTGCACGCCCGTGAGGTCTCGGTGCGGGAGGCGCCCGATCTGCACGCGACTGTCGAACGGCTCGCGCTGCGCGCCGGCGTCGCGAAGCCGCGTGTGTTCATGATCGAGAAGGGACCGCCGCTCGCGCTCGCCGCCGGGCGCGGGGCCACCTCGTCGGCGGTGGTCGTGACCGAGGCGCTCGCCCGGTTGCCGGCGCCGGCGGAGGTCGAGGGCGTGCTCGCGCACGAGCTTGCGCACGTCATGCGGCGGGACGTCGTCGTTCAGGCGACGGCGGTCGTGCTGTCGGCCGCGATCGTCGAGGCGAGCCGCATCGGCGGCTGGTTCGAGCGGTCGCTGCTCTTCGTGCTCGGCCCGATCGCGTCCGCAGTCGTTCACGCGCTGCTCTCGCAGAAACGGGAGTTCGAGGCCGATCAGCTCGCGGCGAGGCTCTGCGAGTCGCCCCACGGTCTCGCGGACGCGCTGATCCGCCTCGAGCAGGCCGCGGAGCTTCTGGAGTTCCAGGCATCGACGGCGACCGAGCCGCTGTACACGATCAATCCCTTCCTGGAGGAAGGCGTGGCCGCTCTCTTCGTCACGCACCCGTCCGTCGCCGAGCGCGTGGGCCGGCTGCGCGCGCTCGATCCCGACTGGCGGGACAAGCTGCGCGCGGCCTGAAACGGCGAAGGCCCCTCTCGGGGCCTTCGAAGAATTCGGCGGCGACCTACTCTCCCGGGGGCTTGCGCCCCGAGTACCATCGGCGCTGGCGGGCTTAACTTCTCTGTTCGGAATGGGAAGAGGTGTACCCCCGCCGCTATGACCGCCGAAACTGTCAAGGGGTGCGCAACCGCACTCACCCTCAAAACCCCATAGCGACATCTAGGTGTTCTAAATCAAGACCTCGGGCAATTAGTACGGGTCCGCTGAACGCATTGCTGCGCTTACACGTCCCGCCTATCAACGTGGTGGTCTCCCACGGCCCTTACTCCTTCTAGAGGATGGGGAGCCTCATCTCGAGGTGGGCTTCCCGCTTAGATGCTTTCAGCGGTTATCCCATCCAGACGTGGCTAATCAGCAGCGCCGTTGGCACGACGACTGATACACCAGAGGTCTGTTCGTCTCGGTCCTCTCGTACTAGAGACGACTCCTCTCAAGCTCCCAGCGCCCATGGCGGA